>JAQWGI010000001.1 GCA_029238315.1 Polaribacter sp. | reverse complement strand
ACTTGATTACGGCTCAAGAGGTTATAGGTTTGAATCCTATCATGGTCACTAAAAAACGCATCATTTTTGATGCGTTTTTTTATTATCAATACTTTGTAAAATTAAAAAAACTTCGAAATAGTTATTTAAAAGATTTTTAATCAAAGCAAACTTTATTTTTCAATTAATTTTTACGAATTATATTTTACTGCATAAAAAGGATCAAAAATATTGACCTGCTATTCTAGGTAGATAAAAAAAATAGGTGTTTACAGCAAACAGTTTGGTTATTTTTTTGAGCAAGAACACAAAAAAACAAGGACAAAGAATCGTAAGCGGGTCTTTTTCTACTTTAAAAGTAGGTTTTTCATTGCTTTATAGATTACACCCAACAACTTTTTTAAAAAGTTAAAAATAAAAATTCGAGAGGACGCCCTAATCTTATTCGAAATACCTTCTTATCGCAACACGATGTTCTGGAATGCTTTTGTCGTAATTTTGGATAATCATTTCAAGAATAATGGGTTTCTTTTTCCCAACTTCTTTTTTTGATTTGTATTTTGAAACATACAAATTATAATGTTCGCCATTTTTCTCAAAAATCAGAAAATGTTCAGCGTTTAATTCACTAAAACAAATATCGTTTCCTGAGAAAGTATCAGATGCGTCTTTAAAAAAAGAATTGAAATCGTAATATAAAAATACATTTGTCATATTAAACCAATTCTGCTGATAAACCTAACTGTAATAACTTAGAGCATCTAGGCTCTAAATCTTTGTATTCCCCTGTTTTCACAGTACATTTTCCTTTGTAATGTACTAAAATAGAACATTGCTCTGCTTGCTCTAAAGTATGTTCGCAAACATCAATTAAAGAATCAATTACATGATCGAATGTATTCACATCGTCATTAAACAAAATAATTTGATGTTGATTAACTTCCTTTTCTAGAACATCAACTTCTTCTTGTATTTTTTCTTTTGTACTCATTTTGAAAAATAAATATACAATTATGATTTAAAATATTTTAAAGAAACCCAATTATTTCTTTCAATTGTATTCTGTAATTGCAATCCGTATTTAGAAACCTCTGCATCAATCGTAGGAATATCTTCTTTATAAAAGCCACTTAACAACAAAACGCCATTCTCTAAAAGGCAATTTGTGTATGTTTTCATATCTGCTAACAAAATATTTCTATTGATGTTTGCAATAATTACATCATACTTTTGATCTTTCAACAAACTTGCATCACCTTCATAAAACGAAATATGCTTGCAATTATTTCTTTCAGCATTTTCAATTGAATTTAAATAACACCAATTGTCTATATCAATTCCGTCTAATGGTTTTGCACCTTTCATTTCAGCAAAAATTGCTAAAATCCCTGTTCCGCAACCCATATCTAAAGTTGCTTTATTTTCTAAATCTAATGTTAACAAATGTTGAATCATCATGTGTGTTGTTTCATGATGACCGGTTCCAAAACTCATTTTTGGTTCGATGACAATATCGTATTGTAATTTTTTATCGTCATGAAATGGCGCTCTAATACTCACCAAATCATCAACCTGAATGGCTTCAAAATTCTTTTCCCATTCACTATTCCAATTCGTTTGTTCAATTTCTTTTTTTGAAAAACTAATTGAAAATTCATCAGAATTTAGGATAGTAATGTGCTCTAGAATTTCTGAATTCCAATCTTCTTTTTGAATGTACGCAGTAACTCCATTTTCGTTTTCTACAAAACTTTCAAAACTAGCAAACCCTAATTCTGCAATTAAAATTTCTGTAGCTGGTTCTTTAGGTTCAACCTCAAAAATGTATTCTATATAAATATTATCCATTAAATTGCTTTAATAATTTCTGCAAAATCTTCTGCTTTTAAAGAAGCCCCACCAATTAATCCTCCATCTACATCTGCTTTAGAAAAAATCTCTTTTGCATTTGAAGGCTTTACGCTTCCTCCGTATAAAATTGATGTATTATCTGCGATACTCGTATTGTATGCTTCTTCTAATAAATTTCTAATAAAAGCGTGCATTTCTTGCGCTTGTTCTGGACTTGCAGTTTCTCCAGTTCCGATTGCCCAAACAGGCTCGTAAGCCAAAACTATATGATTCCAAGCGATAGATTCTAAATGAAACAATCCTTTTTCTAATTGATTTTTCACAACATTAAAATGATTTTCAGATTTTCTGTCTTCTAACTGTTCTCCAAAACAAAAAATTACTTCTAATTCATTTTCAATAGCTGAGTTTACTTTTTCAGCAAGAATTTCATCAGTTTCTCCAAACAAAATTCTTCTTTCTGAATGACCAATAATTACTGTTTTAATATCGATACTTTTTAACATATCTGCAGAAACTTCTCCAGTAAAAGCGCCATTATTAGCTTGATGCATATTTTGTGCAACAACTTCTATCTTTGATTTCTTTGCTCTTTTAATAGCTGTGCTTAAGTTTACAAATGTTGGAGCTACAATAACTCTTGTATTCTCTAAAGAGAGTTTTTTAATTGTCTTTTTTATTCCTTTTACCAAGCTTTTAGTTTGCTTGTTATCATTATTCATTTTCCAGTTTCCTGCAACAATTTTACTTCTCATTTGTACTATTTTAGCTTTAAACACTGCAAAAATACGTTATTTTTTTAAGGCTTCAACTATCCTTTTATCAGTAATCTTTTTAGCTTTAAACAAATCTATTGTTCCGTTTTCATTCACCACCAAATACCTCGGAATCCAATTTGAATTTAGAAAATCTCCAAAAGCACTATTTAATCCGTTTTTCATAAAAAAATGCTGTCCTTTTATCCTGTATTTTTCTACTGCTGTTTTCCATCGAAACATACTTCTATCTATAGATAAAAAAACATATTTTACTGTTGGGTGTTTTTTCTGAAAAGCAATTAAATCAGGCATACCAACAATACAATCTTTACACCAAGAAGCCCATATATTAAAAAGAATCTTCTGTCCTTTGTTTTGCTGTAAAATCTGTTTTAATTCAATTGATTTATTGTTTAAATCATAAAAAGAATCTTCTAGTGTTTTTTCTGTAAAATTAGTTGGTGAGTTAAAATTACAGCTAGCAAAAACTAACAAGGTTAAAACTAAAAAAGTTTTTTTCTTAAACATAATAGCTGTTTCAATTTAGGGCAATAATCAATATAAATTATTACAAAAAGGTACATAAAAAATATGCATCACTTAAAAACAAAGATAAATAAACTATCAAAAATAAGTACCTTTGCAAAACGATATTAGCACACAACATGACAACTCAAGAACTAGTAGAACAAATTCATCTAAAAAAATCATTTTTATGCATTGGCTTAGATGTCGATTTGACTAAAATTCCAACACACTTATTACAAGCAGAAGACCCTATTTTTGCCTTTAACAAGGCAATTATTGATGCAACACATCATTTGTGTGTTGCCTACAAACCAAATACTGCTTTTTATGAAGCTTACGGTATTAGCGGTTGGAAATCGTTAGAAAAAACAGTGCAATACATTAACGAAAATTATTCAGATATTTTTACAATTGCAGACGCAAAACGTGGCGATATTGGGAATACCTCTTCTATGTATGCAAAAGCTTTTTTAGAAGATTTAGCATTTGATTCTGTTACCGTAGCGCCATACATGGGAAAAGATTCTGTGGAACCTTTTTTAGCTTTTAAAGATAAACATACTATTCTATTGGCATTAACTTCTAACGAAGGTGCTTTTGATTTTCAAACAAAAAAAACTGATAACAAAGAAGTCTACAAAGAGGTTTTAGAGGTTTCTAAATCTTGGAAAAATTCAGAAAACTTAATGTATGTTGTTGGCGCCACAAAAGCAGAATATTTTAAAGAAATCAGAAAAATAGTTCCGAATTCTTTTCTATTAGTCCCCGGAGTTGGCGCACAAGGCGGTAACTTACAAGATGTTTGTAAATACGGATTGTCAGAAAATATTGGACTTTTAATTAATTCTTCTCGTGGAATTATTTATGCTTCAAATGATGAAAACTTTGCAGAATCTGCGGCTAAAAAAGCCGAAGAATTACAATTGCAAATGGAAAGTATTTTGAGTGCACTGTAAATAGTTGCAATATGCAGTTTTTTGATCAACTTAACCGAGAAATTCATTTAGAAAAAACTCCAAAAAGAATTATTTCTTTAGTTCCTAGTCAAACCGAATTATTGGTCGATTTGGGTTTAGAAGATTCAATAATCGGAATTACAAAATTTTGCGTTCATCCCGTTTCTTTAAAGAAACAAAAAGCACTTGTTGGCGGTACAAAAACCATCCATATTGATAAAATAAAAGCATTACAACCAGATATTATCCTTTGCAACAAAGAAGAAAACACCAAAGAAATTGTTTCAATTTGTGAGCAGATTGCACCAATACATATTTCTGATATTTACACAATTCAAGACACATTATCGCTTATTGATCAATACGGAAACATCTTCTCTAAACAAAATAAAGCTTCAAAACTAATTGAAGAAATTAATTTTAAACTAAATGACTTTCAATCTTTTATAAAAGATAAAAAAACTTTAAACGTTGTTTATTTTATTTGGAAAAATCCTTGGATGGCAGTTGGAAACAATAACTTCATCAACCATTTATTAGAAATCAATAATTTAGAAAATGTTTATGCTGATAAACCACGCTATCCTGAAGTAAACATTACAAAATTAGCAAATGTTAATGTTATTTTACTTTCTTCAGAACCATATCCTTTTAAAGAAAAACATATTAAAGAATTACAAGAATTCCATCCAAATACAAAAATTGTATTGGTTGATGGAGAATTCTTTTCTTGGTATGGAACCCGCTTATTAAAAGCGTTTGATTATTTTAAAAGTATGAGAAAAAAATTATAATTTACGATATTGCTTATTCATTAAAAAAAGTAAAATGTCTCCAGAAATAATTGGCAAATTAATACCTACAGTAACGCTATTCTTTTTAGCGATAATAGAAGCGTTTGGAGGGCTATACTTTAATGACAAACGCACTAAAAATGATTTCACAATTGAAATTATCAGCTTGGCAATTTTACCAACATTAATTCAACCTTCCATTTTTCTTATTGTTTTTTGGATTATGGCAACATTTTTTTCATCTTTTGATAATATTTTACTTGATGTATCTATTTGGATTCAAATAATTGCCTTTTTAATTTTTGACGATATGATGCAATATTGGTGGCATAGATTTTCTCATACAAACAAAACATTTTGGAAGCTTCATAGACCACATCATGTTGTAGAAGAAATGGGTGTTTTAGTAACGTATAGAAATGCCGTTTTATACTACGCAATTATGCCTGGCATTTGGCTCTCTGCAATATTAATATATCTTGGAATGGGACAAGTTTACATTGTATACTTAGCTGTAAAACTTGTGGTAATTTTATTAGCTCATAGTGAAACAAAATGGGATAAATTTTTATACAAACACAAAATTATGAATCCGATTGCATGGATTATTGAAAGAACAATCTCTACACCAGCAACACATTTTGCTCATCATGGATTAACCTCAGAAGACGAAATTAGTAATCCAAACGGTAATTATGGAAATCTTCTTTTTCTTTGGGATGTGCTATTTGGAACTGCTAAAATTACTAGAAAATATCCAAAAGTATTTGGAGCATGGAATCAAATGAAAGAACCTTGGTATGTACAATTATTTTTTCCATTTATAAAATCAAAAAACCCAGGAAGTGAATTACACTCGATTAAAACAAGTAATGATTATGATCCTACACTAGATCATAAGAAATACACTAAGTAATACCAGAAAACTCTTTATTTAAATAATTAATTCTATTTAATTTATTTCGAATTTTCATTGCTTTAAACGCTGCTCTATCACTTTTAGTTTCATCAATATATCTGTAATCACTAGATTTTTCTATCATGCGCTGGTATCTATCTTCTAGATGTTTACGGTAAATTGATAATTTATTTAGTCGATGCATATTTAAATTTTCGAGAACTAAATATACTCAATTATTTGATTAACAAGAAACTAATTTAAATTATTTTAAGGTGTCTGTTTTTTTATCGTAACCATAGGGGCAGTGTTTGCATCCACTTTTACAACAATACCCTCTTTTTAAATGATATTTTTCTGTAAATACTTTATAGCCGTCTTCATTGTAATAAAAATCATCTGGCTCTAATTCGATTCTAGGTTTAAACATGCTACAAAATTAAGATAAAAAAGATGATTTAAAACCTATTTTTATCAATAGTAAATTAAATAATAACTCCATTAATAAAACTAGCAATACACAATTAGCAAAAATTTGATCAAAAATTTATTCTTTTTAAAAATGATGTAAGAATCTAAATATTTTTTTAAGAATTCCTTAAATTGCGCTCACTTAAAAAAATATTATTTCGAATGGAACAAATAGCACCCTATAAACCAACATATAAAGTTAGAATTGTAACAGCCGCTTCATTATTTGATGGGCACGATGCTGCCATAAATATCATGCGTAGAATTATTCAATCTACTGGGGTTGAAGTAATTCACCTTGGACACGACAGAAGTGTTGAGGAGGTAGTAAACTGCGCCATTCAAGAAGATGCCAATGCCATTGCAATGACTTCTTACCAGGGCGGGCACACAGAGTATTTTAAATACATGTATGATTTATTAAAAGAAAAAGGCGCTACGCATATCAAAATTTTTGGTGGTGGCGGTGGTGTTATTCTTCCTGAAGAAATTAAAGAATTGATGGACTATGGAATTACACGTATTTATTCTCCAGATGATGGGCGTGAATTGGGTTTACAAGGTATGATTAACGACTTGGTAAAGACTTCTGATTTTGCAGTTGGCGACAAACTAAACGTAACCATTGATGATTTAGCAAAAAAAGAAATTGGCAGCATTGCAAGAACCATTTCTGCGGCAGAAAACTTTCCTGAAGTTGCAAAAAGTACTTTAGAAAAAATTCACACTAAAAATAAAAACTCTAAAACACCTGTTTTAGGAATCACTGGTACTGGCGGCGCAGGTAAATCTTCTTTGGTAGACGAATTGGTACGTCGTTTTTTAATCGATTTTCCAGAAAAAACGATTGGATTGATTTCAGTAGACCCATCAAAAAGAAAAACTGGTGGTGCGCTTTTAGGTGATAGAATTCGCATGAATGCCATTAATAACGAGCGTGTATACATGCGTTCTTTGGCAACGCGTCAATCTAACTTAGCGTTGTCTAAATATGTAAACGAAGCTGTACAAGTTTTAAAAGCAGCTGAGTTTGATTTAATTATTCTAGAAACTTCTGGTATTGGGCAATCAGACACAGAAATCATAGAACATTCTGATACTTCTTTGTATGTAATGACTCCAGAATTTGGCGCTGCTACACAATTAGAAAAAATTGACATGCTAGATTTTGCAGATTTAGTTGCCATTAATAAATTTGATAAACGCGGTGCTTTAGATGCTATTCGCGATGTAAAAAAACAATACATGCGCAATAACAATCTGTGGGATGTACACATGGATGATATGCCTGTTTTTGGAACAATCGCATCACAATTTAACGATCCAGGAATGAATACGTTGTACAAGCGTATTATGGATAAATTGGTAGAAAAAACAAATGCCGACTTAAAATCGAGTATGGAAATTACCAAAGAAATGTCTGAAAAAATCTTTGTAATTCCGCCAAGTAGAGTCCGTTATTTATCTGAAATTGCAGAAAACAACAGAGGTTATGATGCGCAAGTTGATGCACAAGTTGTAGTAGCTCAAAAACTATATGGAATTCATCAAACTATTTTATCTTTAATTGATGTCACTTCGAGTGCAGTCGAGAAGTCATTTATTACCAAATCTGGACTAGATAATGATCAGATTCTGAAACAAGTTCAGAATGACGAAATAAATTTCGTCAAATTATTAATCGCACAATTCGAAAAAGTAAAATTAAATTTAGATCCATACAATTGGGAAATCATTTTAAACTGGGCCGAAAAAGTTCAGAAATACAAAGATCCTATTTATACATTTAAAGTACGTGATAAAGAAATTAAGATAGACACACATTCAGAATCGCTTTCACATACTCAAATTCCGAAAGTTGCCTTACCAAAATACCAAGCTTGGGGCGATTTATTACGTTGGAATTTACAAGAAAATGTTCCGGGAGAATTCCCATTTACAGCAGGATTGTACCCGTTTAAAAGAACAGGTGAAGATCCTACAAGAATGTTTGCTGGAGAAGGTGGTCCAGAAAGAACCAACAGACGTTTTCATTATGTAAGTTTAGGAATGGACGCAAAACGTTTGTCTACTGCGTTTGATTCTGTTACTTTATACGGAAACGATCCTGGCGAAAGACCAGATATTTATGGAAAAATCGGAAATGCAGGCGTTTCTATTTGCTGTTTAGACGATGCTAAAAAATTGTATTCTGGTTTCGATTTAAGCCATCACATGACTTCGGTTTCTATGACCATTAATGGTCCCGCACCAATGTTGTTAGGTTTTTTTATGAATGCTGCCATCGATCAAAATTGTGAGAAATACATCAAAGAAAACAAGTTAGAGAAACAAGTTGAAGCTAAATTTAAAGAAATTTACGATTCAAAAGGACTAGAAAGGCCAACGTATCAAGGAAATTTACCTGAAGGAAATGATGGCTTAGGTTTAATGCTTTTAGGTTTAACTGGTGATTTAGTTTTGCCTTCAGATGTATATCAACAAATAAAAAAAGACACCTTAGCACAAGTTAGAGGAACGGTACAAGCAGATATTTTAAAGGAAGATCAGGCACAAAACACCTGTATTTTTTCAACGGAATTCGCGTTGCGATTGATGGGTGATGTACAAGAATATTTTATTGAAAAACAAGTCAGAAACTTTTATTCGGTTTCTATTTCTGGATATCATATTGCAGAAGCTGGTGCCAACCCAATTACACAATTGGCGCTAACATTATCAAACGGATTTACCTACGTAGAATATTATTTATCAAGAGGTATGGATATTAATAAATTCGGACCGAATTTATCGTTCTTCTTCTCCAACGGAATTGACCCAGAATATTCAGTAATTGGTAGAGTTGCTCGTAAAATTTGGGCAAAAGCAATGAAAAACAAGTATGGAGCAAATCCGAGAGCACAAATGTTAAAGTATCACATTCAGACTTCTGGGCGTTCTTTACACGCACAAGAAATCGATTTTAATGATATTAGAACAACGTTGCAAGCGCTATATGCCATCAACGACAACTGCAATTCTCTACATACAAATGCTTATGATGAAGCGATTACAACGCCTACAGAAGAATCTGTAAGAAGAGCGATGGCAATTCAGCTAATCATCAATAAAGAATTAGGATTGACAAAGAATGAAAACCCGATTCAAGGTTCATTTATTGTTGAAGAATTAACAGATTTAGTAGAAGAAGCTGTGTTGAATGAATTCGACAGAATTACAGAACGTGGCGGTGTTTTAGGCGCAATGGAAACAATGTATCAACGTTCTAAAATACAAGAAGAAAGTTTGTATTACGAGACCTTAAAACACAATGGAGAGTTCCCGATAATTGGTGTAAATACCTTCTTGAGTTCTAAAGGATCACCAACGGTTCAACCGGCGGAAGTAATTAGAGCAACTGAAGCGGAAAAGCAATTCCAAATTCAAACTAAGGAATTATTAAACAAAGCAAATCCAGATAAAGTAACTGCTCAAATTGCAATTTTACAAGAAGCGGCAATTCAAAATGAAAACTTATTTGATAAGTTAATGGAAGCAACAAAATATTGTTCTTTAGGTCAAATTACAGAAGCCTTATTTAAAGTTGGTGGGCAATATAGAAGGAATATGTAAGCAGAGAACCACTTTTCACTTTTTAGTGAAAAGTGTGTGAATCGCTTATGCCGCTTTTTAGCGGTATCTTCTATATTAGAAAAACTAGAGCGTTAATATCTGAACTACTGTTTCAGATAATTACCCATTTAAACAAAACCACTTTTCACTTTTTAGTGAAAAGTGTGTGAATCGCTCATGCCCCCTTTTAGCGGTATCTTCTCTATTAGAAAAAGACTAAAGTGTTAATAATTGAATTTACGATTACGCTATTTTTCAAGATATTAAAAATTAAAAAAACGTACAAATTGTACGGTTTTTTTTTGGTTCAATAAAATAGATCGCAATACTCAAAACATAACTAGCAAGAAAATTTATATGTGATTCAAAGAACAAGAAGACTGAAATTTGAGAATAATTAATAATTTATATATTTATAAAAAAAATCTATGAAACCCTACAAGAGAAATACAACCTTAACAATTAACGAAAATTTTGATTTTAAGAGGTCGCTAAAAGAATATTTTCAGTATTATAATTTTGAATTTAAGGAAGAAGAAAAAAATCAGTTTACATTTTATAAAAAGCATTCTTTATTAAACGGATGGAAATTCAACCCACTAAATTGGGAATCTAAAATCTACATAAAAACCACTAACAATAAACTTGAAATTAATTATACAAACGAAGGAAACGGACAAATTACGCCTTTCGCTTTTGTAAGTTTATTCTCTTCTTTCTTTAACAACTTAAAACTCTTTCTTACAAACTCTATTGATTATAAAGAGAAAAATAACATTGCAATTAAGAAAGCAAGACGGAAAATTTTTTTAAGCTTTTTAATGATTTTAGCAAGTGTTGCATGCTTTGCAATATTAGGTGATTTTGTATCTAAAAATTTTAACGTTCGTTTTTTAAGAGTTCTCAGTATTATAATTGGTAGTTTATTTTCTTTAAAAATGATCAACCATTATTGGATATCTAAAGCATTAGAAAAATAACAATTTAAGTTTCACAATATTTTTTTATTAATCTTCCAAAAACAGAAATCTATTTTTTACTTTTATCTCTTTATTTTAAAAGGTGGAAAAGAAAACATTTATAAGTAAGGAATTAGAAAATTTTTACAACAAAGCATCAGAAGAAACCAGACTCGAAAAAGGAATGGGAATCTTTGAGTTTGAACGTATTAAGGAATTAATTGAACTTCATATTACTAAATCCAAAACAACAATTATTGATGTTGGTGGTGGAACAGGAAAGTATTCTGAATGGTTGGCTAAAAAAAATCATACTGTTCATTTACTAGAACCCGTTTTAAAACATATAAAACTCGCCAAAAAAAGAGCTAAAAAGTTACAAAATCCGTTTTCTGTTTCCATTGGTGAAGCAACCAACCTGCCCTACAAAGACAATATTGCAGATTTAGTTATTTTACATGGCCCTTTATATCATTTGCAAAAAAGAGAAGCTAGAATTGCTGCTATTTTAGAAGCGAAAAGAGTACTTAAAAAAGGAGGTATTATCCTAGGGTTTGCAATAAACGCAACTGCCTCTACTGTTGTTGGTTTAATGAATGGCATGATTCACGCCAATTCGTTTTTTGAAATGTGTAAAGAAGAGTTAACTACAGGCATACATAACGCTCCAAAAGATTTTCCTTTTTTACTAGCCGACGCATATTATCACAAACCAGAAGGGTTAAAATTTGAATTTTCACAACAAAACCTAGAGTTTATAAATATTTATGCTGTAGAAGGTATGATTTGGTTAGACAACGAGTATTTTGCAAATATGATTGACAAAAAGAAATCTAAAACTTTAAAAGCATTGCAACACCTTACTCAAAATGATGAATACTTGCTACCTTTTAGTCCACACATGATGATTGCAGTTAAAAAGTAATTTTTATAGTTTTATAGTTTTAGATTCTTTGATTATTAAAATTTATTTCCAAAAAATAATGCGTTTAAAAACAACTTATTAGTCCCGTACCAAGCACCTCTAAAATTTGGATTATCTGCAAATAAAACTGCTCTTCCACCCCCAATAGGACTGACCAATAAAGATGCAGAAGGTTTTATAAATGTATCTAAATTCTTCTTCGTTACGTAACCATCAACATGTGGGTTTTGAGTATATTTTGCCACTGTTGCGTATGGGCTTTTACTAGGCGATAAAAAAACCATATTATTTTTATACACTGGCATTTTAGATGTTCTGTAACCAAAGCCTAACGGATGTGTTAAATCTAAATCTACTTCTAAAATAATTCCGCCAACTCTATCTCTTCCTCTGTATTCTCCTGCATCAACAAAAGGCAATCTTTTAGTTTCAGTTTTTTCTTTCGGTTTAGGCTTTTTAGTGAAGCTTTCTTTGACTATTTTTTTATTAATTACCCATTGCGACCCACCAGCAATTGTAACAATTGTATTTCCTTTAGAAACCCAATCTTTTAATCTTTTAATCTGTGTAGAATCCAAGCCACTATAACTTCCAGAAACCAACACTAATGTATTATATTTATCAAGATTTGCTCTTCTAAAATTGGCCATTCTAATTTTTGAAATTGGCATATCTACTCTTGTATCTAACAAATGCCACACCTCTCCTGCTTCTAAAGAATTTACTCCTTCACCTACTAACATAGCAACTTTTGGTTTAGAAAGTGCTCTAAAATTATTTGAACCTAAATCGATTCCTTTAATACTATAACCACTATTTGTTCCAAAAACTGGCACATTATATTTTGCTTGAGCATCAGCAACTATTTGATATACTTCTGCACTCGATTTTTTTTGTTTGCTAATCGGAATTAATAAACTTCCGTAGTTGAAGCTTTTATTTCCGTTTGATGTATTTATAGTAAATGGCTTAAAAGCAGATGCAACTGTTAATCCTTTAGATTGCATATAATACAAAGCTGCTGGCGTGTTGTAATCATCCCAATCAATAATGTATGCGTAATTTGCAGGTTGAATTTTCGGATTGTTCACCAGTTCTTTAGAAGAGGTAATTTCTGTTCCTAATTTTACAGATTTCAGTCCTTTGTGTTGCATATTATAAAAGTTAGAAACACTCCAAGCCGATGCATCATAATATACACTGTCTGAGTATTTACTATACGTTTCAAACATGGTTTGCACCATTCTATGTTGCGCTTGCTTTAAAGGAACTACAAACTTTTTCCCTTTTTTATAGACTTTAATTTTGTGTGATAATAATTGCTCAACAAATGCTTTGTTACGATTCATATCATAATCGTCTCCAAACTCATATCCTGCAAAACCAGTTTTTGCTTTTTGTGTCATTGCCGTTTTAAAGAAATTTTGCTGATATTTTCTTAAAAAGGCTTTATTTTCTACTGCAGCTTTAATGGTTGCAAATCCAGATGTGTATTGGTTTCTAATTGTAAAAGCGAACGTTATTTTTCCATAATCTGTATCTTGTACATGACCACGAGAACTTGCTTGTTCAAACAACAATGCCAAACCGCCTTGTAAATCTGGATACGAAGAACCGTAACCAGGATATGTTCCATCAAAAGATTCTTTGGTATAATAAAAAGACCCTATTTTATCCAACGCTTTCGAAAAATACGGCGCAAACAAATTATTTAAATCTTCGTAATTTTCTTTTGGCATTATCGGATCTAAAGAACCAATAGGTTTCATTGGCTCAAAAAAGTGATTGCTATTGGTACCCATTTCATGGAAATCTGTTACCACATTTGGATACCAAGAATGCATCCATTTTAATTTTCCTTGACTTTCTGGATGAACACCCAACAACCAATCTCTATTTAAATCGAACCAATAATGATTTGTTCTACCTCTTGGCCAAGCTTCATTATGTTCTGCATCTGTATTATCAGAAACCAATTGCTTTGCTTTAAACTGATTTGCCCATTGTGTATGCCTGTCTCTTCCGTCTGGATTGATCGTTGGATCAATAAAAATCACCGATTTATTCAAGTAATTTGTAACCTCAGCATTGTTGGATGCCACCAATGTATACGCAGTTAATAATGCCGCTTCTGAACTCGATGGTTCATTTCCATGCACATTATATCCTAATTGAATAAAAACCGGAACTTCATCATAGTTCTTCGGATTTAAATTTGGATTTACAAATTGCAAATGTTTTTCTTTTAAAGATGATAAATTATTCAAGTTTCTTTTTGTAGAAACCGTTAACATGACCAACTTTCTGTTTTCGTGTGTTTTTCCGTACACTTCTATGGTTGCTCTGTCAGAAACTTCGGCAAGCTTATAAAAATATGCAACTATTTGATCGTGGCGCGTGTGTTGCTCTCCAATTGGATATCCTAGAAATTCTTCTGGAGTTGGAATCGTTTTATTAAAAGGTGCATGGTCTTTAAAGAAATAATCTTGTGCTTTTACAGCAGAACCGATTAGCATAAAAAAAGACAACAAAAAAACAAGTTTGGTAGGTTTCATTAGATTGATTTTTAAGAAATTTGACTTAAAAGTAAGCATTATTACTAAATACCAATCGTTTCTTTTCTTAATATTTCTGATTAGCGTATTTGGCTTGTTTCTAAACTCATTTTTAACTACCTTTCGTTAACGCCGATTATAAGTCATTAAAAACGACGCATAATCGTATAAGTTAGCGAATCTCCAAAAACTACCTCCTCTTCTTCTTTTTTGGAGCTCTAGAAATTTTCTTTTTACGTCGGTTAAAAGGCACCGCATCATCAAAAGTATTTTTAGTTTCTTGTGCTTTTTTGTTCTTTTTCCAAGAATTAGTATCTGGCAATAACACCTTTAATAAATCTTGTCTTCCAACTTTATTTAGGGTGTTTTTAATCCAATCTTTATTTTCTTTTTTGTACCAAAAGAAAAATTTATGTTGGTCTTCTTTCTCCTTTTTAGTCTTCGGTGTTTTCGTTGGCTTTAAAGTATATGGATGATAACCAGAATAATAAATTACCGTTGCAACTGTCATTGGCGTTGGTGTAAAACCTTGCACTTGCTCTAACTGAAAGCCCATATCTTTTGTTTCGGCAGCCAAATTTGCCATGTCTTCTACTTCACTTGCAGGATGACTCGATATAAAATACGGAATTAATTGTAAATTTAATCGTTTCTTTATATTAATTCTATCGAAACGCTTTTTAAATAAATGAAAATATTTAAAAGACGGTTTACGCATCAATTTCAACACAGGATCTGAAGTATGTTCTGGGGCTACTTTTAATCGACCAGAAACATGTTTCGTCATTACCTCTTCTGTATACGCATCTAACTCTTTAGGATCTGCATTTTTATTAAACTCAGGCACCAACATATCATGTCTAATTCCACTTCCAATAAAAGACTTCTTAATTTTTGGATGCTTATCAACTGCTTGATATAATTCTGTTAATGGTTTATGAGAAGTATCTAAGTTACTGCAAATTACTGGAGAAATACAACTTGGCGCCACACATTTGTCACAAATAGATTGTACTTTTCCTTTCATCTGATACATGTTTGCAGAAGGCCCGCCAATATCAGAAAGATATCCTTTAAAATCTGGCATGTTTGCTACGGTATCTATTTCTTTTAAAATAGAATCTTGGCTTCTACTTGCAATAAATTTTCCTTGATGTGCAGAAATGGTACAAAAACTACATCCGCCGAAACATCCACGATGAATATTGATAGAAAACTTAATCATTTCAAACGCAGGAATTGGACCTCTCTTGTTATATTTAGGATGCGGTAAGCGCGTATAAGGCAAATCGAAAGAACCATCAATCTCTGCTTCTGTCATGGTTGGAAAAGGTGGGTTAATTACCAACGTATTTTCGCCTACACCCTGAAAAATTCTGCGTGCTTTTAATTTATTTGATTCTTGTTCTATTACCTTAAAATTGGATGCAAATGTTTTTTTATCAGCTAAACATGCTTCATGAGAATTGATACTTATGTCTTCCCAATCATTTACAACAGGAATTTTTTCTTCTTGTTCATTGATTAAAACTGCGGTCTGTTTGATATTTTTTAAACTAGAAAACGGAACGCCTTTTTGTAACAATTCTACAATTTCTCGCAACGGTTGTTCTCCCATTCCGTAAACCAGCATATCTGCTTTAGAGGTTTCTAAAATGGTTGGTAATAATTTATCCGACCAATAATCGTAATGGGTAACTCTTCTTAATGAAGCTTCAATTCCTCCAATTAAAACAGGCGTTTCTGGAAACTTCTCTTTTAATATTTTAGAATAAACAGAAGTTGCATAATCTGGCCTAAAGCCTTTATCGCCATTTGGTGTGTAGGCATCTTTATCTCTTCTTTTTTTACTAGCAGTATAATTAGAAACCATCGGATCCATACATCCGCCAGTAACAGCGAAGAACAAACGTGGTTTTCCTAGTTTTTCAAAATCTTGTAAATTATCATGAACACTTGGTTGTGGCACAATTGCTACTCGCAAACCATAACTCTCTAAAATTCTACCAATTACAGCAGGACCAAACGATGGATGATCTACATACGCATCTCCACTGAATAGAATAACATCTAATTCTGACCAACCTCTAATCTTTACCTCTTTATTAGTTGTAGGCAACCAATCTGTTAATTTTAAATCACTCATACCGATGCAAAAATACGAGTTTTAAACGGATTCTTGCTTTTTAAAAATTAACAAATCTAAAGTTTTATTAAACCCAAGTAACATTTTCTGATCACACTAGTCTAATTGAGTATATTTGACCAAATTTTATAAAACATGAAAAAAATATTAGTAGCGATTGTATCTATCACTTTTTTAGCAAGCTGTTCTACATCGAACGTCGCTGTAAAAAAGGATTTAATTGAAGTTGGCATCAACTTAAACAATGTTGTTAATGACAAAATTAAAGTAGAAGTGAATCCACAAAAAATCAAAGAAGAAGCTGTTGTTTACAGTCTTCCTGCAATTGTTCCAGGAACGTATTCAATGAGTAATTACGGAAAATTTGTTTCTGATTTTAAAGCTTTTGATTATGACGGAAAAGAAATGCCTGTTCAGAAATTAGATGATAATTCTTGGCAAGTAAAAAACGCAACAAAAATGGACAAAGTTTCATATTGGGTTGATGATACTTTCGATTCTAAAGAAAAACACGGAATTTACGTAATGGCAGGAACAAACATTGAAGAAGGAAAAAACTTCTTTTTAAATCTTCCTGGTTTTGTTGGGTATTTTAAAAACAAAAAAGAAACGCCTTATACCATTACAGTTTCTCATCCAACAGATTTGTATGAAACTACTTCATTAATCAACAAGAATACTTCTAAAACAGATAATTCTAAAGACGTATTTATTGCTTCTCGTTATGATGAAATTTCGGACAACCCAATTATGTACGCGCCATTAAACAATGTAAGTTTTGTTGTGGATGGAATTGAAGTTAATTTGGCAGTATATTCTCCAAACAACAAACATGCTGCTAAAGACATGGAAGCCGATTTAAAGAAAATGGTGCAAGCGCAAACTAATTTTTTAAAAGGTTTTAAAACCACAAACGAATACAATATTTTATTATATCTTTTTGATTCTAAAGTATATAACTGGAATAGCTTTGGGGCCCTTGAGCATTTATCTTCTACTACCGTTGTATATCCAGAAAGCTATACTAAAAAACAATTGGCAGACGGAATGATAAACGGAACGGTTTCTCATGAGTTTTTCCATATTGTAACACCACTTTCTGTACATTCAGAAGAAATTCATTCATTTGATTTTAACACACCAAACATGTCTAAACATTTATGGATGTATGAAGGAATCACAGAATATTTTGCAAATTTATTTCAAGTAAATCAGGGTTTAATTTCTGAGCAAGAATTTATCAATGAAATGGAAAATAAAATAAAAACTTCTATGCGTTTTGATGATACAATGTCTTTTACAGAAATGAGTAAAAATATTTTAGACGACAAGTATGCAAGTAATTATAGTAATGTGTATATGAAAGGTGCTTTAATCGGAATGTCTCTAGATATTATTTTAAGAGAAGAAAGTAAAGGAGCTTACGGTGTAAGAAACTTAATGTTAGATTTATCTAAAAAATACGGAGCAACAAAAGCTTTTAAAGATGATGAATTACTTCCAGAAATTGTACAAATGACATATCCTGCAGTTGGTGAGTTTTTCAAAAATCATTTAGAAGGAACAACGCCAATTGATTACAAAGCATTATTTGAAAAAACAGGAATTGTAACTAAAAAGAAAACGGTAAATACAAGGTATTTTGTTGATAACAGCAATCAACCTTATATTACAGTAAATCCGAAAAGAGAACTTATTTTTATGGAGAAAACAAATTCTGGTTTAGCTGCATTGGGCGTACAATCAAATGATGTGTTAAAAAGGGTAAATGGTGAAGATTTTACTTTACAAACTGCCAATACTATTATTGTAAAAACTTTTAACTGGAAAGCGGGTGATGCAATTTCTTTAGATATTATAAGAGACGGTAAAACAATTACTTTAGAAGGAACTGCAATTGTTCCACAAGCAGAAGAAGTAGGATTGGTAATTGAAGATTTACCTGCTGATAATTCTAAAACAATTTTAAGAAATGCTTGGTTAAAAGGATAATCAACTTATAATAATATAAAAGCGCATCTGCTAAAGATGCGCTTTTTTTGTTTATTTTTTTATTACATTTAAAGTGCTATAAAAAAAATAAACTTCTATTATCTTATTTTTTTCTGATATATAATATTTGTTCTCTTTAAAAATAGAACTTTAATCTTAAAAATATATAAATAAAGCTTTGGTTTTTAATTATGCTTAATACAGAATTTATAAATAATATGGAAAAAATAACGTTTCAAGATTTTATCGGTAAAAACATAAAGGAGTTAAACATCTTACATAATGTAAAAACCAGACATAGACATGTAATGGAAAAGAATAAACATTATATGAGTTCTGAAATTCCTTATTACTTTTACGATAAAGTTTATAGCAAATTAAAAGTTTCTACAGACAAACATAATATTATACAGGATATAACCATTTATATTCATGGACTTATTGATGAAAATTTTTATAATTCTTTTAATAATGATTATGGTATTCCTGATGAAATTCTTATTGAAAAAGACACAACAATTATTAATGACAATAAATTAGAAGGGGATATATCAAGTCGTGCAACAAGCTGGTTAACAACTTTCAAAAAAGGAACATTTCAAGAAAACCCATTACTAATAAAATGGTATAAAGGAAAGTATCAAATTGTATGTTTTTTAAAGCGTGAAATAAATGTAACAGAAATTAGATTTTCAATTCCAAGAGATGATTTCAAATAAACATATTACAATAAAAAAGCTGCAGAATCTGCAGCTTTTTTATATTATTTTTTCACAATTAAATGTGGCACTTTTTCTAAATCCCAATCTATTACCAAACCGCCAGCCAACGATTTTGTAATTTCTTTTCCGTATAAAAACTCACATAAATATAAAGCCGCTTCAAAAGATTTTGCGCCACCAGCAGAAGTAATATATTTATCATCATACACAAATAATACTTCTTTTCTGATATCTAAAGTTGGAAACATTTCTCGCATTTGATCAATATCACTCGGAAAGGTTGTAGAAACTTTATCTTTTAACAAACCTGCTTTTGCCAATACAAAAGCACCATCGCAATGTGATGTTACGTATTGTGCATCTTTATCAATCTTTTGTACAAAAGCAATCATTTTTTCATCGTCTAAATCTGTATCTAAATGATGTTCTGCAGACGGAATTACCAAAATATCAATCTTAGGTAAAGGATCTTTTAAATAATTAAAGTCTGGTATAATCTTCACCCCTTCAAAAGTAGTAATTGGTGCATCGGTATTTGCAACAGTAAACACATTCATTTGCTTAACTCCTTTTCTAAAAATGGTGTGTTGAAAAATATCGTAAGGTGCTGTTAACTCAGTATTAAAAGTTCCATCCATTATTAAAAAAGCAACATTGTAACGTCCTTCTTTTAGTTCTGGAAACTCTTTTTCTACAAATGAATTATTTTCTACTTTATGTTTCTTAAAATTACAACTAATAAACAACAATGTTATTATAAAAATCTGAACCTGTTTCATCCTACTTTTTGTTTTCTAAATTGAAATTAAAAGTATTAAAATTCAAATTAACTTCTGAAATGATTCTAAAATGTTTTTTCTTTTGTAGATTTACCACATTAACAACCAACTTTTTATTATGAAAAAACAAATTTTCTACGCGATTGCATCGCTTTTTTTTATCGCTGTAATTAGCAGCTGTAACACTTCAAAAGAAGATAAAAATAAACCAAACACTTACGTTCAAGACAATTACACTAAAAAAGAAGTTACTATTGAAATGCGAGACGGAATTAAATTACACACCGTAATTTATTCGCCAAAGGATCAAAGTAAAACCTATCCAATTTTAATGCAAAGAACGCCGTATAGCGCTGGCCCTTATGGAGCGGGAAAAGTAAAAACTAAAATTAGTCCGAATTTACAATTAATGAAAGAAGGAAACATTGTGGTCTACCAAGATGTTCGTGGGCGCTGGATGAGTGAAGGTATTTATGATAATATGCGAGCGTATATTCCAAATAAAACAGCAAATCAAGCAGATGAAACTTCAGACACGTATGACACTATTGAATGGTTAATTAACAACGTAGAAAACAACAACGGAAGAGTTGGAACTTGGGGAATTTCATATCCTGGACATTACGCAACAGTTTCTACGATTGATGCGCATCCAGCACTAAAAGCAGCCTCTCCTCAAGCCTCAATTGGAGATTTTTTCTTTGATGATTTTCATCATAACGGCGCCTTTTTATTAAGTTATTTTAGAGCAGTTTCTTTATTTGGAACTTTTAAAGATCAACCAACAGATACGGCTTGGTATCCATCTCCAAAAATGGATTCTCAAGATCAATATCAATTCTTTTTAGACGCTGGCCCATTAAAAAACTTAAACAAATATTTTAGAAAAGAATCGGTAGATAATTTAAGTCCGCCGAATAATGATAAAATTGATGATTTCTTTTGGAAAGAACTTGTTGAACATCCAAATTATGATGAGGTTTGGCAAAGCAAAGGAATTATTCAACATTTAAATAAAGTGCCGTCTACAGTTGCAACAATGATTGTTGGTGGCGAGTTTGATGCAGAAGATTTGTATGGACCACTAGAAACGTACAAAGGAATTGAAAAACATCAACCAAACAATTACAATACATTGGTTTTTGGCCCTTGGGATCACGGCGGATGGTCTAGAAATACCGTAAAAGGTGTTGTTGGAAATTATTATTTCGGAGATTCAATTGCCTTGAAGTTTCAAAAAAACATAGAATCTAAATTCTTTAATCATTTCTTAAAAGGAAGCGGTGATAAAAACTCTGGCTTGCCAGAAGCGTATGTATACGATTCTGGAAAAAAAGAATGGAACTCTTATGCTATTTGGCCTCCAAAAGAAGCTGTAAAAGAAAACTGGTTCTTATCGGATAATCAACAATTAACTTCAACAAAGAAAAACACAAAAGGAATTCAATTTATTAGCGATATTAAACGCCCTGTACCTTATTCTGAAGATATTAAAACAGTATTTACACCTAGAAAATACATGACCGATGATCAGCGTTTTGCTGCAAGAAGGCCAGATGTGTTGGTTTTTGAAACAGATATATTAACTGAAGATTTTACCTTAGCTGGAGATATTTTAGCAAAACTAAAAGTAGCAACAACAGGTTCTGCAGCAGATTGGATTGTTAAAGTAATTGACGTACATCCAAAAGATGCAAAAAACAATAACAAAAACATGCAGAATCATTTAAAAATGAGCAATTATCATTTAATGGTTCGTAGCGAGGTTATGCGTGGTCGCTTTAGAAATAGTTTTGAAAAACCAGAACCGTTTACACCAAATAAAAAAACGAATGTAAATATTACATTACAAGATGTACATCACACTTTTAAAAAAGGGCATAAGTTGCAAATTCAAGTACAAAGCACTTGGTTTCCTTTAATAGATTTAAATCCGCAAACCTATGTAGATAATATCTTTAAAGCGGATGAAAAAGATTTTAAAACACAAACTCATACTATTTTTACAGATTCTTCAATCGAATTTTCTGTACTAAAAAACTAAGAAATGAAAAAACTATTCATACTATCATTAATTGTACTGGCAAGTTGTTCACCAAAAGAATTAACTGAACAAGAAAGATGGGAACAACATGCAGAAAACACAGAAATTATTAGAGATGATTTTGGTGTTCCGCATATTTATGGAAAAACAGATGCTGATGCTGTTTTTGGGTTATTATATGCACAAGCAGAAGACGATTTTAATCGTGTAGAGCGAAATTATATATGGGCAATTGGACGTTTGGCTGAGGTTGAAGGAGAAAAATCTTTGTACAGTGATTTACGTGCTCGTTTATACATGACCAAAGAAGAAGCCAAAGAAAATTTTAAAAACAGTCCAGAATGGTTGCAAAAACTTTGTATTGCATTTGCTGACGGATTGAATTATTATTTAGCGAAGAATCCTCAAGTAAAACCAAAATTGATTACACATTTTGAACCTTGGATGGCAATGTATTTTAGTGAAGGATCAATTGGTGGTGATATTGAAAGAGTATCGACTAGAAAAATTAAAGATTTTTACGATAAAGACAATAAAATGGCAATTGTTGATGATGGATTAATTCGTTTAAAAGATGATGAACCAAGAGGTTCAAACGGATTTGCAATTGCAGGTTCTAAAACAAAATCTGGAAAAGCAATGTTGTTAATCAATCCACATACTTCTTTCTTTTTTAGAGGCGAAGTGCACATGGTTAGTGAAGAAGGATTAAATGCCTACGGCGCTGTAACTTGGGGACAATTTTTTGTATACCAAGGATTCAACGAAAAAACGGGTTGGATGCACACTTCAACTGGAACAGATATTATTGATGAATTTGAAGAAACTATTGTGAAAGATGGTTCAAAAACTTCGTATAAATATGGAGAAGAAAATCGTCCGATGGATTCTATAAAAGTGAATTTAAAATTCAAATCTGGAGATGGTTTTAAAGAGAAATCTTTTATGACCTACAGAACACATCATGGCCCAATAACACATGCAAACGGAGAAAAATGGGTAACAACAGCCCTAATGTGGAGCCCGATAAAAGCATTAGAACAATCTTTTACAAGAACAAAAAAATCAAATCATAAAGAATTTTATGAAATGATGGATATTAGAACCAATTCATCAAACAATACTGTGTATGCAGATGCTGATGGCGCAATTGCGTATTATCATGGAAATTTCATTCCGAAAAGAAACGAAAAATTTGATTACACAAAACCTGTTGACGGAAGTAATCCATTAACAGATTGGCAAGGATTACATCCTTTAGAAGATAACATTCTGGTATTGAATCCGCCAAACGGCTGGATTCAAAATTGCAATTCAACACCTTTTACAAGTGCATTAGAGTACAGTCCTAAAAAAGAAGATTATCCTGCTTATATGCACTCTTTTCCTGAAAATTATAGAGGAATTCATGCCATTCCTTTATTAACAAAAGCATCTGATTTAACTTTAGATTCTTTAATTGATTTGGCTTACGACCCTTATTTACCAGGAGCCGAAGTTTTAATTAATGGATTGTTAGATGCCACAAAAAAAGCGCCTGTAAACACCAAAGAAGCCAGAGCTGCAATAGCATTACTAAAGAAATGGGACTTTAAGGTTTCTGAGAGTTCGGTAGGTATGACATTAGCACAATTTTACATTAACACTTACTATCAATCTGGAAAAATACCAAGAATGGTAGGTAATAAAAGAATCAGCAGACTAGGACGATTTGAGTACATGAGTAAAACAGCATCACCAAAAGAAAGATTGGCAATTTTCCAACAAAGTTTAGAGAAATTGAACGCTGATTTTGGTTCTTGGAAAACAGCTTGGGGAGCATTTAATCGATACCAACGTAATGATGGAAAAATTGAACAAGATTTTAACGATGCAAAACCAAGTTTACCTGTAGGAATGGCATCAAGTTCTTGGGGTGCTTTAGCTTCATTTGGAACACGTTTTGGAAAAAACACAAAGCGTCAATATGGAACCGCTGGAAATAGTTTTGTTGCCGTGGTAGAGTTTGGTGATAAAGTAAAAGCTAAATCAATGTTAGCTGGTGGTCAAAGTGGAGATGTTAATTCACCTCATTTTGCAGATCAATCAGAAAGGTATGCAAACAAACAGTTTAAAGAAGTAGCTTTCTATAAAGAGGATGTTTTAAAAAGAGCAAAAGCAACGTATCATCCCGGAGAAGAAAAAACAAACTAATGCCGCATACAGATATTATAATTATTGGAGGTGGTTTATCTGGAATTGGAGCCGCTTGCCATTTAGAAAGAAAAAATAAGCAGAAAAGCTATCGAATCTTAGAGGCAAGAGAAGAACTTGGCGGAACTTGGAGTTTATTTAAATACCCAGGTATACGTTCAGATTCTGACATGTATACCTTCGGATATTCGTTTAAAACTTGGGACAATGCAAAATCTTTTGCAGATGCTCCCAGCATTTTAAACTATTTAAATGAGGCTGTTGATGAATATCAAATTAGAGAAAAAATTCAATACAACACAAAAGCAATAACTGTAAACTTTGATTCTACAAAAAATAGTTGGACAGTTAGTACATTGAATTCAAAAACAAATAAAAGTGAAACGTTTACATCTAATTTTCTATTTATTTGTACTGGATACTACAATTATAAAAACGGATATACACCAGATTATCCAGGAATTGAAAACTATAAAGGAGAAGTAATTCACCCTCAACACTGGCCAAAAGATTTAGATTATAAAAATAAAAAAGTAGTACTTATTGGAAGCGGAGCAACTGCAGTTACTATTGTACCAAAAATAGCAAATGAGACCGCACATGTTACAATGCTACAAAGATCGCCAACGTATGTTGGCGCATTTCCTAACAAAGATAAGGTTGCAGGTTTACTTAAGAAAATACTTCCTAAAAAAGTAGCACATAAATGTATCCGATTTAAAAACATTACCACACAAGTTATCTTTTTTAATGTTTGCAAATGGTGGCCAAATACCATGAAAAAATTAATTATCAAAGGTGCCCAAAAAGAACTTGGCTCTATTGCTGCACAACCTCATTTTGCTCCAAATTACAAACCTTGGGATCAACGATTTTGTGTAGCACCAGACGGAGATTTATTTAAATCGATAAGAGAAGGAAAAGCTTCTGTTGTTACAGATCATATTGAAACTTTTACTGAAAACGGAATTAAAATTAAATCAGGTGAAGAGTTAAAAGCAGATATTATTATTTCTGCTACAGGGTTAAAATTACTAGCTTTTGGAGGTACAAAAGCAACAATTGACGGCAAAGAATTTGACATTTCAAAATCATTAACCTATAGAGGGTTGATGTTGAGTAACTTACCTAATTGCATCTTTTTTGCAGGATACACAAATGCTTCTTGGACTTTGAAAAGCGATTTAACAAGTGAATATGCAAATCGTCTTTTAAATTATATGGATCAGAATAATTATAAATATGTAATTCCTAAAGTACAAAACAATGATATGGAAACGGCTCCTCTATTAAATTTAAATTCTAGTTATATTCACAGATCTCAAAACGAATTCCCAAAACAAGGATCAAAAACACCTTGGAAATTATATCAAAATTACTTTAGAGATTACAAAACATTACGCATCAATAAAATAGCAGACAAACAATTAGATTTCAAATAAAAACATATAAATGAAAACAAAAATTATAGCATGTATTTTCTTCTTTATAGGATTTACATTTCAAGCACAAGAAAAAGCCGTTCCTGTTTTTAAAGATGGAGAAGCTCAAATCGTAGAAGCTTTTAAAAACCCCAAAGATTGGATTAGACATGATTTATGGGTAGAAACTTCTTTTGATACAGATGGAGACGGAAAATTAGATCGAATGCATGTTGCTGTTACCAGACCAAAACAAACAGAAACAGCAGGTTTAAAATTACCAATTGTATATGAATCTAGTCCTTACTATGCAGGAACTGCAGGTAACGCGCCTATTTTTTGGGATGTAAAACACGAAATAGGAACCAAAGCAAAACCAAGAAATAAAACAGAAGTAAAACGAGTTGGAAAGAGACCAATTATTTCAAACTCTCAAATTAGAACTTGGGTTCCTAGAGGTTATATTGTAGTGCATTCTTCATCTCCTGGAACTGGATTATCAGATGGATCTCCAACTGTTGGTGGAGATAATGAGTCTCTAGCCCCAAAAGCAGTAGTAGAATGGTTAGGTGGAAATGCAAAAGGATTTACAAGTAGAACTGGAAATGAAACAGTAGAAGCATTTTGGTCTACAGGAAAGGTTGGAATGACTGGAACCTCATACAACGGAACAATTCCTTTAGCAGCAGCAACAACTGGTGTAAAGGGATTAGAAGCAATAATACCAGTAGCTCCTAATACGTCTTACTATCATTATTATAGATCAAACGGATTGGTGCGTTCTCCTGGCGGATATTTAGGTGAAGATATTGATGTATTGTATGATTTTATCAATAGCGGGGGAGAAGATTTGATTCCGAATACAAATTACATGAAAGACAATACGTCATCTAAAAAATTTATCCGAAAAAGAGATTATGCAAATGCTACTGTTCGTGATACAGAAATGGCTAACGGACTAGACAGAGAAACGGGAGATTACAATGATTTCTGGGCTGGACGTGATTATTTAAATGACATGAAACCAATGAAAGCTGCATTATTAATGTCTCACGGATTTAATGATTGGAACGTAATGCCAGAGCATAGTTATAGAATTTACAAACGTGCTAAAGAGATGGGAATTCCTTCTCAAATTTTTTATCACCAAAATGGTCATGGTGGACCTCCACCAATGAAAATGATGAATCGTTGGTTTACACATTATTTACACGGAATAGATAACGGTGTAGAGAATGACGCAAAAGCTTGGATTGTGAGAGAAAACGATGAAATAAACACCCCTACATCATATAAAGATTACCCAAATCCAGCTGCAAAACCAGTTCAACTTTTTTTAAACGCGGGAGCACCAGAAGTTGGTGGTTTAAATACCATACAAACAAATGCAGGGTCGAAAGAAACATTGGTTGATAATTATTCTTTTTCTGGAGAAATGTTGGCACAAGCAGAAAACACAAATCACAGATTACTATATGTAAGTCCAATTTTAAAAGAAGAGCTACATATCTCTGGATTAACCTCAATAACTGTAAAAATGGCAAGTAACAAACCAGCGGCAAACTTATCTGTATGGATGGTTTCTTTACCATGGAACAAAGGTCGTAGAGCTAAAATTACAGACAATATAATTACACGTGGATGGGCAGATTTACAGAATTACAAATCGTTACGTAAAAGTGCTCCATTAAAACCAGGTAAATTTTATGAAATGACTTTTGATTTACAACCTGATGACCAAATTATTAAGAAAGGGCAACAAATAGGTTTGATGATTTTTTCTAGCGACAACAATTACACACTATTACCAAAACCAGGAACTGAATTAACGTTGGATTTAAATGGAACTTCAATTACAATTCCTGTTATTGGAGGAAAAGATGCTTTTGAAAAAGCAATAAAATAGCGTTAATTAAAAAGCTAAAATCTTTAAAAGCGCTGTTAATTCAGCGCTTTTTTTATGTTAAAATTTGTTTTTCTTTTTTTAACATTGCTAAAAGCAAGAGCATAAAAAATGCAGATAAGGCAGCAACTGCAGTAACAATCATCCAAGTTGTATTAAAGCCTAAGGAGCTTACCAATTGCAAACCAGAATTATGACTAAAAATATGAGAAAATGAAAAGGCAATAGTGTATAGCGCCATATATTCTCCTTGATTTCCTTTTCTAGCTCGTTCCATAGCAAAAGCGTTTGAAAACGGAAAAGCAATCATTTCTCCAACTGTCATTAAAAACATTCCAATAATTAGAATACCTGCCCAATTAAACAGTAATAAAACAACAAAACTAATAGCTATTAAAATACCTCCAAAAAGCATCAATCCAACCTTTGAAAATTTAGAATCTTCAAGCCATTTTATCAATGGCATTTCTAATAGAAAAATAACCAACCCATTCATTCCTAACAAAAGACCTATTTGCTGTTCAGACAAAAAGTAAACATCTTTATAATACAGTGGCATTGTAGAAAAATACTGCATAAATACGGCGCCAAATAACATCATCGCTAATAAAAAAATCCAAAAAACGCTATCTGAATAAGCAGAAACTGGGTTTTTAACACTCAGCTTATCAAGCACTTTAGATTTTTTCGGATTTAACACCTGAAGCAATAGAATTCCGGCAGATAAGCAAGTTATACCATCTATCCAAAATAAACCTTTGTACCCTATAGTTGCAATAATGATACCGCCAATTGCAGGTCCAGCAGAAAAACCTAAGTTAATTGCCAAACGTATTAAAGTTACAGAACGTGTTTTATTTTCTGACTTACTATAAGCGTTTAAAGCTACATACATTGCGGGCCTAAAAGCATCTGCGATTAGCATTAAACCAAAAATACCAGCACAAAAACCAATAAATGAAGTTACAAACTGCAGAGCTACAAAAGAAAAACCTGTTCCTAATAAGCTAAAAAACATTACTCTATAAGAACCAATTTTATCTGTTAATTTACCACCAATCCAAGAACCTGCTACAGAACCTAATCCGAAGAAAGACATAATCCAACCAACATCAGACAATAAGAAATTTAAATTTTTAGTTAAATACAAGGATAAAAATGGAATTACCATTGTTCCTGCTCGGTTAATTAAAGTAATGAACGCCAACCACCAAACTTCTTTAGAAAGTCCTCTAAAAGTATTGATGTAATTTGTGTAAAATTTTTTCACTTATTTTGGTTGATTTTGACGCTAAAAAGACTCTTCTACTAAGCTAAAGATAATACCTTCAAGAACATTATAAATATAAAAAGTCCGACATTTGGTCGGATTAAGTGAACCAAAACTACATAAATAATTGTAAAAACTGTATTTTTATTCTTTAATTCAATTACTCCATGAAAAAAATTTTATTCCTTACCTTTTTTAGCCTTTTATTTAGCTGCAACAATTCTTCAAAAAAAGATGTGTATACAGAAGACTTAAAGGCCTATCAACATAAACAAAATTTAAAATTTCATGACGCAAATCAATCTCCTTTAACAAAAGAAGGTTTAAAAAAGTTTAAAAAGCTTGCGTTTTATCCAATTGACGAAAAATATAAAGTAGTTGCAAAATTAGAAAAAACTATTAATGCACCTGTTTTTGAAATGCCAACAACTACAGACAGAAAACCGTTGTATATTAAATACGGAACTGTAACTTTTACAATAGACGGCGTTGAGCAAAAACTACCTATTTATCAAAATAAAGATGCCTTTATTCCTCCACAATACATCAATTATCTGTTTTTACCTTTTACTGATAAAACTAGCGGAAATGGTTCTTATGGAGGTGGACGTTATTTAGATTTACTTACTACTGATGAGAAAAAAGACGGAACTATACTTATAGACTTTAACAAAGCCTACAACCCTCTTTGTGCTTATAATGAGAGTTTTTCTTGCCCAATTACACCAAAAGAGAACGTGCTTTCTGTAGAAATTTTAGCGGGTGTAAAAAATTATAAAAAAGAGTAGTTTTTTGTCATTTCGAGCGGAGTCGAGAAATCTTTTAAAGATTTATAGAAATCTCTTCTTTTAAATCTAACTCAATTGCTTTTGCAATAGCTTCTAAATGTGATTTTCTTACTTTTACTTTAGTAGCTGCGTGTGCTTTTTCGTTTAATTGACTAAACATTTTGGCAATTTTAATTGCAGTTGGCAACAAATGATCTTCTGAAACAATTACATCCAAGAATCCTGCTTTTATAGCGTCTTTCGGGTTGTATATTTCTGAATTATTTACACTTCTGTCTAAATAAATTGGTGCTAACCGCGCTTTTGCAATTGCAATTCCTGCGTGATGCATGGTCATCCCAATCATTACTTCATTCAAACCAATTTTAAAATCACCTTCTACTCCAATTCTATAATCTGCAGATAATAATAGAAATCCGCCTTTTGCAATGGCGTGACCAGAACAAGCTATAATTATTGGCTTTGGAAACGATAACATTCTTAATGATAATTTAGAACCTTTTGTAACTAGTTCTTTTGCAGATTCGGGTGATTTTGTCATCACTTTTAAATCAAATCCAGCAGAAAAAATTCCTGGTTGACCTGTAAGAATTACAATTTTATTTTCTTTTACGGCTTTATCTAATCCAGCATTTAAACCTTCTATAACTTCATTAGAAATTGCGTTTGCTTTTCCGTTTACAATCTTAATTATTGCGTAATTATCTTCTGATGTATAATTAACTACTTCGTTCATTTCTTCTTTTTATTTGTTCTCGACTGCGCTCGAACTGACATTTTATTTAACGATATAAATTCCTGCAAAGACGGCTAGAAATCCAACCACAAAACTTGCGATTGTATACAACGCAAAGCTTGTAAAATCTCCAGATTTTAAAAGTACATGATTCTCATAAGCAAAAGTTGAAAAGGTTGTAAAGCCTCCACAAAAACCTGTTGCTAAAAGCAGTGTATGATTTTGTGTTAACGTTTCGCTTTTTGCTGCGTAACCTAAAATTATTCCGATAAGTAAACTACCCAAAACATTGGCTAAAAACGTACCGTAGGGTATTCCTGTTTCTGAGTTGTTTAAAAACTTCCCAAACAAAAAACGAAGAGCGCTTCCAAAACCGCCACCAATAAAAACAAGTAATAATTGTTTCATTTTATTTTAATTCAATCTCATCTGCATCAGACCAATTCCATTTCCCTGTAATTGTGCCTTTTTCTAGCATCATAATTCCTGGATTTGCTCTTACCATTGTTTTTAAAGTTGTTTGATCGCAGAATAAGAAATCAAAAGGCAATTCGTATTTTTCTTTTGCCAACAATAATTCGTCCGTAAAAGAAGCCGAAACTCCGTAAACCGAATATCCTTTTGCAATTGCTTTATCTGCCAATTCTTTGATGGTTTTAAATCCGTTTGTATCAGCTTTATCTAAAGAGTGCACAATAATTAAAATCACTTTATTTTGCGCTAAAATTTCTGGTGCTAAATCTGCTTGTGCATCTTCTAAATAAAAATCGTGAATTTTAGGAATCTCTCCGTCGTCTTTATATTTCATACCTTCTGGAATGTTATTTCCAATTGCGTATGGTCTAAAATCAATAATTGGTAAATGCACCAACACATGATATGTAATATATAAGAATGAGACCAATGATAGAATTGTAAGTGCTTGCGAAACCTTAGTAGGAAAAATTTCTTTGACGTTTTTCATTCTAAAAAGCATCACTACAATCAAGGCAATTAAAAGTATATTTTTGTAGAAGGTTTCCCACGGAGTTAATTTAATTGCATCTCCAAAACAACCACAATCTGTTACTTTGTTATAATAGGCAGAATACCAAGTTAAAAATAAAAACACAGTTGATAACACTAGTAAGCTCCATAATGTTGTTCTGGCCTTATAACCAAGCAATAAGGTAACTCCAAGAATAATTTCAGCTAAAATTAGTAAGATTGAAAATGCCAATGCATACGGAATTAAATATTCCATATCCAATACATTTTGACTAAAATACTCTTCGAATTTGTATTGAGAACCTATTGGATCTACCAGTTTTACAAAGCCAGAAAAGATAAAAATCGCTCCGACAAAGATTCTTGAAATGTGTACTAGTAGTTTCATGATTTGTTTTTTCTTTTATTTATTATCCTTTTTTTCCATTGATGACCTTTCGACTACGCTCAAGGTGACAAACGAAAACATCTAGTCTTAGGATATTTATTCTAAAAAACTATTGCCTTTTTTTGAATCGATTCCAGACCATTTCATTCTTTGGAAGCTTCTATTCAAAAAAAGTCATTGTTTTAAAACAAAAAAACTCCAATGACACTTCGTTCGTTTTTAACTTTTATTTTTTAGTGTTGATGAGATTGCTTCGTGCCTCGCAATGACAAAACTCTGTTACTTTGCAACTTTGTTACTTTGCAACTTCCTAACCCATATGAATCATCGCAAAAATTGCATAATTGATCATGTCTTGATAATTAGCATCAATACCTTCTGAAACAATTGTTTTTCCTTGATTATCTTCAATTTGTTTAACACGCAATAGCTTCTGTAAAATTAAATCTGTTAGCGAAGATATTCGCATATCACGCCAAGCTTCTCCATAATCATGATTTTTATTTTCCATCAATTCTTTGGTAACTTTAATATGCTGATCGTATAATTTTGTGGCTTGTTCTGTAGATAAATCTGGGTTTTCTACAACGCCAAGTTCTAATTGAATTAAAGCCATAATCGAATAATTAATAATCCCGATAAATTCTGCTTTTTCACCTTCATCAACTTTTCTAACCGTATTTTCTTGCAATTGCCTAATGCGTTGCGCTTTGATAAAAATCTGATCTGTTAACGATGGTAAACGTAATATTCGCCACGCGCTTCCATAATCACTCATTTTTTTGATAAACAAACTTCTACATTCTTCTACTACTGCGCTGTATTGTACTGAGGTATTTTGCATTTTTTTGATAAAAGTATTTGTGTAAAAATAGTAAATCTTCAAAGCTTTTCATTTATTTTTACGGAAGAAATTTTGAAATCATCTTTTATGAAAAAAGTAGTTGTTTTTTGTGGTTCTAGCGTAGGATTTAATTCCGATTATAAAGAAGCGGCAATTGAATTGGGAAAAATGTTTGTAAAAAACAACATTACATTAGTTTATGGCGGTGGAAAAATTGGAATGATGGGTATTATTGCAGATACAATTCTTGCTGAAAAAGGCAAAGTTATTGGTGTAATTCCGAAATTATTAGAAAAAAAAGAAGTCGTACATAGAGGGGTTTCCGAATTGATTATCACCAAAAAAATGAGTGAACGAAAAGTGATCATGAGTAAATTGGTTGATGGATACATTACATTACCTGGCGGCTTTGGAACTTTAGATGAATTGTTTGAAGCACTAACTTTAGGGCAGTTACAGATAGAACAGAAACCAATTGGAATTTTAAATGTAAACGGTTTTTTTGATCACACTTTACAACAATTAGATTTGATGGTTAAAGAAGGGTATGTAAAACCACAAAATAGAGAATTACTACTTGTAGATTCAACTATAAAGGGTTTAATACAGCAAATGCAAAATTATAAAACACCAAAAAAAACATCTATAATTAATAAAGTAGTAAATTAGGATGACCTTAAATTGTAACGGAAAACTGATAGATATTTCTACTCCAAAAGTAATGGGAATTTTAAATATCACACCAGACTCTTTCTTTGATGGAGGAAAATACAAAGACCAAAAAGACATTATACAACAAGTTGAAAAAATGCTCTCCGAAGGCGCTACCTTTATTGATGTTGGCGCTTATTCTTCTAGACCAGGAGCCACACATATTTCTGAAGAAGAAGAGCTACAACGCATTGTTCCAATAATTGAATTATTAGTAAAAAAAATTCCTGAAATTATTATTTCAGTAGATACTTTTAGAAGCAACGTAGCAAAAAAAACAATTGAAGTTGGGGCAGCAATTATTAACGATATTTCTGGTGGTAAAATAGATTCTAAAATGTTTAAAACTGTTGCAGATTTACAAGTTCCGTATATTATAATGCACATGCTAGGAACGCCTCAAAACATGCAGAAAAATCCAGTTTATGAAGACGTAACCAAAGAATTAATTTCTTTTTTTGCAGCTCAAATTTCTAAATTACATCAATTAAAAGTTAACGATGTAATTATTGATGTTGGATTTGGTTTTGGTAAAACAGTTGAACATAATTATCAATTATTAAAAAATTTATTGCTCTTTAAAAATTTAGACACGCCTATTTTAGCAGGAGTTTCGAGAAAATCGATGCTTTATAAACCTTTAAATATTACACCAAAAATGGCCCTAAATGCAACCACTTCTGCAAACACCATAGCCTTATTAAATGGTGCAACTATTTTACGCGTTCATGATGTAAAAGAAGCTGTAGAGGCAATTAAAATTGTTGAACAGCTTTCTTAATTTTTTGTACATTTACAACATCAGCAAATAATATATGTTAGACTTCATTGATTTTTCTTTCTTAGATATTCTAGATATTTTGCTAGTAGCTGCTTTACTGTACTATATCTATAAACTTTTAAAAGGTACTGTTGCCATTAATATTTTTATCGGAATTGCTTTTATTTTCTTGATTTGGAAAATAACTCAAGCTTTAAACATGGAAATGTTAAGCGGAATTTTAGGATACTTATTAAGTGGTGGTGTTATTGCTTTGATTATTGTTTTTCAACAAGAAATTAGAAAGTTTTTATTAATGATTGGAACAACAAATTTTTCATCTAAACGAAATTTCTTAAAGCAATTAAAGTTCTTACAGTCTGAGATAGAGTCAGAAACCGATGTTACAATTTTAGTAAATGCTGCTATTAAATTATCAAAAAGTAAAACCGGTGCATTAATTGTGATTGAACGCACAAATAACTTAGACTTTTTAATTAATTCTGGAGACGCCATGAATGCTTCTCTAAATGAAGCTATTTTGGAAAGTATTTTCTATAAAAACAGTCCATTACATGACGGTGCAACCATAATTAGAGATAATTTCATAGTAGCTACACGCGTGGTCTTACCATTGTCAAATGAGAAAATTCCTGCACGTTTTGGTTTGCGTCATAAAGCAGCCATTGGTGTTACAGAAAAAACAGATGCTTTATGCTTATTGGTTTCTGAAGAAACTGGAGAAATATCATATATAAAAGATGGCTCTTTTGAATTGTATACGGATTATAAGGAGCTTATAGAAAAAATAAAAAAGGATTTAAATTAAACTACATCCAAGTTGCTAAACTGTTTTTCATACAGATTTTTATAATATCCATCTACCTTTTTTAGCAATTGTTTATGTGTTCCTTCTTCAACAATAAATCCTTTATCCATTACAATAATTTTATCAGCTTTTTGAATCGTAGCCAATCTGTGTGCAATTACAATAGATGTTCTTCCTTTAGTAATTGTATCTGTTGCAAATTGTATCATTTGCTCAGCATAAGAATCTACAGACGAAGTGGCTTCATCTAAAATTAAAATACTTGGCTTGCTAACATACGCTCTTAAAAAAGCAATTAATTGGCGTTGACCAGAAGATAACATTGCACCTCTTTCTTTTACATTATAATGATAACCATTAGGCAAAGTCATAATAAAATCGTGAATACCAATTTGTTTTGCAGCTGCTTCCACTTCTTTAAAAGTAATATTTTCATCTTTTAAAGTAATATTATTTAAAATAGAATCAGAAAACAAAAAGACGTCTTGCAATACCACTGCAATTTGATTTCTTAAAGAGTTTATTTCATAATCTTTTACAGAAACTCCATCAACACAAATTGTACCAGCATCAATTTCATAAAACCGATTGATTAAATTAATAATGGTAGATTTTCCTGCGCCAGTTGCTCCAACAATTGCAACAGTTTGTCCTTTTTCTACATGAAAAGAAATTCCTTTTAAAACCTCTTCGTCTTTTATGTATGAAAAAAGAACGTCTTTAAACTCAATTTTACCCTGTAAATTATTCGCAAAAATGGTTCCGTTTTTATCAATGCTACTTTTGGTGTCCATGACACCAAAAACACGTTCTCCAGAAACAATTCCCATTTGAAGCGTATTAAATTTATCAGCAATTTGACGCAGCGGTCTAAACAACATTTGGGTCATCATAATAAAACTCATAATTTCTCCAGGCTCAACATTTACGTTATTTACAGATTGTAAACCTCCAAACCAGACTAATAACCCGATAGCAATTGACGATAAAATTTCTGCAACAGGAAAGAAAATAGAATAATACCAAACTGCTTTTACATGTGCTTTTTTATGCTTGTCGTTTATTTCCATAAACTTTTTGTACTCTATTTTTTCTCTACTAAAAAGTTGTACAATTTTCATTCCAGTGACACGTTCTTGCACAAATCCATTAAGTTCTGCAACTTGTGTTCTTACTTCTTGAAAAGTTGATTTTATAGCAATTTGAAATAATTTTGTAGCGTAAATTAAAATTGGCAAAACTGCTATAGCAATAGATGCTAATTGCCAATTCATTAAAAACATAACAACAACTACCACCAACATTTTTAATATATCACTAATAATCATAAACAAACCTTGGCTAAAAGAGCTTGCAATAGTTTCTATATCTGATACAACTCTTGTAACAAGCCTTCCAACAGAAGTTGTATCGAAATACGACATTTTAAACTGTAAGATTTGTCTAAAGATCTTCGTACGCATGTCTTTAATAATGTGCTGCCCAATCCAATTAGCAAAATAAATAAAGAGCACTTGTAAAACTACTTCTGCAATTAAAACAGCTAACATTAATAATGTATAATCTAATAAAGTAGCCTCACTTTTATTTGTAGTAAAGTCTGCAACAGCTTCTTTTAATAAGTAAGGTCTATATGCAGATAAAAATGCAGTTGCGATTACCGCAAAAGTGGCAATAATAAAATGAATTTTATAACTTTTTGCAAAGCCTAAAATTCTCATAAATATTTTGGCATCAAATGCTTTACCCGATTCTTTTTTACTCATAATTAATAGGTGATTTCAGTTAAAAACAACCCTTTCGCAGGAACAGACAATCCTGCATTGGCCCTATTTTTGCTTAAAATAATATTTCTAAAATCTTCTTTGGTAATTTTATGTTTACCAACATCAACCAAAGTTCCCACAATGGCCCTTACCATATTTCTTAAAAAACGATTTGCCGAAATATGAAATGTTAATTGATTTTCATTTTCAATCCAAACAGCATTAGTTACCTTGCAATTAAATGTTTTAACATCTGTCTTAACCTTAGAGAATGCTTGAAAATTTTCAAATTCTAATAAGATTTTCGCTGCTTCATTCATTGCTTTTATATCCAACTGTTGATGAGATAATTGCCATGTAGTTTCTAGTAAAAACGGATTCCTACCCAACCAAATTTTATACTCGTAACTTCTAGACAACGCATCAAATCTTGCATGTTTTTCTTCTGAAGTAATTTGAACATCTAAAACTACAATATCTGCTGGTAAAACAGAGTTTAATTTGAAAACAATATTTTCATCTAATATTGTTTGAGAATCAAAATGCGCAAACATTTGTAAAGCATGCACGCCAGTATCTGTCCTACCTGCACCAACAACACTAATTTCCTCCTGTAAAACAATACTAATTGCCTTATTTAATTCCTCTTGAATTGAGTTGGCATCTGGTTGAATTTGCCAACCATGATAGTTTTTTCCGAAGTAAGAAAGTTCTATAAAATATCTCAAAAAACAGTACTTTTGTAAGTATCAAAACTACATAAATTTATTTGGTTAGAAGCATTTTTAAAACGTGAAAAAAATATTACTCTTATCCGATACGCATAGTTATTTAGATGCACAAATATTAAAATTTGTGAAACAAGCAGACGAAGTTTGGCATGCAGGAGATATTGGAGATTTAAAAGTTACAGATGCTATAAAATCTTTAAAACCTTTGAAAGCCGTTTATGGCAATATTGATGATGCAACTGCTCGATTAGAATTTCCATTAGACTATAAATTTACAGTTGAAGAAGTTAGTGTTTGGATAACACACATTGGAGGATATCCCAATAAATACAATCAAAGAATTAAAGCAGAAATAGAACAAGATCCGCCAAAAATATTTATTAGTGGTCATTCTCATATTTTAAAAGTTCAGTATGATAAAAAATTAAATTTATTACATTTAAATCCTGGAGCAGCAGGAAAACACGGTTTTCATAAGGTAAGAACCATGCTTCGTTTTACCATTGATGAAGCACAAATAAAAGACATGGAAATTATAGAACTGGCTAAGCGCGTATAGCTCTTTTTTATGCTAGAATCTGCCATTTTAGTTGAACACCAACTGACTAAACCTTTTAATAGTAGAGCACTTTTATTATTTTAACTTTAAAGAAGTGTACATCAAAGTTTCTTTTAAAATCATTACTAAAGAAAAGAATAACACTATAAAAAATGATTTTAATTACTTTTTAAAAAATGTGCTTCACCGTTCGTTATAAAAACAACTTTACCAAGTACTATATTTTCGTTTAAAAAAGCATAGAGACAGAAAGAATCATTTCTTTTTGAAAATGAAAAATAAAAAAACCGAAGTACTAAACTTCGGTTTTTATCGCACTAAATATACTAAGATGTTAGGTTTACCTTAATCTGTCTGCAGATTTTACGAGATCTTCATCCTTTTTGATTGCTTTATTAGCCAGAGCTAATAATACAATAACAATAATAGGAATAAACATTCCAATACCCTTCTCAGAAACCGCAGCTTCTCCAGATAGCGTTAGAGACACATATAAAAGCATACCTAATAAATAGAAGTTGAGTAACATATTTAAACGCCCTAAAACAAACTGCAATTGTCTATTTTTGAATAAAAAAATAGCAGATACAGATAGCAGAGCAGAAAGTAAATATGAAAAAAATATTGTCTTTATAAGTAAACTTTCATGATTTATTAAATCTACAGCAGCAACTATTTTTGCAGATTGTGCTGTCCATAAATTAAATACAAAAATTAAACCACCAGAAAATAGTGTTGCACACAATAAATAGATGGATTGAATTCTTTGAATCATAAATAATAATTGAGCAACAAAAGTAAAACTTTCTTTTTTTAAAAAGAAACTTTGTAGTTAAAAATAAATACATATATTTGTGTATTATTCAACTACACTACAGTATTTGCACAAAGCAAAATCAATACTAAAAATCAAAAAATAATCAACTTATATTCTTAATCAAATTAAGAAAAATCCCACTATATTAATTTAACCATATAAAAATGTTCGAAATCACAGAACTGAAAGCAAAAACTCTTATAGAACTTCAAGAGATTGCAAAAACTATTGGACTTACTAAAACCAGTCAATTAAAAAAACTAGATCTTGTTTATCAAATCTTAGATACACAAGCAGCAAACCTAGCTAATCAAGAAAAACCTAAATCAGAAAAACCCAAAAGAAAAAGGGTCGTAAAAAAAGTAGTGCATCAAAAAGCAGTGCAAAATTCTGAAGAAAAAACAACTACAACGCCAACTCAAACAGAAGAGAAAAGCCAAAAGCCAAAGCCAACTCCTAGGAAAAAAGAAGTTATTGCTAAGCCAGAAGCAGCAAAAACTGAAGAGAAAGCGAACTTAAAAGATGATACTGTTTCAGAAGAAGCAGTCAAAGAACACAAAAAACCTGTTCACAATCATCAAAAACAAAAAAACAACAATCCGAATCAAAATAAAAACAGAAACAACAATCAGCAAAGAGAAAAAGTTTCTAAAGGAAATAAAAGCAATACGCGCTACAAGGATCCAGATTTTGAATTTGACGGGATTATCGAAAGTGAAGGTGTACTAGAAATGATGCCAGATGGCTACGGTTTTTTACGTTCATCTGATTACAATTATTTGTCGTCTCCAGATGATATTTATGTATCGCAATCTCAAATTAAATTGTTTGGATTAAAAACAGGTGATACGGTGAAAGGGAATGTTCGCCCTCCTAAAGAAGGAGAGAAATATTTTCCATTAATTAGAGTTTCAAAAATCAATGGATTGAACCCAAATATTGTGAGAGATCGTGTATCTTTTGAACATTTAACGCCACTTTTTCCTGAAGAAAAATTTAACTTAGCCGAAAAAGGAAGCTCGCTTTCTACAAGAATTATCGATTTGTTTTCTCCAATTGGAAAAGGACAACGTGGTATGATTGTAGCGCAACCTAAAACGGGTAAAACAATGCTTTTAAAAGATGTTGCAAACGCTATTGCCGCCAATCACCCAGAAGTGTATCAAATAGTTTTATTGATTGATGAACGTCCGGAAGAGGTAACAGACATGAAACGTAATGTTCGTGGAGAAGTTGTTGCTTCTACGTTTGATGAACCTGCAGAGAAGCACGTAAAAGTTGCCAACATTGTATTAGAAAAAGCAAAACGTTTGGTAGAATGCGGGCACGATGTGGTCATTCTTTTAGATTCTATTACTCGTTTAGCAAGAGCATATAATACCGTTGCGCCAGCATCTGGTAAAATTTTATCTGGAGGTATCGATGCCAATGCATTACACAAGCCAAAAAGATTTTTTGGTGCTGCAAGAAAAATTGAAGGTGGTGGTTCTTTAACGATTATTGCAACTGCATTGACAGAAACTGGCTCTAAAATGGACGAGGTTATTTTTGAAGAGTTTAAAGGAACTGGTAATATGGAACTACAATTAGAGCGAAATATTGCTAACAGAAGAATTTATCCTGCAATTGATTTGATTAAATCGAGTACACGTAGAGATGATTTATTACTGGATGCTAAAACAGTACAAAGAATGTGGGTATTGCGTAAATACTTAGCTGATATGAATCCTGTTGAAGCCATGGAGTTTATCAATGAAAGAATTAAGTTCTCTAAAAACAACCAAGAGTTTTTAATTTCTATGAATGGATAACTTAACCAATTAAGAAGCATAAAAAAACCGAATCAAAACTGATTCGGTTTTTTTTATAGATAAGTTTGCTAATTAATCAATACCATAAAAAGCAGCTCTATTGTCTTCAATTTCTGCAGCATCTTTAATCGCATTATAAATTAAGCCTGTTTGTCCTCTTCTGGTACTTGCCAATCTATTTCTGTAAGAATCATAATTTGGTAAAGTAGCTGGCACCTCTCTTTTAGTAACCACAAATGCAAACACTCCTTTTGTTCCTTCTACATTATTAAAAAGCACGTTTTCATTAACAGAATACATCGCTCCTACTACTTTTGGCTCAAAACCAACACCTGTAATAATTGGGGATTGCATTGTAATTGCTGCAACATTTCTGACAGACTGATTCGTCGCTTTTGCTAAATCTGCTAATGAAGATCCAGTCATAGTTTTATTAATGATTGCTGCTTTCTTTTGATTTAATAAAATTGGTCTAACAGTGTTTGTTGCTTTCGCTGCAGACATTAAACCTTTAAAAGTTTTGTTTGTAATTACTGCTACAACATGCCCCCCATTGATGTCAAATGATTCATAAGCACCAATTTCATTTTCTTTTTTATGAGACCAAGAAACAATATCTCTTTCGTTACCAATTCCTGGTACGGTTTCGTCTAGCATTTTTAAAGAAAAAGCGGTTTGTGCATTCAATCCTTTTTCTTTAACAACTTCATCAAAATTGTTTCCATTAGACAATGCCAAAGCAAAAGTTTGTGCATTTTGAAAAACAGTGTTTTCTGTTGCTTCAGAAGCCACAATGTTTCTTCCATAGGTTACAAGTTTAACAGCTTTTTGTTTATTTTTACTTTCGTCTATTCTAATAACCTGGTAACCAAATCTAGATTTTACAACCTGTACGTCTCCTTTTTTATTAAAGAATAAATAATCTGCAAAATCTTTATCAAAATTTGCGCTAAAAGCAACATCTTTTGTTATCCAACCAATATCACCACCTTTATCTTTAGTCATATCTGTGTTGATTTGATCAGCAATAGTAGCAAATCTCTTCTTATTTCTTCTTACTAATCTGTAAATACTATCTGCAGATTTTTTAGCTTGTGCTTCTGTTTTTTTGGTATCTTCAGTTGAAGATAGAGATCCTATAAAAGGAATTAATATATGTGCTCCTTTTACTGAATCTGGTATCTGTACAATGGCATCAATTTTAGAAATTTTAAAATATCCTCTATCTCTATATGGACCAAAGACATCACCTTCTTTCCCTTTAAAAACATCTTCAGAGATCATAACAGAAACCGTATTTTTAAAATCGTAACCTGTAGTTAATGCTAAGTCAGAATCATTTTCTGTAAAAAAATCAGCATAATTATCAGCGTTTTTAAATCCTTTTACACCATTTGTATCGTTTAATAAATTAGCTACATCATTTTTAATAGCATTCGCATCTTCTTGAGTAGGTACGATAGCAAACTTTACATATTTAATGTCTGTAGAAGCTTCTACTTTAAACGCAGTAGGGTTTGCTTTGATATAGGTTTCTATATCTGACTTTGTAACCGTAACTAAACTATCTGGAACAGAAGCATAAGGAACATATACATATTGAGAACTTATTTTTGTGTTGTCTGTTAAATATTGAAGTTCTCCCTCTTTAAGAGAAGCACCAACACCTGCAGTAATTAAATTATTATAAGCTGTCGTTTCTAAACCCGTTTTTAATTGCCCCATAAAGTTAGACCAAGCCGTCCAAGTTGCAGGATCATCTGATTTAGCAATCGCTAAAAACTCTTTTAATTTATTTTCATCAAACAAACCTGCAGCATTTAAAAACTGAGGATTTGTTTTAACAGACTGGTTCTCAGTAAGAGCTATCCAAACATCATTTTCTCCAACGGATACACCGGCTGCAGACAATTGTGTTTTGTAAATCTTTTCTCTCACTAGGTTATCCCAAACCATTTTTGAAGCTTGCATATCTGTAAGTCTGTTACCAACTTGCGCTTTATATGCTTCTACTGCTTCACTAAAATCTTTTCTTGAAATTACTTCTCCACCTACTTCTCCAACTGTGTTAACTTTTGTAGAATTGAAGAAATCTTGAATACTTGAAGGATCTAATACAAAAGCGAATAATGCCAATCCAATTACAAGGATTAAAGCCATTGAGCGCTCTCTAATTTTAGATAAAATTGCCATACGTCATTAATTTAATTATCAGGGAGCGAAAGTACAATATCAGATTAAATAATGCAACTGGTTCGCCACAATTATTTAAGAGTATTTTTGATTGCGAACACTAATCTTCTATATCTCCAATTTGAAAGTGAATTTCTTCTATTTTTGAGGAAGATACTTTTAATATCTTAATTGTAAAATCTGCAATTTTTATTTCTTCATTTTCTTCTGGTATGTTTTCTGTATGCTCAATGATAAAACCTCCTAGGGTTTCATAAGCCTCTTCTTTTGGAATGCTTAACCCATATTCTTCATTAATGTAATCAATCTCTAATCTTGCCGAAAAACGAAATTGATTTTCGCTAATTTGTTCTTCTAACAACTCTTGAGAATCATGCTCGTCTTCTATTTCTCCAAACAATTCTTCGACAATATCTTCTACAGTTATCATTCCAGAGGTACCTCCATATTCATCTAAAACAATAGCTATACTTTTTCTTTTTTTAATCAAACTATTTAAAACATCATGTATAATCATTGATTCTGGAACCACCTCAATGGGTAAAATTACACTACGTATTGTTTTAGGGTTTTTAAACAGCTCAAACGCATTAACATAGCCTACAATATCATCTAAAGAATTTTTATAAATCAATATTTTAGAAAAACCGGTTTCAATAAATATTTTTCTTAAATTTTGTATCGTTTCATGAAACTCTACTGCCACCATTTCTGTTCGTGGCACCATGATTTCTCTAGATTTTACTTTATGAAAATCTAAAGCATTTTGAAATATTTGTATTTCAGAGTCTATAATTTCTTGAGAATTGCTTGTTTCTATTTGTTCGTTAATATAATTCCCTAATTCTTCTCTACTAAACGCTGTTTGAGACTCTTCTTGGTTGGTTCTAAAAAAAACACGTAGAAAGAAATCGGAAATAAAGGTAATAAATGATGAAAAAAAGTGGAAAATTACATAAAAAAAATAGGCAGGAACTGCAAAATACTTTAGCGCTTCATTTGCATAAATTCTAAAAATTGCCTTTGGTAAAAATTCTGCAGTAACCAGAATTAACATAGTAGAAACAAGGGTTTGAATTAGCAATACTGTAAATTCGCTTAAAGAATTAGCAGGCAAAAAGCTCACTAAAAAATCGCCCATATAAATACTATAAACTACTAGTGCTATATTATTTCCCACCAGCATTGTGGTAATAAATTTTGAAGATGTATTAGTAAGTTTTGTAAGAATATTAGAAATCAGACTGTCTTTTTTTTTCTCTAATTCGATGTGTAATTTATTGGCAGCAACAAAAGCGATTTCCATTCCTGAAAAAAATGCCGAAAGTAAAATTGAAATAACAATAATTGCTATTTGGGTTTCCATGTAAGAGTTACTGTTTGTTTTTAGCTGCTACCTTTTTTCTAAAATGTCTTTTAAAGAAAAACACTAAGGTAATAAAAACTGTAAAACCTAACATTAAAAAAGACTTTTCTCTGTCTGTATCCCAATCTAAAATTGCTTCAACTAAAAATATAATTGCAATAATTAAATATCCGTACTGTAAGTATTTCCAAATTGTATTCATTGTTAGTCTTCGTTTAATAAATGTTCACTTGATGTTTTTTTTGCTAAAAACTTAGACAAATCTTTCTTAGATTCAAAACCAATTCCGCTAACATCATTATCTGGTGAAAGTAATCTAAATTTCTTTTCTGAGAAAAAATAATCGGTATTTTGATCCCAAAATAATTGATCTGTATACAACGTTGTTTGGTCTTTGTGATTTGTAATTACCACATTACCTCTTAACTCTGTTATTAAGGTTTTAGAAAAAGAAATTGCATAATCTGCAACTGTTGTTGTAGAGTCTTTCGTAGCAGTATCAAAAGAGATTAATTTTAATCCTTTAGGAAACTCACTGTAAGGATGCACTTCTCTATTGCTAAAATCTTTTAATAACGGAGAAAATAATTTTGAGGTAGTTTTACCAGAATCTCTATAAGTATGCGCAAACTCTTTGGTAACGGCTATAGGTAAATTTTTAGTTGATAAAAACTCTTTGACCGCTTTAACATCGTTGGTACAAGAAAAAAGCATTGCTACTAAACCAATAGTAACAATGCTTTTAAATATTTTATGTATCCTAAAATACATGTTTATTTTTGTGGAACTTTTACCGTCTCATTTATCCAACATTTAATCGTGTATGGAGTTCCTGGCTTAATTCCTTTGGTAAAAATTAACTTTTTAGAAGGCTCTTGAGAAAGGTAATTTTTAATATACTTTGCAGCTCTTGAAGCAATACTAGGATCTACAGTAGCAGCTCTTCTTGCTTTTTTCAATGCAGCAGTGTACACCATTCTTTGCTCAAACTCAGAACTACCGCAATCTGCTATACTATTTTTTGATGCATACAAACCTGCTATCAATAAATAAGCTTTCCCCATGCTTGGTTTGTTTTGCAAAGCTTGATTGGCATAATTTCTAGCCTGAATTCTTCTTCCTTTTTTCGCAAATAATTGTGCAATTTTATACAAATTTTCTGCTTTCTTAAAAGCATCTGGCTCTTGATCTACCGCTTTCTTGTAATACTCCATTGCTTCTGTTTCTTTTCCTTTTTTGTATAAGATTGATGCAAAGAATACAGATGCTTCCGGAGAAGGATCTGCAGCTACATAGGCTTCTACTAATGTTTCGTATAACGGATCGTCTGTACATTCTTTATTGTACATTCTAGAAACCGCTCTTTTTAACCATTTTGCATTGGTTTTATTTGCAGGAAAATCTCTTGTATATAAAGGTATCAATCTCTCACAAGTAGAAAGTTCTACAATAATTTGATCTAAACCAGCCTCTACCTGACCTAGCGCCTTAGAATTTACAGAATATGCTCTTAATAATCTTTTTTCCCTTCCTTCTAAAACTTGTCCTTTATCTTCTTTAGCTTGTAAAGGGGCTAATTTTTTAGAATAATCATCTAATTTTTCACCAACAGATTCTAATACATCATCATACGTATCAAATACTTTTTGTGGATTGGTGTCTTTATTTCTATCTGTTACTCCTTGAAAATATTTATATAAATTTCTTACACCCATTCTATTTGGATCTACAGCGTATGCTTTTTCTAACAATGTGAAAATTTCATCATCTGTACCAACTTTGGCCTGTGCTAAGAAAGTTGCATAATCACTATGCATTTTAGCCAAATCTTTTGGAAAATGCACCAATCTTTGTTCGTAAATCTTTTTTACCAATCCAGCAAACTCTACTTTATCTCCACCAGCTTTTAACATGGCTTTAGCTAAAACATCTCCTAATTTATAAATATTTACAGATAATGTAGGACAATCTGCCATTAATTTTTTTAACCTTGGATAGGCTTTGTCGTATTTTTTTGTCTGTACTTCTCCTTTAAATAAATTGTAAACAATACTACAATCGTTTGCATTTTGTGCTGAAACACTAGGACTTAAAAGCATAAGTATTGCTGCTAGTAAAAGTGTAATTTTTTTCATCATCTATCTGTTTTTAATTAGTCAATTCGTCTTTTTCTAAACCAAACATCGTTAAGCGATAAACTTAGTTTAAAGTTAAAATAGTTTTCTTGTATTAAGTTGTTGGTTGTTGCTCCTTTTTGACCATATTCAACTCCTAAATTTAGGTTTGATAGGTCTTTTAATGGTAACCCTAATCCAAAAGATATGCCAAAGTCTTTAATTTCTGTAAAATCGCCAATATTTCCTGTACCGTTTACCAACAAACCTATGTTCTCTATACGAAATCCAGCTCTATAAGTTACCTTTTGCCAGTAGCTCGAAATAGAATTGTCTTTTGGCAAATAGAATCCACCAACTGCTACCTTACTAGAGTTTGTATACTTGTATGATGAGTTTGTTAAAATTGATCCTTGTAAATTTAAAGCATCCTGAAACTCATAGTTTAAACCTAAGTACCATTTATTATCTTTTCCTAAACCAACACCTAAACTGGTTTTTAATGGGTTTATAATTTCACTATCAATAGCCGCACTATATAATGTATCTTTAGGTATTTCAACAGTAGAAGAAGCTATTGCTAAAGAGTACAAGTTTTCTGTACCAGAAGTAGATAAGCTGTTTTCTAATTTGAAAGCAGCTCCTAAATTTAACTTTAATTTATTCTTTAATTCCTTTTGATATTGAACACCTAACTTAATTCCTGTTCCTCTAATTGTGGTAACTTCATTATTTTTGGTCCCAAATTGAGTATCTAGTCTTTGCGATAAAATATTGTTTTCTGTTTTTCCAAAAACATACTCTGCTTCTAATCCTACTTTAAAATTTTTAAAAATAGAAACTCCATAAGCACCATAAATCTTATTAGTACCACCGCTGCCATAAAAACGTGTTGCTTCAATAGCGTCTCCATTGCTATCTGTAACTGCATTTAATAAAGAGTACCCAACAGAAGTATTCGGTTTTAAACCAAAAGAAACACCTGCCTTTTTCCCTACAGGAAAACCAATATTAATGTATGACAATGTAGACGAAGTTGAGCGTTGCGAACCTGAAAAATCTTTAATTGTCAAATCGTTAACATTAACACCAACTGTATACGTGGCAAATCTCAGCGCTGCGTTTGCAGCCGGATTTAAAAAGTTTAAATGGTACGCATCACTAAAAGCTACACCAATTCCTCCCATACTAGCTTGCTCTACAACCTGAGAACTGTATTGCTGCCCGATACCAAAAAAAGAATACGGAGAAGAATTGGTTCTCTGTGCTGAGACAGTAATTGAAATAAATATTATAAATAGATGTAAAATTCTCTTTAACATTCCTTGTTGTTGTATATCAAAATTGTGTTTAATCCTTCCAAAACAAAATTTGGATTGGCAAATATGCTACTTTTTAATTGTTTAGCCAAGAAATTTGTATCTCCACCTGTTAAAACAATTGTTAAAAATGGATTTTCGGTTTCATATTGTTCAATTACACCAATTAATTCTTTTAAAAGACCATTTACAACTCCAGAATGGATACTTTCTGTTGTATTTCTTCCAATAAAAGTATTAGGTGTTTTTTTCTCTAACATTGGTAATTTTGATGTAAAATGCTGTAAAGATTTGTATCTCATCTCTACTCCAGGCGAAATTGCGCCTCCTAGATACTCTTTTTTAACATTAACAAAATCATAAGTAATACAAGTTCCTGCATCAATGATTAAAACATTTTTACCAGGAAATTTTTCTACTGCATTTGCAACAAGTGCTATTCTATCTACACCAAGTGTTTTTGGCGATTCGTATCTATTTTTAAAAGGCACTTTTGTTGATGCGTCTAAAACTAAAAAAGGAACACTTTTGTTTAATTGTGTTACTGTATCTTTAGAAATTATTACTACAGACGCAACAATACCAGATACTATTTTATAATTTTTTGTAATTATTTCAATTTTAGTAAATAAATCTTCAACTTCAAACAGAAACACCTCCACAATGGTATCTTTCTCAAAAACAGCTGCTTTAACCCTAGTATTCCCTATATCAACTATTAAATTCATTCTTATTTTTTAAATGCGCTCAAAAATACAACAGATTTTTTACAATTTTATTTGGTAGATTAAAAAAAGAGGTAGTATATTTGCATCCGCTAAGGCAATGGTACCTTAGCTCAGTTGGTAGAGCAAAGGACTGAAAATCCTTGTGTCCCTGGTTCGATTCCTGGAGGTACCACAAAATTATCCCGTAACTCATTTACAAACAATGAATTACGGGTTTTTTGGTTTTTAGGGTTGCTCGAGAGGTTGCTCGGGAGGTATAAAAAGTTAACTGGAAACTGATTATATTATATTCTAAAAGTTAAGTTACTGGAAACTAAAGTTCCGTTCTAATAGAGCACGATATATACAGCGCATCAATACCAATACATCGCGCTCCATATCTCTACCCAAACTATACTTGTATTTTTTGGGGAAGTTTTTAGTACTTACAAAAATTTCTAACACCAATTTATAAGTTTCTATTTAAACCGGTAACTCGGTATGTAATGCCATTTTTAAAAAATAAAAACCAACCGCTTACGCGGCACTAATTAAATTGATAAACCTGCCTGCCGGTAGGCAGGTAATTAAAAAGCTCGAACTACACGCACATCGTTTGGGTCGTCCTTAAAGTTGAAGTTCTGATTACCATTGTTAAAATATTGCATCCACGCGCTATTGCTAACGTACTCCGTAGAACTCCAGTAGAAAGTACCGTTAGGGGTGGTTGCTCCATTAAAATGTTTTTAAAATTTTCTTTATCGCCAAAACTAATTTCCTTAAAGGTGTATGATATACTTAAATAACTTCTTATTAAAACACTTATAATTTTTGCTTGCGAATTGCCTTGTCTTTAAGTACCTTTTCCCAATATTTTTTAGCAACAAATAATAAGCCAAAACTTTCACTTTTTTCTTTTTGGAGATGCTTATGGTGCATTTTATGCGCCCATTTTAAAGCTTTTATATACGTGTTATTACTTCTCGAAAACCACTTAAAACGCTGATGAATAATAACATCATGCACTATAAAATAAGCCAAACCATAAAGTGCAATACCAAATCCAATACCTGCAAGCCAAAATATTTTATCTTGTAAACCAATCATAATGCACAACCAACTTGGTATGGCAAAAATTAAAAAGAAAGCATCATTTTTCTCCAAAAAGTGAGCATTTGGTTTATGATGATCCTCATGCAAATACCACAAAAATCCATGCATCACATACTTGTGCATTGACCAAGTAATACCCTCCATTATAATGAACGTTACTAAAGATATTGATAAGATAATAAGAAAGATCATTTATAAAATAAACTAATGGTTATAAAAAATATAAGTTGAATTGTAAATAAATACACTGCGAATTTATTCTGTTTATTAAATTTCAAAATTACGAATAAATACTGTAAAATTAAACTTCCGAAAAACCAACACACATAATTATATATTGGAATTTCTCCATATGGATACCATTGCCAAAAATTTAATTTAATAGCTACTGGTTCTAAAAATAAATCTAAAAAAACTGCTGCAAATGCTCCAAATATTGCCAATAAATGAAGTTCTATTTTATTAGAAACTTTAAAGTTATATTTAACTCTAAACCAATTATAAAATTGAGACGTTAAACCTCCTACGCAATACATAGTTGTAAACCACAAAATGCCTAATAAAATAGGAACACCAAATATTTTGTAGCCCATAACATTTGAATATTTGTAATCTCCAAAAAGAAAACCTGTATTTATTCCAATAACTTCATAAGTAAGACCTGCAAAAACACATGCGCTAAAAAAGAACCAGAGTGATTTATTAATTTTTTGATGTGTATATAAAACCAATGCCATTGAAATGATTAAATTTAAAGGTGTGTTTTGAATAAAAAAATCATTATAATCAGTAAAAAGCAAGCCAATAATAGCACTCACATGAAATAATAAACTTATTCCTATTGCTAATCTATATTTGTTTTTAAATAAATTACTGAATGTCATCTGCTACTAATTTTGCACTTTTAAAACATAAGGGAATTCCACCTCCTGGATGAACGCTTCCTCCACAGAAATATAAATTTTTATATCGCTTACTTTTATTTTGCTGTCTAAAAAAAGCAGCCATTTTACTGTTACTGCTTGTCCCATATAAAGATCCCATAAAACTTGCTGTTTTTTGTTGAATATTTAATGGAGAAAGTGTGTCTTCCAAAACTATATGATTTTCTAGATTAGTCTTTAATTGTTTATTTATTTGTTTGATAATAAAATTTCTTACTTTTTCTTTTTGTTCTTCCCAATTATGCTCATTATGTGCAGGAGCATTTACCATTACAAACCAATTTTCACTTTTATCTGGGGCGTGATTTTTGTCGTATTTGGAAGTTATATTCACATAAATTGTTGGTTCATCAGGTAAAATTGACTCGTCAAAAATTTGTTTAAACTCTTTTTTATAATCTTCACTAAAAAAGATATTATGCAAACCTAAATCTGAAAAAGTAGTGTTTATTCCCCAATAGAATATAAAAGCACTGCTACTTCGTTCTTGCTTTAAAACTTTATCGGCAAAATTTTTATCCGAAAGTAAATTTTTATAGGTGTAATAAATATCCATATTACTTACAACTGTATGTACTTTATAATTTTTTCCGTTTACTAAAACTCCTGTAACAATATCTTTTAAAGTTTCAATTTTTTCAACTTTACTATCGATATGAAATTTAACCCCAACATCTTTTGCCAATTGCACTAAGGCTCTGGTAATACTAATCATTCCTCCATTTGGATAAAAAGTTCCTTGGCTTTGTTCTAAACTAGAAATCATACTTAACATAGCTGGCGCTTTATAAGGATTACTACCATTATAAGTTGCAAAACGATTAAAAAGCTGAACCATTTCTGGTGTTTTAAAACTTGATTCGTTAAAGCTATTCAAAGACTTTGAAATGTATGGAAACTTTACACTGAACAAAGCTTTGTACGTTTCACTTTTTGTTATTAAATTTAAATCTAAAGGAAAATCTAAAAAAAGTTCTCCTATATTTTGATAGGCTTTCTTACTATTTTGAAGATATTTTTTAATGTTTCCTGATGGCTCACCAAAAACTTTTTCTGCCTCTTCAGCAAATGTTTCAACGTTTTTTTGGGCAATAATTTTTTTTCCATTCGCAAAAAAATAACGACAACTTTCATCTAAATCGCGATATGTAAAATAGCTAGTAATATCTTTTTGTGCTAAACTAAAAAGTGCTTCTATATTTTCTGGAGCTGTAAAAAGTGAAGGACCCGTATCAAAAGTAAAACCATCTTTTTCGAATGATGACAGTTTTCCTCCAAGATAAGAATTTGCTTCAAAAACAGAAACATCATAATTCTTTAAAGCCAGTCGAATTGAAGTGGCTAACCCTCCAATTCCACTACCAATAACAGCTACCTTCTTCATTTGTTTAATATTTATGTAAAAATATAAAACAAAAAACATTTAACCCTATTTTTTTATTTAATTATATCAAAATTTTTATTGAAGTTAAAAAAATTATTAGCCTTAAAATGTAATTTCTAAAAAAATTAGTTTGCTAACAAAAGAGTGAATAGCTGAATTATTTTACAATTTTTTGTTGAATAGTAAAACGTGTAAACATATCTTCACTATACCAATTTTGTTTTCTAGTTTTTTGGATAACGGCTTTATGTTGTGGCATTCTGTATGCAAATTTTTTCATCATCGCTTTTGATTCCCAAACACTAAAAGTTGCTTGTTTTACCCAAGGAATCTCTCCTACTCCATAAGAAGTAATAAATCCATCTGCTGCTAGCATTTGTGCAGCAATTGGGGCCACATTTTGCCAAAAATAACGCAATTTATTTAAGCGAATTGTTGCTCTTGTTAATACAGCTATTTCTCCTTCATAATCAGTTGTTGGTGGTAGATCACCAAAAACCTTTTTTTTATCCCATAAACCATGACCTTCAATTGGCTTTAACAGATATATAGTTTGTTTTTTACAAAACAATTCAAACCATTTTAAAATGAAACTTCCAAATTGAGCATTTAAGTTTAAATCACCTTCATAAGTAATTAAAATAGACCATTGAGATAAATCTGGAATTTTATCAAACGTACCATTTTTACCTGTTCCCATTAATTTATAAAATTGTATATTTTTGTTAAAAAATAAAGGAACTCTAAAAATTGCCATTGATAAAAATCCAAAAATGGCAAAATTTGGGTGGTATCTTACAATTATTAAACTTGTTCTCAAAATGATATCTACTCTTCTATTTAAATTGAATCAAATATAGACAAAGTAATTGAAGTGAATCACTATCTGATTTACTGTTTTTATTAAATTGTATGAGAATAAGTAATCTCTAAATTAATAATGTATTAAGAATTTTAAAACTAAAGAGACAAAATCAAAAAGATACAAGCTAATATATGGCGAGAATACCGGTTGCTCGAGAGGTTGCTCGGGAGGTATAAAAAAATAACTGGAAACTGGTTATATTTGACACTAAAAGTTGAGTTATTAATGACTTAAGTAACGTATGAAACAACGAATTAAACATTGCGCCATTTGTAAAGTAAATTTTTATACGATGTACCGAGTACAATATAAAAACCCAAGAATGGGTGTTTGTTTGTAAAGAGTGTCTAAGAGACGTTAAAAAGGACAATCCGTTGTATACTTATGGGGGTACTTGGAAACGGTGATATAACTTCCTAAAATTTATATTTTGTACATATAAAAACCTTTGATAGAACTTTTATTTTCAGTGTTGGTTATTTTATTTTTAGTACCTTTTTCCAGATAACCAGTCAAATATTCCCATAATATTATTGTTTGTTTTTTTATATTTTTCTGATGAAATCATTTGCCCAATCAGGATAACCATTAGTTTTAGAATAGAACCTATATTTAGACCATGACCTGTGAGCGCTTCCACCTTCTGAGAATCTCTCTTTATTTGCATCAACTATTTCATCATGATTATAGCAAAATCCTTGGTTATTAATCTTAATGGTTAATTTTTTGCAAGACTGGTCAGAATATAACAAAGAAATTAATCCAAAAAGTACCAATTTAAAATAATTCATTTATAATTTGATTCTATTAGTTACCGTTAAAATTGTTGTTGTTAAATCTTTGGTATTTGAGGAAGAACCTGTCATAATAGAAAATGTACCTGGCTCTACACAATAGTCCATATTAATATCATAGAAGGCTAGGCTCTCGGCATCTATAGAAAAGCTTACTGTTTTTGTTTCCCCAGCTTTTAAAGCAACTCGTTTATAGCCTTTTAATTCTTTTACAGCTCTTGTAGCACTGCTTACATTGTCTCTAATATAAAGTTGTGCAATTTCTTCTCCATCAACATCACCGGTGTTTGTTATTTGAACAGCAACTGTTACTGTACCATTTTTGTTCAAAGTAGTTTCTGATAGAGTAGGAGCTCCGTATGAATATTTAGTATAGCTTAAACCAAAACCAAAAGGGTATAAGGGTGTCTTTTCCTCATCGGCATATTTATGAAAATAAGCAGAGGGTTTGTGATTATAAATCATTCTTAACTGACCCACACTTCTAGCTACAGTTAACGGTAATTTACCACTCGGGTTCACATCTCCG
>JAQWGI010000006.1 GCA_029238315.1 Polaribacter sp. | reverse complement strand
TAAGCTCATTTGCGCCGATGGTACTGCCATTATGGTGGGAGAGTAGGTCGTTGCCTTTCTTTATACTAAATTTATTTAGTATCTATAAACCTCAATCTTAATAGATTGAGGTTTTTTTTATCCCTTTTTTTAAAAAAATATCTATTATTTTCATTCTAATAATAATTTGTCTTTTCTTTGTGAGTTGTTTATGAAAGTATTTAAGATTTTTATTATTTTACTTTTTCCAAGTTGGATATATTCTCAAGTTGGTGGAGAATCCGTTTATAATTTTCTAAATATATCTACATCAGCAACTCAAAGTGCTCTTGGTGGCAAGAGTATTACATTAGCTGATGATATAAATCAGCCTTTATGGAATCCTTCTATTATTAACGAGAATTTAAATAATAAACTTGCTTTAAATTACACCTCTTATTTATCAGGAATCAATATTGGTTCTGCTGTTTTTGCTACAAAAATTAGTAGAAGATTCGGAATGTTACATGCCGGTATTAAATACGTTAATTATGGTAATTTGATAGAATCTGATGAATTTGGTGCTATAACAGGAAACTTTTCTGCTAACGACTTTGCTCTTTCTGTTGGTTACGCATATAATTTTCCGTTTACAAATATATTTATAGGAGCAAACGTTAAGTTGATACAATCTTCTATAGGTAATTTTTCTTCTAGTGCAATTGCTACTGATATTGGAATTTTATATCATAATATTTATAAGCCTTATTTAATTACATTAGTTGTTAGAAATATAGGAACGCAAGTTTCTTCATTTATTAATGAATCTGAAAACCTTCCAATGGAAATTATTCTTGGAGGTTCTTATCAGCTAGTTAATGTACCCATTAAGTGGCATTTTACCATCGATAATTTACAACATTGGAATATTTCATTTAGTAATCCATCAAGCCAAAATTCTGATATTGAAGGAAATATTTCTAAAGAAAATATCTCCTTTTTTAACAATGCATTTAGACATTTTATAGTTGGAGCAGAGTTGTTTCCAGACAGTGTAATAAATTTACATTTTGGTTATAATTTTAGAAAATCTCAAGAATATAAACTGCAAAACATTAGAACTTTTGGAGGTTTATCATTTGGTTTTGGATTAAAAATGAACAATTTTAAGTTTAATTACGCATATTCAAAAGTTCACACAGCCAGTAATGTAAGTACATTTAGCTTACAAATTAATTTAGATAAAAATAGATAATGAATAAAAATATAACAATTGCAATTGATGGTTATTCATCAACAGGAAAAAGTACAATAGCAAAACAATTAGCAAATCATTTGGGTTATATTTATGTTGATACTGGCGCAATGTATAGAACGGTTGCTTTATATGCGATGCAACATAATTTAATTGGTTCAGATTATATTAAACAAGATCAACTGATAGCACAACTGAATGCGATAAAAATTTCCTTTGTTTTTAATCCAAATTTAGGTTTTGCAGAAGTGTATTTAAATGATGTGAATGTAGAGAAAAAAATTAGATCTTTAGAAGTATCAAGTTTTGTAAGTAAAATTGCTACCATTTCTAAAATCAGAGAAAAATTAGTCTTTGAGCAACAGCAAATGGGTTTAAATAAAGGAATTGTAATGGATGGTAGAGATATTGGAACCGTTGTTTTTCCGGAGGCCGAACTTAAAATTTTTATGACTGCTTCTGCTGATACAAGAGCCAAAAGAAGATTTGATGAATTGATTGAAAAAGGTGATGATGTGAACTATGAAGAGATTTACAAAAATGTTGTTGAAAGAGATTATATAGATACAACAAGAACAGATTCTCCTTTAGTTAAAGCAGAAGACGCTATAGAAATTGACAATTCTAATCTCAGTAAGAAAGAACAGTTTGATCTAATTCAAAAATTAGTCACAGATAAACTATAAATAAAAAAGCAGTCAATTGACTGCTTTTTTTTTGATCTAAGGAATATCTAAATATTTGTGAGTTTGTAAAGAAATTTTCCACTGAGGATTCTTCATTACATAAGCTACAATTAGAGGAATCATTTTTTCTCTTTTACTCCATTCTGGTTGTAAAAACAATTCACAATTGTTATTAACTTTCAAAGCTTGTTCCTCAGCAAATTTAAAATCATTCTTGTTATGAATGATCATTTTCAATTCATCAGCTTCCTTATAAATCTCATCTAAGGGTAGTTTTGATTTTTTTGGAGACAAACAAAACCAATCCCATGTTCCAGAAAAGGAATAGGCACCAGAAGTTTCTATGTGCGTTTTTATATTGTTTTCTTGAAGAAGATTAGTAATGTGATCTAATTTCCACATTAATGGTTCACCACCAGTAATTACAACAGTGTCTGTAAATTTTTTTGCATTCTTTACAATAATATCTGCATAGGTTGGTGGATGTAAATCTGCATTCCAACTTTCTTTAACATCGCACCAATGACAACCTACATCGCAGCCACCAATACGTATAAAATATGCGGCTTTTCCCGTATGTGAGCCCTCACCTTGAATAGTATAAAACTCTTCCATTAGCGGAAGCATTTTTCCTGTATTTACTAAATCTTGTACCTCTTTTTTCATTGGTTGGCAAAGATACTGAAACTTAAAAGAATATCAGATTCAAAATATAAAGTTATTAATTTGTGTTTTTTATAAGATATTAACTTCTTATTGTTTTGTATCATTCAAAGAATGATTACTTTTAGGGTCGATAAATAAGAAATTTAAAAAGAATACGTTTAGACTATATCAAATTACATAAAAAATGAAAAAAAAAATAGTTAAATTACTAGTTATTAGTGTAGTGTCAATTTTTCTTATGCAATGTGGTAATAGAGGAGAATTTATAATTTCCAAAGGAAAAGTTGGTGAACTGACTACTTTAACAACTATAAATGATTTAGATAATATTTTTAAAAATGATTCTATTGTTAGAAATTTAAGTGAGGGAAATTTGGGTGCTAATTTTTTTCAGGATGATGATGAATATTTAATTTATGAAAAAGGAGGAAAGCATTTATTAACCATTATTCCACAAGAGCAATTAGATTCAACATCTACAATTAAAAGTATTCAAATTTATGATAGCCGTTATGCTACAAATAATGGTCTTTCTTTAGAATCTCCTTTTGAAGAAATTAACTTAAACAACACTATTACTAAAGTTGAAACTTCTTTGAGTTCTGCAACTTTATTTATAGACGACCTAAATGTAACGATTAGTTTAGATAAAGAAGATTTAGGATTAAAAAGCTTTAGTACTCAGAAAATTAGTATCGAGCAAATTCCTGGTCTTGCAAAAGTAAAAACCTTTATCGTTTGGTTTAATTAATAAACGATGTCTAAAAAGTATTCCATTCAAACAGCACCTTTTGTGGTTCCAACGACAGATGGTAAACTAATTGAAGAGCATTTTGGTAATGCTACTAGTAATGATGCTAATTTAAGTATTGCACACATGATTGCCCCTCCTAAATGGAGTGAGCCTTTTCAGACTCCAGATTTTGATGAATACACCTATATAATTAAAGGAAAAAAGCAATTTGTTATTGATGATGAAATAATTATTTTGGAAGCTGGTCAATCCATCAAAATACAAAAAAATACGCGTGTTCAATATTCAAATCCGTTTGAAAAAGAGTGTGAATATTTGGCCATTTGCTTGCCCGCATTTTCTATGGGTCTGGTTAACAGAGAGTAATCCTTTTGTTTATTAATTAGGGGCTTTTTTTACGTGTTAAATAAAAAGGCAAATAAATAAGTAAAAAATACGGAATTACAATTAATTCTACCACAAATACATAATAAGGCCATTCTCCAAACAAATCTAGCATAGAGGCCGCATCAGGTTTTCTGTTTGTGTAAAAATAATTTGATCCTAAGAAATAGTTTATTACAAACATTAATATCATATATACTTGCATTCCAATAAAAGATTTCCCCACACTTTTTAACTTAGGTCTCATTTTGTATACAAATGTTGCGTACATCATAAAGAGAACTAATCCGGCATGAACAAGCCAATATCTAAAAAATTCAAAATTTAAAAAGTTATAAGAACTAGGAGTGATGATAGATTGAAGTGTTCCTGCAAGCACTAAGAAGAAAATAATTTCATAATGTAAATATCTTCTTTTAAAAGATACAATAGGAATTATTAAGGCTAAAAAACTACATAAATGAAGTGGTAAATGTTCTTTGATGTTAAAAGAATCTCCATAAAACTTTAGAATAGTTCCTATAATTACAAATAATGAGATTGTAATTGTTATCGTGTTTCCAGTTTTAATTTGTGTTTGCTCAGACTGTTTTAGTGCCCATTTAATTATAATGTATCCAATTATAAACCAAAGCAATATCAATAATAAATGTTGCATTGTAAAAGGAATAAAATCAGAATTTTCTTTTAAGAAAAAATCGTTCAAGCTATAATAATTTATATTTCTATAAATATATTAAAAAGAAATTAACTTCTATTTTTTGCTGCCTGTAAGGTGTTTTTCATTAACATAGCAATTGTCATTGGTCCAACACCACCAGGAACGGGCGTAATAAAACTAGACTTTTTAGAAACCGATTCAAAATGAACATCACCAGCTAACCGATATCCTCTTTTTTTAGATTCATCAGCAATTCTAGTAATTCCAACATCAATTACAGAAACACCATCTTTTACCATATCTGCAGTTAAAAATTCAGGAATTCCTAAAGCTGCAACAATAATATCTGCTTGTCGTGTAATTTCTTTTAAGTTTTTAGTTCTACTATGTGTAATTGTTACAGTTGCATTTCCAGCGGTTCTTTTTTGCGCCATTAAAATACTCATTGGGCTTCCAACAATATGACTTCTTCCAATAACCACAACGTGTTTTCCACTAGTTTCAACCTCATATCTTTTTAGTAATTCTAAAATACCAAATGGAGTTGCAGGTAAAAATGTAGGTAGGTTTAACGCCATTTTTCCAACATTAGTTGGATGAAACCCATCCACATCTTTATCAGGGTTTACTGCCATTAAGACTTTTTGTTCATCAATATGTTTTGGTAATGGTAATTGAACTATAAAACCATCAATTTCTGGATTCTTATTTAATTTTTTAATTTCATTTAATAAATCATTTTCTGATATTTCTTCAGGTAATTTTACTAATGTAGATTCAAATCCCGCTTTTGCACAAGCTTTAACTTTTGCATTTACATAGGTTAAGCTTGCGCCATCACTACCAACTAAAATTGCTGCTAAATGCGGGGTTTTAATTCCTATAGCAGTTAATTTTTGTACTTCAATTGCTATTTCGTCTTTAATTTGGGCTGATGTTGCTTTACCGTCTAGTAGTACCATATTTGTTGTAGTATTGTTGTGTTATTGGTGAACAAAAAAGAGATAAACATAGTTTATCTCTTTTAATTTTATTTCATTCCTTGCATCATTTGCATCATTTTTCTTCCGCCGCCGCCTTGCATCATTTTCATCATTTTACTCATTTGAGTAAATTGTTTCATTAACTGATTTACATCTTGAACGGTACTGCCAGACCCTTTTGCAATTCGCTTTTTTCTACTTGAGTTTATTGTACTTGGAGTTGTTCTTTCTAATGGAGTCATGGAATGAATTATTGCTTCAATTCCTTTAAAAGCATCATCATCAATATCAACATCTTTCATTGCTTTTCCAGCACCAGGAATCATTCCAACTAAATCTTTCATGTTTCCCATCTTTTTGATCTGTTGAATCTGCGTTAAGAAATCATCAAAACCAAACTGATTTTTTGCAATTTTTTTCTGTAATTTTCTAGCTTCTTCTTCATCAAATTGTTCTTGAGCACGTTCTACAAGAGATACAACATCTCCCATTCCCAAGATTCTGTCTGCCATTCTATCTGGATGAAAAACATCAATTGCTTCCATTTTTTCTCCAGTTCCGATAAATTTTATTGGTTTATCTACAACAGATTTTATTGTTAAAGCGGCTCCACCACGCGTATCACCATCTAATTTTGTTAAGATAACTCCATCAAAATTTAACACATCGTTAAATGCTTTTGCAGTATTAACAGCATCTTGACCCGTCATAGAATCTACAACAAATAAAGTTTCTTGTGGATTAACAGCTTTATGAATGTTAGAAATTTCTGTCATCATTTCTTCATCAACAGCCAAACGACCAGCAGTATCAATAATTACTACATTTTTACCGTTTGCTTTTGCATGCTTAATAGCATTTTGAGAAATTTCTACAGGATTTTGATTCCCAACTTCTGCATACACTTCAACACCAATTTGTTCTCCAACAACTTGTAGTTGATTTATGGCAGCCGGACGATACACATCACAACCAACTAATAAAACTTGTTTGCTTTTTTTAGTTTTTAAGAAGTTTGCTAATTTTCCAGAAAAAGTTGTTTTACCAGAACCTTGTAAACCAGACATTAAAATTACTGTTGGAGATCCACCAAGGTTGATACCTACAGTTTCTCCACCCATTAAATTGGTTAATTCATCTTTTACCAATTTTACCATTAATTGCCCAGGATTTAACGTTGTTAAAACGTCTTGTCCTAATGCTTTGGTTTGTACTTTTTTGGTAAAATCTTTGGCGATTTTAAAGTTAACATCGGCATCTAATAAAGCTCTACGAACTTCTTTTAATGTTTCTGCAACGTTAACTTCTGTAATACTACCGTGACCTTTTAACGTGTGTAAGGCTTTATCTAATTTATCGCTTAAATTATTAAACATGTGCTTTGTGTTCTTTTTTTGGAAGCACAAATATAAGAAAATAGCACGATTTTTTAAATGAAAAAACGTGTTATTTAGATTTAGAAAATAGACTTAAAAAGAAATTAAATATATAGAAAAATATTGCCAATATAAATAACAAAATTGAAATGATAATTACTGAATTTGAATTGTCTGTTAGATTAAATCCAGCATAAAGACTTTTATCTCCAATCCAATTCCATTGGTTTTTTGTAAAAAATAAAAGGAATGCTATTGTTTGTAGTAGAATGTGAAAAAGGGTAAGCCATTTTTTTGCTTTTTTCTTCTTAAATGAAAGAAAAAAATAACTCAATCCTATGACTATAAATAGAAGGATAAAAAAATAATTTAAAAACTTAAGTTCAATATTAATATATGTTGCTCCAAAATTTATAATAATAATTTCATTATTATTGATTAACTCTAAAAGAAGTATTATTGGAACCAATCCAAAGAAAAATAATTGAGGTTTTGTAATTAATTTACTCATTAGCTATTTAGTCTTTAAAAATAAGCTTGAAAAAAAGTTGATTAAATGAATTAAGATTGATAATAAAAAAAAGAAGAATCCAATAAAGAGAAAAAGAACAAGTTTTTCTACTAATGACTTAGAGTCTGAAGAAATATTTCCATCATTATTAATAGAAATTATTAAGTAGATAAAAGGAATAAATGCAATTAATTGTAATATTATATGTGTTATTGTTAGTCCTTTTTTAAGTTTTTTACCCGATAATAGTACTGAAAAATAATTAAGTCCAATTAAAGAAAAGAAAATTGCCGACAAATAACAAAGTGTACTTATTGCAAGTTCAAAATACACATAACTGATATTAACATCCATTAAAGCATCTTTTTTTATAAGCCCTAAAATTATAAATAACGGAACTAATCCAAAAAAGAATAAATGTGGTTTTGAAATGAATTTTTTCATTAATATTTTTCTTTTAAAATTTGTGTGTGATGTGCTGTGTGATGTGCTGTCCACATAACAATTTCTCTAACGGTCATTCTTCCCATTAATGGATGTGGAATTAACAAATTATTCAAATCTTTATCTTTCCATTTATTAGTTTTGTGTTGTAGCTTTTTATTCTGGATTTTAAGTTTATTCACTAAAAAAGCTTTTTCACCTAAAGTTGGCGATTTCAATTTTATATTGAATTGCTTTGCTCTCTCTAGATTTGTTGCTAATTTTTCTTCATATTTTTTTACAACAACATCATAACTTCTAGTTTCTCTGTTTGATGTTCCGAATTTGTATTTTAAAATAAACTTCGGATAACTCATCGCTTTGTTTAAAAGTGCAATTGAATTTGTTAAATGCAATATATGTTGACCAAACGTCCATTTGTTTTCAGGACCTTTTAACCATTCTTCTTCAGGATGAATTTCAATTAAATCAAACAGAAGTTGATGTTTTTCTTCTAATATAGTTGCAATCTCTTTTTTTGTCATTTTCTAAAATTAAATATAAGGGAATATACTAAATATTATGAAGTGTATTTTTATAAAAAAAATCAATTTTCTTTTGTTTTTTTTGGAATAAACTGCAATGCAGTGCCATTAATGCAATGACGCAAACCAGTTGTTTCACTTGGTCCATCGTCGAAAGAATGTCCTAAATGTCCGCCACAAGTATTGCATTTTAATTCGGTTCTTGCATAACCAATTTCATAGTCAACATCGGTTTCAACGTTTTTTGAAACTGCTCTGTCAAAACTTGGCCAACCAGAACCAGAGTCGTATTTGTATTTTGATAAATACAAGGGGGTCTTACACGCTGCACAAACATAGATTCCAGAAGTTTTATGATCATTATATGGGTGTGAAAAAGCTCTTTCAGTTCCAGATTCTCTTAACACGTAATATTGTTCTGGAGATAATAAGTTTCTCCACTCAGCTTCTGTTTTAGTAATCTGATATTGTTGTTTTGTATTCTTTTTTTGTGCGTTTGAAGAGCAACTAAATAAGATAATAATCAGTAATAAAGAAAGTATTTTTTTCATTTTTATAATTTTCATTTTTGTCGGTAAAAATTAGATCTTCTTACAAGGAAATAATTCTATTTATAAATAGAATACGTACTTTTATCCTTCGTTATAAAGTTTACAATATAATAATTTCAAATATGAAAAAAGGCATCGTTTTAATATTGATTACAATATTTTTAGCTCAATGCAGCACTGTACCAATTACCGGTAGAAAAAGATTAGATTTAGTGAATGATTCTGAAGCTTTGCCAGCTAGTTTTGCACAATATAAAGATTTTTTAGAAGAAAATAAAAAATCTAAAGATGTGGAGAAAACCAAACAAATTAAAGATATTGGAAAAAGAATTTCTGAAGCTGTAGATCGCTTTATGCGAGCAAATAAAATGAGCAAAGAAGCAGATTCGTATAAATGGGAATTCAATTTAATAGAAGATAAAACTGTAAATGCTTGGTGTTTGCCAGGAGGAAAAGTAGTTTTTTATACAGGAATTCTACCAATTTGTGACAATGAAGACGGAATTGCAGCGGTTATGGGGCACGAAGTAGCGCATGCTTTTGCAAGACATGGACAAGAAAGAATGTCTCAAGCAATGGCTCAACAAGGATTGTCTGCAGCTGTGGCTTACAGAACAAAAGATGATGAAAACGCTAATGTTTGGAATTTGGTTTACGGAGTTGGATCTCAAGTTGGAATGTTAAAATATAGTAGAACACACGAGTCTGAAGCAGATAAACTAGGTTTGATTTTTATGATTATGGCAGGTTACAACGGAAAAGAAGCTGCAGAAGTTTGGGTAAGAATGAGTGCTAAATCAGCAAAATCTAAACAGCCAGAAATTTTAAGTACACACCCATCCAACGAATCTAGAATTAAAGAATTAAAAGCATATTTACCAGAAGCAGTTGTCTTGGCAAAAAAATTTAATGCTGCACAAATTGTGAAATAAAAGTTTATCTTGTGTCCCTAAAAACTAATTAAATTTTACATTGATGTTAAAAATAGGAGATAAAAAACTGATAAATGGTTGGGCTTTTTATGATTGGGCAAATTCGGTTTATTCTTTGGTAATTAGTACAGCAGTTTTTCCATTATATTTTACAGCCGTAACCAAAGATAAAGTAGTTCATTTTTTAGGAATGGATTGGGATCACCCAGATACGCTTTATAGTTATGCATTGTCATTTTCTTTTTTGGTGGTTGCGTTTATGTCTCCAATTTTATCAGGAATTGCAGATTATACAGGAAGTAAGAAAAAATTTATGAAATTTTTCTGTGCTTTAGGATCAGTTTCTGTAATGAGCTTGTACTTTTTTGATAGTGTTGATACTGTTTGGATTGGTATTGTTTTTACCATTTTTGCTAGTATTGGTTTTTGGTCTAGTATTGTTTTTTACAACGCCTATTTACCTGAAGTTGCTAAGCCAGAACAACAAGATAGAGCAAGTGCAAAAGGATTTATATTTGGATATGCTGGTTCTGTAATTTTACTGATTATTAATTTAATACTGATTCAAATGCCAGAAGTATTCGGAATTACCTCTGGAATGGCTTCACGTATTTCTTTTGTGATGGTTGGTCTATGGTGGATTGGTTTTGCACAAATTACTTTTAAAAGACTACCAGACGATATTTATAATAGAAAACCAGAAAAAGATTATATCTGGAAAGGTTTTAAAGAATTAAAGAAAGTTTGGAAAGAGCTAGGTAATTACCAAAATTTAAAACGTTTTTTAATTTCATTTTTCTTATTGAGTATTGGTGTTCAAACCATAATTTTAATGGCTGCAATATTTGGTTCAAGCGAACTAGGTTTGCCAGCAATGAACTTAATTGTCACTATTTTATTAGTGCAAATTATAGCGATTATTGGAGCAGCATTATTCTCAAGAATTTCTGAAAAATACGGAAATATAAAAGCAATTAAGATTACAATTTTAACTTGGATGTTGGTTTGTTTTGCTGCTTTTATGTTAGATAAGAGTCAAGAAAATGTTGCAATGTATTTTTATGGATTAGGTGGTTTGTTGGGGTTGGTTCAAGGAGCAATTCAGTCTTTAACACGTTCTACTTATTCAAAGCTATTGCCAGAAACACATGATCATGCTACATATTTTAGCTTTTATGATGTTGCTGAAAAAATTGCAATTGTACTGGGAACTTTTGTCTATGGACTGTTGTACTCAATAACAGATTCTATGCAATGGAGTGTTTTGTGTTTAGCAATTTTCTTTTTAGCTTCTTTTATTGTGTTAAGTGGTTTAAAGAAAACAGAACACGTGCGTTAACTAATTTTTCTGTTGAATTCCGTTGTGTTTTTTTACAATCTCAATTACCTTATCAATTGGTATAGATTTTACTTTGTGATTGTCTTTTCCTTTTAAAGTATTAGCAGCAAAAAGTGAATTCAAAATTGCTTCTTCAGTTGCTTCAATGGTTGCTAAAAATAAAGGAGAAATAACGCTGTTGCGTAATTCTTTTTTTTCTAAAAATTTAGACTCACTTCTATAAGGAATTCTATTTTCTTTAGCTGTTGAAACAGCAATTACATAGTCGCCGCTACCGTTTGATGCAATTCCGCCAGTTTTTGCTAAACCCATTATTGCGCGTTTTGCTAAACGTTCTAAGTTTCTAGCACTTAATGGAGCATCAGTCATTACAACAATCATACAAGAGCCATCTACATCATACGTATAACTTCTTGGATAATTGTCTAGCTCTTTTGCAACAGGAACGCCATTCAACTCAAAAATCCCACCAAAATTTGTTTGTACTAAAACACCAACAGTATATCCTCCAAGTTTTTTAGGAATCACTCTTGATGAAGTTCCGATTCCGCCTTTATAACCAAAGCAAATGGTTCCAGTTCCAGCGCCAACATTTCCTTCAGTTACTTTTCCAGCTTTTGCATTTTTAATAGCATCTAAAACATCATTTTCTTTGACATGTCTTCCTCTGATGTCATTTAAATATCCATCATTCGTTTCTCCGACAACAGAATTTACAGAACCTACATTTTTATTTTCTACTTGTTTTAAAGTATAGCTTATTAACGCATTTGAAGCAGTAGGAACACTTAATGTATTTGTAAGAATAATTGGTGTTTCAATGTTTCCTAATTCTTTAACTTGACTATATCCAGCTAATTTTCCAAAACCATTTCCAAGATAAATTGCAGCAGGAACTTTGTATTGAAAAATATTATCGGAATGTGGTAAAATTGCAGTTACTCCGGTTCTAATATTATCATTTTTAATAAGTGTTGTATGCCCAACTTTTACTCCAGCAACATCTGTAATTGCGTTATTTTGTCCTGGTTTTAAAACACCAACTTCTATTCCGTAATCTCGAACTCTTTTTTGCGCATATAAATTTGAATTCAAAATTAGAATAATCATACATAAAAATTTGTAATTTTTCATTTGAGTATCGTTTTTAAAAGTTTTTTTACTGCTAATTTAGGGATTAAATGCTTTATTTTACTTTAATGCTCTCAACTGTAAAACTCAATTTCTAATTCTAGTATGTATTTTGTATTTTTAAAGTAATACGTTTACCCGTAAAGGCGTATTGTTAGAAAGTTAAAGTTGACTTATAGACGTTCTTCAATCCAAGATTTAAAGCTGTAAAAGTTTTGTGGAGCAACTCCATGACCAACCGGATATTCAGAATATACATTTTTTAAATTGTTGTCATTCAAATAAGCGGGTGCTTTTCTTGCCCAGTCAACGGGTAAAACCTGATCTACAGTTCCGTGAGAAATGTAATAATCAGTTTCAATGTTTAAGTCTATAACCGAATTTGGTACTAAATCCTCATTCAGATATCCGCTTAAAGCAAGCACATGATTCACTTTATTTGGGTAATTCAAACTCAGCGCATAACTTAGAATAGCGCCTTGACTAAACCCTAATAAAAACGTGTTTTTAGAATCTGTTTTGTAGGTTGCTTTTAAATACTCAATAAAATCCGCAATTTTTGTGAGAGATTTTCTTGCTTCATCTAAATCAGAAAACTTTTCATCATTAGCACCTAAGGTAATTGCATACCACGCATAACCGCCAAAATTCATGTCAAACGGTGCTCTTGCGCTTACAATTAATAACTCGTCTGGCAGTTCTGATGCGAAAGAAAATAAATCTTCTTCGTTGCTACCGTATCCATGAAGTAGAATTAATAATGGCGGATTTTCGTGTGCTGTTTTTGGTTGACGAATCTTATATTGCAATGGTGATTTCATGTGTGTGTATTTATTTTTTTCAACTACAGCATTCATATAATTATTTTCTTGGATATCAAGATTTAGCATGTATACTTCTGAAAATCAATGGATTGTTAATTGGTTTTTTGCAAAAACTCCGTATGCTTTTCCTTTTAATTCCTTTCCTAAAAAAGCTGAGTTTTTAGAAGTTGATAAGATATTTTCTTTTGTGAATGTGTAGTTGAATTCTGGATTGAATAAGGTAATGTCTGCAGTATTCCCAATAGAAATAGAGATGTTTTTTAAGCCAAAAATGGCTCTAGGCTTAGTTGTTAAGGCTTCAATGCTTTCAGATAGTTTTAACACTGTATTGATAGCTCCAAAACAACTTTCTAATCCAATTGTTCCATTTTTTGCAGCACTAAATTCCACTTTTTTGTGCTCTATATCTATGGGGTTGTGATCTGAGGTAATGATGTCAATAACTCCGCTTTTTACAGCTTTTATCAACGCTTTGCAATCTTTTGGAGTTCGTAAGGGAGGTGTAACCTTTACGTTGCTGTTAAATCCATGCAACTCATCGTCATTCAAAGTTAAATGATGTGCGCTAACACTACAGGTTACTTGTAAACCGTTCTTTTTAGCTTCTTTTATCAGTTTTACAGATGCTGCCGTAGAAATTGTTGGAATATGTAGTTTTCCACCAGTATACTCTAGTAAAAATAAATCTCTAGCAATTTGTAGATGCTCAGCTAAAGCAGGAATTCCTTTTAAGCCTAAAATGGTGCTGTTTTTTCCTTCATTGGCTAGTCCTTCTGCTGTAATTGAATTATTTTTTGGGAAGCTTAAAATAGTTCCATTAAAATTCTGAGCATACAATAGAGCAACTTTCATTAAGTTGTCATTGCTTATTGATTTGTTGTAATCTCCAAAGGCAATAGCCCCAGATTGTTGCATGTCGTAAAGCTCAGCCATTTCTTTTCCTTCGCTTTTTTGTGTTAAGGAAGCAATCGGGAATAATGAAGTAGCAAATCCTTTCCCTTTATTGATTAAAAACTCTACCGCAGATTTATTATCTATATATGGATTTGTGTTAGAATTAATAGCAACTGCTGTAAACCCACTTTTCGCTGAAGTTTTTAAACCGTTTGCAATGTTTTCTCTTTCTTCAAAACCAGGTTCTCCAAAAGAAACACTTGTGTCAAACCAACCACATGAAACATGTAGGTTTTTTAGATTTATAACAGTATAATTTGGTTTGGTTGGAATCAGATCTTCGATTTTTTTAATTACGCCATCGGTAATTAAAATGTCTTTTTTTTGATTATTGAATTGACTGCTTGCGTCTATTATAGTAGCTGATTTAAGTAGCGTACTCATGGTTTAAAGAATTTTAAAATCAATATTTCAAAGAACAAAGATACAATAGCTAACGCTAAAAACCATTTCCAAAGCCAAGTAACTTTGTTTTTGGCTTTGTTTTTTTGCAAAACAGCTGTTGTAGATTCACTGTATTCAAGGTTTTGGTGATTTTTAATAATTTCTTTTATGTCTAAGAAATTCAATATACTTTCAGAAGAACTGTAGTTAAAAGCAAGAGTTTCTATAGTAGTGTTTTGTTTTTTCACCGTGTAAAAACCTTTCTCTTTGGGTTGAACTCCAATAGTTATAGAGGTTTTTGATGCATATTGTTGTTGTAGAGGAATAAATGAATTTTCTGGGCCATCTACTGTTAGTACTTCATCTTTCTTTAAAACAGTAGCGATGTCTACAGTGGTTGTCTCTCCAATTGTGTAAGAAGATTTGGGGTATTTTGTATTAAATTTTCTAAAATTATAAAATATTGGAACCACTAAAGGTGAGTTTGTGAAATTGCTGTTTTCTTTATTGAGAGCACTTGAAATCCAAAATAGATTCCCGTTGTTGATTCGAATTTGATTGATGAAATGTTCTTCATTTTCAAAACTTAAAATAGGAGTTGCTTGTTTAAAGTTAGATTTGTAATGGCTTTTAACATTAGGGTATTGAAAGTTTTGAACCTCTTTAGAAAAAACATTTCTTAAAAAAGGATTCTTAAAATTAATATTGGTAATTCGTAAAGAGTCTGAAATTTTATATGAAATATTGCCAATATTTAATTTCTCGAAAAGTAGGTTGTATGAATTTATGTTTGAATTTGTGCTCGGAATTATTACCAAATCTTTTCCATCTTTTAGATGTCTTGCTAAAAACGTAATAAAATCTGTAGGTATTTCTTCTATTTCATTCAATAAAATGAGCTCTTGTTTTTCTAAAGCATTGTAATTGATATTTTGCAAAGAACTCCAATTAAAATTGAATTCATTTTCAGCATACACTTTTGATAAAAAACCAGGCGACTTTCCCACACTAAAAACAGTGCTTTTTTTTGACGTATTTACGTTAAAATAAAAACTGTTGTCAAAGCTAAAAATATCATCAAAATCTAATACAATTTTTCCATTTATTTTTAATTGATTCTGAATAGGGAACTTGATGTTTTTTGTTGTATTTTTTTTGATATTAAACGTTTGTTTTGATACAAGTGTGTTGTTGCTGTAAAGCGCAATTGAAACATTACTTTTTAAATTACCTTGATTTTTTATTATTGCATTAACTGTAAAAGCATTGTTGTTAATTTTTTCTATAAATACGCTATCTACAGAAAGATTATTTTTTTGCACTGCACGCAGTTTTACAAACGAAATAGCGGATGTTACATTTGTAAAATCTATGTTATTTTTTTTAGTATAATCTTGAAAATCAGAAATTAATATATTCTTATTTAAAGTGTTTGTTTTTTTTAAATTTAACTTTTCTACTTTAAGTAAAATTTCTTCTAAGTCTCTAAAAGAGGCTTCTTTTTTTGTCTCTAATAGTACTTTCTTGAGCTCAATATTATTTAAGTTTTCATAAGAATTAGAATTAGTGAGCAAACTGTAGGTTTCTTTTTTAGAGCTATTCTCTATAATTTCTTTGATGGTGTTTTGCAGTAAGTTTCCCTTTTTTCCATTAGAATCTAAACTCAAAGAATTATCTAAATAGATAAAAATGTGCTGTTTTTTTGCTGCTTTTTTATGACTCAAGTAAGGTTGTGAAAAGGCAATGATTAACGTGGTAAAAAGCACAATTCTCAACAATAAAAGAAGCCATTTTTTTAACTTAGAACTTTTACGGCTTTGTTGTATTAATTTTTGTAAAAAAGCAACGTTAGTAAAAGGTGTTTTTTTAAATTTTTGCAACTGAAATAAATGCACTAAAATAGGAATGATTATCAAACCTAAAAAGTATAAAATCTCTGGATGTTGAAATTGCATGTAGTAAAATTAGATTTCAAATATAGGGAAACTAAATTGACTTTTTTTGAATTAAAAGCCTTCGAATACTCCTAGCCCAAAGAGTGCAAAATCGTATTTAGAAGGATCGTTTTTATCTAAGAGGCGTAAGTTGTAATCTAGTTCTGAAACTGCTTTCCAATCGTTTTGTTTTCTTTTAAGCATTCCTAGTTTTCTGGCAACATTACCAGAATGTACATCAATCGGACACGATAGGTGTGTTGGATTATGTGTATCCCAAACCCCAAAATCTACACCAGAATTGTCTTTTCTGACCATCCATCTTAAGTACATATGAATTCTTTTTGCAGCAGAACCCTTTATTGGGTCGGATATGTGTTTTTGTGTTCTTTGTTGATGAGGTATTGCAAAAAATAATTCTTTGAAATTAGAAATAGCTGTTCTATAATTTGATGAATTGTCTTTGATAATAAGCGATTTTTCTAGTCCGCCATGATATAAATATAGGTGTTGTAGCGATTTTACAAACTGCTTAATATCTATCGAATTAAATGTTCTATGAACAAAGCCTTCAAACCTTTCTAGATCTTTTTCTTGATGATTGATAATAAAATCATGAGGAGCATCATCTAGTAAATTCATTAATTTATGGGAATTCTTGATGATCATTTTTCGATTACCCCAAGCAATAGTTGCAGCTAGAAAACCTGCAATTTCAATATCTTCTTTTTTTGAAAATAAATGCGGAATTTGAATTGGATCTGTTGTTATAAATTTTGGATTGTTATACTGTGTAACTTTCTCGTCCAAAAACTCTTTTAAGGCTTCTTTTGTCATTAAATTGTGCCAAAAGAGATTGCAATTAATATAAAAAAAGCATTATAGGCAGCGTGTAATAACATGCTCCAGCCAAGATGAAACTTTGTTCTAATGTATCCAAAATAAGCACCTACAAAAAGCTGAGGAGCAACTAATAAAGGTGTTAAAAGAATTACGTTTGTTGTAATGGTGTAGTTGGTAATATGTATCAAAGCAAAAAGTATTGTAAAGCTGTAGAAACCTATTCTAAAAGCTTTGTTGCTTTTAAATAATGTAATTGGAGCCCTAAAAATCAATTCTTCAAATACTGGTGCAATTACAATCGTAAGAAATAGAATCACTGGCTTTGTAAACTGCTTCATCATTTCATCTATTGCATGATCTTCCATGTCAATCCACCCTAATTGTTCAATAATTACAAATAAAGGCGAAAAAACAAATCCAGTAAGTATACTTATTGTTAGTAAATGAAAAAATATTTTAAATCGATATGTTAAAGCTGTATTGCTGTCTTTTTCTTTAGTGGGTTTTTTAATAAAAGCAATAGCTTTTTGAAATGTTTCTTTCATTTTATATTGATTTTTTTGGCAATGCTAACGGCATTTTTACACAATTAATCCATCTTTCATTACTAGCTTTCTATCGGCCATATTTGCCAAATCCTCATTGTGAGTAACGATTACAAATGTTTGGTTAAACTCATCTCTAAGTTTAAAAAACAATTCGTGTAGGTTTTTTGCTGAAACAGAGTCTAAGTTTCCACTAGGTTCATCAGCTAAAATCACAGCAGGATTGTTGATGAGTGCTCTTGCTACGGCAACGCGTTGTTGTTCTCCTCCAGAGAGTTCGTTAGGTTTGTGTTGGTAACGATTTTTTAAGCCCAAGAAATCTAATAATTCTTTTGCTCTTTTCTCAGTTTCTTTTTTTGTTTTTTTTGCAATAAAAGCAGGAATACAAACATTTTCTAATGCTGTAAATTCAGGTAATAATTGATGAAACTGAAAAATAAAACCAATGTGTTGATTTCTAAATTTAGAAATTAAATTATCAGAAATTCCTTTTAAAGATTTTCTGTTTAAATTTAATTTATAATCAACATCAGTTTGTGGTTTGTCTAAGGTGCCTATAATTTGTAGTAAGGTTGTTTTTCCAGCTCCAGAAGGGCCTACGATAGCAACAACTTCTCCTTTTTTTATATGAAGATCAACACCTTTTAAAACAGCGAGTTTTCCGTACGATTTATGTATGTTTTTAGCGATGATCATAATTGGTAAATCAGAACTACGAAAGTATTAAAAATAAGTCATAAAAAAGTAAAGACCTTGAAGCTTTCGTGTAACAAGATCCTTACTTGTAGGTTTTATTTTTTTTAAAAAATATTTTTAATGTTATTGTAGTCAATAAAATATACAAATTTTAAAGAAAATGTGTGTAGAGTAGGTTGGTTAAATAAATCTCTGATATTGTTTACAAAGTTTAAAGCAGACTGATCGTTGTCATTAAAGATAGAGTTTCTGTAAAAAGCTGTTAATTGACTTCCTGGTGCAAATTCCCATAAATAATTAAGATCTAGATTCCAACTATTGTAGTTTACATCATTGTTTCCTGTGTAACTATGTGTTTCTAGTCTTCCGTTTGTGTCTAGGTTGTAGTATTGGCTATTGTATTTTACGGTTTGCCAATAATGTCTAAAAGATAAAGATAGCGAAGATTTAGTGCTAAAGCTGTATTTTGTAGATACACTATTTTCGTAAGAATCAGAATTTCTTTTACCAAAAATAATAGCTACAGCATCATCATCTACAAATCCAATAGCGTTTTTATTACTGTTAAAATTAAATTGATACACCAAACTCATCTTATTGCTAAAACGATATCTTGGACCAAATTCAAATCCAAACCTTGATTGATCTGTGTCTAAAACTTTTCCTGTGTTAGCCTTAATGTCTATGGCGAATTTTTTTCTAAAATCTGTAGAGATAAATCCATCAAAATTAATTTCAGCATTTCTTTCTAAGAATATACCTTCAGACACGTCTCTTCTTGGTTCAAAGTAATCCTTTTGTTTGCCAAGTTTACCTCTCATGGTAAGTCCAAAAGAAAAACGTTTGTTTGTGTTTGCAAAGAAGTTAATTCTGTAATTGTTTCCAGTATACACACCTGGGTTGTAGAGAAAATCATTATTGAATCTAAAATTTACTCTAAAGCTGTTGTATTTACCTAACGGTTGTAATATTCTGTAGCTTATTCTGCTATAAATAGTTTGTTTGTTGTTTCTTCTTTGAAAACCTAGATCGTTGTAGTCATATACATCATCTTCCATGTTGTATCCTACTTCTCCTTGCCAATTTCCAGATATTTTTGCGATACTAGAGTCAAAAGCATAACCAGTTTCTGTAGTTCCATTTTCTTTAATGTTGCTGCTTTTTAAAGAACCATCAATAAAGTATGTATTAGCCTTATTTGTAAGCCTATATAATAAGCCTGTTACATTTGCATCTCTAAAAGAACCTTCTCTTAAAACGTTTGTGTTAACAAGGGTTACAGATGAGTTTTGATTGAATTGTTGGTCTAATACTAAAACATTGTAATTTGCAAAAGGTTCTGTAATCTTTGAATAGTACTCCTCTGAATTAGAGCCACCTTCTGTAGTGGTTTTTTTTTATGGTTGCTTTAGTTTCATCCGTAACGGCGTTAAAAAAGCCAATACCTAATCCGCCTTTTGTTCTTCCAGAAATTTTTAAGGCATTTAACATGTTAACCTTATCTGGATTGTCATAAGTTTCTTCGTTGGTAGCCAGATTATCATCAATATCATTGTATCCAACAGGTTTGTTTCCAATTCTTCTAGAATAAAACAATCTTCCTTTATTAAATAACTCTATACCTTCGGTAAAAAATTGTCTTTGCTCATTAAAACGTTGTTCAAAAGGACCAAGATTTAAGGTAATGTTGTCAAATGCTGCTTGACCAAAATCTGGAACCAATGTTAAATCTAAAGTGAAATTTTCTGTAATTCCGTATTTTAAATCTAAACCAATATTCTGATTGAATTCTGTTTCTCCATCAAAATTAGCCACATTTGTTGATGCATAAGGGTAGAAGCTCAATCTTGTAGGTGGATTAATATTTCTAATTCCTTTTAAGATTCCATCATATTGCGTCCAAATTCCTATTCTATTATCAATTGGGTTCCAAGAATACTGTGCGTTTTGATTGATTAATTTTCTACCAAATTGAATGCCCCATGTTTGTAATTCTTCATTCGAAAAACGAAGTGCTGCATAAGGGATTTTCATTTCTACAGACCATCCGTTTTCTAAAATTTTAGTAGCACTTTTCCAAACAGCGCTCCAGTTTCTATCTTCATCTCCGTTTGTAACTTTTGCGTCTACTTGAGTTCCTGTAATTAAAACTTCAAATTGCATAGCATTTAAGCCATCATTGTTTGGGTTTATTACTAAGGTAAAATGATCTGCTTGACCATAATTATCTCTACTTGTAAATTCTTGTGCAATTTTAGATGGATTTGGATCGTATAGCATTGCAGCAACGTAAATAGCTTCATCATCATATAAAACTTTTACTTCTGTTTTAAAATCTGGATTTTCCTTTTCACCATTATTAGGTTCTAACATCACAAAATCTTTTGCAACTTCTAACCCTTTCCAGGCAAGATCATTTAGCAAGCCATCAATTTTTGGAGCCTTGTTATTGCTACGCTTAATAGTAAGTGTTTTCTTTGGAGTGTTATTTTGAGAATAAAGTAAAGAAGTTGTAAAAAGTAAAGTAATAATTAAGAATTTTGAGCTCCTAGACATCATTATATTTAATAGTTTGTTTTACTCACAAAAATATTTAGGTTTTATTCTAATTATCATAAAATCATGTTAATTTCTTCTAAAAATATTGGGTTTTACAGAGCTTTTTTTTTACGTTTTTATTTTATTGGATTTGCTGTGTTATTCTAATTTGAATTTGTATTTTTGTCCCGTTAAAAAACATTCTTAAAAATGAATTTACACGAATATCAAGGAAAAGAAATCTTAAGTAGCTTTGGCGTTAGAATTCAACGCGGTATAGTAGCTAACAATCATAAAGCAGCAGTAGATGCAGCAAAACAATTAACAGCAGAAACAGGTACAAGCTGGTATGTTGTTAAAGCTCAGGTTCATGCAGGTGGACGTGGAAAAGGAGGCGGAGTTAAGTTGGCAAAAAACTTATCTGAAGTAGAGACAATTTCTGATGAAATTATCGGAATGATGTTGGTAACACCTCAAACGTCTGCAGAAGGTAAAAAAGTAAATCAAGTTTTAATCTGTGAAGATGTATATTACCCTGGTGATTCTGAACCAGAAGAATTTTACATTTCTGTTTTATTAAATAGAAATACAGGTAAGAACATGATTATGTATTCTACAGAAGGTGGAATGGATATTGAAACAGTAGCAGAAGAAACGCCGCACTTAATTTTTACTGAAGAAATAGATCCTTTATTAGGGTTAATGCCTTTTCAAGCGCGTAAAGTTGCCTTTAATTTAGGTCTTTCTGGAGTTGCACTTAAAGAAATGGTAAAGTTTGTAACTAATTTATATACTGCGTATGTAAAATCGGACTCTTCTATGTTTGAAATTAATCCAGTATTAAAAACATCAGATTCTAAAATCTTAGCAGTTGATGCTAAGGTTACCTTAGATGACAATGCATTGTACAGACATAAAGATTATGCTCAAATGCGTGATTTACGTGAAGAAAATCCAATTGAAGTTGAGGCAAATGCTGCAGGTTTAAATTATGTAGATTTAGACGGTAATGTTGGTTGTATGGTAAATGGTGCTGGTTTAGCAATGGGTACAATGGATTTAATTAAGCAAGCTGGTGGAGAACCTGCAAACTTTTTAGATGTTGGTGGAACAGCGGATGCACAGCGTGTAGAAACTGCTTTCGGGATTATCTTAAAAGATACCAATGTAAAAGCGATCTTAGTAAATATTTTTGGTGGAATTGTACGTTGCGATAGAGTAGCACAAGGAGTTGTTGATGCCTATAAAAATATGGGAGATAAAATTAATGTGCCAATCATTTGTAGATTACAAGGAACTAATGCAGTGGAAGCCAAAGAATTGATTGATAATAGCGAAATGGAAATTATTTCTGCTACAGAATTTCAAGAAGCAGCAGATAAAGTTGCAGAGGTCTTAGCTTAGTAAAAGTTTCTAAGAAAATATATTTAGTAAAACGCTTCACAATTTGTGAAGCGTTTTTTGTGTATAACCGAATCTTTTACGACAAGCAAAACCATTAAAAAGAATTCATCTAAAAAAATATTTTTATTAATTTGTAGGTATCGTCTTGCACAAAAAAACCGCTCAATTTTGAGCGGTTTTGTAATGTTTTTTTTGGTTATTGTTTTATTTCATAAACCCAAGCTTTGTCAAGATCATAATCTCTAGAAATCCCCAAAGATTCTAAATAATTATAAGCTTTTGTAAGAGTGTCAAAAGCTTCTAAGCCAACTAAAAAATTACCTTTATTACTTTTTACGATTGAACTAGTATATCCTTTTTTATTCAATTGCTCTTGATGCGCATTTGCATTAGATGCTATTGCATAACTAGCAACGGTAACAACATAAGGTTTTTCAACAACAATAATCTTCGTTTCTGCTTCTTTTGCTTTAGCAGCTAATGCTGCTTCTTTTTGCTTTAATTTTTCTGCTTCAATTTCAGCAACTAATGTGTTTATTTTTTGAATCTGATTTTTTGGATATGCTTCTTCAGTATTTAATTCTGAAGCTTTTAAATAATAATTTTTTGCTTCGTTATATTGTTGTTTTTTAAAAAGTGCATCTGCAGTTTCTAGCTCTTTTTGATATGCTGCATTATTGTCTTTACAAGCAGTATAACTGACAGTTAACGCAATAAATAAAGAGAAAATAAGAACTTTTTTTGTGATGTGTATTTTCATAAGAAAGAGTGTTAAATTTTTTTTAAAAATAAGTATTATTTTTTGATTGAATAAAGTATAATTTAATAAAGATTACACACGTTTAAAAAAACATTTTTTATAGTCTTGCTGACTGTTTTGTGTTAATGATTCATTTTTAACATTGTGAAAAAATGATTAAATATGAGTTTAAAAATACGCTAAATTTACTTATTAAACTTATTTTCATTAAATGTAGTAATTTTATATGTATGAACAGTTCTTCTTCTATTACTTTTGAAAATAAATTTAGATTGTTTAGGAACGTTAAATTCTTTAAAATAAAACACCAGGTTAGCTTTATGCGATGTTTTTGCATCATAATCTAAAATTCTATTAACAAGGAATTTCTCATCATTAATAATTACTCCTCTTTTCTCTTCGAATAATTTTCCTTCTGAATAATATTGAATTTTAATGATATTTTTATTTAAGATTACTTTTGTCTCAGAAAAAAATAATTTTATTTTTTTCTGACCTAAAAAACATTCAAAATACCTTAATGCTTCGGAATGATCACTAAAAGGATTTAGAACACACTTCTTACTTCTTGAGATTCTTATTGTTTTTTTTTATTTGAATTCCCAAAGTAGTTAAGATCTATAACCCCATTATTTTTATAAAATATTAATGGATTAATAGAGTGTAATGTGCCTTTGTATTCTTTGCTAAAATCTTTGTGCAAAGAAAAATAATAGCCATTTGTTTTTAATTTGTGAAGGCTGTCATTTTGAGAATTAACTTGATAACTAGCTAAAAAGAAGATTGAAATTAGTATTGTTAGGAATATATGTTGTTGTTTTGTCATAGTTTATCAAAGATAAAAAAAAATTATAAATGCTTTTTTAAGGCTTCTATTTCATCTCTAAATTGTGCAGCTGTTAAAAAATCTAATTCTTTTGCAGCCAACTCCATTTGTTTGCGTGTTTCTCTAATTCGTTTCTCAATTTCTGGCCTTGGTAAATACTCTAATTCTTGCTCTGCTGCTTTATTAGTAGCATTGTTATAATGAAAAGAAGAAACTGCTTTTTTGCTTAATGTAGTATCAATTGGTTTAATAATTTGCTTTGGAGTAATGTTATTTGCAGTGTTGTAATTGATTTGTTTTTCCCGTCTTCTATTGGTTTCATCAATAGTTTTTTGCATGCTATTGGTTATTTTATCAGCATACATGATTGCCAATCCATTTACGTTTCTTGCTGCTCTACCAATAGTTTGAGTTAATGATCTATGAGATCTTAAAAAGCCTTCTTTATCTGCATCTAAAATGGCAACCAACGAAACTTCAGGCAAATCCAGCCCTTCTCTAAGCAGGTTTACACCAATTAATACATCAAACAATCCTTTACGTAAATCTTGCATAATTTCTACACGCTCTAAAGTATCTACATCAGAATGAATGTAACGACAACGTACTTGAATTCGTGTTAAATATTTTGCCAACTCTTCTGCCATACGTTTGGTGAGCGTTGTTACTAAAGTGCGTTCATCTTTTTCTACACGAATCTGAATTTCTTCTATTAAATCATCAATTTGATTTAAACTAGGTCTAATTTCAATAATAGGATCCAACAAACCTGTAGGGCGTATTACTTGTTCTACAAAAATACCTTCTGTTTTCTGCAATTCATAATCTGCCGGTGTTGCAGAAACATAAATTACTTGATTTTGAATGGCTTCTAGCTCTTCAAATTTTAAAGGTCTATTGTCCATTGCTGCAGGCAATCGAAAACCATATTCTACTAAGTTTTCTTTTCTACTTCTATCACCACCATACATGGCATGTGTTTGCGGAATGGTAACATGACTCTCATCAATTACCATTAAATAATCATCCGGAAAATAATCTAACAAACAAAAAGGTCTTGTGTTGGGTGCTCTTCCATCTAAATAACGAGAGTAATTTTCAATTCCAGAACAATACCCTAACTCACGCATCATTTCTAAATCGAATTCAGTACGCTCTTTTAATCGTTTTGCTTCTAGGTGTTTTCCGATTTCATTAAAATAATCAACTTGTTTTACCATGTCTTCTTGTATTGCGTGAATCGCATTTTGTAATACATCAGGTGATGTGACAAATAGATTAGCTGGGTAAATAGTAAGTTCAGAATATTTTTCTAATACGGCATTGGTTTCCATGTCAAAAGATTCAATTTCTTCGATTTCATCACCAAAAAAATGTATACGATATCCGTGATCTCCATAAGACGGGTAAATTGTTACCACATCTCCCTTAACTTTAAAAGTTCCGCTTTTAATTTCAAATTCAGTTCTAGAATACAAGCTAGTGACCAATTGATGCAAAAATTTTGTTCTAGAAATTTGTTGATCCACCTTAATTGGTATGACATTTTTTTTAAATTCTGTTGGATTTCCTATTCCGTATAAACAAGAAACTGAAGCCACTACAAGTACGTCTTTTCTTCCAGATAGAAGAGAAGAGGAGGTACTGATTCTTAAGCGTTCAATATCTTCATTAATAGACAGGTCTTTTTCAATGTAAGTTCCCGTAACTGGAATGTATGCTTCTGGTTGATAATAATCATAATAAGAAACAAAATACTCAACAGCATTATTTGGAAAAAACTGCTTAAATTCAGAGTACAATTGTGCAGCCAAAGTTTTATTATGAGCCAGCACTAATGTAGGTCTATTAATTTTTTCAACCACATTGGCAACAGTAAATGTTTTACCAGATCCGGTTACTCCTAGTAGAGTTTGGTATTTTTCGCCAATTTCAATTCCATTAGTAAGTTGTTTAATGGCTTCTGGTTGATCTCCAGTGGGTTTAAATTTAGAATGCAGTTTAAAATCCATGATTACAAAAATACCAATTAAGAAACAGAAATTAGAGGAAGTTTTGCTTATTTTCTAAGTAAACTAAAGTGTCCTGTTTTTTTTCTAATATTCCCATTAATATCCTCAAGAACTGCATTAAACCAATAGTCGTTCGAGGGTAATTTTGTGCCGTTATAATTTCCGTCCCATCCATTACTGTCTTTATCAGTAAGAACGGCAAGAATTTTGCCAAAACGGTCAAATATTTCTACTCTTGCAGCTTTGTAAAAAGAGTTGTTAGTCCCTATTATTTTCCAGGTATCGAATATTCCATCGTTATTTGGAGAAAAATGTCGCTGAAAGAATAAGAAAGATAATTTTTGTGTGCTACTAATTCCACATCCATTTTTATCTCTAATGTATACCGTATTTAAACCCGGCTTTACTTGGTCATAGGTAAAGGATAAATTGCTGTCACCTTTTTCAAAGTCAGATATATTGGTGCTGTTTAATGCATATTCATAATCGCCAATCCCAGCTGTAGTAATGGTTAAAATATTTGCTTGAGGATTGTCTTGATCATCAATTAATTCAGTGCTAACTACAAGTGCCTTGTTAGATTCTAGTATTGTAAATGTATTATAGCCTATAGTGTAACTATCATCTGTAGTATCGGTACTGTTGTTTATGTAAGTTGTATATGCCTCTACCTTATAAGATCCTTCAACGGTTGCTTTGTGTGTTGCATTGGTAGCTCCAGTAATTAAGTTTCCATTTAAAAACCATTGGTAAGTATCTGAAGTATTTCCAGTTGCTCCATTTAAATCTAAAGAAATTAGCTGTGGATTGTCTATTGGATTATTGACACACAAATAGATTGGGGTTGTATTTCCTTGTGGAACCGGACGTGTATTTATAAATATTTTAAACTGCCCAATACCAGAACAAGCGTTAGAGCCTTTGGTGCCAATGCGTACAAAAATAGTTGTATCGTTATAGGATAATTCATCCTTAAAAGGCATTACAATTTGATTGGTTTGTAACGAAGCGTCATTTGCTGTTCTGTAGTATTCAAAATCGTGTGTAGTTTGTGTAAATGCACCTCCAGAGTTAGCAATAATCTCTACTGTTTTTAGGTTAAAATCGTAACTAGCATTTCCAGAGCCTACACTATTTCTTGCATTTAAAACATTTGCATTTAAATCAATTTCAGATAGGTAGAGGTCTGGGTAAGCATTTAAAGATGTGGCATTTACCTTTAGTTCAATTTCTCCATCGTCAAAACAACCAGTTATCGTGTTCGTAATTCTTGTAATTAGCTTGTGGTTTCCGGCATTGGTTGAAACGGTATTTCTATATCCAATTTTATTTGTGATTGGTGTTGTAAAGTTGGTGTCTGTTGTTTCAAAAAAAGCGACAGAATAATCAGGATTATTATTTGTTAATTCGACTTCTTTAGAAGCCAAATTAAATGTGGTAATACCATCTATAGGGTCAGAATCAATATCACATTGCTCATAAATTGGAATTGTAATAAGAGTTGGTTTAGGAACAAAAACGATTTCTACCGAGCCATTGTAATTCAAAATTCTACCACAAGAGTCAACAATTGTCATTTCTAAATTATAAGTTCCGGATCCGTAATTAGCATCATCTATTGTTACTTTTCTTGATGTAACATTTACAGTTGGATCACCTATTTTTGTCCATTTATAAGTTGAGCCAGCCAAGCCATTTAATTCTGGTTCGAAACTAAAAGAATCTCCTATACAAACTTGGTGCGAGCCTAAGGTTAGATCTATAGATTTTGTATCGCTATCTAAAATTTTTACTGGTGAAAAAAAAGATTGAATAAAAGGAGGTAACCCCTGTGTTGCAGTTCCGGTTCCTAAGTCTATTTTATCTTCTGTATAAATTACATCAATTGCAGCAGCTTCTGGGTTTTCTATTACATCTAAAAATTGTGTGCCATTAAAATAAGAAACAGAAACAGGGGCATAAATTTTACCATCAACACCAAGTTGCAAAGCACCTCTATAACCAATTTGAGAATGAATTAATTTTTTTGAAGTTGCGATGTTGCTTTGTGTTAAATCAAATTGAAAAACTTTGTTATTGGTATGATCATATGTGGAGGTATAAAGTTTTGATGAAGATTGAGAAAATTCAATACCGTAGTGTGCGCCGTCACTTTGTGCATCTGCTAAAATTGTAGCAAGATTTCCAACAGAACCATTTGTGGCGTTAAAATCATATAAAACTAAACGACCATCTCCAACACTATTGTTATTTGTGTGGTTAAAATCTGCCAAGGCAATTTTTTTTCCGTTAGGAGAAACCTTTAAGTAGCCTCTTGTATCTCTAAGTGTATATGATGTAGTACTAATAACAGGGCTTGAGCTGTTTACGCCATTTTCATCTATTTTATATGCATAAAACTGATTGCCAATAGCAGATAAGATCCAAATTGTATTACAGTCATCACCTTGCACAGCTGTTACTTTTTCTGACCAGTTAGCATTTTTTCCATCTGATAAGTCAATAGGGCCAGAAATCACTTCGCCTAAACCACCGTTTTTAGAGATATCAATGGTGTAATAGTTAAAACCATTTCCCCCGTATGCCTGAACAGTAAAAATATAATAGATGTTTTCGTCTATTGGATTTGGAACAACCAGGGCAGATTGTGTACTAGAAGGGTCTCCATATAAATTATTAGCGAGTAGTCCGTTACTATACTTCATCACTTGATGGGTACTGTCATAAACTGTTGTTCCGTCTGAATAAAAGAGCAGTTTTCCGTCTTTATCAGAAATGGTAGAGCACCCTTCAAGTGTGTTTAATTCTCCGTCGTTGAGAACAACTGGAGATCCAGTAGAAAAATCTAAGCCTGCTTTTTCTCCAAAATACCAATAATTTGCTTCTTTTTGTCCGTATGCAGTGAGTACAATAAAAAAGGTAAGTATACTTAAAAAGCTTTTCATTTGGAGGTTTTATAATAAAAGCCCAAATATACTAGAAAAGTATTATAAATCTCTTTTTTTTAACAAACTGTAAGACATATAAATAAAGAGAACAGACCAAGTTGTAACAATCAGTATGTCTGAGAATTGTACAGAGAAATCTTTAGATAATTCTTCTCCAATTTGATTTGCAATAGATCTCACTGCACCTAGTCTTGTAAAAGGTTCTTTAATTAAATTAGACATAGCCTCTAAAGGTAAAAACTGCATAATCGCATTAACGCTAGCTGTAGTTTGCTCTTCGTTTCTTAAGGCATAAAATAAATATCCTTTAAACATACTTTCTATAATTAACCAAACTACCATTGCGCCAACTGCGAATGCAGAGCGTTTTACTAAGATCCCCAGGAACAATCCAAAGGAGAAAAAACCAACTAACTTTATAAAAAATGCCCCTAAGTATTCAAGGTCAGATATAATGATAGAAAACTCATTATAATCAGAATATATAGCGCCTAAAATTAACGAAGTAATCAGTACAAAAAGTGTAGATATTGCTGCAAAAACAATTACAGTATAAAACTTAGATAACACAAACTCTTTCTTGCTTAAACCATCTATTAAGTTTTGTTTTAGTGTCTTGTTGCTGTATTCATTTGCCATCATAGAAACAATTACTAGCAATAAGAAAAATTTAAACATGGCTGCCATGTAGGTGTTAAAATGCCAGATGTAAGGAAAGTTAAAGATTCCTTGTTCTGCTAAATGAAATTTAATTGGACCGATATCGAATTTAATGGCTGCAAATAATGCAATAGAAGTTAACAATCCGAAATAAATGATAGACAAAACTTTACTTGCTCTGTTGTGTTTTAATTTATGAAATTCTATATTTAGTAATCTAAACATGGTGTAATATATTTTTAAATTTGTTCTCGATACTGCTCGAACAGGTATTTGTTTGATTAATTGTTGTTTGTTAACGATAAGAATTGTTGTTCTAGACTTGGTTTTCTTTTTACCAAATGAGAAAGTGTAATTCCGTTTTCAAATAAAAAGGCATTCATTTCTTTTGCAGCGATATCTTTGCATAAGGTTGCAATTAAAGTTTCATCTTCTTTTTTAACAGTACTAATTGCTTCATGCTTTTCTAGTAAAGTAATTAACTTTGCTTCGTTGTCATCAACTTTTAACTCAAATAAACCTTTAGAGGCGGTCATTTCATCAACGCTTCCTGCATATAATTTAATCCCTTTTCTAATAACAACAACATGGCTACATACTTTCTCAACTTCATCAAGTAGGTGAGAAGCTAATAAGATCGTGGTTCCATCTTTAGCAATTCCTTTAATAATTTCTCTTATCTCATGGATTCCTTGTGGATCTAAACCGTTTGTAGGTTCATCTAAAATTAAGATTTCTGGATCATTTAATAACGCAGAAGCAATAGCCAAACGTTGTTTCATTCCTAAAGAAAAAGTGCTAAACTTGCTGTTTTTTCTTTCGTAAAGATTTACTGTTTTTAGCTTTTCATCAATTTTATTATAAGATACGCCTTTAATTTTACAGATTAGTTTTAAATTCTGAGAGGCTGTCATGTAAGGATAAAAATTGGGTCTTTCTATAATGGCGCCAACTTTTTTTAGGGCATCATGCGTTGAAGTATTGCCGTTAAACCAGCTAAACTCTCCAGAGGTTTTGTTAACCACATTTAAAATAATACCTAAAGTAGTAGATTTACCACTTCCATTAGGGCCTAAAATTCCGTATACATTTCCTTTTTGTATATCAAAAGAAAGGTTGTTTACCGCATGAATAGGGCCGTATTTTTTGTCTAAATTTTTTAGAGATAAGATTGTTTCCAAAGAAATTGTTTTAATCGATTATATGTATTCGACGAACAAGTTAAGGAAATGTTACTGTTTATAGTGATTTTATTAAATTGAATTAGCTACCAATAATTAATAGTTCTCAAAATCATAATCATCATAAGACTCAAATTCTTCATCAGAAAAATCTTCTTCATTGTTTTCTGCAACAAATTCTTTCTCAGGTGCTTCATCGGGAACCTCACCAATAGACATAATTATTTTTGGTTCTGCTAATAATTCGTTGTTAGAATCAATTACTTCTACATAAAAAGACCACATTTTAAAGAAGTCGTATACATAAATTAATTTGTCATTTAAATTAGGTAGTGTTTCTTTTAAAATACAAGAATTCATTGAGGCGGTTTCTCCAAATTCAGACATATTAAATAACGGAATTTCTTCTCCTTGATTCCATTCAAAATCTGTTCTATAAAACGATGCCATTTCTTGACCATTAAAACCAAATGCTTTTGCAATATGTAAGTGTAGTTCTTCTAAATTGATAGAATTATTAACCGTTAAGGTTCTAATAACATCTTCTTTTGTGTCTAAAATGACGCGTACTTTATACATCTTAAATTCCTTCTTATGATGCTACAAAAATACAATAAATTATATGTATTTTTACCATAAATTATTTCATAATGAAAGAAAAGTCTGAAATTCTAAAAGCATTTAATAAACGTTGTAAAAACACGTTAATGGAAACTCTAGAAATAGAATACACTGATGTTGGAGAAGATTTTTTAGTAGCGAAAATGCCGGTAAACCCTAGAGTTTATCAACCCTATGGGATATTGCACGGTGGAGCAACTGTTGCATTGGCTGAAAGTGTTGGAAGTGCAGCTTCTGCTTTTTTTGTTGATGGAAGTCAATTTATTGTAAAAGGAATAGAAATAAGTGCCAATCATTTAAAGAGTGTTACCGGTGGATTTGTAACTGCAACCGCAAAAATTATACACAAAGGAAGGACTACACATTTGTGGGAAATTAAAGTTGTTAATGAGAAGAATGAATTGATTTCTCTCTGTAAACTTTCTAATATTATACTTGAGAAAAAGTAAATATGCAGTTTATTTTAAATAAGATAAAAGAAGCTTATGACAGTAAAATGCCATTTGTTGCCTATAGGAAGCCTAATGATAAAACTATTTTTGGTTTTTTTCAAAAGAACAACTTATTGCAAACAATTACCTCAGATTTTAGTCAGGCTGGTTTTGTATTTGCGCCATTTGACTCTTCATCAGCAACTATTTTTTTTCCGCAAGAAAATTCAACATTTATTTCAGATGAATTCTATCAAAGTAAAGTAGAATCTAATGATTTAACAACTCTATGTGCTTCATCGAAAGTAAAACATGTTCAAATTGTTAAAAAAGCAATTGAAGAAATAAGCAGTAATACGTTTAAAAAGGTAGTAATTTCTAGAAAAGAAATTGTTGCTTTAACGAAGCTAGATGTAGTAGAAATTTATTCTAAACTATTAAATTTATATCCAAATGCGTTTGTGTATGTTTGGTTTCATCCGCAAGTAGGTTTATGGTTTGGTGCAACACCAGAATCTTTACTAGAGGTTGCAGGTAATAAGTTTACTTCAATGTCTCTTGCTGGTACTCAAGAATATAAAGAAGGGAAAGCGCCGCGTTGGAATCCCAAAGAGATTGAAGAGCAACAAATAGTTACCGACTATATTTTAAAGAAGCTTTCTGGTTTTTCTAATAATTTGGTTTCTTTAAAAACGGAAACAGTAAAAGCGGGCTCTTTAATGCATTTAAAAACAGTAATTAAAGGCGAGCTAAAGAGTAAGGGATTATTTTCGTTGATAAATGTGTTACATCCAACTCCAGCAGTTTGCGGTTTCCCAAAAGAAAAAGCGAAGGCGTTTATTCTAAGGCAAGAAGGGTATAGTCGTTCTTATTACACAGGTTTTTTAGGAGAGTTACATGTTAATGATACAACCAACTTGTTTGTAAATTTAAGATGTATGGAAATAATAAATAACAACGCAGAAATTTATGTTGGTGGTGGTGTTACAAAAGAAAGTGTTCCAGAAAAGGAATGGAAAGAAACAGTTGCTAAAAGTAAAACAATGCGAAGCGCTCTCTAAAAAAAAAGCCATCTTAGTTTAGATGGCTTTTTTTGTAAGAATTAATTGAATTTTAAATGTCATCAAATGAAACATCTGTAAAGCTTTCAGTAGTTTTTGTTTCTGATGCTTCAGAATCAGAAACTTCTTCTTCTCCTTCTTCTTTCTTGTAATCTTTTTGGTGTCTTTCGCTAATTACTTCTTCTCCTTTTTCATTGACAATAAAATTTGTAGCTGCTTTTAACATGTCATTAAACTCAGAAAAATCTTCTTTATAAAGGTAGATTTTATGTTTTTGATAATGAAAAGAACCATCATCATGTGTAAATTTTTTACTTTCTGTAACAGTTAAATAATAATCGTCTGCCTTTGTTGCTCTTACATCAAAAAAATATGTTCTTCTACCTGCTCTTAAAACTTGAGAAAAAATCTCTTCTTGTTCTACTCTCTCAGCCATAATAATTTACGAATTAAATTTTTTTTATTGTTTGTTTAACAAATCTAAAAAAATATTTTACTTTTTCTAATGAAAGCTTAGTTTTCTTTTTCTAAAAGTTGTTGTTGATAAAGTTCTTTGTAGTATCCGTCTTCTGTTATGAGTTGATTATGAGTTCCTTGTTGTATGATTTCTGCATTATCTAAGACAATTATTTTATCTGCATTTTTAGCAGAAGAAACTCTATGGCTAATAATAAATGTTGTCTTTTCTTTAGAAACCTTATCTAGGTTTGATAAAATTTGCTCTTCGGTTTCTGTGTCAACTGCTGAAAGGCAATCGTCAAAAATTAAAATTTTAGGGTTTTTTATAACAGCTCTTGCAATACTTAAACGTTGTTTTTGACCCCCAGAAAGTGTAACGCCGCGTTCACCTAAAATAGTTCTGTACGCGTCTTTAAAATCAATGATGTTTTCATGAATAACTGCATTTTTAGCAGCTAAAATAATTTCATCTTTTGTTGCATCTTCTTTGCCAAACTTTATATTATTTTCAATAGTGTCAGAAAATAGAAAAGGATCTTGAGGAACAAAACCAATTTGATTTCTTAAATCAATTAAGTTTAGTTCTTTTATAGGTTTGTTGTCAATCAATACAGTTCCTTGAGAAGCATCATACAATCTAGAAATTAAATTGATAATTGACGTTTTTCCAGAACCTGTTGATCCTAAAACAGCAACTGTTTCTCCTTTTTTAATTTTAAAATTGATGTTTTTTAAAGCAGTAATATTGGTGTCATCATACACTAAGTTCACATTTTTGAATTCTACAGAACCTATAATTTGTGTGTGATTTTCTGTTGTATTTTTAATTTCTGGAACTTGCTCTAAAAACTCATTAATTCGTTGTTGAGAAGCTTCAGCTTGTTGTATCATTGAGGTTACCCAACCAACAATGGCAACCGGCCAAGTTAAAATATTAACATATAAAATAAACTCTGCAATAACACCAATCGGGATTTCACCAGCAATATATTGTTTACCTCCAATGTAAATGACCAATAAATTACTGATTCCAATTAATAAAACCATCAACGGAAAAAAGATGGCTTGTACTTTATATAGGTCAATGTTTTTTTCTTTGCTATCATCGGCTAATTGGTCAAAATTTTTAATGATAGATTTTTCTATTCCGTATGATTTTACCACGTTTATTCCTGAGAAAAACTCTTGGTTAAACGTTGTTAGTTTTGATAAGTATTGTTGTACAATAGTACTTTTTTCATTGATAACTTTACTCAAAATAAAAATAGAAATAGATAAAACAGGGAATGGTATTAAGGTGTACATTGTAAGTTTTGCATCAATAGTATACATTTGATAAAAACCAACAACAAATAATACAATCATATTCATGCTGTACATAATTGCAGGCCCAAAGTACATTCTAACCTTAGAAACATCTTCACTAATTCTATTCATCAAATCACCAGTTCTGTTTTTTTTGTAAAAATTAATAGATAAACGTTGGTATTGTTGATAAATTTCATTTTTTAAATCAAACTCAATCAATCTAGAAGTTACAATAATGGTTTGACGCATTAGAAAGGTAAAAAAGCCAGCAATTAAAGTAACACCAATAATTAGTATGATGTTAATAAGGAGTTGCTGTTTTACATCATCAGTATTGGTGATAAATCCGTTTCTATATTCATCAACTATGTTAAAAGAATCGCCAATAATTCTAGGTATTCTAAGTGATAAAATTTTAGATAAAACAGTAATTGCAATTCCAATTAACAATCTGTATTTGTATTTTGAAAAGTATTTATTTAAATATTGTAATGCTTTCATTAACAATTGTATATTAATATTTTTTAAGGATTAATTATTCTTTATCAAAACATTTAAAGTCTTAATTATATCACAATTAAACATCCTTTTTTTTGAAATGATTTGTTAATATCTTACTTTTGCAGCTTAAAAATTAAGAAATTTTAAATTTTTTAAATAAACAAACAACAAAAATGACAGCAAATATAATTGATGCAAAAGAATTAAAAAATGACCCAGTATTCGGACAAGCTTCTTTTGATGGACATGAACAAATCGTTTTTTGCAACGACGAAGATACAGGATTAAAAGCAATTATTGGTATACATAACACGGTTTTAGGTCCTGCTTTGGGAGGAACTAGAATGTGGACATATAATAATGAATGGGATGCATTAAATGATGTGTTGCGTTTGTCTAGAGGAATGACTTTTAAGTCTGCAATTACCGGATTAAATCTTGGTGGAGGTAAAGCTGTTATTATTGGTGATGCTAAAACGCAAAAAAACGATGCTTTAATGCGTAGGTTTGGTGAATTTGTACATTCATTAAGTGGTAAATACATAACAGCAGAAGATGTTGGAATGGAAACTCGTGATATGGATATTGTTAGAGAGGTTACACCACACGTTACTGGAATTTCTGAAAGTCTTGGTGGAGCAGGTAATCCATCACCAATTACTGCTTATGGAGTATTTATGGGAATGAAAGCTGCTGCTAAATACCAATTTGGAACTGAAAAATTAGACGGAAAAAAAGTCTTAGTTCAAGGAGTTGGTCATGTAGGAGAAACATTGGTAAAACATATTACTGAAGAAGGTGGAAAAGTAATTATCAACGATATTAATGAAGCGCGTTTAGAAGAGTTAAGTAATAAATATGGTGCAAATGTTGTTTTAGGAAACGATATTTATGGTTTAGATGTAGATATTTATGCGCCTTGTGCTTTAGGAGCAACTATAAACGATGCAACAATAAGTCAGTTAAAAGCAAAAGTTATTGCAGGAGCAGCAAATAATCAATTAGCTGATGAAATTAAACACGGAAGAATGTTAAAAGAAAAAGGGATTGCTTATGCACCAGATTTTTTAATTAACGCTGGTGGTATTATTAATGTTTATGCTGAGTTAGAAGGATATGGTAAAGATGAAATCATCAGAAAAACAGAAAATATTTACAATACAACGTTAGATATTTTTAACCTTTCAGCAAAAGAAAACATTACGACACACAATGCTGCGTTAAACATTGCTCAAAGTAGAATTGATGCTCGTAAAAAAGAGCAAAACAAATAGAAAAATATCAATAAAAATTATATTTTTGCAGGGCGCTAGAATTTTTCTAGCGCCCTTTTTTAAATAAGTTCTTTAGAATGATTAATAGAAGACATATTAGAGTCAAAGTAATGCAGTCAGTTTACGCAATGATAACTTCAAAAGCTGATGATCTTGTAAAAGAAGAAAAATTCTTAAAACACAGTATTCAAAAGCTGTTAGATTTATATGTTTTACAACTGCAATTGCTAGTTGAGGTTCAAAAACTAGCAGTTCAAAAGTTAGAGGTTTCTAAAAAGAAACATCTAGCTACGAAAGAAGATTTAAATCCCAATACAAAATTCATAGATAATAAAGTAATTGAAACAATTGCTTCAAGCAGCTCTATTTTAGATCATATTTCAAATCAGAAATTGAACAATTGGAAGGTTGATGATGAATATGTGAAAATTCTTTGGAAAAAATTGCAAGCGAGCGATTTGTATACGGAGTATATGAATTCTAACGACGATTCTTTTAAAGCTGATAAAAAGTTTGTACAAGACTTTTTTACAGAAATTATTGCTCCAGAAGAGAAGTTAGCAGAATATTATGAAGATCAAACAATTAGTTGGTTAGATGATATTCCGTTTGTAAACACTTGGATTGTAAGAACTTTGAGTAAATCTAAAGAGAACAAACCCCTTGTGTTAGGAGCGATCTATAAAGATGAAGATGATGAGCAGTTTGTATTAGAATTGTTTAGAAAAGTTATTTTAAATCACACCTCTTTTGAAGAAGATATCAGTAGTAAAACTCCAAACTGGGAGTCTGATAGAATAGCTGATATTGACATGATTTTAATAAAAATGGCCCTTGCAGAGTTTTTAAAGTTTTCTTCGATTCCCGTAAAAGTAACAATTAATGAATACATAGAAATTTCAAAAGATTATTCAACTAATAAAAGTGGTTATTTTATCAATGGAGTTTTAGATAAATTGTCTAGAGAATATTCAGAAAATAAAAGACTTCATAAAATTGGTAGAGGATTACTATAATTTAGTATTTTTACGTTAAATTTTATATCATGAAAAAAATAATTATTTTTAGTTTAGCTATTTCTTTAGGAATGTTTATGGCATGTAAAGAAGCAAACCCTGCAGCAAAAGTAGATCAATCTAAGCTTGCAGACGCAAAGAAAAGAGACTTAGACATCAGTAAAGGAGCACCTATTATTAAGTTGGATAAAAAAGAGTATGATTTTGGAACTGTAACTGACGGAGACGTTATAGAAACTGTTTTTACAATCACAAACACCGGTAAATCTCCATTGTTAATTACAGATGCAAAAACAACCTGTGGTTGTACCGTGCCAACTTGGCCAAAAGATAAGCCAATTGCACCAGGAGAATCAACTGAAATTGCCGTAAAGTTTGATACAACAAATAAAGGGGGTGGAAGACAGGTTAAAAATGTAACATTGTTTACAAATACAGCTGTTGGAAGAGAGGTCCTAAAATTAAAAGGAATCGTAAATAAGAAATAACAAAATAATGATGATTTTACAAGCAAGTGCTGGTGGTTTTGGAAGTATGTTGCCATTCTTGGCAATGATCGTGGTAATCTATTTTTTTATGATTAGACCACAAATGACTAAGCAAAAGAAAGAAAAAAAGTTTCAAGCAGATATCGTTAAAGGAACAAGAGTTATTACTAGTAGTGGAATTCACGGCAAAATTGTTGAGGTGAACGAAAACGATAACACCATTACAATTGAAACTGGCGCAGGGAAAATAAAGTTTGAAAAAGCGGCAATCTCTATGGATTTAACGAACAAGTTAAACGAACCAGTTAAAAAATAATAGATTAGTAAATTAAAAAAAGAGAGCAATTTGCTCTCTTTTTTTTTGAATAATAGAAAACGATATTGTTTTTTAATTAGCTTTGTGTAGCTTGCAAATAATTATATTTTAACTATGCGAAAAGAAAATAAACAACAAAAAATTCCTAAATCATTTTTTGTAGCATTGATTATAACTGTTTTATTCTGGATGCTTACAAAGTTGTCTCAAGAGTATCAAACTGTTATTGCTTTTCCGGTAACATATGTAAATATTCCACAAGATAAAATTTTACAAAGCCCTCCAATTCAGAATATTCAAGTACAAGTTAAAGCGAGTGGTTTTAAGTTATTCAGCAAAAGTGTTTTTAAAGATAAAATTAAACTAGATTTAAAAAAGTTAAAAAGAAATTCTAGTAAAAACTACTATCTCCTTATAGAAAATTTAAAAATAGATATCCAACATCAAGTTTCAGCAGATTTAATGGTAAATGCTATAGAGCAAGACACTGTTTTTTTAGATTTAAAACAGCTAACCTCTAAAAAAGTAGCTTTAAAAGGGGTTTATGATTTTGCCTTCAAGTTAGGATATCATCTAACTAAAGGGTTGGTAATTAAACCAGATTCAATTTTAGTATCTGGCCCGAAAAATCAAATAGATACGCTACAGCATTTATATTTAGAAAAATTTGAAATGAAAGAAGTATCTAAATCAATTGAGAAAAGAGTGAAAATTTCTGAACTTTCAGAAGTTTTAAAATTTGACACGAAAGAAGTGCTTGTTTACGGTGAAGTAGATCGTTTTACAGAAGGGAATTTAACCTTGCCTTTTGAAATTATAAATTTACCTGATAGTGTGACTGTAAAAACGTTTCCTAAAAAGATACAACTCTTCTATCAGGTTGGTTTGTCAAACTTTAATAACATAAATGAAGGATCTTTTAAAGTTGTTTGCGATTATAAAAACTCTCTAAACAATAATTTAAACTATCTAATACCAAAGGTTATTCTTCAGCCAGAATATGTAACTTCTGTTAAAATTAATCCTAGTATGATAGAATATTTAATTCAGAAATAAAATGATTGTTGGATTGACAGGTGGAATCGGAAGTGGAAAATCAACCGTCGCAAAAATGTTTGCTAGTGTTGGTAATATTGCTATTTATTATGCAGACAAAGAAGCAAAGAGAATTATGAATACTTCGACATTAATTAGTGCCAAAATATCTGACATATTTGGCAAAGATTCTTATGAAAACAACCAATTAAATAAAAACTACATTGCAAAAATTGTTTTTTCAAACCCTAAAAAACTAGCCGCGCTAAATGCAATAGTACATCCAGAGGTATACAAACACTTTAAGGCATTTGTAGAAAAAAATTCTGATAAAGATTATATTTTATATGAAAATGCTATTTTATTTGAAAACAATAGCGATATACTATGCGACAAAATAGTAACCGTGTCTGCAGATAAAAAGTTGAAAATCGAAAGGGTGATGGCAAGAGACGGTGCAACAGAAACTGAAGTAGAAAGCCGCATGAACAACCAGTGGACGGATATTAAAAAAGAAATGTTGGCTAATTATATCATTAAAAACAATGTAAAATCAGAGCTGCTTATTCAGGTTGTTAGAATTCATAATATTTTAACAAAATAAACTGATTGTATTTTAATATATTTAATATTTTTGTTAAAAAACACTTAAAAACCTATTGTTTTTGTTAATATGCGTTAAAAACCACAATTAGCAAGAAAGAAACGCATATTTTTGAATTATGGGGAAAAAAATGTTTATTCTTATTGTAGTGTTAATGAGTTTTTCTTTAATCGGAATTGTAACGGTTCAGGTTTATTGGATTGACAACGCGGTTGAAACAAAAAGAAAACAATTCTTAAACGATGTAAAAGTTTCTTTAACAGCAGTTTCTGAAAAAGTTGCAGAGAAAGAATACGACGAATTTCAGAGGCAAATAAGGCCATTTTTAGATGCAACTCCAGGGGCAACAAGCAGTATGTTGCGTAATTATATTCTTCAGCAAATAGATACTACAGGTACAAAAGTCACTGCTTATAGTTTAACTGTTTTGGAACAAAACATTAAAGTAGGTGCAGATTTTTTAGAGAATGATAGTTTATTTGTGAAACGAATAATTGGCAAAGAAGATTATTTTAATGCTAATCGATTTTCTACAAACAGTGATTTTTCTACCAATAGCAATACTGAAAATTTCACAACAATTAAAAGAAATCTAGAAGCAGAGAACGTCTACTATAAAGATGTATTTAGTGCTTATAAATTATCTTTCCCTATTCACAAAAGAATAAACAACAGAGAATTAAACTTAATTCTTAAACAAGAGTTTTTAAAAAGAGGCATTAGCATTGATTTTAAATATGGTGTGTATAGTGCAGATGGTTATTTAACAAATTTAAAATCTGGGTATTATACCATCAATACGCAAAACAGTATTGGTTCTCCGCTTTTTTTAGATAATAGTGGTAATAGTGAGTTTAAAATTTATGTAACATTTCCAGATCAAAAAGAACATATTTTAGCGGGCATATCTAATATTTTATTATTGTCTATATTTTTTATATTCATCATTATTATTGCTTTTTCTAGTTCTTTGTATCAGATTATTAAGCAGAAGAAAATCTCGGAAATAAAATCAGATTTTATCAATAATATGACCCACGAGTTTAAAACGCCAATTGCAACAATCAATTTAGCGTTGGATGCCATTAAGAACCCGAAGATTATCAACGATAACGAAAAAGTAAATCGTTATGTAAAAATGATTCGTGAAGAAAATAAAAGAATGCATGGGCAAGTAGAAAATGTTTTGCGTATTTCTAAATTAGAAAAAAATCAAATTGACATTAGTAAAACTGCTATTGACATGCACGAAATAGTAGAAGAAGCAATTTCGCATGTCAGTTTATTAGTTAGTGATAAAAAAGGAATTATTACTACCCATTTACACGCATTGCAATCTGAAGTTTTAGGGAATCATTTACATTTAACAAATGTATTGGTAAACATGTTAGAAAATGCATTAAAGTATTCTATTGATAAGCCAAACATTGAGGTTTTTACAGAGAGCACTCCTAAGTTTTTTATTATCAAAATAAAAGATGATGGAATTGGAATGGGAAAAGGCGCTCAAAAATATATTTTCAATAAGTTTTATAGAGAACATAAAGGAAATGTACACAATGTAAAAGGCCACGGTTTAGGCTTGGCTTATGTAAAAGATATTGTAAACAATCATCAAGGTACGGTTTTTGTTGATAGTGAAAAAGGTATAGGAAGTACGTTTACTGTAAAGTTACCATTAATTTAAAATAATAAACATTCATATTATGGGAAGTAAAAAAATATTATTAGTAGAAGATGATCCAAATTTTGGAACCGTTTTAAAAGATTATTTAGCATTACACGATTATAATATAACGCATGCGAAAGACGGAATTGAAGGTTTAATTGAATTTAAAAACAATGATTTTGATCTGTGTATTTTAGATGTAATGATGCCTAGAAAAGATGGTTTTTCTTTAGCAGCTGATATTCGTTCTACGAATAAAGAAATTCCTATTATTTTTTTAAGTGCAAAAACAATGAAAGAAGATGTATTAAGAGGATATCAAGTAGGAGCAGACGATTATTTAAACAAACCATTTGATTCTGAAGTTTTATTGTTTAAAATAAAAGCAATTTTACAAAGAAAAGAAACAGATACAAGTAAAGAATCTGATGAATTTGAGTTTCATATTGGTAAGTTTTTCTTTAATTCTAAATTAAGACATTTGTCTTTTAATGGAGAAGAAAATCAAAAATTATCGCCTAAAGAGAGTAAATTGTTGAAAATGTTGGCAGTTCATAAAAATGATTTAATGCCAAGAGAATTAGCGCTTACAAAAATTTGGAGAGACGATAATTATTTTACATCTAGAAGTATGGATGTATATATTGCTAAATTACGTAAGTATTTAAAAGAAGATGAAAAAGTAGAAATCTTAAACATCCATGGCGAAGGGTTTAGATTGGTAGATAATTAAAAAATCAACTTTACATAATAAAAAAAGCTCAATTGAATTATCAATTGAGCTTTTTTAGTAACTTTACTAAATGTAGCTTATAATTAGAATTAAAAATGGCAGATTTTATAAAACTTTATGATGAAAACCCAAACCCCAAACAGTTAGAAAAAATTGTAAAGATTTTACGAAACGGAGGTTTAATTATTTATCCAACAGATACAGTTTACGGTTTAGGATGCGATTTCACAAATACCAAAGCGCTAGAGAAAATTGCAAAAATTAAAGGCGTAAAATTAGAAAAATCTAATTTTTCATTCGTTTGTAACGATTTAAGTCACTTGTCAGACTATGTGAAGCAAATAGATACCACAACTTACAAGTTACTAAAAAGAGCTTTGCCAGGACCATACACATTTATTTTACCAGGAAGCAGATCTTTGCCTAATGTTTTCAAAAAGAAAAAAACAGTCGGAATTCGAGTACCTAACAACTCAATCGCAAGATTATTAGTTACTTCATTAGGCAACCCAATTGTGTCTACTTCTATTAGAGATGATGATGATGTAATTGAGTACACAACAGATCCTGAATTAATTTTTGAGAAATGGAAACACATAGTTGATGTTGTAATTGATGGAGGCTATGGAGATAATGAAGCTTCTACAGTAATCGATTTAACCTCTGAAAAACCCCTAGTTGTTAGAGAAGGAAAAGGAAGTTTAGATATTTTGTAGAGTTTCTAAGTTGATGAGTCTGTCAGTTTGAGTGATTTTTTGTTATATCGAGCGGAGTCAAGATAAAGAAAATTGTATCGAGAAGAAATTTAAAATTTAATCTTATTTTAAATCTTGAAACTTTTTTCTACGCAAAAAGAAATATTGCCAAACAATGCTTGTGTTTAGGTTATAGTTTTCTTTTTGCTGTAATTTTTTGCGTTTCCTTATAAATTTAGCAAAGTTTTTATAAAAACTAATATGTGCTTTGACAATCGCCAATGTATGTATTGGCCTCAATTCGATCATAAATTTAATTCCTGCAATTCCGTCTAAAATTAAGCGAGAAAAAACAACAAACAAAAACCATTTTGTTGGCACATTTTTTACCACATTTAATAAGCTATTTCTGAAATTTAAAAATGTTTTATGCGGATTTGTTTCTTGTAATGTTGCTCCGCCAACATGATAAACAGTAGAGACACCAACATATTTTATTTGAAAACCTTCATTTTGTATTCTCCAACATAAATCGATTTCTTCTTGATGCGCAAAATAATCTTCATCAAAACCACCCAATCGATGATATAACTTAGACCGAATAAACAAACAAGCGCCAGATGCCCAAAAGATTTCAGAAGTATCATCAAACTGATTGTTGTCTTTTTCTAAATGATTAAAGACACGTCCTCTACAATAAGGATATCCGTATAAATCTACAAATCCACCAGCAGCACCAGCATATTCAAACTTCGATTTATTTTTAAAGTCTAATAATTTTGGTTGAATAATTGCGGTATTTTCTTCATTTTTAAAAACATTTAAAACTGGAGTTAGCCAATTCTCTGTTACTTCAATATCAGAATTTAATAAGCAATAAATATCAGCATCAATATGCTGTAAAGCATCGTTATAACCTTTTGCATAGCCACCATTTTTAGCGTTTTTAACAATTTTTACAGTAGGATAAAATTCTTTTATAAATTTTATTGAATCATCACTAGAGGCATTGTCTGCAACATATACTTCAGCTTCATTTGAACTAAAGTTTACAACCGATGGTAAAAACTGTTCTAGTAGTTTTTTTCCATTCCAATTTAATATGACAATTGCTGTTTTCAAGTGTGCGAATTTACAGTTTATAAATTATTTATATATATAAGAATTCGTTAATTTAACTGAATGTCTGTTCGAGTGAAATTCGTTTTTAGAATTTTGTATCGAGAGCTAATTATGAAGACTTCTCGATACAATTTTTTCATGCTTCAAAAATTACTAGAAGTGACAACTTTGTTTGTAATCTGGAATATCTTTTAAGAAAATATAGGTTTCATTTTCAAAATCCATTTTACAGTAAAAATGCTCTATTCCGTTAGTTACAATTAAATAATTCGCTTTTAATTTTAAATTATAGCGCGCAATTTGATCAAAAGTATCTTGAGATATTTGTATATGTGGTGCTTTGCATTCTACTATAATATCAGGGTTTCCATCTCTAGAAAAAATTAAAATATCGGTTCTTTTTTTACGATTATTAATCGTCAATTGTTTTTCTAAAGCGATTAATGAAACCGGATATTTTTTTTTATCAATTAAATATTGAACAAAATGTTGACGAACCCATTCTTCTGGAGTTAAAACAAAAAATTTTTTTCTCAAATTATCAAAAATAAGCGTATGTTTTTCGTTACTTTTGAGTTTGAAATTGTATGTAGGCAGGTTGAGTTTTTGCATCAATCAAAAGTAAGAAAATGAACGAAATAAATTCGATAGTTAACGATATTAAAACAGGAAACGTAAAACCTATTTATTTTTTAATGGGTGAGGAAGCGTATTATATTGATAGAATTTCTGATTTAATTGAGAATACGGTGTTGGATGAAGCTGAAAAAGGCTTTAATCAGGTTGTAATGTACGGACGAGATGTTACGATTGAAGAGATTGCTTCTTCTGCAAAGCGATACCCAATGATGGCAGATAGGCAGGTGATTATTGTAAAAGAAGCTCAAGATTTAAGCAGAACAATAGAAAAGTTGGTTTCGTATGCAGAAAATCCACAGCCAACTACAGTACTGGTTCTCAATTACAAATATAAAAAGTTAGACAAACGTAAAAAATTATATAAAGCAGTTGCCAAAGCTGGAGTTATTTTTGAAAGTAAAAAGTTATATGATAATCAGGTTTCTGATTGGATTCGTAGAGTTTTAAATGGTAAGAATTATAAAATTGAACCCAAAGCTTCTTTAATGCTGGTAGAGTTCTTAGGAACGGATTTAAGTAAAATTAATAATGAGCTAGATAAATTAACCACTATTTTACCAAAAGAATCTATCATAACTCCAAGCCATATTGAAGAGAATATTGGAATCTCTAAAGATTTTAATAATTTTGAATTACGAAAAGCAGTAGGCGAGAAGCAGGTTTTAAAAGCAAACAGAATTATCAATTATTTTGCAGAAAACCCAAAGAAAAACCCGTTAGTAATGACCATTTCATTGCTCAATAGTTTTTTTACACAGTTGCTTCAGTATCATGGATTAAAAACAAAAGATAAAATGAGTGTTGCCAAATCTTTGGGTGTAAACCCCTATTTTGTTGGTGATTATGCCACTGCTGCTAAAAATTATCCGATGCGTAAGGTTTCTCAAATAATTGGTTTGTTACGAGAAGCAGATATTAAAAGCAAAGGTGTTGGCGCAAATGGAATGCCACAAGCAGATATTTTAAAAGAGCTTTTATTTAAAATTTTACATTAGTACATTCGTTCGTAAACTATTATTATCAGCACACTTGATTTTTAAAATCTAAATTATTCATTTCTATTAATTACAAATTGTTGTATTTGCTTGTTAAATGTTAAGATCTCCTCAGGAAAAAGATTTTGGAGTTTGTTTTGAGTAAGCAACTCCTTTTTATCTCCACTAATAACTTCATTAGATTTCATAATAATTAAATCATCAACAATTTCGAGTGCTAAGTTAATTTGATGCGTAGAAATTATAATTGTTTTTTGGGTGGTGGCTACTAATTTTTTTAAAAGCTGAAATATCTTAAAAGTATGGTGCATGTCTAAATGTGCAGTAGGTTCATCTAAAATAACAACATCTGTATCTTGTGCTAGGGCTCTTGCAATTAAAACACGTTGTAATTGCCCGTCGCTTAACTCATAAAAACGATGTGATTGCAAATGTAAAACTTCTGTAAGTTGCATGGCATTGTTAATTTTTTGTACATCAGTTTCAGATAATGAATCTACCCAATTTGTATAAGGTTGTCTTCCTAAAGCAATCAATTCAAAAACGGTCAATTGGCTTTCTGGCAATTTTTCGGTTAACACTAAACTTAAGTTTGTAGATAATTCTTTGTTTGTATAAGTAGTTAAATCCTTTCCTTTTAAAAAAATTTTACCTGACAACTGATTTTGAACTTTAGATATTGTTCTAATCAAAGTTGATTTTCCAATTCCGTTTTCACCAATTAATGCAACGAGTTTTCCTTTTTCGATTAATAAACTTACATCAAAAGCAATAACTTTATTGGCTTTTTTTTGTTGATAGCCAATAGTTAAATTATTAGTTTCTATAACGATATGTTTTCTGGTTTTACTCAATTTAAATGTATAGTTTTTTCTTTCTAATTAACAACCAAATAACAATTGGAGCCCCAAATAAAGAGGTAATTGCATTTATTGGTAACGTAAACTCTGATGTTGGTAATTGCGCAATTATATCGCAAATTAACAATACAATTGCACCCGTAATTGCTGTTGCTGGAATAAGTGTTTTATGATTAGATGTGGTAAAGATCAATTTAGTAATATGCGGAACAGCCAATCCAACAAAGGCGATAGGACCAGAAAATGCAGTAATTACGCCTGTCAACAAACTGGTAATTATTAAAATAATAATTCTACTTTTTTTAATGTTAATCCCTAAGCTTTTTGCATATTTTTCCCCTAATAAAAAACTATTTAAAGGTTTTATAATTGCAAAAACTCCAGCAAAACCAATTAAATAAATAAAAATAAAAATAGATATTTCATCCCAGGATAAATTTCCTAAACTACCAAAACTCCAAAAGACATATTGTTGAATTTGTTGTGCTTCACTAAAATACGATAGGACGCTAATAATTGAAGCAGTAAAACTACCAAACATTAATCCAATAATAAGAATAGACATCGTGTTTCTAACTTTATTTGCAGCAAAAATAACTCCCGACAAGACTATAAAAGAACCCAAACTTGATGCAATTGCAATAGACCAATTTGAGTTAATTAAGTATGAGAAACCACCAAAAATAGACGTTCCTAAAATTAATAACGCAACCCCTAAACTTGCTCCAGAAGAAATACCTAAAACAAAAGGACCTGCTAACGGGTTTCTAAACAGTGTCTGCATTAATAAACCACTTATAGATAAGCCAGAGCCAACTAATATTGCAGTGATGGCTTTAGGTAATCTAAAATTTATAATGATAGTTTGCCAACTTTCTTTAATGGATTCATCGCCAAAAAGGATGGCGAAAATAGCTTTAAACGGAATAGAAACTGAACCAAAACTGATGTTTAAGAAAAACAAAATCACTACTAAAATCAGTAGTAATATAAATTGTTTTGTGTATGTTTTGTATTTCATTTAATATTAATGTCTGGTCGAGCACAGTGGAGACTTAATAAAGATAAAAACCTCTCGACTCCACTCAAGGAGGCAAATTTAAGATTTATATTTTGATAAAAAAGTAACTAATTTATTAATGGCATTTCCTCTATGAGAAATACTATTTTTTTCTTCGGATGTCATTTCTGCAAAAGAGTTGTTAAATCCGTTTGGTTTAAAAATTGGATCATAACCAAAACCTTTTTCGCCTTGTTTTTCTTGGGTAATTTTACCTTTACAAATACCTTCAAATAAAAACTGTTTATTGTTTAAATTCAATGCAATTGCAGTTCTAAACTGTGCTTTTCTGTTTGATTTATTTTCTAATTCAGACAATAGTTTTTCCATATTTTTTTCTGAATCATTTTCTAGTCCAGCGTAGCGTGCAGAATATACTCCAGGCTTATTATCTAAACTTTCAACCTCTAAACCAGTGTCGTCAGCAAAACAATTATAGCCAAATTTTTGTGTAATATAATCTGCTTTTAACTTTGCATTTCCTTCTAGGGTTGTTTCAGTTTCGTCAATTTCATCAAAACAATTGATGTCTTTTAAAGAAAGCAATTCAATTGATGTTGGTAACATCTTTTGAACTTCAGCAAGTTTATTTAGGTTATTTGTAGCAAAAACTAGTTTCATAGTGCGAAAATACTTAATTTAAGATGGGGAATTATAAATACGATTATTGATTTTTAAATCTACTCATGATGATAGGGTTCATTCTTAAGAATCGTAAATCCACGATACAATTGCTCAACAACAAATAATCGAATCATTTGATGAGAGAATGTCATTTTAGATAATGATATTTTTCCATTTGATTTTTTATAAACAGATTCAGAAAACCCGTAAGGTCCGCCAATAACCAAAACCAATTGTTTGATTCCCGAATTCATTTTCTTTTGTAGATATTTCGAAAACTCTATGGAAGTAAAATCTTTCCCTTTGTCGTCTAATAAAACCAATTGATCTGTGTTTTGCAATTTGCTAAGAATCAATTCACCTTCTTTTTCTTTCTGCTGATCTTCACTTAAATTCTTTACGTTTTTAATATCCTGAATTATTTCTAGCTCAAATTTTATGTAATGTTTTAAGCGCTTTTGATACACATCAATTAATTGAAGCAAGTTTTTGTCGTCTGTTTTACCGATGGCCAAAAGTTTAATTTTCATAGTTTTTTTTTGAATTTGTCGCTTCGAGAAAATTTCTGTCATATCGAGCGGAGTCGAGATAAAAGAAAAATTGTAACGAGAAGTTTTACTTTAATAAGTTCTCAATACAAATTTATTCGTTTTTTACTCATAAATTCACTTGAACTGACAAAAAGTTGAAAATCATTCCTATTTTTACATCTCAATATAATCTTATGATATCTGAAGAACAATTTGATGCAGAATTAAAAATAATCATTACCAATGCAATTAGAGAAGATATTGGAGAAGGAGATCACACTTCGCTTTCTTGTATTCCTGCGGATGCAAAAGGAAAAGCAAAATTATTGGTAAAAGACAACGGGATTATAGCCGGAGTTGAATTTGCCAAAATGATTTTTAAAGCAGTAGATAAAAACTTACAAGTTGAAACTTTGATTAATGATGGTGAAAAAGTACAGTTTGGCGATGTTGTTTTTTACGTTTCTGGTAGCTCTCAATCCATTTTACAAGCTGAGCGTTTTGTGTTAAACTCCATGCAAAGAATGAGCGCAATAGCAACTAAAACACGTTTTTTTACTGATTTATTAGAAGGCACTAAAACCAAAGTTTTAGATACTAGAAAAACGACACCAGGAATTAGAGCTATCGAAAAATGGGCGGTTAAAATTGGTGGTGGAGAAAATCACCGATTTGCTTTGTACGATATGGTAATGATTAAAGATAATCATATAGATTTTGCTGGCGGAATTACTGCTGCAATCAACAAAACAAAAACCTATTTAGCTGAGAATAAAATTGATATAAAAATTATTGTAGAAGCTAGAAACTTAGAGGAAATTCAAGAAATTTTAGATTGTGGCGGCGTTTACAGAATCTTAATCGATAATTTTAATTACCAAGATACACGCAAAGCTGTTGCTTTAATTGGCGACAAATGTTTGACTGAATCTTCTGGCGGAATTAACGAAGAAACTATTAGAAAGTATGCAGATTGTGGCGTAGATTTTATTTCTTCTGGTGCATTAACACATTCGGTGTACAATATGGATTTGAGTCTTAAGGCAGTTGAATAGAGAGTCAAAGTAACAAAGTTGCAAAGTTTAACTTTGTCACTTTGCAACTAATTTTAACTTTGATTCTTCAAAAGAAAACTATGATAAACAATTACTTCGATAGCGAAACGTATTCTAAAATTGATTTTACCAAAACGAAAATCAAAAAAGGAGAATATGACAATTGTACATTTACAAATTGCAATTTCGAAAATGTACACGCATCAAACATTCAGTTTTTAGCGTGTGAGTTTATCGATTGTAATTTTAGCAATACAATTTTAAAAGACACTGCATTTAAAGATGTTCAGTTTTACAATTGCAAAATGATTGGCGTAAAATTTAATGAATGTGATCCGTTTTTATTACAAATGACTTTTAAAGAATGTCAGTTAAATTTCTCTTCCTTTTATCAATTAAAAATACCTAAAACAACATTCATACACTGTAATTTACAAGAAGTAGATTTTACAGAAACCAATTTATCAAATTGTTTTTTTGATTATTGCGACTTAAAAAACACTATTTTTGAGAACGTAAATTTAGAAAAAGGGAATTTTATCACATCCATGAATTTTTCTATAAATCCAGAAATCAACCGATTAAAAGGTGCGAAATTCTCTAAAGAAAATGTTATGGGCTTGTTGCAGAAATATGGAATTTTGGTTGAGTAAGAAAGTAACAAAGCGGCAAAAGTAACAAAGTGGCAAAGTTAATTTTAAGAGTAAACTTTGCAACTACTTTTAACTTTGTAGCTAAAAAAGAAAGAAAAAGAAATGAAAACGTTCAGAGATTTATTGGTCTGGCAAAAATCGATGCGTTTTGTGACTGAAATCTATAAAGTTTCTAATAAGTTTCCAAAAGAAGAAGTTTTTGGTTTAACATCACAAATAAGAAGATGTTCCGTTTCAGTTCCGAGCAATATTTATGAAGGTTTTGGTAGAGAAGGAGTGAAAGATTATCTTCGGTTTTTTAAATATTGCAATTGCATCACTTTTTGAATTACAAACACAATTAGAAATTGCCTATAATTTAGAATATATCAAGAAAGAAAAATTTGATGATCTGTATGGGTCGTCAAGAGAAATAGAACGAATGTTATCAAGTTTTATTAGAAGTATAAAATCAAAACAAAATTAAAAACTTTGCAACTATTTTCAACTTTGAAACTTTGCAACTTTAAACAATGACAAAAGAAATAGAAGATAAGCTTGAGAAAATTCCCATTATCAATATTTTGGTGCGCTTTGGTAAAAAGATAAAAATTCCTGGTTTAGAAGGAATGTCTTTGTACGATGTGCTAGAAATGTATATTATTGGTATTGTTGAAGGCGCTTTAACTACAAGAGCTGGTGGAATTGCGTACAGTTTTTTTATGGCAATTTTCCCGTTTTTGTTATTTGTATTAACGTTAATCCCGTACATTTCTATTGATGGTTTTCAAGAAGGACTAATGTCTTTAATTGCAGAAGTATTACCACCAAAAACATTTGAAGCAAGTCAATTAGTTATTCAAGATATTTTAGTAAATCAGCAGGCTGGGTTATTATCTTTTGGATTTTTAGTTTCCATTTTTTTAATGACAAACGGTGTAAATGCTATTTTTGGCGGATTCGAATATTCGTATCACGTTAAAGAAATGAGAAATGTAGTAAGAGCCTATATTATTTCATTGGGTGTTTCTTTAGTAATGGCATTTTTCTTAGTGGTAACTGTTGCTTTGATCATTTTTTACCAAATTGGATTAGACAAATTAATAGAACGAGGTTGGTTAGAAGATGATATTTTTTGGCTACAAATTGGTAAAGGATTTATATTTGTTTCTATGGTTTTTACGATTGTTTCTATGTTATATCACTATGGAACAAAATCTGGAAAACATTCTAAATTCTTTTCGCCAGGCGCGATTTTTACAACCATTTTATCCATTTTTACGTTTTACTTATTTAGTATTTATGTAACTGAATTTTCTAAATACAACGAATTATATGGCTCAATAGGAACGCTCTTAATTTTGATGTTATTTGTGTGGCTAAACGCCATTATTCTGTTATTAGGTTTCGAATTAAACGCAAGTATTTACAGTTTAAGAAGACGAAATAAAACCTTTGCAACTCCTAAAAAGTTATAACTTTTTCACGATATTTGCGCTCGCAGCGGATTTTAAGTATTTTCTACTTACTGATAACTGTTCACTGATAACAGAACACTGAATTATATGAAACCAAGCATCCCAAAAGGAACAAGAGATTTTTCGCCAACAGAAATAGCAAATCGTAATTATATTTTTAATACGATTAAAGCTGCTTTTGAAACCTACGGATTTCAACCCATTGAAACGCCGAGTTTTGAAAATTTTTCTACGTTGATGGGGAAATACGGTGAAGAAGGTGATCGTTTGATTTTTAAGATTTTAAATTCTGGAGATTATTTAAAAAAAGCTGAAGAGAAACTATTATCAGAAAAAGATAGCACAAAATTAACAAGTCAAATTTCTGAAAAAGCATTGCGTTATGATTTAACAGTGCCTTTTGCGCGTTACGTTGTACAACATCAAAACGAAATTACATTTCCGTTTAAACGTTATCAAATTCAGCCAGTTTGGAGAGCAGATCGTCCGCAAAAAGGAAGATTTAGAGAGTTTTTTCAGTGTGATGCTGATGTTGTAGGGTCTAAATCGCTTTGGCAAGAGGTAGAATTTGTGCAATTGTACGACTCGGTTTTTAGCAAATTAGGTTTAGCAGGAACGACAATTAAAATTAATAACAGAAAAATATTATCAGGAATTGCAGAAGTGATTGGTGCAAAAGATAAATTAATCGACTTTACAGTTGCATTAGATAAGTTAGACAAAATTGGTAAAGACGGCGTTGTAAAAGAAATGTTGTCAAAAGGAATTACCGAAGAAGCCATTGAAAAAGTGAGTCCGTTATTTGATTTTTCAGGTTCAAATGCTAATAAATTAAGTTCTTTAGAAACGATGTTACAAACATCCGAAGAAGGAACAAGAGGTGTAGAAGAACTGCGTTTTGTTTGTGATGCTATTACTGAATTAGGCTTGGAATCGGCCAATTTAGAAGTTGATGTAACCTTGGCAAGAGGATTGAATTATTACACCGGAGCTATTTTTGAAGTTGGGGCGCCAGAAGGTGTAAAAATGGGTTCGATTGGCGGCGGAGGGCGTTATGACGATTTAACAGGAATTTTTGGTTTAAAAGATGTTTCTGGAGTTGGAATTTCATTTGGATTGGACAGAATATATTTAGTTTTAGAAGAACTAGGTTTGTTTAAAACGGTAGATTTACCAAAACCGAAAGTTATTTTCTTAAATTTTGATGCAACAACAGACGTTTTGAAAATGAAAGCGATAAAGAATTTACGAGAAGAAAATATCAAGTCAGAATTTTATCCTGATTTAGGTGAAAGTAATAAGGCACAAAAACGACAATGGAAATATGTTTCTAATAGAGCAATTGAATTTGTAGTTTCTAAGGTTGTAAATGATGTTTTTACGTTGAAAAACATGAATTCTGGAGAGCAAATAGATTATTCTTTATCAGAATTGATTCAAAAATTAAAAGAATAAACGGTGGTCATTCATGCGAAGGCAGGAATCTAAGAATAAGTTAGTTTGGATTCCTGCCTTCGCAGGAATGATAAAAAGTTAATACATACGCTTGCGTTAGGGATCGCAGTGACATCCTTTTTATGCTGAACTTGTTTTAGTATCTAAATTAATATGAAAAGACGCTGAAACAAGTTCAGTGTAATAAGATACAACGAAAAGCCCGCTCGAACGCCCAAAATTAAAAGACGAATGAGAACTAAAAAAATAATTATAGAATCATAGTTTTAATTTATAAAGAAACTTAAAAAATACGTTGCAAACATGTAAATTTGCAAAAATAATATAGAAAGAAATGTTTGAAGTGAATCGCAAAATGAATGACGATAGAGTAGAAGAAATAGGAGAGAACCACGTTGGTACATCGGCAAAAACACCTTTGAGAGAAGATGCATTTGCTATTTCTAGCGAAGAAAAAATTGAAAGAATCCAGGAAAGTGTAAAAGATATTTTACAAACGTTGGGAATGGATTTAACTGATGATAGTATACAAGGTACTCCAAAGAGAGTTGCAAAAGCGTTTGTAAACGAATTGTTTATGGGGCTAGACCCAAAAAACAAACCGAAAGCATCTACTTTTGAAAACAATTACAATTATGGAGAAATGTTGGTAGAGAAGAATATCGTTGTGTATTCTACTTGTGAGCATCATTTGTTGCCAATTATTGGTAGAGCACATGTTGCTTATATTTCTGATGGAAAAGTAATAGGACTTTCTAAAATGAACAGAATTGTAGAATATTTTGCAAAAAGACCGCAAGTTCAAGAGCGTTTAACCATGCAAGTTGTGCAAGCAATGCAAGAAGCATTAGGTACTGATGATGTTGCTTGTGTGATTGATGCCAAACATTTATGTGTAAATTCTCGCGGAATTAAAGACATTGAAAGTAGTACTATTACTGCAGAATTTGGTGGTAAATTTAAGAACAAAGAAACGAAAGAAGAGTTTTTACAGTATCTTCAAATGAATACTGATTTTAAGAATGTTTAAGAATTGATTTAAAAGCGTAAAAAAGCCGTTTAGAATTTCTAAACGGCTTTTTATTTGTAATAGTTACTGTTTTTTTAATCCTTGAAACCGCTTGAGGCCAGTAAATATAATTAAGCCGCCAAAGAATAAATTAAATAAGATGTAAATTGCTTTACTTTCTGTTTCTAAAGAAAATATCAAATAATACATTTCAAGATCTTTAAAAATGGCATATAGGCCTTTTAAGACAAAACTAATACCAACAATTAAATATATAATCGGAATTGCTTTTTTCATGATAAAAACTATTTAGTTAAAACCCATTCTCCTTTTTCAATCAAAGGAATCGCTTGTTTAAATTTCACTTCTTTTTCTTGACCATTCATGATGTTTTTAATGGTAACACGTTCGTTTCTACCAATTTTTGGTTGCTCTCTTACCACAGTTTCAATAGGTTCATGTTGTTGTTGCCTAGCATTGCTGATTGCTTGTTCTGAGCTGTTTTGAACATCTGCTTTACTGGTGTTTAACGCTTCTCTTTTTTGTTGACGTGCTTCAGAAATATTTCCTTGATTTGGAATTTCCCCTTTAAATAAGAAGGATAAAACTTCTTTATTTACATCATCAATCATCACTTTAAACATTTCAAAAGCTTCAAACTTATAAACCAATAAAGGATCTTTTTGCTCGTAAGATGCATTTTGAACTGAACTTTTCAACTCATCCATTTTACGTAAATGCGTTTTCCAGTTTTCGTCAATAATAGCAAGTGTAATGTTTTTTTCAAAATCTTTTACTAATTCTTTCCCTTCAGATTCGTACGCTTTTTGCAAGTTGGTTACAACTTGTAAACTTTTAATTCCGTCTGTAAAAGGAACCACAATTCTTTCATAACGATCTCCTTCATTTTCATAAACATCTTTAATAACAGGGAAGGCTGCAACTGCATTGGCAGCAATTTTATCTTGATAATGTGCGTAGATAGTTTCGTATAATCTATCAATTAATTCTTGCTCGCTCATTGCTTCAAACTCTTCTTTAGAGAAGGGAGAAGTTATTGATGAAAAACGAATCAATTCAAATTCGAAATTTTGGAAATCTTTTGTAGGTTTGTTTGCATTTACAATTGCTTGACAGGTATCATAAATCATGTTTACGATATCAATTTTTAAACGATCTCCGTCTAAAGCATGTCTTCTTCTTTTGTAAACAAACTCACGTTGAGAGTTCATAATGTCGTCATATTCTAACAATCTTTTACGAATACCAAAATTGTTTTCTTCTACTTTCTTTTGTGCTCTTTCAATAGATTTGGTAATCATAGAATGCTGAATTACTTCGCCTTCTTTTAATCCCATTCTATCCATCATTTTTGCAATTCTATCAGAACCAAAAATACGCATCAAGTTATCATCTAAAGCCACATAAAACTGTGATGAACCAACATCTCCTTGACGACCAGCTCTACCTCGTAATTGTCTATCTACTCTACGAGAATCGTGTCTTTCTGTACCAACTATTGCTAGACCTCCAGCTTTTTTAACTTCATCAGAAAGTTTAATATCGGTTCCACGACCAGCCATATTTGTTGCAATTGTTACAACACCAGGTTTCCCAGCTTCAGCAACAATATCTGCTTCTTTCTTGTGTAGTTTTGCATTTAAAATATTATGGTTAATTCCACGCATTTTTAACATTCTACCTAGTAGTTCAGAGATTTCTACCGAAGTTGTTCCAACTAAAACTGGTCTTCCTAAATCTACTAATTTCACAACATCTTCAATTACGGCATTGTATTTTTCTCTAGTAGTTTTATAAACTAAATCTTCCTTATCGTCTCTTTGAATTGGTTTGTTAGTAGGGATTTCTACAACATCTAATTTGTATATTTCCCATAGTTCTCCAGCTTCTGTAATCGCAGTTCCTGTCATTCCAGAAAGCTTACGGTACATTCTAAAGTAATTTTGTAAAGTTACAGTTGCAAAGGTTTGTGTGGCGTCTTCAATTTTTACATTTTCTTTCGCTTCAATGGCTTGATGTAATCCGTCAGAATAACGACGACCGTCCATAATACGGCCCGTTTGCTCATCAACAATCATTACCTTATTATCAATTACAACATACTCTGTGTCTTTTTCGAATAAAGAATACGCTTTTAATAATTGATTCATTGTATGTATACGTTCGCTCTTGATACTGAAATCCTTGTATAATTCTTCTTTGATTTTTGCTTTTTCTTCGGCAGTATCTTCGCTATCATCAATTTGGCCAATTTTTACTCCAATATCTGGTAAAACAAAGAAATTTTCATCGCTTGTTTTCCCTGATAAGTGTACAATTCCTTTATCAGATAAATCAATAGAATTGTTTTTTTCTTCAATTACATAATACAATTCTGCATCTACTTCTGGCATCAATTTATTATTGTCTGCCATGTATATGTTTTCTGTTTTTTGAAGTATTTGTCTAATTCCTTCTTGCGATAAAAACTTAATTACCGCTTTGTTTTTAGGAATACCTCTAAAAACTCTTAATAATAAAAACCCTCCTTCTTTAGTATCACCAGCAGCAATTAGTTTTTTTGCTTCTGCCAATACGCCAATTAAATATTGTTTTTGTAAAGTAACAATATCAGAAACTAAAGGTTTTAATTCGTTAAACTCGTGTCTGTCTCCTTGTGGTACAGCTCCAGAAATAATTAAAGGTGTTCTTGCATCGTCAATTAATACTGAATCTACTTCATCAATAATGGCGTAGTTTGGTGCTCTTTGTACTAATTCTTCTTTGGTATGCGCCATATTATCACGCAAGTAATCAAATCCGAATTCGTTATTTGTTCCGTAAGTAATATCTGCATTATATGCTTTTCTACGCGCATCAGAATTTGGTTGATGTATATCAATACAATCAATACTTAAACCATGAAATTCTAAAATTGGTCCCATCCAAGCGGCATCACGTTTTGCTAAATAATCATTTACGGTAACAACATGAACGCCTTTTCCAGTAAGTGCATTTAAATACACTGGTAAAGTAGAAACTAGAGTTTTTCCTTCTCCAGTCATCATTTCTGCAATCTTTCCTTGATGTAAAACAGAACCACCAATTAATTGCACGTCATAATGAATCATATCCCAAGTAACCTTTTGCCCAGATGCATCCCAAGAATTTGCCCAAAGAGATTTATCACCATTTAGAGTTATATGTTCTCTAATTGCTGATATTTCTCTGTCAAATGGAGTTGCGGTAACTTCAATAACAGTATTGTTAGTAAAACGTTTTGCAGTTTCTTTTATCACAGCAAAAGCTTCTGGCATAATGTCTAATAAAATAGCTTCAGAAGCTTGATAAGCTTCGTTTTTTAAAGTGTCAATTTCTGTGTAGATTACTTCTTGTCTATCAATATCTGCAGATAAAGCTTCTTCTTCTAATTCATTAATCTTTGTTTCAAAAGAATCAGTTGCTTCTTTGATTTTTGATTTAAATTCTTCTGATTTGGCTCTTAGTTCATCGTTAGATAAAGCATTAATAGCACTTGCAAAAGCGTTTGTTTTTTCAACAATTGGTTGTAGTATTTTTAAATCTTTTTGTTGTTTGTCTCCAACAAATATTTTTAAGACCGAATTTAATAAGCTCATTGTATATTTTCTATTTAAAATTCAGTTTATAGTAACTGAATATTGATTTGTAATTTATTGATAATAAATAAGTTATTATTTATTGACAGCAATTACAATCTAGTTATAAATGTAAACAAAAAAAAAGCCTCGATTGAGACTTTTTTGATGTAATTTTTTGTTAATATTCATCTTCGTTCCAAAGATAATCTTCTTCGGTCGGGTAGTCTGGCCATATTTCTATAATAGAATCATAAGCATCGCCTTCATCTTCAATTTCTTGCAGATTTTCTGCTACCTCTAATGGTGCTCCTGTTCTAATAGCGTAATCTATCAATTCATCCTTAGTTGCTGGCCAAGGTGCGTCTGCTAAGTAAGATGCTAATTCTAGTGTCCAATACATTTTTTAACGTTTAATTTTCTGCAAAAATAATTTTTTTATTCAGAAAAGCAAGTTTTTTTTGATAAATCTGTCAATAAAGTAAAAGAACTTAATTTTCTTTTTCTGGAATCCATGGTGTTTCCTTAACTGTTAGGTCTTTAGACAATTTTCGTGCCAAGACAAATAGGTAGTCAGAAAGTCGGTTTAGGTACTCTAATATTGCAGGATTTATCGTTTCATACTCATTTAAAGCAGTGGCAATTCTTTCTGAGCGTCTACATACACAACGTGCAATGTGACAGAATGACACGGTTTGATTTCCTCCTGGAAGAATAAAATGAGTCATTGGGGGCAACTCTAAATTCATGTCATCAATTTCTTGCTCTAATACTTCAATGTTTTTTGATGATATTTTTGGTATGTTTAAGCGTTCTTTACCATTCTTTAATACTTCTTTTTCTGGTGGTGTAGCCAACATAGCGCCTAAAGTAAATAATTCATTTTGAATTCTAATCAACGATTCTACAGCTTTTACATCGATGTTTTGATCTCTAATCAAACCAAGGTGCGAATTCAATTCATCCACTGTTCCGTATGATTCTATTCTTAAGTGGTGCTTTGGAACTCTTGTTCCGCCAAACAAAGCAGTGGTGCCTTTGTCTCCGGTTTTTGTGTAAATTTTCATGATATTTTTTTCAAAGTTACAAAGTGATATAGTTACAAAGTTACAAAGTTATAGCGGTTTAAACTCTAATTATAAAATGTTCTTTTTCTTGTTCTCTTCTGAAGAAAACGAATCCCCATTGAAATGTATCAATAGTAACTTTTACAGATGGATGATTTTGAATATCCTTCCAGGCAGCTTCCATTTCTTTATCCCGATGAATGTCGTTAAAAATAAAAAAAGAATCGTTATTGATGAAGTTTAAACAGTATTCAAAGTATTCTAAAGTAGCTTTTTTTTGACCTTTAGCATTAAAATAAACCAAGTCTAAAGAATTCTCGATTTTTAAAGCTGTTAAATTTTTTGAAAATTCGCCAATAATTACATCAATATTTTGAAAAGAAAAATGGTCAAATTGCTTTCTTGCGATGTCAGCAGTTATTTTACTACCTTCTAGCGTTGTGATTTTTGCCTTTGGATTTCCAGCATGTAAAGCAGCTGTTGCAATTCCTAGAGAAGTTCCTATTTCTAGTATGTTTACTGGCGCAAAATAATGTGTAATCTCACTCAGTAAATTGGCTCTTTTAGAGCTAATTGCGGCGTATTTTACAATTTTTTTAATCGCTCTTTTATCGCTTTTAAAAACCCTAGAGCCAGCACCAAAATCGGTGATTTTAATGCTTTCTGTATTGTTTAAAAGTTTTTTTCTGTACTTTTTTAGTACTTCTTTTCCTTTTGTTCTCTTTTTTTTATAAAAACATTTCGTTGTTAATTTATAAACAAAAGGAGAATGCACTCCATGTTGATTAGTGGATTTTAATAGAAATTTTATATAAGATTTTAGGTTCTTCATAAGTGCAAAAAACAAAATTAAAAGAAAATTATAAGATTCGCGTCATAAAAAAGATATTTGCCTAGCTTTATTAGGTTTGACTTATGCTTAATGATCTACATTTTACGGTTATGACCAACTATTATATGCATTTTTAGATAGCTTTACCTGTCTGGTATGGGCTATAGAGTTAATAATTTACTAATGGCTATCATGAATCGTTGAAAGAATGATTTCATTTTGCTGAAATATTTTATGTATGTAGTCCATCTATTTTTAATCTTAATCACAAAAAAAGACCTTTATTTAAAGGTCTTTTTTTCTGTAATTTTAAAAATATTAATTTAAGTTTCCAATCATTTCTTCTGGTTTTACCCAGGCATCATATTGTTCTGAAGTAACATATCCTAAACGAACGGCTTCTTCTTTTAGGGTTGTGCCATTTTCATGAGCCGTGTTTGCAATTTCTGCTGCTTTGTAATATCCAATTTTAGTGTTTAACGCTGTAACTAACATTAGAGAATTGTTTACTAGTTCTGTAATTCTTGTATGATTTGGTTCTATTCCGACAGCACAATTTTCGTCAAAAGAAACACACGCATCTCCAATTAATTGAGCAGATTGTAAAACGTTTGCAGCCATCATTGGTTTAAAGACATTTAATTCGTAATGTCCTTGTGTACCACCAACCGTTACTGCAACATCATTACCCATAACTTGTGCACAAACCATTGTAATAGCTTCTGCTTGAGTTGGATTTACTTTTCCTGGCATAATAGAACTTCCAGGTTCATTTGCTGGAATGATTATTTCACCAATTCCAGAACGAGGACCAGAAGCCATCATTCTAATGTCGTTTGCAATTTTATTAATAGAAACAGCTATTTGTTTTAAAGCGCCATGTGTTTCTACTAGAGCATCATGTGCTGCTAAAGCTTCAAATTTATTTTCTGCTGTAACAAAAGGTAAACCAGTAAATTCTGCAATATATTTTGCAACTAAAACATCATAGCCGGCTGGTGTATTTAAACCTGTTCCAACTGCAGTTCCTCCTAATGCTAATTGAGATAAATGTTCTAGAGAGTTATTTAATGCTTTTAATCCGAAGTTTAATTGTGCAACATAACCAGAAAACTCTTGTCCAAGTGTAAGTGGAGTAGCATCCATTAAATGTGTTCTACCAATTTTTACAACATCTTTAAATGCTTCTGATTTTTTTTGTAAAGTATCACGTAATTTCTCAATACCAGGAATGGTAACTTTTACGATTTTTTGGTATGCAGCAATGTGCATTCCAGTAGGAAATGTATCGTTAGATGATTGTGATTTATTTACATCATCATTTGGTTGAATTGTTTTTTCTCCTTCACCAATTACGTTTCCAGCAATTTCATGAGCACGATTTGCAATTACCTCATTACAATTCATGTTAGATTGTGTACCAGAACCTGTTTGCCAAATTACTAAAGGAAATTGATCATCGTGTTTTCCCGCTAAAATTTCATCACAAACCTGAGCAATTAAATCTCTTTTGTTTGAAGTTAAAACACCTAAATCACAATTTGTATATGCAGCGGCTTTTTTTAAGTAAGCAAATCCATAAACAATTTCTAAAGGCATTGATGCAGAAGGACCGATTTTAAAATTATTTCTAGATCTCTCTGTTTGAGCACCCCAATATTTATCAGCAGGAACATTTACTTGCCCCATTGTGTCTTTTTCTATTCTGTATTTCATTATTTGTGTTGTTTTTTTACCAGTACAAAATTACTAAAAGTATCACAATCAGTTATCAACAAAAACAGAAAATACTTGTTTAAAATTATTTTTAATTATTAGTCTAAATTGAAAATATGTATTATTTTTGTGGTATTAATTATTTTAAAGAAACACAAATGTTAGATTTTTCAGAATTTTCAGGATTTTTATTATTCATGTTTATTTTTACAGCTGGTTTTTGGTTGTTAATTTTCTTGTTAACATTTGTTGTTCCTTACTGGATAGGTGGTACTATTTGGGAAAACATGAAATTAAAGAGGGAAGCTAAGAAAGCTGCTAATAAATAATAATTAAGTAGTTTTTAAAAATATAAAAAAGGTTTGCAAAATTTGCAAACCTTTTTTGTTTTAAAATTTAGTTGATGTTTAATCGCCAAAACCTTCTCCTCCTTGTTCAAAATCATTATTTTGAGGAGCTTTAGGTTGTGTTTGGTTTTTCTTTTGGTTAAATCTGTATACAAAGCTCAAAGATACTTGTCTTTGTCTCCATTGATTTTCTCCGTATGTAGTTGAGTTTGGTGTGTAAGAATATCCTTTACGTTTTCTTGAATTTAGAACATCACTGATGTTTAAAACCATAGTTCCGTTGTCTTTAAATAGATCTTTGCTAAAAGCTAGATTGGCACTAAAAATACCATCTTGAGTACTTTGTGCATTATTTTGCCCACCTCTATAAGACATTCTTGTTTGCCATTGAATTTCTCCAGGCAATGTAATTCTAGAATTTAATCTTGCATCCCAATTTGAGTCTTTATTGCCAAAATCAATGTCATTTAATTTACCTTCAGTTTCAAACCCGTAAAAATTAAAGCTTCCAGAGAAACTCATTTTTTTAGAAACATTGTAATTTGTATTAAATTCAAATCCATATCTATCTTCAGATGATAAATTAATTGGCGAACGAACAATTACTGGAACTCCATTGACAAAATCTCCTCTTTCTTGACTAATAAATTGATAAATACCAGTAGAATGACGATAGTATACAGACGAGTTTACAGTTACTTTATTAAATCTTTTAAGATATCCAACATCAAATGAATTTGTATATGTGGGGTCTAAATTTACATTTCCTTTAAATATATTTGTTTCAGAGCTTCTTGATTCAAACGGATTTAAAAACCAAGATCTTGGTCTTCTTAATCTTTTGCTGTATCCAACTGTAATACTTTCTGTATCATTTATTTCATATCCTAGGTTTACCGTTGGAAAAACACCAACATAAGATTTTGAATAATCTTCATTTGTGGTTAATAGGTTTATTTGCTGGTCTGTAATTTCTCCTCTTAATCCTAGTAAATAAGAAAATTTTTGATGTTTTTTACCGTATTGACCATATAATGCATAAACATTTTGTGTAAATTCTAAATTGTTAGAAGGGTCTAGTAATGGGTTTGTGTATGGTGTTACAGGTGTGTTTTTATAATCTGTGTTAGACTTTTCTAAATTTGCTCTGTATCCTAACTCAATTTGAGAACCATCTTCTTTTGGATATACATAATCAATTTGAAAAAGTTTTCTTTCAGAATTCTGCAGTGTATTATTATCTTCTACAAACGCATTGTTTTGGTAAATTGTACCAGTTTCATCCTGGTCACTTGTGCTATATTGTAAATCTATTGTAAGTTTTTTTCCTGTTTGATTTAATCTATTTGTATAATTAAGTGCATATTGAAACGATTTAGAATCAGACAATTCATTCTCATTACGTGTTCTAGTATCTGTGAGTGTGTTATTAGCATCAAAAAAGTCAACATTATTAGCTGTTGTATTATCTCCGTCAGATTTTCTCATAACAATGTTTCCCAATATAGAGCTATTGTCATTTAGGTAGTATTCTAGCCCTATGCTAGAATTAAAACCTTTTTGCAATCGATTGCTATTTCTTAATTCATTTAAGTAACCTGTAATATTTCCAGAATTATCAAAATAGGTAGAATTATTTTTACTGTTTCCTGGGCCATCTCTATAGCTGTATCCAGAATTTGTAAAGACATTGTATTTTTTTGTTCTGTAATTTAAGTTTGCAGAAATACCGTATTGAGTTGGGTCTCCAAATGTAGGATTGATTGAGCCATTAAACCCTGTAACCTTTCCTTTTCTTAGAATAATATTTATAATTCCTGCTGTTCCTTCAGCATCATATCTTGCAGAGGGAGAGGTAATTACTTCAACTCTTTCAATTGCATCTGCCGGAAGTTGACGTAGCGCGCTTGCGCCATCTAAACCAACTAAAGAAGAAGGTTTTCCGTCAATTAAGATTCTTACATTTTCATTACCTCTTAAACTAACAGCACCTTCAACATCAACAGTAACAGATGGTACGTTATCTAGAACATCAGAAACGCTTCCGCCTTTAACAGTCATGTCTTTACCAACATTGTAAATTTTCTTATCTAAACGAATATCTACTGTAGATTTTTCTGGAATAATATTTACTTCTTCCAATATCTCGCCATCTTCAGATAAGATAATGGTGCCTAGTTTTATGTCTTTATCAATTACTGTATTTTTAAAGCTAATTGTTTTAAAGGAAATAAATTCAATACTAATATCATATGTTCCGCCTGCTATTTTGATATAAAAGGCACCTTCATTATCTGTAATACCTCCACTTAATTTATTGTTTTGTATGTTCTTTAAAACAACAGTTGCATATTCTAAAGGTTGTTTGGTTTCTTTGTCGATTACCTTTCCGGAAACAGAAAATGTTTTGATTGTTCCTGGTCTTTGTGCAGTGATTATTGATATGCTAAAAAAGCAGCATAAAATTAAAATTGATTTTTTCATTCGATTGATTCGTGATTTAAATAAGTAAGACTCTATATCAAGAATTTGGTTTAAAACTAGACTTGTTAAACTTCTGTTAAAGAAAGAGTACTTATAAAAAAAAGTTTTTTTTGTTAAATAATTGTAGAAATATTTTCTAATGGCCTGCCAATTACAGCCTTATTTTTGTTGATAACAATTGGTCTTTCAATTAGTTTTGGATTTTGTATCATGGCAGCTATAATTTCTGAATCTGATAATTCTTTTCCCTTGTAATTTTCTTTCCAAATAGCTTCGTTTTTTCTAATTAATTCGATTGGATTTATTTGTAGCTTTTTAAGTATTGAAGTTAGCTCTTCTTTGGTTAAAATATTTTCTAAATATTTGATAATCTCAAATTCTTTACCGGAGTTCTCTAGTAATTCTAATCCTTGTCTAGATTTACTACAGCGTGGATTATGGTATATTTTTATCATAGTTTTATAAAGTTGATTCTGATTCCTTTTGTCCGTTTACCATTAAGAAAGCCTTTAAGAACTCGTCAATATTGCCATTCATTACAGCATCTACATTACCGGTTTCGTGAGTCGTTCTAACATCTTTTACTAATTTGTATGGGTGCATTACATAGTTTCTAATTTGACTTCCCCATTCGTTTTTCATTTTTCCAGCTTCAATATCTGCTCTTGCGGCTTGTCTTTTTTGTAGTTCAATTTCGTACAATTGTGACTTTAACATTTGTAGTGCAGTTGCTCTATTATCGTGTTGTGAGCGCGAATTAGAACATTGAATTTGTATGCCTGTTGGTTTGTGGGTTAGCTGTACCTTAGTTTCTACTTTGTTTACATTTTGTCCGCCAGCTCCGCTAGATCTTGCTGTTGTAATTTCTATATCTGCAGGATTGATTTCTATCTCAATAGAATCATCAGCAACAGGATATACATAAACAGAAGCAAAAGAAGTGTGCCTTTTTGCATTGCTATCAAAAGGAGATATCCTTACTAATCTATGCACGCCGTTTTCTCCTTTTAGCCAACCAAAAGCATAATCTCCATCAAATTCTAAAGTAACCGTTTTAATTCCGGCTGCATCTCCGCTCTGATAATTTAATTCTTTGATTTTTAGGCCATTTTTTTCTGCCCACATCATGTACATTCTCATTAACATTTCAGCCCAGTCGCAACTTTCTGTTCCGCCAGCACCAGCAGTGATTTGAATTACAGCAGATAAATTATCGCCTTCTTCAGAAAGCATATTTCTAAATTCTATATTTTCTAGTAATTCTTCAATTTTATAAAATTGCGCTTCAACTTCTTCTTCAGAAACTTCCTCTTCTTTATAAAAATCTACTAATACATTAAGGTCTTCTAGCAAAGTTAAAACGGTATTGTAATCTGTTACCCATTTTTTCTTTAGCCTTAATTCTTTCATAAAACTTTCAGCTTCTTTTGGATTGCTCCAAAAATCTGGTGCAATGGTTTTTTCTTCGTCATTGGTAATTTCTATTAACTTCTGTTCTATGTTTAAGTAGTCTTTAAGTTTAGAAATTCTGTCAGTACAATTTTTAATTTGCTCTTGTGTAATCATAGTTGAAGCAAAAATAAGTTAAAAATTACGATTTAATATTTTAATCAATCTTATTTTCTCGCCAATATTTTATAGTTTTATAGAAAATCTTTAAATCATGAAAAAACTAACCATTTTATTACTTTTTATTTTTGTACAACAAACGTGTTTTTCACAATTTTTCAAGGATAAAAAAAATATCACCAAGTATGAAGGCTATTTTAATTTTTATTATGACGGTAGTTCAGACAAGGTGTTTTTAGAAATTAAAAAACTAGAATCTGAATTCTTATATGTAAATGCACTTTCTGAGGGTGTTGGCTCTAATGACATTGGTTTAGATAGAGGTAAATTAGGTGGTGGAGTAGTTGTGTTTTTTAGAAAAGCAGGAAATAAAATTTTGTTAATGCAGCCCAATCAAAACTTTAGAGCTTTAACAGATAATATCGAAGAAAAAAAATCAATTCAAGAAGCCTTTGCTAAATCAGTATTGCATGGTTTTGTAATTAAGGAAGAAAAAAATAACACATTTTTAGTAGATGCAACTTCCTTTTTTATGCAAGATACCTTTGGAGTTTCAAATACATTGGCTAGAAGCGGAGAAGGAAGTTATAGTGTAGATAAATCTCGAAGTGCTTTTAATTTAAAAAGAACAAAAGCTTTTAAAAAGAATGTAGAGTTTGATGTATTGCTAACTTTTAAAGGAAGTCCAAGAGGTAGAAATTTACGTTCTGTAACTCCAGATGCCTCTGCTGTAACTGTTTATCAGCATCATTCTTTTGTTGCATTACCAGATAATAATTACAAGCCAAGAGTTTATGACCCACGTTCTGGGTCTTACCAAATGTCTTATATGGATTATGCTACGCCAGTAAATCAATCTATTACTAAACGTTTTATATACAGACATAGATTAGAGAAGAAGCATCCAGAAGCAGCAATGAGTGAAGCTGTAAAGCCAATTGTTTATTATTTAGATCCTGGAACGCCAGAACCTGTAAGATCTGCTTTGTTAGAAGGTGCAAGATGGTGGAATGAAGCTTTTGAAGCTGCTGGATATAAGGATGCTTTTCAAGTGAAAATGTTGCCAAAAAACGCAGATCCATTAGATTTAAGATATAATGTAATACAGTGGGTACATAGATCTACTAGAGGTTGGAGTTATGGTGGTAGTATTTCTGATCCAAGAACGGGAGAAATTATTAAAGGACATGTGAGTCTAGGTTCTCTTAGAATTCGTCAAGATTTTTTAATAGCACAAGCTTTGCAAGCGCCCTATGCAACTAATACAGCTAAAGATAAATTTGCATTAGAAATGGCATTAGCAAGAATTCGTCAATTGTCTGCACATGAGGTTGGTCATACAATTGGTTTTGCACACAATTTTGCTGCAAGTACTAATAATAGAGCTTCTGTGATGGATTATCCACATCCGCAGTTTTCAATGAAAAACGGAAAAATAGATTTTTCTAATGCGTATGCAACCGGAATTGGAGAATGGGATAAGGTAACGGTTGCGTATTCATATCAAGAGTTTGTAAATAACGAAAAGCAAGGTTTACAAAACATTTTAAACAATGCTTTTGCAAAAGGATTACGTTACATAACAGATCAAGATGCTAGACCTAAAGGAAGTGCACATGCTTATGCTCATTTATGGGATAATGGAAAAAGTGTTTCAGATGAATTAAACGCATTATTAACGATTAGAAAAAATGCGATTGATAAATTTTCTGTTGATAATATAAAAAGTAAAGAACCATATTCTGTGCTAGAAGATGTATTTGTGCCATTGTATTTTATGCATAGATTTCAAACAGAAGCGGTTTCTAAAGTAATTGGAGGGTTGGATTATAATTATGCTGTAAAAGGAGCAAACCAGACAATTGTAAAGAGAGTTTCTGGATTAGAAGAGCGCAAAGCACTTGCTTCTTTATTAAAAACAATAACTGTTGAAACAATAGCAATTCCAACTTCAAAGTTGGGTCTATTTCCGCCTAGAGCATTTGGGTATGGAAGAACAAGAGAATCTTTTAAGAGTAAGGTAGGTGTTGAGTTTGATCCTTATGGAGCAATAGATACAGCATCAGAAATGACCTTAGAGTTGTTGTTTCATCCACAAAGAGCTGCACGGTTAGTGTTGCATAAAAGCATGGACAATTCTCAATTAGGTTTAGAAGAATTAATTGATGAAGTAATTAAGAATACTTTTAATAAAACATATAAAAATGGGTATTACCAAGAATTACAAAATGTAATTAATACTCAAGTATTGAATCAGTTATTTTATTTGGCAGCAAATAACAACACATACAAACAAGTTACCGCAATTGTAAATTTTAAATTAGATGAAATCTCTTCACTATTAAGATCAAGAAGAAACAAAGGTGTTCAGTTAATGTTTGATAAAGAATTAGATAAAAGTATAGCTGCATTTAAAAAGAACCCTACACTGTTTAAAAAAATAGCATCACCAAAAATTCCAGATGGTTCTCCAATAGGAATGGAATAGTGTTTTTTTTACAATACAAATTTTAAAAATAAAAAATGAGAATAGACTTAATAAGTGATACAGTTACAAGGCCTTCTGAAGAAATGCTTTCAGTTATGATGAATGCTAAAGTTGGTGATGATGTTTTTAAAGCAGATCCAACTGTTAATGAACTGCAAGAAAAAGTAACTAAAATGTTTGGTGTAGAAGATGCATTGTTTTTTCCTTCAGGAACCATGGCAAATCAAGCAGCAATAAAGTTGCACACACAACCTGGAGATAAGATGTTTTGTGATAAGTGGGCGCATGTTTTCAATTATGAAGGTGGCGGTGCCGCTTTTAATGCTGGTGTTTCAAGCCATTTAATCGATGGAGAACGCGGCATGTTTTCGGCAGAGCAGTTAAGATACGCAGTTTCTGGTAGAGCAGATATTCATGTTCCGTATTCTAGGTTGGTTTGTATAGAAAACACAACTAATAAAGGAGGAGGTGCTTGTTGGAATTTTGAAGAATTAAAAAAAATTAAACAAATTTGTGTAGATAAAGACCTAGCTTTTCATTTAGATGGCGCAAGATTATTTAATGCGTTGGTCGCAAAAAATGAAACACCAAAACAATATGGAGAATTGTTTGATACTATTTCTATTTGCTTGTCTAAAGGATTGGGGGCGCCCGTTGGTTCTATTTTATTAGGAACAAAAGAGCATATTGCAAAAGCATTACGAATTAGAAAATTATTTGGAGGAGCGATGCGTCAAGCAGGATTTTTAGCAGCTGCAGCAATTTATGCTTTAGATAATAATGTAGAAAGATTGGCAGAAGATCATCAAAGAGCAAAAAAAATAGGTAAAGTTTTAAAATCTTGTTCTTTTGTGCAAAGTGTAGAGCCAATAGAGACCAATATTGTAATTTTTTACTTAAATAACACGATTAAAGAAAATAGTTTTGTTGCTAAAATGGTAGAAAAAGACATTCATTTTATTTCTATGGGAGATGGTAAGTTAAGGATGGTAACACATCTAGATTTTACCCAAAAAATGTTAGATAAATTGATTGTAGAACTGCAATCTTTTTAAAACAAAAACTCCAGCTTTAAGCTGGAGTTTTTGTTTTAATTTAAATGTTCTAAACTATCTAAATCTTTATAGTTGCTATTTAATTTCTTAAGTAGTCTTCCGTAGGTAAATTTATAGATTAAGCCGATAAATGCAAACATTATTAAAACCATTAGTGCAGTAGCAATAACAAAAGTTGTAATAACTGTACCGGCCTCTATGTTAGTTCCATCAGGATTAATTGCACTCACTAAATTATCTGGTTGTTTTAATAAAATAGACATTAAAAGGATGTTTGAAATAATAATAGTACCTAAGTTATAATACACGTAATATTTAACTGTTTTTCGAACAGATAAAATACGATTCATAAGTCGTTTTGTATTGTCTGTGATAGATATTGAATTGTAGTTTCTGTAAAAAAGCACCAAAAATATTATAATTATTAGATAATGTAAGTATGTGGTTGCTTTTAAAACATCAACAATTTTTAAATCTTTATAAAGTTCCATATATTTTTGAGGAACTAAAAAATTTAAACTCGTCCAAAAAACCAATTCAAGAACTCCAATTATAAATATCCATTTTACGATAGAGGAAGATTTTGAATGTGACATTTTGCGTATATCAACATCAGAAAGACCACTTTTTTCTACTGATTGATTTTTCCAAGACTTTTTATAGATATCTAAATCCATCCTTTATGGGTTTATTATGTTTTTTAACTTGTCTTTTGCTCTGTTCATTTTAACTCTGGCATTAACTTGAGTAATACCTAGTGTTTCTGAAATTTCTTTGTAGGGTTTGTCTTCTAAATATAAAAAAATTAAAGCCTTATCAATATCATTTAATTGATGTACGGCTTTGTATAGTGTTTTTAACTGTAATTCTTCTGTGTCATCATATTCTTTAGATTTTATTTTATAGGTAAAATCATCAATATCTTGAGTTTTTATTGTTCTGGTAGATTTTCTATATAAAGAAATTGCAGTATTTAATGCAACTCTATACATCCAGGTGCTAAATTTTGAATCACCTCTAAACTTCCTATAGTTCTTCCAGAGTTGAATTACAACTTCTTGAAATAAATCATTGTGTGCGTCTTGATTTGTAGTGTACATTCTACATATTTTATGAACAATATTTTGATTTTGTTCAAAATCCAGTAAAAATTTAGCCTCTAAATCTTTTTGCATTATAAATTTAATTCGATGTATAAGTAGCCCAAAAATATAAAATGTTACAGAATTTTTAGTTAATTATTCCATTTTAAATAGAAAAGAGTATATTTGTTTAATAAAAAAGAACTTAAGTTGAACAATATTAAGACTGACTTTACGATTAAGGATTTAGAAAACCTTACTGGAATAAAGGCGCACACTATCCGTATTTGGGAAAAAAGATACCAACTCTTAACACCTAAAAGAACCAATGGAAACATTAGGTATTACGATACTAAAAATCTTCAAAAATTATTAAACGTTTCTTTATTAAACAAAAATAACTACAAGATTTCAAAAATAGCAGAGCTTTCAGAAGAGGCTATTATTCTCATGTCTAGAGAGTTGGCTAATAAAAACGCCTTAATAGATGACTCAATCAATTCATTTAAAATGGCTATGTTTACTTTTGATCAAGCTTTGTTTAATCAGACTTACAACCAGCTTTTAATTAATAAAACTTTTAGAGATGTTTTTAAAGATGTTTTTATTCCTTTTTTAGAGCAGATTGGTTTAATGTGGCAAACAGATACCTTAACACCTTCTCACGAACGTTTTATTTCCAATTTAATATCTCAAAAAATTCAAATAAATTCTGAAAAAACACAACAAAATTTATTGGTTGATGAAAGTCAGACTTATGTTTTGTTCTTGCCAGATAATGAGATACACGAATTAGGTTTAATGTATTTAAATTATGAATTATCATTAAGAGGAAAAAAAACAATTTATTTAGGGCAAAGTATTCCATTAAATAGTTTAAACTCTTTACTAGCGATGTTTTCAAAAATTACCTTTGTAACTTCATTTACAGTTTCACCAGTAGATTCTGCAATTGAAGATTATCTTAAAGATGTAGATGAGAGGTTGGCAAAAACCAAACACGAGTTTTGGGTATACAGTCATAGAATTTCAGGGTACAATCCAAAGAATTTTAAGAGTACTTTTTTCTTTTACAATAGTTTGTTTGATTTACTAAAAAAACTTTAACTTTAAATACAACACTTTGTGTTTAATTAATCATTACATTTGTTGAACAAAATGAATAAACAAATACACATCATAGGTTCTGGATTTTCATCATTAGCTGCTTCTTGCTATTTAGCTCAAGCGGGTTATGATGTTACCATCCTAGAAAAAAACGACACTTTAGGCGGTAGAGCAAGGCAGTACAAAAAAGACGGCTTTACGTTTGATTTAGGTCCTTCTTGGTATTGGATGCCAGATGTTTTTGAGAAGTTTTTTGCAGATTTTGGTAAGAAACCATCAGATTATTACAAACTAGATAAACTTAGTCCAGGTTACGAAGTGTACTTTGGTAAAAATTCTTCTCTCACAGTTTCCGATAATTTAGAAGACATTTTTAAAATGTTTGAAGAAGAAGAAAAAGGAAGTGCTAAGCATTTAAAAACCTTTTTAGATTCTGCAAAAGCCAATTATGATACAGCAATTAAAGACTTGGTGTATAAACCAGGTATTTCTCCACTAGAGTTGGTAAATACAACAACAATATCAAGAGTCTCTCAATTCTTTTCTACCGTAAGAAAACAAGTTCGTAAGAATATAAAAAGTAATAAATTAATTCAAATTTTAGAATTTCCAGTATTGTTTTTAGGAGCAAAACCTAGTAATACTCCTGCTTTTTATAATTTTATGAATTATGCAGATTTTGGCCTAGGTACTTGGCATCCTAGAGGTGGTATGTATAAGGTTATAGAAGGTATGGTTTCTTTAGCTACTTCTTTAGGAGTTAAGTTTGAGGTAAATGCTAATGTAGAAAAAATTTTAACAGATAACAGTAATTGTGTTTCTGGTTTACAAGTAAATGGTAAAACGATTGCTACAGAACTAGTTTTAAGTGGTGCAGATTATCATCATACAGAAACTTTAATAGATAAAAATCTAAGACAATACTCAGAAAAATATTGGGATAAAAAAACATTTGCGCCTTCATCATTATTATTTTATGTTGGTTTTGATAAGAAAATTAAAAATGTAAGTCATCATACATTATTTTTTGATACAGACTTTGATGTCCACGCTGAAGAAATATATGACAATCCAAAATGGCCAACAGCACCACTTTTTTATGCTAACTTTACTTCTATGACAGATAAAACTTCTGCTCCAGAAGGTAAAGAAGCTGGTTTTTTCTTAATACCTTTAGCTCCTGGAATAGAAGACACGGAAGAGTTAAGAGAGCAATATTTTCATAAAATCATGGATCGATTTGAAAAACTAACTAGCCAAGAATTAAAAGGTAGTGTTATTTTTAAAAGATCTTTTTGTGTCAATGACTTTAAAGAAGCTTACAATTCGTATAAAGGAAATGCTTATGGTATGGCAAATACCTTATTGCAAACAGCATTTTTAAGGCCAAAAATAAAAAGTAGTACAGTACAAAATTTATATTTTACAGGACAATTAACAGTGCCAGGACCAGGTGTGCCTCCAGCATTAATATCTGGTAAAATAGCATCAGAGTTAATTAAAAAAAACAGTAAATAATATGAAACAATTATTTGATACAGTATCTAGCAATTGCAGCAAGTTGGTAACAAAAAGTTATAGCACTTCTTTTTCTTTAGCTGTAAAAATGTTATCACCAAAAATAAGAATGGACATTTACAATGTTTATGGTTTTGTTCGTTTTGCAGATGAAATTGTTGATAGTTTTCATGATTATGATAAGGAGAAATTAATTTTAAAATTTGAAGCTGATTATTATGAGGCTTTAGAAACAGGTGTTAGTTTAAACCCTATTTTAAATTCATTTCAACAAACTGTAACTAAATATCAGATTTCTGATGACCTCGTTCAGGCTTTTTTGAAGAGTATGAAAGCAGATTTGTACAAAACAGAATACAAAACAAAAGAAGAGTATGACGCATACATCTATGGTTCTGCAGATGTTGTTGGTTTGATGTGTTTAAAGATTTTTGTAAATGGAGATTCAGAAAAATATGAAGAGTTAAAGCATGCAGCAATGCGTTTAGGCTCTGCATTTCAGAAAGTAAACTTCTTAAGAGATTTAAAAGATGATATTGAAAGTTTAGACAGATCTTATTTTCCAAATATAGATTTACGTGCGTTAAATAACGAGTCTAAAGGCCAAATAATAAAAGAGATTGAAGAAGATTTTGAAGTGGCGTTTAATGATGGTGTTTTAAAACTACCGGTAGAAGCAAAGTTTGGTGTTTATGTAGCCTACAGATATTACAAAAGGTTGTTGAAAAAATTAAATAAAACTCCGTCTTCAGAAATAATGGAAACTAGAATTAGAATATCTAATCCTATGAAAATAAATCTCTTAGCAAGAAGTTTTGTAAAATATAAACTAAATATAATTTAATGATTTTTCCTTTTATTACTTTATTAACGTTTTTAATAATGGAAGGTGTTACTTGGTGCACCCATAAATACATTATGCATGGTTTTGGATGGTTTTTACATGAAGATCACCATCAGCCAGGATATCCACATGTTTTTGAGAAAAATGATGCTTTTTTTGTTGTATTTGCTGTTCCTAGTATTTTATTATTTTACTTTGGAATTAGACCTGAATTGAATAGTTTATTTTTTATAGGGTTAGGGATTTTATGCTACGGATTGGCTTATTTTTTAGTACATGATGTTTTGATTCACAGGCGCTTTAAATGGTTTAGAAATACAAATAGTAGGTATTTAAAAGGCTTAAGAAAAGCCCATAAGATTCATCATAAACATTTAGGTAAGCCAGACGGCGAATGTTTTGGTATGTTGTTTGTCCCTTTAAAGTACTTTAAAAAACCAAAGGTTTAAATGTATTTATACTTACTACTAAACTTAGGATCTCTAAGCATTCCTTTTTTTTATTCTTTCAATAAAAAAATGCGTTTTATCAAGCAATGGAAAACAGTTTTTTTTTCCATATTCTTAGTTGCAATCTTTTTTATAGTTTGGGATGTGATTTTTACTAAAAATGGTGTCTGGGGTTTTAATGAAGCATATCATTTACCAATTAAAATAGCAGGTTTGCCTCTAGATGAAATGCTGTTTTTTATCTGCATACCTTATGCAAGTATATTTATTCATTATTCACTAGCGTATTTCAAACCTAAGTTACTATTAACAACTAACGTTGTTAGTTTTATAACTCTATTTTTTATAGCTTTAGTAGCTATAACTTTATATTTTAACTTAGAAAAATTATATACAGGTATAAATTATGGATTGTTGATTTTTACATTAACAATTGGTTTTTTCTATGGAAGAGAACTTCTAAAAAGATTTTATATCGCATTTATCATTATTTTAATTCCGTTTTTTATTGTAAACGGAATTTTAACAGGAAGCTTTATTCCAGAACCAGTAGTTTGGTATAACAATGAAGAAAACCTAGGAATTAGATTATTTACAATTCCCATAGAGGATATTGGTTATGCTTTTAATATGTTATTTTGGGTAGTTTTTTTAAATGAAAAATTTAAATCAAAGAAATTATTTAAATAATGATGCAAAATAAATACATTTTATTTTTTCTCTTTTTGATTGTAAATTTTGGAGCATTAGGGTTTGGTACACTTTTAATGAACAACGGCTCTACATCTAATTGGTATCTTAATTTAAACAAAGCACCATGGACGCCAGAAGGATGGGTTTTTGGAGTAGCTTGGTTTTCTATTATGTTGTGTTTTTCTTTTTACATGACAAATCTTGCCTTTGAATTTAAGAGAAAAAATAATTTTTTAATAAAAATATTTACTGTGCAATGGTTGTTAAATGTAAGTTGGAATTATGTTTTTTTTAATCAGCATTTAACTCTTGTAGGTTTTTTGGTAATAATTTGTTTGTGGTTATTAGTTGGTTTTTTCACCTTTAAATATATCAATAAATTAAAAGGGTATACACTATTAATTGCGCCCTATCTAGTGTGGTTAACCATAGCAAGTAGTTTAAACGGATATATAATTTTTTTCAACTGATAAAAGATGAAATACTTTCAACTATTTTTACTGATAATAGGACTTAACGTTATAAATAATAAAAGTAATATGGAATTTAAAAAATCACTTTATGATATAGAAATCAATAGTATTTCTGGAGATAAAATTAATTTAGCAGACTTTAAAGGAAAAAAAATATTGTTTGTAAATGTAGCTTCAAAATGTGGGTTTACACCTCAATATGAAGGTTTACAAGAGTTGTATGAGTTGTATAAAGATAAGTTAATGATTATTGGTGTACCTTCAAATCAGTTTGGAGGACAAGAGCCAGGTTCTGCAGATCAAATCCAAAATTTTTGTAAACTGAATTATGGTGTTACTTTTTTAATCACAGAAAAAGTGGCAGTTAAAGGAGAAAATCAACACCCACTTTATAATTGGTTAACAAATAAAGAAATGAATGGTGTAAAAAACTCTTCCGTAAAGTGGAATTTCCAAAAGTACTTGGTAGATGAAAATGGAGTTTTTATTGATTATTATTTTTCATTAACAAAGCCAATGAGTAAAAAAATCACAAAACATCTAATTTAATGATAAAATTTTCAAAACACTCAGGTATTTATACATTAGAAGCAAAGCAAGAATTAAACATATCTCTTAATTTAGCTTGGGATTATTTCTCTTCTCCTAATAATTTAGCAAATATTACACCACCTAAAATGGGCTTTGATATTACATCTAAAGTAGATAGAAAAGTGTATCAAGGTCAAATAATTACTTACAAGGTTTCTCCAGTTCCGTTTGTAAAAACAAATTGGGTTACAGAAATAACAGCAGTCAAAGAGCACGAGTTTTTTATTGACGAACAGCGTTTTGGTCCTTATTCTATGTGGCATCATGAGCATTTCTTTGAAGCTTTGCCAAATGGAAATACATTAATGAGCGATAAAATTTCATATAAAATACCTTTTGGGTTTTTAGGTAGCATTGCACAAACTTTATTTGTTAAAAAGCAATTGAAAGAAATTTTTTCTTATAGAAAACAAGTTTTAGATTCAATCTTTAAATAATGAATTTTTTTTGGTTTCGTAGAGATTTAAGACTACAAGATAATGTAGCTTTATACAAAGCTACTCTAGAAAAAGAACCCGTAGTTCCTGTTTTTATTTTTGATAAAGATATTTTAGAGTCCCTGTCTAAGGATGATGCTAGGGTAACGTTTATTTATCAAACATTAAAGGATGTTGATGCGTCACTAAAAAAAAATAATTCATCTTTATTGGTTAAGGTAGGCAAGCCGATAGAAGTTTGGAGTGAGTTGGTTTCTGAGTTTAATATTGATAAAGTTTTCTTTAATAAAGATTATGAACCTTATGCAATTGCAAGAGATTTAGAAATTACACAGTTTTTAAGAACTAAAAATATTAACGTATTTCCATACAAAGACCAAGTTATTTTTGAAGAATCAGAAATTGTAAAGAATGACGGTTTGCCATACACGGTTTTTACACCTTACAAAAATAAATGGCTGCTTCATTTTAAAGATGTTTCTCTTGAAGACAATAATCCTTTAGAAAATTTTCATGCATTTAATGCTGATTTTCCTACTTTGAAATCAATTGGATTTACAGAAAGTAGTATCAAGGTAAAGCCATATAATTTAGAGCACTTAGAAGCATATGATATGGTTAGAGACTTCCCTTTTATAGACAAAACTTCATATGTATCACCTTATTTGCGTTTTGGTTTGGTCAGTGCTCGTAAGTTTGTAAAAATTGCCCTAAAAACCAACGCTATTTACTTAAGTGAGTTGATTTGGAGAGAATTTTTTATGCAAATTTTATTTCATTTTCCAAAAGCTGTTACCGGCAACTTTAAAAGTAAGTATGATCAGATACAATGGAGGAATAATGAAGAGGAATTCCAGAAATGGTGTAAAGGAGAAACTGGGTATCCAATTGTTGATGCTGGTATGCGTCAGCTCAATAAAACTGGTTATATGCATAATCGAGTTAGAATGATTACAGCAGGTTTTCTGTGCAAACATTTATTAATTGATTGGCGTTGGGGAGAAGCTTATTTTGCAGAAAAATTATTAGATTATGATTTGTCTGCCAACAATGGTAATTGGCAATGGGCAGCAGGAACAGGTTGTGATGCAGCTCCATATTTTAGAATTTTTAATCCGGTTGAGCAAATTAAAAAGTTTGATAAAGAGCTAAAATACATTAATACTTGGGTAAAAGATTTAAATGAGCTCACGTATCCGCAACCAATAGTAGAACATAAATTTGCTAGAGAAAGAGCATTATCTACTTATAAAAAAGGGTTGAATAAATAATATTCTACAGTTCATCCTTAAAAAAATACAATTCGGTTTCTTTTAGTTTTCAAAAGAGTTATGTTGCAGCATCTTTGTTGTGTAATTAACCTGTGCTGAATTAATTTTAGCACCAAAAAACAAGAAATCATGAAAATATTCGCAACAATTTTCGCTTTGGCAATTGTGTTTCAAACATCATTACTTACAGTTAAAGAAGTGGACTCAGAAAAAAGAGATATCATAGTTACAGTACCAAATGTAGGTGGTAATGAAGGAAAAGTTCACTTTGCTTTATATGATAAAGACAATTTTATGAGCATACCTATTCAGACACAATCTGATGTGCCAAATGAAAATGAAAGTACCGTAACTTTTACAAATATTGCACCAGGGAATTATGCAATTGTTTGTTTTCATGATGCAAATAGTAATGATGAAATGGATTTCCAAGAAAACGGAATGCCATTAGAAAGTTATGGTGCGTCAAACAACTCAATGAGTTTTGGTCCTCCAAATTTTGAAAATTCTAAGTTTGAAGTTTCAGATAAAGATGTAACTTTAGAAATTAGATTTTAAGAAGTAAAATCTAACATGTAAAAAAGAGAAACCATGGCAGAAAATAAAAATATATTTAGTTTTAAATCTACAAAAGTTGGTGTTAAAATTTGTTTAAAATTAACGTTGATATTTGGAGTGATATTTGTCTTGATCAATCAGCAGTTTTCACCCAAAGCAATAGGATTTGTATTTTTAATTTCTGCAATGTATTCTTTCGGATTAGGATTAGGAAATGGTATGCTAAATGAATATCTAGATTCTAAATGGAGTTGGGTAAAAGAAACACAAAAGCGATTAGTTGCCGGTATTTTTGCAACGCTTTTATATACAATAATAGCAGTTTTAATAATTGATTACATTCAGCTTGTCTTAATTTCGGGTTATGATTTTTCAGAATTTTTTGAAGGTAGATTGCTTTTAACTCACATTTTTACAATTATTGGATCTTTAGCAATTTCAGTGTTTTTTCATGCAAGAGGTTTTATGATGAATTGGAAAGCATCGCAAACTCAAAAAAGTAATAAAATTGAAATTGTAGCAAAAACTGAAACTGCAAAATTTGAGTCATTAAAAAATCAAATTGATCCACATTTTTTATTCAATAGTTTAAATGTTTTGACTTCTTTAATCGGTGAAAATCCTAAGCAAGCAGAACGTTTTACAACAAAGTTATCTAAAGTGTATCGTTATGTTTTAGAGCAAAGAAATAAAGAATTGATTCCGTTATCAGAAGAATTAAATTTTGCAAGAGCTTACATGGAGTTGTTACAAATGCGATTTGAAGATGCAATTCAATTTGACATTCCCTCAGAAATTAGCAATGAAGAATTAAAAATAGTGCCATTATCATTACAACTACTGTTAGAGAATGCAGTAAAACATAACGTGGTTTCATCAAACAAGCCTTTAAAATTAAGAATTTTTGAAGAAAATGGTTCGTTAATTATAGAGAATAACATCAACCATAAAGAAACCATTGGTAAAAGCACAAAAGTAGGTTTGAAAAACATAACAGACCGGTATAATTTATTGACAAGAAGAAGTGTAAAAATCACAAACGATGGTTTGATCTTTAGAATAAGTTTGCCATTACTAACAAAAAACAACAATAGTATGTATACAGAAAAAATAGAAAGCTCAAGTTACGTTAGAGCTGTTGAAAGAGTAGAGAAATTAAAAGAATTTTATCAGAATGTGGCAAGTTATTGTATTGTAATTCCGTTTTTAATATTCGTCAATTTGTTTACATCACCAGGTTTTCATTGGTTTTGGTTTCCGATGGCCGGCTGGGGTATTGGGGTGTTATTTCACGGATTAGATGTGTATAATTACAATCCTTTTTTAGGAAGCAACTGGGAAAGCAAAAAGATTAAAGAGTTAATGGAAGAAAATGACGAAACATCAAATTGGGAATAAATAATATGGAAAACAATTATATAGAAGAGCAACGTTATTTAAAAGCTAAAAAGAGAGTAAAAGATGTGAAAGGATTTTACATTCATTTGGTAATAGAAGTATTTTCGTTGATTACAATTGTAGCGGTGAATTTAATTTTTTCACCAGGTTATCATTGGTTTTGGTTTGCAGCTCCAGGAATTGTTTTTGTAATAATATTACATTGGTTCTTAGTTTTTGGGCATACAAAAATTGGATTTGGAAAAGAATGGGAAGCTAAAAAGATTCAAGAATTAATTGATGAAGACAAAAAAATATCAAAGTAAAAAGTAGAAATTATGGAAGAATTTACGAAAGAACAACAATATTTAAGAGCAAAAAAGCAAGTAGATAAAATCAAAGGTTTTTATGCAAACGCTATTACATATTGTATTGTAATTCCAGTTTTAATATTTATCAACTTACGTTTTGTGCCAGAATTTCACTGGTTTTGGTTTCCAATGTTTGGTTGGGGAATGGGATTGGCTTTTCATGCGATGGATACTTATAATTACAATCCGTTTTTAGGAAGTAATTGGGAAGAGAAGAAGATTAAAGAGTTTATGAAAGAAGAAGAGAAGTATAAAAACTACAGATAATAAACCATGAGAGACGAGGAAACACTAAAAGGTATTAAGTATTTGAAAGCAAAGAAAAGAGTAGAAAAAATAAAAGGATTTTACGTACATTTAATTGTATACATCGTTGTAAATTGTTTTTTAAGTGGAATTATAATTTTTGGTTTAATGAGTGATGGAGGCGATTCTTTTGAAGAAGTAATTCAGAACTTCGGAGTTTATTCTACTTGGGTATTTTGGGGGATTGGAGTCTTTTTTCACTGGCTAGGTGTTTTTGGATTTAATGCTTTAGGTAAAAATTGGGAAGAGAAAAAGTTGAGAGAAATCATGGAAGAAGAAGAACGAAAATCTAAATTTTAAGAAATGATGGAAACTAAAGACAGAACAGATAAATACATTAAAGCAAAAAAGCAAGTAGAAAATATCAAAGCATTTTATAAACATGCTGCCTTTTTTATTGTAATTCATCTTTTTTTTATTGGTAGAAGAATATATAAAGATATTGAAAGTGGAGATGCTGTATTTGAGGCTTTTACAGAAATTAGTAATTATCGTTTGTTTTTTTGGTGGACTTTAATCTTTATTTTCCATGCAATTAGTACTTTTCAATTTGTAAACCTTTTATTTGGTAAAAATTGGGAGCAACGTAAGATTAAAGAAGAAATGAATAAACAGAATAATCTTTAGATACTTATGAATGTAATTATTATTGAAGACGAAAAACCTGCTGCAAGAAGATTAAGCAGAATGTTAGAAGATTTAGATGTAAAAGCAACTAAAATGTTGCATTCTGTAGAAGAATCTATTGAATGGTTTCAGAATAACGAGCATCCAAGTTTAATTTTTTTAGACATTCAATTATCAGACGGCTTGTCTTTTGAAATTTTTGAACACGTAACAATTACAAGTGCCATAATTTTTACAACAGCATATGATGAATATGCGCTAAAAGCATTTAAGTTAAATAGTATTGATTATTTATTGAAACCGATTGATGAAGATGAATTAAAAGCTGCGGTTGATAAATATAAAAGTCAACATATTGTGAGAAAAGAAGTTCAATTAAACTTTGACGATATAAAGAAGTTATTGGTAAATCCGATTGATAGAAAATTTAAAAAACGTTTTACCATAAAAGTTGGTCAGCATTTAAAAATAATTTCTACTGAAAATATCGAATGTTTTTTTAGCGAAAATAAAGCAACTTATTTGCACGCAGATTCTAATAGAAGTTATATTGTTGATGGTGCTTTAGAGCAAATTCAAACCGAATTAGATCCAGAGAAATTCTTTCGTGTAAACAGAACATTCATCGTTCAAATATCAGCAATAAAAGATATTATTTCATATACAAATAGTCGTTTAAAAATCATTTTAAAATCTTATAATGAAACAGAGATTATTGTAAGTAGAGAACGTGTAAAAGAATTTAAAGAGTTTATTCAATAATGTCACCTGAGCTTAGTCGAAAGGTTAAAAACTAGATTGAGTAGATTACTGGATTTCTAGATTTTTGGATTGTTAGATAAAAAGCAAGTATTCAATTTTTTAATTCTTTAATCTTTCAATTTTTTATTAAATACCACAATTCACTCATAAAAAAGAGCAGTTCACTATTTTTTGTTTTTATCTTCGTTTATTCTTCTTCAGTTTTGAGGAAAAATAAATATTATGAACAAATTACAAACCTCATTCGTTAAAGCATTATTGTTTGCTGTTGCTTTACACTTAGTTTTAATCCTAGTATTATTCTTATTGGGTAATTTTGAAGTTGAAGATTTCACTGATGTGTTGCCAATTACAACTTTGCTCTTTTTTATAGCGCCATTTTTATCTTTTCAATTTTTTGATGCAAAAAAGAAAAAGATTTCTGACTTTTTAAAACCCGCCTTCTTATCTTTCGTTTTACTTCATATTATTGTTTTTATCTTTTTTAGGCTGATAAAAAATGAAGCAACGTTTTCATTATTTGAAACTACATCAATCTTCAATGGAATAGTAGCGTTCTTTGTAAGTATGTTCTTTTCGGGAATTCAATTGATAAACTTTAAAGGGAAATCAATTAAAAGTATTGATTTCAACCAAATTAAATATTCATTGAAAAAAATAATTATGATTTCGTTAGTCGGAACAATTATGTATTCGGCAATAATTCTTTTGAGTTCATCGTATGAAATAAGCATTTTACAAATTTGGTATAAATTTTTTCCGATTGGTTTTTTATTATCTTTATTAACAGTCCATGTATTCAATTATATTTATGCAAAATACAAGCAATCAAGAAGAATATTTTATATAATAACATACTATGTGGTCGCTATCTTTGTTATTATTTTTTGGCTAATAGTTTCAGATAATAACTTTAGGATTGTAAAAAGTAATGGTATTGGAGCAGCGCTTGATAGAATTTTTCTAATACCAACAATATTAGTGTATACTCCTTTTTTTTTATGTACAATCATTTTAACACATTTGTATTTTTTAAGTTTGGTAAACAAACAAGAGAAAAAGTTTTTAGAACAAGAATCTTTAGAATCTCAACTGAATTACCAACAATTAAAAAATCAATTAAGCCCACATTTTTTATTTAATAACATCAATGTTTTAACAAGTTTAATTGAAGAAAACCCTAAAAAAGCAGTTAGTTTTTCTGAGAGTTTATCTACTATTTATCGATATTTTTTAGAACAAGAAAAAGAAGATATTATAGTATTGAATAAAGAAATTGATTTTGCAAAAGATTACTTAAAATTATTTCAAACAAGATTTGAAACAGGTTTGTCATATTCAATTAATATTAAAAATGTTGATGAAGATAAATATGTAGTTTCAACAACATTGCAGCAAGTGTTAGAAAATGTAATAAAACATAACGAAATCAGTAATGAAAACACTGTTGCAATCACAATTGAAACTGAAAATGATTATTTAGTAGTTACTAATAATATAACTCCGAAAATATCTGAAGTGAAAAGTGGCGGAAAAGGATTAGAAAATATTAAAAAAAGATATGCTTATTTTTCTGATGTTAAAGTTGAAATCATTCAAAATGAATTAAATTTCACCATAAAACTGCCTTTATTAGATGTATAATTTTAGAGCCTTAATTATAGAAGACGAATTGCCGTCGGCAAGAAAGTTAGAACGATTGTTGTCTGAATCTATTTCTGAAGTTGAAGTTTTAGATGTTCTGATAAGTGTTAAACAATCAATTAATTGGTTGAGGAAAAATGAACACCCAGATGTTATATTTATGGATGTTCATTTAGCAGATGGATTGTGTTTTGAAATTTTTAAAGAAATTGAAGTTACATCTAAAATTATTTTTACAACAGCATTTAGCAATTACAGCATCAAAGCATTTGATTACAATAGCATTTCTTATTTGTTAAAGCCGATACATAAAATCGATTTAGAAAAGGCTTTAGAAAAAGCATCTAATATTTCTGCTAAAGAAAACGGAATTAAGAAGCTAGAAAATATGTTTCAAAATTTTAAAACTGAGAATTTTAAAACTTCATTTGTTGTGAAATTAGGAGTGAAAATAAAAATTATAAAGGAAGAAGAGATAACTTGTTTTTATAGTTTCGAGAATGCTACATACATAAATACTGAAAGTTTTAAAGGAATTATAAATGATTCACTTTCTCAATTAGAAAACGATTTAGATCCAGACAAATTCTTTCGATTAAATAGAACTTTTATCATTCAGAAATCAGCAATAAAAGACATCATTACGCATTCTAATAGTCGATTTAAAATCAATATAAATAATTACAACGAGTCAGAAATTATTATCAGCAGATCACGTGTAAAAGAATTTAAAAACTGGATTGATTAATGCTATTGATTTACAGTTGTTTAATTCAATAATAATCTTTTAATTTTGAATTGTTTAATTACAAATATTTTGTACATTTGCACTCCTTTTTACGAGAACAGATTTATAAAAGGAACTATAAAAAACAATTTATAAAAACAACTCTTGAAGTTTTTATCGTTAAAAATCTGAAAAACAACAAGATACAAAGTAAATTCAGAATGTCTGAAGAAACAAAAAACACTGAAGAGCAAGTAGTTGCTACTGAAGTACAAGAAACAGTTGTAGAAACTGTAAATCCACAAGAATTTTTAGAAAACTTTAACTGGTACAAATACGAAGAAGGTATTGAAGCAGTTGATGAAAAAAAATTAGCAGAATTCGAAAAAGCGTTAGAAGGAACTGTAGGTTTCGTAAACGAGCGTGATGTAATCGAAGGAGTCGTAACAAGATTAACAGAAAGAGATGCAATTATTGACATCAATTCTAAATCTGAAGGCGTTATTTCTTTAAATGAATTTCGTTACAATCCTAGTTTAGCTGTTGGTGATGCTGTTGAAGTATTGGTTGACAAAAGAGAAGATTCTTCTGGTCAATTAGTTTTATCTCACAAAAAAGCAAGAGTAATTAAAGCTTGGGATAGAGTTAACAATGCACACGAAACTGGAGAAATCGTTAATGGTTTTGTAAAATGTAGAACAAGAGGAGGAATGATCGTTGATGTTTTCGGAATCGAAGCATTTTTACCAGGTTCTCAAATTGATGTGAAGCCAATTAGAGATTACGATCAGTTTGTAGAAAAAACAATGGAATTCAAAGTTGTAAAAATCAACCACGAATTTAAAAACGTTGTCGTTTCTCATAAAGCATTAATCGAAGCTGATTTAGAAATACAGAAAAAAGAAATCATTGGTCAATTAGAAAAAGGACAAGTATTAGAAGGTGTTGTTAAAAACATTACTTCTTACGGTGTATTTGTTGATTTAGGTGGCGTTGATGGTTTAGTGCATATTACAGATTTATCTTGGTCTAGAATCAACCATCCAAATGAGGTTGTTGAGTTAGATCAAAAATTAAACGTTGTAATTTTAGACTTTGATGATAACAAATCTAGAATTCAATTAGGATTGAAGCAATTATCTGCGCATCCTTGGGAAGCGTTAAGTGAAGACCTTAAAATTGGTGATAAAATAACAGGAAAAGTTGTTGTTTTAGCTGATTACGGTGCATTCATTGAAGTTTCTGAAGGTGTTGAAGGATTAATTCACGTTTCTGAAATGTCTTGGTCTACACATTTACGTTCTGCACAAGATTTCGTAAAAATTGGAGACGAAGTAGAAGCGCAAATCTTAACATTAGATAGAGAAGATCGTAAGATGTCTCTTGGAATGAAACAATTACATCCAGATCCTTGGACAGATATTACTAAAAAATATCCTGTTGGTTCTACGCATACTGGTACAGTAAGAAACTACACTAATTTTGGTGTGTTTGTAGAGTTAGAAGAAGGAATTGATGGATTGGTATATATTTCTGATTTATCTTGGACTAAGAAAATTAAGCATCCATCAGATTTTACATCTGTAGGTGATAAATTAGAAGTTCAAGTATTAGAATTAGATGTTGAAGGTCGTAAATTAAACTTAGGACACAAACAAACTCAAGACAATCCTTGGGATGCTCACGAAGCAACTTACGCAATAGA
>JAQWGI010000002.1 GCA_029238315.1 Polaribacter sp. | reverse complement strand
ATATATTTGCCCCCTCAAAATTATAAAACAAACATACAAATATATTAAGATGACGAAAGCAGATATCGTATCAAAAATTTCAGATAAATCTGGAATTGAAAAGGCAGATGTTTTAGCAACAGTAGAAGCATTTATGACTGAAGTTAAAGGCGCACTAGAACAAGGAGATAATGTATATTTAAGAGGTTTTGGAAGCTTTATTATCAAAACAAGAGCTGAAAAAACAGGTAGAAACATTTCAAAGAACACAACAATAAAGATTCCTGCACACAACATACCAGCTTTTAAACCAGCTAAAACGTTTACAGAAGGAGTGAAAACAAATGTATTAGTAAAATAATAACAATATTAACCTAAACCTTTTACAGGTTTCATAAAACAATCTAATTATGCCAAGTGGTAAAAAAAGAAAGAGAGCAAAAATCTCTACGCACAAACGTAAGAAAAGAGCAAGAGCAAACAGACATAAGAAAAAGTAAGCATTCGCTTACTTTTTCTATATTTTGCTTTAAAAGCTTAACACGTTCATTGACAAGAAGTTTAAACACTTCATACAGGCAATACCCTGTAACATTATTTTAATCCATCTACACAATTCAGTGTAGTATAAAACCAAATTCAGAATGAAAACAGAATTAATTATTCGTTCAAGTTCATCTGATATTGATTTTGCCTTACTAAGAGATGGTAAACTTATTGAATTAAATAAAGAGACAAACGATAATAAATTTTCTGTTGGCGATATTTTTATTGCTAAAATAGGAAAGGTCTTATCTGGCTTAAACGCTGCTTTTGTAAATGTTGGTTATCCAAAAGATGGCTTTCTGCATTATCATGATTTAGGCGCGCAGGTAAACTCTTTATCAAAATTCCTTAAGAAAGTAAGCACAGGTAATTACAAAGAATTCACTTTAAAAAATTTCGGCTTTGAGAAAGATATACACAAAGACGGAAGCATTAATGACGTCCTAAAAACAGGACAAAACACATTAGTACAAATTGTAAAAGAACCAATTTCTACCAAAGGACCACGAATTAGTTCTGAGCTTTCTATAGCTGGTAGATTTTTAGTTTTAGTTCCTTTTTCTAATAGGGTTTCTGTATCTCAAAAAATTGCAGATCCGAAGGAAAAAGAACGTTTAAAAAGATTAGCCCAAAGCATAAAACCAAAAGGTTTTGGTGTTATACTAAGAACTGTTGCTCAAGATAAAAAAGTAGCAGAACTTGATAAGGATTTACAAAACTCTTTAGAGCGTTGGAAAGGAATGTGTAAGCAAATTGCTAATACAAACACGCCAACAAAAATATTGAGTGAATTAAACAGAGCATCTTCTATTTTAAGAGATGTAATGAATGATTCTTTTACAAACATTGTTACAAATGATGAATCTTTATTTGGAGAAATAAAAGATTATTTACAAGAAATAAACCCTGAAAAGGCAAATATTGTAACACTACACAAATCAAAAACACCAATATTTGAGAAGTATGGCATTGAGCGCCAAATAAAAACTTCTTTTGGTAAAACAGTATCTATGAGTAAAGGTGCCTATTTGGTGATTGAACACACCGAAGCACTTCATGTTGTAGATGTAAATAGCGGAAACAGATCTAATAAAGCAAACTCTCAAGAAGATACTGCTTTAGAAGTTAACATGATTGCTGCAAAAGAAATTGCAAGACAATTACAGTTACGTGATATGGGTGGAATTATTGTGGTTGATTTTATTGATATGCAATCTGCAGAAAATAGACAAAAACTTTATCAGTACATGAAAGAGGAAATGTCTTTTGATAGAACAAAACACAAAATTTTACCACCAAGTAAATTTGGCTTAGTGCAAATAACTCGTCAAAGAGTAAGACCAGAATTAGAAATTAAAACAAGAGAGCCTAATCCAAATAAAAACGGAGAAGTAGAAGCGCCTATTGTTTTAATCGATAAAATAGAAAATGAGTTAGAAAGAATTATATCTAGCGGAAAAAACTACAAAAAAATTACGCTTAATGCGCATCCTTTTGTAGCCGCGTACCTTACACAAGGTTTTTCTTCTATACGCTTTAAATGGTTTATTAAATACAAAAAGTGGATTGATATATTACCTAGAGACGCTTACCAATACTTACAATATAAATTTTATAAAAAAAGTAAGTAAGGCAGAACTTTTATCAACAAAAAAACCGCATCATTTAAAATGATGCGGTTTTTTTTTACTGTTAAATGTCTTATTTATTTGAAGCTAATCTTGCATGTTCACTCCAATTCTTAACAGCAACTAGCTTGTTATCTACATAATTAATTTCTTTTAACAACTTCTTATCCCAAACAAACCATTTACCTACTTTTTTACCTTCTTTATAGTTAGCAAGCATTGTTTTTTCTCCTTGTTTATTAAAAGAAACCCATTGCCCAGTTAACTTTTTGTCTTTAAAAAATCCTTGTTCTTTAATAGAGCCATCTTGATAATAATAAGTAGCTTTTACCATATCCTCTGACTTCTCAAAAGTTACAGAATCTTTTTGTGCGTTTGAGATTGTAACTGTAAGCAACAATAATAATGCAATTATTTTTTTCATGATATCAAAATTTAATGTTTACGGATTGCTCAAATATAGTGTTTTTTTACAATTTAAAAACATTTACATAACATTAAATTAACATTGCGGTTAAAACCAGAACCCTAAATTAAAATACCAATACGTGTTTTTGGTATCAGGAGACCAAGAATACTTTAAATCAATAGGACCTAAAATAGAATTTAAACTATACCCTAACGCATAACCAGATTTTGTGTTTTTAAATAAATCTCCGCCTTCTAAAACACTATTTTCAACTCTCGCGTAGTTTGCAACTGCAAGTATAAACTGCGTTTCTGTAACGTTAAATCTAAAATTAAATGTAGATTTTAAAAATGATTGTTCTACCAATGCATTGATATCATAACCATAAAAAGGGATGAAGTTATTGATGAAATTTTTATTGTACCCACCGAGTAAAAAATCAAAATTCCTAGAACTTACATTTCCTAAAGTAAAACCAGCCTCAGATTCTAGTATAAAGGTAGTTTTTGAATTGAGTGCTTTAGCAAAACCAACCTTTCCTTTTAATTGAGAAAACTGCACAAAATCTGTGTTGTAATCTGAAGATGCTATGTACCATTTAAATTTTGCGTCTAAAAAAAAACCTTGTGTAGGATAATACTTATCATCATAAGTATCTAAAGTTAAATAAGAATACATGTTAAAATAATCACTATCATCAAAAATAAAAGCTTTGTTTGTTGGGGTAGAAATGGTTTCTGTATCTGATAAAAGTTTTTGGTGTTCTAAACCCAAACCAATGGCAAACTTTCTTTCAAATGTAGTTTGTAGATAAACCCTGTTTGTAAAGTCTCTGTAATTTAAATCAATTAAATTAATTCCTGGAGTATTGGATGTAACATTTGTTTGAAAACTATTGTACCTGGTACTAAAACCATAACTGTAATAAAAGCCATTATCAACAAAATATTGCACCTCAAATCTTGGTCTATCTCCCACAACTAAATCTATAGAAACAGCATCGTTTTTAGAGAGAATGTTTTTTCTGTTTAAATTTAACAACACACTAGATTTATAAACAAAATCGTAATGAACCCCCAGTCTTAAACTAGCTCTTAGGTTTTTCTCTTTAACATTTAAAACTAAAATTTTTCCAGAAACTGTGTTTTTAACTGTAAAATTAATTATTATAAAGTTATCTGTTTCAGATAAATAACTAACTTTAGTTGCTAATTCTTTATAATTAATCCTATCCCCTTCTTGAAGCTTTAATTTCCCTAAAACATAAGCTCTTGTATAATTGTTGTTCCCGTAAATTTCAATTTTATGTATCTCTATTTCTTTGTTTCTGTTTATAGTACGTAGGGGTTTTCTTTTAAATATTTGAAGCTTTGCAATACTATCAAATGTGCTTTGAAATAATTTTGCAACCTCATATCCTTTCGATAAAATTTCTACTGACTTATCAAATGAAACCACAGAGTAATCATATATATCTGGATGAATATACACATCTGTCATTGCAATTTTTTCTGGTTTATTTTTATACATCTGATAACTAGAAATCTGATTTAAAACATCAATTGCAGATTTTATACTTTCTTTATTAAATAGTTTTGATTGTACATCAACTCCAATAATAATATCAACATTTGCTTTTTTCATTTCATCAACCGGAAAATTATTTGCAACACCACCATCTATTAACAGCTTGCCATTAATTTCAATCGGATTTAACAATGTTGGAAATGAACCACTTGCTCTTAATGCCAGGGGCAAAGAGCCCTGAGTGATTTTTACTTGATTGCCTGTTTCTACATCGGTTGCAATACAAAAAAAAGGAATTGGTAGTTTAGAAAAATCTAAAATTGAATCTACAGGAGCCAATAGCTCTGTTAGAAAACTCAACACATTTTGACCTTTAGAAACGCCTTGCGGTAAACCGACTTTACCTTTTTCTATTGGTAAAACTAACGAATATTTCTCGCCATGTTCTTTCTTAAAAAAAGAAGATGCTTTTCTAGAATTTTTATCTTGTAGTAAGCTGTAAAAATCTGTATCAATTACAATTTTTTCGATCTGTGTTGCACTATAACCCGCTGCATATAAACCACCAACAATTGCACCCATGCTTGTTCCACCAATATAATCTATCTGAACACCAGCTTTTTCTATTTCTTTTAAAACACCAATATGAGCAAACCCTTTTGCGCCTCCTCCACTTAAAACCAAGCCAACTTTTGGCTGTTTTTGTTGCGAAAAAACTATTGAGGTACCAATTAGAAAGAAAAACAATAACTGCTTCATAATATTTTTTTATTAAAATAATCAACGATAACTTTAGCTCTTGCATAACCAATTTCTGATGCTAGTTCTTCTAAGGTTGCACTTTTTACTCTTTTTGCCGATTTAAACCTACGCAATAAAGTTGTAATTGTTTGTTTACCTACCGAAGGAATTTGTTCTAACTCAGAAGCTATCGCGCTTTTGCTTCTTTTATTTCTATGAAATGTAATTCCAAATCTATGCGCTTCGTTTCGTAAAAACTGAATGATTTTTAAACTTTCAGATTTTTTATCTAAATATAACGGAACAGAATCTCCAGGATAATAAATTTCTTCCAATCGTTTTGCAATTCCAACAATAGCTATTTTTCCTCTTAACCCTAATACATCTAAGCTTTTTAGAGCAGAAGACAACTGCCCTTTTCCACCATCAATAATAATCAATTGCGGCAAAGGCTGCTGCTCTTCTAACAACCGCTTGTAACGCCTAAAAACCACTTCTTCCATTGAAGCAAAATCATCTGGTCCTACAACTGTTTTAATATTGTAGTGGCGGTATTCTTTTTTGCTTGGTTTACCATCTCTAAATACAACACAAGCGGCTACTGGGTGAGTTCCTTGAATATTTGAGTTATCAAAACACTCAATATGTCTTGGCTCTTCATGCAAGCGTAAATCAGACTTCATTTGAGACATCATTCTGTTTGCATGTCTGTCTGGATCTACAATTTTCATTTGTTTAAAGCGATCTTGCCTAAAATATCTTGCATTTCTAATTGATAAATCTACAATGCGTTTTTTATCACCAACTTTAGGAATCGTAACCTTAATATTAGTACCAACATCTACAGAAAACGGAACATAAATTTCTTTAGCAAGCGAATTAAATCGCTGACGGATCTCTACAATAGATAGTTCTAATAGTTCTTTATCAGATTCGTCTAATTTTTTCTTTATTTCTGATGTGTGTGATTGAATAATTGAGCCATTTGCAATCTTAAAAAAATTTACATATCCAAAACTCTCGTCTGAAATAACCGAAAAAACATCTACATTATCAATACTTGGGTTAACAACAGTAGATTTTGCTTGATAATTTGCTAATTGCTCTAATTTTACTTTTATTTTTTGAGCTTCTTCAAACTCCATTTTACCTGCAAAATCTTGCATTAATTCGGTAAATTTCTCTAAAGATTCTTTAAAATTACCCTTTACAATATTTCTAATTGCACTTATATCTTTCAAATAGTTTTCTTCAGATTGAAAGTTTTCGCAAGGTGCTTTACAGTTTCCTAAATGATATTCTAAGCAAACTTTATATTTTTTTGCAGCAACTTTTTCTTTACTCAAATCGTATTTACAAGTTCTTATAGAATACAATTCTTTAATTAAATCTAAAAGTGCTTTTGCTGTTCTGGTTGAAGCATAAGGCCCAAAATACTCAGAGCCATCTTTAATAACATTTCTTGTTAAAAATATTCTAGGAAAACGTTCTTTTTTAATACAAACCCAAGGATACGTTTTATCATCTTTAAGCAGCACATTGTAACGAGGTTGGTATTTTTTTATTAAATTATTTTCTAATAGTAAAGCGTCTGTTTCTGTTTCTACAACGATATGTTTTATAGAAACAATTTTCTTGACAAGAACCCTTGTTTTACCGTTTTCGTGATTTTTATTAAAATAAGAAGCAACTCTTTTTTTTAAATTTTTAGCCTTACCAACATAAATAATAACCTCATTTTTATCAAAATACTGATAGACTCCTGGAGAGCTTGGTAATGATTTTATTTGAATTTCTATAGCGTTGGGCATATAAACAAAAGTACTCTTTTCATTTTTTATTTTTAAACTCAAAAACAAAAAAGGCTTTAGCTTTTAGTAAAAAAATGTTTACACCTTTTCTTCTTCCTTTGGAAAAGCAGCTTTGTTAAAAATAAATAATAAAATTACTCCAACAGTTATAAAAGAATCTGCACCATTAAAAATAGCATTAAAAAATGTAAAACTTTCTCCTTCATAAATTGGAAAATACAACATATCTACAACTCTGCCATGAAACAATTCTCCGTATGGATTTTCTGCAAAAAGTGTTGCAACACCATGCGCTGGTGCATCAAAAATAACACCGTAAAAAACTGAGTCAACAATATTACCAATTGCGCCAGAAAGCACTAAAGCAATTGCTAAAACAACCGCCGTTGGTGCATTTCTTTTAATGGTATTTCTTAGCCAATAAATAATTCCAAAAACTGCAACAACTCTAAATAATGTTAAAAATAATTTTCCTGCTTTTCCGCCAAATTCAAAACCCCAAGCCATTCCATTATTTTCTGTAAAATGAATTCGAAACCAATCAAAAACACGAACACTTTCTTGAATTTCAAAATGTGTTTTTATATAAATTTTACTAACCTGATCTATTAATAAGGCTAAAATAACGGTAACAATTGCAATGGTTTTTTTTGACATAAAACGTAGGTATTTTATTTAAAAAAAGCCTCCTTTTTGGGAAGCTCTTGTTGTTATTGTTTTCTTTTAGCCTCTATACTAAGCGTAGCATGAGGTACTAACTTTAAACGCTCTTTCTGAATTAATTTACCCATTACTCTACAAACTCCGTAGGTTTTGTTTTCAATACGTAATAAAGCATTTTTTAAATCTCTAATGAATTTTTCTTGACGAATTGCTAACTGAACATTGGCTTCTTTTGCCATTGTATCTGCACCTTCATCAAACGATTTAAAAGACGGCGAAGTATCATCTGTTCCATTATTTGCATCGTTTTTGTAAGCACTTTGTAATGAAGCTAAATCTTCTTCTGCTCTTGCTATTTTCTTATCAATAATTTCTTTAAATTCTTGTAAGTCTTCATCTGAATATCTAACAACGTTGATTGCCATATTTCTTAGATTTTATTAATTAATATTTTACTTTTAATGGTGTCAAATTCTATCTCTGTACCATCTACTAACACATCTACAAAAACCATTTCTGTGGTTAATGTTTCACTCATTATATATGCTTTATTTGCTTCTACAGATGTTTGTAAATTCTCAAAATTTAATATTGATAATTTAATTTTATCTGTAACCTCTAAGCCAGAATCTTTACGTAAATTCTGAATTCTATTAACCAGTTCTCTGGCAATTCCTTCTTCACGTAATTCTTCAGAAATGGTTACATCTAAAGCAACTGTTAATCCGTTTGCATTTGCAACTAACCAACCTTCAATGTCTTTTGATGAAATTTCTACATCTGAGATTTCCAAATGTATCAATTTTTCGTCAATTTTTACAGAAAGATTTCCATCTTTTTCGATGTTAATTATATCTTCTTGACTAAAATTCTGAATTGCATTTGAAATTGATTTCATATCACGTCCAAATTTTGGTCCAAGCGTTTTAAAGTTTGGTTTGATTTGTTTCACCAAAATTCCAGAAGCATCGTCTAATAATTCTATTTCTTTTACGTTTACTTCTGACTTTATCAAATCAGAGACTGCTTCTATTGCTCTTTTTTGTGCAGCATCTAAAACCGGAATCATAATTTTCTGTAATGGTTGACGGACTTTAATTTTTTCTTTTGCTCTTAATGATAAAACCAACGAAGAAATTGTTTGTGCATTTTCCATTTTTTGCTCTAAAGAAGCATCAATAAATGATTCGTCATATTTTGGGAAATCTGCTAAATGTACAGACTCAAAATTTTCTTTTTGAGTTGCTTTTGTTAAATCTGTATACAATCTATCCATAAAAAATGGAGCGACTGGTGCACTTAATTTTGCAACCGTTAACATACATGTATACAGCGTTTGATATGCAGAAATTTTATCTTGTTCATATTCGCCTTTCCAAAAACGTCTTCTACACAATCTTACATACCAGTTACTTAAGTATTCTTGGACAAAATCAGAAATTGCTCTCGATGCTTTTGTAGGCTCATATTCATCGTAAAAAGCATCTACTTTTTTTATTAAAGAGTTTAATTCTGATAAAATCCAACGATCTATTTCTGGTCTTTCATTTAAAGGAATGTCTGCTTCTGAATACGTAAAATTATCAATGTTTGCGTACAATGTAAAGAACGAATATGTATTGTAAAGCGTTCCGAAGAACTTACGAGAAACCTCTGCAATTCCGTCAACATCAAATTTTAAATTATCCCATGGATTTGCATTCGAAATCATATACCAACGCGTTGCATCTGCGCCGTAGGTTTTTAATGTTTCAAAAGGATCTGTTGCGTTTCCTAAACGTTTAGACATTTTTTGTCCGTTTTTATCTAACACCAATCCGTTAGAAACTACGTTTTTATAAGCAACAGAGTCAAAAACCATGGTTCCAATTGCATGTAAAGTATAAAACCAACCTCTTGTTTGATCTACACCTTCTGCAATAAAATCTGCTGGATAAAACTTATTATCATCAATTAATTTTTTATTTTCAAAAGGATAATGCCATTGTGCATAAGGCATAGAGCCAGAATCAAACCAAACATCTATTAAATCACTTTCGCGTTGCATTGGTTTTCCAGATGCAGAAACTAGGGTAATTTTATCAACTACATTTTTATGTAAGTCAATTTTATCATAGTTTTCTTCAGACATGTTTCCAACTTCAAAATCTGCAAAAATAGCTGAAGACATAACGCCAGCTTTTACAGCTTTATCCATTTCTGATTTTAATTCTTCAACAGATCCAATAATAATTTCTTCTTTTCCGTCTTCGGTTCTCCAAATTGGCAATGGAATTCCCCAAAAACGAGAGCGAGATAAGTTCCAATCATTGGCATTTTTTAACCAGTTTCCAAAACGCCCTGTTCCGGTTGATTCTGGTTTCCAATTAATGGTTTCATTCAACTGATGCATGCTATCTTTCACATCGGTAATCTTAATAAACCAAGAATCTAACGGATAGTATAAAATAGGCTTGTCTGTTCTCCAACAATTTGGATAACTGTGCACATATTTCTCTACTTTAAAGGCTTTATTTTCTGTTTTTAACTTGATGGCCAATTCTACATCAATAGATTTTTCTGGAGCTTCGCCGTCGTTATAATATTCGTTTTTTACATATTTACCAGCAAACTCACCCAATTCTGGTCTAAATTTTCCTTGTAAATCTACCAATGGCACTAGGTTGTCATTCTTATCTTTTACCAATAATGGCGGCACTTCCGGGGTTGCTTGCTTACATACAATAGCATCATCTGCTCCAAAAGTAGGTGCTGTATGTACAATTCCTGTTCCGTCTTCTGTCGTCACAAAATCTCCAGAAATTACTCGAAAAGCATCTTGTTCATTTTCATAAGGCAATGCATACTTTAATAATTGCTCGTATTTAATTCCGATTAAATCAGAACCTTTACATTCTGCAACAATAACAAATGGAATTTTTTTATCTTCTTTTTTGTAATTCAACAGCTCAGCAACTTCTTCTGTTTGCTGATATTTTTTTCCTGCAAATTGTTTTCCAACCAAATTCTTAGCAAGAATAACATGTACAGGTTCAAAAGTATACTGGTTGTAAGTTTTTACAACTACATACTCAATTTTATTTCCAACGGTTAAAGCTGTGTTACTTGGCAACGTCCACGGTGTTGTGGTCCATGCTAAAAAATGCAACTCATTAAACTCTTTTAAGAAATCTGGAAGCGTATTTTCTAATGCTTTAAACTGCGCAACAACTGTAGTATCTGTAACATCCTGGTACGTTCCTGGTTGATTTAATTCGTGCGAACTTAAACCTGTTCCTGCTTTTGGAGAATACGGTTGAATCGTATATCCTTTGTACATTAGTTTTTTGCTGTAGATCTCTTTTAACAACCACCAAACCGATTCCATATATTTGGGTTTATAGGTAATATACGGATCCTCCATATCTACCCAATACCCCATTTTATTAGTTAAATCGTTCCAGATATCTGTATAACGCATTACTGCTTTTTTACAAGCCTCGTTGTACTCTTCTACAGTTATTTTGGTGCCAATATCTTCTTTGGTAATTCCTAATTCTTTTTCAACACCAAGTTCTACTGGAAGTCCGTGTGTATCCCAACCTGCTTTCCGTTTTACTTGAAAACCTTTCATGGTTTTGTAGCGCGGAAAAATATCTTTAATGGCACGTGCTAAGACATGGTGCACGCCAGGCAAACCGTTTGCAGAAGGTGGTCCTTCAAAAAACACATAGGGTTTATTTCCTTCTCTAGATGAAATACTCTTTTCAAAAATGTTATTTTCATTCCATTCTCTTAAGATTTCATCTGCAACTTTTGGCAAGTTAAGCCCTTTGTACTCAGTAAATTTCGTGCTCATTTTTTCCTACTCTTTTATCAATTTGCGAAATTACATATTTTCTAGTAATTGTAAGGTTTGTTGTATAAAAAAACGCCCCATTTTAAGGCGTTGTTTATATATTTTGGCTCACAAGTTACATTCCGCGTTCTTTTTTTAATTTTTCGTATGCATTCTGAATTTGTAAAAATTTATCTTTCGCACCCTTTAAGTGTTCTTCCCCCAAGTCTTGTAATTTGTCTGGATGGTATTTTTTAGCCATTTTTCTGTAGGCTTTTTTCACCTCGTCATTGCTAGCAGATTTTGTGATTTCTAAAATTTTATACGCATTGTCTTCGCTGTTAAAAAACATGGCTTTTATGGATTCAAAATCGTGTGGATTGATATTTAAATATCCAGCAATTTTCTTAATCTCATTAACTTCAACTTCAGTAACATGTTCGTCTGCTTTTGCAATTCCGAATAAAAAATGTAGTAATTGCAAACGTGATGCATGTGGCATATGCTGACGGATTTGCCCACAAACTTGATGTGCAGAAATGTCTTTTTTTATGATTCCTTTAAATAATTTAAAAGCATTGTTTGCACGTTCTTTTCCGTACATACCTACAAATTGAGTTCTTACAAAATTGAGTTCTCGCTGATCTATCTTACCATCTGCTTTAATTATTACAGAAGCTAATATTAGCAAACTTATTTCAAAATCGCCCGATTGTGTATTTCTATTTCCACGACCATTTTGATTTTCTTGTAATTCTTTTAAAAGATCTTCTTTAGAAAACCCGTCTACAAAACTACCAACAGCAAAACCAATAATACTTCCTATAGGCCCGCCTAACGTAAACCCTAATCCTGCTCCTAACCATTTGGTAAAACTTGCCATTTCTTCTATTTTTTTGAGTTGCTAATTTACAAAGTTCTATGGTTTGACGAATCTTTTTTACAATTGTTTCAATCTTCTTATGATTTCTTTTCTGCGTGAAGGATTGCAGTGACATCCTTTTTTGTTTTTACAAAAAAGATATAACGAAAAGCCTGGCAATTTTTTAAAAGATTTGTTGTGCAACAACACAGCAAATCTTTTAAAAATGGACACGCCCAAAAAAGAAAAATATCAGTATCTTTGTACCTTAAAATTTATAGATTATGTATCCAGAAGAATTAGTAAAACCAATGCGCGACGAATTGATAAACGCAGGTTTTGACGCTTTATATACTGCTGCAGATGTAGATGCTGCTTTGGCAAAAGAAGGAACCACTTTAGTAATGGTAAATTCGGTTTGTGGATGTGCTGCCGGAACTGCAAGGCCTGGAGCTATTGCTTCTTTAGGCGCAGAAAAATTTCCAACACATTTAACAACTGTTTTTGCTGGTGTAGAAAAAGAATCTACACAAAAAGCAAGAGAATACATGATTCCTTTTCCTCCATCTTCACCAGCAATTGCCTTGTTTAAAGATGGTAATTTAGTGCATATGTTAGAAAGACATCATATTGAAGGAAGGTCTGCACAAATGATTGCTCAGAATTTAGCGCAAGCTTATGACGAGTTTTGTTAATCTATTTTAGATTGATAAACTAAAAAATTATTTCATGATAAAAACCACGCAATTTGCGTGGTTTTTTTACTTTTATAAAATGAACAAAACTCAAATAATTAACAACACAATTACCTTTGTAAAAGAAACATTAAAAGATGCCGAAGGCGGACACGATTGGTTTCACATAGAACGTGTTTATAAAAACGCTTTATTCATTGCAAAAGAAGAAAATGTTGATGAATTTATCGTTTCTCTAGGCGCTTTATTGCACGATATTGCAGATGCAAAATTTTACGATGGAGACGAAACTGTGGGTCCAAAAATGGCGCGAGAATTTTTAGAAAATCAACAAGTTGATGAAGCTATAATTTTGCATATCGAAAATATTATCAATTTTATTTCTTTTAAAGCTACGCTGTCTCCTGGCGAGAAATTTACATCTCCCGAGTTGGAAGTGATTCAAGATGCAGACCGATTAGACGCAATTGGTGCCATCGGAATTGCACGTTGTTTTAATTATGGTGGATTTAAAAACAGAGTTTTATACAACCCAGAAATTGTTCCGAATTTAAATATGACAAAAGCCGAATATAAAAAATCTACTGCGCCAACAATCAATCATTTTTATGAAAAATTATTGTTGCTTAAAGATAAAATGAATACCAAAACTGGACGACGAATAGCCGCTGATAGACATCTGTTTATGGAGCAATTTTTAGCACAGTTTTTTGAAGAATGGAATGGTGCTAGATAATTGAAGTATGCCTTTATTGAATCATTTTCTTCGTTTCACTTCTATATTTAGAAGCGTTTTTTCCTGTAAATTCTTTAAATAGCTTGTTAAAGTGAGAGAAGTTATTAAAACCGCATTCAAAACTAATATCAGAAATACTCATAGTGCTCTCTGTTAAGAGTTTTGTTGCATGAACAATTCTGTATTCATTAACTAGTTTTGTAAATGTTTTCCCTGTTGATTTCTTAAAGTAACGACAGAAAGCTGGAACCGTCATACTCACTAGGTCTGCAATTGCGTCCAAAGCTATAGAGTCTTTAAAATTCTCATTAATATGTTTGTAAATTACCTCTATTTTATCGGTGTCTTGGGGTATTGTTTCAAAAGCAAAACCATCTGCATTTAATAAAGTGTACTCTTCTGTATTAGCCAACTCATTTAAAACTTCTAAAAAAGAAATGATTCTTTCTGCTCCTTCTAAATTTACAATCTGTTCTATTTCACCTCCTAATCTTTCATTTACTTCTTTATTGAAGCGAACGCCCTTTTTTGCTCTTTCAAAAAGGTTCTCAATTGCAGACATTTCTGGGATTTTAAAAAAAGAGGCTCCTAAAAAATCAGGTTTAAATTGTATCAGTGTTTCTGAGCCATTATTGGTTAACCTATCCATATAACCAATATGCGGCAAATTTGATCCAATTAACACAAGTTGACTGTTATTAAAATAACTAATGTGATTACCAATGTGTCTTTTACCTTTTCCATTATTTACATAAACCAATTCTATTTCTGGATGAAAATGCCAAAACGGTTTATTGGTTTTTAAAAACTCTGTATGTTTTTTGGTGAATATCGAGCTTCCAAAATTTGGACTTATCTTTTTAAGTGTCGCTTTTGAAGTTACCATTGTTTTTTTATCAAATGTACAATACAATCATTTAATAAAATATGTTCTATTACCTTTTTTGTGTTCTATTTTAACCCATCATCCTTCAGTTTGTTATAAAATCGATAATTTAGCATACAAATAGGTAAATTTTGATGTTTTAAAGCTTTTGCTTTCGTATTACATTTGTAGTGTTATTAATTGTAAAAAAATGAAAAAATGAAAACAGTTTTAAAAAATAGTTTATTGGTAGTATTGTTATTTAGCGCTTTTACAAGTTTTTCAAAAAATAATTCTATATGTATGGATCCAGCAAATTCTTTAATCTCAATAGAAGATACAAAGAACAAAGTTCACAAACCAAGTATTATAAATAAAGAAGAAGTTGTAATAATTTCCAAGGTTCATTTTGAAGAAAAACCAATCTTAGTAAACATTTATTACAACAATGAGATTATTTTTTCTGAAAAAATAAAAGGAAACAGCAATGGTGTAATAAACAGAGCATACCGATTGTCTAAATCTGAAAAAGGAAATTACTCTGTTCAAATAAATGTAGACAACAAAAGGTACACAAAAGAGTTTTCTCTTTAGTAAATAGAATAAAAAAAGCGAATCAGAGAATAGATTCGCTTTTTTTATTCTATTACCCAGGAAAATCTGCTTTTCTTTTTTCTAAAAATGCTGTGGTTCCTTCTTTAAAATCTTCTGTTCCAAAACAAGCTCCAAATTCAGAAATTTCTGTTTCAAATCCGTTTACGCCATCTTTAAAATTATCATTTACTGCTTTAATTGCTGCACCAATTGCTACTGATGAGTTTCGCATAATTTTACTCGCAATTTTTGTTGCTAACGGAATCAATTCCTCTTGTGTTGTCACATGATTTACCAATCCGTAGTTTTTGGCATCTTCAGCAGAAATCATTCCGGCTGTCATTACTAATTCCATTGCGCGTCCTTTCCCAATTAATTGTGGCAAACGTTGCGTTCCTCCATAACCAGGAATTACACCTAAAGAAACTTCTGGCAATCCCATTTTTGCGTTGTTTGATGCGATTCTAAAATGACAAGACATCGCTAATTCTAATCCGCCACCAAGAGCAAATCCGTTTACAGCAGCAATTACTGGCGTTGTTAAATTCTCAACAAAATCAAACAACATTTCTTGTCCTTTTGCAGCTAATCTTCCTCCTTCTTCAACAGAAAAATGTGCAAATTCAGAAATATCTGCACCAGCAACAAAAGCTTTTTCTCCACTTCCAGTTATAATGATTGCTTTTACAGAATTATCATTATTTAATTTATTAAAAGCATTGTGTAATTCTTCAATGGTGTTTTTATTTAATGCGTTTAATTTTTTTGGTCGATTGATTGTAATTGTTGCCAATCCGTTTTCAGTTGAAACTAGTAAATTTTCGAATATCATGTATTTATTTTTTTGGTAATGTAACAGTAAAAATAGTTCCTTCCTTTTTATTTGATGTAAAAGCAATGGAACCATTATACGCTTCAATTATTTTTTTTATGATCGGTAAACCTAACCCCATTCCACTTGTTTTAGTAGTAAATTTAGGTTCAAATATTAAATCTTTTACGTCTTCTTCAATTCCTTTTCCGTTGTCATTAACTGCTATTTCAATATTTTTATTATCAGTAGAAACGGTTACTTTTATTTTAGGGTTTAGTTGTCCTTCTAGAGCCTGATTTGCATTTGTTACCAAATTGGTTACAATTCTAATTAGTTGAGATTTATCTAGATTTGCAATTAAAGTTTCTTCTGTAAAAGAATAGGAAATATAATCTTCGTTAAAAATATCTAATGCTAATTTTACAACTTCAACTACATTAATTTCTTCTTTATGTTGCTTCGGCATTTTTGCAAAATCAGAAAAGGCAGATGCAATAGAACTCATTACATCAATTTGCTGAATTAAAGTTTGACTGTATTCTTTTAATTTTTCTTTAATGTTTGGCTCTTCTGGATCAAATCTTCTTTCAAAACTTTGCACGGTTAATCGCATTGGAGTTAGTGGGTTTTTAATTTCATGCGCCACTTGTTTTGCCATTTCTCGCCAAGCCTGCTCACGCTCACTTTGCGCTAATTTTACAGCGCTTTCTTGCAGTTCATCAATCATTCTATTATAGGCATTTACCAGTGTAATAATTTCAGTACTTCCAGAGTCAAATTCTATTTTTTCGTTCCTTTTATTTAAACGAGTTTCATGAATTTTATCAGAAATTGTTTTAATGGACCTTGTAATATAACTAGATAAAAAATACGCCAAGGCAATGGCAATAATAAACATAAAAACATATACATAAGCAAGGCGATACATAAATGCATTTAGCTCTTTCTGCTGCATGGTGTTGTCTTGAGAAAACTCTAATTTTAAAACACCAATGTTATTTAATTTTAAATCGTTTAAATATGTATAAGAAGTTTCAAAACTGATGTTTTCTACTTCATCATTTTTAAAAACTCTACGATCTATATTTGACTCTAATTCATTTAAAATTCTTAAAGAAATAATACTTTCATCAACATTATCAAAGGCGGTTGAAGTTGATGAAATCAATAAATTTCCTTTTAAATCATAAATTGAAATTTCTAAATTATGAACAGAAGAGATTTCAAAAATCCTCATTTTAAAGATTGTAGAAAGGTTTTCTGTTGTAAGATTTTCTAGTAAATTTCTTTTTAGCTCAAAATCAATATCTTTTCTGGTGTTGTCTTCTTTTCGTCCAAAACGATCAATATTGTACTCTTTGGTTTCTTCATCATATTGATACACCGTAACACCAACAATTAAAACCGACGCCAATAACACCAGCAAAATCATTGCTAAAAAAATACGGATTCGTAATGAAATATTTTTAAACATGAATATTATTTTTCTGTTTGAATGCGTTTTGTTTTCATAATTAAAACATCTTCAAAATCGCCATCTTCATCCCAATCATATTTACTTTTTCCGGTAAAACCTGTTGCTGTTTTTTCAATATGGTACGATACTTTTACATCTCTTCCTCCGTAAAAATATTCGATAAATAAAGAATCATTTTTCACATTCCATTTTCCAACTGATTCTTCTTTTTTTTCTCCTTTTTGATTGATATACCAAGCCGAAAAAGAACCATCTTTATTGTATTTAGACTGTGCTCTTCTAGGTGGATTGTTTTTAAAATCATCTTCAAAAACAAAAGTCGAATCTGATTTTTGATAGGTTTTCATATCAATCTTTAAATAGGTTGTTTCCCAAGAATTTGTCATATATTCTTTGGTAGATTTTTCTTGATTACAGCTCGCAAAAAGCATTCCGAAAACAGCAATTAACAAGAAATTTTTAGTTTTCATTTTTATGATTTTAAGATTGACAAGATACTCAAATAAAAAAGCCATTACAAATACAGTAATGACTTTAATTTATAGGTTTTCGATACAATTTTCTTATTCTCGAATTGTTTCACAAAAGTCGATTAACAAGATTGCTTCATTTGTTCCTCATTCTCAAAGACGTTCTCCGTTAATTTTTTCTCCACAAACAAACTCATGCCTAAAAAGGCTGCGCCTTTAGCCAACGATGTTGATGATTTTACCAGGAACAATAATCACCTTTTTTGGCTCTCGCCCTGAGAGCTGAGCTATTGTTTTTTCGTTTGCCATTACGGTTTCTTCGATTTCATCTTTCGATAAATCTAACGATAACTCTAATGTAAAACGCATTTTTCCGTTGAATGAAACGGGATAGGTTTTAGTACTCTCTACCAAATGACTTGCTTCAAAAACAGGAAAATCTGCTGTAGAAATCGAATCTTTATTTCCTAATAAACTCCATAATTCTTCTGCGATATGTGGCGCGTATGGCGAAACTAAAATTGCGAACGGTTCTAAAATTGCACGTTTGTTACATTTTAACGCCGTTAACTCATTTACAGCAATCATAAAGGTAGAGACTGAGGTGTTAAAAGAGAAATTCTCTATGTCTTCTTCTACTTTTTTAATGGTTTTATGTAACGTTTTTAACTCGTCTTTTGTTGGCTCTGCATCAGAAACCTCAAAAGTTTCTCCGTTAAAATAGAGTTTCCATAATTTCTTTAAGAATGATGAAACTCCAGAAATACCAGAAGTTTTCCAAGGTTTTGCTTGTTCTAACGGGCCTAAAAACATTTCGAATAATCGTAAACTATCTGCGCCATACTCTTCACAAATAGCATCTGGATTGACAACATTGTATTTAGATTTAGACATTTTTTCTACTTCTCTAGAAACTTTAAAAGAGTCATCTTCTAATGTTAAAAATTCAGCATCTTTGAACTCAGTTCTCCAACTTTTAAAAGCCTCCAAATCCAACTCATCAGAAGCATTAACAAAAGAAACATCTGTATGAATTAAACGAACCTCAACAGTTTTATCAGTCCATTCAATGGATTCAAAGCCTCGTTCTTTTGCTGCTTTTAGAAGAGTACCATAAGTGTTTTTAACTTTATCTAACTCCGCTTTTTCTACCTTATAGTTACTTATAATTTCAGAATCAGTTAAAGTATCTTTATTCCATAAATCATAAAAAAGAGTTGTATTTTTCCTTACAATATCTAAAACAGAATTACATAATAGTAGAGGTATATTATTTGCATTTCCTTTACCAATAAAGCTACCGTTAAAAACGGTAACAAAAGCACTCGTCCCTAAAATCATTCCTTGGTTAATCAGTTTTTTTGCAAACTCATCCACAGGCACAATTCCTTTATCGAATAAGAATTTTTGCCAAAAACGTGCGTACAATAAATGACCCGTTGCATGTTCAGAACCACCAATATACAAGTCTATATTTTGCCAATATTGTAGGTTTTCTTTGGACGCAATTTCGTTTTCGTTGTGCGGATCCATATAACGGTTAAAGTAATACGAACTACCTGCCCAACCTGGCATTGTATTTAATTCTAACGGATATACCGTTTTGTTTTTCAACTTATCATTGCTTACCACTTTCTTGGCACGAGAATCCCAAGCCCATTCTGTTGCGTTCCCTAAAGGGGGTTTTCCGTCTTCAGTTGGCAAGTATTTTTCTACTTCTGGCAATACAATTGGCAAGTGTTTCTCATCAATCATTTGCGGCATTCCGTCTTTATAATATACCGGAAAAGGTTCTCCCCAATAACGTTGTCTACTAAAAACAGCATCACGCAAACGGTAATTTACTTTGCCATACCCAGCACCTTTTTTCTCTAATTCGAAAATGGCTAATTTTAAGGCTTTCTTATATTTTAATCCAGATAAAAAATCTGAATTTGCAATTACTGTTCCGTCTTTGTCTGAATGTGCTGCTTCAGAAATATCAACACCTTCAAAAATATTCGGAATGGATATATCAAAATGTTTTGCAAAATCATAATCGCGTTGGTCTCCACAAGGAACTGCCATTACTGCTCCTGTTCCGTAATTTGCCAACACGTAATCTCCAATCCAAATCGGAATTTGTTTTCCCGTAAAAGGATGAACTGCATAAGCACCCGTAAATGCACCTGAAATAGTTTTTACATCTGCCATTCTATCACGTTCAGAACGTTTTGCAGTTGCAGAAATATACGCTTCAACAGCAGCTTTTTGAGTATCGGTAGTAATTTTAGAAACCAGCTCGTGTTCTGGCGCTAATGTTAGAAAAGAAACACCAAAAATAGTATCTGGACGTGTTGTAAACACATCTATTTTATCAGATTTCTCGCCTCTCAACTCCGCTCGAGATGACGCGATCGAAGTGACATTCTTTTTACTTTCTGTCTTTTGAACTTTAGGAAATTGAATTGCAAAATTAATTTCAGATACAACTTTTACAACATTTTGAAGTACTTCTTCGTTTGAAAAACGAATTACATTAAAGCCTTCTTTATTAAAAAATACTGCTCTTTCTGCTTCATCTTCTTTACCAGAAAATTCTACAATTAAGTTTTTGGCCAAACACACATAATCTACCAAAAATGACCCTATCGTGTATTTTTTTCTAAATTTAGATGCTCCTTTTTTATTCTTTATTTCATTCCAAAGTGATATTTCAGCCTTCGATAAATTAGCACGTAATTCTTTTAAAGCTTCTAATTCTTTGTATGTTAATTTAACTTCAGAAGCTGAATCTTTAGATTTTACATCAACTTGAAAAGAAACCATTGCTCCAACAGATTTCCCAATCCAATTGGTTTGTGAATCTTTTAAAGGCTGTGGCCAATCGATGGTTTCTAAACCATCTAACAAGCGTTGTGCGTATGCAGAAATTCGCATAGACCATTGTCTCATTTTTTTTCTAACAACTGGATGACCTCCTCTTTCTGAAACACCATTTATAATTTCATCATTTGCTAAAACAGTACCTAATTTCGGACACCAGTTTACTTCTGTATCTGACAAATATGTTAAACGATATTGTAATAAAATTTCTTCTTGTGCTGCTTTTGAAAACGCTTTCCATTCATCCGAAGAAAATGATTTTATTTCTTCATCACAAACTGCATTTACAGCTGTATTTCCATCTTTCTTAAATATTTTTTCTAAGGTAGAAATATCCTCTGCCTTGTCTGAATCTTTGTTGTACCAAGAATTAAAAAGCTGAATAAAAATCCATTGTGTCCATTTGTAGTATTCTGGATTTGAAGTTCTTACTTCTCTACTCCAATCAAAAGAAAAACCAACACGATCTAATTGTCTTCTGTATGTTTTTATGTTTTCTTCTGTAGTTTTTGCAGGGTGCTGCCCAGTTTGAATTGCATATTGCTCTGCTGGCAAACCAAAAGAGTCATATCCTTGCGGATGCAATACATTAAAACCTTTATGGCGTTTGTAACGCGCATAAATATCTGATGCAATATAACCTAACGGATGCCCAACATGTAAGCCTGCACCACTAGGGTAAGGAAACATATCTAATACATAATATTTAGGTTTTTTAGAGGAATTACTAGCTTTAAAAGTTTGGTTTTCTTCCCAATATTTTTGCCATTTTTTTTCTATCTCTGTATGATTGTATTGCATGTGATTTTCTGCTTTTTAGAAGCGTCAAAGTTACAGTTTATTACTAAAAGATTAAAGTAAAATACAGGTGAAATAAAATCAATAAAATTGTACGTTATTTGCACTGAAAAAAGAACACATTGTGAAAAACAATCTTATAAAAGCACATCTTGCTTTATTGGGCGCTAATTTAATTTATGGTGCAAATTATATTATTGCCAAAGGAGTAATGCCAAATAAAATAGGCCCTTCTGCATTTATTTTTCTAAGAATTGTTGGCGCTGGTATTCTGTTTTGGATTATAAAATCATTCATAAAAGAAAAAATAAACAAGAAGGATATTCCGCTTTTAATTTTATGTGGTTTTTTAGGTGTTGCCTCTAATCAATTGTTGTTTTTTCATGGATTAAACTTAACATCACCAATTGATGCTTCTATTATAATTACTGCAATTCCAATAGTAGTTTTAACTTTTAGTGCCCTCATTTTAAAAGAAAGAATTACAAAAAACAAGTTACTAGGGTTAACCATTGGAGGGATTGGAGCTGTTCTATTAATTTCTTACGGTAATAAAACAGCAGGCACAAGCTCTTTTCTTGGCAATTTGTTTATTTTTTTAAACACATGTACATATGGTTTATACCTCGTTTTAGTAAAACCATTAATGAAAAAATACAGTCCTTTTACTGTAATTACTTGGGTGTTTTTATTTGGTTTTTTCTTTATGCTTCCTTTTGGAGTTCCTGATATTTTAGAAACAGATTTTTCTGTTTTTACCTTAAACACTTATGCTGTAGTTGCTTTTGTAATAATAGGCACTACTTTTTTAGCATATCTTTTTAATATTTACGCATTAAAATCTGTAGCCCCTTCTGTAAGCGGAAGCTATGTGTATTTACAACCAGCTATTAGTTTTATAATGGTAAGTGTTTACGCGTATGGCTTTGGAAAAACTGAATATGCACAAGACATAAATGCTATAAAGATTGCATGCTGCTTATTGGTTTTTATTGGAGTGTATTTAATCAGTAAAAAGCCTAAAATAAAAACATAAAAAATCCGAAAAAGTTAATTTTCGGATACATTCTATTTTTTAATGTTGTGTTATTTTATTTCAATTTTTACAACTGTGTAACCCCAACCCATAAATAAGTTCATGTTTTCATCAAATGTCATAGAGAACGCTTCAATGTTAGCCATACTAGACATTACTTTTCCTTTTACTCGAACAACGTCTTCGTTTTCTTTATAAAAATAAGAACCCCAAACATTTTTTGCTCTGTTTAAAATAACGGTCCATTCTCCTTCATTCGGAATCGCATATAAAGAATAACTACCTGCTTTTACTTTTTCACCACCAAAAACAACATCTTTATAAAAAGTAATTTCTGCAGCTTCATTTGCACCCAGTCTCCAAACTTTACCGGCTGGAGCTAATTTTGCAACACTTCTTCCATTTAACTGTGGTCTGCTATATACTACTTTTGCAATTTTATCTGATATTTTATAACTTGATGGAAAAGCGACTGCATCCATAGGGCTCTTATCTAGGCCCCCAAATTTCTGTGCTGTTGTTTCGTTTGAAAACAATACTGCTATCGCAAATAATGCGATTACTAAAAGATTTTTTTTCATGATATTTATGATTGATTAATTATTATGTTAGTCTTCAAAAATAAGTTTCCTTGCAATAGCAACCTATAAATTTTATGTTAAAGAAAACTAAATGAACTGATATTACTAGGCACACCCACAATTAGTTGCGCAGCCTTTTTTATTTTTTTTAGATTTAAAAACAAATTTTCTTAACAAAAAAACTACAGCTATTATTAAAACGATATAGGCAATTATTTCTTGCATTAGCTAAATATTGTAAAAGTTATAAATGAGGCTACATATGCTAAAATACCCATACCTACTAGTTGCGCCATTGGCCATTTCCAGGTTTTAGTTTCTCTTTTTACAATTGCTAAGGTTCCCATACATTGCATTGCAAATGCATAAAAAATTAATAAAGACATTCCAACTGCTAAATCAAATCTTTTTTCTCCTGTTTCTGGGTTTATCTCTGCGCGCATTCTCTCTTTTATGGTACTGTTACTCTCATCATCACTTTCTACGCTGTAAATAGTTGCTAGAGTTCCTACAAAAACTTCTCTTGCAGCAAAAGAACTAATTAAAGCAATTCCTATTTTCCAATCATAACCCAAAGGTTTAATAGCAGGTTCTATCGTTTTACCCATGATTCCTATGTATGAATTCTCTAGTTTTGCTGAAGAAATTTTAGTTTGAATTTCACTAAAAGAAAGGTTTTTATGCGCTGTGTTTTCAGTTACTGTTTTTTCAATATTCTTAAAAGATTCTGGTCCGTTTGATGCTAAAAACCACAAAACAATAGAAATTGCTAAAATTATTTTTCCAGCGCCAAAAACAAATGCTTTTGTTTTTTCTAATACATCTAAAATTACGTTTTTTATAGAAGGTAATTTGTAGTTTGGCATTTCTGCTACAAAAAAAGAGGTGCTTTTTACCTTTAATAATTTATGCAATATAAATGCAGAAATAATGGCAATTGCAAACCCTAAAACATACAAAGACAACAAAGTAAAACCTTGTAAACTAAAATACCCTAATAATTTTTTGTCTGGAATAACTAATGAAATTAAAATTGCATATACAGGCAATCTTGCAGAACATGTTGTAAAAGGAGTTACTAAAATGGTAATTAATCTTTCTTTCCAACCGGCAATTGTTCTTGTTGCCATTACGGCCGGAATTGCACATGCAGTTCCAGAAATTAATGGAATTACACTTTTACCACTCATACCGTAACGACGCATTATTTTATCCATTAAAAATACAACTCTACTCATGTAGCCTGTTTCTTCTAAAATGGCAACGAATAAAAATAATATTGCTATTTGTGGTATAAAAATTACGACTCCGCCAATTCCGGGTATAATTCCGTCTGTAATTAAATCTCTTAAAACTCCAGCATTCATTTGTTTGGTTACAAACTCACTTAGATTTGCAAACTGAGCATCAATAAAATCCATCGGAACAGTTGACCAATCAAAAATTGATTGAAAAATTAACAACAAAACACCAAAGAAAATTACATATCCAAATATTTTATGGGTAAAAACCTTGTCTAATTTTGCTCTTAAATCTTTAGCTTTTGAGCGATCTACCTTGTAAGTTCTCTTTAAGATTTGGTTGATTTGCTGATATCGATGAATGGTTTCTTTATGTTGATATCTCTTAACTCTAGAAGCATCTTGAGTAAACTGCATCAACTTTGTTTTTTCTTCTAAGGTTAAAGAATCTGGAAAATTATTTTGAGTAATCATTAGCCACAACTCATACAAAGTATGATTGGCACTTACCTCTTTTAGTTTTTCAAAATAATCGCCGTCTATTTTATGGTTAATAGAACATAATGGATGTGTATTTGAAACTACAGCGCAGTTTTCTATTGCTTCTTTTACCTTATTAATCCCAATTTTTTTTCTAGAACTGATTAAAACCACCTCTGTTTGCAACTCCTCCTGTAAAGTTTTAATATCTAAAGAAATTCCTTTTCTTTCCATTTGATCTGACATGTTAATTGCCAAAATAATTGGAATTTCTAAATCTTTTACTTGAGAAAATAAAAAGAGATTTCTCTTTAAATTTTCTACATCTGCAACCACAACAATAATATCTGGAAAGTCTTTATCTGTTGTATTTAATAGTGATGTAAGCACTATACTTTCATCTACCGAAGTAGGATTAATACTATAGGTTCCTGGTAAATCCGTAATGATTGCTGTTTTGTTACCAGACAATTTACAATTTCCCGATTTTTTATCTACTGTAACACCTGGGTAATTACCTACTTTCTGTGTTAAACCTGTAAGCTGATTAAATAATGAAGTTTTTCCTGTATTTGGATTTCCAATTAAAGCTACTTTAATAGGTTTGGGGTTTTCCATAAAGTTAACTTTTGATGATTTTTATCTGAGAAGCCATTTCTTTTCTGATGGCTAAATGACTACCATTTACACAAATGTATAAAGGGTCTTTTAATGGCGCTACTTGCAACAACTCTACTTCTACACCTGGTAAGCACCCCATTTCCAATAATTTAAGCGGAATAACATCTAGAGATTCCTCAGAAATAATTCCTATCTCTCCTTTTACTAAAGTTGCAATTGTGCTCAATGTTTGTATTTTAATCATAAAATTCCTGCTAAGGCAAGAATGATTTCTTCTTCACAAAGATACGTGTTTAGAATGATTCTAAACAAAAAATTGTTTCTTATTTACGATTATATTCTTCTTTTAATAAAGCGATATCTGCAATTACTTTTTTCATATCTTCTTTCTCGGTTCCATCATAATAACCACGAATTCTTCTGTCTTTATCAACAAGCACAAACTGCTCTGTGTGAATCCAATCATTTTCATCGCCACTTCCTTCGTCAATCACTGCAAAATAGCTTTTTCTAGCCAATTCATAAATGTGTTTTTTTGAGCCTGTAGTTACATTCCATTTACCATCAATAACACCTTTTCTTAACGCATATTCTTTTAAAACAGGTACGCTATCCATTACTGGAGTAACCGAATGAGATAAAAACATAATATCTTTATCTTCTTTATAAAACTCTTGCAATTCGCTCATATTATATGCCATGGCAATGCAAATGGTTTGGCAACGCGTAAAAAAGAAATCGGCAATGTAAATTTTGTCTTTGTAAGAGTCGTTTGTAATCGTTTCTCCGTTTTGGTTTGTCAAGCTAAAATCTGCAATGGTATGATTCTTCTGAATATGTTTTACTGAAGCATCTACCAGTTTTGGATTCACATCCGAAGGACTATAAATTGGTAATCTTTTTTCAACAGATAATAAATTATAAAAAACTGTTAATGCTACCACAGAAAAAACTGCAAAAAAAACGATAAATGACAATGATTTTTTAACTGAAAAGAAACCCATTTTTATTATGTTTTGATAGTACAAAAATACGCGATAATCTTATTTAAATAAAGCAAAATCAGAGAATTTGAGATAAATCTTTGTTAAAAATAACAATACAAACTCGTTTGCTATTTTACAGCTCTTTTTAAAAACGTACATTTGTCCGGTTTAAAAAGAAAAAATACTACATGGAAATATTAATTAAAGCTTCTCAATTCATTTTAAGTTTATCACTTTTAATTGTTTTACATGAATTAGGGCACTTTATCCCTGCTAAATTATTTAAAACTAGAGTAGAGAAATTCTACTTATTTTTTGATTATAAATTCTCTTTAGTTAAGAAAAAAGTTGGTGAAACTGTTTACGGTATTGGTTGGATTCCGCTTGGTGGGTATGTAAAAATATCTGGAATGATAGATGAAAGTATGGATACTGAACAAATGGCTTTGCCACCACAACCATGGGAATTTAGATCTAAACCAGCTTGGCAACGTTTAATAATTATGCTGGGTGGTGTAATTGTTAACTTTATCTTAGGAATCTTTATTTACATTATGTTAATGTATGCTTACGGAGAAAACTTTTTACCAAATAAAAATGTAAAAGGGGGTGTTTGGGTGCAAGATTCTTTAGGAACTTCTTTAGGATTAAAAACAGGAGATAAAGTTTTAACGATTGATGGTAATGAAATTAGAAAATTTAACAACCTACCTATCGAATTTATAAACGGTAACAACTATACAATTGAAAGAAATGGTGAAGTAATTGATAAAGAAATTCCGATTGATTTTATCTCTAACCTTATTGAAAGAGGTAAAAATGAAGGCTCATTTTTGTTGCCAAGATACCCTTTTATGATTGGTAAAGTTTCTGACGATTCTCCAAACTTAAATAGCGGATTGCTACAAAAAGATATTATTACTGCAATTAATAATGAGTCTATAACTTATTATGATGAAGCAGAAGAAATCTTAAAAAAATATACAAATCAAAATATTACACTTACTGTAAAAAGAGGAGCTGAAATCAAAGAAATTCCTGTAAAAATTACTGAAACTAGCGAAATTGGTGTGCAGTTGGCTAGACTTTCTGTTTCTGACATGGAAAGATTAGGCTATTACGATTTGGAAACTATTGAATATACTTTTGGAGAAGCAATTCCTGCAGGATTGAATAAATCTTGGAGCACTTTAACAGGTTATGTAAAACAATTAAAGAAAATATTTAACCCAAACACTGGAGCATATAAAGGATTAGGTGGTTTTATTTCTATCGGAAGTATTTTTCCATCAGAATTTAGCTGGCAAACATTTTGGAGCATCACCGCATTCTTATCAATCATGCTAGGTTTTATGAATTTATTACCAATTCCTGCTTTAGATGGTGGACATGTTGTATTTACTTTATGGGAAATGATTACAGGTAAAAAGCCAGGCGATAAATTCTTAGAATATGCACAAATTGTTGGTTTCTTTTTACTGATTGCATTGTTACTTTTTGCAAACGGAAACGACATTTACAGATGGCTTTTTAAATAGAGCTAACTAAATAAAACATGTTAAAAAAAGCTCTTGATTTCTCAAGAGCTTTTTGTTTTTTTATCAATAATTATTGATTTAAAATGTGTTAAAATCTGTATACAACATCCAATAAGAAATTAGAACTAGGCATAGGTACCAAATTAGTTTCTGTATATGTTGCATCAAATATATTATTTCCAATAAGAGAAATATTAAATGCATTTAAATTTAAAGTAACCATAAAGTCTACAACACTATAACTTTCTTCGTTTGTTCTTTCTGCAAACTTATAAACAACACTCTGACTTATGTTTTTAAAGAACTGAGATTTAAAGGTTGATGTAAAATGATGCTTTAAAGAGTTGATAGAATATCTAGAAAAATTAGCATTTATTTCCCCTAAATTTTCATCTAAATATGTGTAACCAAAAGTAAGGTTTTGTGTAAAGTCTTTTAATTTATATCTAAAAGACCCGTTTAACTCAAATCCAAATGAGTTTAAATCTTGAATATTTGTTGCCTCCCACTTATCATTTGAATTTACCTTCACAAAATCTATTAAATTATTAGAATCTCTATTAAAAACTGCTGCAGAAAAATCTAATTTAATAGATGAATATTTAAACCCTAATTCTTGAGAAATTGCTTCTTCTGGGTTTAAATTTACATTTCCTAATGTTGTTGGATCACTGTAATACAAATCGGTATAGGTAGGTATTCTATAAGTATAACCGGCATTTGCATATACTTTAACGTTTTTACTTAAAGCATATCCAACATCTACTCCTGGAAATGCATGAAACTTAAAGTCTGAAAAATAGTTAATTGCAACGCCTGGTGTAATATCTATTTTATCATTTAATAATTTAAAACGATGCTCTAAAAATAGATTTGCCATAAAACGATCTCTAGACCCTAAATTATTACTTGTTAAATACACTTTTGCAAGATCTACTCCAAAACCAGTAACACCAAAATCAGAAATATAAGAAGCGTTTAACTCTGCTCCAACTTTATTTGAGAGGTGTAAATTTCTGTATCCAGAAGGGTTGCTACGTGTATACAAGTACATATCTTGGTTTCTTTTCCAATACAAACGTGGTTTTAATGTTAACTTATCTCCTTTTATCGTTGTAGATAAACCTACTAAACTGGCTTGTGTTTCTTCGTATTGATTGATTGCAGAAGGAGAGGCGTAAAATCCATTAGCACCAAAATTCCTTTCGGTAAAATACCCAATAAAATTAATAGGTGTGTGGTTTTTATTAAAAGTGTTTTTAATAAAATAATTCTGATTTTTAAAATCGGTATTATGTCTATATCCGTCAGAAGAATTAATAGATGCATGTGCAATAATAGAACTGTTTTCTAAATTTTTACCAACGGTTATGCTTCCGTTTCTTTGACCAAAAGAACCTATTTGAACTCCAGCAGAATTTACATTATCTGCGTTCTTTTTAGTTACAATGTTAACGGCTCCTGTAAATGCATTTTGACCAAAAATACGTGCTGCGGCTCCTTTAATAATCTCTACACGCGCTATTACATCAATTGGCAATGCCATATTCATGGTATGATGACCCGTTTGTGGATCTTCTACTTTAATACCATCAATTAATAGTAAGGTTTGATCAAAACTACCACCACGAATGTATAAATCTGCTTGCATTCCATTTACACCTCTTCTTCTCATGTCTACACCCGCAACTTGTTGTAATAAATCTACAACATTAGTTACTGCACTTTCCTTAATTTGCTTTGCTGTAATTATTGATATTGTTCTAGAATTTACTTTAAAAGGCAAATCAATTCTACTAGAAGTAATAATAACCTCTTTTAAAGTATCTCTTTTTACAGAGTTTGTTTGTGCTTTTGCCTGAACTACAATAAGTAATACGGCAATTATTAACGTAATTTTTAATTTCATAAATAGTTATTTAAATAAGGTTCAAAAATCGTAACTTTTCGGACGATTAAAGTAGTCCAGTTTTAAAATGATAGATAGTCCGGTTAATACTATTCTGAAGCAGTTAATAGGTTTTGACAAAAGCCTACCTCAACCTGTGTACATACAGGTTTCGCAACAAATTATAAATGCAATACAACGCAGGTATTTAGCTAAGGGTACAAAGTTACCAGGAACTCGTATGCTTAGTCAGTTATTAAGTGTTCATAGAAATACTGCTGTTGCTATCTACGATGAGTTGGCGTCTCAAGGCTGGGTAGAAATTATACCCAATAAAGGTACTTTTATTTTAGAGCCAGAAAAAACAACAGCAAAAATAAAGGCAACTTCGCAAAAGATAAATAAGGCATATGCATCTGCAAAAACAACAGGTTTTAATTTTCAGGAATCGTTTCATTTAGCGTCTACTACTCAATTAACAAATTCAACGTATAGTATTAATGATGGAAAGCCTGATTTGCGCCTGCATCCTGTTCATCAATTTACAAGATGGTACAGTGCTGCGATGAAAAGAAAAACATTAATAAAAAAATGGAATAGACCAAATGAATCTTCCTATTCACTATTTCAAACGCAACTTTGTAATTTTTTAAACGCAACTAGAGGTTTTCATATAAATTCAAATAATTTAGTAAATACACGTAGCACAGAAATGAGTTTGTACATTGTTTCGCAATTACTAATTAAGCAAAACGATATCGTGTTGGTAGGAAATTTAAGCAATTATGCTTCTAATATGATTTTTCAACAAGCTGGAGCAAACATTAAAACAATTCCTGTAGATAAAAATGGTTTAGATGTTAAGTACATAAAAAACCATTTTGTAAAAGGAAGTATTAGATCTGTGTATGTTTGTGCGCATAGAGATTATCCAACAACAGTAAAACTAAGTGCAGAGCGTCGTTTGCAATTGTTACAACTTGCAAAAGAATATGACTTTGCAATAATTGAAGATGATTACGATTACGATTTTCAGTTTGAAGGCTCTCCAATGCTACCTATGGCTAGTTCAGATGCAGACGGAATGGTTATTTATTTGGGGAAATTAGGACAATCATTATTTCCAAGTTTTCAAACAGGATTTGTAGTAGCTCCTGAGAATTTAATTTCGGAAGCTAAAAATTATTTAGAACTACTAGATAAGCAAGGAGATTTAATTCAAGAACAAATGTTGTCAGAATTAATTAGCGAAGGTGAGATTTATCGTCTAATGAAAAAAAATATTTATGTATACAAACAAAGAAGAGATTGTGCTTGCAAACTCTTATCTCAATATTTTTCAAAAATAGCACAATGGAAAACACCTTCTGGCGGACTAGCGATTTGGTTAAAATTTGAATCTAAAATATCTTTAGTAAAATTATCAGAAGAAGCAGAAAAAAACAATTTATTTATACCCAAAACTATTCTTTATCAAGATAAAAATACCTGTGCAATTCGTTTTGGATTTGGTCATTTAAATGAAATAGAAATAGAAATTGTTATAAAAAAATTAAAAACTGCCTACAATAATTGCCTACATAATTCTATTGTAAAAGAAAATAATTTTTAACATATTAAGATATTAACAATGTCTTTTTGCCTTCTATTTTTTGATATTTTTATCGGCATGTATGCTTTGGTAGATTGTAATAACTTTTATGCTTCTTGCGAACGGGTTTTTAACCCAAATTTGCTAGGAAAACCTGTTGCTGTTTTAAGCAATAATGATGGTTGTGTAATTGCTATGAGTGATGAAGCCAAGGCAATACAACTTCCTTTTGGCGCACCCATTTTTAAATGGGAACGCTTTTGTAAAGCCAATAATATTACTGTTTTATCTTCTAACTATCCATTGTACGGAGATATGAGTGCTCGCGTAATGAAAATTCTAAGTCAGTTTTCTCCAGACACAGAAGTATACTCTATTGATGAAGCTTTTTTAGAACTTAAGGGTTTTGAAAATTACAACCTCACAGATTACGGAACACAAATTAGAAGCCGTGTTTTAAAATGGACTGGAATTCCGACTTGTGTTGGCGTAGCACCTACAAAAGCACTAAGTAAAGTTGCTAATAAAATAGCACGTAAATTTCCAAAAGAAACGGGTGGCGTTTATGTCATTAATTCTGAAGAAAAACGCATAAAAGCAATTAAATGGATTGCATTAGAAAATGTTTGGGGAATTGGTAGACGTCTACACAAAAGATTGGTTGAAAAGGGATGTAAAAATGCGTTTGATTTTACACAACTTTCTGATGATTGGATTTTAAAAAATTTCTCTATCAAAGAATGGAGACTAAAAAAAGAGCTACAAGGTATTTCTAAAATTAGTTTAGAAAGTCAAATCAGTTCTAAAAAATCAATAGCAACCACTCGAAGTTTTGAAAGTACAATTTCTGATATTGAAAACATTAAAGAACGTGTTTCTACTTTTGCTTCTCATTGTGCAGAAAAATTAAGAAAACAACAATCTAGTTGTCATATGATTGTTGTGTTTTTACGAAGTGATCGTTTTAAAAAAGATGCAACACAACACTCGGTGAGCAAAACAATTGTTTTTCCGTACCCAACAGACTCTACGTTAACCATTAGTAAAGCCGCAGTAAACGCAGCAAAATTGATGTTTAAAAAAGGAATACAGTATAAAAAAGCAGGTGTTATTATTACAGGTTTAGTGCCAAAAGATAATCATCAATTAAATTTATTTTTACAAGAGAACCCTAAGCACAAACCATTAATGTCTGCTATAGATAAGGTTAATAAACGCTTTAAAGCAGATAAAATTAAATTAGGAAATCAAGACTTAAAGCGCACCTGGAAAATGCGTCAAGAAAGACTATCGCCTAAATACACCACAAATATTAATGATATAATTGTTGTTAAATAATGACTAAAACTATTCAAAACTTAACTTTTTTTACTCCAAAACCTTCACAAAGCGAAGGTGTTATTTTAATTGACGCAGGAATTTCTGCCGGATTTCCTTCTCCCGCAGATGACTTTAAAGAAACTAGAATCTCTTTAGATGAAGAATTAATTACCAATAAAGAAGCCACCTTTTTCGCAAAAGTTAGCGGGCAATCTATGATTGGAGCTGGTTTAAACGATAATGATTTGTTGGTAATAGACAGAAGCATTGAGCCAGCTAATAATAAAATTGCCGTTTGCTTTTTAGATGGAGAGTTTACAGTAAAACGTTTACGAGTAGAAAATGACGAGGTTTGGTTACAACCAGAAAACCCAGATTATCCGATAATTAAAATCACCGAAGAGAACAATCTTGTTATTTGGGGAATTGTAACAAGCGTCATCAAAAAACTATAAAATCATTCTTTTTAAATAATTTATTATTGTTTTTCAATAATTTTTATATATTTGCAATGTTAAAATATACAACATGGCGAATACACCTACATCAAAACAACAAACCATAAAAGGAAAAAAACTTACGTGCACAGTTTGTAGCAACGATACTTTTTGGGAACGAGAAACTTTAATGAATACTGCAAAAATGTCTTTTTTTAATCTTGATTGGTTAAACAAAAAAGCAAAAAACTATATCTGCGATAATTGCGGACATGTACTTTGGTTTATGAATAAAAGATAAAATTATGAAAACAGAAAAACTATTAAAAGTCATGAAGTTGTTTTCGTGGTTTGCATTTATCGGATTAATGATTAAAGCCGGCGCAATACTATTTACTTATTTTTTAAGTATCAATAACGCAGAAATTTCAAAAGATTTATATGAAGGAATGAATCTTTTTGAATATAGAGAATATAGTTTTATACAGTATTCTTTTATTGTTGGGTACAAAATATTGCTTTTTGCAACTGAAGCTTACATTGCTTATTTAGTGATTCAATTATTACGAAAATTAGACATAAAACAACCATTTAATGTACATGTTCAAAAATTTATGCAACAAATAAGTAAAAGCATTTTCTACTTGTGGATTATTGCAATCGTTCACAATACACACATGCAATTAATAGGAAAAAAACACAACTTTGAAATGGATTTATTCTCAAGCGATTTTGTTTTCTTGTCTGTCATCATCTTCATTTTTGCACAAATTGTAAAACGCGGAATAGAAATTCAATCTGAAAACGATTTAACAATTTAACCATGGCAATTATTGTAAACTTAGATGTAATGCTTGCCAAACGAAAAATGAAAAGTAAAGATTTGGCAGAAATTATTGGTATCACAACCGCTAACTTATCCATTTTAAAATCGGGTAAAGCAAAAGCGGTTCGTTTTTCTACTTTAGAAGCTATTTGTAAAGCGTTAGAATGTCAACCATCAGATATTTTAGAATATGTAAATGATTAGAAGATTTTATGTAGTTTTGAATAAACTATTTTAAATTCGAAAATCAATGCGTATACAATTTTTAAAAATCTTCGTTATATCGCTTTTTATTACTACAATTAGTAATGCGCAAAGCTATATTAAATATGATGTTTCTTTCACAAATGCAGTGCATCATGAAGCAGAAGTAAAAGTTTCTTTTACTAAAATTAAAACAGGAAAATTTTCTTTTAGAATGAGTAGAACTTCTCCTGGAAGATATGCCATTCATGAGTTTGCTAAAAATGTTTACAATGTAAAAGCAACAGATAGCGAGGGAAAATCTTTAAAAATTACACGCCCAAATCCATATCAATGGGATGTTGACAATCATGATGGAACCGTAAACGTTACGTATACGTTGTTTGCAAATCGTGGCGGAGGAACCTATGCGCAAATTGATGAAACACATGCGCATTTAAACATTCCGGCAACATTTATGTTTGCCACTTCTTTAAAAGAAACACCAATTCAAATTACTTTTAATCCAAGGAAAGATTGGAAAATTGCCACGCAATTAAAACCCATGTTCGACAATACCTATTATGCTCCAAACTTACAGTATTTTATGGACAGTCCTACAGAATTAAGTAATCATGTAGTGCGTTCTTTTGATGTTGAATCTGCCGGAGAAAAATTAAAAATAAAGCTAGCATTACATAATGTTGGAACTGAAGCTGAAGCGGATCAATATTTTGAAAGCGTTAAAAAAGTTGTTTTACAACAAATGGCTGTTTTTGGTGAGCTTCCAAAGTTTGATTATGGCGAATATGTATTCTTAGCTTGTTACGTTCCCAATGCAAGTGGAGACGGAATGGAACACAGAAACTCTACTGTTTTAACCAGTACAAGAACATTAGCAAATGGTGGAATGACAGGAAATATTGGAACCGTTTCTCATGAGTTTTTTCATGCTTGGAATGTAGAGCGAATTAGACCACAATCTTTAGAGCCTTTTTCTTTTGAAGAAGCAAATATGAGTGGCGAGTTATGGTTTGCAGAAGGATTTACAAGTTACTATACAAACTTATTTTTAGCGAGAGCAGGTTTAATGTCTCCAGAAAGCTATATCAATAGCTTAACCGGAACATTTAACTATGTTTGGAACTCTCCAGGAAGATCTTTTTTTAATCCGATAGAAATGAGCTATCAAGCACCTTTTGTAGATGCTGCAACTTCTATAGACCCTGTAAATAGAGAAAATACATTTATTTCTTACTATTCTTATGGAAGCGTTTTAGGTTTAGCTTTAGATTTAGCCTTGCGTAACGAAACAGGAAATTTAACCTTAGATGGTTATATGAAATTGGTTTGGAAAACCTATGGGAAAAAAGAAAAACCATATACCGTTGCAGATTTAAATAGTACACTAAATACTTATGCAGGTAAACTTTTTGGAGATTATTTCTTTAACAATTTCATTTACAAAAGTGCCATGCCAGATTATAAAACTTTATTTAAAAAAGTTGGTATAGTATTAAATCAAAATAGCAGTAATGTGTTTTTTGGCGCTTCAACTTCAAACGGAGTTGTAAAAAATAATCCACAAATTGGAAGTCCAGCTTATAATGCAGGTATTAATTCTGGAGATAAAATTATTACAATTGACAACCATGTTGTAGGAAATAGAAACTCGGTAAATTCTATTTTAGAAAACTATAAAATTGGAGATGAAATTACCATTCAATTTAGCAGATTCAACCAATTAAGAACAATTAAAACTAAGCTAATAAAAGATCCTACATATACAATAACAACTTTTGAAAAAGCCGGTTTAGAGATTTCACCAGAAATGTTGAATAGCAGAAAATCTTGGTTAGATAAAAAGTAATACCTAAACACTTAACATAAAAAACGCCGAGCAATGCTCGGCGTTTTTAGTTTTTAAAATAAAAAAATTAATTCTTCGGGTTATCTCTATTCATTTCGGTAATATCTACACTTGTAGCTTCTTCCCCTAAAAAGAATTTACTAAAGTGATCTGCGCGTAACCAAAAAGAATATTCTGTCATGCTACCAAAACCATGTCTTTGTCCTGGCATTAACATAAATTTAAAACGCTTATTAGCCTTAATCAATTCATTTGCCATTCTAATTGTTCCGGCCGGATGTACATTGTTATCAACATCACCATGAATTAACATTAAATTCCCTTTCAGGTTTTTTGCTAAGGATTGGTTATCGTCAATTTTATATTTGTAGCTTATATTTCCTTTAGCATCAATTTCTTCTTTTACACCATGATGTGTTTCACTCCACCAAGAATTATAAACATTATTGTCGTGATTTCCTGCAGAGGAAACCGCTGCTTTAAAGAAATCTGGATATACTAACATGGCTGCAGTAGACATAAATCCACCACCAGAGTGTCCGTAAATTCCTACTTTAGAAATGTCAATATAGTTGTGTGTATTTGCTAATTGCTCTGCAACATATTTTTTATCTGCCAATCCATAATCTCTTAAGTTTCCATAACCGTAATTATGATACCATTTAGATCTGTCTGGATGTCCACCACGATTTCCTAATGTAATCACCACAAAACCAACTTGTGCCATTCTATCTAATCGATCCATTCTGTATGAGAATGATTTATTTACAGATTCTGTTTGTGGCCCTGGATATACGTATTCTAATAATGGGTATGATTTTGTTTCATCAAAATCAAAAGGTTTATACATTACTCCGTATAAATCTGTAATTCCGTCATCTGCTTTAACCTTAAAAGGTTCTGGGAACTTATATCCGGTTGCAAATAATTGCGATAAATCGGCTTCCTCTAATTTCATAATCAACCTGCCATCTGCAGCACGTAATTCTGATTTCGGTACAGTATTTACTCTAGAAAAATTAGTAACAAAGTACTTGTTAGAATCAGACATACTAGATGTAGAAGTAAAATCACCAGGATTTAAAGTACGCATACCAGATCCGTTTAAATTTACTTTATACATGTGCTCGTAATAAGGGTCTTGGCTTTTACTAACACCATTTGCGGTAAAATAAAGTGTTCTTGTCTTTTCATCTAAACCAGCAAAATTTGCTACATGATAATCTCCATTTGTAACTTGGTTTTTAAGTTTTCCGGTAGCACTATAAAGATAAAAATGTGCCCAACCATCTCGTTCTGCCCAATGTAACATTTCCGTTTCATTGTTAAATAATATTAATGGTCTAGATTCTATATAGGTATTGAAACGCTCTTCAATTAAAACTTTAGATGTTCCTGTTTCTAGATCGGCTACACAAATATCATATTTTTTACGATCTCTACTGATAACACTATAATATAATTTACCTTTTTTTGATAGTAATAATGATGGTTTAAATTCATCATCTCTACTAGATTGTTCTGATGGCGCTCTAAAAACAGACACACTTTGTTGTTTAACTGTATCTAATGCAACATTTGTTATTTTCTTTGAGAGTATATCAAAAATCATCAACTCAGATTTAGAAAACTCAGGTTCTCCAGGCATATGATATTTATACGTTTCTAAAACGGGTCTTTTATTAGATACAGAGTTAATTACCCATAAATCTTTGATGTGTCTAGAATCTGATTTTTGAAAAACAAATTTTTTCGAATCGTGAGACCAGGTTCCCCATACACCTTTACGGTTGTCTTTATTTTTTAATTTTGTCTCATTATTTTCACCTCTTCCGCCACCGCCATAACCATAATTCTCAACGCCATCTTTTGTCCATTGATGTTCAACGATTGTTGAATCTTTTTCGTCTTTAACTGCTTTTAAAAAGTTAGCTTTATCCATCCAAAAAAGGTTAAAGTTTTTAGAAAATAAAACAATAGAACTATCTGGAGCAACATTTGCCCAACGTTTCCATTTTCTTTCGTCTTTTTTATTGTCAATAATGGTTAATCCGTTACCACCTAATCTATACTCTAGGTGATATACTTTTTTTTCCATCTTAGGTTTTCCCTTTTTCGCTTTTTCACCTTCTTTTTCCTCTTCTTTCTCCTCTTCAATTTTCGGAACTTCTTCTGTAGAAGTTACTCTAAAACGTATCGCTGTTTCATCCTTATTAAATTTAAAATTTAAACGAGGTAAATGCTGACCATCATAAGGATCTTTTGTGATTTCTGTTAACCATTTTGCCATTTTAACATTATCAAAAAGTTGCGTTCTGGTTTTTTTATCTGCATCAACAATATAATAGTTTGCGCCGTCTGAAGTTTTATATTGATACCAAAAACGATTTCCTTTCTTTAGCCAATGCGGACTTACGGTTGTAGAGTGTACTAATTTCGCTAAGTTTTTTGGCGAATATTTTGCTGCTTGTCTGTAATTAGGTTTTGGTACTTCTTGTGCAAAAGAAATGCTAGAAACAAATACAAAAAGCAAAAGTAATGTGCTTTTTTTCATAATTTAATTGTTTGGTTTATAGATATAAAAGTTAAAGTTCATTAAAAGAAATAAGATATCAAACTTTAAAGAGCATTATTTATTGAATTTTAACATTAGGGCAAAAAAAAAGTCCTCATTAAATGAGGACTTTTTTTTATCTAATAAAAACTAGTCGGCCAATAAAATTACTTTATTGTCTTTCATTTCAATAGTTCCAGAATTAATTTCTAATGTTAAAACCTTATCATCATCTGCATGAGGCACTAATTTTCCACTTAATTCATCTAACTCTAAATGTTCTTGAGTATGAGTATGAATTTGAACCGTTCCTTTCTTTAAAATAGAAATAATAGGTGCGTGATTATTTAACATTTGAAATTCTCCATCTACTCCAGGAACTGATATTGAATCAACTTCTGATGAAAATAAGATAGCTTCTGGTGTTACAATTTCTAAAAACATAATTCTTTAGTTTTTTTAAGCTTCTGCTAACATTTTTTCTCCAGCATCAATTGCATCTTGAATTGATCCTCTTAAGTTAAATGCAGCTTCTGGATATTTGTCTAACTCACCATCCATAATCATATTAAAACCTTTAATAGTGTCTTTAATATCAACCAAAACTCCTGGTATACCAGTAAATTGCTCTGCTACATGG
>JAQWGI010000020.1 GCA_029238315.1 Polaribacter sp. | reverse complement strand
AATATCAATTGCTTTGTCAAAGTTTCCTTCTGCTTCTACTAATGCCTTTTTACAGTCCATCATTCCAGCTCCAGTTGCTTCTCTTAAATTTTTAACATCAGCAGCACTAATCTTTACTGTTTCCATGTTATTTTATGTTTTAGTAATTAAATTATTTTGTTTCTTCTGTTGAAGTTTCTGTTTTAGCAGTTTCTTTAGCTTCTGGAGCTTCAGTTTTTGCTGCTACTTCTTTTGTTTTTTCTTTACCAGCTTTTCTTTCTGCTAAACCGTTTGAAACAGCATCGATAATATAACCTAATACTTTTTCAATAGATTTAGATGCGTCATCATTTGCAGGAATCACATAATCAACGGGTCTTGGATCAGAATTTGTATCAACCAATGCAAAAATAGGAATGTTTAAGTTTTGAGCTTCTGCAACAGCAATGTGCTCTTTCTTAACATCAACTACAAAAATTGCACCTGGTAAACGAGTCATATCAGTAATAGAACCTAAATTCTTTTCTAATTTTTCTCTTTGACGGTTAATTTGTAATTTTTCTCTTTTTGACAATGCATCAAAAGATCCGTCTTGCTTCATTCTATCAATAGTAGCCATTTTTTTAACTGCTTTTCTGATAGTTACAAAGTTTGTTAACATTCCTCCAGGCCATCTTTCTGTGATGTATGGCATGTTAATGCTTTTTGCTTTTTCTGCAACGATGTCTTTTGCTTGCTTTTTAGTTGCAACAAATAAAATTTTTCTACCTGAATTAGCGATTTTCTCTAATGCAGCAGCAGTTTCTTCTATTTTTGCAGCTGTCTTATACAAATCGATGATGTGTACACCATTGCGTTCTGTATAAATGTATGGAGCCATGTTTGGATCCCATTTTCTAGTTAAGTGACCAAAGTGCACTCCACTATCTAGTAATTCTTTAATGTTTACGTTTGCCATTGTTTACTTTCTTTTAATGTAGCAATAGATAAGTAGCCTTTAAAAAAAGAGTCTTATCTATTTAGATGCTAAACTGTTTATTTATTATATAAATTAACAATCCAACGCCACGTGTATAGAGTTTTTTCGAAATAGATTCGAAATTGCTATTAACGTTTCGAGAATTGGAATTTTTTTCTTGCTTTTTTCTGACCAAATTTCTTTCTTTCTACCATTCTTGGATCTCTTGTTAATAATCCATGAGGTTTTAAGATTGCTTTGTCTTCTTCGTTAATTGCTACTAATGCTCTAGTAATTGCTAAACGAATTGCTTCTGCTTGACCAGTTACACCACCACCAAAAACATTTACTTTAATATCATAAGATGTTAAGTTTTCTGTTAATTGCAATGGTTGTTGCACTTTGTATTGTAACGTTGGAGTTGTGAAATAGTTTTCAAACTCTCTTTTGTTGATTGTGATGTTCCCTTTTCCTTTTGTAAGGTAAACACGAGCAACAGCTGTTTTTCTTCTACCTATTTTGTGTACAGTTTCCATTATCTAAGATCGTTAAGGTTAATAGCTTTTGGGTTTTGAGCAGTTTGTTGGTGCTCAGTACCAGCATATACATATAAATTTCTGTAAATAGCTGCTCCTAATTTATTTTTAGGTAACATTCCTTTTACTGCTTTTTCGATTAATCTTGTAGGATCTTTCTCAAACATTTCTGTTGCAGTAAGCGATCTTTGTCCTCCAGGATACCCTGTATGACGGATGTACGATTTATCAGCCCATTTGTTTCCAGATAAGGTGATTTTCTCTGCGTTAATAATTACAACGTTATCTCCACAATCTACGTGAGGAGTAAAGTTTGGTTTGTATTTACCTCTAATTAGCATTGCTACTTTAGAAGCAAGACGACCCAATGTTTGCCCGTCCGCATCAACAACCAACCACTCTTTGTTTGCGGTTTCTTTGTTTGCTGATACTGTTTTGTAACTTAATGTGTTCATTACACTTTAGTTTTTGTCAATTAATAATATAAATTTTTCCTTAAAAAAGGTCTGCAAAGGTACAACTAAATATTAAATTAGCAAGAGTTGTGTGTGTTTATTTTAAGCGCTGATAATTAAGAAAATAGAAAGAAGTTTTAACAAATAATTATGAGACGAAAATACTACTTTCGTTATGTTAAAGAATTCACAATTTATAATGTTAAATAAAAAATTATTACTTCTTGCTTTTTGTTTTGTGCAAACAATCTCCAGTCAAGAAACAAGCACATTAGAAGTTCCAAAAAGAATTTACACCACCAAAATGGTTGAGAAAGCTCCAATTATTGATGGAGATATTACCGATAAAACTTGGAGTGTTGTAGATTGGCATGCTAATTTTACGCAGTTATCACCTATTGAGGGAGACAAGCCTACCCAAAAAACAAAATTTAAAATTATTTACGATGAAAAACATCTTTACTTAGCAGTTAGATGTTTTGATTCTGAACCTGATAAGATTGTAAAAAGATTGTCTAGAAGAGATGGAAATGATGGTGATTGGATTGAAATAAACCTAGATTCTTATCGAGATTTAAGAACAGCATTTGCTTTTACTGTTACTGCAGCGGGTGTAAAAGGAGAAGAGTTTGCTTCTTTAAACGGAAAAAGTTGGGATAAAAGCTGGAACCCAATTTGGTTTGTTAAAACAAAAATTGATGCTCAAGGCTGGACTGCAGAGTTTAAAATTCCGCTCTCTCAAATTCGATTTACAGACAAAGAAGAACAAATTTGGGGAATGCAAATACAGCGAATGGATTTTAGATTGCAAGAACGAACATTGTGGCAAAGAAAACCAGTAAATGTTTCGGGTTGGATTAGTAATATGGGAGAATTACACGGAATTAAAAATATCAAACCTCAAAAGCAATTAGAAATACAACCCTACACAGTAGCACAAACAGAAACTTTTGAAAGAGAAGTTGGAAATCCGTTTGCAACAGGAAAAAGAAGTGATATTAATTTCGGAATTGATGGTAAAATTGGTGTTACAAATAATTTAACATTAGATTTTACGGTAAATCCAGATTTTGGTCAAGTAGAAGCAGACCCCTCGGCAATTGCTTTAGATGGATTTCAAATTTTTCAAGAAGAACAACGTCCGTTTTTTGTAGAAAATAAAAATATTTTTGATTATCAGGTTACAAAAGCACAAGCTGGCGGACCCTTTACGAGAGATAATGTATTTTATTCTAGAAGAATTGGTAGAAATCCAGAAGGTTCAACTACGGCAAATTCAAATGAATTTGTAAGCAGACCAGGTTTTTCAACTATTTTAGGAGCTTCAAAATTTTCAGGAAAAACAGAATCTGGTTTATCTATAGGTGTTTTAGAGGCAATTACGCAAGAAGAGTTTGCAGAAATAGATACTAGAGGTAAAAGAAGAAAAGAGGTAATAGAACCTCTAACCAATTTCTTTTTAACGCGTTTACAAAAAGAATATAACCACAGCAACACTCTGATTGGTGGTATTTTTACAGCTACCAATAGAAATTTAACAGACACCAATATTACAGATATGCACAATGCTGCTTATTCAGGCGGAATCGATTTTAAACATCAATGGAAAAATAGAACTTGGTATGTAGAAGGAAATATGGTAGTAAGTAAAGTTTTAGGAAACAAAGAAGCAATTTACAATACACAAACTAGCTTAAGACACAATTTTCAAAGAGTAGATGCTACGCATGTTAATGTAGATTCAACTAGAACCTCTTTAACAGGAACAGGAGGTAATATTAAAGTTGGTAAAACAAGTGGCGGAAATTTTGAATTTGATACAGGTGTTACTTGGCGTTCTCCAGAATTAGAAATGAATGATATGGGTTTTCAACGTAATGCAGATGATATAACACATTATAATTGGATGGCTTACAAGTCTTTACAGCCATTTTCTGTTTTTAGAAGACTGCAAGTAAATTACAATCATTATGTTTCTTGGAATTTTGAAGGAAAACACACGTATTTTGGTGCAAACACCAATTCTAATGCAACATTTCAAAATAACTGGAAAACCGGATTTAATGTGCATTATGCAGCAATAAATTATTCAGATTCAGATTTAAGAGGTGGTCCTATGTTGCGCTTACCAAGTTCTATAGATTATAATATGTATGTGCAAAGTGATGATCGAAAAAAGGTTCATTTTAGAATTAGTGGCGGACAAGATGTAGGTGAAGATAATTCGTTTACAAAAAAATATGCTTCATTACGTATGACATTTGTACCATTGAATTCATTTAATATTTCTTTATCAGCTAATATAGATGCTAATAATCAAGAATTACAATATGTAACTACCAAGAATTACGGAATTGGTAATAATAGTATTCCAAAATATATCAATGCCAATTTAGATCAAGATACTTTTAATTTGTCTTTGCGATTAAATTATACGATTACTCCAAATATGTCTATTCAATATTATGGATCGCCATTTATTTCGAGAGGACGTTATAATAACTTTAAATATATCACCAATTCTCTGGCAGATAAATTTACCGACAGATTTCAGAATTATAACAGTAATCAAATTTCTTATGATGCCAGAACAGATCTGTATTTGGTTGATGAAAATTTAGACACTACAACAGATTATTCTATAGAGAATCCTGATTTTTCGGTGATTCAATTTCAATCTAATTTGGTTGCGCGTTGGGAATATATTCCTGGTTCTGAAGTATTCTTAGTTTGGTCTCAAGGATTGAATAGAAACGGAAATCCAATGAACGATTTATTGCCAAGTTTAAAGGATAATATCTTTGGGCAAACATCTCGTAATATCTTTTTAATAAAGGCAACTTACAGATTTATGCTCTAGGAATTTTTCATAAAAAAGCTGAGTTTTAAAACTCGGCTTTTTTATGAAATGACATATTTTCTTTTGAAGATGGATGCGTAAACTCTAAAAACGAGGCATGTAAATGCAAGCGATTAGATTTTTTTCCATACAGATCATCACCAACTATTGGAGTGTTTAAACCTAAAGAATGCGAAGCATGTACACGTAATTGATGTGTTCTTCCGGTAATTGGGTAAAAATGTATTCTGGTGGTATTACTTTTTCTTTCAATAACCTCCCATTTTGTTGCTGCATTTTTTCCATGTTCAAAACAAACCAATTGTCTTGGTCTGTCATCTAAATCAACACGAAGCGGCAGTTTAATTTCTCCGGAATCCTCCTTGATGCTCCCATCTAATAAAGCGGTATATCTTTTTGTTACGGTTCTCTTTATAAACTGACTCTGTAGGTTTTTATGTGCTATTTTGTTTTTTGCCAACACCATTAATCCAGATGTAGACATGTCTAAGCGATGTACAATTATTGGACCAGTAATTGTTGCATACTGTTGTTTAATTCTCGTGTAAACAGAATCTTGAATATAAATTCCAGGAACTGATAAAAATTCGGCAGGTTTGTGAATTATTAACAAATCTTCATCCTCAAAAATAATTTCAAGCTCTTTGCCAATTGCGGGGTTTTCTAGCATAGGATTAGTATCTACTTCAAGTCCTTTGAGCATATGTATTAAAATTGGTTTGCATTTTCCTTGGCAAGCAGGGTAAAAATAGTTGTGTTTTCTAATTTCAGTATTGGGAGATTTTCCCCACCAAAATTCTGCCATTGCAATGGGTTTTAAATCATGTAAAAAAGCATACTGCAACAACTTTGGCGCAGCGCATTCTCCAGAACCTGCAGGTGGATTTTGATCAGTAGATTTTGCAAATAATTCAGTTAGATTCTTTGTTTCTTTTGCCGAATTTAAAAACTGATATTGATTAAATAAGTATTGTTGCAAAGCAGCTGACTTTGTTTTTCGTTTTCGTTTTAAAGTAGCAATCTGGTTTGTGAAAATCATCAATTTTTTATTGATGTTTTTTAATGTGTGTTCCCAAAATCTAGTAACATTATTAAAAAAGTATTTTGCCTCTAAACTTTCTTTACTGAGTTTCTCTTTAAATGCGGCATAAGAATCTCGCTGCATTTCTATTTCTGCTGTTGCTCGTCTAAAGTCGCGTTCTTTTTTTGCAGTCTTTAAAGCGTTTTTCTTTTCATTAATATCAATTTTAGCCTTTTCTGATTCTTGCTTAAAAATCTTTTTTAATGCTAAATGGTAAACATCATTTTCTAAGATTTCAATTTGTTGATTGATATTATTTAACACCTCTTCTTCTTTTAAGAAATAAGAATCTTTGGTTAACATATCAAAAACTGGCGGAACAAATTTATTGTGGTTGTTTGTGTCAGCTAATTTACCCGAAACCGCAGTAATATATCCAATTTCATTTTTTGAATTCTTCACTACTAAAACGCCAAACATTTTGCCAATTTCATCCGATTTTACATCAGGATTTATACCAAAATTATGCTTAAAATCGGTTTGTGTTTTTAAATACTCTTGTAGTTCTTTTGTAGCAATTTTACACAAAAGGTGTGGTTCGTAATAAAACGGAAATGTAAACTTTTCTGGAAGTTTAATATTCTGAATAGCTGTTGTGAAATATTGAAAATAAGAAGGCAATAGATCTATGTGTTTTTTATGCAAAGATAGTTTTATTAACCTTTTATTATGAAATTTTGTTTGAGTCGAAAGTTGATTTTATTTAAAATTAAATCTTTTTGTTTAATTATTTACTATATTTGTTAAACAATTAATTTTAAAATTTTTAAAATGAAATATAAATTACTAATAAACAGTGTGTTGTCTTTAATTTTTGTGTTCTCTTTTTACACAGATAATAGTATAGAAAATAACGATTTTCAGGGAAAAGCATATTACATGTCTAAATCTACGATGGATTTAGGGAATTTTGGAGCCAGATTTAGTGAGGCTCAAAAGAAACAATTGATGGCCAGAATGAAGGGGCGTTTAGAAAAGAAATTTGTTTTGACATTTAATAAAGAAGAATCTATGTTTTATGAAGAGTCAAAGTTAGATGCGGTTTCTGGAGCTACAGATTCTTGGGGTAAAAACTTTGCGCAAGGCGATCAATATAAAAACACTAAGAACAATGAACAAATTCAAAATCAAGAGTTTTATGGTAAAAATTTCTTAGTTAAAGATATTTTACAGCCAATTAAATGGGAAATGTCTTCTGAGACCAAAAAAATAGGAAAATATATTAGTTATAAAGCAACAGCAATAATTCCTACAAATGATTTAACATGGTATTCTTTTTCTTGGGACAGAGTTAATTATGATGAAAAAAACGGAATTAAAATGACAAAGATTGAGGCATGGTACACGCCACAAATCCCTGTTAGTCATGGTCCTTCAGAATATTGGGGATTGCCAGGTTTAATTCTAGAAGTTAGTGCAGGCGATACAACATTATTGTGTTATGAAATTGCATTAAACCCTGAGAAAAAAGTAGAAATTAAAGCACCTAAAAAAGGGAAAAAAGTAACTAAAAAAGAATATCAGAAAATTGTTACAAAAAAAATGACAGAGTTTAGAGAGAATAGAACAGGTAGAAGGTAAGTGTTCTTGTTTTGCCTACTTATTAGTATTTAGTTTTAAAATAGACGGTGTTATCTAGTAAGGTGGTTTTATTTTTTGATTGTATCATTTATGCTATTTTTTATACACGTTGTTGGCTTTAGTTTTTTTTAGTTTTCTGCAAACTTTATTAATGGTTCTATATTTCCATTGTCAGCTTCTTTTAATGCTTTGATATACTCTTTTCTTGTTTCATCTACTCTAACCATATTTGATTTGTGCCAGCTGAAAATTTCTTTTTCGAAGATAGATTCAATAATTATATCGGCCATCATTCTTGAGTGCCTACCATTTCCATTGGGAAAACAGTGAATTGCTACGATTCTATGTTTAAATCTAATAGCAATTTCTTTAGGCGGATAAATCTTGTTTTCTAACCAATATTTGGTGTCATCAATTAGATTTTTCAGTTCTATTCCGATTTGACTCCATTTTATTCCAATGTTTTTTTCAGTCTTTCTGAATTCACCTGCCCATTTCCAAACATCGCCGTACATTTTTGTGTGTAAATTTTTTATAAACTTTTCAGTCAATATTTTTTCAGGTTTTAAATTAGTTCGAATAGTCCATTCTACAGCTTTTTCAATATTTAACTGTTCAAATTCATCGAGTTCTTTTTGCGTTGTTATTGATTTTATTTTTAGCCCTTCTTTTTCATCTTCATCTAGTGGTGTTTGACCATCTACATATTTTAAATCTAATCCCATAATGACTTTCTCATTTCTCTTTTAATTTCATTAGCCAAGTCATTTATTGAATGTTCAATTTTATCATCACTGATTCCTTGGCCCTCTAATTTCATATTTTGATTGGTCCTTAAAACAATTTTTCGGGCCAGTTTTTCAGCCTTTAAGTTGATTAGATTTTCGATGGTCCTATCTTTAGGAATAAAACCATAAACAAATTTCATATTCAAGGCATTGCCAACATCTTTTAATTTGTTGATGGTTATCTGACCTGTAGTTTCACGTTCTTCGATTTTTTGAACACCTCCTTTAGTCAAGTCAAGTTTTGTCCCTAATTGGTCCCTTGTCATATTAAGAGTGTTTCTAATAGTATTTATCCATCCTTTTTGTGGGACCAGGATCATTCCTGCATCTTTAAAATTAGCCAGTTTTTGGTCTAATTGTTCTATGAGTAGTTTTTTCTTGTTTCTCATTTGTCAATATTTTATACATATAAGTATGTAAATCAAAACAAAAATATACAAATATGTATGATTATGCAAAAAAAAGAATACGTATATGTATTTATTTTCTAAAATAATTATACATATATGTATGAATAAGTTTGTTTAAAATTATGTAGCCTTATTTCAGGACGGGTCATAATTGCCTACAACGGTCTTGTGTATGAAACGTAGCGTATAAATAAACGCTAACTTTTCGGATTTAGCACGAGCCGAATTTTTATTTTTTCTATTTATCTTTTAATTTCTAAATATACAAAAATAAAAATTTGGCGGACTTAATGAATAAGTAAAAACCTCTCGGAAAGCCTGTAATAGCTATGTTTTACACACGTTGTTGTGTGTAGTGTTTTTTGCGTTCTGCTTGGTTTTCCGATGTTTCTTATTTAGTTCAAATGTGTGCGTTGGCAAGACATACTCTTTTGCAATTTTGGGCTTGTGTGGTGGCTGAAGCGAATTGAAAATGTGTATGGCTTTGAGCGTTGGCTTTTTAAGCTACGTTATAAATTCTACTTAATTCTCTCTTTATTTCTCTAAAATTAAGGTCTATTTCCAAGTTTTCAGTAAGTCCTATATTCACGACATAAATTAAAGATTCTTTTCTGTAAACAAATTCTCCCTTATTTAAAGATTGTTCAATACTATCAGTTTTGGCTGGTAAACAAACAAGTTGATAATCTTTATTTATCTGCTGTGTTTTATTACTTGGATGTGCTTTTGTGTAATGTTGAGTTGGTGTTAATTTTATTAAATTTTCTAAATAATGAGCTAATTGAGGAAAATCTGCTTTTGGAAAAATATGATGTATTTGTGTAGCTTCTCCATTTGACCATTGGTCAGTAACTTCACTTTGAGTATACATTTTACGAATCATATTCATAGCCTTTTGGACTTGGTAATCTGAATAAGATTCATTTTGTTCAATCATTAAGTTTTCGTGTTCAGAAATTGCTTCTGTTCTTGAAATGCCTTTGTTTTTATCAATATCTCTCCAATTAGGACGATTATACATTAAATCAGTGTAATAGATTTGTCTTTTAGATAAACGACCTTTAATTGTTCCAAAAATATTGTTTTCACAAGCGTAAACATTTAAGATTTTCGGAAAAATTCTATTTACTTCTGTAGTCCCATTAATTGGTGTATTACCAATTATAAATTTTTGAAAACGAGTTTTCAAATCTTGAAATTCAGCATTGTCTATAGTTCCAGCTATACATTTGTCTTTGAAATCTTCAAAAAATCTTAATAGATTACTATCTGACAAAACTTTTTCTAAATAGTGGTAAAGAAAAATGTAAGCATTTCTCTCTTTCATTCCAATAAATTCAAGGATGGATTTATTAGCTATTTTGTAAAGGTTTTTATTTCCAGATTTTCGCATTTCTAAAACTCCTGAATATGCTAAAGTTCTCAATGGTTGAGAAGTGAATTTATCATATTCTTGACGAGTTGTTTCATTTTGAGCATCAGGTTTATTAAAAATGCCTTTTACATTTGTATTGAAATAATTGTCGTTCCAAATATCATCTTTAGTAAATTCAATATTTCTGTCAGCATCAAAATTTACAATACAATCTGCAATTATACTTAAAACGTCAGGTGTTACTTTTTGGTCCATAAATCTTGCATCTTTACTTTTTCTTACGTCAAAGTCAAATTCTTGCAAGTGGATAGTAATGTTTTCTATCATTCAGATAATTCTTTTAAAAGTCGAAAGAAAAACACAGAATTGTTATCAATGTTCAATGAACGTGTTCCGTGATTTCTTGCTACTCTGTAATAATTTTCAAATTCTTTTGTACTATAAAATTCTAAATCTTGTTCAGTTGGTAATCTACTTCCGTTTTTTAAGGTTAATAAAGCAACTGAACCATCAACAATTGTATTTTTAGGTAAGAATGTTGCTCTTGGGTAATATGTTAGATTAGGAATCATTACAACATCATTTTCATTTATATATTTTGAAACTGCCAAGTTTTCTAAATGGTCAATATAGCAATCATAGTTTTTAAGGTCTTTAATTTCGTTATTCCCAATATTTCTTGCTTTTAAAACTCGAATTTTCCCATTATTTTTAGTTAAAGATTTTGTTATTTGTCTATCTCTAAAACTTTGGAAAATATCAAGCTTCATTCTTGAAGCGATATTGTCAAATTTATTACTTCTGTAAATTAGCCAATATGGAAAATCGTCTGATAAAATATATTCTTTACTTTTTAAAGAATAGCTTTTATTAATATAACTTTCAATCTTAATGTCATCAGTTTTTTCGGTTTTACTTACAAGAAAACTAACAGTTTCAATTTTTACACCTTTAAATGCTTTTTCTCCATAATCGCAAATTTTTTCTAGATTATAAATGTTGATTAATTCTCTAGTTTTATTAAACTCTGGAGAATTTAAAAGGCTCTTTGGAACGATTAATGAAATATAATTGCCTAACATTATAGATTTCTCAATAAAAAAAGAAAAGAGGTTGTTTGTATTGGTGTTTTTCAAACCGAATTTATATCTTTCAAGTAATTCTTTATTTTTTGTTAGCTTTTTATATGGAGGATTTCCTACTACTAAATCATATTTTAATTTAGTGTTCCAAAGTAAAAAATCCACATTTTTAAGGTTTATTTTAAAGTTTTTTGGAACTTTAATTTTATCCAAAATGGTTTTTAGAACTCTTAAAGAGTTATTGTCAATATCACAAACATCAATTATTATTTCATCCTTATCTTTGTATTTTTCGATTAATTGAGGAATAAAATTACCTACACCAACTGAGGGTTCTAAAATTCGAATTTTCTTTTTCTTTTTAAGTTCTGGTAAGTCTTTGATTACTGTAAAAGCAATATCTTTTCTTGTAAAATAAGCAGAAGTTTTTTGTCTTTCTGAATTTGAAAATTCTGCAATTAAAAAGATATTTTCTAATGATGTTTTTTTGAAATTGTCTTTTATGTAATGAATTAAATTGTCTGTTATATTTAATTCATTTTCAGTAATTAGTTTAGTTAATTCAGAACTTGATAATTTTTCTTTTTTATAAAAACCTTTAATGTTTGAAGCAATGCTTTTAAAAACTCCTGTAGGAACTGCTTCTCCTAAACAATGTCTAATATTTAATTCTTCTTTTTTTAGAAAAAGTTTCTTTTCTAAATATGTTCTTTCGTTTAGTTTTTCGGTTTTTATGTTTGACCATTCAAAACTTTCGGGAATTGACATCATACGCATCAATTCTCTAATTGAAAAAACACGATTGTCTCTTGGGTGAACTGTATTTTGACTAGACAAAATATCATTTCTTGTATGTACACAAGGACCTTCTTTGTCCCAATACCATCTAGCGTATTTATCTCCGTTTTTACTTTTATTAGGAACTAACTTTCCGTCTATAATTCTGTGAGGAATCCTTATTTCGTCAGTTTGTTCAAAAGCAGATTGTCCTTCTTCTAAATTTTCAATCCAAGGAAGCATTCTTTGGTCGTATTCACGAAAAGCGTGAAAAATATCTTCTGAAATTTCTCCCATTTCGTTTAAAATTGGTAAATCTCCAATAAGTTGCCTTAAGGTTTTTGCTTTTTGTTTTTTAGGGAAAATATCAAAAGGCGAAACGTCTTGAATGTCTTTTCTAACACCAATTACTAGAGTTCTTGTTCTGCTTGAATTAGAACCATATTCTTTAAAGTTTACAATTTTAGAAAGAATATTATATTGTCCGCCAAGATTATATTTTATTGCTTCTTTAATTGGTTTATCTAAACCGTCAATATCTGTACAAGTTGTATTTAAAAATGCCCCTTACATTTTCGTAAATGAAAAATTTTGGAAGTATTTCTAATGTTACTTTTATAGACTCAATTACTAATGAATTTCTTGATTTTTCATTATTCTTTTTATGATTTGCAACTGACATACCTTGACAAGGTGGAGTTGCAATAATCACGTCAGGTTCTTTTATTTTGTGTTTATCTTTCCAAAATTTTAATTCAGAAAATAGTTTTTTCTTAACTTCTGAATTAGAAATATCACCAGCAATATATCCAGTTTCGTATTTGCATTTATTGTTGTAAGATTGTATTTTTAATCGTTTTGTAAGAAGCTCATTTGTTGCAATACACTCAAAACCATTTTGTTTAAAGCCATAGCATCCAACTCCAGCACTGCTAAATAAGCTAATGTATGTTAATGGTTTTTTCATAATTCTAATTTTCCTTGTTTTACGTTTACATTTCGATAATAATTAGCAGTATTTTCTGCAACAGAAAAAATAGATTCAGAACATTTATATTTCATTGCTTCTTTAACGAATTTATCTGCAAAAAATAAGTCAGTTACAGTTTGTAAATCAGTTTGAAATAGTTCAGCCAATTTTCTCAATTTCGTTTTGCTAAATTTTTGACTTTCGTTTTCAATTCGACAAATAGCACTTGTATTTATTCCAATTTTTATTCCGAGTTCGGTTTGCGTCCATTCTCGTTTTTCTCTTTCTGTTTTTATATAATGTCCGAAACTTGTCATTTGACCTATTTTTAGCAAATGTAATAATAAATTGCGATTTTTATATCAACTTTTAGATGTTTTTTGAACTCGAGATTTGAGGACGAAGGCAAGAAACAGCTCTTTTATTTTTTTGAGCGTTGGCTTTTCGCGTTGGCAAAAAAATAAATGTGCTGTTTGTGTGGCTGGCTTTTTTAGTTCGAATGTTCAATTTTAGCACGATTCCCGCATTACTTACAACGGTCTAGTATAAGAATAGTAGCGGATTTTACGCACTAGCTTTTCGATTAAAACAGACCTTTTTTATCTTTCCTTTCTTTCGTTTTTATCGATGAAACCGCTATTATTTTTATACATTGTTGGGCGTATGTTATTTTACTTTAATTAAAACAACATAGTTTGATATTTTCTTAATTTGTTCTGTAAGTGGTAAAGATTCAAGTTTTGTATTTGAAGGTAATTCTATTGATTCAGGAAGAATATCTATTAGGTTTAGAATATAACTTGTCTTAATAGAATAAGCCACATTATCAGCAACATCTTTTCTTATTCCAGATGAGTTTATACCAATTAAATTTCCTTTTTCATCAAATAAAGGTCCACCACTATTTCCACCTTGAATTGGTGCTGTAATTTGATAAGTAGTTATGTTACCATCGAATCCTGTTTTAGAGCTAATCATTCCATCTGTAACTTTAATTTCCTTACCCATAATAGATAATGCCATTGGATAACCATAAGCATAAACTTTAGTACCTACATCACTGCTTCTTGTCTTAAAATTAAAAGGAACTTCATCAAGACCATTAAAATTTATATCAACTATTTTAATAATAGCTAAATCATTTGTTTTATCAACCTGAACTACTTCTGCATTAAACTTTTGAATCTCATCTTTTAATATAAACTCAACTTCAATATCCTCCGCATTCTCAATAACGTGATGATTAGTAATTATATGTCCTGATTTAGAAATAATAACACCAGAACCATTACTTGCCCATTCTCCCTTAATAAATTCCTTTTTAATAGGACTTTTTCTTTTTAATTCAGGATTATATTTATAATTATAGGAAGTTAAACCAGATATAGATTTTTTAATGCCAGTTGACAACAAGCCACAACTTTTTCCTTCACGCACCAATTTTACGTTGCCGTTATAATCTAATAAGCTAGCTGTAATATAAAAGCACCCTCTAGTATCTTCTTCTGCAATTAAATACAAAGCTAAATCAGGATTATTTTTTAAATCTTCAGGGAAAGAATCGTGAGTTTTTAAAGGTTTTTTTAAATTAACAACATTATATCCTCCTTTTTTAAGGTTTTTAGTAAAAAATCGACGGATTTCACCTGAATGTTTCCCAATTATTTCATCTATTACTATATACTTATATGTATCTATTTCAATGCTTCTAACTGACTGACCAAAAGATATAATCGGAATAAATAGTAATAGTAGTATAAATTTTTTCATATTCTTTTTGTTTCTTTAATTACGCCCAACTCGTTATATCCATTCAAATATAACTTATTTTACTTATATATTTCGGGATAATAAAACATTTCCCTGCTCTTTATCTACTTTGTTAATTTTCTGTAAGGCAATGTCTAATGGGTTTTGTATCGCCATTAAATCTTTCCTTTTAACATGTGTATAGATCATTGTTGTTTCTGGTCTAGAGTGCCCAAGTAAAGACTGAATGTGTCGGATATCTACTCCATTTTCCAGTAAATGTGTCGCATAACTATGTCTTAAAGTATGCGGTGTTACATTTTTTTTAATTTGTGCTTTCTTACAGCTCTTTTTTAAAAACTGTCTTATAGATCCTGTACTGTATGTTCCACCATGAACTCCTTCAACAAAAAATACTTTTGGTTTGTACGAATGATAATAATTTGAAAGTAAGGGTAAAAAACTATCTGCCAGACTTACATATCTGTCTTTTCTACCTTTACCATTTTTTACAATTAACTGTTTTCGCTCTATATAGAAATCTACCAATTTTAAATTTGTCAATTCGCTAATTCTAAGTCCACAAGAATATATTAAAGCAATTATTGCCCTGTGTTTTAAATTTTGAGTAGCACTTATTATTCGCAATACTTCCTCCTGAGAAAGAACATTTGGTAAAATTCTAGATTTTTTAGGTCTCTTTAATTCTAAATTGTTAATTTCTGTACTAGGGTAATATTGCGTGAATACCTTTAAGGCACTTATAAATTGCCTTTGTGTACTTATGGAGTAAGATCTTTCTAAAAAAACTTTTTCAATAAAAAATTCTACATCTCTATTGGTAAGTGCGTCAATAGATTTGTCTGTATAAAAACAGATAAAATCTGCAACAAAGAAGGTGTAGGTTTGTATTGTGCTATTGCTATATCTTTTACCTTTTAAATAAAGATAAAAATTATTTAAAAAAGTTTTCTGCTTTTCTGTTACCGTTCTCTTAAAGAGCTCTTTTTTATTAATTTTAGAGCTGTCAATAATAGTAATATCCTTAAAAACTGCTTTTACTTTACGAAGATTCTCTTCAGTATTTTCTAAATGCCAAGAATGTAAAGTTTTACTCCACAAACAACCATCAATAGACCTAACAAGTTGTAAGAGCTTTGTGTTGTAAGGAAATTTTAGCAGTAATTTATTTTCATTACGATGCTTTCTTTCTTCAAGAAAAATTGTAGGCAGTTTTTGCAATCTTTTTCATTTTATATAGCAAGCAAATATAATGAAAATTAATTAAAAAAACAATTTCTCGGAGTTTAATGCGCCTCAAGCCAATTTAAGCCCAAATCAATTTCTACATCTAACGGAACCTTCATCTTAAAAGCATTTTCCATTTCTTGCTTAATAATTGGTTTTACCACTTCTAATTCGTCTTTGTGCACATCAAAAACCAATTCATCATGCACTTGTAACAACATTTTCGATTTAAAATTTTCTTGCTCAAATCGCTTGTAAATAGTAATCATTGCCAATTTAATAATGTCTGCAGCAGAACCTTGTATAGGTGCGTTTACAGCATTTCTCTCGGCTCCAGATCTAACCATTGCATTCTGAGAATTAATGTCTTTTAAATACCTTCGTCTGTTTAAAACAGTTTCTACATACCCGTGTTCTCTTGCAAAATCTACTTGCGATGTCATGTACGCTTTTAATTTTGGATAGGTTTCATAATACGTATCAATTAGTTCTTTAGCTTCGCCTCTAGACAAATCGGTCTGATTGCTTAATCCAAAAGCAGAAACTCCATATACAATTCCAAAATTTACCGTTTTAGCATTGCTTCTTTGTTCGCGTGTAACTTCATCAATCGGAACATTAAAAACCTTTGCTGCTGTAGAAGCATGAATATCTTCGCCATTTTTAAACGCTTCAATCATCGTTTCTTCTTCGCTTAATGCAGCAATAATTCGCAATTCAATTTGAGAATAATCCGCAGCCAATAAAACATGATTTTCATCTCTAGGAATAAACGCTTTTCTTACTTCTCTACCGCGAGTTGTTCTGATTGGAATGTTCTGTAAATTTGGGTTGTTAGAACTTAAACGACCAGTTGCGGCAACCGCTTGTGCATAAACTGTATGAATTCTGTTTGTCTTCGGATTTATTTCATTTGGCAACGCATCTACATACGTACTTTGTAGTTTTTTATACTGACGATATTCTTGAATGTCTCTTATAATTTGATGCTCTTTTGCTAAGAATGATAAAATATCTTCACTTGTTTTATACTGACCTGTTTTTGTCTTTTTAGGTTTGTCTACCAATTTCATATTCTCAAACAATACAATTCCTAATTGTTTTGGCGATGCAATGTTAAATTCTTCGCCAGCTTGTTCGTAAATTCCTTTTTCAAGACGAGCAATATCATTAGTCAAGTCAACCGATAATTTTTTTAAGAAATCAGTATTTAAATTGATTCCTTCAATTTCCATCGCCGATAAAACCGAAACTAAAGGCAGCTCTACTTCATGAAATAGTTTGGTTAAATTTCCTTCGGATAATTCTTTGGTAAAATGTTCTTTTAATTGCAATGTAATATCTGCGTCTTCAACGGCATATTCGGTTTGTTCTTCAATCGGAACAACACGCATAGAAAGTTGATTTTTTCCTTTTTTACCAATCAATTCTGTAATAGATACAGGTTGATAATTTAAATAGGTTTCTGCCAATACATCCATACTGTGTCGCATATCTGGATTAATCAGATAATGCGCAATCATGGTGTCAAACAAGTTTCCTTTTACAGGCATATTGTAGTTAGACAATACTTTAATATCGTATTTTAAATTGTGTCCAATTTTTTCGATTTCTGATTCAAAAAACGGACGAAATTCTTCTAAAATACTTGCTGTTTCTTCTTGGTTTTCTGGAAACGAAACATAGTATCCTTTGCCAATTTCAAAGGAAAATGCAATTCCGATCAACTCAACTTCCAAGGCTTTTAAGCCTGTAGTTTCTGTATCAAAACAAACAGATGTTTGTTGCATTAACTTTTTTAATAGCATTTTTCGTGCAAAAGGCGAATCTATGTGTTGATAAAAATGATCGGTATCTTTAATGGTTTTAAAACCGGTTGCAATATCTGCCTCAGAAACGGTCCCTGATCCTGGCGCGGCAAATAAATCAAACTGCCCACTAGTATTTACAGTTGATGGTTTTTTAGATGAAGACTTCTCGACTGCGCTCGAAGTGACAGCAGAAGTTTCAGTCGAAGTAACTGCAGCAGTATTTGTTGTTTCTTCTTTTACAGCAAAAGTTCTTGTAAAGTTTACTAGTAAGTTTCTAAATTCTAAGTCATTAAAAAGTTCCGTTACTTTTTCTATATCGGGTTGGTCTAGTTCAAAGTCTTTGGCATCAAAAGTTACAGGAACATCTAGCATAATAGTAGCTAGTTTTTTAGAAAGCAAACCTAATTCTTTTGCATTTTCTACCTTCTCTTTCATTTTTCCTTTTAAATCTGCAGTATTCGCTAATAGATTCTCCATAGAGCCATACTGTGCTAAAAACTTTTTGGCAGTTTTTTCTCCAACGCCGGGTAAACCTGGTATGTTGTCTGCAGAATCTCCCATCATGCCTAAAAAATCGATTACCTGCTCTGGTGTTTCTACACCAAACTTTTCTTGTACCTCTGGAACTCCCCAGATATCATATCCGCCGCCAAAACGTGGTTTGTACATAAAAATATTTTCTGAAACCAATTGCGCAAAATCTTTATCTGGCGTTACCATAAATGTTTTGTAGCCTTCTTTTTCTGCTTGTTTAGAAAGAGTTCCAATAACATCGTCTGCTTCAAACCCTGCTTTAACCATAATGGGTATGTGCATTGCTTTTAAAATTTCTTGAATATACGGAACCGCAATTTTAATAGCCTCTGGTGTTTCGTCTCTATTTGCTTTGTAGGCCTCAAACATTTCTACCCTGTCTACACTGCCGCCTTTGTCAAAGCAAACTGCTAATTTGTCTGGTCTTTCGCGTTTAATTACATCTAAAAGAGAGTTCATAAATCCCATTATAGCAGACGTATCTAGCCCTTTACTGTTGATTCTTGGGTTTTTTATAAACGCATAATAACCTCTAAAAATTAATGCATATGCATCTACTAAAAAAACTCTTTTCTGATCTGACATTGTAAAAAAAATTGAAGTGATAAAGCTACAAAAACTTATGCATTTTTTAAGTTTACATGCAGGTTGATTTTAGTAAATTTTATTTTTTGATGTGTTAGTTGCTTCAGAGTCTCTCTCTTTTTAAAAAGGTGATTTGCTAAAAAAAGCTTGAGAATCAGCTCTTTCAGTCAAAAATGTTATATTTGTAACTTAACAAATAGAAAGCTATCTAGTTTTTCCCCTAAAAAACCTATAGATTATGACAAAATTTGGAGAATTAATTAATGTTGAAAAGCCAGTTTTAATAGATTTTTATTTTGATTGGAGCGAAGAAGAGAACAACCTAGATACTTTGAAGGATGTTGCTGCTGCTTTAGGCGATCGCGCTAAAGTTTTAAAGATAGACATTAAAAAGAATGAAATCCTTGCAGAAACACTACGCGTAAAAGGGAATCCTACTTTTATGATTTATAAAAATGGCGAAATGAAGTGGCGTCAGACTGGAGATCAAGATGCGAACACTTTAATTGGATTGGTGCAACAATACGTTTAAGTAATTGTTTTAAACACAAAACCTTTTTCAGCATAATATGCTAATACTTTTGGTAATGTGTGTTTTAGTTTTTCGGCAGCTTTTATGCTATCGTGAAAAACAATTATACTTCCATTAGTTGTATTTTTCAATACGTTTTCAAGGCATTTTTCTTTCGTAATTGTAGTGTCAAAATCTGCACTTAAAACATCCCACATAATTATTTTATAGCCTAAATTCTGTAGTTTTTTTGCCTGGGTTTTTTTGATTTTCCCATACGGAGGACGGAATAAATGTGGTTTGAAAGTTTTAAAGGTTAAAAGATCTAAAGTTTTTTCAACCTCAATAACATTGTTAATATAATTTGTGTTTTCAGTTTTCCAACCATTCAAATGATTCTGTGTGTGATTTCCAACAGCATGTTCGTCAGAAATTATTTTTTGAAGTATTTCTGGATGCTTTTCAATATTTTTTCCAACGCAAAAAAACGTTGCTTTTGCATTGTATTTTTGTAATTCATCAAGAACAAACGCTGTTATTTCTGGCGTTGGGCCATCGTCAAAAGTGAGGTATATTTCTTTTTTATTCAAAGAAAAACGCCACCTATAATTCTTGAATATTTTCTGAATTATAGGTGGCGTTTTTGTAAGGTACATTTTCATAAATGTTGTTTTATTCTTCCATTAAATGGTCAAATAAATTCATAGAATTCATAAAGTCATCTTGTAGTTTTTTAACATAAACAGTGTCTTTATCACTAAACGTTACTTGTTCTAAAATGCCTCTTTTATACATTAGTAAAATATTTTGTAGTTCTTCTACAATAATGTTACTGTACTTAATATCGTATGTGCTGTACCAAAGTAATTTTTGTTGTAGAATTGTAATTAATGTGTTGGCTACTTTTCTAGCTTTTTCTGGTTTGCCAATTCTGTAATAAATTTCTGGATAACCTAGAGCGATGCTGTAATGATCAAATTTCTCGATGGGCATTTTTTCTAAAGATAAATCTAGAATTTCTTCTGCTTTTTCAAAGTTGTTCTCATTCGCAAAAGTTTCTGCTAAACGCAACATATTGTTACGAAGAGAAATGGCATTTTTTTTGGTTTGATCATCAATGTAAATTTGATCACTATTGATGTTTCTCCACTCCAATTTTTGAATATTATTGTACATTTTCTCAGAATCGATTCTTCCCAAATCAAAAATTGTTTTGTCTTTGTTTGAGGTTAAAATCGGTACTAGTTTATAGGCTAATCCGTCTAATTGTAGATAGTCTTTTAGCCAAATGTATTCACTATCATCATTTGCGCCACCTGTAAAATAAATCGATTGTTTCCAGTCGAAATTTGCTAAAATATCGAGCATTAAAATGCGGTTTTTTTGCAGTCCTCTGTTGTCAATAACAATGTCAATATATTCTACCATTTTATTAGCGTCTTTTGCAGCGACAATTCCGCTTTTTAGAGCATTTTCTTTGTTAACAGGAATTCTAATTCTGTTTGTTGGGTAGGTCTTTAGTTTCTCTTCTCCAGTGTCATAATAGGTAACAGGATTATCGCTTTCTATCCAACGCATAAAATCTTTGATGCCAATAACAGAATCCTTAAACTGTGGATGAGGCACATGATACGCCACATCTAAACTACCTGTTCGGTATTTTTCGTGTGTTAATTGTGATGGAATTGGCGGTGCTTCATACGTTGCTTTTTTCATTTGATCAATGTACCAATCTGTAGCAAATAAACTAGAGTTTACCAACTTAATGTCTCTTCTGATGCCTTCTACTTCTTGCATGTACCATAGCGGAAAGGTGTCGTTGTCTCCTATGGTAAACATAATAGCGTTTGGATCACAAGATTCTAAGTATGCTTGTGCGTTTAGTCTTGTTGTATATCGATTAGATCTGTCATGATCGTCCCAGTTTTCTGAGGCCATTAAAGTTGGTACAGCTAATAATGAAATTACTGAAACTGCAATTGCAATGGTTTTTTTGTTTCCTAAATGTTTTAAATATTGATAGAGCGCAAAGACTCCAAAACCAATCCAAATGGCAAAAATGTAAAAAGAACCAACAATGGCATAATCTCTTTCTCTAACTTCAAATGATTTTGGATTTGTATAGAAAATTACTGCAAAACCAGTAAAGGCAAAGAATAAAAAGAGTGCGTAAAAGTTTTTCTTATCAAATTTTATTTGATACAATAAACCAATAATCCCTAGAATTAAGGGTAAAAAATAATACGTGTTTCTTCCTTTATTCTCTTTAACATCGTCTGGTAGGTTTTGCTGAGAACCTAATCTAATTTCATCAATAAAATCGATTCCGCTAATCCAGTTTCCATTAAATAAATCTAATTGACCTTGTTTGTCGTTTTGTTTTCCAACAAAATTCCACATTAAATAACGTCCATACATATAGCCAAACTGAAAACTAAACATAAAATGTAGGTTTTCGCTAAAGGTTGGTCTTCTTTTAGAGTTTGCAGGAATGCCAACTATAGATTTATAATTTGCTTCTCTATCTGGATCTACCATTCTAGGAATAAATCCTTTATGTCTTGATGAAAAGTTTGGAACGGTGTTTTTGTAATCGTTTACAATAATATATTGCCCGTTTTTTTCGTCTTTTTCAAATTTTGGTTTTCCATCAACATACGGTTTGCTTTTGTTTAAATCGTCTGTATTGTATTTGATAGAATAATAGGTGTCATAAAAAACATTGGCATCACCATATTGTTCTCTATTATAATACGCTAATAGTTCTCTGGCGCTTGATGGATTGTTTTCATTAATTGTTGTGTTTGCATTTGCTCTAATTGGTAACATCAACCAAGAAGAAAAGCCCATCATAATAAATAATATGGAAAGAATTAGCGTGTTTAAATGTACTTTGTTCTTTTTGCGAGAGTATTTTATTCCGAAGTAAAAAGCAGCGATTAAAACTATGCCAGCAATAATGCTTCCAGAATTAAAAGGCAATCCAAAGTTATTTACAAAGAATATTTCTGTTGAGCTGAAAAACTGAAGTGTATATGGGAATAAAAATTTAAAGACAAAAGCTAAAATTAATACAGAAATAACTGAAGCAATTGCGGTGGTTTTTAAATTGATGGTGTGATACGTTTTAAAGAAATACAGCATTACAATTGCAGGAATAACCAATAATGATAAAATATGTACTCCAAAAGACAATCCAACAACAAAGCTAATTAGTAGCAGCCACTTGTTTCCGCGTGGTAAATGCATTTCGTTTTCCCATTTTAAACCTAGCCAAAATAAAATTGCCATTAAAAATGAAGACATTGCATATACTTCTCCTTCTACAGCGCTAAACCAAAAACTATCAGAAAATGTGTATGCTAAACCACCAACAACTCCACTTCCTAAAATAGCAATAACACCTCCTAGAGATAATTTTTCTTCTTTAGAAGTCATTTTTTGAGCCAAATTAGTAATGGTCCAAAACATAAATAAAATGGTAAATGCACTTGCCAAAGCAGACATAAAATTAACCATTTTGGCAATGTTGCTTAATTCGCTTGTAAACAAGGCGAAGAAAGCTCCAAGCATTTGAAACAGAGGTGCTCCTGGCGGATGCCCAACTGATAATTTTACTGAGGTAGAAATATATTCTCCACAATCCCAGGCGCTAACGGTTGGTTCTAAAGTTAGAGTGTAAACAATTAATGCAATTGCAAAAACAATCCAACCTGTAATTGTGTTCCAATTTTTATATGTAGATAGTGTCATCATCAAAATTAAATATGTGTGGCGAATTTACTAATTTATAAGTAATTTTAAGCCGGTAAAACGTGGTAACTAGCATTTTAATGTAATAAAGATTTGTTAAAAAGAAAAAAACACAAAAAATATTTGCAGAATTAAAAGTTTGAATTAAATTTGCACCCGCAATTGGCCTATGGTGTAATTGGCAACACACCGGTTTTTGGTACCGACATTCAAGGTTCGAGTCCTTGTAGGCCAACAAAAAAGTCCTAGTAAAATTAATTTTACTAGGACTTTTGCTATTAAGAGAACTCTGTATTAGATTATTTCATTAAAAAATCTTTTAAGTCTTGATAGCTAGCTGCTTTTAAAGAGACTTTTTTATTATTGATAACTTTCTGAATCTGTTCTGGTATTTCAACGCAAACAGGAAGTGTTTCTTCAACAACATCTAGGAATTTAACCGGATGAGCTGTTTCTAGAAAAACCCCAAATTCGTTTTCATTTAACCCGTATTTTTTCAATCCTAAATATCCAACAGCTCCGTGAGGATCTGCAACATAACCAGAAGTAGTATAAATTTCTTTCATTGTGTTTCTAGTTGCATCATCTGTAAAACTATAGGAAGAAAATGCACTTCTAAGCGCCTCAATATCGTTGTTAAATAATTCTAGTATTCTAATAAAATTACTTGGGTTACCAACATCCATAGCGTTAGAAATAGTTGCTTTAGATGGTTTGGGGTTGTAAATACCGTCTACAAGATAGTTAGGAACGGTATCATTTATGTTGGTAGAAGCTACAAAATGTTTGATTGGTAAACCTAATTTTTGTGCTATAATTCCTGCGCAAATATTTCCAAAATTACCACTAGGTACTGAAAAAACAAGTTCTTTTTGAGTTTTATGAAGTGCTTTATATGCAAAGAAAAAGTAAAACATTTGTGGCAACCAACGCGCAACATTTATAGAGTTTGCTGAAGTTAGTGTTTTGGTAATTTCTTCGTCTAAAAAAGCCGTTTTTACCATTTCTTGACAATCATCAAAAACACCATCTACTTCCAAAGCTTTAATGTTCTGTCCTAAAGTAGTTAATTGTTTTTCTTGAATATCGCTTACCTTTCCTGAGGGATACAAAATTACAACATTAACACCTTTTGCACCTAAAAAACCGTTTGCAACAGCACCTCCAGTATCTCCGGAAGTCGCAACCAATACAGTAACTTCATCCTTATTGTCTTTGTTAAAATATTCCAAACATTGCGCCATAAATTTTGCTCCGACATCTTTAAAGGCCATAGTTGGTCCGTGAAATAATTCTAATGAAGCTGTATTTTCATCAATCTTCACCAAAGGAAAATCAAATGAAACTGTTTTTGCAATAATCTCTTTTAATTTCTCAGCAGGAATTTCATCACCTACAAATTGTTTGATTACTTCAAAAGCGATTTCATGATTTGTGTAATCAGAAATATGATCAATAAAATGTTTGGAGAGCGGAGTGATATTTTCTGGAAAATACAACCCTCTGTCTGGTGCAATTCCATTGACAACTGCGTTTTTGAAAGTTGTTGTTGGAGATTTATGGTGTAAACTGAAATAGTTCATGTGTATTTTTATTTAGTTGGCTGAGTAGACAGTATTTTTATTCCTTCTTGATTTATTTCTGAAATAAACAGTTCAAAATTAATGCCTGTATTTGAATAGCTTTTTTTAATGCTTTTGTATACGTTTTTAGCAATTTCATCGCCTTTACAAAGTGCAAAAATTGTAGGGCCGGAACCACTAATCCCAGCACCTAAAGCACCCGCTGCCATAGCACTTTCTTTTACCTTGTCAAAAAATGGAATTAAATTTTTTCTAGCGGGTTCTACAATAATATCTACCAGAGAATTACTAATCAAATTATAATCAGATGAATGTAAACCGCTAATCAATCCCCCTACATTTGCCCATTGTGTAACAGCATCTTTTAATGCAATTTCTTTTGGTAATACTTCTCTAGCATCTTTAGTCTTCACCTCTATTTGCGGATGAATTGCAACAACCCTGAGTGCTGAAGGAACAGGTAATTTTATAATTTCTAAAGGCTTGTAACTTCTTACCAAAACAAACCCTCCAAAAATTGCAGCAGAAACATTGTCTGCAATTGGTGTTCCACAAGCAACTTCTTCACCAAACATAGCAAATTTTGTAAGTTCTAATTCAGTAAAGGGGTTTCCTAGTAATTGATTTGTGCCAAAAGCTGCACCAGCTGCACTTGCAGCAGAACTTCCTAGTCCACTTCCTGGAGAGAAACCTTTATGGATTGTTAACGAAATTCCAAAATTGGCATTTG
>JAQWGI010000035.1 GCA_029238315.1 Polaribacter sp. | reverse complement strand
AGAAGCAACTGGAGCTGGAATGATGGACTGTAAAAAGGCATTAGTAGAAGCAGAAGGAAACTTTGACAAAGCAATTGATATTTTACGTAAAAAAGGTCAAAAAATTGCTGCAAAAAGAGCTGATAGAGAATCTACAGAAGGAGTTGCAGTAACAAGAATAAACGCAAACAACACCGTTGGTGTTGCTATCGTTTTAGCTTGTGAAACTGACTTTGTTGGTAAAAATGATTCTTTCGTAGCTTTAGGTGGTCAGTTTGCTGACATTGCTTTAAACTACAATACTAAAGAAGAATTTTTAGCTGCTGATTTTGACGGAATGACTGTTGCTGAAAAATTAGTTGAACAAACTGGAGTTATTGGTGAGAAATTAGACATCACTGCTTTTGAAAGAGTTGAAGCTGCATTTGTTGGTTCTTACACTCATATTGGTAAAATTGCTGCAATCGTTGGTTTAACAAGCGCTGTTGATAAAGCAGATGTTTTAACAAAAGATGTTGCAATGCAAATTGCTTCAATGGGAGCTACTTCTTTATCTTACAAAGATTTTGATCCTGCATTTGTTGCTGCAGTAACTGAAGCAAGAATTGCTGTTATTGAAAAAGATAATATTGAATTAGGTAGATTAGGAAAAACATTAAAAAATGTTCCTAAATACATTTCTATGGCTCAATTAACTGACGCTGTTTTAGCTGAAGCTGAAGAAGCTGCTAAAGCTGAATTAAAAGCTGAAGGAAAACCAGAGCAAATCTGGGATAGAATTTTACCTGGTAAAATGGAACGTTTTATTTCTGACAATACAACGTTAGATTTAGAGCAATGTCTTTTAGATCAAGCTTTTATTAAAGACGACAAGAAAAACGTTGCAGATTACGTGAAAACGTATGGTGATGTATCTATTAGCGAATTTAAAAGAGTTACTTTAGGATAATCCTTAAGCATTCAAAAACTATATTTAAAACCATCCTTTTTAGGATGGTTTTTTTATTTATAAAATCACAAACCTCTATATAAAAGCTTTCAAGGAAATTCTTATATTTGCTCAACCTTTAAAAAGCAATACATGCAGTACAAAAGAATTCTTTTAAAATTAAGTGGAGAAGCATTAATGGGCGATAGAAGTTATGGAATTGACCCAAAACGTTTATCAGAATATGCAAAAGAAATAAAGCAAGTTGTAGAGAAAGGTATTGAAGTTGCCATTGTAATTGGTGGTGGAAATATTTTTAGAGGTGTTGCAGGAGCAAGCAATGGAATGGATCGTGTTCAAGGAGATTATATGGGGATGCTTGCTACATGTATTAATGGATTAGCATTGCAAAGCGCTATTGAAACTGAGGGTGTTAAAACGAGATTGTTAACCGCAATAAAAATGGAGCAAGTTGCAGAACCTTTTATAAAAAGAAGAGCCGTTCGTCATTTAGAAAAAGGAAGAGTTGTTATTTTTGGAGCAGGAACTGGAAATCCATATTTTACTACAGATACAGCAGCAGTTTTAAGAGCAATTGAAATTAATGCTGATGCCATTTTAAAAGGTACTCGTGTAGACGGTATTTACAATTCTGATCCAGAGAAAAATGAAGATGCAATTAAATTTGAAAACATTACTTTTAAAGAAGTAATTGACAAAGGATTAAAAGTAATGGACATGACCGCCTTCACTTTAAGTGAAGAAAATAAATTACCAATAACTGTTTTTGATATGAATACAAACGGAAATCTTTTAAAACTGATTTCTGGTGAAAATATTGGAACCGTAGTAAAAAACTAAAGAAATTATCATAAATATTTTAAGTGATGAACGAAGAAATAGAATTTATAATTGACAGTGCAAAAGAGCAAATGCAAAATGCAATTGAGCACTTAATAAAAGAGTTAAGAAACATTAGAGCCGGTAAAGCAACACCCGCTATGTTAGCTGGAGTTCAGGTAGATTATTATGGTTCTTCTACACCATTAAGCCAAGTAGCAAACGTTAACACACCAGATGCAAGAACAATCACTGTGCAACCCTGGGAAAAAAACATGCTACAAGAAATTGAAAAAGCAATTATGGTTGCAAATATTGGTTTTAACCCTATGAATAATGGTGATAATATAATCATCAATGTTCCGCCATTAACAGAAGAGCGTCGCGTTGGTTTATGTAAACAAGCGAAAGCCGAGTCTGAACATGCAAAAGTTGGAGTTAGAAATGCTAGAAAAGAGGCAAATAATGAAATTAAAAAAGCAGATGTTTCTGACGATATGAAAAAAAATGCAGAGACAGAAGTTCAATCATTAACAGATTCTTTTGTAAAAAAAACAGATGAATTATTTACGGTAAAAGAGTCTGAAATTATGACTATTTAATACTTAAATTACATATAAGTTTTTAAAAGGAGTGTTTTATAACACTCCTTTTTTATGATCTATCCTTAAACATTTCCTACATTTGCATAAAAATTAACGTATGAATTTTTGGACCAAGGTTGCCGGGTTAATATTAAGAAACAGATATCTTGTTTTGTTACTAGTGGCGCTATTTACTGCCTTTTTAACAACACAAATTAAGCACATAAAATTCTCATATACAGAGGCAAATTTACTACCAGAAAATCATGAAGCAAACATACAATACAACCAGTTTTTAGATATTTTTGGAGAAGAAGGTAATTTAATTATTCTTGCAGTTAAAGATGCTACTTTATTTACTCCAGAAAAATTTAATGCTTGGAATCAACTAACAAAAACAATTGACGCATACCAAGAAGTAGATTTTTCTCTTTCAATTGCAGATGTTCAGGAACTAAAAGTTGATAGAAAAAATAGAAAATTTGTTTTAGAACCTCTTTTAAACAAAGCACCAACCACCCAAACAGAAATCTCTGCCATAAAAAAACAACTCTTCGAGAAACTGCCTTTTTATGACAACTTATTGTACAATAAAGAAACAGAAACTGTACAAACAGCTGTTTACATCAATAAAGAAATTATAAACACACCGGTTCGAAGAGATTTTATATTTAATATTTTAATTCCAACTATTAAAAAATTTGAGAAAGATCACAATTTACAAGTTCGTGTTTCTGGAATGCCTTATATCAGAACTTTAAACGCACAAAATATTCAAGATGAAATATTACTTTTTGTAGTTGGCGCCTTGTTAATTACAGCCATTATATTTTTCTTCTTTTTTAGATCATTTAGAGCCACTTTTATCACCCTTTTAGTAGTAATGATTGGTGTAACTTGGGCGTTTGGATTTATTGGGCTATTTGGTTATGAAATTACGGTTTTAACCGCTTTAATACCCCCATTAATTATTGTAATTGGTGTACCCAATGCGGTGTTTTTAATTAATAAATATCAGCAAGAAGTTAAGAAACACGGTAACCAAGCAAAATCTTTACAGCGTGTAATTTCTAAGATTGGAAACGCTACTTTAATGACCAATATTACCACTGCTTCTGGATTTGCAACCTTTGTTTTTACAAAAAGTCAATTGCTTAAAGAGTTTGGAATTATTGCTTCTATAAACATCGTTGGTATTTTTATTTTGGCACTATTAATTATTCCGATTATTTATAGCTTTATGCCGTTACCAAAGAAGAAACATTTAAACCATTTAGAGAAGAAATGGATCGATAATGTGGTAAACTGGATGGAAGAAATGGTGCGTCATAACCGAATTGCCATTTACATTTCTACAGTTGTAATTATTATTCTAGGGATAATTGGAATTTATCAAATTAGAGTATCTGGAAGTGTAATTGAAGACATGCCAAAAAACAAACAATTTTATAAAGATATAAAGTTTTTTGAAGCAGAATTTGGTGGAATTATGCCTTTAGAAATTTTTATTGACACCAAAAAAGAAAAAGGTGTTATGAAACTTTCTACTTTAAAAAAGATGGAAAAAATCAATGAAGTAATTGAGCAGTTTCCAGAATTATCAAAACCAATTTCAATTACAAACCTTGTAAAATATTCTAAACAAGCTTATTATTTAGGAAACCCAAAATACTACCAACTACCTACTACACAAGAACAAAGCTATATTTTTTCGTATACAAAAAACTCCGAAGGAAATACAAATATGCTAAATAATTTTGTTGATTCTACTGGTCGTTACGCCAGAATTACCACTTTTATGAAAGACATTGGTACAGATAAAATGGAAATAATTCAAGATCGCTTAAATGCGGTTATTGCCAAAGAATTTCCTTCAGAAAAATTTGATGTACACCTAACTGGCAAAGCTTTGGTTTTCTTAAAAGGCACAAATTACTTGATTAACAATTTAGTAATTTCTTTATCATTAGCCATTTTACTAATTGCATTATTTATGGCTTGGATGTTTAGATCGTATCAAATGATTTTGATTTCTATCATTCCAAACATGCTTCCATTACTAATTACAGCAGGATTGATGGGCTTTTTTGGAATCCCTATAAAACCATCAACAATTTTAGTGTTTAGTATTGCATTTGGTATTTCTGTAGATGACACCATTCACTTTTTAGCAAAATACAGACAAGAATTACATGCTAATAATTGGAAAATAAAAAAATCTGTTTACAGTGCTTTAAGAGAAACCGGAGTAAGCATGTTTTACACATCCATAGTATTATTTTTTGGTTTTTTAGTATTCACCGTTTCTAGTTTTGGAGGGACAATTGCCTTAGGGGGCTTGGTTTCTGTAACCCTATTATTTGCAATGGTATCTAACCTATTATTGTTACCTTCTTTGTTATTATCATTCGAGAAAAAAATATCGAATGAAAAAGTTATTAAAGAACCTACAATTAGAATTTTGCCGCCAAAAGATACACAACCTAAAGAAGATCTATAATTTAAGGCTTTATTCACGATAGTTTCGTTGTTCCTTTTACGCTAAAAAGGTATCTTTGCTATTCATTATTACGATTTATAATCGTGTTAATTATATTTTAAGAAGATGACAAGAAGTAGCGTATTAGAATTATTACAATCAGATAAATTTTTACAAGAAATAACTGTAAAAGGCTGGGTTAGAACCTTTAGAAGCAATCGCTTTATTGCATTAAATGACGGTTCTACAATACATAATATTCAATGTGTAATCGATTTTGAAAACACAGATGAAACTACATTAAAAAGAATCACAACAGGTGCAGCAATAAGCATAAAAGGCACCTTAGTTGAAAGTCAGGGAAAAGGGCAATCAGTAGAGGTTCAAGTTTCTGAATTAGAAATTTTAGGAGATTCAAATCCTGATGAATATCCTATTCAACCTAAAAAACACAGCTTAGAGTTTTTAAGAGAAAACGCACATTTACGCACCCGAACAAACACATTTAGTGCGGTAATGAGGGTTCGCTCTAAACTGTCTTTTGCAGTGCATAAATACTTTCAAGAAAACGGATTCAACTACGTAAACACTCCAATTATAACAGGCTCTGATGCAGAAGGAGCTGGTGAAATGTTTAAAGTAACAAATTTTGATGCTAACAAAGCACCAGTAGATGAAAATGGAGCTATAGATTATAAACAAGATTTTTTTGGAAAAGAAACCAACTTAACAGTTTCTGGTCAATTAGAAGCAGAAACCTACGCCATGTCTTTAGGAAAAGCCTATACATTTGGCCCAACTTTTAGAGCAGAAAATTCAAATACAACACGTCATTTAGCTGAGTTTTGGATGATTGAACCAGAAGTTGCTTTTATGGATTTAGACGGCAATATGGATTTAGCAGAAGATTTCATCAAATCGGTTTTAGCAGATATTTTAAAAAGCTGTAAAGACGATTTAGCTTTTCTAGACAATCGTTTAACACAAGAAGAAAAATCAAAACCACAGGCAGAAAGAAGTGAAATGTCTTTGTTAGAAAAACTGCAATTTATTACGGAAAATAATTTTAAGAGAGTTAGTTACACAGAAGCAATTGATATTTTACGTAATTCAAAGCCTAATAAAAAGAAGAAGTTTCAATATCCAATTAACGAATGGGGTGCTGATTTACAATCAGAACACGAACGATTTTTAGTAGAAAAACACTTTAAGTGTCCGGTAATTCTGTTTGATTATCCAGCAACAATTAAAGCATTTTACATGCGTTTAAATGAAGATGGGAAAACAGTAAGAGCTATGGATGTTTTATTTCCAGGAATTGGAGAAATTGTGGGTGGTTCTCAGAGAGAAGAACGCTTAGATGTTTTAAAAGAAAAAATGGCCGCTTTAGATATTGAAGAAAAAGAGCTATGGTGGTATTTAGATCTTCGTAAATATGGATCTGCTGTACACTCTGGTTTTGGCTTAGGATTTGAAAGGTTGGTCCAATTTGCAACCGGAATGGGAAACATAAGAGATGTTATTCCGTTTCCAAGAACACCGCAAAACGCAGAATTTTAATTCACTAAAAATAAATGCTAAAACAAAGTTTAAATTTTAAGCTACTACAAAAATTATCTCCACAGCAAATACAGTTGATGAAGCTAATTCAGTTGCCTACACAAGCTTTTGAAGAGCGTTTAAAGCAAGAAATTGAAGAAAACCCTGCGTTAGATACAGGCAAAGAAGAAGTCGATTTTGATGAATCTTTGACCAATGAATATGAAGATGATGGGAATGAGAAAATTGATGCAGAAGACATAAATATTGATGAATATTTAAGTGATGATGAAATTCCTAATTACAAAACACAAGCAAATAATTATGCAGCAGATGATGAAGATAGAGATATGCCTTATGCCTCCGGCACCACATTTCATCAGTCTTTAAAAAACCAACTAAACACATTTAGAATTAATGAAGAAGAGCTTGTAATTGCTGAATTTTTAGTCGGTAGCATTGATGATAGTGGTTACATTAGAAGAGATCTTCTAGATTTAGTAGATGATTTAGCGTTTACTCAAAACGTGTTTACAACGGAAGAAAAAGTACTTGAACTTTTAAGAAATGTGGTACAAAAACTAGATCCTATTGGTGTTGGCGCAAGAGATTTAAAAGAGTGCCTAATCATTCAACTTAAAAATAAAACTGCACACAAAATACGCACGTTAGCAATTGCGATATTAGAAACTTCATTTGATCATTTTGTGAAAAAGCATTACAAAAAGTTAATGGAAAAATTTGAAATTTCTGAAGAAGAACTTAAAGAGGTGATTCAGGAAATTGGGAAATTAAATCCTAAACCTGGGAGTTCTTATGCTGGAAATAATAAAATTGCAGAACAAATTGTGCCCGATTTCTCTATTAAAATATTAGATGGTGAGTTAGATTTAACGCTAAACGCCAGAAATGCTCCAGAATTACATGTTTCTAGTGCGTACAATAATATGTTAAAAGGATATCAAGAATCTAAAGAAAAAACAAAGTCTCAAAAAGATGCAGTACTTTTCATAAAGCAAAAATTAGACGCAGCAAAATGGTTTATTGATGCAATTAGACAAAGACAACAAACATTGTTGGTAACCATGAATAGTATTATGCACTACCAGTACGAGTATTTTTTAACGGGAGATGAACGTAAGTTAAAACCAATGATTCTTAAAGATATTGCAGATCAAATACACATGGATATTTCCACCATTTCTAGGGTTGCTAATAGCAAATATGTGTCTACACCTTATGGCACAAAACTAATCAAAGAGTTTTTCTCAGAATCTATGAAAAATGATCAAGGAGAAGATGTTTCTACGAGGGAAATTAAAAAAATTCTGCAGAATGTTATAGGAGAAGAAGACAAAAGAAAACCATTAACAGACGATAAGCTGTCTGCTGTTTTAAAAGAAAAAGGGTATCCAATTGCAAGAAGAACTGTTGCTAAATATAGAGAACAATTAGACATCCCTGTAGCAAGGCTTCGTAAAGAAATTTAGCCTATTGAAATTTCATAAACTCATATCTGTTGTGCTGCATCCAATTGTAATTCCTACCATTGGTGTTTTACTGTTTCTTATAATAACACCAATTGAAATTAAAAAAGAACGACAATATTTATTAATTAGTATTGTTTTTTTCTCTACATATATTGTTCCATTAATTTCTCTAATTTTTTTAAAAGCACTCGGTTTTATTGATAGTTTCCAAGTAGCAAGTATAAAAGAACGAAAAATTCCGTTATTTATCATGTTATTTATTTTTTACCTATTGGGTAAAAACCTCATTAACATTTCAGATTTTAAAGAATTAGGAATACTCTTCTTTGGTACCAACATCTCTTTGGCAATTATTTATTTATTATTTGCAGTAAAAGTAAAATCTAGCTTACACATAATGTCTTTAAGTAGTGCGCTTGGTTTTTTTCTAATATACGGCAATATATATTCAATTTCTACCATACCAATTAGTATTGTAATCATTCTTTTAACTGGTCTATTAGCAAGTGCTAGGTTGCAGTTAAAGGCACACAATACAAAAGAAGTATATCTGGGTTTTGTTATTGGTTTGTTAGGTCAGTTTATTGCTTATAACATTTTACAATAAGTAAAACATCATCCCTAATTTAATAACCTTTGTATTGATCGTATTTGTACCGATAGTTGTATCTTTAAAAAGAGGACTTAAGCCATAGTACAAGCTAAAATTAAAAGTTGAATAACCGGCAGCAATAGTTAAACCATACTGCCACCTATTTAATCTCGCTATATTATGGTATGAGCTTTGAGTATTACCTGCGCTATACTGAAGGATACTTTTTACATTATAACTTAGTTTAAATCCAGAATATACTCTCCAAAATTTGTATTTATTTGCACTAGAGGTTCTCCACCTAATTTCGAAAGGAAACTCTATAGACTGGAGGTTAAAACTGCTCGTTTCTGTAACAGAAGAGGCTACTTCTATAACGATATTGTTGTTTTGTTCGCTTACTTTATAGCCGTGGTTAAAAGAATCAAACGCATAACCTACTCCAATCCCTAAAGCCCATCTTCCAGATGTAATTAATGAAATATCTTTGATGTAACCAGCGTTAAAACCATAAGAAAAACCACTTCCAATAACGTTTTCGGGCTGGTTGTATAATTGCAAGTAACGTATGCCAACATACAACTGATCTTCTAAATATGAATCTCCTATGCGCAAAGAATCTTTTTGTGCAATCATATTAAAACTAATGCATAGAAAACAGATAAGAGTTGTTAGTTTTTTCATAAATAGAAATAGTGTAATTTGGCAGCATAAAGATAGTCTTTTTCATAAAAAAAAGGGCAATCATATTGATTGCCCTTTTTTATAAAATAAATATAAAATTTATTGCTTTACCTCCGTCAATTTACGACTAGACAAACTTAATTTTAAAGCACCTACGTCTCTTAATTTAAGTTTGATGTCTGTAATTGTACCAACACTAGACTCAACATCTGCTTTAATGGATGTAGTCATGTATGGGTGCTCTGCTTCAGACCTTTGAGATCTTTCATTTAAAATAAAAGCGGTTACATCATCTGGTGATGCAATCTTATCATTTAATTGAATTTTATCTCCAGCTCCTAACTTTTTATCTTTAGCCTTACCAACGTAAATAGTACTTACTAAACTTTTGTGCTCCAATTTTTTTACTTCTGTAGCATTTGGTAAAGTTGGGTTTTCTATTTTCAGGTCAGTTTCTCTCATTACGGTAGTTACCATAAAAAAGAACAACAACATAAAAACGATATCTGGTAAAGATGCCGTGTTTACTGCTGGCATTGGCTTTTTCTTCTTTCCGAATTTAGACATAATTCTTGTTTTTTAATTAATTAACAGAAGTTGGTTCAGCATCAGAAATAATTTGAGGATAGCTCGCTTTTACAAACTCTACCTTCTTCTTTAATTCCTCATTCTTAGAATCTTTCTTGTAACTGTCTTCAAGTTCGTTATAAGAAACATTGTACTTTTCTAAAGCCAATCTATTTCTTAATACCGTGTATGCTTTTAACAACTCGTTTTGAACTTTAATGTACATTCCGTATTCTGTACCTCTATCACTCTGAACAGAAATAATTGCTTTATTTGGATGATCTGAAGATGTTTGGCTTCTGGCTCCTTGACAATAATCACAAGGACCTGTAGAAACACCGTCTACTACTTTACCTTCACCTCCACCATTATCAATAAACTTAATTGTTGCTTCTTTAAGGTCTTCTAACTGCATAGTTTCACCTTCTACAAGCATTTCATTGTTTCTATTGATATTGACTTCAAATATATTTTTCTCTTTAATTACAGGCGGCACATAATCTTTTGGTGGTTTTTCTGATAATTTTTTTGAAATACCTGAATCCACATCCATTGTAGTAGTTACAAGGAAAAAGATTAGTAACAAGAAGGCGATATCCGCCATAGAACCTGCATTAATTTCTGGGGTTTCTCTTCTTGCCATGTTTTAAGATTTAATTAGTCCTTTTCCTAAGTCAATTACAAAAAATGCTCCAGCAATAATTCCTAAGAACATGCTATACCAAATTCCAGTACTTACCCATTTGTTGATTGATGAACCTGCTTCTCCACCTTCAAGAATATTTCCTTGAGGATCTGTTACCGGCAAACTATCACCTGTAAAATAGGCTAATACTAAAACTATAGCTAAGGCTACAATACCTAAACCTGTTTTCTTTAAACTCTCTGGATTTTTAACCAAAGCTAACGCCGACATTACTATAGCGGTTCCAACAGCTAAATAAAATAAAATTGTTGAAAACATAATAATTGGGTCAATGATACTACCCTGTACAATAGGGTCGTTTTCTATTGCATCTGCATCTGCAGTGAAGACTCTAATAAATAGAATCGCACCGATAGCTGCAACTAGCGCAATAAATAAACTTAATATTTTAGATAATTTCATAATTATAAATTATTTTTTATATTTTACTAATAAGTCAATTAAAGAGATAGATGCATCTTCCATGCTGTTTACAATACTATCTACTTTAGAAACGATATAGTTATAAAAAATCTGTAAAATAATTGCTACTACTAAACCAAATACTGTTGTTAAAAGTGCAATTTTAATACCACCTGCTACAACTCCTGGAGAAATATCATTTGCTACAGCAATTCTATCAAATGCTTCAATCATACCAATTACAGTTCCCATGAAACCTAACATCGGTGCTAAAGCAATAAATAAAGATAACCAAGAAACATTTTTCTCTAATAATCCCATTTGAACTCCTCCGTATCCAACTACAGCTTTTTCTGCAGCTTCAACGCCTTCGTCCATTCTATCTAATCCTTGATAAAAGATAGATGCTACTGGTCCTTTTGAGTTTCGACAAACTTCTTTTGCAGCTTCTACACCACCTGAACTTAACGCTTCATCTACACTAGCAACTAATTTCTTAGTATTGGTTGTTGCCATGTTTAAATAAATAATTCTTTCAATGGCAATTGCTAAACCTAAAATTAAGGCCACTAATACAATTCCCATAAATTGAGGATCTCCTTCAATAAAACGTTTCTTTAATTCTTGGTGGAAAGTTTCTGACTGAGCTGTTTCTTGTGCGAAAGTTGATTGAATAGCTCCAAAAAACATGAATCCTGCTACTGTTAGGATGTTTGATACTTTTTTCATCTTTGTTATAAATTAATTTTAATAGTTAACGGGTTTAAAGATATTGATTTTTATTTCAAATCAACAAAAAAAAAATTCTCTAATTTTTGATTTAGATACATTCTAATTTATTTTTTATCAAGTTTGAGAGTGCCAATTAACAAAAAAATGTTGAGTCTCTAAAAAAAAACCACAAATTTTTATGTCTAAAAAGTAAAATTTAACTCAAATTAATAATAATTCAATAACGAACTCAATTTTTAGATATAGATTTAACATTAATTCTTGTAATTGTTTAAAAATCTAATTCTCCTCTTAATGGTTTTTCAAATGTATTTTTGAACTCTGAATTTGATATTTTTGCACCTAATAAATACATTAGTTTTGCAATGGCAGATTCTGTTGTGATGTCTTTTCCATCAATTACTCCAATTCTTTGCAGCTCTACACTCGTTTCATAATGTCCTAAAATAACACTACCACCAACGCACTGTGTAACATTTACAATATGTATGCCACTTTTTATGGCGGCTTCTAAAATAACTACAAACCACTTATAGGTTGGCGCGTTTCCTGCTCCGTAGGTCTCTAGCACAATACCTTTAAGATTTTTAATACCAACAATACTTTTTACAACCTCTTCTGTAATACCTGGAAACAATTTTAAAATAACAATATTATTATTTAAAGATTTTCTAACCATAAACTTTGTTGCTATTGGTGGTGGTTTCAAAAGCAACTCGTAATTAAATTGTAAATGCACTCCACTCTCTGCTAATGGCGGATAATTTAAAGAGGCGAACGCCTCAAACTGTTCTGCATTAATTTTTGTAGTTCTGTTTGCTCTGTACAATTTATACTCAAAATACAAACATACTTCAGAAACAACAGGTTGATTATTTTTTCTAGAACATGCAATTTCTATAGAGGTTATTAAATTCTCTTTGGCGTCTGTTCTTAAATGACCTATTGGCAATTGCGAACCTGTAAAAATTACGGGTTTAGCTAGGTTCTCAAACATAAAACCAACCACAGAAGACGTGTACGCCATTGTGTCTGAGCCTGTTAAGACAACAAACCCGTCAAAATCTAGATAATTATCTTCAATCACCTCTGCTATATCTACATAATAAGTAGTATTCATGTTAGAAGAATCTATTGGCTCTTTAAAAGAATAAGTATCAACTGTACAATTTAATTGCACCAATTCTGGAACACGCTCTAAAAGCTGCTCAAAATTAAAAGCTTTTAATGCATTGGTTTCGTAATCTTTTACCATTCCAATTGTTCCGCCAGTATAAATTAATAGAATCTTTGGTTTGCTTGTCATTTATTTTCTTGATTTCAGATTGGTAAATTTATCATTAATTATTGGATTGTAAATACAAAAAAACGCTTTCAGAAATTGAAAACGTTTTTAATTTTAAATATACCCTGTATTAATCATTCAACTTTAATACAGCCATAAATGCTTCTTGCGGAATCTCTACATTACCTACTTGGCGCATTCTTTTCTTTCCTTTTTTCTGTTTTTCTAGTAATTTACGTTTACGCGATATATCTCCTCCATAACATTTCGCAGTAACATCTTTACGCAATGCTTTTGTAGTTTCTCTAGCGATAATTTTTGCTCCAATAGCAGCTTGAATCGGGATGTCAAATTGCTGTCTTGGAATTAGTTGTTTTAATTTTTCTGTAATTTTTTTACCGATTGAATATGCATTATCTGCATGCAACAATGCAGAAAGCGCATCTACTGGCTGTGCATTTAAAAGAATGTCTACTCTAACTAATTTTGATTCTCTCATTCCTATTGGATGATAATCAAAAGAAGCATATCCTTTAGAAACTGTTTTTAAACGATCGTAAAAATCAAACACAATTTCTGCCAAAGGCATATCAAAAGTTAACTCTACTCTTTGTGTGGTTAAATAGGTTTGATTGGTAATTTCTCCACGTTTTTCTATACACAAACTCATTACTTGTCCAACAAAATCAGATTTTGTAATAATCGACGCTTTAATATATGGTTCTTCTACTCTATCTAAACTTGATGGATCTGGTAAATCTGATGGATTATTTAATAAAATAATCTCTTCAGGGTCTTTCTTTGTATATGCATAATACGAAACGTTTGGAACCGTTGTAATTACAGTCATATTAAACTCACGCTCTAAACGCTCTTGAATAATTTCCATGTGTAACATTCCTAAAAATCCACATCTAAAACCAAAACCTAATGCTGCAGAACTTTCTGGTGCAAAAACCAACGAAGCATCATTTAATTGCAGTTTTTCCATTGAATAACGCAACTCTTCGTAATCTTCTGTGTCTACAGGGTAAATTCCTGCAAAAACCATTGGCTTTACATCTTCAAAACCTTCTATTTTCTTATCCGTTGGGTTTACTGCATCTGTAATTGTATCTCCTACTTTTACTTCTTTTGCAGTTTTAATTCCTGTAATTAAGTAACCAACATCTCCTGTTTTTACAGATTTTTTTACAATCTGTTGCAGTTTTAAGGTACCAACTTCATCTGCAAAATATTCATTATTTGTTGCCATGAATTTAATGCGTTGTCCTTTTTTTATTTCACCGTTTAAAACTCTAAAATAAGTTTCAATTCCGCGATAAGAATTATAAACAGAATCAAAAATCAAGGCTTGCAATGGTGCTTCTGGATCTCCTTTTGGAGCGGGTATTTTTTCTATAATTGCGGCTAAAATATCATCTACACCAAAACCTGTTTTACCACTTGCATGTATTACTTCTTCTGCATCACAACCTAATAAATCTACAATATCATCAGTTACTTCTTCTGGGTTTGCACTTGGCAAATCAACTTTATTTAAAACTGGTATAATCTCTAAATCATTATCTAACGCTAAATATAAATTAGAAATTGTTTGTGCCTGTATACTTTGAGCTGCATCTACAATTAATAATGCACCTTCACAGGCTGCTATAGAACGAGAAACTTCGTAAGAGAAATCTACGTGACCTGGTGTATCTATTAAGTTTAAAACATATTCTTCGCCTTTGTAGCTATATTCCATTTGAATGGCGTGCGATTTTATGGTAATACCACGTTCTCGCTCTAAATCCATGCTATCTAATAACTGATCTTTCTTCTCGCGATCGGTTACAGCACCTGTATAATCTAACAACCTATCTGCCAACGTACTTTTACCGTGATCAATATGTGCGATAATGCAAAAGTTTCTAATATTCTTCATGTAAGTTTGATTTCTTAAGTCTGCAAATATAGGTTTTTGGTATTGAAAAAAGCGACAAAGTTGCAAAGTTCACGAGTTACAAAGCAAAAAGCAACTGCGTTGCTAGTCTTGCCATTCAGCAACAAATAAATTGGTGTCTCTTCCGCCACCATTATTTCTGTTTGATGAAAAAATTAACCGCTTTCCATCATTTGAAAAAACAGGAAAAGCATCAAAAGTTTCTCCGTGAGTAATTCTTTTTAAATTTTTCCCGTCAATATCAATCATATATAAATTGAATGGAAATCCTTTTTCTGCCTCAAAGTTTGATGAAAACAAAATCTTTTCTCCAGAAGGATGAAAAAACGGACTCCAGTTAGCATTTCCTAAATCGGTTAATTGACGTAAATCAGAACCATCTGCATTACAAATGTACAGCTCCATTTCTGTTGGCTGTACCAATCCTTCTTTTAATAAATCTTTGTACTCTTTAATTTCTTTATCTGTTTTTGGCCTTGAAGAACGGAAGATTAATTTTGTTCCGTCTGGAGAGAAAAAGGCACCACCATCATAACCTAATTCGCTCGTAATTTGCTGTACATCAGAACCATCTATATTCATAGTAAATAATTCTAAATCTCCTGTTCTCATTGAAGTAAAAACAATTTTATCTCCTTTTGGAGACACCGTTGCTTCTGCATCATAACCTGGTTCTGTTGTTAATTGTTTGGTGATATTTCCTTCTAAATCTGCCACAAAAATATCATAGCTATCGTAAATGGGCCAAACGTATTTCCCTTCTCTTCTTAAAGGTGCTGGCGGACATTCCTTTCCTCCTAAATGTGTAGACCCGTACACATAACTTTTATTATCTGGCAAAAAATAGGCACAAGTTGTTCTTCCTAAACCAGTAGAAATCATTGGCGGAATTTTATTTTCAAATGTTTCTCCTAAATTCATTAAAAACATCTGATCACAATCTACGCCCCATTCTTTATTATTAGATTGAAAAATAATTTGCTTGTCATCAAAACTCCAATATGCTTCTGCATTATCTCCTCCAAAAGTAATTTGCTGCATCGATTTAAAATGCACCTCTTCTGGATAAATTAGAGTAGTATCCCATTTTTTGGTTGCGCCAGACTTTGCATCTGATGTATCATTTTTATTCCCCTTACAAGACACTACTAAAAGTGATGTAATTGCTATAAACAGTACTCTATACTTCATTCTAAATGGTTTTAATTTTCTAACAAATAATTATTAGCTATTTTTGACAAAAATAATACTTATACCATGAAAAACTTAATAATTTTAATCTTTTTATCGCTCCTAATTTCTTGTAACAAAGCGTATAAACCAGAAAATAAAATCAAAGAAGATGTGGCTTTTTTAGCGGATGATTCTCTAGAAGGAAGACAAACCGGAACTCCTGGAGAAATAAAAGCATCAGAATATATTAAAGAAAGATTTGAAAGTTTAGGCTTGGATCCAAAAGGAACAGACGGATTTTATCAATCCTTTACTTTTAAGCCTAAAACAAATCCGCATGAAGAAGTAAAATTCACAGAAAATGCAGACGGAACAATTACCGGAAGAAACGTTGTTGGTTTTATAAATAATAAAGCAGAAAACACGGTAATTATTGGGGCGCACTTTGATCATTTAGGTTATGGTGGCGATGGTTCTTTGTATAGAGATTCTATAAAAGCAATTCATAATGGCGCAGATGATAATGCTTCTGGTGTAGCGGTTTTATTAAATTTAGCAAGTAAATTAAGAAACGTAAATACCAATAACAACTATTTATTTATCGCTTTTTCTGGTGAAGAAATGGGGTTATTAGGTTCTAATTATTTTGTAAAAAATCCAACAATCGACACTAAAGCAGTTTCTTACATGATTAATATGGATATGGTTGGACGATTAAAGGATAGCGCTTTAGCGGTTTACGGAACAGGAACTTCTCCTATTTTTAAACAAACTTTAAAATCTCACAACGATAAGTTTAAATTGATTCAAAAAGCATCTGGAGTTGGACCATCTGATCATACAAGTTTTTATTTAGCAGACATGCCTGTTTTACATTTTTTTACGGGTCAGCATGAAGATTATCACAAACCAAGTGATGATAGTGAAACGTTAAATTACGACGGAATGGCAACTATTTCAACGTACATTTTTAATGTAATTTCTGACTTAAATGACAATGGGAAACTACCTTTTAGAAAAACAAAAAATGAAAGCGAAGAAACACCTCGTTTTAAAGTTGGTTTGGGAGTAATACCTGACTACATGTTTGACGGAAAAGGAATGCGTGTTGATGGCGTTTCTGAAGACAAACCAGCAATTAAAGCCGGAATTAAAAAAGGTGATATTGTTATTGAATTAGGCGGCAATAAGGTAACAGATATGATGAGTTATATGAAAGCATTATCTGTATTTAAAGCAGGAGATAAAACAACTGTGGTTTTAACTAGAAATGGAAAAGTAATAAAAGCTGATATTCAGTTCTAGAACTTTATCAAAAAGAATATATGATGCCTGTTAGAATAAAATCTAACAGGTATTTTTTTTCATATAAAATAAGTATTTTTGCGCCATGGTTAAAATTGGAAACATTGAACTTCCTGACTTTCCGTTGTTGTTAGCACCAATGGAAGACGTTTCAGATCCTCCGTTTAGAGCTTTATGTAAAGAAAACGGTGCGGATGTAGTGTACACTGAATTTATTTCTTCAGAAGGATTGATTCGTGATGCTGCAAAAAGCGTCATGAAATTAGACATCTACGAAAAAGAGCGTCCGGTGGGAATACAGATTTTTGGAGCCAATTTAGAATCGATGTTAAAAACGGTTGAAATTGTTGAGAAATCGAATCCAGATATTATTGACATCAACTTTGGTTGTCCTGTAAAAAAAGTAGTTTCGAAAGGCGCTGGCGCAGGAATTTTAAAAGACATCGATTTGATGGTGAAGTTAACCAAAGAAATGGTAAAACACACCAATTTGCCAGTTACCGTTAAAACACGTTTAGGTTGGGACGATGAATCTATCAGAATTGTAGAAGTAGCAGAAAGATTACAAGACGTTGGTTGTGCAGCCATTTCAATTCATGGTAGAACACGTGCTCAGATGTATAAAGGAAACGCAAATTGGAAACCAATTGCTGATGTAAAAAACAATCCAAGGATGCACATTCCTGTTTTTGGAAATGGCGATATTACAACGCCAGAAAAAGCAATGGAAATGCGTGATGTTTATGGCCTAGATGGTGCAATGATTGGTAGAGCTTCTATTGGTTCTCCTTGGTTTTTTAATCAAGTAAAACACTTTTTTAACACGGGTAAACATTTGGCATCTCCAACAATTGCAGAACGTGTTGAAATTGCTCGCAGACACTTACAAATGTCTATTGATTGGAAAGGCGAAACGTTGGGTGTTTTAGAAACCAGAAGACATTATACCAATTACTTTAAAGGAATTCCGCATTTTAAAGAATACCGAATGAAAATGGTAACTTCTGACGATGCAAAAGATGTTTTTGCAGCTTTTGATGAAGTCTATGAAAAATTTGGAGATACTGTAATTCCAGATTTTAGATAAATCACTTCTCTATAAAGTTAGCAGAAATTCTGCTACTGGCAATTTTTGAAGCGATAAATCCTAAAATACTAATTGTAATTGCTACAATTAATAAATTTATGAATCTAAATTCTACTGGATACGGAATGGATTGTGTAATCATAAAAAATGAAAACTTTTTTTGTAATAGCACTAAAATTGTTCCAATTGTTAGTCCAATAAATAATCCAAAAAGTGTTAATAGAAATCCTTGCAACACAAAAATTCTTTTTATTTCTTTGATGGAAACCCCTAAATTAAAAAGCGTTTTTAAGTTCTGTTTTTTGTCGATAATCATCATAATAATGGCGCCGATAACATTAAATAATGCAATGATAATGATCAACGTAAATATCAAATAAGAAATCAATCTTTCTGTATTTAAAACCTTGTATGTAATCGCATTAAATTGTGCTTTTGTTTCAACTTTAAAATCATTTCCTAAATCATTTTGTAATGCTTTTGCAAAATCAGTATGATCAATATTTTCTTCTACCCTAATCTCAACTGCGGTAACTTCGTTCGCTTTATAATTCAATAATTGTTGCGCCAATCTTAAATTTACATACACATATTTATTTGCAAAATCTTCTAAACCTGTATACACACCTGAAATCTGAACATCAGCAGCATTAAACGCAGAAGATGCGTTTAAAATTAAGCCTTTTCCGGCTTTCGGAACTTTGATTTCTAACGGTTCTCCAAAGTTTAAAATACTCAACGATAATTTATCAGATATTCCGAATCCAATTACCGCTGTATTTATAAAATTCGAATCTAACCATTGTCCGTTATGCAATGTTGAATCAATGCTGGTAATCGACATATAATTGTCGCTTACACCTTTAACAAATGCAATTAATTCTCTTTGCTTGTATTGTAAAAAAGCACGTTCTTCAACTACAGAAGCAAATGCTTTGATGTCTTTATTGTTTAATAAAAGTGAAGTAATTGAATCTGAAACTACAAACGATTTTCCTTTCGCAGCAGTTATTTTTATATCCGGATCCGAATACTCTAACATACCGTCTGTAAACGTTGTAAAACCAGAGAATCCAGAAAGAATTATGAACAGCGCCAACGACCCAATTATGACTCCAAAAGAAGCAATAATGGTAATAATATTAATCGTATTGTTTCCGCTTTTAGCGAATAGATATCGTTTTGCTATGTAAAAAGGAAAGTTCACCGTTTTTGTATCAAATCAATACAAACTAACTGTAAAAAAAGCTGGGAAGCAAACAATTTAGCGTTTTTGACGTTTTGGTAACACCTCAGGATTGTGAATTGGATTTACATCTTTACCACTTAACGATTTGTCAATTTCTTCAATATAATCTAGAGTATCATCACCAAAAAAGGATAATTCTGGCATTCTACGCAACTGATTTTTGGTGCGTTTTGCCATTTCGTGTTTAATTAAAGAAGTGTTAGACTGAATTCCTGTAACCAATTCGTCTCTTTTTTCTGATGGAAAAATACTCAAATACACTTTTGCGATACTCAAATCTGTAGTAACTGTAACTTTAGAAACCGAAATAATAGTTCCTTTCATTCCGTCTTGTGCAGCTTTCTGAAGCACATCAACCAAGTCTTTTTGAATTACTCCCGCAATTTTTTTCTGTCTATTTGTTTGTTCCATGCGGCAAATTTACGCATAATTCCCAAAAGAATGTTTATTTTTGATTGATAGAAAATCATAAGATGGAAAAAATAGAACATATCGGAATTGCTGTTAAAAACTTAGAAGCATCTAACACATTATTTGCGGCACTATTTGGTAAACCCCATTACAAAGTTGAAGAAGTAAAATCTGAAGGTGTAAAAACTTCTTTTTTTAATGTTGGACCCAATAAAATAGAACTTTTAGAAGCCACAAATCCAGAAAGTCCAATTGCAAAATTCATTGCTAAAAAAGGAGAAGGAATTCATCATATTGCATTTGCAGTTACAGATATTAAAGCAGAAATAGCACGTTTAAAAAACGAAGGGTTTACCGTTTTAAACTCAGCACCAAAGTTGGGTGCAGATAATAAATTGGTTACTTTTTTACATCCGAAAACAACAAACGGCGTTTTAATTGAACTTTGTCAAGAAATAGATTAGTTAAAATACTGCCAACTGTAACGGACAACTGTTTACTAATTATTATCTTGCGAACTAGAATATATAAAATTTATGTCTACATCTTTTGACACATACCAAAAAAGAAGATTGCGTTCTTCTTACTTTTCTGTAGTTTTAAGCATCTCATTGGTCTTATTTATGGTGGGCTTTTTAGGTTTAATTTTATTAAAAGCCACAAGTGTTGCCAACCACGTTAAAGAAAAAACAGCGATAACCTTGTTTCTAAAAGACAATGTTTCTAAGAAAAACATAGACAACTTAAGAGCTTCACTAAAAAAAGAGCCCTTTACAAAAACAACATTTTATGTTTCTAAAGCACAAGCAGCCAGAACACACAGCAAACAGTTAGGAGAAGATTTTGTGAAATTTTTAGGAGAAAACCCTTTAAAAAACAGCATCGATATTTACCTCAACGCTCCCTTTGTTACACCAGAGAAGATGGCTGAAATTGAAACTCGTTTTCAAAAAAACGCCTTTGTTTTAGAGGTAACTTATGACAAACCATTGATTGAATTTTTAACAAAAAATATTCAAAAAATAAGTTTTTGGTTATTGGTTATTAGTGCATTTTTTGCATTGATATCTATTTTATTAATCAACAGCTCTTTGCGTTTATCGGTATATTCTAAAAGATTTAATATTAAAACCATGCAAATGGTTGGCGCCACTAAAAGCTTCATTAGAAAACCTTTTATTTTACAAGGCATAAAATTAGGAATGATTGGTTCTATTATTGCACTAATTGGCTTGGCTTCTGTTATTTACTACATCAACAAATACATACCTGCATTACAGTTAATAAATGATTTTACCTTGTTAAGCTACTTGTTTGGCGGTGTATTAATTGTCGCTTTTTTAATTACTTGGTTAAGTACATATTTTGCGACTCAGCGTTTTTTAAATTTACAAACAGACGAATTATATTATTAATATGGACAAGAAAAAAGATACTTCAAAACCAGAATTTCTCTTCGGAAAAAGAAATTACATGATTATGCTAATCGGCGCTGCGTTTATTGCCCTAGGATTTATCTTGATGGCTGGAGGCGGTAGCGATGACCCAAACGTATTTAATGAAGAAATTTACAATTGGAGACGCATACGATTAGCACCAACTTTAGTAATTATCGGCTTAGGAATAGAGATCTATGCGATTTTAGCAAATCCTAAAAAGTAAAAAATGGATTTTATCGAAGCAATTGTTCTTGGAATTATTCAAGGATTCACTGAGTTTTTACCTGTTTCATCTAGCGGACATTTAGAACTTGCAAAAGTTGTTTTAGGCGACACTTCTGTACCGCAAGAAAGCTTAACTTTTACCGTAGTTCTGCACTTTGCAACTGCATTAAGCACATTGGTGATTTTTAGAAAAGAAGTCGCAGAAATTTTTAAAGGATTATTTCAATTTAAATGGAATGAACAAACACAATTTTCTTTAAAAATTATTGCCTCAATGATACCTGCTGTTGCCGTTGGATTGCTTTTTGAGGAACAATTAGAAGCCCTTTTTGGAGGGCAAATTTTATTGGTTGGCTTTATGCTTATACTAACTGCACTACTTTTGTTATTAGCTGATAAAGCAAAACAAACCAACAAAAAAGTATCATTTACAAACGCAATAATTATTGGAGTATCGCAAGCAATTGCCATGTTACCCGGAATTTCTAGATCAGGCGCAACCATTTCAACTTCGGTTTTACTAGGAGTAGACAGAAGCAAAGCTGCCCGTTTTTCTTTCTTAATGGTGGTACCATTGATTTTTGGGAAAATCGCTAAAGATGTAATCAGTGGTGAAATAAATTTTTCAAGTTCAGAGATATTACCATTATCTGCTGGATTCATCGCTGCATTTGTAGCTGGATTATTAGCATGTACTTGGATGATTTCTTTAGTGAAGAAAAGCAAATTATCTTATTTCGCAATTTATTGTGCTGTAGTTGGTGTTATTGCAATTGGTTACTCTTTAATGAATTAAAACAAATGTCTCCTCGAGCATAATTGAAAACTAAAATATATTTTAGTTTGAAGATAAAAGCAGTTTTCGAGAGGTTTTTAAAAGGACTCGACTCCGCTCGACCAGACAAAATCAAATTAAAAAAATGACAGCAGAAGATTACAAAACCGGACAAATTTTACTGATTGACAAACCGTTAGAATGGACTTCTTTTCAGGCTGTTAATAAAATTCGTTGGCACATTAGACAACGCTTTGATATCAAAAAAATAAAAGTAGGTCATGCCGGAACTTTAGATCCGTTAGCTACAGGCTTACTGATTATTTGCACAGGAAAACAAACCAAAAACATCAACGAATATCAAGGGCAAATTAAAGAATACACAGGAACCTTTTCGGTTGGTGGAACAACGCCGAGTTACGATTTAGAATCTGAAGTAAATGAAACTTTCTCAACAGAACATATTACCGAAGCATTGATTCACAAAACAACCGAACAATTTATTGGAGCCATTCAACAAAGACCACCAATTTTCTCTGCATTGAAAAAAGACGGAAAACGTTTGTATGAATTGGCTAGAAAAGGAGAAACTGTAGATATTCCTACCAGAGAAATTACCATTAACGAATTTGAAATTACCAATATTGATTTACCAAAAATCGATTTTAGAGTGGTGTGTAGCAAAGGAACCTACATACGTTCGTTGGCTTTTGATTTCGGAAAAGCATTACATTCTGGCGCACATTTATCGGCTTTAAGACGCACAAAGATTGGCCATTTTTCTGTAGAAAAAGCAACTTCAATTGATGCTTTTATTAAAAATTTAGAAATGGAATAGTTTTTGTTTCTGCAAACGGAACAAAAAAATAACCATGAAAAAATTACTGCTGCTAATTCTATTATTCACCACATTAATAGCAACATCTCAAACCAAAGAAAAAGGATCTTTCTTTAATGCCAATGTAAATTTAACTTTTGCTTTAAATGAAAATTATGTTTTATTTGAACCAGATGGTGGCGAAAATATGTTAGATTTTTCTGCTGTTTTTATTAGAACTGGTTTTGGATATCGTTTTAATAAACGCGTAGAATCTAGTATAAATTTTGGATTGGATTTTCACACACGTTTTAATATACAGGCAATTCCGTCTTATTTAAATTTGCAATACAATGTAATTGCAAACGAAGAATTTACCATTTTTGTAAATGGTAGTTATGGAAATTTATGGAAACCTTCTTCTAATTTTGAAAAAGGAAAATACCACGGATTCGGGTTTGGTTTTCAAGGAAATGATGAACATTCTAAAACCAATTTTGTCTTTCGAATCGATTTTCACCGCAAACGAATTGCAAATTTTAAAAACGGTAATTTAGATAGTGTTTCGCTGGGAATTGGGATTCCTTTGTTTTAGAATAACAACCTCTAAACTTTTAAACTTAGAGGCTGTATACTTATTATTTAAATAAAGATTATTCCTATATTTCTACCAAATAGACTTCTCTAGACCTTATTGTTTATTAAGGAAGATTTTACTTTTAACAAAAAATACTATTTTCTTTGAATCCAAACAAAATCAACTTTATTGTCATTATTCTCATCAACAAAAGAAATATCATTATAAGTAATGATTTTACCTAAACTTGCAATTTGAAAACTCCCTTTTGAGACTTTTAACTCTCTTCGTTTAGTTTTACTTTGTTTTTCAATGCTAAGTAAGTTTGTCCCAACATTAAAGCCTTCTTTTGTTTTGTATTGACTAGACCTCGTAATAATTGACTTAATTTTATTCTCATCATCTAAGATGATTTCTAATTTTTTTTCATGATTTTTTTTCATGATTTTTTGATTCAATTTATATAAGCCAATACTGTTACTTGTAATTTCCATGTTTATTTGTTTACATGAGAGGATTATTATTGAAATTAATATTATTTTTCTCATTATATATATTTTATTGACACGTACCCGATTTTAATACAGCTTTACCACCTGTTGTATTCCTTGTCATTCCACTATTTAAAGCCATACCTCTTATATCTTGACCTAGGTTTCCAGGATTACTTCCACCACCACCTGGCCATTTGCCAATTGAGTCAGGAATATTCATTGAAAATAAATTCCCCATTTTTATACCAAAATCAGTACAATTATTAGTGTTTAAATTGTAATTAGAATTATTACTTGTTATTTCTGATCGTAATGTTGATAACTGTGATGCTGTAATATTTATTGTTAAACTAACATCAAAATCATCACCCGCATTATCAACTAAAAGACTACTAGCAGAAGGATTATCAGAATAAGGATTTACACTAGAGCCAGGATATAATCCTATAACTCTTGTAATATTTTCTTGTGATATCGAAATAAAAGTATGACCAACATTTGGGTTCCAAACAGCTCCAGACCAAGTATCACTTTTGTTTGCTTTTGGCTGTTTTACATAAAGAGTAAAAGTAGCTCCCTTAGTTGAATCAAAAAATTTTAAATATTCTACAATGTCTTGAATTGCTGGGCCATCAACAATATCAAAAAGTTCAATATCTTCTGGCCACTCTTTTACACAATTTCCGTTACTATCCATAACAAAACCTTTTTCACATTTTACTTCTTTTTCGGTAACTTTTACAGCACAACCTTCTGATGCTCTTGAAAGATACTTACTATTTGTTGTAGAAGCACAATCTTTCTTATAGGTGCCTGCTCCTGAAGGTGAACCTCCACCACCTGTATTAGTCATTCCTTCTTCATATTCTGGCAAGTATTCATAAGCGCATATTTGTTCATAAGTAATATCTAATAATTTTTTACTATATAAAAAAACTTCAACATCTTGAGACCATTGATAATAATAATACCAATGTTCAGTTTTAACAGTTACACAACCATCTCCAGCTCTTGCTTTTATAGGGTCTAATTCCTTTAAATCTTTTGCATAGTAATCTTTAATCAACTCGGTTCCTTTTTCGACCTTCTTTGCAAAAACAATGACATCATTTTTATCTACTAAATGAATAACTCCATTAAAACTAGATGCATACCTAAGGTTAACCTCAGAAATTATTTGACCCGTTTCTGAGATTTTTTCATAAACTCTCAGTGCATAAAAATTAATGTTTTTGTTTTTAATAGTAGCTATAATTTTATACGAATTGAAATAATTACCTTTCGTTTTCTTTAAGTCATTTATATGTGGTGTTAAAGAAGAGGTATATCTTATTGGAAATTCATAATAATCAGTTTTCAATTCTTCTGAATACTCTTTTTTTGCTAAATCCCAATTTACATCAAATTCATAGGGTATTGATTTGGTAAAATCTTCTTTGTTAAAAGCTTGTTGTATTTCTTCCACAAAACTTTGAGGTTTTGAAGTTTGATTGAAAGTTTCTTTTTCGCAACTCCATAACAATAAGGAAATACTGAGAAATAAAAACCCTAGCCTTAAATAATTAACTACTTGTGGTTTGTGGTTTGTGGTTTGTAGGGTACATAATTTTAAAATTTATAGATTATTAATTACCAGTAAGTTACAAAAAAATTACAACAAAAAAGAGGAATGAGTTATTTTTTTTATAAGCAGTAAATTAAAAACATAAATACCACACCATAATTACCAAAGAATAATTTAAAATTTATACGATAATGTAGATCGTGTTCAGTTTGCGGTAGGGATTAGTTTGTTTTAAAAAAACAACCTCTAAATTTAAAGGTTAGAGGTTGTGGAAATTATTGCTTAGTTAGAATAACTTTCTCGTTTGTTATCCTATTTTTTAACTCTACTTTTTTCTTGCTAAATGATTTTATTAAATATTTAATAGTATCATTTTTTTGACTTTGTTTTATCAATGTCTTATTTAAAAGAATATTTACTTCAGTTGTAGAACCATACAATTCACTTGCTGGTATTTTAACTTCTTGATAAACTAATGAAGAAAAAAGAAAATAACCAATTTTAGAGTCATACAAACTTAAGAATGGAAACTCTCCGTTTTCATCATTGCTAAAACCCATTAACAACTTATCATTTTTATCATAAATTAACAGTTCAATATCATCTTTACGTAAATCTTTATTTGTTAATTTTATTTGTGCAAACAAGTAGGTGTTACTACTGTTATTTTTAGTAATCTTTTTCTTGTTTACAAAACGATAATCCTTTCTTGTTTTTATTTTTGGTATATAATAGAGAGTTAGAATACTTTTTTCTAGTTTATACTTACCTTCAAATAATTCTTTATAACCTAAGTGGTAAAAATTAGTTTGTGTAAAATTATTATTCTTATCAAATATATATTTTGACCCCGTTTCAGCCATTGTTGATACAACATCTTCTCTTTGATATTTTCCAGTTATGCTTCTTTGTGAATAACAACTTTGAAATGTACTAAAAAAAACAATTAAAAATATTATTTTTTTAACATCCAGCATTTTGCCCTTTTTGTGGTTTATCATTTCCATCAAGATCTTTTTCAGTTAATTCAATTAATATAACATTGTTAGCTCTATCTTTATACTCATAATTATTAAAAGCTGGTGTATCACTTAATCCTCCCCAAGCTAAATCTTCATAAAATGTACGATCATGTGTATAACCTTGTTTAGTTCCAAATTCAACTAATGCGTTAGTAATAGGGTCAATATAATTATTTGCAATAAAATCATGACCTTTATTTATAAATCTATTTCTCCAATTTGGACCTAAAAGTTCTGCTTTCTCTGCAGGGGTTGAAGTATTATGATGAATTGCAACTATATATGCATGAATTGATTCATGAAATATAGTTCTTGCCCATGATAGGTCCGAAGCTTTACTGTATTTTGTTGTATCAAAAGTTGTTGATACTGTTCCAGTAGCAGTGTCATAAACTGTACTAGTTTGAGCTGTAGAAACACCTGTTGTTGTCCCATCTTTCAATTCCCAATTATAACCTGACACATTTCCATTAAACTTAGTAATAATCCCTTTTATATCATTTGTTAATGTTTTTATTGAATCCATTACTTTAGACATACAAGGTTTTAAATTTGATTGATTAATTTTATAATAAGTTGAATTAGAAATTACCGTAACGCCACCACCAGATGAAGTATTATTTCCTGAATTACCTCCACAAGAATTGTAGTAAATAACACTCGTTGTATAATTACACATAATAATTTCAACATCTCCTTTTTTTATCGGGTCATCAACTGTATCTGGATTATACCAAAACATGCAGTCCTCTGTACGAATTAACTCCGAAGACACATTGCATTCTTCATCTACTTTTCCTAATAAATCAGATTTCTTTTTTTCTTTAATTGTAAATTTATTTTCTGATTTTATCCCATTGATAAATCTGTCAACAGCAATAACGTTTTTATTTAAATCGTACTTTGTGATAAAACCATGAAAATTATCAGTGTCATAATAGTTTAATAGTTCAAAATTTGGCATTGTTTTTTTAATGTCTTCTGCAAAATAATGCACAATGTTTAATTCTATTTCACCACTTGAGTTAAAGGTAGCAACCAAATGATCTAAAGACATTGAAGTGCTTTTTTCTAAGTCTTTTTGTTTAACTTCTCTAAAAGGTATTTCGATATATTGACCATCTTCGCTAAAATGAACATTTGATTTTTCCCACAATGGATCATTTTTAATTCTTGGAAAGGCACTTTTGTTAAATTGTGCTGAATACATTTTTTTTACTTTTTCTAAATTTACATTCGTTCTCTCAAACAAATTTTCATCTTCTTTCTGACAACTATTTAGAGCAAAAATCATCCCTAAAAATATAATTCCTAGCTTTAAGTAATTAGCCGTTTGTGGTTTGTGGCTTGTGGTTTGTGGTTTGTGGGGTACATAATTTTAAAATTTATAGATTATTAACTACCAGTAAGTTACAAAAAAATTACAACAAAAAAGAGGAATGAGTTATTTTTTTATAAGCAGTAAATTAAAAACATAAATACCACACCATAATTACCAAAGAATAATTTAAAATTTATACGATAATGTAGATCGTGTTCAGTTTGCGGCTGGAATTCGTTTGTTTTAAAAAAACAACCTCTAAATTTAAAGGTTAGAGGTTGAAGAGTTATTGTTTAACTTAAAATAACTTTTTCTTTGGTTTTACTGTTTTAGAAAACGCCCGTACCAGCTTTCAGAAATGGGTACTTCCCAATAGTTTTCAAACTCTTCTTTGGTGGTCACTAAATTATCAAATACAATTGTTTTACCAGTAACTGCTCTGTTTTTTATTAGTTTTTTGAAGTCTTTTAGCTCTTTATACTGAACATATTCTCCTTGCTTAAAACAAACATTCATTTTATCTAACAGCTCCACTTTGTATTCTTCTTGTAACTGTAAAATAAAACCAACAGAAGCATCAATAACCAAATTTGTTAACGGAGTTTCGGAAGCTGCAAACAACACGATAAATCGGTTGTAGACTAATTTATAAGAAACCTGAAATGTTTCATCATCTGTATTCCAACTTTCTAAAAAAGTGATAATTTTTTGATTTACCCCTTCAATTTCTGTATCGTAAAATTTTCTGTTTGATGGATAAATCCAAACTTTTGCAGTTTCTGAAATCGAGGTGTATTCTACAAGCATTTTTTAGTTTTGATACTGCAAAGATAGCATAAAAGAAAAGTCCGTTTACAAATATTGCAAACGGACTTTGTTTTTTTAAAACAGTATTTTAAAATGACAATAAAAAGAAGTATTAGTTGTCTAAAAAAGCAACCAAATCATCTTGAATATTTTTGCCTTTGTCTTTATTATACCAAACTTGTAAATCACGTTTAAAATCCGCGTCTAAACCGCCGTGTTTTTCTTTATAATCATGCACCATTTTAGTTGCAACAGAAGGTCTTGGGCCCCAAGAAGAAATTACTTCTTTATGTTCATCTAACACCACTAATTTCGGAATTGATTTACTTCCGTTGGTTAAAAACTGATTCATTAAATCTTCATTTTCATCACGCAATACTACTCTAAAATCTACCTTGTCAGTTTCTACACTCATCTTATTAATTACTGGCATAATTTGAGCTGCATCTCCACACCAACCTTCTGTTATTAGCAACCAAGTTTGATTTTTTCGAGTATTTTTTAATGTTGAAACAGTTTCATCAGTAAGAGTTGTTTTTTTATCTAAACGATTCATTCTTGCATCGTTTAAATTACTATAATTTAATAAATCATCTGTTTGATTTGGACCTGTAGATTTTCCTTCATTTAGCAAATCACTTACCTTTTTTCGATACGTTTGGTAGGATACACTTTTGGCTAAACTATCTTTTATAATTGTATTCATTTTTTATAAATTTAATTTTTTAGACGTCTTTAAAATCGAAACTTACATTTCGTTTAAAAGCACAAAAATAAATGTGCAACTATTGTTAAAAAATGATAATTATCAAGTAACTATTGAAGATTTTTAAGCATTTCTTTGGTCATTAATTCTAAATCAAATTGATGCTTCCAGTTCCAATCTTCTCTAGCATTAGCGTCTTCTATTACTTGTGGCCAACTGTCTGCAATTTGTTGCCTAAAATCTTCTTTATAAGAAATGGTAAACTCTGGAATGTGTTTTTTAATTTCTGCTGCAATTTCTTTTGGGGTAAAGCTTATGGCTGCTAAATTATAGGCTGTTCTAGTTTTTATTTTACTTGCATCTGCTTGCATAATTTTAATGGTTGCATTTACAGCATCTTGCATGTACATCATTGGCAAACGGGTGTTTTCAGTTAAAAAACATTCGTATTTTTTTTCTTCAATTGCCTTAAAATAAATATCAACAGCATAATCTGTAGTTCCTCCGCCTGGCTTTGTTTTCCAGCTTATAATACCTGGATAACGAATACTTCTAACATCTACTCCATAACGATTATGGTAATAGTTACACCAATGTTCTCCTGCCAATTTACTAATACCGTATACTGTTGTTGGCTCCATAATGGTTTGTTGTGGTGTATTTATTTTTGGAGAAGTTGGGCCAAAAGAAGCAATAGAACTTGGCCAATAAACCTGTTTTATATGCTTGTCTTTTGCCAATTCTAAAACTCCTAATAAAGAATTCATATTTAAATCCCACGCTTTTTGAGGATACTGCTCTCCTGTTGCAGATAGCATTGCTGCCATTAAATAGACTTGTGTAACGTTGTATTTTTGTACAATTTTTAAAATACCTTCTTTATCGGTAGCGTCTAAAATTTCAAACGGACCTGAACTCATTAAATCTTCTTTCCCTTCTCTAATATCAGAAGCAACTACATGTTCGTTTCCATAAGTTTCTCTGAGTTTTTGAGTTAGTTCAGAACCAATTTGCCCGCAAGCTCCAATAATTAAAATGGTGTCTTTCATCCGTTAGAAATCTAAAATATTTTAGAGCAAAAGTACATAAATTAAGTTCGTACCAAAAATCAAAATCTAATTTCGTAAACATTCATTCTTAATGGTTTGATATTAAATGTTAAAGTCAAAACAATATATTTAAAAATGTGTATTTTTACGAACATTTTATAGGCATGCGTAACTTTATTATTGTATTTTTCTTTGTGTTTTTATCATGTAATGATAATAATGCTGACAACAAAACTGTCATTCAAAAATCTGACATGAACAAGGTTCAGCAACACGCTGCTGTTTTAAAACTAGACAAACTCTCAAAAGAAAAAATTAAAACTTGGAGTGAATATGAATCTGCAACTAAAAATTTAGAGCAATTTCTATCTATTTCTCCAAATGAAGCACTAAACAATGCTCTTACTTTATCTGAAAAGATGAAGTTTCTAAAAGATAGTATTAGACCTAAAGAATTGTTGAATTTATCTTTTAAAACGCGCGTTAATGTTTTAGAAAACGAAACATTACGGCTAAAAGATATGACACTTATAACTGCAATAACCGCTAAAGAGGTTAACACACAAGTAGACAAAATTTTGAGTGCTTTATCTGCAACAAATTCAAAAATAAACATCATTTACGCTCAACTAGAAGTTGAGCAAGACATAGAAAAGATTCATTAATTATTATTTTACACACGCGCTCTCATGAAAAAAATTATATTTTATTTTTTGTTTTTAATTCCGGTTTTAGCTTTCTCTCAAGCCTACCAAACCTCAGCTCCCTGGATGCAAGACAGCGACCTCAAAAAGAAAGGAAAAATTACACTAGAAGACATTTCTTTGGCAGCAGAAAAATACTTTTCTACCATTGATCGATTTAAAAAAGGTAGTGGGTACAAACCTTTTATGAGATGGGAATATCAAAATAGTTTTCTTACCAACGCAGACGGTACTTTAAAAACAAATACTCAACTAGAACAAGCTTGGCAACAAAAACAGGAGATGAATGCTTCTGCGCAAAATAATGCGAACGACACCAGTAATTGGTCTACTCTTGGGCCTTTTACACACACAAATACCGCCTCATGGTCTTCTGGTCAAGGTAGGGTTAATGTGGTTGTTGTAGATCCAAACAACGAGAACATTTATTATGTTGGAACCCCAGCTGGTGGTATTTGGAAGTCTATAGATGCAGGGATTAACTGGACACCTTTAAATGATTTTCAAAGATCAATTGGTGTGTCTGGAATTGCAATTGACCCAACAAACTCTGATATAATTTATATTGCCACTGGAGATGATGACGCAGGAGACTCTTCTTCAATTGGTGTTTTAAAATCTACGGATGGAGGAACAACATGGAGCTCTACTGGAAATATGGCCGGAAGCTCTATGAATGATATCTACATCGATCCTACGGCTCCAAATACAGTAATTGTTGCAACAAATATTGGCGTACAAAAAAGTACTGACGGTGGAAACAGTTGGACAAGAACGCTCTCTGGAAACATTAAAGACCTTAAAAGAAAACCAGGCTCTTCAACTGTTTTTTATGCAGCTTCTACAAGTACTGTTTACGTTTCTTCAGACGGAGGAGATTCTTTTTCTGCTGTTTCTATTACAGGTTTTTCTGGCTCTAGAAGAATTGCATTAGCAGTAACACCTGCAAATGCAAATGTTGTTTATTTTGTGAGCTACAACCAAACTTCTTCTAAAAATGGTTTTAATGGGGTCTATAAATCTCTTGATAGTGGTTTCTCTTTTACTAAAACAAATGAAAATGATGATATTTTTGAAGGATCACAATCTTGGTATGATTTAGACATTACCGTGTCAGACACCGATGAAGATATCGTATTTGTAGGAGTTTTAAACATCTGGAAATCTACTGATGGTGGAAATGATTTTTCAAAAATAAACAGTTGGAACGCTCCTAATGCTGCAAGCTATACGCATGCTGATATTCATTTTTTAAATTACAGTGGTGGTAAGTTTTTTGCCGGAACAGATGGTGGAGTTTATGTTTCTACAAATAATGGAGGAAGTTTTACTGATTTAACCGAAAATCTTGTGATTGGGCAGTTTTATAAAATTTCTGTTGCCAATCAAAATGCTGGGAATATCGTTGGTGGATTACAAGACAATGGTGGCTATGCTTTTAAAAATAATGGATGGAGTAATTATTATGGTGCAGACGGAATGGACTGCGCTGTTAACCCTTTAGATCCTGAGCACTATTATGGTTTTATTCAATATGGTGGCTCTTTGTATCAATCTAAAGATGGCGGGTTAACCAGAACAAGTTCTGTTTTAGCTCCTTCAGCAGAAACAGGTGCAGAAGACAGCGGTGGAAGATGGGTTACTCCTTTGGCTGCAGACAGAAAAGGAAATCTTTATGCTGGTTACAGCAGCTTATATAAATTAGTTAGTGGCACTTGGGCGAAGGTGTCTAATCATGATTTTGGCGGTGATTTATACCATATTGAGATTGATCCAAATAATGAAAAAACTATTTATGTTTCTAGAGGCAGTAGTGTCTATCAAAGTATAGATGCTGGAACAACTTTTACAAAACTTTCTCAATTAAATTTTGGAACGATCAATGCAATGGAAATTAGCCATCATGACAGTAATGTTGGATGGTTTGTAATGAACGGCGGCGTTTACAAATCTTCTAATTTAAGATCTACGAATCCAACATTTACAAATATTAATGGAAACTTGCCATTTAGTGATAATAAAATTGTTTTAAGACATCATTCTGGACACAAAGACAACAGAGTATACTTAGGAACAACTCTTGGAGTGTATTACATAGATGATACGCTTGCACAGTGGCAAACTTTTGATAACAATTTACCAAACTCTCCCATTAGAGATCTTGAAATAAATGAAAAAGAAGCTAAGTTGATTGTAGCTACTTATGGGCGTGGAGTTTGGGTTACCAATATACCAAATGCCTTTCCAGAGAACGAAATAAAATTAGTTTCTATAGATTCTCCTTTAAACAATGCAACTGGTTGTGGTTTAATTGAACCAACAATTACCATTCAAAATAAAGGAATCAATGCCATCACAAACGTCACTGTAAACTACACTATTGATGGTGGAACCCCAAGTGTATACAATTGGACTGGTAATTTAACTTCTTCAGAAACAACACAAATAAGTATTCCTTCTTTTGCTGCCACTGTAGGAAATCATTCAATGGATATAGAAACGGTAATTAATAATGATACTTTTGCTACCAACAACAGTAGTAATACAGAGTTTTCAATCAACGATTCTACAGCAACGCCAACAACTGTGAATACTTTTGAAACGACAAACGACAACCTTTCTGTAGAAACTATTGGAAGTGGAGGTGGTCCTTTTGGGTTATGGCAAAGAGGAAATCCTCAAAAATCACTACTAAATACCGTTGGCTCAGGTAACGCTGCTTATGTTACAAATCTTTTTGGAAATCATCCAGATAACACTACAGGATATTTATATACTAAATGTTATGATATGACCTTAATTACAAATCCAATTTTAAGCTTTAAAATGGCGTTTGATATTGAAGAAAATTGGGATCATATGTATGTAGAATATACAATTGACCAAGGTCGAAACTGGTTAATTCTTGGCACAAAAAATGACCCAAATTGGTATAATAGTTCTGCAAAAACTGATTCAAGCCAAAGATCAATTTTACCAGGAAAACAATGGACAGGAGAAGGAGAAAACTCAAATCCGTTAGGAGGCACTAATGCTACCTTGCACGATTATAGTTTTGATTTAGCTTCTTTTACAAACGAATCGAATGTTATCTTTAGATTTACATTTGTAGCTGACGAAGCCTCAAATGAAGAAGGTGCTTTAATTGACGACTTAGTTATTACAGGAACTTTACCTGTAGAGGAGTTTAATGAAATTAACGGATTAACAGTTTCTCCAAACCCTTCTAACAACTTATTTAATATCAATTGGTCTCAAGGTACTGATTTTGCAATTTCTGTTTTTGATATGACCGGAAAATTAGTTTTACAAGAAAAAAACAGTTCCTTAACTAGGAATCAATTTTCTTTAGACATGTCTAAATATAGTAAAGGGATTTACTTTGCAAAAATTAAAGTAGGTGAATCGCAAAGCACCAAAAAATTAATTTTAAAATAAAAAAAATAGCCTCTTTTTAAAGAGGCTATTTTTTTTCTAAAACAGTATTTAAAACCTCAAAGATTAGATCAAATTCATATCCTTTTCTAACCAAAAAATCTGTCAATTTTTTTTTACGTTTGTAAAAATCAGTTTCATTAATCAAAGAGTTTCGTTGCTCTGCAATTCTATAAATTGTAGAAATATAATTTTCTGCATCAATTTCTTTTAGAGCGGTTTTAATATTATACTCAGAAATATCTCTAAATTTCAACTCTCTAACAATGCGTTGTTTTCCCCAGTATTTAATGTTGAATTTTCCTCTTGCAAAACTTTTTGAGAAACGTTCTTCATTTAAAAAATTGTGTTCTAAAAGATGTAAAATTATTTGATTTTTCGCTTCTTCAATCAAAACAAACTCTTTCAATTTTGTTTCAATCTCTTTATGGCAACGATCTTGATAAACACAATATCTCTCTAGTTTTCTTTTAATTTCTTCTATTGAAAAATATTTTTTTTCAATCATAAACAGGTATTTAAGAGCTCTAAAATACAACAAACAAAAAAGGTTGAGATACACATCTCAACCTTTTTTAGTATGATTAAATATAAATTAAGCCATTTTTATACGAAGCCACATTTTAAACTTAGTCACTAAGTAAAATAATATTGGTACTACAATTAATGTTAAGAATGTTGCAATTAAAAGACCGTAAATAACTGTCCATGCTAATGGCCCCCAAAAAACCACATTATCTCCTCCCATATAAATATCTGGATTAAACTCACTGAATAATGTAAAAAAGTTAATGTTAAATCCAATCGCCAAAGGAACCAAACCTAAAATCGTTGTAATTGCTGTTAGTAATACAGGTCGTAAACGTGCTTTACCTGCTTTTACAATACTTTCGAATAGATCTTCATCTTCTAAAAAAGCTTTTTCGTCCAACCCTAATGCATCCTTTTTTCTATCTATTAATAATTGAGCGTAATCTAACAAAACAACTCCGTTATTCACAACAATTCCTGCAAGCGATATAATTCCCATCATGGTCATCATAATTACAAAAGCATTTCCGGTAATTACCAATCCTCCAAAGACTCCAATAAAACTTAAAAAAATTGCCAGCATAATAATGGTTGGTCTTGAAACCGAGTTAAATTGGAAAATTAAGATAAAGAAAATTAAACCTAATCCGGTAACTAAAGCCCCCATCAAGAAAGCCATTTGTTTATTTTGTTCTTCAATTTGACCTGTATAATCTATTTTTATTCCTATTGGTAAGTTTTTAAAAGTTTGCATTTCTTTTTGTACCTGATTTACAATTGCTGCAGCATCTGTATAACCAGGAGATAATGCAGAATAAACAGTAACTACACGCTTAGTGTCATTGTGTTTAATGGCACTAAAACCAGAATTATTTGTGTGCTTTGCCAAGGTAGAAACAGGAATCTCTTTTACTTTACCAGTATTATCTCTAAAAATTATTTTCTGATTAAAAATGGCGCTTGTATTGTATCTGTTTTCTTCATTAAAACGAACATAAATATCAAAATCATCACCATTTTCTTTGTAAACTCCTGCTTTTGAACCAAAAATAGAGGTTCTAATTTGTTGACCAACTTGTGACGTATTTACACCTAACTCACCCGCTTTTTTTCTATCAACAACCACTTGCATTCCTGGTTTGTCTTTGTTTACATCAATCTTTAATTCGTCAATTCCTGCAATACTTTTTGTATTGATATAATCACGCATTCTTTCTGCGGTAGCAATTAACTCATTATAATCATTTCCTTCAATTTCAATGTTAATTGGAGCTCCTGCCGGAGGCCCATTTGCATCTTTTTCAACAGAAATTAAAACACCTGGGTAAATACCAACCAATGCTGTTTGTACTTTTTGCCTTAACAACTCACTATCTTCTCCTCGTCTATATTTATACTGACGCATAGAAGCTGTAATTTTTCCTTTGTGCGGCATTTCTGCAGCAGAACCGCCGTCTGTTTGCGGATTTCCTGCGCCTTCTCCAACTTGAGAAACTGCGCTTTCTACCATAAAATTATAGGCACCATCCATGTACTGCTTATCATTTAAAACAGCAAACACTTTTGCTTCAACCTCTTTAGTTATGGCATTTGTTTTCTCAATATCTGTTCCTTGTGGATATTCTATATAAACCACAATTTGATTAGGCTTGTTATCCGGAAAAAACTCTACTTTAGTTCTCTGGCTTGTTAAAGATGCTCCAAATGCTGCAAATGCAATAATTAATAAAACAAAAGTTCCGCCAATTAACCAATAAGGTGCTCTTCCTTTTAAAGCATTACGCAATCTTTTTTCGTACCAATTTTCTAAGCGTGGCAATGCTTTTGTTTGAAAACTATTTGCCCATTTTCTTAAAAACAAACGATACACCCAAAGCATAATCGCTGTAAAAAGCATTAAACTTCCTAAAGCATTGTAGGCTCCTCCAAAAAGTAAAATTAAAATACCAATAAGCGCAATAATGCTTGATGTTTTTATAATTTTCTTTAATGGCATATTTTTATCTTCTACGCTCATAAAGTCAGAAACTAAAACAGAGTTAAAGAAAATTGCTACTACTAATGAAGAACCTAAAACTGTTGATAGGGTTATTGGCAATAATTTCATAAACTCTCCCATAACACCTGGCCACAAGCCAAGCGGAATAAATGCGGCAACAGTTGTTGCTGTAGAAATAATAATTGGATATGCAATTTCTCCGATTCCTTTTTTAGCAGCTTCGGTTCTACTCATACCTTCTTCATCCATTAATCGATATACATTTTCGACAACTACAATTCCGTTATCTACCAACATTCCTAGCCCCATAATTAATCCAAAAAGAATCATGGTGTTTAATGTGTATCCCAACCCATTTAATATCATTAATGACATAAACATAGACATCGGAATAGCAAATCCAACAAAAATTGCATTTTTAAATCCTAAGAAAAACATTAAAACGGTGACCACTAAAATAACTCCAAAAATAATGTTGTTTACCAAGTCATCAACTGCAGAAATAGTAGTTGCAGATTGATCATTTGCAATAGTTACATTTAAATCTTGCGGAAAAACATTTGCAATTGCATCTGCAACAATAACTCTAATTTGCTCTGTTGCTGCAACCATATTTGTACCTGCACGCTTCTTTACATCTAACATTACAACGCGTTCTCCAGACTCTCTTGCATAGGTGGTTCTATCTTTTTCTTTAAAGCTAACCGTTGCTACATCTTTTAAATAAACAGGATGATTATTCTCTGATTTTACAACAAAATCTTCCAACTGTTTAGGACTATCTATTTCTCCTAAAATTCTAATAGTACGCCTTTGTCCGCTTGCAATTAAATTCCCTGCAGACATGGTTACGTTTCCTCCCTGAACTGTATTTATTACATCATTAAAGCTAACTTTTGCAGCCATCATTTTATAAATATCTACAGCAATTTCTACTTCTTTATCTTGAACACCACGAATATCTACCTGCTTTATTTCTTGTAAATTTTCAATTTCATCTTGTAAATATTCTCCAAATTCTTTTAATTTTCTAACGGGATAATCACCAGAAATATTAATGTTTAAAATTGGCATTTCTTCACTCATGCTCAAAGCAAACACGTTTGGCTCTATTTTAGCGCCGTTAAATGTTGGCCAATCTTCTCCAGAAGTTTCAGAGTCTATTTCGTCTTTTATCTTTTGTTTTGCTTGTTCTACAGTGATATTTTCATCAAACTCTACCATTAACATAGAGTAATCTTCTTGAGAAGTAGATGAAATTTTAACAACATTACTTACCGTTTTTAATTTATCTTCTAACGGATCTGTAATTAGTTTTTCGATATCTTCTGCTGTATTTCCTGGATATACAGAACTAATGTAAATTTTAGTTTCTTTAATCTCTGGGAAACTTTCTCTTGGCATTTCAAAAAATGCTGAAATACCTAGGTAGAAAATAACCAACATTACTACATACATAGTAGTTTTATTGGAAATTGCCCAAGACGAAAAACCAAATTCTTTATTTATTTTTTTGTTTTTATCTGACATCGTTTTTTAGTATTTAATTACCTTAACTGTTTGCCCTTCTTTAACACTTCTTGCACCTTCTTTAATAATTTGCAGGTTGTTTTTTACGCCAGATACAACCTCAATAACATCGCCTTGTGTTCTACCAGTTTCTATAATTTGACGTTTTGCAACCCCTTCATTATTGGCATCATTATTTTCTACGATATAGATATATTGATCTCCGTTGGCGTTTTCCGAAATGATACTTTGTGGAATTAAAAAGGCTTCGTTATTGGTGTAATCATTAATTTCTAATTTCGCGGTTAAATTTGGCTTGATTTGGTTTCCGGTATTTGGAACATCAATTTCAACTTTAAAAGATCTGTTATTTGGATTGATGTAGTTACCAACTTGCTTTACTTTTGTATGTATTGTTTTTCCTAAAACAGGAAAATAAACTGATACAGATTTTCCTTTAGTAATATTACTGATATAACTTTCTGGAACTTCTGCTTCTATATACATTTTAGAGAGGTTTATAATTCTAAAAACTTCTGATCCAGGACCCGGTGCAACAACACTTCCTTTTTCTTTAAAAACCTCATCAATTACTCCATCAAATGGCGCTAAAATTACCATTTTTTCTAATTGACTTTTTAATTGATTTACAACATTTACTTGTGATTTGTATGATGTTTCTGCTTGCAAATATTGCATTTCAGAACCAATTTTTTGATTCCACAAACGCTCTTGTCTTTCAAAAGTAGTTTTTGCTAATTGCAATTGCGTTTCTGCTTGCGCTAGTTGCTGGCTCATTCCACCATCATTAATTCTTGCCAAAACAGCACCTTTTTTTACAGAAGTTCCTTCTCTAACTAAAACGTTTTCTAAAACGCCAGGCATTTCTGGATATACTAAAATATTTTGCTTTGTGGTTACATTACCTTGTAGCTCTAAATAATGATTAAATGCTGTTTTTTTGGTAACAAATGTAGTTACTAAAGGCAATTTCTTTACTGTATCTAATTTAGAAATTGCACTATTTAAAGAATCTAATTGATTAACTATAACTAATTGTTTTGCTTCAACAGCTTCCTTTTTAATTCTAATTGTTTCTAAATTTCCTGTAGATATTACAGATGCCACACTTTGTTCTTTTTGTTTACCACAAGAAGCTAAAAGTAGTGTACTTGCTAAAATAATATATGCTTTTTTCATAATGGTTGATTGTACTTATTTGATAGGAATATTTAATGCGTTTTCTAATGCTGCTTTTTTAGCAATTACCTCTAACATAGACTGAATATAGTTTTGTTGCTGCGTATACAATTGATTTTGAGCTTGCGATAAGTCAAAACTAGAAGAAACACCTTCAAAGAATTTTATTTGTTGTTTTCTTTCAATTCTTTTTGCCAGTTCTAAATTTTGTTTGGTTGCTTGATATTGCTCTACACTAAACTTATAATCACTTTTTGCTGATGCAAGTTGCAAGTTTAATTGTTCTTTTGCTTCAATTAATTTTAGATCAGAATTTTCGTATTCAAATTTTGCTTGTCTTGTTTTAGAACGTCTTTCAAAACTACTAAAAATAGGAATATTTAAACTAACACCTAACAAAGAAGAATTGTACCATTTTTGATTACTGTTCAAAAAATCGAATGAATTTGAATTTCCTGCATATCCATAATTAACAAATGCATTTAAAGATGGTAAGGCTTTTGATTTCTCTAACAAAATTAACAATCTATTACCTTCTTTAGTGTTTTCTGCAATTTTATAATCAATATGATTGGCTACATTTAAAGTTTTTGCCATTAAACTTAAATCGATATTCTCTAGAATTAAAGACGTTAAGTTATCTGTTAAAACAATTGGTGTGTCAATTAAATTTCCCATAGAAATATTCAACATTTTATAGCCAATATCTCTTAACCTTACTGTTTTATTTAACTGATTTTTTACTGTTGTAAGTGTAATCTGTAATTGCTCTACATCTTCTTCTTCTGTGAATCCATTTTTAAAAATCTTTTTAGTATCAGAAAGTGTTTTTTCTAATGTTTCTATGTTACTTTTTAAAATTTCAATACTTTTTTCTGCAATTAAAACATTACCATAGGCGTTAATTACAGCTTCTCTAATAGAAAGTTCTGTTTTTTCTTTTGCTAATTCAGAGATGTTTAAATAGGTTTTAGCAGATTGCAATCCTACCAAATAAGAACCATCAAAAATTAATTGGTTTAAAGTAATGGTTGCATTTACATTTTGTTTTGTACCAAATGCAACCGGAACAAATGTACCTGATGGCCCACCAGTAATCTCTGCTGGCAATAAAGAAATTTGTTGCTTTAACCAGTTTTGATAATCTACCGTAGCATTAATTTTTGGCAAACCAATAGTTGTGGTTTCCCATTTCTTTTCTCTTGCCGAAAACACATCGTTTTGAGCTGTTTTTATATTATAATTGTTTTTCAAGGCAAAGCTCACAGCTTCTTTTAAAGAGAAGTTGTTTGTAGCTTCTTGAGAGAAACACATGCCTATAAAACAAAAACTAAAAAGTAGAACTAATTTATTTTGCATTTTTTTTATGATTGATTGTTATAATTTCATTTAACCTTTGTATTCCCTTATCTGTACAAATACCCCTTAAATGGTACTCTAAATAATTACTCATTAGCATGTTCATTGAAAAATTTTTTAACGGAAAAAGCTCTGCGTCTTTTAAACCCATTATTCCGCTAAAATAAATTCTAGAAGTAAAAGCAATATCTATTGATTGCCTATAAAAACCTAAAGAAACGCCACGTTTTAAATTTTCTACAATACAATCTTGCATCACATCAAATTGTTTGTTTTTGATGTTGGCATAAATTTTTGGATAGTATTTTTGTAGTTGATACTGAGGAGATGTTTTTTCATTTTTTAAATAATCCATTGAAAAACGTTTAATCTCGTACAATTCGTCTATTGGATTCTCTTCTTTACTGCAAATAAGATCTATTCCCTCACAAACAATTTCAAAAACTGAGTTGGTAACCTCATTTACTAAAGCCGTTTTATTGCTAAAATGATTGTAAATTGTCTTTTTAGAAACACCCAATTCCGCAGCAATATCATCCATTGTAACACTCTTAAAACCAAGGCTTAAGAACATATCCGTTGCTTTATGTAGTATTTTTTGCTTCATAATCGAGTGCAAAGATACGTCAGGAAACTAAAAAAACAATAAAAGTTTCCTAAGTTTTTACAATTATTTAACATTGAAGGGTTCTATCTAAAATCTTTAGTACCTTTGCTTTTTAAATATCACACTTTGGATTTAACTATATTTCAACAAGAATTTCTTACTTATAAAGAGGCGCAAAACTTTACAAGAGAGCCCAAAAACCTCTACGAACCTATTCGCTATATTTTAAGTTTAGAAAGCAAAAAAATTCGTCCTGTTCTAACATTAATAGCTGCAAGTTTATTTTCTAAAGATTATAAAAATGCACTTCCGGCTGCTTATGCAATAGAAATGTTTCATAATTTTACACTTGTTCATGATGATATTATGGATGCTGCACCACTTAGAAGAGGAATGCAAACGGTTCATGAAAAATGGAATGTTAATTCTGGAATTTTATCTGGTGACGCGATGTTGATTTTAGCCTATCAGTATTTTGAGAATTACCCGCCAGAAATCTTTCAAAAATTGGCCAAATTATTTAGTAAAACTGCTATTGAGGTTTGCGACGGGCAACAATTAGATGTTGATTTTGAAACAAGAAATGATGTTTCTATTGAAGAATATATTAAAATGATTTCTTTAAAAACATCCGTATTAATTGGTGCCGCCCTAAAAATGGGTGCCATTGTTAACAAAGCAGATGAAAAAGATGCAGATAAACTGTATAAATTTGGTTTAAACCTTGGAATCGCATTTCAGTTACAAGACGATTATTTAGATACATTTGGAAACCCAGCAACTTTTGGAAAACAAGTTGGTGGCGATATTATAGAAAATAAAAAAACCTACTTATATTTAAAGTCATTGATACTAGCTTCTAAAGAAGATTTAAGTCTTTTAAATCATTTATATGAATCAAAACTAGAAGAAAATGATGAAAAAATAAAACACGTTAAAGAACTTTTCACTAAATATGAAATTCCAAATCATATTAAGGAACAAATAAAAATATATAGCGAAAAAGCTTTTGCTGTTTTGGAGGATATAAATATTTCTGAGGATGCTAAAAATGGATTATTACAATTTGGAAAAGCATTGATGACACGTAACGTGTAAAGAAAACATATTTTTAGTTTGGTGTAATTCAAAAAAGATAGTAGTTTTGCCAAACTTAAGTCGGACCCATAGCTCAGTTGGTTAGAGCATCTGACTCATAATCAGAGGGTCCCAGGTTCGAGCCCTGGTGGGTCCACCGAAGCCTTACAGAAATGTAGGGCTTTTTTATTTTAACCCTCTTCCTTTTAAATATAGGCTCTAAACCGCTATTCAACAATTCAATTTGAATCATTTATCCTTTTACACCACTTTTCAAAGATGTTACCAAATATAGTAAATATTAAATGTATTTGGCACACATTTGGCACACATTGAAAAATTGAAGTGTTTTTAAATGAAGTTGTAACCAACATTCGTTAGCTATGTAACCTACTTAAATTAAACTGTATTTTATACTATTTTTTAATAGTTAGATTAATCAATAGAAATCAACTATTATTTTTTTCAATGAACCTAAATAATTTTTCTTCATCAGATAGCCTATTTTTTTTCAAATACACATCTAAATTTATAGAGCCTTTATCCATTGTTACCTTTTGCTTAAAGTTATATGCAGTCTTATATGTTAAGTTATAGCTTCGTGCTAATTCAGAAGCCTTTGGTTGAGGTTTCTCATAAACAACATCAATGTAAATGTGAAACGCTTTTAATAAACCAAATCGAACATTATGAAACAATGTATTATGGGTAGTCTTATATCTGGTTTTACATTTCGTACAGGATTTTTCAAAGTTTTTAATAGTAGTATAAAACTTTTTATTACCACACTTAACACAAATTTCCAATTCGTAATTCAATAAAGGAAGATAGCATTTTTCAATACGACTAAATATTTTTTTTAATTTTTTTGTGCTATTCATTAGTGTAAATAAGTATATAAATATAGTGTTTATATTTTAAACCTAAATCCTACTATATATTGGGTTTAATGGAAGTGTGAACATCACTATTGAAAACACAAAACTCTGTTTACTGATTATATAAATGTAGGTTAATCATAATGATTGACTATTTAATTTATTATATCAATGAGAATAGAAAATAGTTTATTAGTAGAAACAGAATCGAGTTTAATACGAAAGTACAGAAAGCTGTTATGGGATAGTAAAAATGAGTTTATAATGTTAGATTTAGGAAGAGATATACCTATCTTTAAATGGTTTATATCGAACAAATCTACTTGGGAGAGTTCTTCAGTAATGAATAAGACTGAATGGCTCTTAAGCCAGATAGCTGCAGCTCATAAACAGTTTCCAGAAGATACAGTAAAAGATATGTTAACTGATGCTGCAAAGCGGATGCGTAATATATCAAAAGGAGGTATTATTTCTAATGCAGGTTATGAATTTATAATAGACAAGGCAATAGAATTAAAAGATGTAACAGATGTCTTACCTAATACTACAATAAGATATTTAAAGAACCCATACTTTGTGTGGGAGAAAGGAGATTTTGAAAACCGAAAAGAGATTTATAGAACTCATCTTAACGGTGTCATCAATAGAGGGATTACAGAGGTGAATTTTGAGTTGATAAGAACAATATTAATTGATTATGATTTGAATCAAAAGAAGATGACTAAAACTATATTAAAAGATGCTACCAGCTTATCTCTTTCAACGATTAAAAATTATTTAAAGAATTATCAAGAACTAAAGGGAATTTATCAAAGTATTAAAGACAACTCTGGGACAGTAAAACAAAGAAAGCAAAAGGAGTATAATACAAACAAAAAGAGGGTGGCTTAAACATTAGTAAAATGGGTAAGTGATTTATAAAGTAAAAACACATCTTCTAAACCCAGTAGCAGTAAAGGTTTATAAATTAGTAAAATGGTTAATCCCTATTAATTATATATATTTATAATATTACAATTATTATGTAAGTATTTAATGTAGAATGAATATTTCTAATGAGTAGTAACAGCCTTCAATGAATTCAAAGTTGTTGCATAATGAACTGATATTGGTTAGGTAAAGAATAATAAATAAAAATATGTTTGGAAAAAAAGAAGTTAAATTATCAGATTCACAGATAGAAAAGTTGAATAGTTTATTAGTCGATAGATTTAAGAAAGATGTTTGGACTACTAAAGATATTGAAGGTAAAGAATCAATCTATCTTAAATTTGAATCTGATAAAACCGCTGTTTCACAACTATTATCTGAAGTAAGGTCAGAGCTATCCTCCTCCTTCAGTTCAGCTATTTCTGACCCTCTTAAGTAGGTTAAACTTACATTTATAGATGATTGATTTGATTATCTAATAATTTACCAGCTAATTACAGCCTATTGAATCTGAAACGGTATTATATCAAATATTTAACACATTTAATCGCTAATAGTTTTAAATAAATTAAATTTAGACTTTACAAAGAAGCTACGTCATTATAACCAGCTAATAACCAATGATAAAATTCTATAGAAAAAAACGATACGACCTTATGGATAAAAAGAATACTGGAAAATATTTTAAATATGCTTTTGGCGAAATCGTGCTTGTAGTTATTGGAATTTTAATTGCACTTTCTATAAACAATTGGAATACGAATAGACTTAACAATCAAGTAGAAAAAGTGATTCTTAATAATCTAAAGAAAGACCTATTGTTAGAATTAGACAATTTAGACAGTCATAAAACATTGCAAAATATTTGGATAAATAGTGGAACTGAAATTCTTAAAAACTATGACAGTAATGATGGCTTTTTAGTAGACGATGAGTTATTGGCTTCTATAAATGATTTAATGATTAGAAGTGCTTTTCTTCCAACTAAACCTACCTATCAAACCATCGAAAATACTGGTAAAATAGACCTTATAAGTAACGGAAAACTTAAAGAGGAAATTTTGATTTATTACAAAGATATATCTTGGTTTAGTAAAAATACAACAGATAATAATACGTACTTAGTAGACCAATTAGTAAATAATAAGTTAATCGAGCTTACTTTTTTTCAAACGAAATCTTTTAGTAAAGAGTTGAGAGAAGAATCGACAGTATTTGATATTGAAAACTACAAACTGCAAAAATCAAATAGATTTATTGAGCAAGTTCAGAAAGAATTGAATAACTTAGACAAATCCCTAAATCTAATAAATGTGGTTAATTTTAGGATGTTTCTTGCTAATCTTCAGATAGATTTTGCTCAAAAATCAGAAAGTGATACAAGAAACTTGATAAAGAGTTTAGAGATTGAATTAAATAAATAACCTAAACCATAGGCATATCTTCTTCCTTCAGTTCAGCTATTTCTAAACCACGTAAGTAGGTTAAACTTACATTTCATATATTTGAAATAAAGTTAAATAGATGAACAAAAAAGTAAAAAAATATATTCTTAAATATTCTTTTGAGTTTTTAGTTATAGTAATGGGTATTTCGGTGTCTTTTTGGCTAAATGAGTTGTCTATAGAAAAAAATGAAAATAGAGAAAGGTTAAAAGTTTTAAATAATATAAAAACTGAAATTAAAGATATTCAAAAGTATACAGCTGATAGAATGAAATATTGGCAAGATGATATAGATTTATATAGTATATTTTTGAGTTCAGAATTTGAAATTAATTCTATTAAAGAAATTACTTCAAGTAAAAGTAGAATTGAATATAATTTAATTTATTATAGAAATTTTGAACCGCCAATGAATCGATATGTTTCTATGATTAATACTGGAAGTTTTAAATTTATTAAATCTGAAAGGTTAAAAGAATCATTGACAAGACTTCATACCATAAACTACTCAAATATAAATACATCAGTTCAGTACGAAAAATTACTTAAAGAACATTTAATAGAGATTATCACGAAAAATCATCCGAACCTTTTGTTTGCCTCAAATGATTCACAATTTAGTATTGAAGATTATTCAAAATTATTAAAAAAGGAAATAGAAAAAGACCCAATTTTAAAATCAAATTTAATCATCCAACAAAAATATTTTGAAACTAAAAAATCTTTACTAACTCTCTATATATACACACTTGAAGAATTAGAAGTTGAATTAAATAAAACTTTACAACTATATTAATTTATTGATTGCTGTTCGTCTATAACTATGTCTCCTTTAGATTTCATAAGCTGGTCAAGTATCGTTTGCATATTATAAAAGTCGTGTTCTTTTGCAATTTTACCATTCCTCATTGTTACTATGGTTGTACCAGATAAATCTAAATAATTACCTGATGCAGGTATTCCAAAAAAATCTCCAGTATGTTTCCCTTTAAAATTATAGTGTTTTATAAGTTTATTTCCTTGGCCAAAAGTTTCTTTAATCTCCCACTCTATTTCTGTAAACCCATTTAAATAGTTAGTGTAATAAGCCTTAACTGCTTCTATACCTACAATATTTCCTTTAGCAGTAACAACAATACAATCTTCAGTGAAACTTTGATTATTAATGACACTTGTATCTCTTTTGTACATAAAGTTATCCCAAAGGTTTACATACATTTCAATATCTTTTTCTACATTGTAGCTTACGTTAGTTATATTATCTTTTTTACTTTCATTTTTGCAG
>JAQWGI010000028.1 GCA_029238315.1 Polaribacter sp. | reverse complement strand
CATCCAAGTTTTGTAATGTCTAACTCATTTACAAACCAAACTTTGGCACAATTAGAATTATGGAATAATAGAGATGCTTACGAAAACGAAGTATACATGTTACCTAAGCATTTAGATGAAAAAGTAGCAAAATTACACTTAGCTAAAATTGGTGTTGAGTTAACTGAATTACGTTCAGATCAAGCATCATATATTGGTGTAACCGTAGATGGTCCTTATAAACCTGAACATTATAGATACTAAAACGTTATTCTGAACTTGTTTCAGAATCTCATTAGAATACAAAAACCCTTACATTAATTTGTGAGGGTTTTTCTTTTAAGTACCTTTCAAAAAAAATAAACCCTAAATGAAAACAGTAAACACTTCAGTCTTAGAAAACAGATTAGCGCTTTTAGAAAGTTATATTCCAAATTACGAAGAAACAAATAAGAATGTTTCAAAAGTACCTGTTGCTTGGCATTTAGATCATAGTTTAAAAGTAATCAACTCTGTGGTAAAAAGTATGGAGAATTCAGATCCAACATTATATGAAAACAATTTTAAGTTTTTAGGAAAAGTATTCCTAAAACTTGGTTTTTTTCCAAGAGGAAAAGCCAAAGCACCTAAATATGTGAACCCACCAAAAGTTATTTTAATAACAGATATTATTGCACAGTTAACAGAAGCTAAACAAAATGTAAAAGCAATACAAAATTTGAATGAGAATGCTTATTTTAAACATCCTTTATTTGGAAACACAAATAAGTTTAGAGTAGTCCGTTTTTTAGATACACATACAAATCATCATTTAAAAATTGTAAAAAGTATTTTAAAATAAGCTGCTTCTTCATTAGTCCTTGAAATTTTAATTTACCTTTTCATTTTTGTATATTTATAACGTTAATAATTCAACAACAAGTACAATAATCGCAGATGTTTTAGATTTGATAAAATCAGGAAAACGAGCAACAGACAGAGAAACCTTGGAGAAAGTTAGTATAGAAAATGTTACTTACTGGAAAGTAAAACAAGAAAAAAATTAATGAGTACTTCTAAGAAAATTGGACTTTTTTTAGGGCCAATATTATTTTTCATCATACAAAATTTACCAACTGTTTTAGTTTCTGAAAAAGCGGATGCTGTTATTGCTGTCGCACTTTGGATGGTTATTTGGTGGATTACAGAATCTGTAAACATAGCCGTAACAGCTTTATTACCATTAATACTTTTTCCTTTAATAAATGTAATGCCAATTGCAGAAGTTGGTAATAATTACGGAAGCCCAATAATATTTTTATTTTTTGGTGGATTTGTTCTGGCATTAGCTTTAGAAAAAGTAAATCTCCACAAAAGAATTGCCTTAAATATTATCAAAATTACTGGAAGAACACCAAACAAGGTAGTACTTGGCTTTATGATTGCAACCGCTTTTATGAGTATGTGGATTAGCAATACAGCAAGTACCGTTGTGATGTTACCCATTGCTATTTCCGTTATAAGATTATTAATAGATGATGAAGATGGATTTACAAAAGGAGATAAAAACTTTGCGTTAAGTGTGATGCTAGGAATTGCTTTTGCTGCAAATTCTGGAGGAATCGCAACAGTTATTGGAACACCGCCAAATTCGGTTTTGATAGGGCTGTTAGAGAATCAATATCAAATAGAAATCTCATTTTTAAAATGGATGACATTCGGTTTGCCTTTTTCAATTATTATGGTTGGTTTGTGTTATTTGGTTTTGGTAAAATGGATGTTTCCTTGCAATCATATTCAATTTTCATCGTCAGCAAATTTAATATCTGATGAAATAAAAAAACTAGGACCAATATCAAAACAAGAAAAAAGAGTGCTAACTATTTTTGCAATCACAGTTTTTTTATGGATCACAAGAACAATCATAAATAAGTTTTTTCCACAACTAAATTTATCTGATACCGCAATAAGTTTAATTGGAGCCTTGGCATTGTTTGCAATTCCATTGAGCATTAAAAAAGGGACATTTATTTTAAAATGGAATGACACTGAAAAATTAGCTTGGGGAATTTTATTACTTTTTGGTGGAGGTTTAGCGTTGGCAAAAGGAATGGATGCAAGTGGTTTGGTAGATGTAATTACTGAAGCGATTAAATCTGGTGATTTTAATATAACAATTACCGTTTCTCTATTGATTATTCTAATGTTATTTATGACAGAATTAATGAGTAATGTAGCATTGATTTCGGTATTAGCCCCAGTGGTGGCAGGAATCGCAATCGGATTAAACATTCCAATATTAAACGTATTAATTCCTGTTACGATGGCAAGTAGTTGTGCGTTTATGTTACCAATGGCAACACCGCCAAACGCCATTGTTTTTGCAAGTGGTTATGTAAAAGTGAGTGAAATGGTAAAAGCAGGAATTCTCTTAAATATTTTTGCAGTTATTTTACTGATTTTGTATTATTTGTTTGTAATTCCTCATATGATTTAATCCAACGAATCATCTCTAATTAAATCGCTATTTGATATGTACTTGTCTTAATTTCTAGCTAAATTTTTACTTATTATTAAATACTATGTTTAAGTAATCGATGATTTTTTGAGTGCCATTTTTAAGTGGATCAACGCACGGAAGCCCGACTTCTTTGGATAGCTTATTTAAATAATTTTCGCGTTCTTCTGGATTCAAACTAGAAGTATTCACGCTAATCCCAACACACCTTATGTCCCTGTTTGTAAGGCTACCTATTTGTATTGTTCGCTCAATAACTTCATTAATGGTAGGTGTAGTGAAATTCGGCCATCCCATAATCTGGTCTCTTCCAACTTCATGACAAACAACAAAAGCATCTGGCTGTGAACCAACTAGAAGCCCCATACTTACTGCTCCATACCCTGGATGAAAAATGCCTCCTTGTCCTTCAATAACATCCCAATGATTCGAATCATTATCTGGAGATAAAAGTTCTGCGGCTCCCGAAATAAAATCAGCAACTACGGCATCAATAGGAATCCCCTTTCCAGCAATCATAATACCAGTTTGTCCGCTAGCTCTAAAATCGACATTCATCCCTGCGGCCTTCATGTCTTTTTCTAATGCCAAGGCGGTATATTTTTTTCCTAATCCACAATCTGTTCCTACAGTAAGAAGTCTTTTTCCTGAACGTTTTTTTCCGCTAGCTACGGGTAATTTCTCTGGAGGAATACGGATATCTACTAAACGAGCTCCAGATATTTCGGATGCTTTTTTAAATCTTGGAATACTATTTAAACGTACATGTACACCTCCAACAATATCAATGCCAGCTAACAATGCTTTCTCTAAGGTTTCTAACCATGCCTCTGGAATACCTCCGCCAATGGCAGCAGTACCAATAATTAACGAACCTACTTTTGTGTCGGCAGCTTCTTTGATGGTCATTGGAGGTAAACCTAAATCAATTGTACCCCCTTTAAGACTCATTTGACCTTTACAAAGTGAACGACGCCACTCTACAATACCAAAACCAGTTTTTGCATAACCATCATTAGTTTCATTTCCTGTAAAAATTAAATAAGGCGTTTTAAGCTCAATTGATTTCATTTGTTTAATAATTAAATTTAGTTAATGGTATTAAATCGTAAGGGTTATTTTATTCTCTAATTCACTTTCTTTAAATGCAGCACCATGACCAATATCATCAGAAATATTTAGAAGGCCACCTATTTTATCATCATATCTCATTCCTCCAATAACAGGATCACTTTCAAAATGATAACAAGAATCTAAATCAATAAAATGGATGTTAGGTCTAGCCATTGCAAAATGTGCTGCAGCAGATAAAGCCAATCTACTTTCTCCAAAACAACCAATCATACATTTCATTCCTGCTGATTCGGAAATTGCATTAATTTTAAGGCCTGTATGAATACCACCTGATTTACCTAATTTTATATTGAGATAATCTGCCGCTCCTGCTTTTATTAGTTTTAGAGCATCTCGATGATCAAAAACACTCTCATCAGCACAAATTGGCAAATCAACATTGTTTCTTAGACGTGCTAGTCCATCATAATCCCACACAGCAAGAGGCTGTTCAGAATAGTCTAAACCTAGCTCTTTCATCGCTTTGATATTTGCCAATGCTGTTGGGTAATCCCATCCTTGATTACTATCTATTTTAACTGCTATACCTGTCCCGACAAGCTCTCTAACAGCTTTTACATGAGCAATATCCTGCAAACCAGATCGTCCAACTTTTAACTTTATGGCATCAAAACCAGCGTCTAACATGTCTTGTGTTTGTGCTACAGTTTCTTCTACAGTATCTTTGAGACCGATGGTTATATCTGTTCTGAGTTGTCTTCGTTCTCCTCCAAGAAATTGATACAAAGGCATATTTGCAGCTTTGGCAGCAATATCATAAAGAGCCATGTCAAAAGCCGAACGAATTGAAGAGTCACCAACGGTAACACTGTTTATTTCATTCATCCTAGAATCTATAGCGAGTGCATTTTTACCTAGAATCATTCTTGCCATTGTTTGAGCAATAGCATAGTTGCTTTCTTGAGTATCACCAGTAATCATTGCACATGGACTCGCTTCCCCCCAGCCAATTAGACCTTTGTCGGTTGTAATTTTTATGGCCACATTTTCAGCCTTATCTATTGCACCCAAAGGTGTGTTAATCGGTATTTTT
>JAQWGI010000026.1 GCA_029238315.1 Polaribacter sp. | reverse complement strand
TCAAATAATTCGTGATTAATGTAGTAATTCGTAACGCCTAATTTCTTTTTTGTTAATATTCCATCATCAGACAACGTGTTCAAGTAATTAGCAGCAGTAATTCTTGATACCTTTAAATCTTGCTCTACAAATTCGATTTTAGTATACGGATGTTTAAACAAGTTATTTAGCAAGTCCTGACTGTAGAACTTGTAATTTTTTCTAATTTGATGCTTTTGTTTTAATAGTAGAGATTGTATTTGTGTAATCGTTTGGATTGTATCCATTGCAGTCTGTTCAACACCCTCTAAAACAAATAATATCCAATCTTCGAAATTTTTATGATCTCTTACGGCTTGAATTTTTTTATAATAATCACCTTTATTTGATATGATAAACTTGCTCAAGTATAATATGGGTAAGTCTAATAGATTTTGAAGGACAAGATAAAGTACATTTATAATCCTTCCTGTTCTTCCGTTTCCATCATAAAAAGGATGTATACTTTCAAATTGGAAATGTATGATAGCCATTTTTATGAGAGGATCTAAATCACTGATTTCATTGTCATTAATATATTTCTCTAAATTACTCATTAGATCCATAATAGTCTGGTGGTCCTGAGGTGGTGTATAAATTATTTCTCCTGTACTATTATTTTTAAGGGTAGTACCCGGAACCTTTCTTAAACCTGCGTTATTTTTTTCAAGTGTAGCTTGAATTTCAATAATCATCCTATTGGTAAGGAGTTTTTGGTTGTTTATAAGCTCAAAGCCTTTTTTAAGGGCTTCTATATAATTTTGAACTTCTTTAGATTCAAGAGATTCTATGTTATTTGTTTTAAGTTCTGCCTTATATAAGTCATCGTGAGTAGTTATAATGTTCTCAACTGCAGAACTATCCTTTGCTTCTTGAAGACCTAAAGTATTGATTAATATGGTTTGATTAGGTATACTTTTAGACATCCCTTTTAACTCAGCCAATGCCTTATGTGAGGACGTTAGTTTCTTGAGAACCATCGTGGACTCAAGCTCAATGTTTAATGGAAGATAACTTAAAGTATATAATTGCATATGTAAAGAAAATCAAAAAATCTATACAAAGATAAACTATTATGTATAAAAAAATCAATTTTCTTTACAAAAGGAAGGAGATATGATAAGATAACTTAGAAAGTTTAACATAGAAATTAAAACCATTGAAGATTGTGGTTATGATTCATAAAATTAAACACTATAAGAGGACCTTTTAAGTTACTCAGTAAGTTTATAAAGTTGAAAATCTCATGGCCATTTAGTAATGAAATATCTATCTAAAATAACATAAAACACTGTAAATCAAATTTTTGATTAAAATAAATCGACTACAGTCCGAAGTCCTCAAGAGGAGTTTTAAGAGGTTTGCATTTTCAAAAACCTCCCTATGCTCAAGCGAAATTGGTTCGCTGCATAGAGGGATGTGTAATTGACGTTGCCGTTGATATAAGAAAAGGATCACCTACTTATGGTAAACACGTTTCGGTTGAGCTTTCAGGTGCAAATAAAAGGCAATTATTTGTTCCCAGAGGTTTTGCACATGGGTTTGCTGTTTTGAGTGATAGTGCGATTTTTGCCTACAAAGTAGACAATACCTATGCCCCGGAATATGATTCTGGAATTAGATATGACGATAAAGAGTTGAATATAGATTGGGGTTTAAAAGAAGAAGACGTCCAGTTATCAGCAAAAGACAAAGATTTAGAATTGTTTAAAGATTTAGAAACTCCTTTTAACTATTAAATATATGAATATATTAGTCACCGGTTCAAATGGTCAGTTGGGATCAGAAATAAAGGATATTGCAATATACTACCCTAATTTTAAGTTTTTTTTCATGGACTTACCCGAATTAGATATTTGTAAAAGTATCCAATTAGAGGTTTTCTTTAACGATAAAAATATAAATACTGTTATTAACTGTGCCGCTTATACTGCTGTTGATCAAGCAGAAGAAGATGCTGAAATCGCAGAACAAGTAAATGCAAAAGGGGTTTTAAACCTAGTCAATGCCTTAAAAAAAGTAGATGGTAAATTAATTCATATCTCTACAGACTATGTTTTTGATGGAACTAGTTTTTTACCATATCAAGAATCAGACCCAGTGAGTCCTATTGGTATATATGGAAAAACCAAAAGAGCAGGGGAGCTTGCTGTTATAAATAGTGATATAGATTCGATTTTAATTCGAACGTCTTGGTTATATTCAGCTTTTGGGAATAATTTTGTAAAAACAATGCTTAAACTCGGATATGAAAGAGACGAGCTAGGGGTGATTTTTGATCAAGTAGGTACTCCTACAAATGCGGGTGATTTAGCTAAAACATGTTTGGATATTTTATTAGGTAAAAATTCAGCGAATATAAGTATGAAAGGAAAAATTTATCATTATTCTAATGAAGGAGTTACGTCTTGGTATGATTTTGCAACTGCTATTATGGAGTTTGGATCTCTTGACTGTAAAGTAAGACCAATTGAAACGAAAGATTATCCGACTCCAGCAAAAAGGCCTCATTATTCAGTATTGAATAAATCAAAAATAAAAACTGATTTTAATATTGAAATTCCATATTGGAGAGATTCGTTAGATAAATGTATTGAGAAATTAAAATCGAAATAAATTAAAAATTATTATGAAAAATATTTTAATAACAGGAGGAGCTGGATTTATAGGCTCACATGTAGTTCGTTTATTCTTAAATAAATACCCAGATTATCATATTTATAACTTGGATAAGTTAACCTATGCTGGTAATTTAGAAAACCTTAGAGATATTGAAAATAGGCAAAATTATCATTTTCTAAAAGAAGATATTTGTGATTATGACAGAATGAAAGTTATTTTTAGTGAATATGAAATAACCGATGTCATTCATTTAGCAGCTGAATCGCATGTAGATCGTTCTATTGAAGATCCTTTTTCTTTTGCACAAACCAATGTAATGGGTACACTAAATTTACTCCAAGCAGCAAAAGAGCATTGGAATGGGAATTTTTCTAATCATTTATTTTATCATGTATCTACTGATGAGGTATATGGTTCTCTAGGAGAAGAAGGTTTCTTTACAGAAGAAACTGCTTATGACCCTCATTCACCTTATTCTGCCTCAAAAGCATCTTCAGATCATTTTGTGAGATCTTTTCATGATACTTATGGATTACCTATGGTTATTTCTAATTGCTCAAATAATTATGGTACTTATCAGTTCCCAGAGAAATTGATTCCATTATTCATTAATAATATTGTCAATAATAAACCATTACCTGTTTATGGTAAAGGAGAAAATGTACGTGATTGGTTGTTTGTGAATGACCATGCAAAAGCTATTGATGTTATTTTTCATAAAGGGCAATTAGGAGAAACCTATAATATTGGTGGATTTAATGAATGGAAAAATATTGACTTGATTAAAGTGATGATTAAAACTGTGGATCGATTGCTTGGAAGAGAAGAAGGTACCTCAGATAAACTCATTACCTATGTAACTGACAGAGCAGGACATGATTTACGATATGCAATTGATTCAACAAAATTAAAAAATGAATTGGGCTGGGAACCTTCTCTACAATTTGAAGAGGGCATTGAAAAAACAGTAGCTTGGTATCTAGAAAATCAAGAATGGTTGGATAACGTTACCTCTGGGGATTATCAAGCATATTATCAAAAAATGTATAGCAAATAATGCTTCATAAAATAGTTGGTTGTTAAAAAAGTAATTTTTTGTTTATGTTTAGATGAAAATAAATGTAAATACAAACGCCATTGGATCCAAAATAGCTAAAAATGCAGGGGAAACCGCTAAGAAATAAGAACCTTCCATTAGAGAAAAAATGGAATTACTTTGTAAAAAAGTGCTGGATGATCTGCTTATAAACTTAGAAAAATTCACTAAAACAAAACATGTAAAACTCTTTGTAGTCCTGTCTAATTATAACTTTCCTAAAGCAAAGTATGTAAGACATCATTTTACAATAAAATAACTAAAAGAAATAGTGAAGTAAAGATTTATGGATAGAGATCCAGATCCTACCAAATAATATTTTACCATATTAAAAGTGAATTACAAAGAAACCCTTTATTTTGTTGCCAAGTGTTTGACGATTTCATCAGAAAATAAAAATAAAGAAGAAATAGAAAAGCAGTTACAATTAAATTCTATAGACTGGGATGCTGTCGTCAAAGTAAGTACCGCCCATTATGTGTTTCCTGCGTTGCATTGCAATTTAAAACGGGCCAATTTTTTACACTATTTGCCAATAGAGTTGGTTGGGTATATGAAGCACCTAACCGATTTAAATAGAGCACGAAATTTAAAAATCATAGCGCAAGCCAAAGAATTAAATAATATACTAATAGGGCATCACATTACCCCTATTTTTTTAAAAGGAGCTGCAAACTTATTAGCGGGTCTTTATGAGGATGTTGGTGAGCGTATGGTAGGTGATATTGATGTTTTACTTGCTAAAAAAGATTTTTTTAAAGCTATTGCTCTTTTAAAGAAAGCTAATTACAAGAAGCAACAAGATCAAGAAGAATATTTGCAAATATTTAGACATTATCCAAAAATAGTAAAAACGGATAGAATTGCCGCTGTAGAAATCCATTCAGAAATATTGGGGTTAGAACAATATAGAAAAGAGTTCAATTACAATGTTGTGGCAAAAGGTTGTCAAGTAATAGACGGAGTTCGTGTTTTGAGTTATGCGAATAAATTAAACCTGTCTATTATTGCCAATCAAATTAACGATAGTGGCTTTCAGTATAAAACCATGGCCTTACGCAATGCCTATGATGTGTTTTTATTGTCTAAAAAAACAAATGCAAAAGAAGCAGTTCAGACTTTAGATAAGCTAAGTTACCCTCTAAATTGCTTTTTATCGGCTTGTAACGAGGTGTTTAACCATCCAAAAAGTGTAGCCTATACTGAGAATAAAAAAACTGCAGCGTATTTGCGTGGTTTTCACAAACAGTTTGCCAACCCAACAGCAACCAAAAAGAAACACAAAAGGATTCGACTAACTCTTTTTATAACACTCAGATTGCAGATTCTTTATAAAGCTATTGTTTATAAAGCGTATCGGGTTTGGTTGTTTAGAAGGCTTACGGATAAAAACTGGTATACAGAAAAGTTAGTGCAGTTGGGGTTGAGAAAGGAGGAGTACTAAAGGTTTCAAGGCTTTGCATTGCTGCGCTCGAAATGACAGGAATATTTTAGATTTCTAGGATTAGCATTGCTACGTTCGAAATGACAGAAATATTCTAGCGCTCTCTATAAAAAGCGTTGGGAGCAACACTTGGTGTTTTTGAAGCTCTTTATCGAATGCGATTCAAATTGAACACAGCCTTGTCCATGCAGAATACTTGTAATATATTTGATAAAAAAACAACAACAAATGATTGTAATTGCAGATGGTGGCTCTACAAAAGTAGATTGGATTGTGCTCAACGCTCAGAAAGAAGAAGTTTTTAGCGTGCAGTCTTTAGGTTTAAATCCGGCGGTAGTGTCAGAGTCTGAACTCCAACAAAGAATTGCAGACATTTCTGAGTTGATGGCCGTTAGCGATCAGGTAACAGCGATTTACTTTTATGGTGCTGGTTGCGGAACTCCTATTCCGGTTCAAATTTTAAAAACCATGTTGCAGCGCTTTTTTAAAAAGGCAATCATTACTGTTTCTGAAGATATGCTAGGTGCTGTGTATGCCGCTTCTGGAAACAAACCCGCTATTGTGGCTATTTTAGGAACGGGTTCTAACAGTTGTTTTTTTGACGGAAAAACATTGGCCACCAACACGCCTTCTTTAGGGTATGCAATTATGGATGAAGCCAGTGGGAATTATTTTGGGAAACTACTGCTGAGAGATTACTTTTACCAAACCATGCCCGCATCGATTGCAACCAAATTTGAAAAAACATTTAATTTAGACATCGATACCGTAAAGTTTCACTTGTATCGACAAGAAAATCCAAATCGATATTTGGCAAGTTTTGCAAGGTTTATGTTTGATTGCAAAGAAGAGCCATACATTCAAAAAATGATCCATACAGGATTTCAAACTTTTTTTAAGTATCGAATTTTGCCTTTTCAACAGCCCACAAGTACGCCTATTTATTTTATTGGTTCCATTGCTTTTTATTTTAGAAAGATGTTGGAAGCGGTGGCAAAGCAACACCAACTACACATTACTGCTTGTATTCAACGCCCTATTGATCACCTTGTAAAGTACCATCAAAACCACTAGTCTATAGTCTCTAAGAGGGCCTCTAAAGCCATGCCGCGAGAGCCTTTGATAAATACATGCTTGTTTTGTATTTTGTGCGTTTTTAAATGTGCTTGTAGTTGTGCTACTGTGCTAAATTTTGCAAAGTGCGTTTTTGTTTGTGCAAACAATTGGCCAATTAAATACACTTCTTTAAACCCTAGTTCTTCACACAGTGCGCTGATGTATTGGTGTTCTTCGTTGCTTTTTTCTCCTAACTCAAACATGTCTCCAAGAATTACAACTTTATAGGCCACTTCTAAAGTGCTAAAGTTTTCTAAGGCTGCTTTCATGCTTGTTGGATTGGCATTGTAGGCGTCTAAAATAATGGTGTTGCTGTTGGTGTGAATTACTTGCGACCGATTGTTGGTTGCTTCGTAGTGTGCTAGTGCTGTTTGAATGTTTTGAGAACTGACTCCGAAATGAGTACCCACAGTAATGGCAGCAGCAATATTACTAAAATTGTATGTTCCGATGAGGTGGGTTTGAATGAGGGTGTCTTTAAATTTAACGAGAACAGTTGGATTGGCACTGATCAAATCAATAGTGGCATCTAACGGAATTACTGTGGCAATTCCTTTTGATTTCTCTACCTGAACGGCATCATCTAAATTGACAAACACCGCTTTTTGACTTTCTTTCAAATGGGTGTAGAGTTCAGATTTTGCTTCAATAACGCCTTCCAGACTTCCAAAACCTTCTAAATGTGCTTTTCCGAAGTTGGTAATGTAACCAAAATCTGGCTGTGCAATACTACATAAAAAAGCAATTTCTTTGTGATGGTTGGCACCCATTTCTACAATACCAATTTCAGTTTCAGGAAGCATTGAGAGCACTGTTAATGGAACCCCAATATGATTGTTCAAATTGCCGCTTGTTGCGGTGGTTTTAAACTGTGTTTGCAACACCGCATGAATCAATTCTTTGGTGGTGGTTTTTCCGTTACTGCCTGTAAGTGCAAGAATGGGTATGTTTAATTGAGTTCTGTGAAATTTAGCTAGTTCTTGTAGCGTTTCAAGTACATTGTCTACCAGAACAATTTGAGCATGGGTTGCATATTTTTCTTCGTCAACAACACTTAGCATTGCGCCTTTAGCAATGGCCTCTTCTGCAAATTTATTTCCGTTAAAACGAGGGCCCTTTAAGGCAAAATAAATCGTGTTTTTTCTGATTTTTCTAGAATCAGTGTCCACCAAATAATGCTTAATGTAATGCTTGTATAGGCTCTTGATATTCATTTTTTTATATAAAAAACCTCATTGCAATTGTACAATGAGGTAGTTCTTTCTTTGCAATACAAATTACCTTTTTTTATTTCTTGCGGTTCTGTTGGTATCCGTCATCGGGCCTACCTTATCGGTAACACATCTAAAACCTATATAATTTGTAGACATGTATTCTGGCAGATATCTTCTTTGAGACGGGTCTAACCAGTACGCACGATCACTCCAAGAACCTCCTTTGTATACTCTTGTATGATCTCCAATTAAGGTGGCTCTAAAAGCAGTATCGTATTTTTTAACTTCGATGCCATTTTCGAGTTCCGTTTTTGGCGCTTTGGGAGCGTTGTACATCACCGGATCACTTTTAAATTGCGTAGCATCTGATTGGTAAAAACGAGAAGAGTTTTGATCTCCGTCGCCAACATTGGTGTTGTCTGCAGCACCATAGTTTTTTCTCATAGACGTTTCATCTTTGGTTACCGGCTCATAAGCAATGCTTCCCGGCAAATATTTCGGAATAATTTTTCCGTTAGCCAAGGTGTCGTATTGTACAGAATTATTATTTACGATGACCACCTTACCATCTTTGTTGATGCTTTTTTTGGTAAAAATATTACCTCTGTAGTAATTAAAGTCGTTCGCACCGTTATTGATTTGTGGTCTGTACACATCAGCCACCCATTCGGCTACGTTTCCAGACATGTCATACAAACCAAAAGCATTGGGTGGGTAGGATTTTATTTCAATCGGAATGTCAGAACCATCGCTGCTCCAACCAGACAAACCACTGTAATCTCCTTTTGCTTGTTTAAAATTAGCCAATTGGTCTCCTTTGCTCTTTTTCGAAGTATTTCTTGTGTACTTACCAGACCAAGCGTATTTTTTACGTCCTTTTAAGTTGTTGTATTCTCTTGATTCTATGATAGATTTCGCAGCATATTCCCATTCTGCCTCAGTAGGTAAACGAAATTTTTGGGTTAAAATTCCGTCAGACGCAGTAACATGCCTTCCTGTAAAGCTTCCACTTTGTGGAGAAGGATCTCCAGATCTTCTTCGAGTTTTCAATCCTTTTTTGTAGATATCAGGATTTCCATTAAACAACGCATTTGGGTTGTTTAAATATACATCGGTATCAAAAACATTGTCTCCTTCTATGGTTATATTCTCCATTTCCCAGATGTTTTTGAGAACTCCCATGTCCATTAAAATTTTTAAATTCACGGCATTGGTTCTCCAATTACAATATTGCGTTGCTTGAAGCCAGCTAACCCCAACAACCGGATAGTCTGCGTATGCAGGGTGACGCAAATAGCTTTCTGAGAGCAAATTTGTATTTCCCAAGCTTTTTCTCCACACCAAGGTGTCCGGCAATACAGCATTGTAAATGTTTTTATATTTTGGGTCTTCTGGCGGATATACTTTTTTGGTATATTGCATGTACAATACATATTCAGAATTGGTCACTTCCGCTTCATCCATGTAAAAAGAACGTACATGCATTTTTTTTGGCGTTGTATTCCAATCAGACATCACATCATCCTGCACTTGCCCCATGGTAAAAGTTCCTCCTTCAATAGCAACCATTCCTCTAGGTGCTTCTGTGCCTTTAAAAGCTTTCCCTTTGAGGTAGTTTCCGTTTGAGGGATCGTTAAATTTCCAACCTGTTAAAGTTGATGTAGAATCGGTAGCTGTTTTACAGTTTGTAAGCGACATGCTTACAATTACTAATAATGTAAATTTTAATACGTTTTTCATGTATCTTATTTAAAGATAATTAGGCTTTAATTATTGCGATGCAATTTACAATAATTCTCATTTCTACCAAGTTAATTGGCATTTTTATGACCCTAGTTTTTATTCAATTTTATAAACGATTGTTTTTTAGCTTTATTATAAGTATTCTTGCATTGATTTAAAATATCGTTAACTTTAGAACGTTCTTTTGAGGAAGCAATGAGAAAAAAACAATTCCTTTTACTACTATTACTTGGTTTTTGCACGGTAATTTTTTCGCAAACAAGCAATTCTGTGCTTGCAAAAGGCAGCTGGTATAAGTTTTCAATAGATACAACAGGTGTTTTTAAAATTGATAAAAAGCTGCTTGAAACAATGGGCGTTAATACCTCGGATCTTAACCCTAAAAAAATACAGATTTATGGAAATGGTGGCGCCATGTTGCCTCAGAGAAACAGCGATTTTAGAGTTGATGATTTGCAAGAAAATGCCATATATATTGCTGGAGAAGAGGATGGTATTTTTGATTCCGAAGATTTTATTTTGTTGTATGGAAAAGGTCCACACGATTGGACTATACATCCAACTTTAGAAACGGCAAGTCACCGCCAGAACAGCTACACAGACCATGCGTATTATTTTTTAACGGTAGGAGCGCGCAATGGTAAGAGAATCGCTAATCAGCCAGAAAATTTAGCTGCTCCGATAAAGACTCTTGCTGTTTTTGATGATTTTGTATTTTATGAGAAAGAAGAAAGAAATTTATTTGCGATTGGTACGCAGTGGTTTGGAGAAGATTTTAGTGTAAAAAACACTCAGAATTTTAACATTCCCTTTCATGAATTGGATGCAAGTAGTCCTCTAAAAATAAAAGTAAGAGGCGCAGCCATTTCGGCATTGTCTTCAAATATGGATGTTTCTGTAAACAGTCAGCCTGCTTTTTCAATTCCGTTTTCAGCTGTAACTAGTGGTTCTTTAACATTGGGGACGCCTAATTTTAACGCTACTTCTTTAAACACCACCAACGGCAATCTAGAGGTTTCTATTCGTTATAATAATAATGGAAATCCGGCAGCCAAAGCCTATTTAGATTATATAGAGATTGTTGGTAAAAAAAAGCTCATTGCCAAGCAAAAACAGTTCTCATTTAGAAGTTTTGAGGCATTTAAAACAAGCGGCGTTGTAAAATATCAAATAGAAAATGCAGAAAATATTTCCCAGCTTTGGGAGGTTACAGATTTTACCAATCCAACACGCATTGCAAACACCTCGAGCAATAATCTTTTTACATTTCGTGCAACTGGCGGTAGTTTAAAGGAGTACATTGCACTCAGTGATGCAGATTATTTTACGCCAACAGTCACAAGCAATTCAGAAATTAACAACCAGAATTTACATGCTTTAACAGACATTAATTACCTTGTCATAACCAATGAAACGCTCTTTGATCAGGCACAAAGATTGGCAGATTACCATCAAAACAACTCCGGTTTAACAACAAAAGTAGTACAGTTGTCAGAGATTTATAACGAATTTGGTTCTGGTGCACCCGATATTACTGCTATTAGAGATTTTATTAAAAAGCTATACAACGCTCAAACAAATGCCAATTCTAAGCTAACCTATGTTTGTTTTTTTGGCGATGGTTCTTACGATTATAAAGATAGAATTACTCAAAATACCAACATCGTTCCGGTTTTTGAATCTGAACAGAGTTTTAACCTAGCAACGTCGTATGTTACAGATGATTATTTTGTGATGCTCGATGCTGATGAAGGATTGCTTTTTACAACCGATACCATTGATGTGGCTTCGGGTAGAATTCCGGTTGCTACTGTGCAACAAGCTACCGATGTTGTTGATAAAATTTTAAGCTATTACAGCAACAATGCTTTGGGAGATTGGCGAAATACCATTACCTTATTAGCAGATGATATCGATGCGAGCGGAGAACAAAACCTACAGGCCGGTGTAGAAAAAATTGCCGATTCTATTACAAAGTACAAGCCTATATTTAACATCAACAAAATTTATGCAGATGCATTTAAGCAAGAAACATCTTCTGGAGGAGAAAGGTATCCACAAGTAAATTTGGCATTGACAAATGCTATAGAAAAAGGGACGTTGGTGTTGGATTACTTTGGTCATGGAGGAGAAGATGGTTTTGCCAGTGAGCGTATTTTAGAAGTGCCTCAAATACAAGGTTTTAACAATCCAAAAACATTGCCTTTGTTCATTACAGTTACTTGCGAGTTTTCTCGTTTTGACAATCCCTTGAGAACCACCGCTGGGGAATTGGTTTTTTGGAATAAAAATGGGGGTGCAGCAAGTTTAATTAGTACCACAAGAGAAATTTTTATCTCTACCGGTCAAAATTTTAACGAACGCTTGTTAAAAATATTATTGCAGTTTGATGATCAATCGCAATCTATTGCAGCTTCTTTAATGGAAGCCAAAAACGGATTTTCTAGTTTTCAGAAATTTTTTATTTATTATTTAGGAGATCCTGCCATGCATTTGGCGATTCCCAAACCCAATGTGCAAATTACCAAAATGAATGGTGTGGCAGTTTCTCAATCTTTAGATACATTGAAAGCCTTGTCTAAAGTTAGTTTTGAAGGCATTGTAACAGATGATTTGATGCAGCCATTACCCAATTTTAACGGCGTATTGTCTACTACTATTTTTGACAAACCAATCATAAAAACGACATTAGATAACAATAATTTCGGAATTAAAATGAGTTTTGATTCTAGAGAAAGTAAATTGTTTAGAGGAAAATCGAGCATTACCAACGGAACCTTTAAATTTGATTTTATTGTGCCAAAAGATATCAAAATTGCCTACGGAAAAGGAAAACTGAGTTTTTATGCCTCCAATGAAAAAGAAGATAAATCGGGAGCCAATTTTGATGTGGTGGTGGGCGGAATTAATCCAGATGCCAACAGCGATACTGTGGGTCCGGAATTGTCAATTTTTATGAATGATGAATCATTTATAGACGGAGCCAACACAAATACAACGCCCAATTTAATCGTTTCGCTAGCGGATGAAAGCGGAATCAATACGTCTATTACTTCTGTAGATCATGATATTGTAGCCATTATCGATGGAGATCAAGCAAATCCAATTATATTAAACGACTATTACGAAACCGCATTGAATGATTTTACAAAAGGAAAAGTGGTGTATCCTTTAAGAGATTTATCAGTGGGTTTGCACACGGTTCAAATTAAAGTTTGGGACACCTATAATAATTCTTCAGAAGCATCGTTAAACTTTAGAGTTGTAAGCGATAGTGGTTTACAGTTAGACAATGTATTAAATTATCCAAATCCGTTTGTAAATTATACAGAGTTTTGGTTCAATCACAACAAGCCAAATGAGCCTTTAGAGGTACAAATACAGGTGTTTACGGTAGCTGGTAAATTGGTTAAAACAATCCATCAAACAGTGCAAACAACGGGTAATTTGTCTCGAACAATTCATTGGAAAGGAATGGATGATTTTGGAAATACATTAGGAAAAGGAGTGTATATTTACAAACTAAAAGTACAATCAACAATTAGCAATCAATCTGCAGAGAAGTATCAAAAATTAGTCATACTTTAGATGCGTTTTTACAAAAAATGAAAAAATGATACGAAAAATGAAAAAAAGTTATGTATTGGCAACGGTAATGTTTAGTGTTTTAATGGTGCATACTGTAAAAAGCCAGACCAATCCAATTACAACTGCAGCACCATTTTTATTAATTACCCCAGATGCAAGAGCAGGAGGTATGGGAGATGTTGGAGTTGCAACTTCTTCAGATGCTTTTTCATTATTTCACAATCCGTCTAAAATAGCATTCAATACTAGCCAGATTAGTATTGGAGTGAATTACACACCATGGTTACGAAATTTGGTAGATGATATATTTATTGGAGGTGTTTCATACATCAATCGAATTAGCGAAAATGATGCTTGGGCGGTAGATTTTAGATATTTTTCTTTGGGTAAAATTGATTTGACAGATGCTGGTGGAAATCCGATTGGAACAGAAAATCCTAATGAACTAGCTCTTTCTGGAACCTATGCATTGAAATTAAGTGAAACTTTTTCGATGGGTGTTGGTTTGCGGTACTTGCATTCTAATTATAAATTAAGTGTGCAGAACACCAATATTGAATCTGTCAATTCTTTTGCTGTTGATATCTCAGGGTATTACAGGTCAGAAGAAGAGAATTTTGGCGATTTTAATGGAAGGTATCGTTTAGGTTTTAACATTGCAAACATCGGACCTAAAGTTTCGTATGTTGCAGGAAAAGAAGATTTTATTCCGACCAATTTAAAATTAGGTGCTGGATTTGACTTTGTCTTAGACGATTTTAATGTAATTGGAATTAATGTAGAAACTACTAAATTACTAGTACCAACTCCACAACCAGACGGTTCAGATAGAGAAAAAGGTTTTTTATCTGGAATGTTTTCTTCTTTTGGAGATGCCCCAGACGGTTTTAACGAAGAGATTAAAGAGTTTACGTATGCCTTGGGTGCAGAATATTTATATAACAATGCATTTGCGGTAAGAGCAGGTTATTATCATGAAAGTGAAATGAAAGGAAATAGACAATATTTTACAATGGGTGGAGGGTTCAAAGCACAAGCTTTTTCTCTAGATTTATCGTATTTAATGAATGCCTCAGACATCAATCATCCGCTAGAAAATACACTGCGTTTCTCATTATCATTTGATTTAGGCGAAATTTATTATGATTATTAGTACTTTCGTAGCGATACTACTTACCATTTAATATGAGAAAAATTGATGTTGTAGCGACTGCAACTATTTTTGAAGAATTTTTAGAATTGCCTTCTGAGGTACAAATATTAATGCAACGCGCAGTAGAAGCACGTGAAAAAGCATATGCCCCTTATTCAAGATTTAAAGTAGGTGCTGCGTTGTTATTAGAAAATGGGCAAGTAATCTTAGGGAATAACCAGGAAAATGCAGCCTATCCATCTGGAATGTGTGCAGAAAGAGTGGCTATCTGGAAAGCTGGATCTGAATTTCCAGGAGTCAAAGTAAAGCAACTCGCTATTACGGCAAGTTCATCAAATACCAAAGTAGATCAACCAGTTGGCCCTTGTGGTGCTTGCAGGCAAACCTTGTCTGAATACGAAATTAACCAAAAAGAATCCATTGAAATTTATTTTATGGGAGAGGTTGGTCAAATTGTAAAAACGGCTTCTTTACTGTCTCTATTGCCTTTCTCCTTTGATCGTTCTTATTTGTAATGAAAAAAGAGATTGCTACCAGAGAAGACCTTCACTTTATCATTACAGCCTTTTATGAAAAATTAACTACAGATGCTGAAATGGCCCCTTTTTTTGAAGAAATTGTACAGCAAAATCATTTAGAAATCCATATTGATACCATTACAGATTTTTGGCAAGATGTTTTATTACACACAAATAGGTATCAAAATAATGTATTGCAAAAACACTTAGATTTTAATAAAAAAGTTCCATTTAAAAAAGCACACTTTACAAAATGGCTGTTGTTTTTAACCACTACCATCAACACTTCTTTTGAGGGGCAAATTGCTCAAAATATTATAGACAGGGCTAATTCTATTGCTACGGTCTTACAGGTAAAAATGAAGCTTTACAATTAGGTCAGATTAATGGAGAAAAAATTTGTTTTTCATAAAAAAGATCTCCCAATTTTAAAGATTCCATAAAAAGAAATAAAAGTTGGTTTGGTGCTGAAATTTACCATTAAAAAATTGTTACTTTGTTAAAGGTCATATAATTTACTTAGAAAATCAATACAATGGTAAACTCAAAAATTACAGGAACCGGATGTTACATTCCTTCAATTGTACAAGAGAACGCAAAATTTTTACAACATCAATTTTTAAATGAAGACGGGTCTTTAATTGAGGCACCCAGCGATGTTGTTATTGCTAAATTTAAGGCGATAACCGGTATTGAAGAAAGAAGGTATGCTACTCCTAACTTATTAACTTCTGACATTGCTTTTTTTGCAGCTCAAAAAGCGATAGAGGATGCTGGTATTGATGCAGAAGAATTGGATTACATTATTTTAGCACATAATTTTGGGGATGTAAAAAGCGCAGCCATTCAGAGTGATATTTTACCTAGTTTAGCGACAAGAGTAAAGCACAAATTAGAAATTCAAAATCCCAATTGTGTGGCCTATGATATCTTATTTGGTTGCCCAGGATGGATAGAAGGTGTCATTCAAGCACAAGCTTTTATCAAAGCTAAAATGGCAAAAAAAGTTTTGGTTATTGGCGCAGAAACCTTGTCTAGAGTAGTCGATAAACACGATAGAGACACTATGATTTTTAGTGATGGAGCTGGAGCCTGTATTGTAGAAGAAACAACTGATTTGTCTTCCGGTATTTTAAGTCATGCTACACAAACTTTTGCCAAAGATGAAGCATTTTATTTGTACTTTGGAAACTCTTATGATAAAAATGAGGATCCAGATGTTCGCTACATTAAGATGAATGGTCGTAAAATTTATGAATTTGCGCTAAACAATGTTCCGCAAGCCATGAAGACGGCTTTAGACAAGAGTGGCGTGTCTATTGATGAGGTTCAAAAAGTATTCATCCATCAAGCTAACGAAAAAATGGATGAAGCAATCATCAAGCGTTTTTACAGATTGTACAAACAACAAGCTCCAGAAGGAGTGATGCCCATGAATATCCATAAATATGGAAATAGCTCTGTAGCAACCGTTCCTACCTTATTAGATTTAGTATTAAAAGGGCATATAGAAAATCAAGAAGTACATAAAGGAGATATTGTTCTTTTTGCATCTGTTGGTTCTGGGATGAACATCAATGCTATTGTATATCAATTTTAACTCCAAAACAAGGACAACTCTTTTGATTTTATTACGAATAAAAAAAATGAAAATAGTTGTAAAAAAATAGAGATTCTTGTAGTATTTTTGCACATGCAACAACACAACGTACTTATATTAGATTTCGGTTCGCAATACACACAATTAATTGCACGAAGAGTGAGAGAATTAAACATTTATTGTGAAATTCATCCGTATAACAAACCACCAAAAAACAGCAGCGATTTTAAAGCAGTTATCTTATCAGGAAGCCCTTCTTCTGTAAGGTCTGAAGATCCTCCACACCCAGATTTATCTGAAATTAGAGGAAAAAAACCTTTATTGGCTGTTTGTTACGGTGCCCAATATTTAGCACATTTTTCTGGCGGGTTGGTTGGTCAATCTAATACAAGAGAGTATGGGCGTGCTAACTTATCATTTGTGAAAAAAGAGGAGGTTTTCTTTGAAAATATCTCTGTTGGAAGTCAAGTTTGGATGAGTCATTCAGACACCATTAAAGAATTGCCAACAGGAGGTTTGCGTTTGGCAAGCACACACGATGTAGAAAACGCAGCTTATAAGATATTAGGAGAAGATACCTATGCGATTCAATTCCACCCAGAAGTGTATCACTCTACAGATGGAAAACAGCTTTTAGAAAATTTTTTAGTTAAAATAGCTGGAGTTGCACAAACGTTTACACCAGATTCTTTTGCAGAAAGTACAATTAAAGACATTCAGGCTAAAGTAGGAGATGATAAGGTGGTTTTAGGATTGTCTGGAGGTGTAGATTCTACTGTTGCCGCTGTTTTATTGCACAAAGCCATCGGTACAAACTTGCATTGTATATTTGTAAATAATGGCTTGCTTCGTAAAAACGAATTTTCTGACGTTTTAAAACAATATGAAGGAATGGGGTTAAATGTAAAAGGCGTTGATGCTTCTGGGCGTTTTATGAAAGCCTTGGCAGGCTTGTCTGACCCTGAAGCAAAAAGAAAAGCTATTGGCAACGCGTTTATAGAGGTTTTTGATGCAGAAGCAAATCAAATTTCTGATGCAAAATGGTTAGCACAAGGAACTATTTATCCTGATGTTATCGAATCTGTTTCTGTAAACGGCGGTCCTTCTGCGACCATTAAAAGTCATCATAACGTTGGAGGTTTGCCAGATTTTATGAAGCTAAAAATTGTAGAACCGTTGCGTATGATTTTTAAAGATGAGGTACGAAGAGTGGGGGCCTCTCTGGGAATTGATAAAGAATTATTAGGAAGACATCCTTTTCCTGGACCCGGATTGGCAATTCGTATTTTGGGAGATATTACGCCAGAAAAAGTAGCGATTTTACAAGAAGTAGATGCTGTTTTTATCAATGGATTAAAAACCAGCGGTTTGTATGATAAAGTATGGCAAGCTGGTGCTATTTTACTGCCTGTAAATTCAGTAGGTGTGATGGGGGATGAAAGAACTTATGAAAAAGTGGTTGCTTTAAGAGCCGTTGAAAGTACAGACGGAATGACTGCCGATTGGGTTAATTTACCGTATGAGTTTTTGCAAAAAACATCAAACGATATTATCAATAAAGTAAAAGGTGTAAATAGAGTTGTGTATGATATCAGTTCTAAACCTCCTGCTACGATTGAGTGGGAATAATACTTTTTAGTATATTTTTGAGTTAAATGAATTGGAATTCTTGTTTTAGGAAAAATTTCTAAGACAGAAAATTAAATGACATGAAGCATTTTAAATTATTAGCAATCTTATTTGTTTTTTCGGGTGTTGCTATTTCTTGTGGTCAACAAAAAAAAATTGTTACCTATAAAGTAAAAGAAGGAGAAACGATGCGTGTAATCGCAAAAAAGTTAGACATTCCGACCAAAGATTTATTACGCTTAAATCCAGCGGTTGGTAGAAGACCAAAACCAAATACCGAGATTGTTATTCCGAATACAAAAACAATACTCAATGTACAAAAAGTAGCTGTTACTAAAAATGAAATTTCATTAAATACCATTCAAAAAGACTCCATTCAGAATGTAGCTGGTTTAAAAGCAGACATCACTAGAGATTTTCTTTTACATAGCGTACGAAAAGGAGATACATTTTATAGCCTAACAAGATTTTATAACGTGCTACAGGCAGATTTATTAGCGTTGAATCCCGAACTTTCTGAAGGACTAAAATTAGGAGCAATTATCAAAATAAAAAAGCGCATTAAGGACGAACTGTTGGATGCAATTTACACGGACACAATTTCAGAAAATGCGGCTGTAAAAGTAGCGTTATTGCTGCCTTTTAGAGCGAAGGTTTTTGACACCTTATTGGCTCATGATATTTTTAAAAATAGAGCGCTGCCTAATATTGTAACCGACTTTTATTTAGGCGCAGAATTGGCTGTAGATTCGATAAGAAATCAAGGAGTTCAAATAGATTTTACCGTTTTTGACACGGAAGATAGAAATACAAAAATTAACGAGTTGATTGCAGAGAATGCTTTCGAGAATGAAGATGTAATCATTGGCTCTATCTATTCAGATGAAACAAAATTATTAGCAAGAAGTGTGACTTCACCGTTGGTTTTTCCTATTTATTCGAAAGCTCAAAATTCTTTTAAGGCAACCAATATTGTAAAAACATCTCCAGACAAACAGCTATATAAAGAAAAGTTGTTAGCTTTTGTATCTAAATCGTATACCAATGAAAACATCATTATAGTTGGAGATTCTACTACGGCATCTATCAATGAAGTTCGTGAGATCGCGTCCTTTTTAAAGAAACATGAAGCTGTCAATGAAGTTCATGAAATCGTGCCAAATTACGGATATATTGCACAAGAACGCTTTTTAAAAATGATGCAACCAGATTCTACTTTGATTGATAACTGGGTAATTATAGCAACAGATAACGATGTGGTAGCTTCAGATGCCATCAATAGCTTAATTAGTTTTCCGGAACCACCAGAACCAGAAAATGAAGACGAAACGCCACAAGAAAAAATAAATTATTCTGTAAAACTATTTGGTTTTGAGAAGTATACAAATGTAACCAATAACAAATTGGCACAGCTAAAATTTGTTTATGTAACAGCTACTTATGTAGATGAAAGTGCTTTGTCTGCAAGGGTTTTTAACAAGCAATATTTAGCGCGAAATAAAGCCTTGCCCTCTTATTATGCAACGCGCGGTTTTGATGTAACCTATGATGTGATTATGAGGTTGGCTTCAGGTAAAAGTTTAGAAGCTACATTTAAAGAAGGTATATCTTACAGGGTAGAGAGCAAGTTTAAGCTAGAGAAAAAGCCTTTTGGTATTTCTCAAAACAACGGATTGTTTTTGTTAGAATACCAGCCTGATTTGAGTTTAAAGAGATTAGAATAATAACAGTGCATGTCTACTACTGCTTCAGCTCTTGAATTTTCAAGGGCTTTTTTTATGTGATTTTGTTACTGTATATGCAATGAAATATGCTTATTAATTACAAAAAGATTACTTTGCTTTTGCTTGTAATACCTCTTTTATGTATTTCGTTTCAACTCCGATCGCACTGACATAACCCTCTTAAAAGAGAAAACCGCTCTATGAAAATAGAGCGGTTTTCGTTTTTTGTAAAGACCTTTTACATTTGCTTGTACGAACGTTTTATTTAATTAATTCGTACGAACGTTTTATAAAGTTGGTTAACGCTTCACCATGCAAGAGATTTTGAGATAGTTTTGCCAAATCAAAAGATTGTTTGATCAAACGCTCTTGTTTTTTTGCCGTTTTGGTATTTAGAATTTGTCCAACCAACTCGTGGTTTGTATTGACAACCAAGTTGTACATATCTGGCATATTTCCCATACCCATCATTCCGCCACCAGTTGCGCTCATTTCTTTCATTCTACGCATAAATTCTGGAACTGTAATTATAAACGGAGACGCAGAAGAATCCATTGCTTCTAATTGTACAGTGTACGTTTCTTTTGGTACAGCAGCTTCAATAATTGGTTTTAACGTTTCTTTTTCTTCGTCAGATAATTTAGAAATTACCGCATCATCTTTTTTGATTAAATTATCAATATGATCAGCATCTACACGTGTAAATTTTAACTTTTCATTGCTCGTTTCTAACTTCTGAATTAAGTGACCAACAATAGGAGAATCTAATAACAACACTTCATATCCTTTTGCTTTTGCATCTTGTATATAGCTGTGTTGCGCTTCTTTGTGTGATGCATACAAAATAATCTGATTTCCATCTTTATCTGTTTGCGCATCTTTGGTTTTTTCTTTTAATTCTTCTAAATTGAAAAAAGTATCGTCTACACTTGGGTACAACGCAAAGTTTTTAGCTTTGTCAAAAAACTTATCGTCAGATAACATACCGTATTCAATAATCACTTTAATATCGTTCCATTTTTGTTCAAAATCTTCACGATTATTTTTGTATAGAGAATTTAATTTGTCAGCTACTTTCTTGGTGATGTATCCAGAGATTTTCTTAACAGCTCCGTCTGCTTGTAAGCCAGATCTAGAAACGTTTAATGGAATGTCTGGAGAATCGATGACACCTTTTAACATCTGTAAGAAATCGGGTACAATTCCTTCTACGTTATCCGTCACAAAAACTTGATTCTGGTACAGTTGAATTTTGTCTTTTTGCATGTCCATATTCGGACTTAACTTTGGGAAGTATAAGATTCCGGTTAAGTTAAACGGGTAATCAACATTTAAATGGATGTGAAATAAAGACTCTTCAAATTGCATTGGATACAATTCTCTGTAGAAATTTTTATAATCTTCATCTTCTAAATCTGCTGGTTTTTTAGTCCAAGCCGGATTTACATTGTTGATGATGTTGTCTACATCGATTTGTTTGTGTGGCTCAGTAGTTTCTTTACCGTCTTTGTCTTTGGTAGTTTTTGGCGTAAAATCTGGGTCGTTTACTTGTTTAGTACCAAACTTGATCGGAATTTGATTAAAACGATTGTACTTGGTTAATAAGCCAGAAATTTTAGATTCTTCTAAAAAGTCTAAAGAATCTTCTGCAATGTGTAAAACAATCTCAGTTCCTCTTTCTGTTTTATCATGTGGCTCTAAGCTGTATTGTGGAGATCCATCACAAGACCATTTTACTGCGTTTTCATCCTTAAAAGATTTTGTAATAATATCTACCTTATGAGCAACCATAAAAGCAGAATAAAAACCTAATCCGAAGTGACCAATAACGCCTGTATCATTTTTGTCATCTTTGTATTTTTCTAAAAACTCTTCTGCACCAGAAAAAGCAATTTGATTGATGTATTTTTCAACTTCATCACCAGTCATTCCTAAACCATTGTCTTTAATAGAAATGGTTTTGTTGTCTTTGTCAATACTAATTTCAATCTTAGCGTCGCCTAATTCTACTTTTGCTTCGCCAATTGCAATTAAGTGCTTTAATTTTGTTGTTGCGTCTGTTCCGTTAGAAATTAATTCACGTAAGAATATTTCGTGATCAGAATACAAGAATTTTTTAATTAACGGAAAAATGTTTTCTACCGATACATTGATATTTCCTTTTGCCATTTTATAAGTGTTTTATTTTTGTTGCTGTTATTTAATTTTTGTCATTTCGACTTTATGGAGAAATCTAAAAACATCAATGGGTTTTTCCGACTTCATTTCATTCCGCTCAAAAGGACAACTGCAAATAACAATTTGTTTATTTTGAATACTAACAGTCAAAAAAAATACCAAAAGAGAATTTGTGACAAACTGACATAAAAAACGCCAATAAAATTATTGGCGCTCTTCTTAGTTTGGTTATCGTTGTTTGTAATTTTTGTAAACCACGAACCTTGTAAAGATATGCATAAAAAAATAAATTTAAAACACTAAATTTGTAGTTCAATAAAATAATACAGAAAAACGATGTATAATTCAAAAATAACAGGTTTAGGTTATTATGTTCCAGAAAATATGGTTACCAATAATGACTTGACAGCGTTCATGGAAACTAGTGACGAATGGATTCAAGAAAGAACAGGAATCAAAGAAAGAAGATGGATTGATCCAAAAACGGGCGATACAACTGCTGTAATGGGAGCAAAAGCTGCAAAAATTGCCATTGAACGTGCCGGTTTTACAAAAGACGATATCGATTTTATTGTATTCGCAACCTTAAGTCCAGACATGTATTTTCCTGGTGGCGGAGTTCAAATTCAAGATTTATTAGAAATGCCAACTATTGGCGCGTTAGATGTGCGCAATCAATGTTCTGGGTTTATTTATGCCATGTCTGTTGCAGATCAATTTATCAAAACTGGAATGTATAAAAACATTTTAGTAATTGGTTCTGAAAACCATTCTGGAGGTTTAGAAAAATCTACTAGAGGAAGAAATGTTTCTGTTGTTTTTGGGGATGGAGCTGGAGCAGCCATTTTATCTAGAACCGAAGAAAAAGGCAAAGGAATTTTGTCTTCTCATTTGCATTCTGAAGGGAAACATGCTAAAGAATTGGCATTAATTGGTCCGTCTACATCACGTTGGGTTCCAGAAATCATGGAAGCGAATGATCCAGATGATATTTCTTATTATCCTTACATGAACGGACAATTTGTTTTTAAACATGCAGTAGGACGTTTTTCTGAAGCCATTGTTGAAGGTCTAGAAAAAAACAATTTAAAGAAAGAAGATATTGATATGTTAATTCCGCATCAAGCAAATTTGCGGATTGCACAATTCATTCAAAAAAAGTTTCAATTATCAGACAATCAGGTTTTTAATAACATCATGAAGTATGGTAATACAACGGCAGCTTCAGTAATTATTGCTTTGACCGAAGCATGGGAATTAGGTAAAATAAAAGACAACGATGTTGTTGTGTTAGCTGCTTTTGGAAGCGGATTTACTTGGGGTTCTGTAGTGTTGCGCTGGTAATTTATTGCTGATATTAGTCTTAATAAACCGAAGTGAATTCAGTACAAATTACTTCGGTTTTTTATATAAATACTACCTGTATATTTGTCATGAATTACACTTAATTACAATAGCAAGAACATGAAAAAAACAACTTTAGTGCTTGGGGCTTCATTAAATATTGAGCGTTATTCAAATAAAGCCGTTCAAAAATTAAGGGCTAATTCTATCGAAGTATTTGCAATTGGCGCAAAAAAAGGAACTGTTGTAGACGTAGCCATTGAGACCGAAAAAGTCCTTTTTTCTGACGTAGATACTGTAACTTTATATCTAAATCCAAACAGACAAAAAGCCTATTTTAGTTATGTGTTAAAGTTGCAACCAAGACGTGTTATTTTTAACCCAGGAACAGAAAATCTGGAATTCGAGAGTTTATTAAAAGAAAATGGAATCGAAACAGAGGTTGCTTGCACGTTGGTACTACTAAGTATTAACCAGTATTAGACTGTTATCTTTTTTCCCGCTTCTGCTAAAATAACATTCGAAAAAACTTGTGCTGCTTCTTTCCTAAACAATTCAATATTTTTATAACGACTCGAGTAGTGACCGATAATCAGCTGATTTACAGCGGCTAGTTTTGCTATTTGTGCTGCTTGTAGCGCAGTTGCATGTTTTGTTTTTTTTGCTAAATCTTCTCTATCTGATAAAAATGTAGCTTCATGATACAATACATCTACATTCTTTATAATAGGAACAATATCTTCTTTATAACACGTATCACTGCAGAATGCAAAACTCTTTGGTTTTGAAGCCGGCAATGTTAATTCTTCGTTTTTAATAATTTCCCCATTTTCAAGCACAACATCTTTCCCTGCTTTTATATTGTGATAATCGCAAGTTTGAATTTCTGGATATTGTTGCACATTTTCGATGTGTAGCCTTTTTGTACTTTCTTTTTCTTGGAATAAGAAACCATTGGTGTACACTCTGTGAGATAAAGGAATTGTTGTTACAGACACTTTATCATCTTCAAAAATAAGTTCACTTTTTTTTGAAGTTAATTCATGAAAAATAAGGTCAAATTTCACATACGATTTAGACACTTTTAATTGCAATTTGGTGACCTCTTTAATTCCTTTTGGGCCAAAAACATGTAGCTCTTTTTCTCGGTTTAAAATTCCGAATGTAGCAATTAAACCAATTAATCCAAAGAAATGATCGCCGTGTAAATGAGAAATAAAAATATGATTAATCTTAGCAAAACTCACTTTGTATTTTCGCATTTGGCGTTGCGTTCCTTCGCCACAATCAATTAAAAAATGACGGTTATTTATTTCTAAATATTGAGATGTAGGATGTGCGTTTGCACGTGGTGTTGCAGAATGACAACCTAAAATAGTTAATTGTAAACTCATTTAATAACAAGGCGTTTAGAGATGATTTCATTGTTGCTTCTGATTGCATAAATATACAGGCCAGATTGTATGGTTGCCCTCTTAAAAACAGTTTTATTTAGGCCAGTTTTAGCATTTATTTTTTTTGAATAAACGGTTTTCCCTAATACATTTTTTATACTTAAAAGCACAGACTGGTTTATTTTTGAAGTAAAATGTATGTTGGTTGTGGTGCTAAACGGATTGGGTGCTGTGGTTAAATCTTGTAGTGATTTTTGTGAAACCACTAATGTAGAAAAACCCAAAAATAAAATTAAAAATAATTTTTTAACCATTCGATACGATTGTTAAATAGGTAAAAAAGTTTTGTTAAAAACCCAAGTCTCTTTCTATTGCTTCCATTTCTAACATGTCTTCTGCTTCAAGCAATGTAGGAACTACATTAATTTCCTCTGAAATTTCATCCATGTTCACTGCATCACAAATAATAATAAAAGAAAAGCTTTTTGCTTTGTACTTTTTAGCAACATTCAAAAATAAAGACAAATCACTTTCTGAACTGTTAAGGTTATCAGAAAGTTCTATTACCGTATGGTTTTTATAAAGCAAATCGTTTTCTTCTTTGAATTCAGCAATAAAAGCGTCAAACGAATTTTCGGTAGGTGTTATCAGTGTGTAGGTATCTTTTTGATAAATTTTCATTTGCAAAGGGTTAATAAAGCGAACTATCTTTTAATTTGTTGCGCTAGTAAATAAACAACTGCCATTCTTACAGCTACACCATTTTCTACTTGATTTAAGATGATCGAGTTTTCAGAGTCTGCAACATCACTTGTAATCTCAACACCTCTGTTTATTGGCCCTGGATGCATAATGACAATTTTTTTATCTAAGCTATCAAGCACTTGTTGATTGATTCCGAATAGTTGTGTATATTCTCTTGTAGAAGGGAAGTATTTTACATCCATTCTTTCATGTTGTACACGTAAAACGTTGGCAACATCACACCATGCTAGGGCTTTCTTTAAGTTAGTTTCTACCGTAACCCCCAGGCTTGTAATGTATTTCGGAATTAATGTTGTTGGTCCGCAAACTTTAACTTCTGCACCTTGTAATTGCAGTGCAAAAATATTGGACAAAGCAACTCTTGAGTGTAAAATATCGCCAACAATTAAAACTTTTTTCCCTTTTACAGATCCTAGTTTTTCTCTGATTGAATACGAATCTAATAGTGCTTGTGTTGGATGTTCGTGTGTGCCATCTCCTGCATTTATAATTTTTGCATCGACATGCTTAGATAAGAAAACACCAGCGCCAACATTTGGATGCCGCATTACAACGATATCAACTTTCATTGCTAAAATATTGTTTACGGTGTCAATTAAAGTTTCTCCTTTTTTTACAGAAGATTGACTTGCAGAGAAGTTGATAATATCTGCTGACAGTCTTTTTTCAGCAAGTTCAAAAGACAATTTAGTTCGGGTAGAGTTTTCAAAAAATAAGTTAGCAATGGTAATATCTCTTAAAGACGGAACTTTTTTAATGGGCCTGTTTATAACCTCTTTAAAATGATCTGCGGTTTCAAAAATAAGATCAATATCGTTTTTGTTTAGATATTTTATGCCTAATAAATGGTTTACGCTTAATTGTTTCATCTTATGAATTGTGTTCTAAATAAACGACATCTTTTTTGTGAGTTTCTTTCCAACAAACTTTTACCTTTTCTTGATTGATCGCATCAACTTGTCTACCTCTGTAATTAGGTTGTATAGGTAAATGTCTGCTAAAACGTCTATCAATCAATACTAATAACTCTACTAAATTAGGTCTTCCAAAATCATTAATTGCAGACAAACCTGCTCTTATACTTCTTCCAGAAAACAACACATCATCAATTAAAACAACGTTTTTGTCTTCAATTAAAAAGTTAATTTCTGTGCTACTTGCATCAATCGGAGCATCTCTTCTTCTAAAATCATCTCTATAAAAAGTAATGTCTAATAAACCTACATTCAAATCTTTTATTTGATACTCGTGAATTAAAATATCTTTAAGACGGTTTGCCAAATAACTACCTCTAGGTTGTAAGCCAATAAGTACTGTGTTAGAAAAATCGTTGTGGTTTTCGATAAGCTGACAAGCTAGTCGATGTAGGATGATGTCAATTTCTTTCGAGTTTAATAATACCTTCGAGCTCATAAGAAAAATATCCAATTATCTGTTGGAATAAATCAGTAAAACTGATAGTTAATGTTTAGCAAAATTAGTGTAAATAAAAGGATTCGCAAAATTAAAATGAATCGCATTTGAAACACTTTGCTTTTTTGTTAATTATTTTGTTGAAAAGTAAACCAGATTTTTTGAAACGATTCTAAGACTTGTAGTACTTTTAATTATGTAATAACTTCAGTTTCTTTTGATATTTATTACTGCATGTTTAATCGAATGAGGATTTAGAAATGAATAGTCATTTTTAGTTTTCATGATAAAATTTAAAGCCTATGTCACTTTCAAAGTTCGAATCTATGTTGAAAACAAATAGTGTGTATTTCTTTGATTCTGTTGAGTTTGAAGAGATAATTCAGCATTATTTAGACAACGGTAAACATTCTTTAGCCAACAAAGCCGTTCAGTTAGGTTTAGAACAGCATCCCACTTCTGTGTTGTTAAAATTACTAAAAGTAGAGCTCTTAATTTTCGAAGACAAACTGCAAAAGGCAGCTTCCTTGATAAACGAAATTGAAGCTGTTGCGCCAAATAATGAAGAATTGCTTATTCAGAAAGCTATTATTTTATCAAAAAAAGACAAACATAAAGAAGCGATAGAAATTTTAAATCAAATTTTATCAACAACAGAAGACCCTGCAGATATATGGTCGATGCTGGGTATGGAGTATTTATATATTGATGATTTTGTAAATGCACGACTTAATTTTGCCAATTGTATTGCAATAGATTTTGAAGATTATTCTTCTCTATACAATGTTATGTATTGTTTTGATATGGAAAACAATCATGAAGAGGCTATTGTGTATTTAAATAATTTTATAGAAAACAATCCCTATTGCGAAATTGCGTGGCATCAATTAGGAAGACAGTTTTTTGTGTTAAACCGTTTTAAAGAAGCCTTACGTGCTTTTGATTATGCAGTATTGATTGATGAGTCTTTTATCGGTGGATATTTAGAAAAAGCAAAAACTTTAGAAGAATTAGAAAGGTATGAAGAAGCCATTCAAAATTACTTAATTACTTTAGAGTTAGATGATCCTACGGCATTTGTATATATAAGAACTGGCGAATGTTATCAGAAGTTAGGCGATTTAAATACGGCGGTAAAATATTATAAAAAAGCGGTTCATGAAGACCCTTTGTTAGACAAAGCTTGGCTTTTATTAACAGAGTTGTACTTAGAAGAAAAAGAGTTCGAAAAAGCACAGTATTACATTTCTAAAGCATTAAATATAGACGATTCTAACGTTTTTTATTGGCAAAAATATGCAACAATCAATATACAATTAAACTTTTACGAAGAAGCGGTAAAAGCTTACTATAAAAGCTTAGAGTTAGAAGATGCTTCTTTAGAAGTTTTTGTAGGGTTGGCAGATGTATTGCTATTTATTGGTAATTTTGAAGAAGCTTTGCAAATAATGGTCAAAGCAAAAAATACCTATAGAGAATTTGCGGAAATTGAATATCGTTTATGTGGATTATTTTTATTAACTTCTGATGAAAAAAATGGATTGATTCACTTAAAAAATGCGTTGGCAATTGATGCAGATTACAGATCAATTATGCAAGAATTATATCCCGTTGTATTTGATAACGAGAAAGTGCAAAAGATTATTCAGCATTACCTTAAAGCAACAGAATAATGTTGTGCTAAAAAAGCTAAAATAACCCGAGTTCTGAACTCGGTTTTTTTATGCGCATATTTTTGTTTAACAATTCGTCAAATGTTTTCTAAGTAAAAATATAATTTATCACAATTTCCTGTATCTTCGTTTTACCAAAAAGAATCAAATGTCTAGAACAATTAAAGATTTTGTAGTAATCGGTTTAAAAGGGGTAGCAATGGGAGCAGCAGATGTTGTGCCCGGAGTTTCTGGCGGAACGATCGCCTTTATTTCTGGAATTTATGAAGAATTACTTACTTCAATTAGTAATGTAAATTTTAGCTTGCTAAAAACATTAAAATCAGACGGAATTAAAGCTGCTTGGAAACAAGTGAATGGTTCTTTTTTATTGGCATTGTTTGTCGGAATTTTTGTGAGTATTGTTTCATTGGCAAAAGCCATTAAATGGATGTTAGAAAACGAACCGATTTTGTTATGGTCTTTCTTTTTTGGTTTGGTGTTGGCAAGTGTAATTTACATTGCCAAACAAATTACAAAATGGAAAGTTTTAACCGTAATTTTATTAATTGCTGGCGCAGGATTAGCATATTATATTACAACGTTAAATCCGTTAGTGACAGAAAATTCTTCTCCGTTATTTTTATTTTTAGCCGCAACTTTGGCAATTTGCGCCATGATTTTACCAGGTATTTCTGGAGCATTTATTTTAGTTTTATTAGGCGCATACAAACCCGTTTTAGCAGCTGTAAATAATAGAGATTTTACATCAATAGCAATCGTTGGAGCAGGGGCAATTGTTGGTTTGTTAACATTTTCTAGAATTTTAAAATGGTTGTTTACTAATTTTAAAAATTACACGTTGGCAATTTTAACAGGATTTATAATTGGTTCTTTAAATAAAATTTGGCCTTGGAAAGAAACCTTGACTTGGCGTACAAATTCTCACGGAATTGAAGTGCCATTAAATCAGCAAAGTGTTTCTCCTTTTCATTTTGAAGACAATCAATTATTATACGCAATTGGTTTAGCAATTGTTGGTTTTGGATTGATTTTACTTTTAGAGAAATTAGCGGTTAAGAAAGATTAAAAATGAAATTAGAGCGTACCTTTTTACAGAAAATCTATCTTTTCTTAAAAGGATTGGCAATGGGCGCTGCCAATAAAGTGCCTGGTGTTTCTGGCGGTACAGTTTCTTTTGTGTTGAGTTTTTATGAAGAGCTCATTTATTCATTTCAAAAGGTCAATTTAAAAGCATTTAAACTTTTAGTAAATGGACGTTTTAAAAGTTTTTATCAATATGTAAACGGACAATTCTTGCTCTTAGTAATGGGTGGAAGTATGTTTAGTTATTTCAGTATTTCTCTAGTGTTAGATTTCCTATTAGAACACTACGAATTGTATGTTTGGAGTTGGTTTTTCGGAATGATTATCGGTTCTGTATTTTATATTTACAAAGATTTTGGCGATTGGAATTTTAAAAACACGTTGTCTTTTATTATTGGGATTTCGGTTGGCGTTGGAATTAGTTTTATGACACCAGCTCAAGAAAATGACAATTTATGGTTTGTCTTTTTCTGTGGAATTATTGGTGTTTCTGGAATGACTTTACCAGGTTTATCAGGTTCTTTTATTTTAATTTTATTAGGCAATTATGTGTTGTTGTTAATTGATTCTGTAAACGGATTACTAACAATTATTACAGGGTTGTTATCTGGAAATTTTGATGTGTTGGATGTTCCTGAGAACATGCGACACTTAAAAATTATAGCTGTTTTCACAGCAGGTTCTGCTTTTGGTTTGGTTTCAATTTCTCATGTATTGGGGTATGTTTTAAAACGTTGGCATCAAACTGTAAACGCTCTAATTATTGGTTTTATAGCGGGTTCTTTAGGAATTGTTTGGCCATGGAAGCGCGCTGTTTTTTCTCAAGAAAAGAGTGAGTTTTTAGTAGATGGAAAAGGAAATAGAATCATTCAGAATTATGAACGGTTTTTACCAGATTTCTCTAATTCAGAAACTTGGTTCGCCATTTTTTATAGTATTATTGGCATTGCATTAATTTTAGGAATTGATTATTATGATAGACAGAAAAAAGCAACATAACCATCAGCTATTTGGATTGATAGGAAGAAATATTTCGTATTCTTTTTCTAGCGGATATTTCAAGGAGAAATTTGCTGAGTTAGAATTAGAAAATCATCAATATCAGAACTTTGATATTGAATCAATTCAGAGATTTCCAAAATTGATAAATCAAGCAATAAATTTATCAGGAATGAATGTGACCATTCCTTATAAAGAAGAAGTAATTCCGTTTTTAGATGAAATAGATACAGAAGCGAATGAAATTGGAGCTGTAAACACCATTAAGTTTTTAGAAAACGGAAAACTTAAAGGATTTAATACCGATGTTTTTGGATTTCTAAACTCCATAAAACCATTGTTAGAAAAGCATCACACAAAAGCATTAATTTTAGGAACTGGTGGTGCATCAAAAGCAATTGCATACGCATTAAAAAAGCTACAAATCGAATTTCAATTTGTTTCTAGAGATCCATCCGAAGAAAATGAAATTTCTTATACAGAATTATCCGAAGAAATAATTGCTACACATACAATTATTATCAATTGTACACCATTAGGAACTTTTCCTGAAACAGCTTTATGTCCAGAAATTCCATATCAATTTATTACATCAAAGCATTTATTATTCGATTTAATTTACAATCCGTCTAAATCTACTTTTTTGAAAAAAGGAAAAGAGAAAGGCGCAAATATTAAAAATGGATTAGAGATGTTGCAGCTTCAGGCTGAGGAATCTTGGCGAATTTGGAATCGCTAAATTTTTGTTATTAAAAGCGAAGTTTTTTTGTCAATTTGTAATACATCCCTATATTTAAGCATTATTATAGGAACCTTAAACATTATAAGATGTTAGAAGAAAATCAAGAAAATACAGAAGATCAAATCAATCAAACTCCAGCAGAAAATGAAGTAACGCCAATTGAAACTCCTGAAGCTGAAAAAGTGGAAGAAAAGGTTGCTGTTGTAGATGAGACAAAGGAAGTAGAAGAAGAAAAAGCTGCAACGGATAAAGCGGTAGAGGAGATTGAGGAAAAAGTAGCAGAAGAGGCAGAAAAAGACGAAGAAAAAAACACAATTCCGATGTTGGATTATGAAAACATGGAATTAGAAGCATTGGCTGAAGAGTTAGAGAAATTGATAAAAGATTTTCCAGTACAACAATTAAAGAAAAATACAGACGCTATAAAAAATGCTTTTAACGCAAAGTTTGGTGCTTTATTAACCGAGAAGAAAGCAGCATTTTTAGCCGAAGGCGGTAATTCAATCGATTTTCAGTATGCGAGTCCTGTAAAGGCAACATACAATTCTTTATTGTCTGATTATAAAAAGAAACGTGATGCATATTATGCTGATTTAGATGCACAGTTAAAAAACAATTTAGAAAAACGCCATGTTGCAATTGCGCAATTAAAAGAATTGATTGAAAATGCAGATCCAAAAACGATGTATAAAAACTTTAAAGTTATACAAACAAGTTGGAGAGAAATTGGCGCAGTTCCTAGAAATAAATACAATGATACTTGGAGAAATTACCATCATCATGTAGAGCGTTTTTACGATTTATTACACATGAGTAATGATTTTAGAGACTTAGATTTTAAGAATAATTTAGAAGAAAAATTACAATTAATTGAGAAAGTAGAAGCATTGACAGAATTAGAGAATGTAAATGATGCTTTTAAAGAATTACAACAATATCACAAAGCTTGGAAGGAAGATGTAGGGCCTGTTTCTCAGGAGCATAGAGAAGAGGTTTGGCAGAAATTTAGCGCTGCAAGTAAAAAAATCCACGATAAAAGGCACGATTATTTTAGAGAAATGAAATCTCAGTATGAAGAGATTATTGAGAAAAAACTAGCGATCATTTCATTAATAGCTCAATACGATACTTCTAAAAACAACAAGCATAGCGATTGGCAAAAAAGTATTAATGATATTGAAGCGTTGAGAAAACAATATTTTGATGCAGGTAAATTACCTTACAATAGAAGTGAAGCGGTTTGGCAAAAATTTAAACAAGCAACTAAGAAGTTTAATACTGCAAAAAACACCTTTTATAAGCAAGAAAAAAGTATTCAGCAAGATAATTTAGATAAGAAAAATGCGCTTATAGAATTAGCAGAATCTATTAAAGATAGCGATGATTGGGAAAATGCTACCAATACAATGAAGAAAATTCAATCAGATTGGAAAAAAATTGGACATGTTCCTAGAAAATTTTCTGACGCTATTTGGAAACGCTTTAAGGCCGCTTGTAATCATTATTTTGACAGATTGCATAACAAACAGAACACCTTAAATGAAGAGGAGAAGGCTTTTATTGAAGAGAAAAAGGCTTATTTAGAAGAAGTGAAAAAAATAGAGGATGCTACGTTAGATGAAATAAATGAATGCATCAAAAAATGGAAAGCTTATGGAGAAACACCAAAAAGTGTACGTCATTTAGAATCTAAATTTTATAAGAGAATAGATGCGTTATTGGAAGGTTTGTCTTTAACCAAAGATGAAATTACAATGTTAAAATATAAAAATTTAGTAGCAGGTTTAATGGCTGAAGGAAATGAACATAAATTAAATTCTGAGCAACTCTTTGTTAGAAAAAAGATAGATGGAATTCATAAAGAAATACAGCAATTAGAAAACAATTTGAGTTTCTTTTCTAATGCAAAAGACGACAATCCTTTATTGGTAAATGTTAGAACAAATATTAATGCCTTTAAAGAAGAGTTAGTTATTTGGAAACAGAAGCTAGACTACATTAAGAATATAGAATAATGCCTTAAATAAGTAAGCATAAAAAAACTCGGAGATTTTCTCCGAGTTTTTTTTATGTTATAAAGATTAATACTTCTTAAGCCATTAAGCCATCAATCTTTTCTTTTTCTTCTCTTGCTAAATCAGCATCCACTAAAATTCTACCACTATATTCATCAATAGTAATTTTTTTGCGCGTAGCAATTTCTACTTGTACTTGTGGTGGAATTGTAAAGAAAGAACCACCAGAAGCTCCTCTTTCGATAGATACTACAGCCAATCCGTTTTTTACTTTACTTCTAATTCTTTTGTATGCTCCCAGTAAATGCTCGTCAATTGCTTCAGAAAATTCTGCAGATTTTTTAACTAGCATTTTTTGTTCTTTTTCCGTTTCTTTTAAGATACCGGCTAACTCAGCTTTTTTATGTTTTAAATGCTCATCTTGCTTTGCTAATTTTTCATTAGTAGCATTTATGATTTCATTTTTTTGCTCAATTTTCACAGTATACTCTCCAATTCTTTTTTCAGCCAATTGAATTTCTAATTCTTGATATTCTATTTCTTTGGTGATTGAGTCAAACTCTCTATTATTTCTAACTTTCTTTTGCTGCTCGTCGTATTTTTTCATCAATGCCTTAGATTCTTCAATCAATATTTTTTTATTATTGATGTCTGTTTCTAAGTTTGCTACGTCTTCTGCAAAATTTGAAAGTCTAGTATTTAAACCTGCAATTTCATCTTCTAAATCTTCAACCTCTAAAGGTAATTCTCCACTAACATTATTAATTTCATCAATTCTAGAATCGATCAATTGTAAGTCGTATAAAGCTCTTAACTTTTCCTCTACCGTAACCTCTTTCTTCTTTGCCATGTTTTAACTGTAATAAATTGGGTTTGTACTTTTTTCTGATAAAATGACTGCAAAATTAGTGAATTTTTTTGTAAGATACTCAACTAAAAGATTTTTTGTGAACTGTTCACTTTCATAATGCCCGATGTCTGTCAACAAAATTTGTTTTTCTGCTTTAAAAAAATCGTGGTATTTAAAATCTGCACTCACATAAGCATCTGCTTTTAAATTGATTGCATTTTCGATAGCAAAACTTCCAGAACCACCTAAAACTGCAACTTTTTTTATCGTTTTTTCTAGGAATTCTGAGTGACGAACACAGTCTGTTTTCATCGTTTTTTTAAGATATTGAATAAAATCTTTTTCACTCATTGCCGATTCTAATTCACCAATCATTCCCATTCCAATAGTTTCTTTAGTCTTTAAATTTGTTTTTGGAATTAGTATTTCTGTGTTTTTTAATTTTAACACCTCACAGATTTTACCACTAACCCCTTTTTTAATATTGTCTAAAGCGGTGTGCATCGCATAGATAGCAATATTATTTTTTATAGCCTTTAGAACCACTCTTTCTACATAAGAATTTCCATTTATTTTCTTAAGTCCACTAAAAATTATAGGATGAAAACTTACAATTAAATTACATTTTTTTGCAATAGCCTCATCTACGGTTGTCTCTAAGCTGTCTAAAGTTACTAAAATACCTGTAACATTAGTTTGAGTATCACCAATAAGTAAACCTACGTTATCAAAGGTTTCTGCATAAGAAAGCGGTGCCAATTCTTCTAAATAATTGATTACATTTTGTATCTTCATTTCATGTAAATTTGTTCAATGTTCTTTCAAAAAAGAAAATTATTACGAAACCCAAAGTTAAGATTTTTAATTACTTTAGTGCCAATGAAATTTATACGTTTTTTAGCTTTTCCTTTTTCCTTGATTTACGCAATAGTTACAACGCTTCGTAACCATTTCTTTGAACTTGGAATTTTTAAAACAACCCAATTTAAAAAACCAGTAATTGCTGTTGGAAACTTGTCTGTTGGCGGAACAGGTAAAACTCCACAAATTGAATATCTAATTAATTTATTAAAAGCTGATTATAAAATTGGTGTCTTAAGTAGAGGTTATGGACGTAAAACCAAGGGGTTTTTATTGGTTGATGAAACAAAGCATGCAGAAGATGTGGGTGATGAACCTTTGCAATTTTCTAAGAAATATAAAGATATTACTGTTGGGGTTGATGAGAATCGAGTTCACGGAATTCAGCAATTAAATAACACAGAGGTTGTTTTACTAGATGATGCTTTTCAGCACCGTAAAGTAACTGCCGGATTTTATGTGCTATTAACCAGTTACAACGATTTGTTTTCCAAAGATTTTGTATTGCCAACAGGCAATTTACGAGAGCCAAGAACTGGAGCCAGAAGAGCAGACGTTGTTGTGGTTACCAAGTGTCCTTTAACTATTGATGCGCAAGAGAAAAAAGATTTACAATATCTTATTAAAAGGTATTTTAAAGGTCCTATTTTGTTTTCTTCTATTGTTTATTCAGCCTTGTTAAAGTCGAACAACAAGCTGTCGATACAAGCTTCTGAATTGGCTAATTACCATGTGTTGTTGGTAACTGGAATCGCAAATCCGAAGCCACTAAAAGCACATTTATCTAGTCTAAACTGTACTTTTAAACATCTTAAGTTTTCTGATCATCATCAGTTTTCAGACAAAGACATTACAACGATACAATCAACTTTTGATGCATTAAATTCTGAACAAAAAATTATGTTAACTACTGAAAAGGATTTTGTAAGATTGTCAGATAAAATCGATGATGTCTATTATTTAGAGATCGAAACAAACTTTGGAGGTCATCAACAAGAATTTGACGATTTAATTACTCGTTATGTGAAGTCTAACACATAATTTATTTCAAACTGATTTTTTATTAAATTATTCCAATGTCTCCTAGAGCGGAGTCGAGAGGTTATTTTGTGTTAAGGTTTGGTAATAGTTAGGTCTAGACTGCGCTCGACCAGACAAACTATTAATGCTTTTAGTGTTGGTTTAGAAAAACTAGTTTATAGTTTATTATGATGTAAGCTTTTTATAATGCCGTCTGCCAAACCAATTTTTGGAACATATACTTTTCTTGCTCCACTCCATTTCATTGCGGATAAATAAATTTTAGTTGCTGGTATAATTACGTCAGCTCTATCAGGATTTAAACTCAATTCAGATACACGATCATCAAAACTCATCTTTTTTAAGAACTGATATTGTGCATTTAAATAAATGTATGAAATTGGTTTTCCAATTGTTCTTCCAGACATTTTAAAAAGTTTGTTAATGTTTCCGCCAGAACCAATTAAAGATAGTTTTTTAAGATCTTTTGTGTTGATTTCAATCCATTTTTGAACTTCTTTAAAAATAATTTTGTTGTCAGGTTTTTTATTATTTATCAAACGAACCGTTCCCATTTTAAAAGATTTGGAGTTGATAATTCTTCCTTTAGAAAAAATCGTAAATTCTGTACTTCCACCACCAACATCAACATATAAATAAGAAGCATCGTTTTCTATCAATTCGCTTAAATCTGTAGAGAAAATAATGGCAGCTTCTTTTTTACCACCAATAATATCTATTTCTACCCCCGTTTTTTCTAAAATTAATTGTGCAACTTCTTTTCCGTTTTCAGCTTCCCGCATTGCAGAAGTAGCACATGCTTTGTACTTTTCTACGTTGTTAATTTTCATTAATAGTTTAAAAGACTCCATAGCATCAATCATTCTCTCTGTATTTGCAGGAGAGATTTCACCTGAAACAAAGGTGTCTGCTCCCAAACGTATCGGGACACGAACCAGAGAAGATTTTCTAAACTGGGGCTCTTTATCTTTCTCTACAATAACATTTGCAATGAGTAAACGAATGGCATTTGAGCCAATATCTATTGCAGCATATTTTTTAATTTCTATCAAGCGTACTTTTATTTATGATTTTTCGGAAATTCTATTAATGTGGTATTTCCTTTTTTAATACTTTTCCAATGTTTATTTTCAAACTGAATTCCAATGACACCACATGTTGGTACATGTGCAATTGGTTTGCTTCCGTATTTGTTAACAAACGTATTGATTCCGTGATCGTGACTAAATATTATAGCAGAATCAAAACTGTCATCTAGCGCTTTAATGGTTTTTACTAAGTAGCCATCACTAAAACTGTACAGTTGTTTTTTGATTTTTAAATTGGATAAAGGGTAGCCAAAGTTTTCGCAAAAAATAATTGCTGTATGCAATGCTCTGTTAGCACTGCTACTTACAAAAACGTCTGGTTTTGTGATGATTTCAGATAAGTAATCAGACAATAAATATGCATCTTTTATTCCACGTTCTTTAAGTGGTCTATCTATATCTTCAATGCCATCGTATTCCCAAGATGATTTTGCGTGACGAACAATATAAAGTGTTTTCATTCTAAAGTTTGATAGTGTAAATATAGAAAATTATGGAGCTAATCGTTCTAACTTCCAAGAAAAATCTTCTTGTAAAGTGTAACGAATTCTGTCGTGCATTCTGTTAGGTCTTCCTTGCCAAAATTCAATAGAAACGGGTTTTACTAAAAAACCACCCCAATGTTTGGGGCGCGGAATTTCTTGCTGAAAATATTTTTCTTCGAAAGATTTTAAATTCTTGTCTAAATTTTCTCTAGAAGCAACAACATCACTTTGATTGGATGCCCAAGCACCTAATTTACTTCCGTCTGGACGCGAATCAAAATAACCGTCTGATAAATTCTCTGCCAACTTTTCTGCATTTCCTTTAATGATGATTTGTTGTTCTAAACCAGCCCAAAAAAAGGACAAACAAATATGGTTATTTGCTAAAATTGCTTTTCCTTTTTCTGAATTGTAATTGGTGTAAAAAATAAAACCTTCCCACGTGTATTTCTTTAATAATACAACCCTACTTTTAGGAAAACCGTCTAGACCAATAGATGCAATTGTAACAGCATTTGCTTCGTGAATTAAATCTGAAGCATCTGCGTTTAAAAACCATTGTTGAAACAATTCAATGGGGTTTTCTGGACAAGTACTTTCTAATAGTTCTTGCTTTTCATATGATTTTCTATGATTGCTTAAATCGTGCGCCATAAAATTAATTACTTATTTTTTTACTCCAATTACAAAGTATGTTAATGTTCTGAATTATTCTTTGAGGTCACTTTCAAGACCTCAATTAAGGTGCTCATTGGAAATAATAAAACAGTTGATACTATTGTACAAATTCCAATTAAACCAATAAAGCCTATAAATAGTATTCATTGTTTTTTGCAAAGTAAAAATAAGTGATTTTAAAATAAGTTTTACAATATTTTTTAAAAAACAACACCCAATATACATGTGAATCCAATGCTGTTGTTTTGCAAATAACAAAAAATCTAATACTTATAAATGAACGTGTGTGCTAGTTTTTAGTTTGCTAACCTATCTGTGGTGTTTGCTTACAAAGATTTCATTTTAAATTCTAAATGTGTTTTTTTCCAAAGTATTACAGCAAGTTATTGTTCTCTTATTATTTGTCCTGGTTCACTTAAAATTATCTTGTTGTTTTGATAAACGATTAATTCAGCAGAAGGGTGTTCGGTTTCACCTAAAATATATATGACACAATCGTATTGATAATTGCCATTTACAAATTTATATCTGTGATTTCCACCGCTACCTTCTGTACGCCAGATCCCATTTTTGAGTATCAAATCAGGTTTTTGATGAGTTTTAGAATTGATGGGCCACGAAGCATATCTATATTTTCCATTATTCAACAGATCTATTCGTATTTTAAATCTTGTGGTTTCGATTATAAGTACTGGTTCTTTGAATTTGTTAAGGCTTTCATGAATTGATTTTTTGTCATTTTCAATTAGTTTCAATCTTTTGTTTTTCTCTAATTTTGATAGGTAATTAACAGTAGTCAATCGTCCGTCGTTATCAAGCCATAAATCACCATTGTTAAACATAATTCCTCTCCATCCAACAATAGCCCAGTCTGTCTTGATGTTTGATGAAACTATGTTCGCTTTTAAAAACGGGTCTAAAATTTCAGTGTATCTTTTTTCAAATTCAGACTCATTATAGATGTCTGAAAGGGGGTATTTTCTTTTTAAAGGATATACAACTTGCGTTTTCAATTTGTTTATATTATTGCTTTTAATGCCATCAATAAAAGCTTGTACCATCTCATGCTCTTTCTTTTCTAATTCTTGAGAAAACCCCAAGTTGAAAGCTAAAATTAGGAGTGTAATTGTTAATTTTTTTTTCATTTTAAATATGTGTAGAAAAAACATTTTAAATAAACTAAATGTACATAGGTTGATAGCTAAAAATATATTTAGAAATACGCTAAATTATTTCCTTTTAAACAGCCATAAACCAATAAAAGTAATCAATCCGTTTACAACTAACAACGCAAAACCAAAGTCGAAACTTAAGTAGGTTATAGAAAGATAACTTGCTAAGAAGGTTAAAATCGGAGAAGACAAACAAATAATAGGAACCGCTTTGTCTTTTACATTTAGTTTGGTAAATAATCCAAAGGCATACAAACCTAATAAAGGACCATAAGTGTAATTGGCAAACGTAAATATTTTAGCAATGACACTTGCATCTGCAATAAAATATTTAAAAATTAAAATGGTTGCAATTAATACTAATGAAAATAGCACGTGAATTTTCTTTCTAATTTTAATTTGCTCTTTTTTGTCTTTCTTTTTGTCGATTTCTAAAATATCAATTGAAAAAGAGGTGGTTAATGAAGTTAAGGCTGAATCTGCACTAGAATATGCAGCAGCAATTAATCCTAATAAAAAGAACATGGCAGTTGCTACACCCAACGTTCCTTTGGTTGCAATGATGGGAAATAATTCGTCTTTTTGTGCTTCAATTCCGTTTCGCTGCGCGTAATCTGTTAATAAAACACCTAATGCTAAAAAGAAAAAATTTACAATTACCAATACAATGGTAAACCAAAATATGTTTTTTTGAGCATCTTTTAAGTTTCTACAAGTTAAGTTTTTTTGCATCATATCTTGGTCTAAGCCCGTCATTGCAATGGCAATAAAGGCACCTGCTAAAAACTGTTTCCAGAAGTAATTCCCTGCATTTGAATTTTCAAAAAAGAAGGTTTTAGACATTTCACTGTCTGCAACATAACTAAAAATATTCGAGATTTGTAATTCATCTGATATTGTATAAATACAAATTCCGACGGCAATTAGCATAAATAACGTTTGTAAAGTATCTGTCCAAACAATGGTTTTAATTCCGCCTTTAAAAGTGTACAGCCAAATTAATAAAATAGTGATGGTAACGGTTATCCAAAAAGGAATTCCGTATGCATCAAATAGTAAAAGTTGCAATACATTTGCAACTAAAAATAAACGAAATGCTGCGCCAATAGTTCTTGATAACAAAAAGAAACTTGCACCAGTTTTGTAGGAGTATTTTCCAAATCGATCTTCTAAATAGGTGTAAATTGATGTTAAGTTTAATCGATAATAGAGTGGAAGTAGTACCAATCCAATTACTGCATAACCTATAACATAACCCAAAACCATTTGCATATAACCCATGCTTTGATCTTCTACCCAACCTGGAACTGAAATAAAAGTTACTCCAGATAGCGAGGCGCCAATCATACCAAAAGCCACTAGATACCATGGCGATGAATTATTTGCTTTGAAAAAAGTATCGTTATTTGCAGATTTTCCGGTGATGTATGAGATCAATATTAAAACAGAAAAATACGCTACGATTAATAAAATAATATGGATTGGTTGCATGGTTTAATTACGAATTACGATTTTGATAATTACGAAGATATACTTTTTTAAAAGTTTAATTGAATAATTTATAATTCATAATTGATAATTAGTAATTTTACAGTTATGGATTTTTCATCAAAATTATTAGAAAATGCAGTTAATGAAGTCTCTCGTTTGCCAGGGATTGGTAAGCGAACTGCGTTGCGATTGGTATTGCATTTGTTAAAGCAGCCAACAGAGCACACAAATTATTTGTCTGAAGCCTTATTGCATTTACGTAATGATGTAAAGTCGTGTAAAAAATGTCATAATATTTCTGATACTATTTTGTGTGAAATTTGTAATAACCCAAATAGAAATCCAGAAATTGTTTGTGTGGTAGAAGATATTCGAGATGTAATGGCTATAGAAAGCACAGCACAGTTTAAAGGATTGTATCATGTATTGGGTGGGAAAATTTCTCCGATAGAAGGTATTGGCCCCCACAATTTACAAATAGAATCGTTGGTTGATAAGGTTGAAAAAGGAGAAATTAAAGAATTAATTTTTGCATTGAGTTCTACGATGGAAGGCGATACTACAAACTTTTACATTTTTAAACAAATAGAAAAGTTTGAAATCACAACTTCTACAATTGCACGCGGAATTTCGGTTGGAGACGAGTTAGAGTATGCAGATGAGGTTACATTAGGAAGATCTATTGTAAATAGAATTCCGTTTGAGCAAAGTATAAGTAGGTAATATACAGTATTCAGTAGAGCAGTATGCAATTAGTGCCTGAAAACTGAAACTACTTACTGATAATCTTCTAAATCATTTTCATTAGAAGAACCCCAATCTTTTTTAGCTCGTAATTTTTTGTAAAGCTTAATTCCTAGCATTAATAACACTCCAAAAAGAATAATTCCTACCACACCCCAAATCCAATTGATGGCGCTTTTTAGTGTTACTAAAAAAACAACAGCAAATAAAATGATGGTAGCTACTTCGTTCCAGATTCGTAATTGAAAAGAAGAGTATTTTACAATATTATTTTGTAATTGTGTATATATTTTTTGACAAGCACCATGATAAAAATACAACGCTAAAACAAAAACTAATTTAATTAGCATCCAGTCCATTTTTAAATATGCAGGGTTTTTACTCAGCATCCAAAAAGCAAAAAAACTAGCCAAGATTGCAGAGGGCCATGTAATAATGTACCACAATCTCTTTGACATTAATTTGTATTGCGTTTGTAGAATTTCTTTGGCTGGTTGTTCTTTGTCTTCGGCTTCTACTTGATAAATAAATAAACGAATAATATAGAATAACCCAGCAAACCATGTGGTTACAAAAATAATATGCAATGCTTTTACGTATAAAAAATCCATAGATTTATCAGTTATCAGTTATCAGTTATCAGTTGTTCATTGATCAAAGATAGCTGTTCACTGTCTATTATTGTTCATTGTTATTAATCCATTTGTCAAGCCAAGAAACCATTACGTTTACCCAATCTTCATTGTCGTTAAGACAAGGAATGTGTTTGTAATCTGTGCCGCCTGCCTCTAAGAAATCTTCCTTTCCTTCCATGGCAATTTCTTCTAATGTCTCTAAACAGTCAGAAACAAAAGCAGGAGTAATAACGGCTACTTTTTTCTTGCCCATTTTAGGGAATTTTTCTAGTTCAAAATCTGTGTAAGGCTTTAGCCAAGGGTCTTTTAATAGACGAGATTGAAAAGAATTGCTGTGGTTTGATTCATCTAATCCTAAGTGTTTTACAATTCCTTTCGTAGTTTCAAAACATTGATGTCTGTAACAGGTGTGATGTGCTACAGAGTTGCGTTCGCAACAAGATCCATCAATTTTACAATGGCTCTTTGTAGGGTCAGATTTTTTAATATGACGTTCTGGAATACCGTGATATGAAAATAAAACATGATCGTAATCAAAATCTTTTAAGTGGTTTGCAATATTATCGCTCATCACTTTAATATAATCAGGATTGTTATAAAACGGTGGTAAAACATCAAGTTTTACTTGAGGGTATTTTGCTGCTAAAATTTCTTCTGCTTTTACAACTACCGTTTCATAAGAAGACATTGCATAATGAGGATACAAAGGAACCAACATAATTTCTGTAACGCCTTTATCAATTAAATTTTTGATCCCTTTTTCCATTGACATCGAACCATAACGCATCGCTAACTCTACAGGTGCTTCTGTTTTTTTTGAAACTTTTTCTGTAAATTTTTCTGAAATTACAACTAAAGGAGAACCTTCATCCCACCAAATTTTCTTGTAAGCAGCAGCAGATTTTTTAGGTCTAAAATTTAAAATAATTCCTTTAATTAAAATGTAGCGTTTCCAATATGGAATATCGATAACACGTTCGTCCATTAAAAACTCATCCAAATATTTTTTTACGTCTTTGTTTTCTGTGCTATCTGGAGATCCTAAATTGTTGAGTAATATACCTTTCATATTTTCTTGTTAATATGTTTGTTTTGTTAATTGATTTGTTACTTCGTACAATGCAATTGATAAACTATGAATTACATTCATAGAAGAATTTCTTCCGTACATTGGTATTGCTACTGTTTTGTCTACCAAATTTATGTTTTCGATTCCGTTGCGTTCACTTCCTAAAAGCAATACAATTTTTTTATGTTGATTAAAATTAAACTTCTGTAGATTGGTGCTTTTATCGGTTATTTCTATACCGATAATTGTATTGCCATCTTCTTTTAATTGTTGTATCAATTGTGTGAAATCTGAGTAGGTTTCATGCGCTATTTGTGCCAACGTATTTCTAGCTGTTTTTTTTACAATTCTGTTTTCTTCTGAAGGAGAAGTTTCGTGTAAGTAGATTTTTTCTACACCAAAACTTTCAGAAATACGAAAACACATTCCGATGTTCTCTGGAGTTCTAATGGCATCACAAACAATAGTTATTGGAAATTGTTTTTGTACGTTTTTTATTTCTGTATGTTGCAATTGTTTCATTTAGCTGTTCTGTAAAGAATTTAAATACTTCTTAGGTGTTGTGCCAAATTTCTTTTTAAAGGCAGCTATGAAATGACTAGAGGTACTGTAGCCAATTTTAGAGCCTACTTCATTTACATTGTGTTTATTGCTTTCTAATAATCTTCTCGCATGCTCCATTTTATAATCTACCAAAAAGCCATACACAGTATCTCCATAAATTTGTTTAAAACCTTCTTTTAGTTTTTTTAGTGACAAGCCAATTTCGGTAGATAATTCTTGTAAACTAGGAGGTTCTGACATTCTAGATATTATAATGTCTTTTGCTTTTCTTATTTTTAAAACATTTTCTTCATCAACTAAAAAAGGGCAAAAATCAGCATCTGTAGTGTCGTCTTTTTGAAAATGCAAACTTAATAATTCGTAAATTTTACCTTTAATAAATAATTCTTTTATTGAATTGTTTACGTTAGAATTAATAATTTGTTGAAGAACAATTAATACAGAGGGTTTTATTTCATCATCATTGTAGTATTTTCTGTTGATATTTTCATCACTTAAAAAATGAATATGATTTGCTTCTTTAGAAAACAATGAATGAAATTTTTCTATAGAAATTAATAAAGAAACCAAAGATGTTTCTGGTTCAATTTCTAAATTTATGGGTAATTTTTGCTGCGGATTGTATAGTAAAATTGAATGCTGATTGAGCACATCAAAAGTGTAACTACCGTTGTTAAATAAAAATTTAGACTTTCCTTTAATGCAAAAATGCAACTGAATAAAAGAGCTATCTATGTCTCTTTCAAAATGTTGAGTTTTTTTACTGTTGTTGTCAAAGTGTAATAAGAAAAACTGATTCTCAATACTTATTTCTTGTGTTGCACTTTTTGCGTTGTTTTTTGTCATGGTAAAAATCGATTAAGATTTTCTTTTATTTAGAACGATTCTATATAAAAAACCTTCAAAGCCTTTATTTTTAAGCAAAAATACGTATTTTTTAGATTTATAAAATAATAAATTGTAAAAAAACGCATAGCGACATTAATAGTTCCTTTAGCGATGTTTTTTTTGGAAAGAAGTTTTTACTTTTGAACTACTTTTTGAAAAACAATACATGACAACCAAAAATCATCAAGTAAATTTATACAACATAGGAGTTAGTTATAAAAAGGCAGAAGCTCATATTAGAGGTAAGTTTTCATTAACTAAAGAAGCTCAGGTTCAGCTATTAAAAGAAGCTAGAGAAACTGGTGTAGACGGCATCTTTGTTTTATCAACTTGTAATAGAACTGAAATTGCTGGTTTTGCAGCACACCCATTTCTATTGATTAATTTGCTTTGTAAATATTCTAAAGGTTCTGTAGAAGAGTTTGCTGAGGTTTCAAATGTTTATAAAAATCAGGATGCAATTTCTCATTTATTTAGAATGGGGACAGGTTTAGATAGTCAGATTTTAGGTGATTATGAAATCGTAGGTCAATTAAGACAAGCTTTTAAGCAAGCAAAAAAACAGCAAACCACCAATGCATATTTTGAGAGGTTGCTAAATAGTGTTATGCAAGCTAGTAAGCGTGTAAAAAATGAAACAAAATTAAGTTCTGGTACAACTTCTGTTTCTTATGCAGCTGTTCAATATATCATCAAACATTTACCAAATTACGATTCTAAAAATATTTTAGTTTTTGGCTTGGGTAAAATGGGGAAACACACCTGTAAAAATTTATCAGAATATACAAACAATACCTCGGTTTGTTTAATCAACAGAACCGAAGAAAAAGCAATTGAGTTTGTAAAAGAGCACCCATCAATAAAAAAAGAAGTTATAGATAACTTGTCTTCAGAAGTTCGAAATTCTGATGTGTTAATTGTTTCTACAGCATCCGATAGACCAACAATTACCAAAGCGCATATTCCAACAGACAAAGAGATTTTAATTTTAGATTTATCGATGCCAGCAAATGTTGCTAACGATGTAAAAGAATTAAAAAACGTTACTTTAGTAAATGTAGATGCGCTTTCTAAAGTAACTGATGAAACGTTAGCGATTCGCCAACAAGAAGTTCCGATTGCAGAAACAATTATCGAAACACACAAAGCAGAATTTAATGAGTGGTTGCATCATCGAAGCTTTACGCCAGCGGTTTACGCGTTAAAAAAATCATTAGAAACAATTCAGAAAGACGAAATAGCTTTTCATAAAAAGAAATTTAAAGGTTTCGATGAAGAACAAGCTGAAATCATTACATCAAGATTTATTCAAAAAATAACAACACAGTTTGTAAAACACTTAAAAGACGAGGAAACGTCTATTCCGCAAAGTATAAATGTGGTAAGTAAAATGTTTGGAACTGAATTAAAGAAACTACATGCAGAAGATTATTAGAGTTGGTACAAGAGATAGTGAACTTGCACTTTGGCAAGCCAAAACGGTTCAGCAACAATTAGAATATTTAGGACATAAAGTAGAAATTATACCTGTAAAATCTACTGGAGATTTGGTGTTGGATAAACCACTATATCAAATGGGGATTACAGGAATTTTCACCAAAAATTTAGACATTGCATTGCTAAATGGTGAAATTGATATTGCAGTACATTCTTTAAAAGATGTACCAACTGTTTTACCTGTTGGAATTGTTCAGGCTGCCGTATTAAAAAGAGGGAACTCTAATGATATGTTGGTTTTAAAAAATAATGAAGAGTTTATGGCACAAAAAGATGCCGTTGTAGCCACTGGTTCTTTAAGAAGAAAAGCACAATGGTTGCATCGCTTTCCAACGCATACCATTACTGATATACGTGGAAATGTAAATTCGCGTTTAGAAAAATTAGAAAACAACGATTGGAATGCAGCAATTTTTGCTGCTGCTGGATTAGAACGTTTAAAAATAAAACCAGCAAGCGCATTTAGTTTAGATTGGATGGTACCAGCGCCAGCACAGGGTGTTGTTGCAATTGCAGCTTTAGCAGATGATGAAGAGTTGTTAACGATTCTAAAAGAATTAAATGATGAAGAAACTGCTATGTTGGCAAAAGTTGAACGTGATTTTTTAAATTTATTAGAAGGTGGATGTACCGCGCCAATAGGAGCTTTAGCATATGTTAAAGAAGATGAAGTGCACTTTAAAGGTGTTTTATTGAATCCAGAAGGAACAAAAAGAATTGATGTTACTTCTAAGGAAAAAATAGGTAGGCACAATTACATTGCTAAAGAATGTTCTGATTTCGTTTTAAATAGAGGTGGAAAAGAGATTATGACCAATTTAAAAGGAGAAGATAAAAAAGAATACGCTGTTTTTTCAACAAAAAAATTATCTGAAATTCAAAAAAGATTACTTGCAGAAAAAGTTGGAGTAGAAGATAGTGATTTTATCAAAATTAGATTTAACAGAATTGCGCCAAAGGTTGTGAAAAATGAAATTGAAAATGTAATTATCACCAGTAAAAATGGGGTTGAAGCATTATTAAATAGCTTCATTAAACAAGAATTACTATTCAAAAATATTTTTTGTGTAGGTAGAAGAACGAAGAAGTTAATCGAGCAGAAAATAGGAAAAGTTACCCATTCAGAAAATAACGCAGAGAAACTAGCAGCATATCTCTCTAAAGAAATCAAAGGACAAGAGGTAACGTATTTTTGTAGTGATTTACGTTTAGATACTTTGCCAACTGTTTTAGAAGAAAACGGAATTGCGGTAAATGAAATTGAAGCCTATAAAACAATGTATAGCCCTGTAAATGTTAGAGAGCAATTTTCTGGAGTTTTGTTTTATAGTCCATCAACTGTAGAAAGTTACATGCAAGATAATACTGCAGATAAAATTGCATTTTGCATAGGAGAAAGTACAGCTAGAGAAGCAAGAAAACATTTTAAAAATGTTCAGGTTGCCAAGTTGCCAACAGTAGAAAGTGTGTTGGAGTTAGTGAATTTACACTACGTAAAAGAATAAATATGTTTAGAGGAAGAAGATTAAGAAAACACCAAGGAATTCGGAGATTGGTGCAAGAAACAAAACTTTCGGTAGACGATTTTGTGTATCCACTTTTTATTGAAGAAGGTACAAATATTGAAAAAGAAATTGTTTCAATGCCTGGTATCAAACGTTTTTCTTTGGATACTATTTCTAAAGAATTAGACGAGGTTGTTGCTTTAAACATTCCTGCAGTATTGTTATTTGGTATTCCTTCTGAAAAAGATGATGAAGGAACAGAGACTTGGAATGATAACGGAATCATGCAGCAAGCAATTCGTTTTATCAAAAAGAACTATCCGAGTTTGTATGTTATTACAGATGTTTGTTTTTGTGAATATACTTCCCATGGACATTGCGGAATTATTCACGAGAACGATGTTGATAATGATGCAACGTTGGTTAATATAGCAAAGCAAGTAATTTCGCATGCAAAAGCGGGTGTAGATATGGTGGCGCCTTCAGGAATGATGGATGGCACTATAGATATGATTCGTCAATCTTTAGACAATTCAGGCTTTGTAAATTTGCCAATTATGGCCTATGCTGTAAAATATGCCTCAGCATTTTATGGTCCTTTTAGAGATGCAGCAGATTCTGCACCAACTTTTGGAGATCGAAGAACGTATCAAATGGATCCTGCAAATAGAGATGAAGGCTTGCGAGAAGCAACTTTTGATGATCAAGAAGGAGCAGATATTTTAATGGTAAAGCCAGCATTGTCTTATTTAGATATTATCAGAGATTTAAAAAATAATTTCGATCGCCCTATAGCATGTTATAATGTAAGTGGAGAATATGCGATGGTAAAAGCAGCCGCAGAAAAAGGTTGGATTGATGGCGAAAAAGTAATGCTAGAAAGTTTGCTATCTATGAAAAGAGCAGGAGCAGATATTATTATTACGTATTTTGCTAAGGAAGCTGCAAGAATATTAAATAAAAAGTAACGTCATTACGAGGAAGTAGGACGAAGTAATCTCTTTAATAAATAAGCAGATTGCTTCACTAGCATTCGCAATGGCAGAAAATATAAAGAATGAAATTCGAGAAATCACAAAAATTATACGAAAAAGGATTGGTGAATCTTGTAGGAGCAGTAAACTCTCCTGTAAGAGCATTTTCTTCTGTTGGTGGAAATCCATTGTTTATTAAAAAAGCAAAAGGAAGTAAAATTGTAGATGTTGATGATAATGAGTATGTAGATTTAGTCGTTTCTTACGGTCCTATGATTTTAGGTCACAGACACAAAGCGGTCGAAAAAGCAGCTAAAAAAGCCTTAAAAAAAGGCTATTCTTTTGGAGCCTCTACAGAAGCTGAAATAAAATTAGCAAAAATTGTTTGTGATGCTTTTCCAGAAATGGATAAAGTTCGTTTTGTGAATTCTGGTACAGAAGCCGTTTTAAGCGGAATTCGTTTGGCTAGAGCTTTTACCGGAAAAGATAAAATTATTAAATTCTCTGGTTGTTACCATGGGCATCAAGATGCATTATTGGTAGCAGCGGGTTCTGGTTTGGCAACACTGAGCTTGCCAGGCTCTAAAGGTGTGCCAGAAGGAGCTGTAAAAAACACCTTAATTGCAGAATACAATAATTTAGAAAGTGTAAAAGCGCATTTTGAAACTCATGATGATATTGCAGGTGTAATTATTGAGCCAATAGGTGGTAATATGGGCGTTGTAATTCCGCAAAATAACTTTTTAAAAGAGCTAAAAGAATTTTTAGAAACTAAAGGCGCTTTGTTAATTGCAGATGAGGTAATGACAGGTTTTAGATCTATGTTTGGTGGCGCACAAGAAGTGTTAGGTGTTACTGCAGATATAACTTGTTTAGGAAAAGTAATTGGTGGTGGTTTTCCGGTTGGAGCTTACGGGGCAAGAAACGAAATAATGGAGCAAGTTTCTCCTTTAGGCGGTATGTATCAGGCAGGTACTTTAAGTGGAAATCCAATTGCAATGGCAGGTGGTATTGCAACCTTAACAGAGTTAAAGAGGCAAAATCCATATCAGAAGTTTGAAGAAGTAGGCCAAATTTTAGAAACCATTTTATTAGCGGCTGCAAAAAAGCACAACGTAGATCTAGTGGTAAATCGTTTTGGTTCTATGATGAATCCATTTTTTACCAAATCAAAAGTGACCAATTTTGAAGAAGCACAAACTTCAGATACCAAAAAATTTGCTGTATTCTTCTGGGAAATGATAAAAAACGGAGTTTTCTTACCGCCAAGTCAGTTTGAAGCATGGTTTTTAAATTCAGCATTATCAGATAAGGATATTAAAAAAATTAGTATTGCAGTAGATAAAAGTATGTTAGCTGTTTCAAAAATGAAATAAACCGCAAAGACACAAAGTTTTCACAGAGTTCGCAATGAAATGAAAATTAATCTTTGTCCATTTTACGAAAATTATTAGCGAGTTTAGTGCTTAAATTTAATTATGACCGAAAACGAAATTTCTAAGATAATTGTAGATTGTGCCTTAAAGGTACATAGAAGTTTAGGTCCAGGTCTTTTGGAAAGTGCTTATGAAGCATGTCTTTTTTATGAGTTACAGAAAAGGAATTTAAAAGTTGAAAAACAAAAACCTTTACCTTTAATTTATGAAGAAGTTCAATTAAGTACAGGTTATCGTTTAGATTTATTAGTTGAAAATAAAGTAATTGTTGAATTAAAAGCTGTAGAAAATTTAACAGATGTTCATTTAGCACAAGTTTTAACATATTTAAAGTTGTCGGATTGTAAATTAGGTCTGTTAATCAACTTTAATGTTGCTTTAATAAAATATGGAATAAAAAGAGTAGTAAATAATTTATAAAATTAAGCGTAAAGTTTTAGAAAGAGACTTATGAGTTACTAAAATAATTTTTGCTAACTATAAAATAATCTTTAGTTACTTTGCGAAAACTTAGCGCCTTTGCGTTTAAACTATGATAAAAAACGATTTATTTTTAAGAGCCTTAAAAGGAGAAACTGTAGAAAGACCTCCGGTTTGGATGATGCGTCAGGCAGGTAGATATTTACCAGAATTTCAAGAGATAAAAAAGAAGTACGATTTCTTTACACGTTGTCAAACACCAGAATTAGCCTCTGAAATTACAGTGCAGCCTATTCGAAGATACGGTATGGATGCTGCTATTTTATTTTCAGATATCTTGGTCATTCCACAAGCCATGAATATCGATGTGGAGATGAAACCTAATTTTGGGCCTTATTTGCCAAATCCAGTTCGTACACAAAAAGATGTAGACAATGTAATTGTGCCAGATGTAAATGTGGCGTTAGATTATGTGTACCAAGCCATAAAAGCAACCAAAGAAAAACTAAATGATGAAATTCCGTTAATCGGTTTTGCAGGTTCTCCGTGGACAATTTTATGTTATTGTGTGCAAGGGCAAGGTTCTAAAAACTTCGACAAAGCAAAAGAGTTTTGTTTTACAAATCCGATTGCAGCGCACCAATTATTACAAAAAATTACCGATACAACGATTGCCTATTTAAAAGCAAAAGTGGCGGCAGGTGTCAATGCAGTTCAAGTTTTTGATTCTTGGGGCGGCATGTTGTCTCCGGTAGATTATCAAGAGTTTTCTTGGCAATACATTCAGCAAATTATAGATGCTTTAAAAGAGCATGCACCCGTAATTGCATTCGGAAAAGGATGTTGGTTTGCCCTAGATACCATGGCAAAATCTGGCGCTGCAGCTTTAGGAGTAGATTGGACTTGTTCTGCTAGAAATGCTCGTTATTTAACAGGTGGTAACATTACTTTACAAGGTAATTTCGATCCTACAAGATTGTTTTCTCCACCAGCAGAAATTAAAAAAATGGTCACAAAAATGATTAATGAATTTGGAAAAGATAAATACATCGTTAATTTAGGTCATGGTATTTTACCAAATATAGGTTTAGACAATGCCAAAGCGTTTATAGACGCTGTAAAAGAATATAAAGCACCCTCATAATCTTTTTAAGTAGAAGAAAATAATTAGCATCTTATGCCACACTTTATTTTAGATTGTACAGAACAAATTCTCGAAATTCAAGACCCACAAAAAGTTATTGAAGCAGTTTTCGAAACTGCATTTGATACGGGTTTGTTTGGTAGAAATGATATAAAAGTGCGTTTAAATCCATTTAAATATTCGCTGGTTCAAGATGGTAATGATGATTTTATTCATGTTTTCGCAAATATAATGGAAGGGAGAACTGATATGCAAAAAGCAAATCTTTCTAAAATGATTGTTTCAAAATTAAATGCGTTATTTCCAGAAGTTCCAATTATTTCTATAAATATTAGAGATTTCGAAAAAGCATCTTATTTTAATAAATCAATGCTGTAGCTTGATGAAAGAACAATTTTTTAAATACATTCAAGAATTACAAGATACCATCACATCAACTTTAGAAAAGATAGATGGTAAAGCCACTTTTAAAGAAGACAATTGGCAGCGGGCAGAAGGTGGTGGCGGTAGAACACGTGTCATTGAAAATGGTGCTATTTTTGAAAAAGGAGGTGTAAATATTTCTAAAGTTTTTGGAGAATTACCAGAAGCTTTGCGCAAACAGTTTGGCGTAGAAGAAGGTCATTTTTTTGCATGCGGATTAAGTTTGGTATTGCATCCAACAAATCCTTTTATACCAACTGTGCATGCAAATTGGCGTTATTTCGAAATGTATGATTCTACAGGTGCTATTGTAACACAGTGGTTTGGTGGTGGTCAAGATTTAACACCCTATTATTTGTTTGATGAAGACGCCATTCATTTTCATCAAACTTGTAAAAATGCTTGTGATAAACACCATCCAGAATTTTATCCGAAGTTTAAAAAAACATGTGATGAATATTTTTGGAATGCCCACAGAAATGAGGCAAGAGGAATTGGTGGTTTGTTTTTCGATTACTTAAAAGAAAATGAAGAGTTTACAATAGAAGACCGTTATAATTTTGTGACTCAAGTTGGAGATAGTTTTTTAGAAAGTTATGTTCCTATAGTTCAAAAAAGAAAAGAAATTGCGTTTGCTAAAAAGCATAAAGATTGGCAAGAAATTAGAAGAGGTCGTTATGTAGAATTCAATTTAGTACATGACAGAGGTACTTTGTTTGGTTTAAAAACAAACGGACGAATCGAAAGTATTTTAATGAGTTTGCCACCAACAGTTCAATGGGTGTATAATCAAGAGTCAGAGGATAATTCTTTAGAGGCAAGGCTTTTAGAGGTTCTTAAAAATCCTAAAAAATGGATTTATTAAAAACTATTTTTTTGGTCTTTGATAAGAGAATCGTGTGTTTTCTTTGGGTACTGCATAACTATCTAATCCATTAATGGTAGCTATGTTTCCCTTGCTTAAATTAATGTAGTGATCTTCTGAAACCATATTCTTTTCTACATAAATTTTTTCTACAGAGGCAAGAATTAAAATAGTATCATTGATTTTTATTTCAATTTCTTCAATAAATTTCATGGCAATTTGTAAAGGGGCGTTTTTTACAAAAGGAGCTTGCCAGTTATCTTTGTATTCTTCTTCAAAATTAGTTTGGTCAAATTCAGAAACTTCTTTTGGGTATTTTGCAGATGTATGATGCGCGTCTGATATCTTTTCTTCAAAGACAGCATTGATTGTAAAAACACCTGTTTCTTTTATGTTTTCATAAGTATTTCTTACAACTGTTTTAGGTCTTAATACAAAGCCATAAATTGCAGGATTAGAGCCAAAATGTGTTACAGAACTAAAGATAGCCAGATTAGATATTCCTTCTTTTGATTTTGTTCCAATTAGATTTGCAGATTTATATCCGCAAGCAGAATTGATTAAATTTATTTTGTTAAGATGGTTTAATTCTTTTATTTCTTCAGTATCAAATGAAATCATAATTTTGTGCTGTAGTTGTTTATTTTTACATTTTTAGCCTTTAAATCAAACATCAAGTTGTAGAGTCCAAAAAACGTTCTATTTATATAAATAAAATGCTTAGAGCCTCTGTTTCCGTTCATTTCTTTTAATTCAGAGCTTTTAGCATACTTTGATCCAAGCTCTGCAATTTGTTCAAAAAATTGTGGGTCAGAAAAATCAAATTCATCCTGGTGGAATGGTTGTGTAAATAAACTCAGCATTTCATGAAAGAGTTTCTTAAAAAACACTATTTCTTCTTGAGAATCGTCTTCTCTTAAGATCTCTAATTCGTATAATTTTTGCTCAAAATATAATGGGTTTTCAATATTTTCTTTTTTTGCTAACTCAAAATAAGGAATATAAAAGCCATCAGGAATTGTTTTCATACAGCCAAAATCAATCACAATCAATTCGCCAGTATTGCTTACTAAAAAGTTACCAGGATGCGGGTCTGCATGAACTTTCTTTAAGTGGTGAATTTGAAACATATAAAAATCCCACAAAGCTTGCCCGAGTTTGTTCGCTGTTTTTTGATCTGTAGGTTTATTCGTGTATTCTGACAAATGTATGCCATCCATCCAACTCATTGTAAGAATTCTTTCTGATGAGAATTCTTTATAATATTTTGGGAACTTTAAATTTGGTATTGATTTACATGCTTCTGCAATCTCTATGCTTTGTTCAAATTCTAATGAGTAATTTGTTTCTTCTGTAAGTTTTTCTTCAACCTCTTTAAAGTAACGTTCAGAGTTTTTACCTTTTATATTAAACATTCGCATTGCAATAGGTTTAACCAAAGCTAAGTCTGATGAAATACTTTCTGCAATACCAGGATATTGAATTTTTACAGCAAGTTTTTCTCCATTGTGTTCTGCTTTATGAACTTGCCCAATACTTGCAGCATTAATAGATGTTAAATTAAACTTGTCAAAAATTTCAGATGGATGTTTTCCAAAATAATTTTTAAAGGATTTTACCACTAATGGAGCAGATAATGGAGGAACAGAAAATTGTGCTAGCGAAAATTTTTCTACATATGATCTAGGTAATATGCTTTTTTCCATACTAAGCATTTGAGCTACTTTTAGAGCACTCCCTTTCATGGTTTTTAAACCATTATATATATCTTCTGCGTTAGATTCGTTTAGATTTTCTTTTGCTTTTTCTTCTGAAGTAATTAGTTTTTCTCCGTAATATTTTACGTAGTTAACACCAACTTTTGCACCAGTTTGAATTAGTTTAGTTGCTCTCTGAATTTTTGATGTAGGAATACTATCTATCGTTTTCATAGCCTTTTATAATTTGAAGTCCATTTTTTCTTTTAATAAAAACTTTCCTAAGTCTAAAAAGCTTTTTACCGGGGCTGTATTAATGATGTCAAAACTAGCATGAACACTTTTTTCAATAAATACGTCTGTTTTTTCAAATGAAGTAGAATTGTCTTCCATCCAAAATTTTAGAATCATTAAAAGTTGAATCCAGAATCCTTCTTGTATTCCTTTATGTTGAATTTTTTTGATTCTCTCTTGTTTAAAGTCTAAAGTGTCTATCTCGAGCTCAGAAATAAAATCGCTAAATACTCTTTTAAGGTCTTGTAATTGTTTCAAATTTTTTAATGAGTTTTTACTTTCTTTGAGTGCTAGTAATACATAAGACCTATTGCTTGTTAAAATTTCTGTAAAAGTGAAATAAAAACTTAGTAATTTGTTTTTAGCATTGTACTCATTAAAATCTTCATTCTTTTTTAATAACGACATTGCATTTTCAAAAAAGATACTGAAAACACTTTTTTCAAGTTGCTCAAAAGAACTAAAGAATTTGTAGAAGTCTTTTTCTTCTATTTCAATTTCTTTTGAGAATTTGTAAATAGATGTTGGCTTTACACCTGTTTCTAAAACAGTATCCATATATTTAGATACAATTGTCATCTTGCTTGTTTCTTTTTGAGTCTCCATTGTTTTTATTTTTAATACAAATATACAAAATGTTTAACTTATTTTAGTTAAAGTTAAACAAAAATTGTAATTTTGATTTTTAAAACATTAAATATATGAAAACAGTTCTTATAATAGGCGGTAGTAGTGGTATAGGTAAGTCTTTGGCTTATAGCATTTTAGATTCTGTTAATGTAATTTCATTGAGCAGAACAACAGCAGATATTAATCATGTAAATTTTAAAGAACATTTATGTGATGTTTTGAATGATGATTTACCGGAAATTGATACAATTGATGCATTGGTTTATTGCCCTGGAAGTATCAACTTAAAGCCAATTACCAGATTAAAGCAAGAAGATTTTTTGAATGATTTTTCTATAAATATTCTTGGAGCGGTAAGGGTTATTCAGCAATATTTAAGTGTTTTGAAAAATTCAAGTACTGCAAACATATTAATGTTTAGTTCTGTAGCAACAAAATTAGGAATGCCTTTTCATGCAAGTGTAGCAGCTTCTAAAGGTGCTGTTGAAGGTTTGGTAAAATCTTTGGCTGCAGAGTTAGCTCCAGTAGTTAGAGTAAATGCAATTGCTCCTACATTAACGGATACCAATTTGGCATCTAAATTATTGCGGAATGATCGGTTAAAAGAGATGAGTGCAGAAAGACATCCTTTAAAAAATTATTTGCAACCAGAAGAAGTTGCAGAAATGGCCAGTTTCATTATTTCTGAAAAAGCAAAATCATTGTCTGGACAAATATTTGAAATGGATTACGGAATTGTTAATTTAAAAGTATAAAAGTTATGTTTGGGTTGTTTAAGAAAAAATCACAAGTAGAAGTTTTAAGGAGTAAGTACCAAAAATTAATGGAAGAGTCTTTTGTGCTTTCAAAATCTAATAGAGCTGCCTCCGATAAAAAAATTGCCGAAGCAGAATTAGTGATGATTGAAATAGAATTGCTTAGTAAGTAATTTATGAATAATTTAATAAAATCAATATTCTAATATTGATTCTTTAATTTGTTGTTTCAAAAAATATCTTTGAATGTGTTTTGTGTAATTTTGTCGTAAAGATGATAAATATACTTCCTGAAGAAAAAGTATTAAAATTTACTCAAATTTTATTACTTTCGCAGTCAATAAAAACAATACATAATGGCTAGATTCGAATTGAAGTTACCTAAAATGGGAGAAAGTGTTGCGGAAGCAACGATTACATCTTGGTTAAAAGAAGTTGGAGATACTATAGAAATGGATGAAGCAATTGTAGAAATTGCTACAGACAAAGTAGATTCTGAAGTACCAAGTGAAGTAGAAGGAACTTTAGTAGAGATTTTATTTGAGAAAGATGCCGTTGTGGAGGTTGGAGCAACTATTGCTATTATTGAGACAGAAGGAGGAGAATCTACAGTAACTAAAGCAGTAAAAACTGCTGCAGCACCAGAAGTTGTTGAAGTAGAGGAAAGTATAGAGAAAGCTGTAGAATTAGTTTCTTCACCAATTTCAAAAACATCTGATTCAGGTAAGTTTTATTCACCATTAGTAAGAAATATTGCGCAAACAGAAAATATTTCAATGACAGAGCTTGATGCAATTGCTGGTTCTGGTAAAGAAGGTAGAGTTACAAAATCTGATATCTTAGCATATTTAGAGAACAGAAATATCAATCCTGTAAAAGCTCTTGTTAAATCAGAAGAGAAGCCTGTAGCAAAAGAAATTTCAAAACCAGTTTCTGTCTCTGTAAATGGAGAAGATGAAGTAATTGAAATGAGTAGAATGGGTAAATTAATCGCCAAACACATGGTAGATTCTGTTCAAACTTCTGCGCACGTTCAGTCATTTATTGAAATTGATGTTACAAATATTGTAAAATGGAGAACTAAAGTAAAAGATGCTTTCTTAAAAAGAGAAGGAGAGAAGTTGACTTTTACACCAATTTTAATGCAAGCAGTTGCAACTACAATAAAAAAATACCCAATGATAAATATTGCTTTAAATGGCGATACTATTATCAAAAAGAAAAATATTAATTTAGGTATGGCAGCGGCATTACCCGACGGCAATTTAATAGTTCCTGTGATTAAAAATGCAGATCAGTTAAATTTAGTAGGAATGACAAAAGCTGTAAATGATTTAGCTGGTAGAGCAAGAGGAAACCAATTAAAACCAGATGAAATTCAAGGAGGAACTTATACTGTTACGAATGTTGGTAGTTTTGGTTCTGTAATGGGGACACCAATAATCAATCAACCACAAGTTGCAATTTTAGCATTAGGAGCAATCAGAAAAGTTCCAGCTGTGATTGAAACTCCCGATGGTGATTTTATTGGAATCAGACAGAAAATGTTTGTTTCTCACTCGTACGATCATAGAGTTGTTAATGGCGCGTTAGGAGGAATGTTTATTAAAACCTTAAAGGAAATTATAGAATCTTGGGATGTAAATCAGGATTTTTAGTACCTATTAAAATGTGAATAAAAAAGTCTCAAGATATTCTTGAGGCTTTTTTATTATTCAATACTTATATGAAATAAAGCATCGCCTTTATTTACAATTGGTGTTTTGTTGATGCAGAAAATATGGCAATTAAAAGGTGCGTAAATTTTCTTTTTAAATTCTCCGAATGGGTCTTGAATTACACCAAGAACTTCTTTCTTTTTCACAAAACTTCCGTTTTCTACTTTTATTTTAAGCATTCCAGAGTGAGAAGCTCTTAGCCATTTTGCTTTATTGATAAAGATAGGAGTTTCTCTAACAGTAATTTCACCTTCAATTAATCCTAAATGAATTAGAATGTTTTTGGTACCATTAACTCCTTCATTTATAATTGTAGGATTTAATTCTTTTGATTTTCCTCCTTCAAATAACAGTACCGTTTTTCCCATTTTATCAAGTGTTTCTCTTAATGACTTGGTTATGTTTTCTGAAAAAACAATCACTGGCGGATTAAACACTTTGGCTAATTCTAATGCTTTTGCGTTATTTTTGTTACATCTTATTTGAGAGATATTATCACGTTGGCCTCCACCAGTATGAAAGTCTATAACATAATCTACAAAAGGAGCAATTTTTTGAGTAAACTGATATGCAAATTGACTTGCTAAAGATCCATTTAAAGTTCCTGGAAACATTCTGTTTAAATCTCTTCCATCTGGAAATTCTCTAGTTTCTATTAAGTAGCCAAAAATATTAAATACAGGAATACAAATAATGGTTCCTTTTGTTGGTTTGTTAATTCCTAGGCTAATAATTTCTCTAATAATTCCAACTCCGTTTGTTTCATCACCATGAATTCCAGCTAACAATAAAACTACAGGACCTGGTTTTGTAGCTCTTTCAATAATTACAGGTACTTTAACGGTAGTTCTTGTATGTAGTTTTGCTACTTCTAAATCTAAAATTGTACGTTTTCCTTTAGGAATTTCTTTTCCTAGTAGAAGAAATGGTTTATTCGACATTTAACTCTAAATAACGGATAATTTCTTTAGCAATATTTTTCTTAGTAGCAGATTCGATTCCTTCTAGTCCTGGAGAAGAATTTACTTCTAAAACCAAAGGTCCTTTAGAAGATTGCAGCATGTCTACACCAGCAACGCCTAATCCCATGGCTTTTGTAGCTTTTAAGGCTGTTTTTTCTTCTTCGTCTGTTAGTTCTATAATATTTGCATTTCCTCCTCTGTGTAAGTTAGAGCGAAATTCACCTTCTTTACCCTGTCTTTTCATAGCTCCAATTACTTTGCCATCAACAACAAAAACTCTAATATCTGCTCCGCCAGCTTCCTTGATAAATTCTTGAGCAATAACTCTTGCTCCTAATCCGTTAAAAGCTTCTAATACAGAGGTTGCAGCATTTTGTGTTTCTGCTAAAACTACACCTAAGCCTTGAGTTCCTTCTAGTAGTTTTAAAATTAAAGGAGCACCTCCAACAGATTCAACAACATGTTCTACGTCTTTCGTGTAATTTGTAAAAACAGTTTTTGGTAATCCAACTCCAGCTCTCGCTAAAATTTGTAAACTACTTAATTTATCTCTTGATCTAACTAGGGCTGTAGAAGAAACTGCTGTAAATACTTTCATCATTTCAAATTGGCGTATCACAGCCGTTCCGTAAAAAGTTACTGAGGCGCCAATTCTAGGTATGATTGCATCAATATCAGTTAAATACTCTCCTTTGTAGAATATTTTAGGAGCTCTTTTTTCAATTTCAATATTACATTTTAAGTGGTCCACAACAATTACTTCATGACCTCTTTTTTCTGCGGCTTCTACTAATCTTTTGGTTGAGTATAATTTAGGATTTCTTGATAAGATGGCAATCTTCATGTTTCGATTATTTATTTTAAGTTGTAAGAATTATTTTTTTGTGATGAGTCTACAATGTATTTTTTATTTAAAAACTTTCTACCTAACAATATAGGGTATTTCATGTCGCTTCTTTCACTCAAAGTTAACTCTATAATATGTACTTCACTAAAAAGTACAACTGTTGTTTTAATTACAAATCTTTCTTCTGAGGTTCCGTTAGAGCTTTTTATAACTCTTTTTTCAAAGCTTTTTGTTTTGAATTCTTTTTCGTTGTATTGTATATGTTCTGGGTCTAATAAAGTAAATTTAATATAAGATACTCCATCAATAGTTAACTCTTTTATTTTATGAGTATGAATAGCAGATGTAAAAGCGCCAGTATCTACTTTAGCGTCTATCTCTATGAGTTCAAATTCAGGAAAATCGATTTTATCAACTCTTCCTATTATTTTTTTATTCATTATTTTTAAAAAGTAAAGATGCGTAGAATTTTTGAATTATCAATATATGACAAAGTTTGCAACAAAAAAAGAGCTCGAAACATATTTTTCGAGCTCTTTTTTATAATATGAATAAAAAAACTCTTATGCCAACATGGTCACTGGGTTTTCTAAATAGGTTTTTAACGTTTGTAAAAACTGAGCTCCAACTGCGCCATCTACAGTTCTGTGATCACAAGTTAAAGTTAAATTCATAGTGTTTCCAATCACAATTTGTCCATTTTTAACTACCGGTTTTTCAACAATAGCTCCTACAGATAAGATTGCAGAATTAGGTTGATTGATAATTGATGTAAAGTTGTCAATACCAAACATTCCTAAATTTGAAACGGTAAATGTACTTCCTTGCATTTCTGCTGGAGTAATTTTTTTGTTTCTTGCTTTACCAGCTAAATCTCTAACACTTGTTCCAATTTGAGTTAAGCTTAATTGATTTGTATGTTTTATTACAGGTACTAACAAGCCATCATCTACAGCCACAGCTACACCAACATGAATATGTGAATGAAAAATGGTGTTGTTGTCTGTCCAAGATGTATTTACTTGTGGGTGTTTTGCCAGAGCCATCGCACAGGCTTTAACAACCATATCATTAAAAGAAACTTTTACATCTGGAATTGCATTGATTGTCTTTCTAGATACCATTGCAGTGTCCATATTTACTTCAATGTTTAAACTGAAATCTGGAGCAGAGAATTTAGAGTTTCCTAAAGATTTTGCAATTGCTTTACGCATTTGAGAATTCTTAATTTCTTCAGAGTTTTCTTCTCCAGTTGCTATAAATTTCGCAACAGTTGGAGTACTTGTAGAAGATTCTTGAGTTGCTTGTGTAGGAGTGTAATTTTCTACATCTTTTTTTGTAATTCTCCCATTATCTCCAGAACCACTTAAGTCTGCTAAGTTAATTCCTTTATCATTAGCTATTTTCTTTGCTAAAGGTGATGCGAAAATTCTTCCAGTAGAAGTAGTAACTGTTTTTACTTCTTCGGTATTTGCAACTGGTTCAACCGCTTCAGCTTTTTTAGGAGCTTCTTCAGTTTTAGTTTCTTCTACTTTTGTTTCTTGTAGAGCAGTACTTCCGTTAAGTAATCCAGAAATATCTTCTCCTTTATCGCCAATAATTGCTAATAAAGTATCTACAGGAGCACTTTCACCTTCTTGTACACCAATATGTAATAAAGTTCCTTCGTTAAACGATTCAAACTCCATTGTAGCTTTATCAGTTTCAATTTCTGCTAAAATATCGCCTTCTTCAATTGAATCTCCAATATTTTTTAACCATTGTGCCACAACACCTTCTTCCATGGTGTCACTTAAGCGCGGCATATTTACTACTATTGCCATAATTTATCTTTTAATAAAAGGATAATCTTCTTGTTCGTATACAACATCATATAATTGATTCACTTCTGGGAAAGCAGAATTTTCTGCAAACTCTTCACATTCTTTTACCAATGCTTTTACTTCATTATCAATTGTCTCAATTTCTTCTTGTGAAGCGTACGCATTCTCTTTAATAATATCTAAAACTTGAGTTATAGGATCTATTTTTTTGTATTCAGCTACTTCATCTTTTGTTCTGTAATGTTGTGCATCAGACATTGAGTGCCCTCTATAACGATATGTTTTCATTTCTAAGAAAGTTGGTCCATCTCCTCGGCGTGCTCTTTGAATTGCTTCATCAACTGCTTCTGCAACCTTAACAGGGTTCATTCCGTCTACTGGTCCACAAGGCATTTCGTAACCTAGACCAAGTTTCCAAATATCTGTATGATTTGCTGTTCTTTCAACTGAAGTTCCCATTGCGTATCCATTATTTTCTACAATAAATACAACAGGTAATTTCCATAGCATAGCCATGTTAAAAGCCTCGTGTAAAGAACCTTGTCTTGCAGCGCCGTCTCCAAAATAAGTTAAAGTTACACCATCATTTCCTGCATATTTATCTCCAAATGCAATTCCTGCACCTAAAGGAATTTGACCACCAACAATTCCGTGACCACCATAAAAACCTTTTTCTTTAGAGAAAATGTGCATAGAGCCTCCCATTCCTTTTGATGTTCCGGTAACTTTTCCGTACAATTCTGCCATTACTGCTTTAGGATCTACGCCCATACCAATTGGTTGAACGTGATTACGGTATGCGGTAATCATTTTATCTTTACCTAATTCCATTGCGTGCAAAGAACCCGCTAAAACAGCTTCTTGACCGTTGTATAGGTGTAAAAAGCCTCTTACTTTTTGTTGGATATATACGGCAGCAAGTTTGTCTTCAAACTTTCTCCAGAAAAGCATATCTCTGTACCAATTAATGTAAGTTTCTTTGGTAATTTTTTTCATTCGTAGTTGTTGTTAAAAATCTAATTTTAATTGCTTGTAGCAAGCAAAAATAAGGGTAAATAGTTTTTAAAAAAAATGTTTTTTTGATAAAAAAGGAATCTCTTTAAAATTCACCTTTTTGAAATAGAGAATTATTTATCTTTTGCAATTAAAATAGTAGCAGTAGCACCTGTTGCAAGGTTCCATTCGTTAGAAGAAATTAAGTTGTTTGAGTCGTCATAAACTTTAAATCCGGCAGTATTTGGACCAGAAGTTCCTTGATTTAGAGCTCTAAAAGCGATTCTGTTTATTCCAGTATCAATAGGGATTGTAAATTTTTGATAATTTTGTTGTAAAGTTATGCTATTGATAAGTGTAATACCATTGTTTAAAATAGCTACTCTATCACCATCAGGATACTGAAAATCTCTACAGATAATTGTTATGTATTTAGAGCTAGTTCTAAAACTTCCTAAATCTTGATCAATTTTTGGATATTGGTATCTTCCATTTATTTTTTTGTAAGCTTTTAAAAAACTTTCTTCATCAATCCTTGCTTTCGTTGTAATTCCTTTGCTTTTTAATGCTGCATCTATTTGTGCTTGCGTTTTTGTTTTAAGAGAGTTTTTATGTGCATTTTTAAACCCTTTAGTAGCATCAAAATTTAAAGAGCCAGGCTTTTTTACTGGAGTAACTTTCGCTTTTATAGACACTACTTTTTTCTTGCCAATCTTATCTTCTTGAGAATTGATTGATTGCAAAGAAATTAGCAAAAAGCTAACAATAAAAAGAAGTTGTTTATTAAAATTCATAAAAGAAAATTGTAATTTCTTGACTGCAAATATAATACCGTAAAATTTATGATTTGTTTTAGTTTTGTTAAAACTAATTTTTTTTGATGGGAAAATTAAAATATGTTTCAGAATAAGGTTCGTCCTTTAATGTAAAATGCCACCATTCGTATTGATAAGGATTAAACCCATTTGTAAGCATTAAGTTGCGTAATAATAATCGATTTGCTTTTTGTTTCGTTGTCAATTCTTTGTGTAAAACATGCGATTTGTTTCCAAAAAAATCATACGTACTCCCCATGTCTAATTCTTTTCCAGTTTTGGTGTCAATAATGGTTAAATCTACAGTACTTCCTCTTGTGTGACCAGATTTTGAAGCAATATATCCCAATTCAAATAATTTGTTTTTAGGAACTTTTGGGTAATATTGATGCTTCATTAAGGTGTCATTCAACACTTTTGCCCAACGCACAAAATGATTCACAGCTTGTTGCGGCCTGTAAGCATCAAATATTTTTAAACTTAAATTGAATTTTAATAGTTCTTTTTGAATTCTTTTTAAAGCAATTGCTGTTGGTTTAGTAACAATAATAACTTCATTTTTATAACCATCAATTGGCTTTCCAATAAAATTGTTGTTCGAAATATATCTCATTTCTGATTGAATAGTTACGTCAATATCAGAAAGATAAACAAATCCTTTAGGTAAGTTTTGTCCAAAAGAACAAATTGAAATCCAAAGAAATAAAAGTATTGTTGTTTTTTTCATGATTATAAAAGTACAAAAAAAACAAAAGCCATATTATAAATAATATGACTCTTGCAAGTAAACTAATAAAACCAAGTATTAGTGCTATACGTAAGGTTGAAGATTCCTTACTATAGATTTTAAAATATTTTTAATTACAGAAATTGTTTAATGTTAATTTTTTTAAACACAATGTTTTTTGCTCTATTACTCGAAACTTTAAAGCCTATTATTTCTTTTTTGCTGTTTCTAATAAATATTACATTTCTAAATGAGCCTTTGCTGCCAATAAAAAAGCCATTTTCTATAGCTGTTAATTTAAACTCTCCAGTTCTTTGATGTTTTGCAATTAATTGATTTCCCTCTGTGTAAAAAGTATATGTTGTGTTTAATTCTTTACTGTAATAAGTTCCTTTTAGTTCTTTGATATTTTCTTTATTGTAATTTGCAGGGATATATTTCTCAAAACTTAAGGCATATCCATCATCTAAAATAACTTTCATTTTACCGTTACTTATTTTTACACCTGTATATTCTTTTGTATCAAATTCATATTCATTTTTATCAACAGGATTTATTTTTGTTAACTTTCCGTCTCCACCAACGTAGTTTAAATATCCGTTTGAAATTCTTAATTCTCGAGAAAATCTATCTTTTGTATTCCAATAAAAACCTTCATGATTTTTTAAAGTCTGTAAATCAGTTTTTATAAATGTATTTTTTCTTGTTAGTTTTTTAGAACTAGTTTTCGGTTGTTGTACAAATTCATCTAAACATAGGCCTGTTAGTTTACGTATAATTCTACCGCCATTTAAATCGCCATTGTTGCTAAGAAAAACAACAGACATGTTCTGTTTTTGAAACCAACCAATATATGCTTGATAGCTTGCGTCTAAACCACTATGCTCTACTTTTTGAATTCCTTTGTATTTGTTTACAAAAAGACCTAATCCGTAACCATAAGTTTTGCCATTATTTAATGATTCTAACTTTTTCATTTTCTCAAAAATTGTTTTATTTCCGATTGTAAAAGTTGAAAAATTAACAGACCATTTTGTTAGGTCTTCTATTGTTGTGGCTAAATTACTTGCACCAACACTGCTATTTTGATAAATGTCTTTTCTGTAAACTCCATTTTCTTTATAATAAGAGTATGCTTTGTTATTTACTAATTGCCCTGTTTTATCTACAAACAAAGAGTTATTCATTTTTAATGGAATAAAAACCCTTTCTTGAATAAAACTAGAAAAAGATTGTTTACTAACTCGCGCTACCACTTCGGCCAATAATGTATATCCAGAATTGCTATACATAAATTGTTCATTTGGCTCAAAATTCAATGTTTTTTGCTTGTAAATAAGTTCTAACGCTTGTTGGTTTGTAATAATATCATCTAGATTCCAACCAGCAAGTCTAGTAATGTTATGTTGATCTTTTATACCACTTGTATGTGTTGCAAGATGTTTTAATGTTATTTTCTTTTTAAAATTATGCAACTCAGGAATGTGCTTTTTGATATCATCATCTAATGAAAGTTTTCCTTCTTTTTCTAATAAAAGTATCGCAAATGCAGTAAACTGTTTAGAAACAGAAGCTGCATGAAATACTGTTTTATTTGTAACTGGTATTTGATACTCTAAATTTGCTAAACCATAATTTCTTTGAACAATTATTTCATTGTCTTTTAGTAAGGCAATACTAACTCCTGGGTCAGTTTTTTTTATGCCCTTAAAAACTGCATCAATCTTATTTTCTAGGTTGATGTGCTTTGAGTTGTCTATTTGCCCAAAAGCAAATAATGACATAAAAAAAGCAATAATTGATAATATAACCTTAAACATTTGTAATAGGTAATTTGTTTTTTAACTTAAATTAGTTTGATGAAATACTTCCACCAGAATTTTTCTTTTTATCAATTTTTTTAGGATTCCCTCGATAATCAATATCACCTCCACTTGTAGCTTTTGCAGTTAAAGATTCTGTTACATAAACATCGATATTTGCACCGCTATTTACTTTTACATCTGCATTTTTACTTTCTAATCCGTAGGCTCTTATTGAACTTCCGCTAGTTGCTTTTGCTGAGTAATAATTTGCGCTTCCTTTGATTCTTAAATCTGCTCCGCTTGAAGAACTTGAATTTACAGTATCTGCATTTACATCAATTCTTGCATCTGCGCCACTACTAACGTGTGCGTCAAAAATGTCTGCTCTAATGGTGTTTTCTGTAATAACATCACTTCCGCTTGTAGCTTTAATTCCGTTAATATTTGGTGCAGAAAGATATATTTTTTTAGATTTTGCTCTTCTAATATTTCTTTTTGATGATATTTTTAAAACACCATTTCTAACCTCTGTTCTAATTAAATCGTGTAGGTTTTCATCCGCTTTAACAACGAATGATAAATTGTTGCTTTGTGTAATATATAATTGAATTCCTTGACCAACTTCAATTTTAGTAAAGTCGTCATTAATTTTACGATTTTCTGTAATTACATTTCTATTTCCAGTTACAGAGCTAATTCCTTCTATCATACAAGAAGTTGTTAGTGTTGCAATAAATAAAAATGCGAATGCTTTTGTGATGATTGTTTTCATAATATGTGTTTTAAAATTCAAATGTCTTTATATAGACGCTTCGAAACGAATTTTGGTTACCGAATTGTTCTTTTTTATTGACGAATTGTTATTCTTCATCTAGTTCGTCAGCTTCTTCTAAAGCTTTTAATTCTTTACTGTGTAAACCTTCATCTGTCATTAAGAAATAATGATTAACCATATTTCTATCATATGTGTTTGTTGTATTCTCTATTCTACGTAAATAACTTCTTGTTGAATTGTCAAAATACACAGTAACATCATTTGGGATAAAAAGTTTGATATACACATCTTCATCTTTAAAAGCATTTTTAAATTCGCTAATAAAATACGCATCTAATAAAATTTCATTACCATTAATTGTATAATTGTAAGAAACCTCTTCTGCATTTTTTGAAGCATTTAATTTGTTTCTTCCTTCAGAGTATTTTCTGATTTGTAAATATGCTTTATCAGAATCGCTTTTTTCTACATCTACATAAACATCAGTAGAAGACAATTTCTTTTTATCATCTACATAAATAACTTCTACATTATTGTTACTGTACTTATTGTTATGAAAATATAAATCATCGTTTTTCACCATTTTTAATGTAATAGTGTCATTAGCAACTGTTGTTAAATCAATTGTTTCAATTTTATTTCCGCTTGCTGCTCTAGTTGTTCCATATTCTATTCCAGTAAAAACCAATCCCAAAACTGCAGCTAACCAAATTCCAAATAAGGTTAAAGAAGTTGCTTTACTAAATCGTTTTACGTTGCTAGATAAGATTCGTAATCCTAATACAAAAAGAATTAAAAACGGAATTCCAACTACTAAAAAAGTACAAACTGTTAATAACCAATGTGGCATCATTGAGTCGTAGAAAAATGGAGGATAAACAATAAAATCATTGTCAAATCCAATAATTTCTAAACTACCAATTGAAAATGCAGAAATAATTAATGCAATTAAAGTGACTGCGGCAACAAACATTAGAATCACCCCAATAAACCTACCAATAATTTTAAATATTGTAAGAATTATTGTGCCTAAAGTGTCTAAAAAATCTTGAAAACCAGAACGTGCTTTTTTGCTCCCTTTTTTAAAACCTTCGCTACCTTTTTTGAAGCCGTCATTTACTTTTTGACTAACGTCATTTGCGCCATCTTTAATTTTACCAGAAACTTCACTAGCACTATTTTTGATGGTTTCTGAAACATTTGTAAATTCTTCACGAATTTTTTTTTCAATATTATCAATATTTACTGCTTCACCTTCCATTTGTAATTTCTCAGCTGTTGTTCCAGCTTCCGGAATTACAATCCATAAAATAATATATGTGATAATGCTAAATCCACTAAATGCTAGTAAAATAAACGCTAAACGAATCCAAACTGTATCTACATTAAAATAATGTGCAATACCAGAAGCTACACCTCCTAAAAACTTATCTTCACCATCTCTGAACAGTTTTTTACCGTTAGAGTTTGTTCTTCGTTGGTAATTGTAATTTTCGTTTGCATAACCTTCTTCTGCTTCCGCATAATCTTCTGGTTGTCCCATGATTTTGATAACTTCATCAATATCACCTTCGTTTACAACCTGACGCGCATCTGTGATTTTTTCTGATAACAATTCGCTAATACGCGCTTCGATGTCAGAAATAATTTCATTTTTTCCTTGAGGATCATCACTTAAAGATCTAGAAATGGAATCTAAATATCTTCTTAATTTTTGAAAAGCAATTTCATCTATATGGAAAAAGAATCCTCCTAAATTTATGTTTATTGTCTTATTCATTATTTTGATTTTTTACTTGTTATTTGGTTTACTGCTGTAACTAGGTTTCCCCAGGTTCTGTCTAATTCTTTAGAAAACATTGCGCCGTTTTCTGTTAATACGTAATACTTTCTTGGCGGTCCAGAAGTAGACTCTTCCCAACGATACGTTAATAATCCTGCGTTTTTTAGTCTTGTGAGTAGCGGGTAAATTGTACCTTCTACTACAATCATTTCTGCACTTTTTAATGTTTCTAAGATTTCAGAAGTATACGCATCACCGTGTTTTAAAATCGATAAGATGCAGAATTCTAAAACTCCTTTTCGCATTTGTGCTTTTGTATTTTCTATCTTCATATAAAGAGTTTTATACGTGTTATTTAATAAATTTTATGGTAAAAGGATACTTGTAATTTTCTCCTTCTTTAGATTTTAATGATGCAATTATTATTAATGCAATTTTTAAAATACCTACTAAAGTTAATATTGCGCCCATTCCTAAAAATCCAAAAAGACCGCTTCCGTCACTAAAATTAAAATCGAAATGAAAATCATTATACTGACGCATGTTTCTTATAAATGAACCAAATGCAAATGGAATAATTGACAATCCTAAAATGAACATATATAAAGCGTAACTAATATTAAAGTTAACCGCTTCTTTTCCTTGTTCATCTAAAAAACGACTTCTGTCTTTCATCGTTTGCCATAATACTAATGGAACAATAATGCTTCCAAAAGGAATTATATATCCAGAAAAAGCCGAAATATGGATTAAAAAAGCATTGGTGTTTTCGTTATTTCTATTCATGTTTATATTTTTTATATACTACTATATTATGCAAATATATATATAAAAACAGGTACTATGCAAAACAAAGTACTATATTTTTTAATTTTAACATTTGAGTTTTCTTTTTTTATTGAAAAAGTATCCTTAAATTGCTTGTCGATAAAGGGAATTGTTCATTTTTTGATGTATTCAATAAATGTTAAAATAATTTCACTTTAAAAAATCAAAAAACTTAAAAATGTCCAAAACATGAAAATTACGCCACGTAAAATCAACTTATTTATGTTGTTTAAATTACCATCTGCATATTTTTGTGGTGTAAGAGTGGTGTCAATTTCTGATTCAGAAGCGGTTGTAAAAGTAAAACACAGGTGGATCAATCAAAATCCGTTTAAATCTTTGTATTGGGCTGTTCAAGGAATGGCATCCGAATTTGCAAACGGAATTTTAGTAATGCAAGAAATAAAAAAAACGAATAGAAAAATATCGATGTTAGTTACACATCAAGAAGGTCGTTTTACAAAAAAAGCAACAGGAAAAATACTCTTTAAATGTAGTGAGGGAAATCTCGTTAAAGAAGCGATTCATAAATCTATTGAAACTGGAGAAGGGCAAATTATTCATTTAAAAACAGATGGAATTGATGCTAATGGAGAACTCGTTTCTCAGTTTGTTTACGAATGGAGTATTAAAGTGAAAGAGTAAGTAATAAAGTTTGAAAGTAGCAAAGTTAAAAAGTTGTAAAGTTTGTTTGTTAATGGATTTGAAATTTTCTTATATTTCGAATAATCAAACAATTCAATAATCTAAAAATCAAAAAAAATGAATGCACACGAAATAGATTACAACATCTTTGGAGAAGAGATGCAATATGTAGAAATTGAATTAGATCCGCAAGAGAGCGTGGTAGCAGAATCTGGTAGTTTTATGATGATGAACGACGGAATTACCATGAATACTATTTTTGGTGATGGAACTAATCAAGACAAAGGAATTTTAGGAAAATTATTTTCTGCCGGAAAAAGATTATTGACTGGCGAAAGTTTATTTATGACCGTTTTCACAAATTCTGGTCATGGAAAAAAACATGCTTCATTTGCTTCGCCATATCCAGGAAAAATTGTTCCTATAGACTTATCGGAGTTTGGCGGAAAGTTTATTTGTCAGAAAGATGCCTTTTTATGTGCAGCAAAAGGAGTTTCTATCGGAATTGAGTTTTCTAAAAAACTAGGTAGAGGTTTGTTTGGCGGAGAAGGGTTTATCATGCAGAATTTAGTTGGAGACGGAATGGCATTTGTGCATGCAGGTGGAACGATGTCTAAAAAAGTATTACAGCCAGGAGAAATATTGAGAGTAGATACAGGATGTATTGTAGGTTTTACAAAAGATGTAAATTACGATATAGAATTTGTAGGCGGAATTAAAAACACCATTTTTGGTGGTGAAGGTTTGTTCTTTGCAAAATTACAAGGGCCAGGAACTGTGTATATTCAATCATTGCCATTTAGTAGATTGGCAGGTAGAGTATTGGCAATGGCGCCACAAACAGGAAAAGGAGATAGAGGAGAAGGAAGTATATTGGGCGGAATAGGAAATCTACTCGACGGAGATAATAGATTTTAAAAAAAAAGCCTTCTCAATTGAGAAGGCTTTTTTTTTTTAACCAAAAGGTGTGCCGTGTAGGTTTATCTTTCTTATTGAGTTGTTAGCTTCTCCTAGATATTTAATAAAGCTATTGTAGTTAAGCTTTATTTTATTGTAATTTCTTTCTTTTTCAGATCTTTTTCCTTCAATAAATTCATTTACCCATTTATTTACATTACTCATTTTTGACTCAGCATTCGTTATTGAAGAGATTAGTTTATTCACTTTACTAATTTTTTCATCACCTTTTTTTAAGTTATTTCTATATGACTTTGCTATCAACTTAGCTTTTTTCAATTCATAAAACAAACTGAGCGATTTATCAGCAATATTTTGAGCATCATTAAAGCCGCCGCTCCTAGCTAATTTGTTAATTAGAGTAAGTATGTCTTTTTTGTCATTTTTTGCCTTAGATAATATTGTCTCTATTTTTTTTATAGATTGAGATTGAATAGTTGAAAATGCTAAAAAACAAAATAGAAGTGTGATAATTTTTTTCATTTATAAAGAAGTTTGAAATCAAAGATAAAAAAAGTTGTAAGGCAAAAAACAACTTTTTATTTTTTTTTTACCGGTATCCAAATTTCTTCTTCTGAGTTTGGATCGTTATTTTTATAATTCTCTCCCAATACTTCAAAATGTGGTCTTTCGTCTAATACATATTCTGAATTTGGAATCCAAGTTCCATAAATATATTGAAAAATACTGGTGTCTGCTCCAGAACCTTTGTGATCGAAAACAGCATAAAGTCCACCTTTTAAAACAAGTGTATCCATGCCGTTTGGTAAACTGTTAAAATCTGAAACTTCTGTAGTTGCCCATTTTTTAAAAGTAGAGGTTGGCTTAAAATCTTGAAAATAAATTGGATTGTAAATTTGTAAACTAATTAAATCACTTGATACGTTATTGGTAATTTCTTTGCGTCTTTGCATAAAATTTTTCCAAAGCTCACCAGTTTTATTATTGACTAGAGACATTGTTACATGCAATCCAATTAATTTTTTCTCTGATAAATTCTCGAATCTTGGTGTTGTTTTTTTATTACTCATTTTGTTTGTTGTGGCTTTTAATTACAAATCTCCTTTTTTCTTAATGTTCATTTGCTTCTAACACTCTTAATAAGTTTGTTCCAAGAATTTTTATAATATCTTGTTTACTATATCCTTTTTCTACCAAAGCTTTAGTAATTAAAGGATATGTTGTTACATCATCTAATTGTAATGGAGTCAAATTAATGCCATCAAAATCAGAACCTAAACCAACATAATCGATTCCAACTAATTTTACAATATAATCGATATGGTCAATTAACATTGATAATGGAGGCCTCATAGCTTCAGCTTCATCTGTGTATTTTTTATACAGATAATCCATCGTATACCATTCGTCTAGTCCACTTTTTAGAAGAGAATCCCCTTCAGTTTTATATTTTTTAAGAAAATCTGCCTCCTTTTGATTAAAACTTGGGTCAATAAAACCAGGATGAAAATTTACCATAATCACACCTTTGTTTTTTGCTATTGCTTTTATCTGATCATCTTTTAAATTTCTACGACTGTCAACAAGAGCGTAAACCGAACTATGTGAAGCAACAATTGGTTTTGAAGTGATTTTAATTACATCCCAAAATGTTTGATCTCCAACATGACTAATATCAATCATCATTCCTAATGTATTCATTTTTTTTACAACTTGTTTTCCAAAATCAGTCAAGCCTTTGTTGGGTAGATTTGGATTTGTAGTTTCATCTGCTGCACTAGTAGCCCAGGTAGGAGCTACATTATGTGTTAAGGTTAAATACCGTGCACCACGATTGTACAATGTTTCTAGTTTTGTAAGGTCGTTTTCAATCATATGTCCACCTTCTACACCAAACAGTGCTGCAATTTTATGTTCTTTTACAGCTTTTAAAATAGCTGAATAGTTGGTTGCTTTTACAATTTTAGTTGGATTTCTAGCTACTACAGCATCTAAGCTATCCATTTCTTGGTTGGCTATTGCAAAGGCATTTTTTACACCTCCATCAGAATACACAGAAAATATTTGAACATCTAAACCGCCCGTTTTCCAACGATCTAAATCGCTATGCGTTATACCGGTTAAATCTTGATCAAAAATAACTCCTTTGTCCACGGCTTTCATTAAAATATCATTGTGAGTATCAACCACAATAGCATTAAAGTGAATGTCTTTATAATTGATTTCTTTAGCTTTTTTTTCTGTTGATGGTTTGCAAGAGGATAGAATAATTAATAGGAATAGAAGATATCTCATAATTTATAGTTAAAAGGTTGCTTATTTTTTTGGTAATATTAGTAAGTTTTATGCGGTTAGTTTCTTTAAAGCTATTTTTTTATTTCTGCTTTTTTAATATCAGAAACAAATTTGTCTAGTTTTTTACCGTATAATGATTTTTTAACTTCTGGAGATAGTGATTTGTTAATAGTATCTAGCCATTTTACATTGGCATTTACCAACTCTGTTAATGCTAAATATGGTGCAACATGGTTGTTTTTGTTATTTAAGGCAAAGTTAACGGTTACCATATAACGTCTTCTTAATAAAGTTTCATATTCTTTATTAATAATATCTACAGAATCTTTATTGTTAGATTTTTGAGCATAAAATTTACGTTGAATTAAATCTAGATTCTGCTCATTAAATCGTCTTGAAATTTTTGTATAATTGTTTAAAATATCTTGATTTTTAGAACCTTCAATTATTGGGTTAACACCAAATTTTGAAACATCATCATTAATTGTGATGTTTCCTTTATCAGCAAAAAAAGTAATGTACTTATTGGTTGTGTTTCCATTAAAAGTTAAATAGTACATTTCTGGCTCATCAACATTTGCAGTTAAAGTAAACTGATTGCTACCTAAAACACTAACCGAATCTATTGTTTTTAAAATAGTGTCGTTTTCTATCTTTTGTAAATATAAAGTTCCTTTTTTTAATCCTTTTATCTGTCCACTAACAATCATGTTCCCTTCTTTCTTAGAAGAACATGCGGCTAGTAGTAAAACGAATCCTAAAACAAGTATTTTTTTCATTGTTGATATATAATTTTTGCGTTTGCAAATATGCGCAATTCTCTTAAACTTTCGATACTAATTCTAGTAAAATTGTACATACAATTGCACCGACTGTTCCAATTGCATAACCAAAAACGGCTAGTAAAACTCCAACCGTTGCTAATGATGGATGAAACGCTTGAGCCACAATAGGAGCAGAAGCTGCACCACCAACGTTTGCTTGACTACCAACAGATAAAAAGAAGTAAGGAGCTTTAATAAGTTTAGCAACCAAAATTAATAAAACTGCGTGAATTGTCATCCAAACTGCACCAATAGCAATTAATCCTAAATTGTCAAAGATCATTCCTAAGTCCATTTTCATTCCAATAGTTGCTACTAAAACATAAATAAATATGCTTCCAATTTTACTTGCGCCAGCACCTTCATAATTTTTTGCTTTTGTGTATGATAATAAAACGGCAATGATTGTTGAGACACTAATCAACCAGAAAAATTGAGAACCTAAAAATGTAAAGATGTTTTTTGTGGTTTCAGATTCCATTCCTGCAACCCAATTATTAAAAAATGGTCCTAAATAACTAGCTGCAAAATGTCCAAACCCAACCGTAACGAATGCTATTGATAGAATAACCATGAAATCTGTTAGAGTAGGTGTTCTTTTTACACTTTCTGTAAATGAAGATACTTTTTCTTTTAAGCTTTCAATAGCAGAATTATCTGCACCAAGCCATTTATCAATTTTCTCTTTTCTACCTATTCCTACCAATATAATTGCCATCCAAATATTGGCAATTACAATATCAACAAACACCATTCCTCCATATTTAGCAGGATTGTATTTGTAAATCTCTAGCATGGCAGTTTGATTTGCACCACCGCCAATCCAACTTCCGGCTAAAGTTGACAAACCTCTCCAAACAGCATCAAAATCGGCGCCACCAACAGTTTCTGGCGAAACCATTGAAATTAATAAAATAGCTATTGGACCTCCAATAATAATACCGATAGTTCCTGTAAAAAACATAATCAAAGCTTTCGAGCCTAAATTAAAAATAGCTTTTAAATCTATGCTTAAAGTCATTAAAACCAATGCAGCGGGTAGTAAAAATCGACTTGAAACATAGTATAAATTTGAACTTCCTTGGACAGTTTCTCCAGAGTTTGAAACACTTTCCCATTCTGGAGCAATGATTCCAAGCGTTGTAAAAATAGCTGGAACAAAATATGCCATAAATAAACCTGGAACTATTTTGTAAAATTTTGGCCAAAATCCAGTTTTTATAGATTCTGTATAAAATACAAATCCAAGAGATAACATTAAAATTCCGAATACAATTGCGTCATTTGTAAAAATTGGTGCTGTCATTATAAAGTTGTTTTTAGCTAATGTATTAAAATTATTTCTTTTTAGTATGATTTGTGCTTATGGCAATTCCGGCAATGATTCTATTAAAATTAGCACCACCATTTAAAGAAATATTATGATAACCTAACTGTAAATTTACCGAATTAGAAAGCTTATGTTTTACGCCGATTCCAAACCAGTTCTGAGAAAACGTGTTTCCTTCAAAGTTTAAAAAAACCTCATCATACACATAAGCAGAAAGTGTATTAGAAATAGGGTAATTTATTCCTAGTTGATAGCGAAACCAATGTTTGGTGTTTGCTTTAAACAAGCGTTGCTCAAACCTAAACCTATGTGCAACACCAAATTTTGAATGTTTATAATTAATATTTAAATCTTCAACAATTCTGTGTTCATTTGCATCACCACCATCAACATCAAATGTTGCATCTGTGTTAAAAAAGGCATAACCGAGATAAGCGCTAAATGTATTATTTATTTTATAGTTTGCCCCAGCTCGTAACATAAGCTGCTGTAAATCATTTGCAATATCAAAAAATCGAAATTGCGCTTGTGTTTTAATGCTGACTTTTTCAGACATTTTATGAGAACCTCCATAAGCATACCACATTCCGAGTTTTTTTTCTGGGTTAGATTGAGCAAAAGAGTTAATTGAACTAAGTAGTAATAAAGTGAGAATAATTTTCTTCATAGGGTTTGTATTTACAAATTAAAATCTCCCACATATGTAGGAGATTTTTTAATAATAAAATAGATTTATAAGTTAATTTACACTAAAACTTTTCGTTTCTTTAAATGATGAAATCTTAATAGAATCAACTTCACTTTTAAATTTCTTCCAATCTGTATTAAAGAAGTTGTTCGTTTTGTTTAACACTTCTTTTAATGCATCTTTAAAATTGTTAATTAATTCGGTTTCAGTTTTGGTTATTTTTCCAAAACGAGCTCCAACATAGCTTCTTGCAGCTCCATATCTTTGGTTAATTGTGATTTCTGGACTTCTAGTGATTCCTTGGCGTTTATCTATTTTGCCTAAAAACACTTCGATAAAACCATCAATTTTCTTTGTGATTTCTTTAGAGAGTTTAATCTGAGAAGCATATTTTTTCTTATCAGCACCTTTTAATTTACTCGAAATCTCTTTAACAATAGTTTGACTTTCTACCAATTGTTTAACAACATCTGCAATGGTTTTACTATTGGCTTCTAATTGTTTGCTAACTTGATAACGTGTAGAAAGATCTGTTTTAGAATAGGTTAATCTAGGGTCAAATTCAACGTTAATATTTTGTTCAGAAACTTGATTTCCGAAAGTCATTTTTAACTTATATGTACCTGGTTTTACTCTAACTCCTCCAGTTTCTCTGGTTGATTTTCTAACCCTCCTAGATGCTCTTGCAACTCCTTTTTCATCTAAATACCAATACATTTTATAAACTCCACTTTCTTTTGGAGTGTTTTGTGATAATGTTCTTATTAAACGAGTTCCATCATAAATTTCTAGCTTGATTTTATTCCATTTTACTTTGCTTTTTTTATCAGCTTTTGGTTTGTTCACATAAAATGATATTGGTGCGCCACGTCTTCTGTTTTCTCCTTGATATAATGCATCTGCTCCAAACCTGCTTCCAGTAGGTTGAATAAAGTTTGCTTGATATGCTGTGGGAGGTTCAAATAACTGTAAATTAGTAGCTAATGAATTGCTGTTTTTTGCCAATTCTCTTAATGGTTTAATGTCATCTAAAACCCAAGCAGCTCTACCAAAAGTTCCGATTACTAAATCATTTTCTCTTGGGTGAATTACTAAATCTTTTACTGGAACAGTTGGGAAACCATTGGTCCATTTTGTCCATTTTTCACCTGCGTTTAAAGAAATATATAAACCGTCATCAGTTCCTAAAAATAGCAGATTTGGGTTTTCAAGATCTTCAATAATACTTAATGTATAGCTCTGTACATCTTTTTCATCTACAATTCGTGTCCAAGTTCTTCCATAATTTTTTGTTCTATATGCATATGGAGTATAATTAAAACGACGATAATCGTTTGCAATTAATAACGCTTCTCCTTTATTTTTGTTTGAAGCTTTTATTTGTGCAATCCAACTTCCTGCAGGTAATCCTTTTAAGTTTTTAGATACATCTTGCCAGGTTGTTCCACCATTTCTTGTAATATGAACTCTTCCGTCATCAGAACCAACCCATAGCATATCTTTTTCTAGAGGTGAAGGTTCTATAACTAAAATTGTAGTATGATTTTCTGCACCAGTTGCATCCATACTTAAACCACCACTTTCAGATTGTTTTTGTTTGTTAGGATCATTAGTTGTTAAATCTGGAGAAATAACATCCCAAGTTATTCCTTTGTTTGTGCTTTTATGTACAAACTGACTTCCAAAATAAATAGTAGAATTATCAAAAGGATCTTGACCGATTGCACTATTCCAGTTAAAACGTAATTTTACTTTTGGATCTGGATGTGTTGGTTTTATAGAATAACTATAACCTGTTTTTTGATCGTATCTTACAACAGAGCCTTGTTGACTCATGGCGTAACCATAACGAGAATCTTCTTTGTCTGGTACCACGTCAAATCCATCACCAAACGCTAATTCTTGCCAATATGAGTTTCTAATTCCTTGCGCTTTCCATACATAAGCTGGTCCACCCCAAGAACCGTTATCTTGCATTCCTCCATAAACATTATACGGAAAATCATTATCTACATTGATATGATAAAATTGCGCAACTGGGAGATTTCCAATAAAACGCCAAGATTTTCCCTTGTCTTTTGTAATGTTTAATCCACCATCATTTCCATCAATCATAAAGTTTCCATCTTTTGGATGAATCCACCATGCATGATGATCTGGATGAACTCCATTATCTACACCGTAAGCTGGCATTAATTGACTAAAGTTTTTTCCACCGTCAATAGAAACATTAACATAGGTGTAAATTGAATATACTCTGTTTTCGTTTTGTGGATCTACATAGATTTCTGAATAATAAAACGGACGATTTCCGATTCCTGGTTTGTTATTGATCATGCGCCATTTAAAACCGCCATCTGTACTTTTATAAAGTGCGTTTTTCTTAGATTCTACTAATGCGTAAATAGTATTTGGATTGCTTCTAGAAATTGCAACTCCAATTCTTCCTAAATCTCCTTTTGGAAACCCTTCTTTGTCTGTTACTTTTTTCCAAGAATCTCCACCATCATGTGTAATATACATTCCACTTCCTTTTCCTCCAGAATTAAAAAACCAAGGTTCACGTTTGTGTTCCCACATGGCAGCAATTAATTTATTTGGGTTTGAAGGATCCATCACTAAATCTGCAGCACCAGTTTTGTTATTGTTGAATAAAATTTGTTTCCAAGTTTTTCCACCATCAACAGTTTTGTAAACGCCACGTTCTGGATGTTCTCCCCAAGGAGAACCAATTGCAGCAGCATATACAATATTTGGATTTGTAGGATCAATTACTACACGATGAATATGACGTGTTTTTTCTAATCCCATTAATTTCCAGGTTTTACCTGCGTCTAAAGATTTGTAAATTCCAAATCCACCATTTAAACTATTTCTTGGGTTTCCTTCTCCCGTTCCAACCCAAATAACACTTGGATTTGATTGTTGAATGGCAACAGAACCGATAGAGGCGGTTGCTTCGTTGTCAAATATTGGATCCCATTTAACTCCCGCAGAAGTAGATTTCCATAATCCACCAGAAGCTGTTCCGGCATACATAATATTTGTGTTAGATTGTACAACATCAATCGATGTTACACGTCCACTCATTCCGCCAGGACCAATATTTCTTGGTTTCATGTTTTTCACCAAATCCATAGAGAATTCTTGGGAAAACAGCAAAGTTGTTGTCAATAGAAAAAGGATTGAGAGTAATTTTTTCATGGTAATTAAGATTAGTTGTTTTTTATTTTAAGAGCAACAAGATACAAAACAAAAAAACACTCAAAAATTATTGAGTGTTTTTTAACAAAAATGTAAGAAAAGTTATTCTTCGCTTTTCTTTTTAGGTTCACGTTTTGCATCTTTTAAACTTTGCATCAACATCCATTCAATCTGCCCGTTGGTAGATCGAAACTCATCTGAAGCCCATTTTTCAATAGACTTCATCATTTCTTCATTGATTCGTAATGCAAAAGCTTTCTTTTTTGCCATGATTTTATTTTTTTATAAAAGCAACAACTGTTGTAATTAATTCTGTTGAAATTGGAAAGTCTGGTGTTGTATATGATTTCATATTATCAGCATCAACTTTTATGTTTTTCAATACATGATTCATATTCTCAATAATTACCAATTTAGCATTTGGTTTTGCTTTGTGTAATGCATTTGCATCTTCTACTTTAACTTGTAGGTCTTTTGTACCGTTAATAATTAAAGTAGGAATGTTTACTTTTTTAATTTCTTCAATCGGATTTAATTTTGACCAACTGTTTAAAAACGCCCAATTTGGTTTTGAAAAAATAGACACCAAAAACGGATTTACTTCTTTAATTGCGCCAGTTTCTTTTAATTCTTTAAAGTGTGCTGCTGTAGTTTCTCCTAATTGTACATTTTGCGCCGTAACTTGTTTAATCATTGTTTGATCAATCGATTCTCCTGGTCCAGCAAGCGAAATATACTTACTAACATTCTCTAAAGCCATCATTGCGATTAAAGAACCTTGGCTGTGACCAACTAAAATAATTTCAGTAAAACGCTTGTCATCTTTAAAATGATTGATTGCTTTTTTAGCATCGTCTATAAAATCAGTAAATGAAATTCCTTTTAAATGTGGAGCATTTTTTCTGTTTGATGTTCTTTTGTCATAACTAAAAAAAGCAATGTTTTCTTTGTTGATTAGGTCTCTAAATTGTTTGATGTAATTTGCTTTTACAATTGCGCCTTGATTACCGTTTCTGTCAACATTTCCAGAGCCATGAATCCAGATTACTAAGGGCGTTTTTGCTTTTGTAAAAGTTAACGTTCCTGGTAATTCTATAACATCATTTTTGATTAAAACTTCTTCTGATGTTGTTTGTGCAAAAGCAAGAGTTACACTAAAAATAGATATAAATAATATAGTTATTGTTTTATTCATGATTTTAATATTTTAAATTGATAATAAAATACAGCAATTAAATACATTACAACTACTGAAATTATTAAGGGAGTAATCCAGGGTATTTTAAAATCTTCTACAAGTGTTCCTTGTATCATTGAGTATACTATTAAAGGACAGATAAACGCTATTAAAATTGCTGTAAATAACATTGTTTTTAAATTTGACTCTTTTTCTTGAAGACTTAACTTTCTTTTCGGAAAAATTATTGCTTCTTGATATTTTGTGCCTAAAATAAAACCAAGACTTAGTAATGTAAAACAGGTTATTGCTAACCAAATGCTGTACCTAGAATTAAAGCCATCTGGCTTGCCAAACGCATTAAAATGTGTTGCAATTTGATCTGGTAATTTATCATAATATATGATTAAATAAATCCAAGAAATAGCTATTAATAATACTGAAACAGCTATTAAAATATAATCAACAAGAGAAAAATTTATGTTCTTTTGATTATTCATTAATTTTGTTTTTATAGGTTTTTAAAACAGCATTTGCTTCGTTTAAAAGTTGCGTGCCGATTAATATTTTTTTTCCGTTTTTAAAAGTTAGTTGAATTCCGATATCACCTGAAACATTAATAGCGGTTCCTTTTTTTTTATTCCAAAAAAAACCTCCTTTTAATCCCCAGCCACCAAATTCTGAAATAGCGTCATAATTTCTTGTTTCGGCAGATTTTAATTCTGACCAAGCAATTGTTTTTAGTTTTAAATGAAAAGGGAAAAACTGATAATGAATTCCGATTTCATCAATTCTTGTTTTTAATTTAAAGAAAAATATAAGGATGGTTGCAAAAAAAATGAGTGCAAGCGTACCTATGAGTTTGTTAAAGCTAATTTCGTTAGTTCTATACTCTTTAAAGACAATTACTATAGGTGCTATTGCGCTAACAGTTAGTAAAACTAAAAGCCATGTTTGTGTAAAGCGTTGTTCTTCTTTAAAAATTCTCATTACCTGTTTTTGTCTCTTTCAAAAACGATTCTAGTGTTTTGCTCACCAATATGAATTACTCGCCATCCGTTTCTAGCATGTTCATTTAGTGTATCTTCCAAACGTTCATTATTTTTAGATAATCCAGGTTTCCAGTTAATTACGTGATATTCTTTCATTATTTTTTGTTTTTACATTCTTTTTTTTCTCCAAAATTAATCAACGCTAATGTAACTCCAACTGTAGTTCCAATCCCTGATCCTATTGAAATACCAATCGCAATATTTTCAAAAATAACACCAAAAGTAACACCCAAACTAGAGCCTAGGGCGGTTCCGATGCCGATTGCTAAAATTTGTTTTTCGCTCATCGCTTTTTATTTGAATTAATTATTTAACGTTCCAGTATTTAAAACAGGAGACGCTTCTTTATCACCACATAAAATAACCATTAAATTACTAACCATTGCAGCTTTACGTTCATCATCTAGCTCAACAATATTCTTTTTTCCTAATTCTTCTAGTGCCATTTCTACCATGCTAACTGCACCTTCAACAATTTTATGACGCGCAGCAACAATTGCAGTTGCTTGCTGTCTTTTTAGCATTGCAGAAGCAATTTCTTGCGCGTATGCTAAATATCCAATTCTTGCTTCTAAAACTTCAATTCCGGCAATAGATAAACGCTCTTCTAGTTCTTTTTCTAGGGCTTCACTAACTTCATTTACGCTAGATCGTAATGTAATATCTTCTGTTGTGCCTTCGTCTGCAAAATTATCATACGGATACATGCTTGCTAATTTTCTTACAGCAGCATCTGTTTGTACTCTTACAAAGTTCTCATAATTATCAACATCAAAAGCAGCTTTATAAGTGTTCGTTACTCGCCAAACTAAAATGGTGCTAATCATAATCGGATTTCCTAGTTTGTCATTTACCTTGAGGCGCTCGCTATCAAAGTTACTTGCTCTTAAAGAAATTTTCTTTTTTGTGTAAAACGGATTTGCCCAATACAAACCATTTTGTTTAATCGTACCAATATATTTACCAAATAATAAAATAACTTTAGACGTATTTGGGTTTACTAAAATGAAACCAAAGAAGCTTATGAATCCAATAATAATTATAGGAATGTAAAAAGGCGTTTCTTGTACAATTGATATTGTAATTCCGCCAAAAAATAAAATTAAAACGATTAATAGCATTAGATAACCGTTTGTTAGTTTGATGATTTTTTCTGCTTCCATTTGAGTTTGTTTTAAAATGATATTAAAATGATATCGCTAAGATAGCTTGTTTTTTTTATGATTTCCAAATATTTATCTTATTATTTTTTTAAATTAGCAAAATATTATTTGATAAAAAAATAAAAAATGAAAACAAACATCTTATTCATATTGGCGTTTACGTTATTTGGAAATTTTGGAGTAATACCTACAGATAAAACCGAATTAATTTGGGGGAATACTGGTCATAGAGCAATTGGAGAAATTGCAGCTAGCCATTTATCTAAGAGTGTAAAACGTAAAATAAGTGAGCTTTTAGATGGGCAAAGTTTAGCAATGGTTTCTACTTTTGGTGATGATATTAAATCAGACAATGCATTCAGAAAATATGCGACTTGGCATTATGTAAATCTAAATGATGATGAAACGTATCAAACTTCAAAAAAGAATCCAAAAGGAGATTTGGTTACTGCAATTGCAAAATGTAAAGAAGTATTGTTAGATAAAAATTCCACTAAAGCAGATAAAGTTTTTTATTTAAAAATGTTGGTACATTTTATTGGAGATTTACATCAACCGATGCATGTTGGTAGACTTTCTGATAAAGGAGGTAATGATTTTAAGGTGCAATGGTTTTACAATAATTCTAACATGCATAGAGTTTGGGATAGTGAGATGATTAACAGTTTTAATATGACGTATTCTGAGCTTTCAAGAAATACAGATAAATTAAGTAGAGCTCAAATAAAAGAATTACAAAAAGGATCTGTGATAGATTGGGTAAACGAATCTAAAGTCTTAGCACAAAAAATTTATGCTTCTGCTAAGAAGGATGAGAATTTACGTTATCGTTACATGTATGATCATTTTGCAACTGTGAGAAGTCAATTGCAAAAAGGCGGAATTCGTCTGGCAAAAGTGCTTACAGAGGTTTTAAGGTAAGAAGCAATAAAAAAGGTAAAAAAAGCGAGCAGTATGCTCGCTTTTTTTATTCGGTAACTTTTAATCTTGCTTGTGCTGTTATGCTAATATCTGAGTAATTACTGTTTAAAAACTTTAAGTATCCAGTAATGGCAATCATTGCAGCGTTGTCTGTAGTGTATTCAAACTTTGGGACGTAGGTTGTCCATCCAAAATGTTTTTCAGCTAACTGCAAACGTTTTCTAATTTCTGAGTTTGCAGAAACTCCTCCAGCAATAGCAATGTGTTTGATGCCTGTTTGCTTTACGGCATTTTTTAATTTTGTCATTAAGATTTCAATAATTGTATGCTGAATGGAAGCACAAATATCTGTCAAATTTTCTTCAATAAAATTTGGGTTTTCTTTTACTTGCTTTTGAATAAAATATAAAATAGCTGTTTTTAATCCGCTAAAACTAAAATCTAAATCGCTCACTTTAGGTTTTGTAAATTGAAATGCTTTTGGGTTTCCTTCTTGTGCATATTTATCAATTAGAGGTCCGCCAGGATAAGGCAGTCCTAAAATTTTTGCAGATTTATCAAAAGCTTCACCAACTGCGTCATCAATTGTTTCGCCCAAGATTTCCATTTCAAAATGATTCGAAATTTTTACAATTTGTGTATGTCCGCCACTAATAGTCAAACAAACAAATGGAAACGGCGGTATTTTAGCGTTTTCTTCTTCTATAAAATGAGCCAAAATATGTGCCTGCATATGGTTTACATCTAATAACGGAATTTGTAAACCTAATGCTAAAGATTTTGCAAAAGAGGTGCCAACAAGTAAAGAACCCATTAATCCTGGTCCGCGCGTAAACGCAACTGCGCTCAATTGGTTTTTTTCTACTTTTGCTTGATCAAGTGCTTGTTGTACTACCGGTACAATGTTTTGTTGATGTGCTCTAGAGGCTAATTCTGGAACAACGCCACCGTACTTAGAATGCACTTCTTGATTGGCAACAACATTACTTAATACTTTTCCGTTGCAAATAACAGCTGCGCTTGTGTCATCACAAGAAGATTCTATTCCTAAAATATATATTAACTTTTGGTTCAAAAAAGTAAAATGTTTTAAATTGTAATGCAAAAATATTGATTCAAATTTAAAAGTTATCAAAATTTCAACTTTCTTTGCAGATATTGGCACATTTATTGCCTAAAATTTACTGATTGTTCCATCTTTAAATATAAATTAATTATTAGAGACAAGATAAAAATAGTTGTTAGATTCTTAGCTTACCTGCTATTATTCTTGTTTTTGATCAGCGTTGTCTTATCAATTCCGAGTGTTCAAACCAAATTAGCAAAAACACTAACCAACAGTTTAAAGGAATCTTTTAAAACGGATCTTATTATTAAAAAAGTAGATTTATCTTTTTTAGGTTCTGTACAACTTAAAGGTGTAGAAATCAGAGATCATCATAACGATACATTAATTTTTGTAGAAAAATTAAGTACTTCTTTACGCAATGCCAAAAAAATAATTGACAATAATATTCTTTTAGGTAGTGTTTCTCTAGATGGAGTTAATTTTCATTTGAAGAACTATATAGGAGAGTCTAACGACAATTTATCTGTTTTCGTCGAGAGTTTTGATACTGGTACACAAAGAGATTCTTTGGCCAACCCTTTTTTATTAACTACTTCAGATATTTATTTAAGCAACTTAAATTTTAAGTTGATAAACTTAAATAAAAAAGACAGTATCTCTCTACATATAAAAAATGCTGGAGGTAGTTTAAGTGATTTTAAGATTCTAGGACCAGAGGTGTCAGCAAAAATTAGAGGACTCTATTTTAATGAAAATAGTGGTGTGGAGGTTACAAACTTAACCACAGATTTCACCTATTCTAAGACTGCTATGCTTTTAAAAGAAACAACAATAGAAACAACAAACTCTAAAGTTTTAGCAGATATTTCTTTTTTATATGATAGAGAAGATTTTCAGTTTTTTACAGACAAGGTACAATTAGAAGCTAAGATTTTTGATAGTGATATTTCATTAAAGGATTTACATATATTTTACAAGGAATTTGGTAAAGATGATGTGTTAAATTTAACCACTAATTTGTCGGGAACGTTAAATAATTTAAATTTAAAAGATATTGCGATAAAATCAGACAAGGGTTTAGGGTTAATTGCCAATTTAAAACTAATGAATGCATTGAACGCAAAGAAAGGTTTTTCTTTAGAAGGATCTATAGAAGATTTAAATGCCTCGTATACATCATTAACTTTACTTTTGCCTAATATACTTGGTACTTTTTTGCCAAAAGAAATTGAAAACCTAGGAGCCTTTAGTTTAAAAGGAAATACGTATATAGATACTAATAAACTAGATGTATTGGTAGACGTTTTTACTAATATAGGTTCTGCAAAAGCAGATTTAAAATTTACTAACACAGCCAGTTTTAACAATGCAAATTACATAGGGAATATAACTCTTAATGAATTTAATTTTGGAAAATTATTTAATGAATCACTTTTAGGAAAAGCCAGTTTAGTACTAGATTTAAACGGAACAGGTTTTAATTTAGAAACCATAAATTCGGGTGTTATTGGTGCAATAAAAAAGTTAGAGTTTAATAACTATACTTACCAAAATATTAATATTAATGGGCTATTTTTAAATAAGCTTTTTACAGGGAATTTAAACATTAATGATCAATTTTTACAGTTAAAATTAAATGGTTTGGTCGATTTTTCTTCAACCAGAAATAAATACGACTTTACAGCAGCTATAGAAGAGGCAGATTTAGTAAAAACAAATTTGTATACAAGAGATAGTATTTCTAAGCTAAAAGGTGATTTAAAATTTGACATTAAAGGCAATACATTTGACGACGTAATTGGTAGAGCTACTTTTGATAATATTATATATACAAGCCCTAAAAAAACGTACAATTTTAATAAGCTAGTAATTGCTTCATACATTAATGACAGTATTAAAAATATTGAAATTAATAAAGATTTAAATCAGAATGATATAGCAAAGGGTGTTTTAAAAGGGAATTTTAAATTTAATGAACTGCCCTTAATGATTCAAAATGCTTTAGGAAGTATTTATGCAAACTACAATCCTTATAAAATTGCTCCTAATCAATTTTTAGATTTTGATATGAACGTCTACAATCAAATTGTTGAAGTTTTTTTTCCTGAAATATTTATAGATAAAAACACCACTTTTAGTGGAAGAATAGATGCCCGAACCAATCATTTCAAGCTTAATTTTTTATCACCAAAAATAACTATATATGGTAATAAAATAGATTCGTTAAGTTTAGATGTTAATACTAAAAATAAATATTACAACACGCATTTAATGGTTTCTAAAATAAATACAACTTATTTTAATGCCACAAAGTTTAATCTTTTAAATATTACAAAGAATGACACGCTGTTTGTAAAGTCAGAGTTTAAGGGCGCTAAAGCTACTAATGAAACATTTAATATTGATTTCTTTTACACCTTAAATAAAGAAAGAAAATCTGTTTTAGGGATACAAAAATCTAGTTTTGATTTTGAAAATAATGTTTGGAAAATTAATCCAAAAGATGATAAAAATAGTAAAGTTGTTTTTGATTTAAAGAAAGACGAATTTAACATTAGTCCATTTTATTTAAGATCAAACAATCAAGAAATTAAGTTTCAAGGCGTTTTAAAAGATTCTACAGAGAAAGATCTAAAAATAAATTTCAAGAATGTAAAAATGTCTAGTTTATTACCGGTTATAGATAGTTTAACAATTAACGGAATCTTAAATGGCGATTTAGATTTTATGCAAAAAAAAGGTCAATATTCACCCAAAGGATTGTTGGCAATTGATAATTTTAAAATCAACTCTTTTGAGCAAGGTAATTTACTGTTAGACGTGGTTGCTAAAAATTCTTACGAAAAATACCAAGTAGCATTAACATTAGATAATAAAGGTAGTAAAAGTATTTCTGCAGATGGATTTTTAGACTTTGCAGGTCAACGACCAATTATAGATTTAAATGTTTCTCTAGATCAATTTAAGCTCAATGCCTTTAGCCCTCTGGGTCAAGATGTGTTGTCCAAGATAAGAGGAGAAGCATCTGGTGGTTTTAGTTTAAAAGGTTTTTTAAGAAATCCAGATATGAATGGCGAACTGCAATTAAAAGATGCTGGTTTGTTGTTTCCGTATTTAAATGTAGATTATGATTTTGACGGCATTACAAAAATTAGACTAAAAGAACAGTCATTTATTTTTGAGAAGCTTAATTTATTTGATTCGAAGTACAAAACTAGAGGAGATTTTAGTGGTAGCATTTCGCATACAGATTTTAAATCTTGGATAATGGATTTAAAAATTGACACCAATAATTTAGTTGTTTTAGACACCAAAGAAACAGAAGACTCTCTTTATTTTGGTACTGCTTTTATTGACGGAACGGCTAAAATTGTAGGTTTTACAGATAATCTTTTAATTGATGTAAATGCAACTACAAATCCTAATACAAAATTTGTTATTCCTTTAAATGATATAAAAACTGTAGACAATTATAAATTAATTGAGTTTAGATCTAACAAAGATGCTATTGAAGAAGTTGCTTCTAAAGAATTTGAGGCCTTAAAAGGCTTAAAACTAGATATAAATTTAGACGTTACTAATGATGCAATTGCAGAAATTGTGATAGATAAATCTAACGGAAGTTTATTAAACGGAAGAGGAAATGGAAACATTAAAATAGAGATTGATACCCGAGGTAAGTTTACGATGGATGGTGGTTTTACTGTGGATGAAGGGAAGTATGAGTTTAAATATGGTGGTTTAGTAAACAAAACATTTAGTGTAGAAAAAGGAAGTACTATTTCTTGGAATGGAAATCCGGCTGATGCAGATTTAAACATTACAGCTGTATATACTACAAAAGCAAATCCATCAACATTATTAGAAAATTTTAACTCGAATAGAAAAATACCCGTTAATTTAATTACCAAAATTAGTGGAGGACTGTTTAATTCAAATCAAGAGTTTGATATTGAAATACCCAATGTAAATAATGCCATCTCATCTGAATTAGAATTTAGATTGAATGACAATGATGTAAATGAAAAAACAAAACAATTCTTGTCATTACTTGTTTTAAATTCGTTTTTTAATCCAGATAGGTCTAATTTTAATGGTTCAAACGCCTTAATTGGCACCACATCAAATGCTATTACAGGTGCAATATCTAACTTAATTAGTAGTGAAGATGGTAAAGTTCAGTTTGATGTTAATTATGAAATTACAGACAAAACAGATGTAAACAATGTTATCAATGACGATTTGGTAAATTTTGCAGTGGGTACACAAATTTCTGACAGAGTTATTATGAACGGAAAAGTTGGAGTTCCTGTTGGTTCAAAAACACAATCAAGTGTTGTTGGGGAAGTAAAGGTAGAGGTATTATTAAATGAGAAAGGGAATTTTAGAGGGGTTATATTTAACCGTCAAAACGAAATACAATACTCAACAGAGGAAGAAGGTTATACCCAGGGAATCGGTTTAACTTATCAAGTAGATTTTAATAATTTATCAGACTTATTAAGAAAAATAGGGTTAAAAAAGGAAAAGAAAATAAATATAAAGAAAGACTCAGTGAAAACAGCAGAAACAAATCGTTTTACTCAGTTTAAATCAATAAAAACAAAAATTAAAAGATGAAAGACTATACATTAGTAATATTAGCTGCAGGAATGGGAAGCAGATATGGAGGAACAAAACAATTAGATGGAATCTCTGAAAATGGAGAAACGATTATGGATTTTTCTTTATTTGATGCCATTGAAGCAGGATTTACAAAAGTTGTTTTTATTGTTAGAAAAGATATTTTAGAAGAAGTAAAAACCGAGTTTGGAGCTAAATTAGAAGGAAAAGTTGAGGTGGCTTACGCTGTTCAAGAAACCTCTAAAGTACCTGTTAAGTATAGTGAAAACGAACGAACAAAACCTTGGGGAACAGGACATGCTCTTCTAGTAGCAAAAGACATCATTAAAGATAATTTTTGTGTGATAAATGCAGATGATTTTTACGGACTTGATGCGTACAAAACAATTATCTCTTATCTGAAAAATGTGAACGAAACTTCTACAGATTATGCGATGGTTGGTTACCCAATTTACAATACTTTATCTGAGAATGGAAGTGTTTCGAGAGGGGAAACTTTTGCCGACAAGAATGGTAATTTACAGCAAATTATAGAACGAACAGCAATTACAAAAAAAGGTGCTGAAATTCTTTATAAAAACGACTCTGGAAATGAAGAAATTATGTCTAGTGATACAATTGTATCTATGAATTTCTTTGGGTTTACGCCAACTTTTTTAACATTCTTAGATGTAGCTTTTGAAGCTTTTTTAGAAAAAAATCATCAAGAATTAAAGGCAGAGTTCTTTTTGCCTTCTGTGGTAGATCAATTAATAAATAAAGGCAGTGCTTCAATGAAAGTTTTAAGTACCGATGCTAAATGGATGGGTGTAACTTATAAGGAGGATAAAGCAATTGTGGTAGATAAAGTAAAAGAGTTAATTGCGCAAACTGTGTATCCGCCAAAACTTTGGTAATGGAAAATCAATTAAAAAGTATCTTTTCTCAATTTAAAATTAAAGCGAATTTTAATTCTTATCAAGAATTAAATTCCGGACATATTAACGATACTTTTTTAATAACAACAGATCACAAAACACAGTACGTTTTACAGAAAATAAACGGTTCTGTTTTTACCAAAACTAAAGAGTTAATTAAAAACAAAGTTTGTGTTAGCAATCATTTGCAAAACAAATTTAAAAATTTACCTCAAGCTAAAATTCAACAGAAAGTGTTGTGTTTTGTAGAGGCAAAAGATGCTGCTTTTTATTATAAAGATGTCGCTGGTAATTATTGGAATACGTCTATATTTATAAAAGATTCAACTACATATTTAAAAGCAAAAAATAATTTAATTGCTTTTGAAGCTGGTAAAGTTACTGGTGAATTCTTAGAACTAACATCAGATTTAGAACTTTCAAAAATCACAACCATTCTAGAAGATTTTCATACGGTTTCTGTCCGCTATGCACAATATAAAAAGGCGTTGACACTTGCGTCTAAAGAAAGAATAAATCAATCTAAAAAGTTGATTTCTTTTATTGAAGCGCACCTCAATGAAATGTTAATTTTAGAAACTGCAATTCAACAGCAAAAAATACCATTTCGTTTAACTCATAATGATACTAAAATTTCAAATATTTTATTTTCAAAACAAGACAAAGCACTTTGTTTAATTGACACAGATACGGTAATGAAAGGCGTATTACATTTTGATTATGGCGATGCAATCAGAACACTGTGTAATACTGCAAACGAAGACGAAACAGATGTGCGTAAAATTGAATTTAATACTGATTTTTTTGAAAGTTATACCAAAGGTTTTTTTGAGAAATGTACAAGTATTTCAACAAATGAAAGAGACTTACTTCCAATAAGTATTAAAATTTTGCCTTTTTTGATGGGATTAAGATTCTTAACAGATTTTCTAAATAATGATGTGTATTTTAAAACGAAACACAAAAATCATAATCTAGATAGAGCCATTAATCAATTTACATTCATAAATAAAATTACTCAAAAATTTTCAAGAATTGAAACGTTTATAAAAACGTTAAAGTAATTCTTAAACTCTTTCTTAAATAGCAGTATTGGTTTTATATTTCTTAACTTTACAATAAGGATATGAAGAAAATAAAAAAGATAGCAGTAATGACTTCTGGAGGAGATTCTCCAGGAATGAATGCCGCAATAAGATCGGTTGTTAGAACTTGCGCGTATTACAAAAAAGATTGTGTTGGTGTTTATCGTGGATTTCAAGGAATGATTGAAGGCGATTTTATCGAATTAAAAGCAAGAAGCGTTAATAATATTATCAATAAAGGCGGCACAGTTCTTAAAACAGCAAGATCTAAGGAATTTATGACCAAAGAGGGTCGTAACAAAGCTTTTGAGCATTTACAAAACAATAATATTGATGCATTAGTTGTAATTGGTGGTGATGGTTCTTTTACGGGTGCAACTATTTTTAATGATGAATTTAATTTTCCTGTAATCGGAATTCCTGGAACAATTGATAATGATATTTTTGGAACGTCACACACGTTAGGTTATGACACAGCATTGAATACAGCTGTTGAAGCTATTGATAAAATTAGAGACACAGCCTCTTCTCACAACAGATTGTTTTTTGTTGAAGTAATGGGAAGGGATGCCGGTTTTATCGCTTTAAATGCTGGTGTTGGTGCAGGAGCAGAAGAAATTTTAATACCGGAAGAAAATTTGGGATTAGAAAGAATGTTAGAGTCTTTAAAAAGAAGTAAATATTCGGGTAAATCTTCTAGTATTGTTGTGGTCGCTGAAGGCGATAAATCTGGTAAAAACGTATATGAATTAGCAAAATATGTAGAAGAAAATCTACCAGAATACGAAGTTAGAGTTTCGGTTTTAGGGCACATGCAAAGAGGAGGTTCGCCAAGTTGTTTTGATCGAGTTTTAGCAAGTAGACTAGGTGTAAAAGCGGTAGAATTATTGTTAGAAAGCAAAACCAATTTAATGGTGGGTTTAAAAGACAATGAAGTCATTACAACAGAAATTAAAGAAGCTATAAAAGGCGGGCATATAATTAATCAAGAGCTTTTAAGAGTTGCTGATATTATGTCAACATAAAAAAATAAAAGAATGATAAAAGTTGGAATAAATGGTTTTGGTAGAATTGGTCGATTAGCACTAAGAACAGCAATTAAAAGAAAGCATGTTCAAGTTGTTGCAATTAACGATTTGTTAGAGGTAGATTATTTAGCTTACATGCTAAAATACGATTCTGTTCACGGGAATTTTGATGGAACAGTTGAGGTGAAAAACGGAAGCTTAATTGTAAACGGAAATGAAATCAGAATTTCTGCAGAAAGAAATCCAGAAGATTTAAAATGGAATGAAGTTGAGGCAGAATATATTTTAGAATGTACAGGTATTTTTAAATCGATAGAACAAGGAAATTTACATATAAAAGCAGGTGCAAAAAAAGTAGTAGTTTCGGCACCTTCTAAAGATGCACCGATGTTTGTAATGGGTGTAAATCATCACAAATTAAAAGCAACAGATACTATTATTTCAAATGCGTCTTGTACCACAAATTGTTTGGCGCCAATTGTGAAAGTGTTGAACGATAATTTTGGAATTGTAGAAGGATTAATGACAACGGTTCATGCAGCAACTGCAACACAAAACACAGTTGATGGACCTGCAACTAAAAATTGGCGAATTGGAAGAGCTGCAATTCATAATATCATTCCGTCTACAACCGGAGCAGCAAAAGCAGTTGGAAAAGTGATTCCAGAAATGAATGGAAAATTAACCGGAATGGCATTTAGAGTGCCAACTATGGATGTATCTGTGGTCGATTTAACGGTTCGATTAGAAAAATCGGCTTCTTATGAAGTAATTAAATTAGCAATGAAAAATGCTTCAGAAAATGAAATGAAAGGAATTTTAGGATATACAGAAGACGAAGTGGTTTCGCAAGATTTTGTGAGTGATCCTAGAATTTCAATTTTTGATGCCAATGCAGGAATTGCATTAAATGACAATTTTGTAAAAGTTGTTGCTTGGTATGATAACGAAATGGGTTACGCAGTAAAGCTGTTGGATTTATTGGAGTATTCTGCTTCATTGTAGAGATATAGAAGATAGTGAAACAGGCGTTTTGAAATTTCAAAACGCCTTTTTTATTATTTTAAGATATTCTTATTTTACAGCAATCACACTAATTTCTACATTTACATATTTTGGTAAATTAGCAACTTCAACTGTTTCTCTTGCTGGAGCAGTTGCTTCATTAAAATAGGTTGCGTACACTTCATTTATTGCTGAAAAGTTTTCCATATCAGAAATAAAAATAGATGTTTTTACAATGTTTTCAAACGTCATTTCTGCGGCTTCTATAACTGCTTTTACGTTTTCCATTACTTGTTTGGTTTCTGTTTTAATATCATCTAAAACCAATTCGCCATTTGCGGGGTTTATAGCAATTTGACCAGAAGTGTATAGTGTATTTCCTACTAAAGTTGCTTGGTTATAAGGTCCGATTGGAGCTGGTGCTTTTGAAGTTGTAATTATTGTTTTCATTTTTTTATGTTTTTTTCAAAGTTGCAAAGGTTAGGTTTTTTATTGTTATTGGAGTTTAATTTTTTTAACTTTTCCTAATTCCCAATTCCTAATTCCTAATTCCTAGAACAATAATCTGTCTGGTAAACTACGTTTGTCCCACTTTAAGTCGTTTAACATACTTGAGTTTACACCGATTCTGAAGAAGTAGGACTTATTGGTTCCAAACGGAGACCAATCAAAATTAAAACTCCAACTGTCTAAATCTCTTGTAAATCCTAAACGCGTATATGTAAAACCTTTATTTTTAAAATCATAACCAGAACTATATCTCACTTTCCATTTTGGAGATAATTCTAAGTCACCATTAAACATTAGGGAATTAGAACCAATTCCGGCATTTGTAATACCATAATTTGTGTAATTTACGGCATATGCTAAACTTATATTCCAGGGAATAGTAGCACTGTATAGTTTGGTTTCTTTAATTTCTTTATTCTTATTAGTCTTGGTGTTTGGTGCTTCATCTCCAAACTGATTTTGATTTGTGTTTTTTGATTTTGGCTTCTCTTTCTTTTCAAAGTCTTTACTAGAGAAAGAAATATTTGCAGTAGCATTAGCGTTTGTTAATCTAAATAAATTGCTATTTATTTGATCAATTCGATTACCGTTGTTGTCAATTTGATAAGGATCTAAAGTGGCTCCCATATTTAAAGTAAGTTTGTCTTTAAAAAAGCGTGTTCCGGCAGTTACAGACACAGGACTCCATTTTAGGCTGTCTGCGGCAATGTTGTAGCTGGTGCTAAAATTTAAATTGTTTAACAACGTTATTTTTTTGTCTTCGGTATTTAGAGAATCTTTTGATGCTACTTTTGCTTCTAAAACATTGGCAACAGAAATTCCGATTGAATTTGATAAACCAGCACCAGGTCTTCCATAGATTCCGTCTTCAAAAGGAGAATAGGTTAAGATGTCTGTAGGATCAATACTTTGTTGTACTTGCTGATTGTATTTATCTGCAAAATCGGGTCTGTAACCATAACTGATCGAAGGTCTCACGGTATGTCTTACTTTAAAATTACCTTTATTAAATGAAAAATTTCCATAAATATTTGTTCCTAAAGAAACTCCAGCACTGTATTCTCTATAACTTTTAAACCCATTGATTCTTTCTTCAACTGCGGTTCCAGAGGCTGCATCATAATATTTATTGATATAATCCCAATTCCAAACTTCTTTAAAATTCGCATTTGGTGTTAAAGTAAAATACTTTAAAACTTTCATATTTGTATTTGCAGACGCCGTGTGTTGAATACCTGCTTTAGCTGTTTCAAACATTTCTGGTTTAAAGAAAAGCGAATCAACAGTTTTTATGCTGTAATCTCCTTTCATGCTGTAATTCAACCCAATTTTTTGCAATGCATTTTTCTTAACTCCGCTTTTTCCTGCAAACGGATAAATTCTATCCATATTTACTTGTAAAGAAGGTAAAGTCATGTTTATTTCTTTGGTGTTGGTGTTTTGAGAATGACTTGCCGTTGCATTTAAATTGAAAGGTGTTCCAACAAAATTTTTATAATAAGAAATAGAAGAATTTAAAGTGTTTGTTAAAAAATCTGAACTGTTTATTTCGTTTAGAGATTCTCTAAAATATTTACTGCTTCCTAAATTTACCGAAGCAGAAAAACGTGCATTTGGATTAGATTTAGCATCTTGACTGTGAGACCAACGTAAATTAAAATTGGTTGATTTACTATAATCATCAAATCCTTTTTGGCTTCTAATTAAGTTTTCATATCGAAAACTGAAATTACCACTAAACCTGTAGCGAACCACATAACTAGATTCTGAGCGCAAGCCCCAGCTTCCATTTGAGTAAACATCACCCATTAAAGAAATGTCTAAATAATCGTTGAGCGCCAAATAATAGCCTCCGTTTTGCAAAAAATATCCTTGACTATTTGTTTGACCCCATGTTGGTATAATAAAACCAGAAGCTCTTGTTTCTGTTGTCGGAAAATAAGCAAAGGGTATTGCAAGCGGTGTAGGAACATCTGCAATTACTAAATTACTAAAACCAACAATAATTTTTTTACCAGGAACCAATTTTGCTTTTCTTGTTTTGATGTAATAATCTGGATTAATTTTGTCTGAAGTGGTAAATTTTAAATCTCTCAAGAAAATAGTAGAATCATTTACTCTTTTCATTTTTTTACCATAGGTTATCATGCCAGATTGTGTAGTTTTTACACCATAAATAATCGCTTTTTTAGTTTTAAAATTATATAAAATAGAATCTTGTTCTGATTCTTGAGAACCTTGTTTAAAATAAGGTAGTTGCGAGTAGCCTAAGCTATCTTTTATGCCTTTGGCAAAAAGAGTGTTGTTTTTATTGTCAATTAAAATATAACCTGCTTTTAAGTCAATATCTTCATAGATTACATGAGCTTCGTTGTATAGCTCAACTTTTTTTGTTTTAGCATTTTGCAAAATATAATCCAACGCATTGTGAGTAATTTTTGATGTTACAGAACTTTTAGGAACACCAATTGTGTCTGTTTTTACAGTATCTATTTTTTTTTGATTAAAAAGACTGTCTTTTTTTTGTAAAAACTCTTTTTTTTGCGAAACAGGAACTACAATCTTTTTTGTTTTAATTTCTTGAGCATAATTAAATTGTATGCAAAAAAAACTAAGTAAAGTGAATAAAAGTATGTGTTGTATCTTTGATTGCAATGCTTTTAGTGCTATTTTTGTGACAAATGTAAAAATATGTTTCAATTTTTGAAGTGCCAAATTTCAAAAGCCAAAATTAAGTAAAAATATTGATGCCAATAGTAGAACTCCTTAAATATAATTTTAAATCGAATTTTTTTCTTTTTTGTCTATGTAGCCTATTTTTATTAGGAACATCGCAATTTGTTTTTGCGCAAAAAAAAACATACACTATTGTTTTAGATGCGGGGCACGGAGGAAGAGATCCTGGTAATTTAGGTAACGGATTCAGAGAAAAACACATTGCTTTAAATGTAGCATTAGAGGTTGGGGAAATTTTAACAAAACAAAGAGACATTAAAGTTGTTTATACACGAAAAACAGATGTTTTTGTTGAGTTGTGGAAACGAGGAGCTATTGCCAACAACATAAAAGCAGATTTATTTATTTCGATTCATTGTGATTCTCATACCTCAAATGCATATGGAACCGGAACTTTTGTCTTAGGAGCTAGAGGTAATAAAACAAACTTAGAGATTTCCAAGCGAGAGAATAATGTGATTCTTTTAGAAAAAGATTATCAACAAAACTACAGTTACAACCCAAACTCACCCGAATCTGTTATTGGTTTATCTTTATTACAAGAAGAAAATTTAGATCAAAGTTTGCAATTGGCAAGTGTTATTCAAAACAATTTGGTTACAAAGCTCAAACGTCATAATAGGTATGTGAAAATGGATAACTTTCAAGTGTTAAGAGAAACCATAATGCCCAGTGTTTTAATTGAGTTAGGTTTTTTAACCAATAAAAAAGAAGGCCGTTTTTTGAATTCTAGAAATGGTCAATTAGCCATCGCAAAAAACATCGCAAACTCTATCATTACTCACGTCAATAGATTAAAGATAAATACCGTTGATGATGATGTTGTTTTTCAAGTTAAATCGCCCGTTCAATCAACTACAAGAGCTAGTTCAGTTAAAGCCGTTTTTAAGATTCAAATAGCTTCAAGCAGAAAACAAATAGCAACAAAACCTTACAATTTTAAAGGGCTTAAAGATGTACAGCGTGTAAAAATTGGCAAGTATTATAAATATTATTACGGAGATACTGATAATTACGAAAATATAAAATCACTTTTAAAAAGAGTAAAAAAGAAAGGGTACACATCTGCTTTTATTGCTGCTTTTAAGAATGGTCAAAAAATTTCAGTAAAACAAGCATTAAAAACAGAATGATTTACTTATATTCTCCAATAAATTATTAGTAATTTTGTTGTTTAAAAAAAAAATATGTCTAAAGAACTAAAAACAGGATTTATTGCAGTTGTAGTTGTTGCTCTTTTTATATGGGGATTTAATTTCTTAAAAGGAGAAAATATTTTTGCAAAAAGTCAACGCCATTTTTTTGTAGAATACGATAATATTCAGGGGTTAAAAAAGTCTAGTGTTGTAACGATAAATGGATTGCAAGTTGGGAGTGTTACAGATATTAAATTTAATTCTAATCCGGAAAAAAGAGGTAAGTTAGTAGTAGAAATACTTGTAGAAAATGATTTTGAGTTTTCAAACAAAAGTATTGCTAAAATATACAGTGCTAGTTTAATGGGAGGTCAGTCATTGGCAATTATTCCTTCTTACGAAGGAGATATGGCAGTAGATGGTAATTATTTATCAGGAGAAGTAGAGTCTGATATATTTTCTTCTGTAGGAGAAAAATTAAATCCACTACAAGCAAAACTAGAAAACGTAATTGTTAGTGCAGATTCTTTATTATTAGGGTTAAATCAAACTTTAGATGTTAGAGCCAGAAAAAGTTTGAATAAAAGTATCATCGGTTTAGAGTTTATGCTTGCGGATGTTGGAAGTACTTTAAGTTCTGTAAACCAGTTGTTAGATTCAAGTAAAGTTGGAATTAAAAACACTTTTGATAACACTAGGGTTATAACAGAAAATTTAATGAAATTATCGGATACTTTAGTAAATGCTAACATAGGGTTAACTATAAAAAAAGCTCAAGAATCTTTAGATTTTGTAAATCAATTAATGTTAGGAATTCAGAATGGAGAAGGCTCTATTGGTAAATTAGTAAAAGACGATGAGATGTACGTTAATTTAACGAATATGTCTAGGGAATTAGAGGAGTTGATTAGAGAAATGAAACTAAATCCAAAACGTTTTGTACATTTTTCTTTATTCGGAAAAAGAGCAGTTCCTTATGATCCAAAAAAGAATAAAAACAACGAAACAAATTCAAACTAAAAAGAATCGCAAAACACCCTCATTATAGAAATGAAAACAATCAATCTGCGATTAAGAAAGGTTTTAGATAAATAATTTAATCTTCAATAAGATTAAAATCATCAATTAAAAGAGACTAATTATATAGATATGCAATACATACCAAACATTATTTTTGCACTTGTTTTAGTAGCCGGAATCGGTTTTTTTATCAAGAATATTAGCAAGCTTATTCGAAATATTAAATTAGGAAAATCTATTGATAGAAGTGATCAGAAATCAGCACGTTGGAAAAACATGGCTAAAATTGCTTTAGGGCAATATAAAATGGTTCGCAGACCCGTTTCTGGAATTTTACATGTGGTAGTTTATGTGGGGTTTGTGATTATTAACATAGAGGTTTTAGAGATTGTTATCGATGGTTTATTGGGTACACATAGGGTTTTTAAACCTATTTTAGGTAATGCGTTTTACGGTTTTTTAATTGGTGCTTTTGAGATTTTTGCAGCCTTGGTTTTTGTTGCAGTAATCGTTTTTTGGCTTCGTAGAAATGTTATAAATATCAAGCGTTTTTTAAGCAAAGAAATGAAAGGTTGGCCAAAAAGTGATGGTAATATCATTTTATATTTTGAAATGGTTTTAATGACTTTGTTTATTGTGATGAATGCGACCGATGTTACATTCCAGTCTGGTGGAATTGGAAATCCAATAAGTCAATTTGTATATCCGTTATTTAATGATTTCTCTTCAGCAACGTTGCATTTAATTGAACGAACTTCTTGGTGGATTCATATTGTCGGAATTTTAGTGTTTTTAAATTATTTATATTACTCAAAGCACTTGCATATTTTATTAGCATTTCCAAATACTTTTTATGCAAAACTACAGCCAAAAGGTCAATTAGATAATCTAGAAGCGGTTACCAAAGAAGTTCAAATAATGATGGACCCAGATGCAGATCCATACGCTGCGCCAGTAGAAGGAACCGAAGATGATGTACCAGAAAAGTTTGGAGCTTCAGATGTTACAGATTTAAATTGGGTGCAATTAATGAATGCGTATACCTGTACAGAATGTGGTAGATGTACATCTGCATGTCCTGCAAATCTTACAGGAAAAGAATTATCCCCAAGAAAAATCATGATGGACACTCGTGATAGAATGGAAGAAGTTGGTAAAAACATTGATGTAAATGGAGGTGTTTTTAAAGATGATGGAAAACAATTATTAAACGATTATATTTCTCCAGAAGAGTTATGGGCTTGTACTAGTTGTAACGCTTGTGTACAAGAATGTCCTGTAAATATAGATCCACTTTCTATTATTATGGATATGCGTAGGTATTTGGTAATGGAAGAAAGTGCTGCGCCACAAGAGTTAAATATGATGATGACAAACATTGAGAACAATGGCGCACCATGGCAATACAATCAAATGGATCGTTTAAATTGGAAAGACGAAGAATAAAATAATTTTTTAATTAACAATTATCAATTACGAACACATTTGATTCTTAATTTATAATTCAAAATTTGTAATTTATGATAGTACCAACTATGGCAGATATGATGGCTCAAGGAAAACAACCAGAAGTGTTGTTTTGGGTTGGCGCTGCTGGAAGTTTTGATGATAGAGCAAAAAAAATAACAAGAGCTTTTGTGAAAATTTTACAACAAGCTAATGTAGATTTTGCAGTTTTAGGAACTGAAGAAAGTTCTACTGGTGATGCTGCAAAAAGAGCTGGAAATGAGTTTTTATTTCAAATGCAAGCAGTTACAAATATTGAGATTTTGAATGCATACGAAGTTAAAACTATTGTTACATGCGATCCGCACTCTTTCAACACATTAAAAAACGAATATCCATCTTTAGGTGGTGCATACGAAGTTTTTCATCACACGCAGTATATTAAAAAATTAATTTCTGAGGGTAGGTTATCAATTGATGAGACAACTTTAAAAAATAAGAAAGTTACATTTCATGATCCTTGTTATTTAGGAAGAGCTAATGACGAATACGAGTCTCCAAGAGAATTAATTAAAAGATTGGGTGTAAATTTAACAGAAATGAAACGCAGTAAATCTACTGCTTTGTGTTGTGGAGCTGGTGGGGCTCAAATGTTTAAAGAGCCAGAAAAAGGCAACAAAGACATTAATATTTTGCGTACAGAAGACGCCTTAGCAACTCAACCAGAAATTATAGCAACAGGTTGTCCTTATTGCAATACTATGATGACAGATGGTGTGAAATTTAAAGAAAAAGAAGCAGAAGTTGCCGTTCTAGATATTGCTGAATTAATTGCAGAAGCAAATAAGTTGTAAAGTTTAAAAAATTGACAACTCAATTTTTTTAGTTTTAGTAATTAAATTTTTTGTTAACTAATTTTAAAGTAAATACTCTTTGGACTATTTTAAGAACAATATTGTAACTCAACTTCCAGATATATCTGAGTTAACTTTTAAAAAAATTCATAAAGATTATTTAAAGGTTTTAACTTTAACAACCTTGATTGTTTTTTTTATATTGTTTTTAGTTTTTTTTTTATTAGAAACAACTGTTGAAAAAATTTCACATTTTAAACATGTAAACTACTTTTACATGATACTTTCTGTTGTTTTTCTTATTATATTGATTGCTTTTTTTATCGGTTTTTCTAGAAGGAAATATGTTTTAAGAGAAAAAGATATTACCTATAAAAGTGGTGTTTTAATTGAAAAAATTACAACAATACCATATTCTAGAATTCAACATGTAGAAATAAATGAAGCACCAATTTCTAGGATTTTTAAGTTGGCATCGCTTGATGTTTTTACAGCAGGAGATAGTAGTAACGATTTAGTTATAAAGGGCATAAAAAAAGGAGAAGCATTAAAGATTAAAGAATTTATCAATCAGCAAATAAATGCCTAACACTTCTTTATTTGTTGATTTTTCTAAACAATCTCCAAAAGGAATTATAGTTATTTACATAAGATTATTATACATCTTAGTAAAAACAACGTGGTTTTTATTATTTCTTTTTATTCAACGTTTTTCTAAATTTTCTGAAGAAACACTTGTTTACATTTATGTAGGTTTTGCGCTTTTGTTATTCTTTTTACTAGTAAGAGCTTATTTGATCTACAAAAAATTTCTTTTTAAGATAGATGATGGCCATTTTGTTTTAAAAGAAGGAATTATAAAAAAGAAAAACACTTCGGTTTCTTTTGATAGGATTCAGAATGTAAATTTTAAACAGAATTTAATTCAACAGTTTATAAAAGTTTATGAGGTAAGTATTGAGACAGCAGGCTCTAATGAAACAGAAATAGCAATTACAGCATTAAGTTATGAAACAGCAGGAGCTTTAAAAAAAGAACTTTCTAAAGCTAAACCTAGCTCAGAGATTGTTAAAGAAATAAAAGAGAAACCATTGCTGAAAATTAACTTTAAAGAATTATTAAAGGTAAGTTTAACAGAAAATCATTTACAAAACTTAATGATTTTTGCAGTCTTAGTTATTGGAGTTTTACAACAATTAAAGGATGTTTTTAAAAGTTTAAATAAAGAGGATGTTATAGAAAACTATTCAGCCATAGATCCAAGTAGTGTTTTTAATAGCTTATTTGTTTTTGCAATGCTATTTTTTGTCTTATTAATTATTGGTTTTTTAAGTTCTTTTGTAAGAGTTTTGCTTTTTCACTTTAACCTTACATTATTTATTAAAGAAGATTCGTTAAATATTTCACAAGGGTTGTTAACCAAGAAATCAATTCTTTTAAATAAAGGAAAAGTGCAAAGTGTTGTTATTTCTACAAATCCAATAAAAAAGAAATTAAGAATTTCATTTGTTACATTTAAGCAAGCTGTTAGCGGGGAAATAAAAACTCAAAAAAATAAATTAATTAGAATTATTGGATGTAAAGCATCACAAATAAAAAGAATTAAAGACTTGTTGTATGTTGATAGCGATTTAGATAGCGACAAGTATGTGCCAAATAAATATTTTATTTTTAGAATGTATTTTAGAAGTAGTGTTGGTTTGCTCTTGATAAATAATGTTATTATGTTTTTAATACAAGATTTAACTTTGTTGTGGTTAAATTTGCTTTTTTTACCATTAACAATTCTCTTAATTCAGTTAAAATATAAGAAATCGTTTTATCAATTTAATGAAGAGTTATTGTTGGTTGGGAATGGAAGAATTGAAACGCATCATACATATTTGCCATTTTTTAAAGTGCAGCATATAAAAATGAAGCAAACTGTTTTTCAGAAAAGACAAGACGTTGTCAATTTGGTTTTGCAAACGGCGTCCGGAAAGATTACAGTTCCTTGTATCGAAAAAGAAAGAGCCTTAAAATTGTACAATTACATTTTATACAAAGTAGAAAGTAACAAAGAATCATGGATTTAAAAAATTACATACAAGCTGCGAGATTAAGAACCTTGCCGTTATCTGTTTCGGGAATTATCGTTGGGAGTTTTGTGGCTGCTTCAGAAGGTTTTTTTAACTGGATTATTTGTGTTTTAGCACTTTTAACAACTATTGGGTTTCAAATAATATCAAATTTCGCCAATGATTATGGAGATGGAATTAAAGGTGCAGATGATAATAGAGTAGGAGAAAAAAGATTAGTTGCTTCTGGTGTAATATCTCCAGAACAGATGAAATTTGTTATAATTATTACTACAGTTGTTACCTTAATAATTGCATTATTATTGATTTATGTTGCTTTTGGTAAAGATAATTTTGGGTTTTCTTTATTTTTTTTAGGTCTAGGTATAGCTTCAATTATAGCTGCAATAAAATACACCGTTGGTAAATCTGCTTATGGCTACAGTGGATTTGGAGATTTTTTTGTGTTTGTTTTTTTTGGACTGTTAAGTGTTGTTGGGTCTTATTTTTTATTTACCAAACAGGTTAATTTTACTGTTTTTTTACCATCTTTTTCAATAGGTTTGTTAAGTACAGCTGTTTTAAATTTAAATAACATGAGAGATCGAATTAACGATGCAAAAGTTAATAAAAACACTTTGGTTGTTAAAATTGGATCTGAATTTGCAAAATATTACCATTATTATTTAATTATTGCATCTTTTTTATTCGCGATTTTATACGTTGCTATTAAATTCGAAAACCCTTTTCAGTTTTTATTTGTAATTGCCTATTTCCCCTTAAGCAAGCATCTTTTGTTTGTTTCTAAAAATGTTGACGAGGCTGCTTTAGATGGTGAGTTAAAAAAAGTTGCATTAAGCACCTTTCTCTTTGGCATTCTTTTCGGATTAGGTCTCGTTTTATAACTTAAACCCTAAATCAAAATGAAAAATAGAATCTTAATTATTTGTGTTTTTTTATGAATAGCTTCTTGCGAAAGTTCAAATACAAAAATAGAATTTGGCGATGCAACAATTGCTGAGTCTATAGAGACTAAAGCATCAACTTCAACAAATTTCAGCAAATAAAAACAGCTTCATTGGTAAGGTTTCTATGACATTTATGATTGGTTTCGAAAATTTAAAAGATTTCTCCTTTTATTTGATACATATATGGCCATTTATTATTATTTTGTTGCTTGTATTTTTCTATTTAAGAAATAAAATATTGAGCATTAAATAAATGAAAGCAATAAAAGTAATTTTAGTAATTGTTACCTTAATGGTTCTTGCCTTTTTTTCAACAGGTTTATTCCTTAAAGAAACTACGTACCAAGTAAAAATAGAAATTGAAAAACCGATTAAAAAAGTTTTTTCAGTATTTAATAATCAAGATTTAATGAAAGAATGGATGACTGATGTTAAATCTGTTATTCCAGTTAATATTAAGCCAGGTATTGTGGGTAGTGAATACAAAATGATTGTTGATAATAATGGAGTTGAAGTAGAGATGAATGAAAAAGTACTAGCTTTTGTACCCAATAAAAAAGTGACTCTTTTTTTTGATGCAAATAATATATTAAAAACAGACACCTATAACTTTAATTATCACGAAGGGAAAACAACGATTGTAAAAGATGTTGTTTCTAAAAGTGACTCTTATTTAATGAGTTGTATGTTCCCTTATTTTAAAGGAATGTTTTTAGAAAATGATCAAAAATATTTAGAAGATTTTAAACAATATATAGAACAATAATAGATATGGATGTAAATATGATTAGCTGGTTTGAAGTTCCTGTTTTAGATATGGATAGAGCCAAGAAGTTTTATGAAACAGTATTTCAGGTAGAAATTACAATTAATAATTTTGGTGGTGTTTTAATGGGGTGGTTTCCACCTGCAGATGATATTACAGCTCCAGGTATTAGTGGTTCTTTGGTAAAAAGTGAAGCGAACTACATTCCGTCTGCAACACACGGTTCTGTTGTTTATTTTAATTCTCAAACCGGAGATCTTTCTAATGAGCTGGCAAGAGTTGAAGCCGCTGGAGGGAGTATATTACAGACTAAAACACTAATTTCTAACGAAATTGGTTACATGGCGTTTGTTTTAGACTCTGAAGGAAATAGAATAGCTTTGTATAATAAATAGTCTATGAACAATTAATTTACTTTTTTTAAGCATTATTTAGATGCTTACGAATTGTTTTTAAACTTTATACTTAATTTATATTTTGATTGTAGCTACTTATCAAAAATACATTCTCAATTTTAAAAGACCAAGTGGAACTTCTCGTGGTGTTTTAAAAACAAAAGAAACTTGGTTTATTTTTTTAAATAATTCAAAAAAACTAGGTATTGGAGAGTGCGGAATTTTAAGAGGATTGAGTATTGATGATAGACCAGATTATGAAGAGAAATTAAAATGGGTTTGTAGAAACGTTAATAACGGGTTAGAATATTTATTGCAAAATACGATTGACTTTCCTAGTATTCAATTTGGTTTAGAGCAAGCTTTTATATCTATTGAAAGTCAAAATAAATTCGAGTTGTTTCCCTCAAAATTCACGCAAGGAAACGCATCTATTCCAATAAATGGTTTAGTTTGGATGGGTACCAAGGCATTTATGAAATCCCAGATAAAAGAAAAGTTAGCCTCAGGATTTTCTTGCATAAAAATGAAAATTGGTGCTATTGATTTTGAGACCGAAATTGACTTACTTACATCTATCCGAAAAGAATTTTCGGCGCAAGAAATAGAGTTAAGGGTAGATGCAAATGGCGCTTTTTTGCCCCAAAATGCTTTAGAAAAATTAAAACGTTTGTCTGATTTAGAAATTCATTCTATTGAGCAGCCAATTAAGCAAGGTCAATTAGAAGAAATGGCATCTTTGTGTGAAAAAACTCCATTGCCTATAGCTTTAGATGAAGAGCTAATAGGTGTGTTTTCAGATCTCGAAAAAGAAAAGATAATCACTACAATTAAACCGCAATTTATCATTTTAAAACCAAGTTTAATTGGAGGTTTTAAAGGCAGTAATCAATGGATTACACATGCAGAAAATAATAATGTTCCTTGGTGGATTACTTCTGCATTAGAAAGTAATATCGGCTTAAGTGCCATTGCGCAATTTACCTTTATGTTTCAAAATAAAATGCCGCAAGGTCTAGGAACTGGTAGTTTGTACACAAATAATTTTGAAGCACCTTTAGAGGTTTTGAAGGGCAATTTGCACTATAATAAGTCGAAATATTGGAATTTTAACTTAACTTAATAATGGATTTTATACAAAAGGGTTTTTCTGGGCAAAATAATACCTGGCGCTATGTTTTAACGATTACTTTAGTTTTTATAGGCATACAATTAGCTAGTATTCCGCTTGCTATAGCAGCTTTTTTTCAGGTTGATGGCGATATGCAGCATTTTATTAAGGCTGCAGAAACTACTTTTATGGAGATTGGAATGAACTCAAGTCTTTTCTTGTTTTTAATGATTTTTACATTTATCGTTGCACTTTTAATTTTGTATTTGTGTGTAAAATACATCCACAAAAAGAAGTTTGTTTCAATTGTAACATCAAGAGTTAAAATTGATTGGAAACGTGTTTTTTATGCTTTTATTTTATGGGGAAGTATTTCTGTCATTTCAATTTTTGTAGGAATGTATTTGACACCAGAAGATTATATATGGAACTTTAAACCCATGCCATTTTTTACATTATTAATTGTTTCTTTTTTGTTTTTACCTTTTCAAACAAGTGCAGAAGAATTAATTTTTAGAGGCTATCTAATGCAAGGATTAGGAACATTAGTTAGAAATAGATGGTTTCCTTTAATAGCAACTTCTGTAATTTTTGGTTTGATGCACGGAATGAATCCAGAAATAGAAAAATTAGGGTATGAAGTTATGATTTTTTACATAGGAACAGGTTTTTTCTATGGCATTACCACATTAATGGATGAAGGAACAGAATTGGCTCTGGGCTTACACGCATCTAACAATATTGTTGCTGCTTTTTTAGTGACCACAGATTGGATGGTTTTTAGAACCGATGCATTATATGTTGATGTTTCATCACCTGCTATAGGTATAGATATGTACCTTGGCGTGTTTGTAGTGTATCCAGTATTATTAGTTATGTTTTCTAAAAAATATCAATGGAAAAACTGGAAAATCAAATTGTTTGGAAAAGTTGAAACTCCTATAATTCATGAAAAATAATCGGTTACATAAAGATTTTAAATTAAACGGTAGCGCTTTCTCAAATTTAGAAGAATTATTTGTTTTTTCAGAGCAATTAGATGTTTCTACACGTCTATTTATCAAAGATTGGTTTTCTAAATCTGATAATATAAAGGTTCAAACCTCAGGGTCAACAGGTGTGCCTAAAACCATACATCTCAAAAAAGAGTTTATGATAAATTCTGCTAAAGCTACAGGAACTTTTTTTATGTTACAAGAAAAAACAACCGCATTGTTATGTATGTCTACAAATTTTATTGCAGGTAAGATGATGCTGGTAAGAGCATTTGTTTTAGGGTGGGATTTAGAACTCGTTACGCCAGTATCTAATCCATTAAGAGTTGCAACTAAAAAATATGATTTTGCAGCAATGGTTCCGTTGCAATTACAAAATTCTCTTTCAGAGATTTACAGAGTTTCCAAGCTAATTGTTGGAGGAGGAGTTGTGTCTTTAGACTTAGAAAAAAAAATTCAATCTGTTTCTACAGCGATATATGCTACATTCGGAATGACAGAGACCATTACACACATTGCAGCTAGAAAGTTAAATAAGAATACTTCAATAAATCAAGAAGAAAAGTCTTTTTATCATGTATTGCCAAATATTTCCATTTCAAAAGACACAAGAGGTTGTCTGGTTATTCTTGCTCCAAACATTTCCGAAGAAACCATAGTTACCAATGATGTGGTAGAGATCGTTTCTGATAATGCATTTAAATGGTTGGGTCGTTTTGACAATGTAGTCAATTCTGGAGGTATCAAATTACATCCAGAACTCATAGAAAGAAAGTTGTCTAAAGTATTATCTCAACGTTTTTTTGTTGCTGGAATACCTGATGAAAACTTAGGCGAGAAATTAATTCTAATTATTGAAGGAGCTCAATTTGACTTTAATTTAAATAGTGTATTAGGTATTTCTAAATTTGAAAAACCTAAATCAATATTTTTTCTACCAAAATTTAAGGAAACTACTAATAAAAAAGTACACAGAGATAAGACATTACATCTTCTTTTTAATTTATAATCAGCAATTGAAAAAGAGTTTTTTTAAATATTATTTTTAGTCAATTTTTATAAGTCTACATTAAAAAAATATGTTTTATGAAAATCATATAACAATCTAGAGAAAGTCAATAGGAGTCTATAATTAAATCTATTAAATGTAAAAAGCCGTATGTATTACGGCTTTTATTTTTTAGGTGCTTGCTCTTTTATATCTCCATTGAATGATACACATTTTGTACATCATCATCTTCCTCTAGCTTTTCTAAAAGTTTTTCTACATCTGCTTGTTGGTCTTCATTTAACTTTGCTGTTGTAGTTGGAATTCTCTCAAATCCAGAAGATAAAATTTCTACATTTTTTTCTTCGAAAAATGATTGTATAGCTCCAAATTGTTCAAAAGGAGCATAGATAATAATACCTTCTTCATCATCAAAAACTTCCTCAACTTCAAAATCGATAAGCTCTAGCTCTAATTCTTCCATATCAATAGTAACATCTTCTTTTTTGATGGTAAAATTACAAGTATGATCAAACATAAAAACAACTGATCCAGAAGTTCCTAAGTTTCCATCACATTTATTAAAAGCAGCTCTAACATTTGCTACGGTTCTATTATTGTTATCGGTAGCAGTTTCTAAAAGTACGGCAACACCATGAGGCGCGTAGCCTTCAAATAACACTTCTTTATAGTTTGCTGTATCTTTATCTGTGGCTTTTTTTATAGCGCGCTCAACATTGTCTTTTGGCATGTTTGCAGCTTTTGCATTTTGCATAACTGCTCTTAATCGCGAGTTTGAATCTGGGTTTGGACCACCTTCTTTAACAGCCATTACAATATCTTTACCTATTCTAGTAAAAGTTTTTGCCATAGCAGACCAACGTTTCATTTTTCTTGCTTTCCTAAATTCGAATGCTCTTCCCATTTCTAATTATTTTTATTTTTTTATTATTCTGTTGTTGTAATTTTAAATTGAATTTTATACTTGTAAAATACCCATATTAAAGGGCTTTTCGATTGGCGCATTGTTTGCTGCTTCAATACCCATAGAAATCCAAGTTCTTGTATCTAAAGGATTAATTACAGCGTCTGTCCAAATTCTTGCAGCAGCATAATATGGCGAAATTTGAGCATCATATTTTGATTTTATTTTATCAAATAATTCGGCTTCTTTTTCTGCACTAATTTCCTCTCCACGCTTTTTTAGTGAGGCAGTTTCTATTTGTAGCAATACTTTTGCGGCAGAATTCCCGCTCATTACTGCTAATTCCGCACTTGGCCAAGCTACAATTAATCTTGGGTCATATGCTTTTCCGCACATCGCATAATTTCCTGCGCCGTAAGAATTTCCAATTATAATCGTAAATTTTGGTACAACTGAGTTGCTTACAGCATTTACCATTTTAGCACCATCTTTAATAATGCCTCCGTGCTCAGATTTAGAGCCTACCATAAATCCAGTAACATCTTGTAAGAAAACAAGTGGAATTTTCTTTTGATTACAATTGGCGATAAATCGCGTAGCTTTGTCTGCAGAATCATTGTAGATGACTCCACCAAATTGCATTTCTCCTTTTTTGGTTTTAACCAATTTACGCTGATTGGCAACAATACCAACTGCCCAGCCATCAATTCTGGCGTAGCCTGTTAACATAGTTTGCCCATAGCCTTCTTTATATTGTTCAAATTCTGAATTATCAACCAAACGTTTGATAATTTCTAGCATATCGTATTGGGCATTTCTTTCTTTCGGTAGAATTCCAAAAATATCTTCTTCATTTTCTTTTGGAGGGAATGCTTCTTTTTTATTAAAACCAGCAGAATCTGCATGGCCAATTTTATCAACAATAAATTTAATTTTATCTAAAGCATCTTTATCATTTTTTGCCTTATAGTCTGTAACTCCAGAAATCTCACAATGTGTGGTTGCACCACCTAAAGTTTCATTATCTATAGATTCTCCAATTGCAGCTTTAACCAAGTAGCTTCCTGCTAAGAAGATACTTGCTGTTTTGTCAACAATTAATGCTTCATCACTCATAATTGGTAAGTAAGCACCACCAGCAACACAACTACCCATTACAGCAGAAATTTGAGTAATTCCCATGCTGCTCATTACAGCATTATTTCTAAAAATACGACCAAAGTGTTCTTTATCTGGAAAAATTTCATCTTGCATTGGTAGGTAAACGCCAGCAGAATCAACTAAATAAATAATTGGCAATTTGTTTTCTATTGCAATTTCTTGTGCACGTAAGTTCTTTTTTCCAGTTATTGGAAACCAAGCGCCAGCTTTAACGGTAGCATCATTTGCAACGACAATACATTGCTTTTCTTTAATATATCCAATTTTTACAACAACACCACCAGAAGGGCATCCGCCATGTTCTTTGTACATATTCTCTCCTGCAAATGCGGCTATTTCTATTGATTTTTTATCTGCATCAAGTAAATAATCAATACGCTCACGAGCTGTCATTTTTCCCTTTTCATGATGCTTTTCAATACGTTTTTGCCCGCCACCTAATTTTACTTTTGCAAAACGTCTGCGTAAATCTGATGCTAAAAGTCTATTGTAATCTTCGTTTTTATTGAAGTTAAGATCCATTAAATATGTGTATAAAATTGATTGGCTAAGGTACAAAATTGAGCCATTATTCAAACTAATTTATTACTTGGAGATATTTTCCTTGGAAAATAAATTTATTAATTGTAATTTTGTTTAAAATTTATTAAAATAGAGATGAAATCAACTAAAATAATTTTTTATACCTCTACAGGCTTACTTACCTTGTTAATGCTTTTTTCTGCAGGTATGTACATTTTTGATAATGAAGAAATTTCAAAAGCCTTTACTAGTTTTGGTTTTCCTACTTATCTTATTTATCCATTAGCTTTTGCTAAAATTTCAGGATTAATTGTGTTATGGTTTTGTCAACGAAGGGCAATTGTGGAGTGGGCTTATGCTGGATTTTTCTTCAATTTTATATTGGCTTTTTTTGCACATTATATGATTTCAGACGGAGAACAAATGGGGGCGTTATTAGCATTGGTTTTTTTAGTAATATCATATATCTATAGTGAAAAAGTAAAATAAATGAAAAAAATTCTCGCTTTTGCTGGGAGTAATAGTAAAACATCTATTAACAAACAACTCGCAATATACGTAGCTTCTTTAGCTGACTATACTTATGATGTTGTAGATTTAAATGATTATGACTTGCCTATTTTTAGCTTAGAAGTTGAAGCAAACGGAATTCCTGAGTTGGCATCTGATTTTAATAATTTATTAAAAAAATACAACGGCTTTATAATTTCATTAGCAGAGCATAATGGTTCCTATTCTGCTGTTTTTAAAAATCTTTTTGATTGGATTTCTAGAATAGATAGAAATGTGTTTAAAAATAAGCCAGTTTTTTTAATGGCAACATCTCCTGGTATGCGCGGTGGAATTACTGTTTTAGAAACTGCGGCTAATACATTTCCACATTTAGGGGCAAGCGCTGTTGAAAAATTTTCTTTACCAAGTTTTTTTGAAAACTTCAAAGATGATGAAATTATTAATTTAGAGCTCAAAACAGATTTAATCAATAATTTGGAGAAGTTCAGAAAATCAATTTAATTTTACAATTATGGGAGATATTTCTAAAGATATCAATTCGAAATTTAAAAGTAATAAAGTAAAAGCACTTATCAATATTAAATACACAGCAAACTGGTTAAGTAGTAAAGAGACAGCGTTTTTTAAACCTTACGGTATTTCGCCACAACAATACAATATCTTAAGAATATTAAGAGGTGCCGTAAAACCAATTAAGGTGCAATTGATAAAAGAGAGAATGATTGAGCGCGCACCAAATGCTACCAGATTAATGGATAAGCTATTTGATAAAAATCTAATTGAAAGAGCCCGTTGTGAACACGATAGAAGAGTAGTTTATGTAAATATTTCTGATAAAGGCTTGGCTTTGTTAGAAGAAATTGATGTTTACTCAAATATAAATTTTATGAATAAGTTAAGTGAACAAGAAGCAAATATGTTAAGTGAATTATTAGATAAATTAAGATAAAATGAACATCTATAAAAGCATCAAGTATTTAGGAGAGAGCCCACTGGTAAATATGGGATCGATTCGTTTAAGACAACCCATTCCTACAAATGAAGTAGAAAATGTAGATCCGTTTTTATTATTACATCATTATGGACCTTATGCAATTAGCGAGTTTAATAATCCGTTTGATTTAGGTCCGCATCCGCATAGAGGATTTGAACCTATTACATTATTGTTTCAAGGAGAGCAATTACACAGAGACTCTCTAGGAAACGAAAGTGTAGTAAAATCTGGAGATGTACAATGGACAACCGCAGGGAGAGGAATTATCCATGCAGAAGCACCTACAAAAGAGTTTGTGAAAAAAGGTGGAGATTTAGAAGGCATCCAGTTATGGTTAAATTTGCCTGCAAAACTCAAAATGATAACTCCAGATTACCAACACGTTAAAAGTGATGATATGTCTATTGTTACAGATTTTTCAGAGAATATTCATTTAAAAGTTGTTGCCGGAGATCAAAAAAATAAATTTGGAAAAATAAAAACACAAACGCCTGTAAACGTTTTTATGATAGAAGCAACCGGAAAAGGAGAATTAGATATAGAGATTCCAACGAATCACCAAAGTTGTGTATATCTTTTAGATGGTGAGGCTGTTATTAATAATGAAGCAACTCTTAGCAAAGGAAAAACACAGTTAATTACTTTTAATTTAGATGGAGATGCGATTAAGCTAGAAACAAAATCTAGAAGTAAATTAATTGTCATTTCTGGAGAACCAATTAAAGAAAAGATTGCACAATATGGCCCTTATGTTATGAATAATCAAACAGAACTACTAGAAGCAATGAGAGATTATCAGAACGGAAAAATGGGACATTTGTATTAATAGCTTTACGTTCTATTTTTATGGCTCAGGAAATTTTTTCTTGAGCTTTTTTTTGTTTTCATAAAATACAGTACCTTGCTTATCTGTTATGCATGCATAGTAAATAGAATAATTTATGACAAAATATAAGCACATCTTTATGCCTTTAGATTTAGGCTTTACAACTTTAAAAAATAGAATTTTAATGGGTTCTATGCACACTGGTTTAGAAGAGGAAAAAAACGGCATCGAACGCATTGCTAAATATTATGGAGAAAGAGCAAGAGGAGGTGTTGGTTTAATTGTTACCGGAGGAATTTCTCCAAATAGGCAAGGTTGGACTGCTCCGTTTGCCGCAAGAATGTCTACTAAAAAACATGCAGAGAGTCATAAATTAATAACAAAGGAAGTGCATAAATACGGAGGCAAAATTTGCATGCAAATATTACATTCTGGACGTTACGGATACCACCCCTTTACAGTTGCACCTTCAAATATTAAATCGCCCATAACACCTTTTAAACCTTTTCAATTAACAGAATCTGGAATTCAGAAAACAATAAAAGATTTTGTAAAAAGCGCAGAGTTATCAAAAATTGCTGGTTATGATGGTGTAGAGATTATGGGTTCTGAAGGATATTTAATCAACCAATTTATTGCAAAGAGAACCAATAAAAGAACAGATAATTGGGGAGGTGTTTATGAAAACAGAATGCGCTTGCCAATAGAACTTGTTAAACAAACTAGAGCGGCAGTAGGAGAAGAATACATCATTATTTTTAGATTGTCTATGTTAGATTTGGTAGATAATGGAAGTAGTTGGGAAGAAGTTGTAACATTGGCAAAAGAAATTGAAAAAGCAGGAGCTACAATTATCAATACAGGTATTGGGTGGCATGAAGCTAGAATTCCAACTATTTCAACATCAGTACCACGTGCAGCTTTTGCATGGGTAACCAAAAAAATGAAAGAAGAAGTTTCAATTCCGTTGATAACAACAAACCGAATTAATATGCCAGTAACTGCAGAGAAAGTTTTGGCAGATGGAGCTGCTGATATGATATCAATGGCTAGACCTTTTCTAGCAGATCCAGAATGGGTAAACAAAGCCGCGCAAGAAAGAGAAGATGAAATTAATACATGTATTGGCTGTAATCAAGCGTGTTTAGATCATGTTTTTGAACAGAAAGTGGCAAGTTGTTTGGTAAACCCTAGAGCTTGTCATGAAACAGAATTGAATTATAACAGAACAGAAAACCCAAAAAAAATAGCAATAGTTGGAGCAGGTCCGGCAGGAATTTCTGCTGCCTCAGTAGCTGCTCAGAGAGGACATCAAGTAACTTTATTTGATGCCGAATCCGAAATTGGAGGGCAATTTAATATTGCAAAACAAATTCCTGGTAAAGAAGAGTTCTACGAAACAATCAGATACTTTAAAAAACAGTTAGAACTGCACCATGTTACTCAGAAGTTAAATACAAGAGTTACTGCAGAAGATTTATTAAAAGAAAATTTTGATGAAATTATTTTAGCAACAGGAATTAAACCTAGAATGCCTCCAATTAATGGTATTGAGCATAAAAAAGTACTAAATTATATAGATGTTTTAAAGCATAAAAAAAATGTTGGAAAGCGAGTAGCGGTAATTGGTGCTGGAGGAATTGGTTTTGATGTTTCTGAGTATTTAACCCATGAGGGAGAAAGTAGTTCACAAAACATCGATCTTTGGTTAAAAGAATGGGGTATAGATAAAACACTTTCTGCAAGAAGTGGAATTGAAGGAGTATCTCCAGCAATAGAAACATCACCAAGAGAGATTTTTATGTTTAAGCGAAGTAAAGGGAAATTTGGAGGAAATCTAGGGAAGACAACTGGTTGGATTCACCGCTCTACTTTAAAGAAAAAAAATGTACAGTTTATCAATAGGGTAACGTACACAAAAATTGATGATGTTGGATTGCATTACATTCAAAATGAAGAAGCTAAAACTCTAGAAGTAGATCATGTAATAATTTGTGCAGGTCAGACACCATTTAAAGAGTTGTTGCAACCTCTTGAAGAAGCCAATTTAAATGTACATGTTATTGGGGGGGCAGACATTTCTGCAGAATTAGATGCTAAAAGAGCCATCAATCAGGGTTGTAGGTTGGCAGCCAAACTGTAAACGTTCTAGATACTATTTTTATCCACAAATAATTACGATATTTGCTGTGCAATAAAAAAATAGAACGATTATGTCGATGAACAAAAATACTGTCCTAAGCTGGGCAACATTTATTATGATAATTGTAGGATTAGGTCTAATAGCACTTGGTGTTTTTAGATATCGAGATGTTTCTGGTTGGGGTTTTGGCGCTGTAGGTGCTGGTTTTTTCTCAATTGCTTGGGTATTTAATGCATTAAAAGGAAGAGTATAGCCTTCAAAAAAATATAATTTAAAGATTGGATCGCTACTTAATTATTCAATCACTTAATCTTTCAATAAAAAAATAATGTCAGACGATAAGAAAGTCATCTTTTCGATGAACAAGGTTTCTAAAACCTATCAAAGTACAAACAAACAAGTTTTAAAAGATATTTATTTAAGTTTTTTCTACGGAGCTAAAATCGGAATTTTAGGTTTAAATGGCTCTGGGAAATCAACATTGCTAAAAATTATAGCTGGTAAAGAGAAAAACTATCAAGGAGATGTAGTTTTTTCACCGGGTTATAAAGTTGGTTATTTAGAACAAGAACCTGAGCTTGACGAAACAAAAACGGTAATGGAAATTGTAAAAGAAGGTGTTGCAGAAACAGTTGCGATTCTAGATGAATACAACAAAATTAACGATATGTTTGGTTTAGAAGAAGTGTATTCTGATCCAGAAAAAATGGAAAAATTAATGAATCAGCAAGCAGAACTTCAAGATAAAATTGAAGCTTCGAATGCATGGGAATTAGACACAAAACTAGAAATTGCAATGGATGCATTGCGTACTCCAGAACCAGATAAGTTAATATCTGTACTTTCAGGTGGTGAAAGACGAAGGGTAGCTTTGTGTAGATTGTTATTACAAGAGCCAGAGATTTTATTACTAGATGAGCCTACAAACCATTTAGATGCAGAATCTGTTCATTGGTTAGAACATCATTTAGCACAATATAAAGGAACTGTAATTGCCGTAACACACGATAGATATTTCTTAGATAATATTGCAGGTTGGATTTTAGAATTAGATAGAGGAGAAGGAATTCCTTGGAAAGGAAATTATTCTTCTTGGTTAGATCAGAAATCGAAACGTTTAGCACAAGAAAGTAAAACAGCTTCTAAAAGACAAAAAACATTAGAGCGTGAGTTAGAATGGGTTCGTCAGGGAGCAAAAGGTCGTCAAACAAAACAGAAAGCTCGTTTAAAGAGTTATGATAAATTGATGAGTCAAGATCAAAAGCAAACTGAAGAGAAACTAGAAATTTACATTCCAAATGGTCCAAGGTTAGGAACAAATGTAATTGAAGCCACTGGGGTTTCTAAAGCTTTTGATGATAAGTTATTGTATGAAAATTTAGCCTTTAATTTACCGCAAGCAGGAATTGTAGGGATAATTGGTCCGAATGGAGCAGGGAAAACTACCATTTTTAAAATGATTATGGGAGAAGAACAACCAGATAAAGGAAGTTTTAAAGTAGGTGAAACTGCAAAAATTGCATATGTAGATCAAGCGCACTCTAATATTGATGCAGACAAATCTATTTGGGAAAATTTTTCTGATGGACAAGAATTAGTAATGATGGGAGGAAAGCAAGTGAACTCTAGAGCATATTTAAGTCGATTTAATTTTGCTGGAAGTGAGCAAAATAAAAAGGTCTCTACACTTTCTGGTGGAGAAAGAAATAGGTTACACTTAGCAATGACTCTGAAAGAGGAAGGAAATGTTTTATTGTTAGATGAACCAACAAATGACCTAGATGTTAATACTTTAAGAGCCCTAGAAGAAGGTTTAGATAACTTTGCAGGTTGTGCTGTAGTAATTAGTCACGATAGATGGTTTTTAGATAGAGTTTGTACTCATATTTTAGCTTTTGAAGGAGATAGCCAAGTATATTTCTTTGAGGGGTCTTTTACAGATTATGAAGAAAATAAAAAGAAACGATTAGGAGGTGATATAATGCCAAAGCGAATTAAATACAAGAAATTAATTAGATAATCAGAGTTAAAAACCCCGCTATTAAGCGGGGTTTTTAATTTATGATGTATAGCTTTTTCTTTTTTAAGTAGAGGTAATGAGTGTTTATTGCTTGTTTTTGTAAAGTTTTGTAATACTTTTAGTATGTTTTTTTAAGTTTTTCACGTCTTTTAATAAACCTAAAGTTGATCTATACGGAACATTATTTTTATCATGATTGATTCTTGCAATTTTATACAATTGTTTCCAATGCGATCGCATCTCTTTTAGAGCTTGAAGGTAATTTGTTTTACTAGTATCATAAATATGAGTTGGTTCTGCTAATATTCCATTTAATTCGATAATTTTAAAATTGCCTTTTTCTAAATCTTTAAAAGTATTATATTTAATGTCAATTCTTCCATAAAACCAACCATTAATTTGCTTGTTTAAAACAGTGAAAGTTTCTTCTAATTTTTTGGAAATTAAATGATTACCGTCAATAAATTGTGTGCCTCTAGAATGGTTTCCAATATCACAAAGTTGTATTTTTTTGTTTTTAGCAACAATAGATTTTAATTGCACTGGCGTGCAATTTTTAATGATTTCTTTATAGTTTCTCATACGCTCATTTGATAAAATAAGCTGTTCAACGGTTTGAGTACCGTCTCCAATAATATGAGGGAAATCTTTAAGTGTAATAGAGGTTATTTTTCCTAAATGATCGTTTGGATATCTTAAATAGAAAATACCACATTCGTTTTTTTCGGTTAAAAACTCCTGAATCAAAATATCAATAGGGTATTTTTTAACATACCGAATCAGTTCTTTTTCAGAAGCTATTTTTTGTACCAATAATCCTCTAAAGCCTATGTCTGGTTTTGCAATTAAAGGGTATGTCTTTATTTTTTCCCTGACATCTTCTATGGTTTTTTCTACGTTGCTGTTTGCTTTGTGGTAGATTGTTATTGGTAGGTATTTTTTTGGAATCAACTGCATGGTTTTGTACTTAGATTCTGTACCAATTCCAGAGTTAGCTATTGTTGGGTTTACAGCGGTGTAAAAACTTAAGTTTTTAGCCTTAATCGCGTGAAGAAAAGCAAAAGGAATATTTGGAATATAGAACATAGAACTTGGCCAGTATTCCCATTTTAATAGCTTGTATTTACTTTTTTTAGGTTTCATGTTATTTGCCAAACAATCCGTCTAAAAAAGTTTTGAAAGTTTTAAATGCTAAAATGATTGTTGTAATGGTTAAAAGTATTGCTATAGCTAAAATTAAATAAGCTATCCAAATAGTTTCATCCATTTTATTTAACGCTTTAAAAGCGATATTTAACGTGATTGGAGACGCAATTAATAGTAAAATTAAAACTAATAGCTGTTTAAAACCTTTTCCTAATTTATCTGAATTAACACTCATTTTTATAGTTTATAATTGCGTTTCTAACATTCTTGTATTTTGATAATAATGTAGCGGCTAATTTTCTTTCGATTTTTAACTCATTTGCCAACATATCAATTCCTCTGTTCACCAATTTATGGTTAGATAATTGCATGTCAACCATTTTGTTTCCTTTTACTTTTCCAAGTAAAATCATTGTAGATGTTGTTAACATGTTTAAAACCATCTTTTGTGCTGTTCCTGCTTTCATTCTCGAACTTCCAGTAACAAATTCTGGACCAACAACAACTTCAATAGGAAATTTTGACACTTTAGATAACGGGCTGTTTTTATTACAGGTGATGCAGCCAGTACTAATGTTATTTTCATTACATTTTTTTAAAGCGGCAATTACATAAGGTGTAGTTCCTGATGCTGCAATACCAATTACAACATCTTTTTCTGAAATGTTATGATCTTGTAAATCAATCCAACCTTGTGTTGTAGCATCCTCTGCATTTTCAACGGCTTTTCTTATGGCTATATCTCCACCAGCTATTAATCCAATAACTAATTCATGTGGAACACCAAATGTTGGTGGACATTCAGAAGCATCTAAAATACCTAGTCGACCACTAGTTCCAGCGCCTAAATAAAATAACCTTCCATCTTCTTTGAGTTTTTCAACAATTACTTCTGTTAATATTGTAATTTCTGGAATCACTTTTTCAACAGCAAAAGCGACCGTTTTATCTTCATTATTGATGTTTTTTATCAAAGTTGAAGCATCCATTTTTTCTAAATGATCGTAGTTTGAATCTTGTTCTGTTGTTTTTGTAAAACTCATAAATCAAAAATAACAAAAAAGGCGATGTAAAATTACATCGCCTTTAAAATAAAATTTTATTTTTTAAAATCTGTTTAAGATTGTGTTCAATGTTGTGCTAGGTCTCATTTCCTTAGAAGTTAATTCTTCATTTGGAAAATAATAACCTTTAATGTTTAAAGCACTTCCTTGAGCTGTATTTAACTCACTAACAATTTTTTCTGTGTTTTCTGTTAATGCTTTCGCGATTGGAGTGAACCTGTTTTTAAGTTTAGCGTTTTTATCTTGACTAGCCAAAGCTTCTGCCCAATATGTTGCTAAATAAAAATGTGATCCTCTGTTGTCTAGTTCACCAACTTTACGAGAAGGAGATTTTTTATTGTCTAAGAATTTGTCAGTTGCATCCTCTAAAGTTGCTGCTAAAACTAACGCTTCTTCATTGTTGTTTGTTTGCCCTAAGTGTTCTAAAGAAACTGCTAAGGCTAAGAATTCTCCTAAAGAATCCCAACGTAAGTGACCTTCTTCTACAAATTGTTGAACGTGTTTAGGAGCAGAGCCACCAGCGCCAGTTTCAAACAATCCACCGCCATTCATTAAAGGAACAATTGATAACATTTTGGCAGATGTTCCTAATTCTAAAATTGGAAATAAATCTGTTAAATAATCACGTAAAACATTTCCAGAAACAGAAATAGTGTCTTTTCCGTCTTTTACTCTTTGTAATGTAAATTTAGTTGCTTCAACAGGTGATAGAATTCTAATATCTAATCCAGTTGTATCAAAGTTTGGTAAATATGCATTTACTTTTTTAATGATTTCTGTATCATGTGCTCTATTCTCATCTAACCAAAAAACGGTAGGCGAATTCGTTACTTTTGCTCTATTTACAGCAAGTTTAACCCAATCCTGAATCGGAGCATCTTTAACTTGACACATTCTCCAAATATCTCCAGTTTCTACATTATGCGCAATTAAAGTTTCTCCATTTGAATTTACTACTCGAACAATTCCGTCTTTTTCAATCTCAAAAGTTTTATCATGAGAACCATATTCTTCTGCTTTTTGTGCCATTAAACCAACATTAGGAACGGTTCCCATTGTTGTTGGATCAAAAGCACCGTTTTCTTTACAGAAATTAATAGTTTCTTGAAAAACTCCTGCATAAGAACTATCAGGAATTACCGCTTTGGTGTCTTGTTGTTTTCCAGCTGCATTCCACATCTGTCCAGATGTTCTGATCATTGCTGGCATTGAAGCATCAATAATTACATCACTTGGTACATGTAAATTGGTAATTCCTTTATCAGAATTTACCATTGCAATATCTGGTCTGTCTTTAAAAATAGTAGCAATATCATTTAAAATTTCTGCTTTTTTGTCAGCAGATATTTCGTCTAAATTACTTAGTAAATTTCCGAAACCATTATTTACATCAACTCCAATTTCAGAAAAAGTTTCTCCATGTTTTACGAATAACTCTTTGAAGAAAACACGAACTGCATGACCAAAAATAATAGGATCAGAAACCTTCATCATGGTTGCTTTCATGTGTAGAGAAAACAAAATATTATTTTCTTTTGCGTCATTAATTTCAGTTTCTAAGAAATTTAATAAGGCTTTTTTGCTCATTAAAGATGCGTCAATAATTTCGCCAGCCAATAATGGAGTAGAAGCTTTTAAAACGGTAATGTTTCCGTTTGTATCTACATGTTCAATTTTTGCATCTGTAGCATTTGTTAATGTTACAGATTTTTCATTATGACAAAAATCTCCCTCAGCCATTGTAGCAACATGCGTTTTAGAATCTGAACTCCAAGCACCCATTGAATGTGGATTTTTCTTTGCGTAATTTTTTACTGCTTTTGGAGCTCTTCTATCAGAATTTCCTTCACGTAAAACAGGGTTTACAGCAGAGCCTTTTACTTTATTGTAGCAGGCCAATATTTTCTTATCCTCATCAGTTACTACTTCATCTGGATAATTAGGAATTGCAAAACCGCTTTCTTGCAACTCTTTAATTGCCGCTTTTAATTGAGGTACAGATGCACTAATATTTGGTAATTTAATAATGTTTGCTTCTGGTTTTTTTGCCAACTCACCTAATTCTGCTAAAGCGTCGTTTACTTTTTGTTCTTCAGTTAAATAATCAGATAAATTTGCTAATATTCTTGCCGCTAAAGAAATGTCTTTAGTTGCAACTTCTATTCCAGATGCAGCTGTAAAAGCTTTCACAATTGGTAAAAAAGAATACGTTGCTAAAGCTGGAGCTTCATCGGTTTTTGTATAAATAATTTTAGCAGATTTTATCATTATTTCTGATTTAGATGGTTATTTTTATTGTTTTTTAGTCCGTTTTAAAAACGGATATTAAGTGTTGCAAATTTAGTGATTATAGGTGAGAAAAAATCTATCAAATTGTAAATAATAAGGTGGTGAAATTATGAATTTGATAAAAAACACTTGAACAAAGTAACAACTCTTAGTAAAATAAAAGCCATATCCAACAATTGCTTGTTTTGATATGGCTTCTTTGAAATACTGTCTGTTAATTCTGTCGTATTCCTACAACGTTTTACAAGTAGTTCTTCACGATTGAACAACTATTCCTCAATAAAAAATCAACTTCTTTTATTTCAGTTGTTGAGCTGTCTAGTTTCATTTACACATTCTGTATATATAATCCTAATGTTGACAACTCGATGTGTTTTTCAAATTTAAAGAAACTTTCGCTTACACTTTGGTTTTAAACTTTCATTTGCAATCTTTTTAGAGATTACTTCACTCGAGTTTTAAAAATGAATTGTCATTGCTGTAAATCATTTTTACTTTGTTTATGAAAAACGATGATAAAGAACGTTACTCTATTTATGTTTCCTCGAAACAATACTATGCCTAGTCTTTCAAATAATTATATTATTACTTCGTTTAAACAAGTCAAATATAGAACAGACATTTAACAAATAAAATTTTTTAACCAATTAGTAATCAACACAATATAAACAGTATTTATTAACAATTGTTCATTAAAAAAAGCCTTGTGAAAATCACAAGGCTTTTTAAATATGTTTTTTGGTAAAAGAGAATTATCTTCTTTTCTCAGTAATTCTTGCTTTTTTACCAGTAAGACCTCTAAAGTAAAAGATACGAGCTCTTCTTACTTTTCCTCTTTTGTTTACTTCAATTTTTTGGATTGATGGTAAGTTCACTGGGAAAATACGCTCAACACCAACAGTTCCAGACATTTTTCTGATTGTAAAAGTTTCAGATAAACCTGTTCCTTTACGTTGAATTACAACGCCTCTAAAAAACTGAGTTCTAACTTTATCTCCTTCTCTAATTTCGTAAAATACTGTAATAGTATCACCAGCAGCAAACTCTGGGTTTTCGTTTTTTGTTACAAATTCGTCTTGTACAAATTTTATTAAAGATTCCATCTTATTTTATTTATGGTTTTTTAAAAACAACTTTCACGATTTCTTCGTCAGAGGTTAATTTTAAGGTTGCAAATTTAGTAAATATTTTAGAATATAAATGTTTTTGCTAAATTATTTTTTAGGCTGATAATTAGTGCAGTAGAAAACCCAAAATTTTCGAACCTCATTTCCGTTAACCTTCACAATAATCGGTTCTAATTCGGTAATGTTTTCAAAATATCCATGAAGCTCTGCTGGAATTTCTCCTTTTTTATTAGGGTTTTTAAATCGCGTATCAGAATCAATAAACAGTGCATTTTTACTGTTTAAAGTCGATAAATCGTCCCCTAAATAATCAAAGTGTAAAGCATTTAAACCAACAATGTTTTGCGCATAAATTTTTTCATCCATAAAGAAATTTAGAGCGGCAGAGGTCTTGTATCCGTCATTAGAAAATACAAACGTATTGTTATATTTTTCTTGTAATTTTTCTGTTTCAATGGCTAGTTCTTTCCAACCAACCCAAGTATCATCACTTTTAATAGGTAATAGATAAAAGAAAAGTTGTGCTGCAATCAACAAATGAAAAACAATAGAAGTTATAATTTGTGCTTTTATTAATTTTTGGTTGATAAACATACCGGCTATAATAATTCCTGATATGTAAGATGGCATCATCCAGTTTAATTTTACCCAATAAATAGGTGTTAAAGCAAAAAAACCTACAAATGTTGGAATAAAGAACGCCAATAAAAACAAGGTTTTTGCTTTTGGTAACTTAAATTTTAATAATGCTCTTTTAATAAATTTAAACGTAAACGTAATAAATACCGCAAATAAAACGGGTAATAATAATAAAATTTGATGACCAATCGCTCCGAAAAAATAATCTGGAGAAATTTTAAATTTCGAAATGCTTCCAGTTCTATTAGAGCCTTGAAAAGCAAAAGAGGCAAAATCGTTTTGATAATTCCACCACCAAACCGGAAACGTTACTAAAACCGAAACGAGGATACACATCCAAAGCCCAGGAGAAAGTAATAATTTTCTATATTTATTTGAAAAGACTAAAAACCCTAATAAGCCAATTTGCAATAATAAAGCAGTGTATTTGCTGTCAAATGCCAGTCCCATAAAGATCCCTGCAAAAAGCCAATGCCATTTTTTTTGTTCAAAAATTGCTTTGTATAAGCTAAATAATGTCAATGTCCAGAATAATAATAACGGAACATCTGGTGTAGAATTGAATGATAAAATTGAAAAGCAAAGTGTAGAAGTTGCTAAAACCAATGCGCGTATTGCTTTTGATTTCGATAAAAATAATTGCGCTAATTTGTGAAAACTAATCAATGTTAAAGAGGTAACTACAAAATCTGCAAATTTTACAACAAAAACAGTTTTACCAAAAATTGCTGTAAATCCACGCAAAATATAACCAATCATTCCTGGATGATCAAAATACGAAAGCGATAAGTTTTCTCCGTAAAAGTGATAATAGGCATCTTGTGGCATCAACCCTATAAAAGGCAATAATAAGAATCGGAATAATTGAAATCCGAATACAATTGCCAATGCAGGATGTTTTTTGATTAAGTTCTTTAGTGTATTCAAAAAGTAAATTTTAATTTTTGTTTATATTTTATTTAGAATCAGTGAGATTCTAAAACCCTCTATGAGGGTTCATTAAGTAGGTCTGGTCTTATTTGTTGTGTTCTTTCGTAAGCTTTATCCGAACGCCAAGCATCTATTTTTGGAAAATTTCCAGACAATAAAACTTCAGGAACTTTTAATCCTTTATATTCGGCCGGACGCGTATAAACTGGTGGAGATAATAAATTATCTTGAAAAGAATCTGTTAATGCAGATTGTTCATCGCCAATTGCACCCGGAATTAACCTGATAATTGCATCACATAAAACAGCAGCAGCTAGCTCGCCACCACTTAAAACATAATCGCCAATAGAAATTTCTTTGGTGATAAATAAATCACGAACACGATGATCTACACCTTTATAATGCCCTGTTAAAATGATGATGTTTTCTTGTAAAGAAAGTGTGTTTGCAGTTTGCTGATTCAGCGTTTTTGCATCTGGCGTCATGTAAATAACTTCATCATAATTGCGTTCAGATTTTAGTTTAGAAATGCAAGTATCAATCGGTTCCAACATCAAAACCATTCCTGCGCCGCCGCCAAATTGCGTATCATCTATTTGTTTGTAATTGCCCAAACCATACGCTCGTAAATTATGAAAATGAACATCAACCAAGCCTTTATCTCTTGCTCTTTTAATGATAGAATAGTCAAACGGACTTTGTATCAATTCTGGAGACACTGTAATAATATCTATACGCATTTGGCAAATGTACGTCTTTCTAAGATTTTATGGAAGGAAGATTTTTTAGTAGAAATTTTGGTTTTTTGCTAATGTGTTTTTCTAGAATTAATTCTGTTTTTAAACATTAGATATAGTATATCTGCTTGCAGTAAAATAGTTAGAAAATAAATAGAAAGTTTAAAAAAACTTTAAGTACATGATAAACAATTGGTTAATAGATGATGGTATTGTTTAGAAGCTTTATTATTTCTTTAACACTAATTTATGAGTTGTTCTAGTATTCGAGGTTTCTATAGAAATAAAATACACATTATCATTGGTAAGTTTGGTAATGTCCTTTTCATAAAAATTACTTCCAATTGATAAATTAGTTAGTTTAACATTATCAATAATTTTGCCGTTTACATCATGAATAATTAATTTCACATCTTCAATTTTATTTAAATTAAATACAATCTTTAATTTACCAGAATTAGGATTGGGATATATTATTAAGTTTAAATTATTTGTACTTGATTCATTCAAGTCATCAACAGATAAACTTGTTGGTTTTTTTATTAAAACTTTAAATATTTGATCATTGGCACTACTTTGTGTTCCATCATTTATAAAGAAAATATTAGATTGTGTACTGCTTATACCTCCATATATGTAACCTATTAAAGTTTCTTGAGTTGTTAAGTTATCTAATTTAAAAACTTTATTATTAAAATGTGGGAAATTTAGATTAGGAATAAATTCTGCGCCTGCTCCTAAAAGTGAGGGCATCTCAATTGGTAATTTATATTCAGCCATATTTCCAGAACTATCTCTAGTTACTCTAGCAATAGTGTTTACAAAAGGAACATTATCATCTTGGACTAAAGTTCCTGAATTATCATAAAATTGAGCAATTCCTCCAAAGAAAACACTATGCATTTCATTATCTTTTTCAGAATATATTGGTAGAACAGGACAATGATAATGATTGTAATATTGATGAAATGTATTATTAATAGTGTAATTATTACTGTCAACAGTCACAGAATTTAAGAAAGGCAAATTTTTAGTTTGTTGAAAAACACCAGAAAACATTGTTATACCTTCATTTCCATCTATCAAAATTTGTTGTTCTGCATTGTAATCTCTACGATGTAAATTATTACTATCAATATGAGGTGTTAGATGTGTTATTGTTATAGTTGAACCATTGTCAGAGAGATTAAATTTTCTAATAGCATCTGTATATTCCTGTATAAACCCTGTTCCGTTATTTGGGCCCATAGGATTGTATTTCCCAATGAATTTTTGACCTCCTAACAAGTAATATGTATTATTTATCTTTTTTAATCTACCACCCGTTACTTGAAATTGAGTATCGGTAATTTGTCTAAAAAAAGTAGATATTGGAGTATTATTTATAATTCCGTTTATAACATCAGATACTTTAATTGCAGTTAGTTTATCAAAAGTTGTATGATCATCTTTAGTAGAACTAAATCCATAGCCACCTATACAATATAAATAATCTCCTTCTTGATAAAACTCCATATTCGTAGAACTTAGTTGTTCTTGAATTAAAGTAGGTAGTGCAGTTAAAGGTACGCTCCATTTTTGAAGTGAAATTGGGTCAACAACAAGTAATTGATTATTGTGTCCAGCAACGTCAAAAGAAGCCCAAGGTTGTCTTCTATGAAGTCCGTCAAGCCTGCCGCCAACTATTAACCACTTTCCATTTGCTTGTCCAAAGGCATAGGATTGAATACCACCTAAACCAGAAATACTAATAGGTTCTAGACGAATCTCAAAAGGTGCTGTTTGAGAAATAGCATTAGAAAAGGGAAGTATAAATAATGTTGATAAGATTAAGTTTTTAAAAAATAACATCTTTTAGAATTTAATTTAGAATTCAAATTTATACATACATTATGTTTTATTTTGTAACATTAGTTGCATTGGTTTAGTGTGGATTGAATGTTTTGTTTCGACCTCTATTTTCAGAGCTTGCAGATATTTAAGGACATAGTTCCGTTTTAATCAATTATATTCATAGTTAGCGAAAGGTAGTTAAATGAGTCTAGAAACAAGACAAACTATTTTCAAACTCCTTATATTTACAAAAATCCTTTTTTATGAGAATCCTTTTCCTTTTTGCCATTTTAGTATTGGCAAGTTGTACTTCTAAACCAGAATCAGTTGCGTTGCAAAACATTAAAATTGCTAGAGATAGTTATGGTGTTCCGCATATTTTTGCAAAAACAGACGCAGAAGTTGCCTATGGTTTGGCTTGGGCACAATGCGAAGATCAGTTTATTACCTTGCAAGAACTCATGGCTGCCTGCAAAGGAATGTTAGGAGAAATAAAAGGAAAAGAAGGTTTGGTGGCAGATTTCGGAATTAAATTTATGGGGTTGCAAGAAATTGCAAAAGCCAATTATGAGAAAGATGTTACAGGTAAATTTAAAACCTATTTAGAAAGTTTTGTGGCTGGTGTAAATACGTACGCAGAATTGCACCCAGAAGAAGTAATGCTAGACGATTTGTTTCCTATTTCTGGACAAGATGTTATTGTTGGTTATTTATTAGGAAATTTAGAGGTTTCGCATGCCGGACAAGACTTGGCGAAAATTATGAACGGAACCATTCTAAAAAATTTAAATTCTGATATTCCAAAAGGTTCTAACGGAATTGCTATTTCAAAAAGAAAAACTACAGATAATAAAACCTACTTAGCCATCAATTCGCATCAACCATTAGAAGGTTGGTATTCTTGGTACGAAGCGCATTTGGTTTCTGAAGAGGGGATGAATATTTTAGGCGGAACGTTTGCTGGCGGAATTTGCATTTTTCACGGTGCAAACGAAAATTTGGCTTGGTCGCATACGGTAAATCATGCAGATTTTTCTGATGTATATCAGTTAGAAATGAATTCAGAAAACGACAATCAATATAAATTTGATGGAGAATGGTTAGAGCTAAAAGAGAAAAAATACACCTCTTGGTTTAAACTTGCTGGACCGATCAAATTCCCTGTTAGTCAAACTATTTATGAAAGTAAATACGGACCCACTTTTAAAACAGAACAAGGTGTTTTTGCTTGGAGTTTTGTTGTTGGAAAATCTATAAAAATGGCTGAGCAATGGTACAACATGAATAAAGCAACAAATTTTACTGAATTTAAAAATGCTGTTGAAATGCGCGGAATTGCTGCGTTAAATTTTATATATGCCGATAAAAACGATACCATTTATTATTTAAGTAATGGGAGTTTTCCTGTTAGAAACCCAAAATACGATTGGAGCAGAATTTTACCGGGGAACACTTCTGAAACTTTATGGGGAAAAGAGCTAATTCCGTTTGATAGTTTACCGCAAGTTTTAAATCCGAAAGATGGTTGGGTTTTTAACACAAATAATACGCCGTATTCTGCAACAGATTCATTGTCTAATTTTAAAGAAACATCTTTAAATAAAGTGATGGGTTATCAATCTAAAGGGTTAGAGAATAACAGAAGTAATCGTTTTTTAGAATTGATTTCGCAATACGATCGTTTAAGTTATACCGATTTTAAACGGATAAAATATAACAACCAATATCCGTCTAAAATGATGACGCCAAAAGCCATCAACTTAGAAGATTTAATGCATTTAGATGCAGCGAAATATCCAGATATTTCTGACGCTATTATTCAATTAACAAACTGGAATCGTAGATCTGATTTAGAAAATAAAACAGCAGCGTTATTTATTGTTTCTTGGTTAGAAATTGATAAAATTAGAACTGAAACTGGCAGAAATGTTAGATATGGAACTGTAACAGAAGAAGATTGTGTAGCAGGAATTAGAAAAGCGAAAAAAGAATTATTAGAAAAATATGGAGCATTAAAAGTTCCGTTGAAAAAAGTACAACGTTTAATTCGAGGAGATGTAAACTTGCCAATGGCAGGTATGCCAGATGTATTGGCAGCAATGTATAGCAAAGAAGACAAAGACGGAACCTACAAAGCTTTTGCGGGCGAATCTTATATTGAATTGGTTCGCTTTGGTGAAAAAGGTGTAGAGATAGAAACTGTAAATACCTTTGGTGCTTCAGAAAAGCCTAACAGTAAGTATTATACTACAGAAATGAAATTATTTGCAACACAACAACTTAAAAAAATGACCTTGAACAAAGATGAAATCTTAAAGAATGCTGTAAAGGTTTATGCGCCAATTGGAATAAAAAAATAAGCTACCAAAATTAAATTTGATAGCTTATTGATTGTATTATTTTTGAATTATTGTTATTTTAATAATTCATCAAGCTTAAGAAATGCTTTCTCACCGCTTCCAAGATATCGGTCAATAATTTTTCCATTTGGATCAATAATAAACTTAGTGGGAAAGCCAGCTACATTAAATTTTAATACCAAATTATCTGTGTCGTTTCCAGAGATAACTTGTTGCCAATTGTAGTCGTTTTTCTTCAAAAAAGCAACCATTTTTTCTTTTGTATCTCCGCTATTGATTCCTAAAACAGTTAATTTATCTGCATATTTTTTACTGTATTCTTTTACCGTTGGCATTTCTTCAACACAAGGTCCACACCAAACTCCCCAAAAATCAATTAACACATATTTACCGCGTAAAGAGCTAAATGTAAATTCTTTTCCATTAACTGTTTTATTCGTTGTAAAATCTGGAGCGGTTTTACCAATCAATGTAGCTTCTATTCCTTTAACTCTAGAGGCAACTTCTTGATAATATGTATAGTTTTTTAATTTTTTATCAAATGCATTAAAAGCTTTAATGGCCTCTTCGTTAGAAATATGTTTTCTAATCATCATGTCAGATAAATACCAAACAGCAGCTTCAGAAGTTGAGTTATTGAGTACGAACTCTTTTTTTAATTGAATAACTTCTTGATCTAATTGCGAAATAGAATCAGAAACTGTTTTGAATCGAATATCTTCTTTTTTTAATTTATTTTGAACTAATAAATAGTTTACTGAAGCATTCATTAGAGGAAAAATTTTACTGTTAATTTTTGCTAAATCATCATTTGCTTTAGTTCCTGTTGGATATGCATCAATAAAATCAGTAACCTCTCCATTAAATACAATATTGTCTCCAGGTTTTGCAATGAAAGCAAATTGAGACGATTTTGCAGGATAATAACCACGTTCTGTTCTTTTAATAGTACGTTCTACGTTTGGCCAAAAAACAATGTGCGTTGCTTTGTCAATTTTTGCTGTGTAGGAGAATTTTCCGTTTTCAACAAAAATAGTGTCACTGTATCTTTTTCCTGAGCTATCTCTTATACTTCTAGACATGTATTCTGTATCTAGTCCTTTTATTGTTCCATTAACAGTAAAAGAATCTGCAGAAACTTTTGCTTCATCATTACAAGAAGTAACTACTACTAATAGTACTAAAGTAAATAAACTACTTTTTAAACTGTTTTTTAGGTTCATTTTTTTTGTAATTTAAGTTTATCTTGCTTAGACTTGTCTTCTTTAGTAGGCATTGGTCCACGAAGATGAATTACCAATCCGTTTAAAAAATTGCGTAAAAATTGATCGCCACATTCCATGTATTTTGGATGGTCTTCACTTCTAAATATAGCTCCTAACTCTCCTTTTGTTACTTTAAAATCTACTAAAGCGCAGATGTCAATAATGTCTGTATCACGAAATTTATGCGCAACACGTAATTTTTTAAAAATATCGTTATTTGTTAATCCCATATAACAAAAGTAGTTATTTGAATTTAGTAATTAGTTCTAGTAAAGAATATTTATTGAAGACTTTTTGAGAATAGTTGCGTGTTAGTCTACCATTTGAAAAATTGCAATTGCATAAATTGCAAAACGAGCAAAACGAAATAGGCCAAATATAACTACGTTTTTAAAAGAATATTTGATCATTCCGGCTGTTAAGCAGGTAATTGAAAACGGAATGGGTAATAAAGCCCCAGCAAGAATTAAAAAACCACCCCATTTGCTGGTGTTTTTTAATTGTTTTGCCATTTTTACTTCTAAGAAATTTCTTATTTTATCAATTTTTAAAGTTGCTTTTCCAATAAAATAAGTAATCAGACCACCTGTGTAAGAAAGCGTTGCTAAAATAGCCAGTGTTACAACCGGGTCTTCTGTTTTTTTAGACCAAGCAATAAAAATTTCTGGAGGAATAATTCCCAACAAGGTTTCTGAAAGAAAAAAAACGGTAAGTACACCCAAGGTAGAAAAGGTTTCGGTCATATGTTCTAGACCGTCATTGATGTTGTATATGTATTTGTTGAATAAAATTAAACCAACAACGACCAAGAAAATTGGAATGATAGCTTTGCGAACACTTTTTCCAACAAATGCATAAAAACCAGTGTATTTATAATACTGATGTATTAATTTAGTTCTTGATTTTTTTCTTTTTTTCTTTTGATGGCTCATCTAACGAATCAATTGCTTTTTTTGAATAACAAATATACAGTTTTGTGCTATTTGAAAGTGTGAAAAAAATAATTTTTAACGAAAAATTAATTCACTATAAAATTGCCGTAGCAGCTTCTGCACATCGTTCTCCATCCATTGCTGCAGAAACAATTCCACCAGCATAACCACCACCTTCTCCACATGGAAATAACCCTATGATTTCTGGGTGCTCTAAGTTTTCTTTTCTTGGAATATTGATAGGAGAGGAAGTTCGAGATTCTACACCCACAATATTGGCTTCTGCAGTGTAATAGCCCGGCATTTTTTCGCCAAAAGCCTTGAATCCTTTTCGCAATCTACCTCCAATAATTTTAGGCAATAAAGAGTGTAGTGGAGCCGATTTTAATCCGGGTTGATAGGATGTTGAGTTTAAGTCAGTAGACATTGTTCCTGTTACAAAATCTGTCAATCTTTGAGCAGGTGCTGTTTGGTTTCTGCCTCCAGCAGTAAAAGCCAAACGTTCTAAATCTTTTTGAAATTCCAAACCTTTTAAAGGGCCAAATTTTTCGTATTTCGCGAAATCTTTGTCAATATTTAATTCTACAACAATACCAGAGTTTGCAAATTTATTATTTCTTCTACTTGGAGACATTCCGTTCACAACAACTTCGCCGTTTGCCGTTGCAGCTGGCACAATAAATCCACCAGGACACATACAAAAAGAATACACGCCACGCTCGTTTACTTGTTGTACCAAACTGTAGGCAGCAGCTGGTAAAAGTTCGTTTCTGTTTCCTTCGCAATGGTACTGAATGCTGTCAATAATATGTTGTGGATGCTCTACACGAACGCCCATTGCAAAAGATTTTGCTTTGATGGCAATTTCTTTTTTGTGCAATAATTCGTACACATCTCTTGCAGAATGGCCAGTAGCTAAAATGACAGAATTTACACTCATCTCAGTTCCGTTTTGCAACTGAATTGCGTTTAGTTTGTTGTTTTTGATAATAAAATCGGTAACTCTAGTTTCAAAATGAATTTCTCCTCCAAAATTCAATATAGTTTCTCGAATATTCTGAATAATTTTCGGCAATTTATTGGTTCCAATGTGCGGATGTGCATCAACTAAAATCTGATCTGTAGCTCCATGAAAAACCAGATTTTCAAAAATTCTACGAACATCGCCACGCTTTAAGCTTCTGGTGTATAGTTTTCCATCAGAATAAGTTCCTGCACCTCCTTCACCAAAACAATAGTTAGAATCTTCGTTTACAACATGGTCTTGGTTAATGGCTTTTAAATCTCTTCTTCTGTCTTGAACATTTTTACCTCGTTCTAATACAACGGGCTTAAAACCAAGTTCTATACAGCGCAACGCAGCGTACATTCCTGCAGGACCAAAGCCAATAATATGTACTTCTTTTGCATGCGATACGTCTTGATACTGAAACTGATACTCTGAAGTTTCAGGTAGAGATTCGTTGATGTAAATAGCAACTTTGTAGTTGAAATAAATTTGAGGTTTACGTGCATCAATAGATTTTCGCAATACTTTTATTCCGGAAATGGTACTGGATTGAATGCTTAAATGAAGCGCTGCTTTTTTAAGCAGTATATCTTTTATGTTTTCTTCTTTTAATAATACCCGAAGTTGTAACTCTTTTACCATGCGGCAAAAATACACAAATTAATAGGTTAGAAATTATATGTAAGAAAAGTTATTTTTTATTTAAAAGCTCTAAAATAGTTTTTTGCGAACATGATAAAATTTTTTTATTTTATGTTTTTATAGAACAACTCGATTCTTTGTTAACTTTCTTTTTTAAAACTGTAATTAAAATAAATCCCCATTAATAGTGTAAAGAATACAACTTTAAAAATAACTTTCCATAATTCAAAATTATTTTTGTCAAAATAGTTTAAGCTTCCTGTTACAATTCCGAAACCTATTCCAGCGAATATTCCCGATTTCAATGCTTTTTTTGTGTATAATTTCATGTTTTTTTATTGCTTAGAACTCGTTACAATAGCACCTTTATTCCTATTACCCCAATTTAATTTTGAGATAACAGTACTTTTAAATGCTCATAAAAAATTTTAAACTAAAATGGGGAGTAATAAAAGAGCGGTTTGTAGGGGCTTTTTTATCTTTTAGAACACTAAAACTACTAAAAAAATTAATAACATCATTTAATTAGCAATATTGTTAAACAAACGTTAAATACAATACCAACATTTAATAGAAACTTTTTGTTTTTTATATCTTGTTGGCAGAAAACTAACAAACACTATTTTTATGAAAAAACTTACTATATTTTTTTTATTTGTTGCCTTTTCAGTTTCAGCGCAACAAGTAGATTTATCGTATTATTTACCAACAGATGTTACTTACAATAAAAACATACCAACGCCAAAATCTATTATTGGCCACGAGGTAGGTGAGTGGCACATAACACATGATAAACTTGCCGAGTATATGAAAGCTTTGGCAAAAGCTTCAGATAGAATTTCTATAGAAAGTAGAGGTACTACTTTTGAAGGAAAACCATTGTTGTTGTTAACCATTACAGCTCCAAAGAATCATCAAAATTTAGAAAATATTAGAAAACAGCAAATTGCTGCTACAGAAAATGCTTCTTTAGATGTATCTAAAGATCCAATTGTAGTGTATCAAGGATTTTCAATTCATGGTAACGAGCCAAGCGGTTCTAATGCTGCATTGGCTGCGGCGTATTACTTAGCTGCTGCAGAAGGTAGTAAAATAGACGATTTATTAATGAATACGGTTATTTTATTTGATCCTTCTTTTAATCCAGATGGCTTACAACGTTTTGCGTATTGGGCAAATACAAACAAGGCTATAAACATTAATCCAGATCCAAACGATAGAGAGTATAGTGAGGTTTGGCCTGGCGGAAGAACAAACCATTATTGGTTTGATATGAATAGAGACTGGTTGCCGGTGCAATTACCAGAATCAAGAGCAAGAATTGCTTCTTTTCATAAATGGATGCCAAATATTTTAACAGACCACCATGAGATGGGATCTAACTCTTCGTTCTTTTTTCAACCAGGTATTCCTTCTAGAACAAACCCATTAACACCACAGTTAAATCAAGATTTAACAAAAGAAATTGCAACATATCATGCAAAGGCATTAGATAAAATTGGTTCAACCTACTATTCAGAAGAAGGTTTTGATGATTTTTATTATGGTAAAGGTTCTACGTTTCCGGATGTAAATGGTAGTATCGGAATTTTATTTGAACAAGCAAGTTCTCGTGGTCATGCACAAGAAACCGTAAATGGTGTTTTAACGTTTCCGTTTACAGTTCGCAATCAATTTACAGCAGCACTTTCTACTTTAGAAGCCGCTCGTAAGATGCGTGTAAAAATTAAAAAATACCAACAAGATTTCTTTAAAAACGCTAGAAAAGAAGCTGTAAAAACAAAAGCAATTGTTTTTGGTGACGAAAAAGATGCTGCAAGAACTTATCATTTAGCAGAGATTCTAAAAAGACATAATATTCAATTTAACGAAGTAGCCTCTGATTTTACATCAAAAGGAAAAACGTATAAAAAAGGAAGCAGCTTTGTTATTCCTATGAATCAAAAAAACAGTCGTTTGGTAAAAGCAATGTTTCAAAAAACAACAAAATTTACAGACAGTTTGTTTTATGATATTTCTGCATGGACATTTCCGTTAGCTTTTAATTTAGATTATGAAGAAGGTGTTGCAACTAGTAAAATAGGAAATGAAGTTACAAATTTAACAATGCCAAAAGGAAGTATTTCTTATAAAAGCGATTATGGTTATTTAATGCCTTGGAATGATTATTACACACCAAAAGCTTTAAATGCAATTTTAAAGAAAGGAATTAGAGCTAAAGTGGCCATGAAAAAGTTTGATAACGGTGGTAAAGATTTTGATTATGGAACCATTTTTATTCCGGTACAGAATCAAAACTTAAGCGCTACAGAATTGTATGCCTTTTTACAAGAAACTGCGTTAAGCAGTGCTGTGCATTTTTTTGGAACCAATACAGGTTTAAATGAAGGAATGGACTTAGGATCTAATAATTTTAGCAATGTAAGTGATAAGAAAATTGCCATGATGGTTGGAGATGGTGTTTCTAGTTACGATGCAGGAGAAATCTGGCATTTATTTGATACTAGATACAATATAAAACTTACTAAATTAGATACAAAATATGCGTCTAGTATTGATTTAAATAAATATTCAACCATTATTTTACCTAGCGGAAGATTAGACAAGGCAATGTCTAATAACTTAAAAAACTGGGTTAGAAATGGAGGCGTTTTAATAGGTTATAAAAGTGCTGTACGTTGGTTGTCTTCTAATAAATTTATCAATTTAGAGTATAAAAATGCAAAAAGACCAACCAATGCTGTGAGTTTTGAGGATAGAAGTTTACGTTCTGGAGCACAGGTGGTTGGAGGTGCTATTTTTAATACAAAGCTAGATTTATCGCATCCTATTAATTTTGGGTATAAAAATGATGAATTACCGATGTTTAGAAATACTACTATTTTTATAAAACCCAACCAAACCAATTACAACAATCCAATTCAGTATACAAGCAATCCTCTTTTGGCAGGTTATATCTCTAAGCAGAACTTAACCGAATTGTCGGGTTCAGTTCCTTTTCAGGTGCAAAGATCGGGTAGAGGTAGGGTAATTGTTTTTACAGACAATACTAACTTTAGAGCATTTTGGTACGGAACTAACAAATTGTTAATGAATGCAATTTTCTTTGGTGATAAAATGTAAAAATTCAGTTTGAAAGTTTCAAAAGAAAAGTAAAATTAAAAGTCGTAAAGTAACACTGTTAACTTTGCGACTTTTTTTTGCTTTGTAACTTTTATTAGTAACAAAACTAGAAATTCGTCGTCTAATTACTATACCAACTAAATTGTGTTATGAGTTTTTCAAGAGTTTTATTAGCTATTATTTTTCCGCCTTTGGCAGTTATTGGAAAAGGGTGTGGCTCTTTTATTATCATCTTTTTATTGACACTTTGTGGATGGATTCCAGGTGTTATTGGAGCTTTGGTAATTTTAAACAATCCAGATAATTAAGACTTGTCATTGCAAGTTTACGAAGCAATCTTTTAATCGTTTTGAAAAAGGTAATTGTTCTGGATACACGTTTATTGATTCTTCATAAATTCACTCGAACTAATAATTGATTGCTGTAAACTGTTAACCAATTTGTGCTCCGTTTTTAATACTTTTAGAAGCTTGCAATAAAACGACATTCCCTTTTTCATTGTAGATTCCCAACACCAAACATTCACTCCTGAAATTAGCAATTTGCCGTGGTTTAAAATTTACAATTGCAGTAATTTGCTTGTTTGTTAAATCTTCTTTAGTATATAAATCGGTAATTTGAGCACTCGATTTTTTGATGCCTAATTCGCCAAAATCTATTGTTAATTGATAGGCAGGTTTTTTAGCTTTCGGAAAATCATTTACTTCAATAATAGTTCCTATTCTAACATCTACCTTTAAAAAATCTTCGAAAGTAATTTCTTGTTTCATATTTTTATTTTCCCCATTATTTTTTAGTAATTCTTTTTAACGCTCTTTTAGAGGTTGTATTCTCTGGATGTATAGAAAGTGCTTTAGTATATGTTTTTATTGCGTTTACAGTATCTTTATTTCTAAGATACGCATTTGCCAAGCTGTTGTATGTACTTGTATTTTTTGCGTGTAATTGTGTGTTTATTTTTAGCAATTCAATGGCTTCTTCATATTTTTTTTCAGTGATTAGTTGATACCCGTAGCTTGAAAGAGTTCTGTAATCAATTGCTTTGTCTAAAGAGTCTTTTTCTTGGATGGCTAGATAGCCTTCTAATGCTTTTTTGTATTCTTTGTTTAAAAAATAAGCTGTTGGTGTTTTTTGTGATGCAAGCATTTTATTGAAAACATACGCTTTTCCTTTATGTTCTCTTTTTGCAGCCAATTTAATATGTACTTTAGGTTGTAATACAAAGATAAATTTCTCATTCATTTCCTGTATGTAAAAAGTGCTGTCATTAACTTTTAAAGGCTTTATATTTTCTTTACCACGCCATTTCACACGCATTTCATTTTCTTCGAAAGTGATTTTAATCGATTCATCAGAGTTAAACCAATAATAACCCGAAACTGCAGTAATAAAATCTATGTTGCTTTTTGAGTCGTTGCAAGAAATTAGAAGTGTTATTGAGAGTAAAAATAAGACACGTTTCATATGGTTTACTTAAGGTTTTGAATTGAATGTTAGATTGTGAAATAGGAATAATTGTTAGAAGAAATCAAATATAGCTTAAATTTTTTATCATAAAAAAAGCCTTCCAAAGAGGAAGGCTTTAAATGTCAGTAATATGAATTATTCTGTAGCTTTATCTACAACAATTTTGTTTTCACGGTTTGCCAATTCCCAAGCCGTATGAAAAACCAAACGAGATCTGTTCTCTAGCAAGTCGTAGTTAATTTTATCTGGTGTATCAGATGCTTTGTGATAATCATCATGTGTACCGTTAAAGTAAAATATAATTGGAATGTTGTTTTTAGCAAAGTTATAATGGTCAGAACGGTAGTAAAAACGGTTCGGGTCATTTTCATCATTGTAAGTATAATCTAATTCTATATTCATAAACTCTTTGTTTACTGCTTCAGAAAGTTCATGTAATTCAGTACTTAATTTATCAGCACCAATTAAGTAAATGTAGTTTCTGTCTCCTTCACGTTTAGGATCAATTCTACCCACCATATCAATGTTTAAGTTTGCAACGGTATTAGCTAAAGGTACTAAAGGCTCATAATCTGTGTAGTATTTTGATCCTAATAACCCTTTTTCTTCTGCAGTAACGTGTAAGAAAACTACAGAACGTTTTGGTCCGTGCCCATTATCTGCAGCAGTTTTAAAAGCTTCTGCAATTTCTAATAGAGAAACAGTTCCAGAACCATCATCATCTGCACCATTAAAAATCTCTCCTTTTTCATTTACACCAACATGATCTAAGTGAGAAGAAATTACAATGTATTCATCTGGTTTTTCAGAACCTTTAATCATTGCAACAACATTTTCAGAAGGCTGAGGTACTACGACACTTTTATAATCCATTTCTAATTTTGTAGAAACAGTAGCAGTTTTAGTAGATTTTGTGATGTTTTTTACCAATGCTTTCCCCATTTTTTCGCTAATTAAGAAGTTGTACATTGCTGGCGCATCGTCTTTTTTAGCAGGTAAAGATAAGTTGTTGCTATTTCTATTTTTATAGAATGAAGCATAACGTTTAAACATTGTGTCATTCATGAAGAAAATTGCTTTCGCTCCTTTATTTTTTGCTGCATCTCTTTTTGCAGACATTTCTTGACGACCATTAGACCATTTTGAAGCCTCTTTGCTTCCAGTAATAACATTGTTACCAGCTTTGTCTTTTGGTTCTCCATTTTTAAAAACAACTACTTTTCCTTTTACATCAATATCTGTGTAACTAGAATATTTTTTATCATCTATTCCGTAACCAACATAAACAACATCTGAAACAGACATGTTTCCTGTTGCTGCTGCAGCTGGAGAAAGATAATCGTCAAAATAGGTAAAAGATGTACCGTTAATTGTAATGCTAACTTCTGGATTTTTTACAATATTTAAAGGTACATTCTGCAAGTAATTACCCTCTATAACAGGACTAATATTTAAGTCTTGGTAGTGCTTTTTTAAATACTCAACAGCTTTTTTCTGTCCTGGTTTTCCAGTGTCACGTCCTTCAAACTCATCTGAAGCATACGTGTATAAATGTTCTTTTAGTTCAGCTTCTGTAATTGAACTTGCGTAATTAACAACATCTTCTTTTGTTGCTTCTGTATTACAAGAAAGTGCAATTAACGAAATACCTAATAGTAATAGTGATTTTTTCATTTTATTTAGTTCTTATAGTTAAGTGTATTGCGATATTACAAAAAAGAACCGCTAGGAAGTTTTAAATATTGTTTTTTTAACACTTTTTAACAGTATTTCCTCTCTATTGGAGAACACTTTACAAACATTTATTATGATTTTATAGGTTTGATTTTATGAAAGCGTAAAATTAAATAACCAATTACTGCAGAAATTAATGAGCCTATTAAAATACCAATCTTAGCAGAATCTATATACATCGGGCTTTTTTCAAAAGCCAAGCTAGCAATAAAAATAGCCATGGTAAAACCAATTCCTGCTAAAAAAGAAACGCCTATAATTTGTTGGTTGCTAATATCTTCTGGAATAGCAACAATTTTAAACTTCTTGGCAAGAAATACAATTGAAGAGATGCCAACACTATTTCCTAAAACCAAACAAATTACTATGTTTTGAATAAGCGCAGTGTCTAAACTTACCTCACTAGAAATGACTACACCAGCATTTGCTAGTGCAAAAATTGGAATGATAAAATATGCAACCCAACCATGTAATTTATGCTCTAAATGTTGTAAAGGAGATTGGTACTTGTTGGTCCAATCTTCTAAATCGTCTATTTCTTCTATTTGTTCTTTAGATAAAATAGGTGAGTTTAAAACGGCAGATTGTTTTATGCTTTCTGTAATATTTACGAGATTGTCTATAAAAGTAGTGGTGTTTATTTTTTGTCTAATTGGAACAGAAAAGGCAAGTAATATTCCTGCTACTGTTGGATGAATTCCTGATTTTAAAAATAGTACCCAAATTATAATACCAAATGAGACTAGTAAAAACTTTGAGTAAAACCCTTTAAAAGAAAAATAGTACAAGACAGCTAATAAGATAATTGCAGATAAAAGCATAGTTAAATTAATACTTCCACTATAAAAAATAGCTATTACTAATACCGCACCAATATCATCTACAATAGCAAAAGCAGTTAAAAATATTTTAAGGCTAAGCGGAACTCTATTGCCTAAAAGTTTTAAAATAGCTAATGAAAATGCAATATCTGTTGCCATAGGAATACCCCAACCTTTAAAAGTATCTGGATTTTGATTTAAAAAAACAAAAACCATTACAGGCACTAACATACCTCCTAATGCACCAAAAAGAGGAAATGCAATTTTTTTAACAGAGTTTAATTCACCAATTAACAATTCTCTTTTTATTTCCAATCCTATTAGAAAAAAGAACACGGCCATAAAACCATCATTAATCCATAAAATCAATGGTTTGTTTAGTTCAAAGCCATCTGTAGTAAAACCTACTTTATATTGCCAAATAGCAGCATAACTTTCTCCATAAGAAGAGTTTGCCCAAATTAGCGCAATAAGTGTTGTAATCATTAGTAAAATCCCACTAAAACTTTCAATTTTCACAAATTTTTGAAAGGGTGTAAGTAGTACTCTTTTTATCATGCTTTGTGTTTTAAATTTACCTCTTAATAACTTTTTTAAATATATAAAAAAAAGCATTGCTTTTGGCAATGCTTTTATAAATTATAAATGTGTAAAATTTTATTTTACATCCATTAATTCTACATCAAAAATTAAAGTTGCGTTTGGCGGAATTACACCACCAGCACCAGCTTCTCCATATGCTAAGTTAGAAGGAATTACCAAGCGAGCTTTGTCTCCAACTTTTAACAATTGAATTCCTTCATCCCAACCAGCAATTACTTGACCTACACCAATAGCAAAATCTATGGGTTGTTTTCTTTTGTATGAAGAATCAAAAACGGTCCCATCTAGCAACTGTCCTTTATAGTGAACAGAAACCATAGCGCCTTTTGTAGCTTGCTTACCGTCTCCTTTTTGTAAAATTTGATAACGCAAACCGCTAGCAGTTTCATCATACCCAACCGCAACAGTATCTAATAATTCTTTTTGTTTGGCTAATTCTTCTGCTTCTCTTTTCGCTCTAGAACCCTCAAAAGATCTGAAAGCTTCTACAGCGTTAAATTTTTCTGCAGCTTCACCAACTCTAATAATTTCTAGAGAAGATAACTCGTCTCCTTGAGAAATTAAATCAACAATATCTTGCCCTTCTACAACACTTCCAAAAACGGTGTGTTTATTATCTAACCAAGGTGTTGGAACATGAGTAATGTAAAATTGAGATCCATTAGTTGCTGGTCCAGAATTAGCCATCGCTAATTTTCCAGGAGCATCGTGTTTTAAATCTGGATGAAATTCGTCATCAAATTTATAACCTGGATTTCCAGTTCCTGTTCCTTGAGGACAACCCCCTTGAATCATAAAATCAGAGATAACTCTGTGAAAAGACAACCCATCATAATAAGGAGTTCCTTGAGGTTGCACTTCATTTTCTAAATTCCCTTCTGCCAAGGCAACAAAGTTTCCAACTGTTCCTGGAGTTTTTTCAAATTCTAAATTCACTAAAATTTCACCTCTATTGGTGTTAAACTTAGCGTAAATTCCGTTATTCATGTTCTTTAATTTTAATTCTATATTCTATGCGTTTCTGAAATTATTTCAGGGTAAATTATTTTTTTGCAGATAAAGTGGCAAAGCCAAAACTAAATCCAATATTTATATTTGTTGCTCCTAAGTTTCCATAAGGAGATATTAATTTTCCAATTGACGACTGCAAAGATAAGGCATTTGTTAGTTTATAGCTCAATCCAATTGAAGGTCTTATAATTATTCCTTCCCCTGTATCAACACCAGCGCCACCAGCAGCTCCAGCCATTAGTTCTAAATGAGACCTTAGTTTGTTGTGTAAAAAATAAGGACTATACATTCCAACACCAACCATACCGTGTGCGTAACCACCAGATTCTCCATCATAAGCAAAACTCGCTTCTCCTATTGCATATAAGGTCTTATTGATATCATAATTAATTTGCATTCCAAGCAACTGTAAATCAACATTTGGACTATCTGTTTTTAAAACATTTATATAGGTTTGGTTTTGAAGGCCAACTCTTATTCCTTGGGTTTTAAAGGATGTGTAATTTACTGTTCCGCCATTATACCCATAATATTTTAATCCCAATCCGTAAGTGTATGCTTCTAAGTCTCCTGCAACTGCTCTGTAATATCCAGCATGAGCACTTAGTGCTAAATTTTCTGAAATATTTACATCCAAACCTAGGCTAGGATATATCATTAAACCGCCTTCTGGAGCAACTCTTCCGCCTGCTGCGCCAATTCCAATTTTAGTAAAAATGTTACTATTATTTGTTTGAAGTGGATGATATCCAATTCCGAAGAATAAATCCATAAATCCAGCTCGTAAACCTTTGTAAATAGCGTCTACATGTGTAAAAAGAAAGGTGTTTTTTTGAATGTATTTTTGATATTCAAAACCAAGTACATGTAACGTTTCTGTAATTGGTTCTTGATTATTAGCATTATCTTTTCTTGAGTTTCCAACGGGTTTAAAGAAATCGAAACGAACTTGTTGTACATTTTTTACAACTGGTTTTTCCCAAAAAGAAGTATTTAATAAATCTGAGCTAATAAAATTTTTTTGTGCGTTTTGATACGCTGTAAATCGTAAAGTACTTGGAATTTCAATAAAAAATGAAACGGAATTGCTTTTCACTTTTCCTGTGTAAAAATTTACATGACTGAATTGCAGTCCAAAATTATAATTTTTTTGCTTGTAATTAATTCCAATATTTGGATTTACATACGCTCCGTCATTAATTAAATATCGATATCCGCCGCCGCCGCCAAAATGAAAATTAGCATCCAGGTAAAAATTATTATGTATTTTTTTCTGTATACCTAGTGCAGCTCCTAAGGTAAATAATCCTCCTTGATCTCCAGTTATTGCAGCATACATTCCAACACTACCATACAACCAATTGTTAATTGGTAATTTGTAATGTAATCCCATCATTCCCATGGTAGTTTTTAGACTCGGGTCAAAGTCTGTTGGCATTTGAACAGGGATGAAATTTAGATGAATAGTGTTTTTTGATTCAATTGCTTTTAAATCTTTTAAGGTTTCTTTTTCTTGTGAAAAAATAGAGCCGATAAAAATAAAGCCAACTAAAAGTAAAACCTTTTTCATGTCTTACTTATTTAAACTCACTTACAAAATGCAACTTTACAGAAGGATATTTACTTTGTGTCATTTGAATTGTAAAAGCAGAGTCTGCTAAAAACACCAGTTGACCTTGTTTGTCTTTTGCTAAATAACGTTGTTTTACGCGTTTAAACTCTTTAAACTCTTCGCTTTTTTCATCTTCAGCTTCTACCCAGCAAGCTTTGTATACTTGCAAATTCTCGTAAGAACATTTTGCTCCATATTCATGCTCTAAACGGTATTGAATTACTTCGTATTGTAGTGCGCCAACTGTACCAATAATTTTACGCCCATTCATGTCTAGAGTAAATAATTGTGCTACTCCTTCATCCATTAATTGGTCTAATCCTTTAAAAAGTTGTTTAGCTTTCATCGGATCTGCATTGTTTACATAACGGAAATGTTCTGGAGAAAAACTCGGAATTCCTTTAAAGTTTAAAACTTCTCCTTCGGTTAAAGTATCACCAATTTTAAAGTTTCCAGTATCATGCAATCCAACAATATCACCAGGAAAAGATTCGTCTACTATTTCTTTTTTTTCTGCAAAAAATGCGTTTGGGCTAGAAAATTTTACTTTTTTGCCGTTTCTAACGTGTAAATATGGTGCGTTTCTTTTAAAAGTTCCAGAAACAATTTTTACAAAAGCTAATCGATCTCTGTGTTTAGGATCCATGTTGGCATGAATTTTAAAGACAAATCCGGTAAGTGCTTTTTCTTTTGAATCTACTAGGCGTTCTTCTGCTTTTTTTGGTTGTGGAGTAGGTGCTATTTCAATAAAAGCGTCTAGCAATTCTTTTACACCAAAATTATTTAAAGCAGATCCAAAAAATACAGGCTGTAATTTCCCTTCTAAATACTCTTCTTTATTAAAATCTGGATACACTTCGTTAATCAATTCAATTTCTTCACGCAGTGTTTCTGCTGCAGAATCTCCCACAATTTTATCTAATTCTGGATTTGATAGATCATTAAATTCTATTCCTTCAGAAATGGTTGTTTTATGATCTCCAGAGAAAAGGTTTATTTTCTTTTCCCAAATATTATAAATTCCTTTAAAATCATATCCCATTCCGATAGGAAAACTCATTGGTGTTACACGCAATCCTAATTTTTGTTCTACTTCATCTAATAAATCAAAAGCATCCTTACCTTCTCTATCTAGCTTGTTGATAAAAACCAACATAGGTATGTTACGCATCCTACAAACTTCAACCAATTTTTCTGTTTGAGGTTCTACACCTTTTGCGACATCTATTACCACAATAACACTATCTACGGCGGTTAAAGTTCTAAAAGTATCTTCAGCAAAATCTTTATGACCAGGTGTGTCTAAGATGTTTATTTTTTTATCATTGTAGATAAAAGCCAATACAGAGGTAGCTACAGAAATACCACGCTGACGCTCAATTTCCATAAAATCTGATGTAGCTCCTTTTTTGATTTTATTATTTTTTACAGCTCCAGCTTCTTTAATAGCACCACCAAATAATAACAATTTTTCAGTTAAAGTTGTTTTACCTGCATCTGGATGCGAAATAATGCCAAATGTTCTTCTACGTTGTATTTCTTTTAAAAAACTCATCTACAAATTTTGAGGTGCAAATATACTGTTAAGTAAAGGATTATCAATCTAAAATTTCAACTTTCATGTTCACATCTACTAGTGGCCATTCTTTAACATCTGTTTTTAATTCTGCAATTTTATCAATAGTTTCCCAGCCAGAAATTACTTCTCCAAAAACGGTATGTTCGTTGTTTAAATGATGAGCACCTTTTCTGTTTTGAACAATATAAAATTCAAAAGGACTAGATAGTTTATCTGGATTTTTCTCCCATTCTCTTGCTGCTGCCAAAGCACCGTATTTATGTTTTCTATTGGGTCTAAATTCTGGTTTTATTAAGTAATTACCATATTTATAACGACTTTTCATAGCATCATATCCATCAGAATTACCACCCTGAATTACAAAGTTTTTGGCAATTCTATAAAAAACAGTTTTATCAAAATATTTAATTTTAGTTAAGAATATAAAGTTGGCTCTATGAATTGGCGTATCATTATAAAGCCTTAACGTAATAGTACCATAAGCTGTTTGAATACGTACTTTAGTTTCTTTATTTGTTTTTTCGTAGGCAGTAAAAAAAGATTCAACGTTATTCTTGTGCAAACTGTCCCAGGTTTTTTCTGCTTTTTTAATAAGTTTTTCTTTGCGTTTTGTTGGCACTGGAATTGATTTTTTTTCTTTCTTTTCACTACAATTTAAAATTGCAAATACAAAGATTAAAAGAACCAGTAATTTTGATCGCTTCATTTTTAAATACCTAATTTAAGAGTTGCAAAGATAATTGATTTTACTACATTTGTTTTATGGCAGAAGAGCAAGTAATTTTAGTTGATAAAAATGACAACCAAATTGGTTTAATGAATAAGATGGAGGCGCATGAAAAAGCATTGTTACATAGAGCTTTTTCTGTTTTTACCTTTAATAATAAAGGAGAATTAATGTTGCAGCAAAGAGCAGCAGAGAAATACCATTCTCCCTTGTTATGGACAAATACATGTTGTTCTCATCAACGAAATGGAGAAACAAATTTAGAAGCAGGGAAAAGACGTTTGCAAGAAGAAATGGGTTTTGCGTGTGAGCTAGAAGAAGTTTTTTCTTTTATTTACAAAGCTCCTTTTGACAACGGATTAACAGAACACGAATTAGATCATGTAATGGTTGGTGTATTTAATGAAGATCCAATTATTAATCCGGAAGAAGTAGCCTCTTTTAAATGGATGACATTAGAAGATGTAAAAAATGATATGGAAAATAATCCAGAGATTTATACAGCATGGTTTAAGATTATTTTTAAAGAATCATATGCTAAAATTTCAAATTTTTTAGCTTAATTTTAAAAAAAATGCCAAAAATAACTGCACACAGAAAAGCACATTTTAATGCTGCACATAGATTGTTTAATTCTGCATGGTCTGATGAAAAAAATGCCGAAGTATTTGGGAAATGTAGCAACCCAAATTACCATGGACATAATTATGATTTAACTGTTTCTGTTACCGGAGAAATAGACCATGAAACAGGTTTTGTAATGGATTTATCTGTGTTGAGAAGGTTGATAAAATCTGAAATAGAAGAAGCTTTTGATCATAAAAATTTAAATATAGAAGTAGCAGAATTCAAAAATTTAAATCCAACTGTAGAAAACATTTCTGTTGTTATTTACAATAAATTAAGAGCTAAAATTAAAGACTCCCTAGATGTTTCAATTACACTTTACGAAACGCCAAGAAATTTTGTAACCTATAAAGGAGATTAAACGGTGTTATCTTTTTTGGGGTCTAAAATAAAAACTAAGACAGCATTATTTAAAATATTTAGCATATTAAGTCATTTATTTTAACAGTATAAAAATTATAGCTATTACAGATGTCTACGTCCCTTATTTTTGTTGAGTTTGTGATTATTCAACTCTTTTTATTGATTGTATAATAACAGGTGTTACTAAACGTTGATTTTTATTTTCTCCAGATTGAATCTTTTTCACTAAATCCATTCCCTTAATTACTTTACCAAAAGCAGCAAATCCAAAGCCATCAGGATTTCTTTCTCCTTTAAAATCTAATGAAGGTTGCGCATTAATGCAAATAAAGAAACTACTCGTAGCAGAATTGGGTTCGCTTCTTGCCATCGAAAGAGTGCCGTTTTTATGAAGTATTCCGGTTTTTTCTGTAGTTTCAATTTCAATTGGGGTAAAATCTTTGTCTCTAGGTACATTTCCGCCCTGAATTACTTCAATTTTAACAGCTCTATCTTCTTCGTTTTCTGCTGTGGTTACTCTAAAAAAAGAAGAGTTTGTGTACAAATCAGCATCAACATATTTTAAAAAATTGGCAACGGTAATTGGTGCTTTCTCTGGATATAATTCAATTAAAATATTTCCTTCTGAGGTGGTAATTTCGCAATTGATGATTTTTTCGTTACAGCTGCTAAGAATAAATGCAAATACAAGTATTAAAAAGAATTTTGTTTTCATAAAAAAGATGATGTATTTTTTAATTTAAAATAGGCAAAATAACACAGACCATTTGTTTTTTATATTTTATTAAATCTGTTTTCAACAGTTAAACACAATAAAACGTCTGTTTTTGCAAATAAATTGGACTTCAAAGTTAATTAAATTTTATTTGAACAGTTAAAATAAAGAATTCCTTTAAATTTGTAGCATTAATACTTTTCTATATTTATGAAGATAAAACAGTTTTTAAAATTTGAACCAATCTTAAAAGAAAAAATTTGGGGAGGTGAAAAGTTGATACATGAATTGCATAAAAAATCTTCTAAAAATAATATCGGAGAAAGTTGGGAAATTTCTGATGTAGAAAACGATACTTCAATAGTTGCAAATGGTTCTTTAAAAGGACATAGTTTGCAATACTTAATTGCAACATTTAAAGAAGATTTAGTAGGTAAAAAGGTACTGCATCAATTTGGTAATAAGTTTCCGCTTTTAATTAAATACATAGATGCTAAAGAAACTCTTAGTATTCAGTTACACCCAAACGATAAATTAGCAAAAAAGAGGCATAATTCCTTTGGCAAAACAGAAATGTGGTATGTAATGCAGGCAGATGAAAATGCTAATTTAATAGTTGGTTTTAGTAAAGAAGTCTCTGCAGAAGCCTATCAAAAACATGTAAAAAACAATACTTTAATATCTGTTTTAAATGTAGATGAAGTTAAAGAAGGCGATGTTTATTTTATTGAGCCCGGAAAAATTCATGCAATAGGTGCAGGAGTTTTAGTAGCCGAAATACAACAAACTTCTGATATTACTTATAGAATTTATGATTGGGAAAGACCAAATTCTGATGGTACATTTAGGGATTTACACACCAAAGAAGCCATGGACGTTATTAATTATTCTGTAGAAGATTCTTACAAAACAGCTTATCAAAAAGAAGACAACATTGCTTCAGAAATGATTTCTTGTCCCTATTTTACAACAAATATATTACCAATTACAAAAACAAAAAGCATTAATCATTTAGAGAAAGATTCTTTTGTAATTTACATGTGTGTAAAAGGATCTGTAGTTTTTTTAACTAAAGATACATCAGAAACATTACACTACGGAGAAACCATTTTAGTACCTGCTTGTGTCAAATCATTTGAAATTTCGCCAACAACAAGTGCAGAATTACTGGAGGTTTTTATCAGTTAAAATTTCTTTACAACTTCGTTTTTTGAGTGATATAATCAAGGATTAATTCTTTATCTTTGGTGCTTCATTTAAAAATAAACAATAATGCCAGGATTTGAATTATTTGGAGACGCAGAACGCAAAGAGGTAAACGATGTATTAGAAAGCGGAGTTTTAATGCGTTATGGATTTGATGGAGCCAGAAACGGACATTGGAAAGCAAAAGAATTAGAACAAGAATTACAAAATAATTTAGGTGTAAAACATGCACAATTAACAAGTAGTGGAACTACAGCTTTAAACGTTGCGCTAGCCGTTTTAGGAGTGGGTTCTGGTGACGAAGTAATTATGCCTACATTTACTTTTGTAGCAAGCTTTGAATCTATTCTTGCAGCTGGAGCAACACCTATTTTAGTAGATATTGATGATACACTAACGCTAGATCCAAAAGCAGTAGAAGCAGCAATTACACCTAAAACAAAAGTTGTTATGCCTGTTCATATGTGTGGTTCTATGGCAGATTTAGATGCTTTAAAAGCAATCTGTAAAAAACACGATTTAATTTTATTAGAAGATGCTTGTCAAGCTATCGGAGGAACTTATAAAGGACAAAAATTAGGAACTATTGGAGACGCTGGTTGTTTTTCTTTTGATTATGTTAAAACAATAACATGTGGTGAAGGTGGAGTTATGATTACAAACGATTCTAATTTGGCAATTAATGCAGATCATTATACAGACCATGGCCATGATCATGAAGGAAACGATAGAGGAGCAGAATCGCACCCGTTTTTAGGGTATAATTTTAGAATTTCTGAATTGAATGCAGCTGTTGGTTTAGCGCAAGTTCGTCGTTTAGATGATTTTGTTGCTACCCAACGTAAAAATAAAAAAGTATTAAAAGACGCTCTAAGAACTATTCCAGAGGTATCTTTCAGAAGAATACCTGATGAAGAAGGAGATGCAGCAGGTTTTTTATCGTTTTTTATGCCAACAAAAGCACTAACAGATAAAGTAGTAAAAGCATTTAAAGCACATGGTGTTGATGCATTTTGGAATTATTATGAAAACGATTGGCATTATGTGCGTAAATGGAATCACTTAAAAGATCAAGTTTCTTTATTTCCATTGTCAAACGAAATTAAAACAGGAATGCAAGATTTAAATACGATGCAGTTTCCTCAGTCAGACGATATTATTTCAAGAAACATTTCTTGTTTAATAAAATTATCTTGGACAGAAGCGCAACTAAATGAGAGGGCTGCAAATATGGTAGCAGCAATTAAATCTGTATTGTAAATACACTGTCATTCCTGCGGAAGCAGGAATCTCATTTTAAGAAAAAATCATAAAAAATGAAAATTATTGCAATGATTCCGGCTCGTTATGGAGCCACTCGTTTTCCAGGCAAATTAATGGCAGATTTAGGAGGTAAACCTGTAATTGTTAGAACCTATGAAGCAACTGTTGCTACAGCACTTTTTGATGATGTTTATGTGGTTACTGATAGTAAAATCATTAAAGATGAAGTAGAGAAGTTTGGAGGAAAAGCAATAATGAGTATCAAAGAGCATGAATGTGGTTCTGATAGAATAGCAGAAGCAGTAGAACATTTAGATGTTGATATTGTTGTAAATGTACAAGGAGATGAACCTTTTGTAAAGAAAGAACCTTTGATAAAAGTATTAGAGGTTTTTAAAGGCGATGATGCTAAACAAATAGATTTAGCTTCGTTAATGCAAGAAATTACCGATTGGAAAGACATAACTGATCCTAATTATGTAAAAGTAATTGTTGATGAAAATGATTTCGCGTTGTATTTTTCGCGCTCTCCAATTCCGTACCCAAGAGACAAAAATGCGGGTGCACGTTATTTTGAACACATTGGAGTGTACGCATTTAGAAAACAAGCCATTTTAGATTTTTACAAATTGCCAATGCGCTCTTTAGAAGCAACAGAGAAAATAGAATGCATACGCTATTTAGAGTATGGAAAAAAAATAAAAATGGTAGAAACAGATTTTATGGGTATTGAGATTGATACGCCAGAGGATTTGATTAAAGCTCAGCAATATTTAAAAAAATAAATACTAAAACCTCGTAATTTTTTACGAGGTTTTTTAATTTTAGAAAATGTATAAAAATATAAAAGTAATTGCTTTTGATGCTGATGATACTTTGTGGGTTAATGAAACCTACTTTAGAGAAGCAGAACATCAATTCGCAAGATTATTGTCTGGTTACGAAACAGAAAATAAAATTGATCAAGAATTATTTAAAATGGAAATAAAAAACCTTTCATTATACGGTTATGGTGTTAAAGGTTTTATACTTTCTATGGTAGAATGTGCACTAGAGATATCTAACAATAATTTAAATCCGAAGTTATTAAATACTATTTTAAATATTGGTAAAGAAATGCTCGAGAAGCCAATCGAATTGTTAGATGATGTAGAAAAAACTTTAAAATCTTTGCAAGGAAAATACAAGTTAATTGTAGCAACAAAAGGAGATTTATTAGACCAAGAACGTAAATTAGAAAAATCTGGGTTGCTAAACTATTTTCATCATATAGAAGTAATGAGTGACAAAAAAGAAACCGATTATAAAAAATTAGTTCGTCATTTAGATATTGAAACAAATGAGTTATTGATGATTGGTAACTCTTTAAAATCAGATGTTTTGCCATTAGTTAGTATTGGCGCTTCTGCAATTCATGTCCCTTTTCATACAACTTGGGCTCATGAAGAAGTTGCAATAAATGAGCAATCCAAAACAGCATATAAAACAGTTGCCTCAATTACAGAAATACTAAAGTTGGTATTATGATGTATTTAGACATTGATACTTGGAATCGTAAACAGCATTTTAAGCATTTTATGAGTTTACAAGATCCTTATTTTGGCGTTACTGCTGTTTTAGATGTAACAAAAGCATATCAAAAAGCAACAAAGAACAACACTTCATTTTTTGTAACTTATTTGCATGCCTGTATGAAAGCTATTAATTCTATAGAAAATTTTAAATACAGAATTACTAATGACCAAAAAATAATTATTCACAATGTAATACACGCTTCAGCAACAATTAAAAGACCAGACAATACATTTGGTTTTTCTTTTATTCATTTTTCTGATGATTACCTTGAGTTTTATCAAAATTTTTTAAAAGAAAAAGAACGAGTTTTAAATTCAGATGCACTATTTCCTCCAGTTAATTCAGATAATTGCGTGTATTGCTCTGCATTGCCTTGGATACATTTTACGGGTCATAAAGAACCAAAAAACACAAGTAATGATTCAGTCACCAGATTGGCTTTTGGACAGTTTAAAAAAGAAAAAAACACCTTGCAAATGCCTGTGTCGATTACTGTAAACCATGCTTTAGTAGATGGTTATCATGTTGGGCTTTTTTTTGAAGCTTTTCAAAAATCATTAGATAGTATTTAATTACCAAAAAGTTTAACTATTTTTGCAATAAATAAGATAATACAATGAGTTTTAGAAATTTTCCAATGGTTCCTCGCGTTGTTTTCGGTAGAGGATGTTTTAATCAATTAGACGAAATATTAGCACCAAAACGCACAAGCGAAAAAGCCCCATTTATTTTTATTGTAGATGCTGTTTTTAAAGGAAACGATTGGTTAATAAGCAGAATTCCGTTGCATTTTAATGATAAGATAATTTATGTAAGTGCAGAAGAAGAGCCTAAAACAAGTTATGTAGATGCGTATAGAGATGATTTGGTAGCAGAATTTGATGAGATTCCGTCTGGAATTATCGGTATAGGTGGCGGAACGATGTTAGATTATGCCAAAGCAATCTCATTGATGTTAACAAACCCAGGAAGTTCTGCAGATTATCAAGGCTGGGATTTGGTAAAAAATCAAGGAGTATATCATGTAGGGATTCCAACTATTTCAGGAACAGGAGCAGAGGTTTCAAGAACAACTGTTTTAACAGGTCCAGAACGTAAATTAGGGATGAACTCAGATTATACACCTTTTGATCAAGTAGTTTTAGATCCAGCATTATGTAAAGATGTACCAACAAACCAGTGGTTTTATACAGGTATGGATTGTTACATACACTGTATTGAGTCTTTAACAGGTACTTTTTTAAATGCATTTAGTCAAAGCTACGGAGAAAAATCATTGGATTTGTGTAGAGAAGTGTATTTAGAAAAGGACGTACGTGATGAAGATGGTCAAGATAAATTAATGATGGCCTCATGGCATGGCGGGATGAGTATTGCTTATTCTCAAGTAGGTGTTGCTCATGCAATGAGTTATGGGCTGTCTTATTTACTGGGAACTAAACACGGAATAGGAAATTGTATTGTTTTTGATCAGTTAGAAGAATTTTATCCAGAAGGGGTTGCAGAATTTAAGCAAATGGTTAAAAAGCATAATATTGATATCCCTAAAGGTTTGTGTAAAAACTTAACAGATAAAGAGTTTGATGTAATGATTGATGTTTCTTTGAGTTTAGTTCCGTTATGGGAAAATGCTTTAGGAGACGATTGGCAAAAAACAATTACTAGAGAAAAATTAAGAGCAATGTATGAAAAAATGTAATTCGTAAATACATTTTAAATCAATAAATTATAGTAAATTTGCACCTTAAATAAAGAAAATTATGGCAAGCGTAAAAAATTTAAAAAAAGATATCAATTATACTTTAGGAGACATTATAGAAGAATGCTATATAGCTCAAATGTTAGCGCCAGCTAACTCAAAAAAAACAGAAGCAATTATTGATGAAGCTATTGAAACTTTTGATGTGTTGATTGAAAAATTACATGCAAAAGATGTTGAAAACAAAAAAGCACATTATAAAGCGATCAACACAGAGTTAGAAGATAAAGCTAATAAGTTGGTAGAAAAACTTAACAAATTATAACGTAATATTAACGTAAATTTATAAAACCATCTTTTTTAAAGATGGTTTTTTTTTGTATTTTTATTTCAGTTAAATACTAAAGAAAAAGAAAATTCGTTTAACTTAATAATACCCAAATTAAGTATGGCAAGAGCAATGTTTGAGTACACTAAAACGGTACTAAAAAAAGTAAGTTTTAATGCAGATTTATTCTGCAGAGAATTAGAAAAAGCACTTACTAGATTGTTACCACATGAGGTAAGTGAACTAACAATTTGGATCAAGCAATTTACTTCTAATAAACCAGAATTATTTGTTTGTTTGTCCTTAATTGATAAAGAATAAAAAAAGAGAACTAAATTTTAGTTCTCTTTTTTTTATAGATATTTATTCATTATTTCTTGTTCTTTGTTTTTCGGTATCTTTTAATCATTTGCCGATTAAAGTCTCTTTCAGCCATTTGAAGCTGTAGTATTTTTTTGTGTGAAATAATTTTTTTAAGTGCATTCTGATATCGAACATTGGTATCGTAGTTCAATTGATCTAACGATAGCATGTCTTTGGTAAGGTTTTCTGCTTGTTTTTCAGAAACATTTTCTATGCCACCCAAATTTTCTAAGCGCTTTCTAATTTCAGCTCTTTTTACATGGTATAGTGTATAGCGTTCTGCTTCAAACATATTATAAATTGGCCAGAACTTAGTGGCTTCGTTAGAAGTAAGCTCTAGTTTTTCTGTAATAAAAGAAATTTTTAAAGTTTTTATTTTTTTGCTACTTCCTCTTCTTTCTTGAGAAAATGTATGCAGACTAAAAAATAATGCAAAAGCACATGTGATTAAGAATGTTTTTTTATTCATTACGATTCTATTTCTGTTAATAATGTAGCACTATCAATAGTATTTAAATATTCAAAGATGTCTTCATCTTCTATCGAGTTGTCATCAAGTACGTTGATATCTTTAAAGTCGCTGTCTATAAAATTAATTATAGAAGTATTATTTTTTATATAACTTTCGTCTAACCAGTTTTCTATTTCTTCGGTAGAAATTGATTCAAAAGAAGTGGTTTCTGAAAATATAAAAGTATTTAAACCTATAAAAAGTAAAATACTTGCAGCTGCTGTTGCAGGAATTATTTTTAAGATTTTAGATTTTAACGAAATTACTTTTGTTTCCTTTTTAGGAAAATTAGCATTAGAAAATAAAGAATCTTCAAAATTACTCAAATAATCTTTAGGAGCACTAAAGCCATTTTCTTTAGAAAAAGCTTCTGCCTTTATTGTAGAAAAAACGTTATCTTCAACAGTATTAAAGAAGTTTTTAGGTGTTGTAAAACCACTTTTTTGTTGTGTTACATTTTTAATATGCTCTAAACAATATTTGTTTTTTGTATTCATTTAATTCTTAGACTGTAAACTGTTTAAAAGGTTTAATTAATGTGAATTATTTTTTATGTATTCTTCAATTTTTTTTACGGCATGAAAATAGGAGGCTTTTAAAGCGCCCTCTGATGTTTCTAGTATTTCTGATATTTCTTTATATTTTAATTCTTCAAAATACTTCATATTAAAAACCAGTTGTTGTTTTGTTGGTAAGGTTTTTATTGCTTTTTGTAAAATTAATTGTATTTGATCTCCATCAAAATGCAAATCGCTATCTAAGTTAGAAACTAAACTGTATTGATAATCAGAAATATCAACATTGTTTTCTTTTGCTCTTTTGTTTATAAAACTTATAGATTCATTTGTGGCAATTCTATACATCCAAGAAAATAATTGACTTTCTTGTTTAAAGGCACCTATGCCTCTAAATATTTTTATAAAAGTATTTTGTAGAACATCATCAGCATCATCATGTGAAATAACTATTTTACGAATATGCCAATACAAACGTTCTTTATATAGTGTTACAAGTTTTTTAAATGCTTGTTCCTTTGTTTTTACGTTTTGTAATTGTGCAATAAAATTTATTTCCTCTACCAAGAGTTTTTACTTTTTGACAGTTAAAATACCAAAAGGTTTAAAAATGAAAAGTTATTTTTTTAATTTTTTTCTTTTTGAATATCCAAAAAGGCGGTCTTTTTTAATCAATTCTGAAATGCCATCTGGCAACATCTCTTCCCAGCCTTCTTCGTTTGAGGTAATCATTTTTAAAACTTTTCTAGAAAAAATATGAAGTATTTCTGGATTATAATCAAGTATATCAATTAATTTTCCATTGTTTTTAAAGAATTTGTACAATTCTTTCATTCTTGGATGTACCTTGAGGTTTTCACTTGTGATGTATACTTCAGAATCACCATCTTTATATGGATACATGTATACTTTTAAATCTCTGTAAAAAAGTTTACCGAAAGCTTCAAGAATTCCACCACTTACATTGCGATAATATTTTTCATCAAAAATCTGAATTAAATTATAAACACCCATAGCTAGCGCCATACGTTCTTTGGTAAATTCGCTAAAATATTCTACCAATTTATAATATTCTTGAAAATTGGTAATCATTACATTTAAGCCAAGAGAACACAACAATTCTGCTCTGTCTAAGAAATCTCGTTCATTAATTTCTCCTTCTGCTCTTAGGTTGGCAAGTGTTATTTCAAAAACAATTTGAGAGTTTTTTGGATCTACTTTTTTCTCCTCAAAAAACATTTTCTTAGATTTCTCAAACATGTCCATATTTACCTTAGTAACAGGTCTAAAACTACCGCGTAAGGCTAAAATATTTTTCTTGTATAAAACTTGAGCAGGTAATAAGTTATTTCCGTCAGAATCAAACATAACTGCATTGGTCATTCCGTTTTTAACCAGTTGTAAGCTCATCAATCGGTTGTCTACATACATAAAACGGGGCCCTGATAAATTAAGCATGTCAATTTCTAATTGGTCTTTGTTTAAATTGTCATAGAAAGACTTTACCAATTCTTTTGGATTGTCATTCAGGTAATAGGCTCCGTAAATCAAGTTTACTCCTAAAATACCTAGAGTTTCTTGTTGTAAACGCGCATCAGTTTCTTTAAAGCGTAAATGCAATACAATTTCGTTGTACTCTTCTAAAGGGTCTAACTGAAAACGGATTCCTACCCAACCATGTCCTTTAAATTTTTTGCTAAAATTTATAGTCGCTACTGTATTTGCGTAACTAAAAAATAATTTATCTGGATGTTTTTTTCTGCTCAATCGCTCTTCAATTAAATCAATTTCGTGCGTCAGCATTGTTTTTAATCTTGGCTCTGTTACATATCGGTTGTCATATTCTAGACCATAAATTGCATCAGAAAAATCTTTATCATATGCACTCATGGCTTTTGCAATAGTACCAGAAGCACCACCAGCTCTAAAAAAATTACGAACCGTTTCTTGACCAGCGCCAATTTCTGCAAAGGTTCCGTATATATGTGCATTTAAATTGATGCGCAATGCTTTGCTTTTTGTAGATGGTACTGCGGTGATTTTTTGATCTCCCTTTAATGTAATTGCCATGAATAAATATTTATGGAACAAATGTACTAAATTTAAGTTTTTCTAGTCAAATTTTATCTTATTTTTGTGAGTATACACAACACTTTTATCGTTTATGAAAATTACGTTTTTAGGTACAGGAACTTCACAAGGAATGCCCATGATAGCAAGCAGTCATCCTGTTTGTTTGTCTGACAATTTAAAAGATCAACGTTTGCGTTCTTCTATTATGGTTTCTTGGAACGATATAAACTACATTGTAGATTGTGGTCCAGATTTTAGACAGCAAATGCTGCGAGAAAATGTAGAAGCTATCAACGGTATTTTATTTACCCATGAGCACTCAGATCATACAGCTGGTTTTGATGATGTGCGTCCGTTTAGTTATCAAATGGGTGAAGTACCAATTTATTTAGACACAAGAACTTTAAAGAGTCTAGAGCAACGTTTTCAGTATGTTTTTGCTACTGAAAACAGGTATCCTGGCGCACCAAAAGTTGCAGTAAATCTAGTTGATGATACCGTTTTTTATTTAGACGGAGTAGCGGTAACGCCTATTGAAGTTTTGCATGGTGATTTACCTGTAACTTGTTATCGTTTTAATGATGTTGCATATTTAACTGATGTAAAAACCATTTCTGAAACAGAAAAAGAAAAATTAAAAGGTGTAAAAATTTTGATCGTAAATGCTTTGCGACAAGAAGCGCATCCAACTCATTTTAATTTAGAAGAAGCTTTAAATTTTGTGAAGGAAATACAACCAGAACGTGCTTATTTTTCTCATATTAGTCACCGATTAGGTTTTCATGATGAAGTTGAAAAAACATTGCCCAACAACGTGTTTCTAGCTTATGATGGATTACAAATTAATTTGTAGGTGTTTTTTAGCTCAGTTCTTTGTTGTTATGCGTATTTTATTCTGCTTTAATATTTAGCCATTTATCTTTCCAAAGAGTTACTGTTCCAATAATCGCAATCAAAAAGATTATAAAAAAGCCAATGCCGATACTTTTAGGTACAATTTTCAGATTAAAAAACATAAGTCCAATTAAAGGAAACATTGCTCCAAATAATGGCATTTTTCTATTCAGAAATTTATTTCCGCTAACAACTATTTTTTCATTTCCAGTTAAATTCCGCAGTTCCATTTTTTCACTTCCACACCATTGAATTTTTGCTTTCAAAGATTCGGTATTTAATGCATTTGGGATTTCAATAGTTTTTTCTTCTCCGTTTTTCAATTTAGTCAGATGTTTTTTTCCAACTAATATTTCATACGAACAGTTCTTATTGAAACTCTCTTTTGGTCTATGTAACGTAATTTTTTTCATATGTCTAGTCCTGAAATATGGCTACAGGTTAAAATTATGTAGCCTTATTTCAGGACGGGTCAAAATGTTGTACAACGTGTTAGGGTATGGAAAGTTGCGGTTTTTGAAAACGCAATTTTCCGATGTTTAAATTTAAGTTTTTTATGTTTTAGAAACATTCTATTTTTTCGTATTAAGCAATTTTCTATACCCATTGTTGGCAACTGGGCTATCTTAATTCTTTACGTGTTTGTTCATATATTCTATCAAATAGAGTAAAATTATTTCAATAAAAACAATTATTAGAATCCAAATAATGGCATAATTTTCTCTAAAATTTGATTTAGAATTAAATGCAATGATGATTTTAATAATTCCTAAAAAACTATAGATAAATGATAAAGCTATTCTATAACCGTCAGCATTTTTCTTGTTTGCTGAAAGAAATAATAAAACGGTAGTTATTAAAACTGAAGTACTTACAAGTAAATTATTAAAAATACTATAATTATCAAAAATTAATAGACTAATCGAATTCAAGATTACTAAAAATATACCTGATAAAAGAAACAATTTTTTCATAAAACTTAATTATTTGTTAATTGGTGGTGGTGGTGGTGGTGGTGAGGCTCCAAATAGAATTTTTAAATCATTTTGCTCCATAATTTTACTCCAATCTGCCATACCTTCTTTCCATACTAAAGACTCTTTTGATAATTGTCCTTGACTAATTAATAATTTAATAGAGTCAAGTGAATGAGGACCATTTTGTTGATTATTAATTAAAACAAAATAAGGTGTAAAAGAAGGTGGCGGTGGTGGTGGTGATGAATTTTGGTTTTGTTGATTCTCACCAAGATTCATACTATTTGTCATATTACCCATTTGATTTCCCATACCAAATCCTAAACCTAGTCCCATACCAGCACCCATAACACTTCCCATCGTTCCTTCATTTTGTGCTGCTTTGTCTAAAACATCATAACTTCTATCCATTTGATATACATCTTTTCCAGCAATTTTAATTTTAGCTGCAAGATCTTTGGCTTCTTTGAGCTTTATAACGCTTGGATCTGATTCTGGGATATTTATTGATACAAAATAGAAGTTTTCAATTTTAACGCCATAATTTGAAAACTCCTCCTTAATTTTTTCTTTACAAAACTCAGATAAATCTTCTAGTAATACGTGAATTTGTAAGACTGAAACACCTTCAAGAACCATTTTTTTCCCAATAGCAGAGGTAATAGTTGATATAATTTTACCCTTAAAATATTCAACCACTTTTTCAGTAGAAAAATTAGGCATATTCCCTACTAAAGTTTCTAAAAATTTTCTAGGATTTTCGATAGACATACCAAACTGACCAAATGCTCTAACTGGAACAACTATATTATATTTAGGGTCTTCGAGTTGAATCGGAGTTGGTGTACCCCATTTATTATCTAACTTTGAAATCAAGTTTACGAACCATACTTCAGCTTGAAATGGAGAATCGCCACCAAATGGAATATTTATTAGCTTATTTAATAACGGAATATTTCCAGATTTTAGTGTTGTTGTCCCAGGGTCATATTGGTCTAGAATTTCACCGCCTTTAACAAAAAATGCAGTTTGAGAAGTTTTTACAACTAATTGTGTACCTAATCTTAAATCTTCTGAAGGAAATTTCCAAACAAATTCTTTATCATTTCCTTGATATTTTACAACATCGATAATTGCCATAATTAAATATTTATATTGTTAAAAAAATATATACTAATATTGGTAAGAAACCAATGAATAAAAAAGGCATACATCCTTTTTTATTTTTACCTTTTTTATTTGCTAGAAAAGAATACTCCTCAAGAATCTCCGAAATATGTTCATCGTCTTTACCGTAAATTTTCAACATTGAGTATGCCTGTTTTGCTTTTCCTAGCCAAGCATTTTTCACAGGGTCTCCATAAATCTTTACAGTTCCTTTTGATCCTTCATAGTTTGAATACGAAAAAAGTAATAAATCCAACAAGTCTTTTTTAGTTGCAGGAAGTGTGAATGAATTTATAATTGAAGCTTTTTGATTCCAGATATGAGCTTCTCCGTAAAGCATTTTTTGCTTGGCAGTAACAGAATTATCAGCTTCAATTAATTTATTTTGTAATTCTTGAATATAATTAATACTCTCTGATTGATTAGATTTTATTTCAAAATTGCAATATTCACATTTTAAAGCAATTGCTGGGATTTCTGCTCCACAAGAAGGACATTCTTTAGTTGCTGTCATAATTTTAATCCTTTAAATTATATTTATTAATAACATAGTTAATTCCGTTGTTTAATGCACTATTTTTACTTGACATAATAATGATTTGATTTTCAGGATTACGTATTATTTCACCCAAACATAATATTGTTGGTTCTTTAAAATTATAGAAACAAATAAACTGGTCATCTTTTTCCAAAAGGTGCTTTTGTTCGTCGTAAAACCTAATATTATCAATATAAAACCATACTTTTAATGTTCCGTTGTTAAAGATTTGTGAATGAGTTTTTTCCATTTTATTTTCCTTTTTTATTTAGTTCGTTTCTTAAGCTTAAAGGTTACAATCAAATTATCTCCTAAAACAGTTGAAGCATAATTTTCTCTATCAATAATATATTCTTTAGAATATTTATCAATAATATCATCAATATCTAATTCGTTAATCGAAACTTCTTGGTCATTATAGTCTAATTTTACTTTTTTTGTAATAAAGATGTAGTCTTTCATATTTATGTCTTTAAGTTAATCATATCTCTTGTCGCCTTGTTGCCAACTAGTTATATAAACACTTTTATTTCTAATATCCCGATTTAATTTCGGGATAACAGTACTTTTTAAATGTTTATTAATAAAATTTAAAGCTAAAAATAGGGAGTTGTAAAAAAAGCAGTTTGTAGGGGCTATTCTTATTTTCTAGCGAGTTAAATTTACTAAAAAATAATTTAATAATAAGAAGTTAGAACGAACTTATTGATTTTGTCATGCGGTTGTTGCCAAAAACATCCTTTCTTAATGTAGAGCTAAACCCTTTTTCTTTTAACATGGCAAGAGTTTCTTTGCCTAAATATTGGTTAATTTCAAAAAACAAAGCCCCTTTTTTTGTAAGGTGTGTTTTTGCTAGTGTTGCAATTTTATTATAAAATAGTAATGGATTCTTATCATCTACAAACAAAGCTATGTGTGGTTCGTTTTCTAAAACATTTGGATGTATTTCTTCTTTTTCTAGATGGCGCACATAAGGCGGGTTCGAAACAATGATGTCAAATTGTTGTGAAAGTTGCCCAGCAGCTAAAATATCTTGTTCCATAAAATTAATATCAACTTGGTTGCTTTCTGCATTTGCTTTGGCAACTTTTAAGGCTTTTGAAGAAATATCTATTGCGGTAATTTTTACATTGGGTATGTTTTTTGCCAACGCAATGGCAATGCAGCCAGATCCGGTTCCGATTTCTAAAATAGACAAAGTTGTTTCTTGTGTAGCCTTATTTTTTTGTTCTTTTAGGTGTTCTATAACCCATGCAACCAATTCTTCCGTCTCTGGTCTTGGAATTAATGTGTGCTTATTTACAACAAAAGGCAAGCCGTAAAATTCTGTTTCTCCTAAAATATACTGAATAGGTTCTTGATTTTTTAATCGAGACAACGCGTTGTATAAATGCTCAAATTTTTCTTTTGAAATGGATAGCTCACGGTGTAATGCTACATCAATTCGTTTTAATTGAAGTTCTTTTTCTATCAATAAAAAGAAAAAAGAATCGATTTCTGTTTGCGGAAAAATCGCTGAAAGTTCTTTGTTAAAATGATTTCTGTATTCTTTTAAAAGCATCTTACAAATCTTTTAACATCCAAACATTACAAGAGTAGTGGCCTGTGTTTCCAACAGGTTTGTCTAACGAAATAAAGCCGTTTTTTTTGTACAATGCTTGTGCAGCGGTCATGTAGGGCATGGTTTCTAAATAGCATTGTTCATAACCAAACTCTTTTGCTTTTTTTAGGCAAGCATTAATTAACTTGGTTCCTAGGCCCAAGCCACGCGTTTCTGGTAAAAAGTACATTTTTTGGAATTCGCAAATATTGCCATCATAATTGTCTAATTGAGAAATTCCTGCGCCGCCAATAATTTTTCCTTCTTTTTCAATTACAAAATAAACTGCTTTTTCTTTCTGATAGCTTTCAAACATTAAATCGGTTGCAGCATCTTCATAAGCAGTGCCTACTTTTGGCACATTTAATTCAATTAAAACACTTCTAATAACCGTTGCAATTTGTTGATTATCTTCGGGTTGTATTTCTCTAATTGTAGGTTCTGTCGTTTTCACTTTAATACACTATTTTTGCAGGAGCAAGTTATCATTTTTAATTAAAATAATGCACATTTCTCAGCACGAAAAATACATGCAACGTTGTTTGCAAATTGCTAAAAACGGTATTGGATTTACACGTCCAAATCCTTCTGTTGGTGCTGTAATTGTCTTAAATGACACTATTATTGCCGAAGGGTTTACCTCTAAACATGGAGGTAATCACGCAGAAGTAAACGCTATCAATGCTGTTAAGGATAAAAATATATTAAAAGAAGCTGCAATTTATGTTACGTTAGAACCTTGTTCTCATTTTGGAAAAACGCCTCCGTGTGCAGATTTAATTGTGAAGTATCAATTTAAAAAAGTGATAATTGGTTGTGTAGATGCTAATGATTTGGTTTCTGGAAAAGGAATTGAGCGCATAGAAAAATCAGGAATTCATGTAGTTGTTGGTGTTTTAGAAAACGAATGTAAAAAGCATCACAACCGATTTTTTACAGTTCAGAATAAAATGCGTCCTTTCATTATTTTAAAATGGGCAGAAACTAAAAATGGGTTTATTTATCCTAAATTTATTTCGGAATCTGTTGAAAAAAAACCAATCTGGATTTCTAATAAATATTCACAACAACTAGTGCATAAATGGCGAAGTAAGGAACATGCTATATTGGTTGGTACCAATACTGCAATTGCCGATAATCCAAAATTAAATGTAAGAAGTTGGGCGGGGAATCATCCTATTAGAATTGTATTGGATCGGAAGTTAAGAATTCCTAAAAATGCCCATATTCTAGATCGAAGTATCCAAACTATTGTGTTTACAGAAGTAAGAAAAGAAGCGCTAGAAGATGGCAGTAATTTAATTTTTGAGACCATCGATTTTTCTAACAATATTGCAAAACAAATTTGCGATGTGTTGCATAAACATCAAATTCAGTCTTTACTTATAGAAGGCGGCTCGAAAACTTTACAAACATTTATTGACGAAGGTTTATGGGATGAAGCTCGAGTTTTTATTGGAGAGAACGAGTTTGAAAGTGGAATAGAGGCGCCATTAATTTCTGGAAAATTAATTGCTGAGTCAGTTTTAAAAGGAGATGTGTTAAAAATAATAGCAAATGATTAAGAACCTTATTTTTGATTTTGGAGATATTTTTATCAACTTAGATAAAGGGGCAACACATAGTGCTTTAGCTAAATTTGGTGTTTTAAATATTGATGCAGACGCGATGCAAGTTGTGCATCAATATGAAGAAGGAAAAATTTCAACTACTGCTTTTGTTACTTTTTTTAGTAAAAAGTATGCCGTTCCTAAAAAAGATTTAATTACAGCTTGGAATGCTATTTTATTAGATTTTCCTTTGCATAGACTCTCGTTTGTTAAAGCACTTGCAGACAGCAAAAAGTACCGTTTATTTTTATTGAGTAACACCAACGATCTACACATTACTTGGATTCAAAATAATTGGGGTAAAGAATTGTATGCAACATTTAAAAACTGTTTTGAGCAGTTTTATTTGTCACACGAAATAAGCTTTAGAAAACCAAATGCTGAGACTTACCAATTTGTGTTAAAAGAGAATAATTTAAAAGCATCAGAAACTTTTTTTATTGACGACACAAAAGAAAATACTGATGCAGCAGAAAAATTAGGAATAAAAACTTGGAATTTAATGCCTGGTAAAGAAGATGTAGTAGATTTGCAAACCAAAAAAGAATTGAACCCGTGATTTACCTTCTACTAAGTATACTTATTTCGACCTCATTATTTGTAATTTTTAAATATTTTAACGTTTTTAAAATAGATACCTTAAAAGCAATTGTTGTTAATTATTTAGTGGCATTTACATTTGGAATTCTGCTTTCTGAAGTTGAGTTTTCTTTTATAGAATTGCCTAATCAAAAATGGTTTTCGGGGGCTATATTTTTAGGGATGTTGTTTGTCTCTATCTTTTTTGTAATGGCTTTAACGGCGCAACGAAATGGCGTTTCTGTAGTTTCAGTTGCAGGCAAAATGTCTGTTGTAATTCCCATTGTTTTTGGCGTTTTTTTGTATGATGAATCTTTATCTTTTATCAAAGTAACTGGTATCATTTTAGCTGTTGTTGCCGTGTATTTAGCGTCTGTTAAAGACGATTTAAAGAAGCATGAAAAAGCAGGCTTGTTACTGCCAATAATTCTTTTTTTAGGTTCTGGAGCAATTGATACCACTTTAAAGTATGTTGAAATTAATTTTGTTGCAGAAAATGAAGTATCACTTTTTTCTGGAAGTTTATTTGGATTTGCAGCCTTTTTTGGTTTGGTTATTTTAGGAATTAAAACCATAAAAAAACCTGAGCCTTTTGGTTTGGAAAATGTAATTGCCGGAGTTATTTTGGGAATCCCGAATTATTATTCAATCGTTTTTTTAATAAAGGCTTTGCAAATAAAAGGTATTGAAAGTTCTACTTTGTTTACCATAAACAATGTCGGAATTGTTGTTGCTTCAACCATTGTTGGTTTAATTATTTTTAAAGAATCTTTTAGTTTAAAGAATAAAATTGGAATTGCACTTGCAATTTTTGGAATCGTTTTAGTTGCTATCGCCTAATGAAAGATGCCTATAAAACCATAGATGAACCTTCAAAAGAAACGCTGTTTAAAGATAGAAATAGCAAGTTTTTTGGGTATGCTTTTCCGGTTTTAAACGAAGAAGATGTAAAAGAATCTTTAGAGATTTTAAAAAAGAAACATCATACGGCGCGTCATTTTTGTTATGCTTGGCAGTTTGGTACAGAAGTTATTCGTTTCAGAGCAAACGATGATGGTGAACCTAATAATTCTGCAGGAATGCCTATTTATGGTCAAATTCAGGCTTTTGAAGTTACGAATATTTTAATTGTTTCAGTTAGGTACTTTGGAGGTACAAAATTAGGTGTTGGTGGTTTAATAAATGCTTATAAAAACTCAGCACAACTAACTTTAGAAACTTCAGAGATCATTGAAAAAACAATTGATGTTCATTTTCAGTTAACATTTGGTTACGATTTAATGAATAAGGTAATGCGAATTCTAAAAGAAAAAAAGATGACCATCGTTTCTCAAGAATTAGCATTAAATTGTTTGTATGTGATTGCTGTTAGAAAAAGTGAGGCAGCCAATATTTTTAAGGTTTTTACCAATTTGTATAAGGTGGAAATTAAAAAATTAGATTAATTTTTCTAGAATATACGAAGGGCAGCGCATCGGTTTTTTGGTTTTTTTATTCACAAAAGCTAATAGGGTAGAACCTGTTGTTAAAAGTTCTTTTTTTTGATTGTAAATTTCATAGTCAAATTCTATCTTAACAGTTGGTGTTTTTTTTAACGAAGTTTTTATAGTAATTACATCATCAAATTCAGCAGACTTTTTAAAATTACATTGTAAATTTACAACAGGAAGCATCATGTTGTTTTCTTCCATGTTTTTGTAAGAAACGCCATAAGACCTTAGCCAGTCTATCCTCCCAATTTCAAAGAACTGAGCGTAATTCCCATGATAAACAACACCCATTTGGTCTGTTTCTCCATACCGAACTCTAAGTGATGTGGTTTTTGTAAGCAAAATAGATAATTTTAGATTTTTGGTATTCTACGTAAAAAAAAGTTAATAATCAATAGTAAATTCATTTTTTTATACTGAATTTTATTCACACATTTGTAAAGCTTAAGAGAAAGGGTGTGAAAAGCCATGAAAAAACAATTATTTAATTTTGATATCTACTAATTTAGAATGACTAAAACTGCTGACTCAGTTTGGAACGAGTGCCTTTCTTTTATTAAAGACAATATAAAACCACAAGCATATAAGACTTGGTTTGAGCCTATCAAACCAATCAAAATTTCTGGTGAAGCTTTAACAATTCAAGTACCTAGTAAATTTTTTTATGAATGGTTAGAAGAGCATTATATTAAATTATTAAGAGTTGCTTTGGTTAGGGAGTTGGGTAAAGATGTAAAGTTAATTTACGATGTTCGTATGGAAAATACATACAGCAGTAACAGTCCTCAAACCGTAAAAATACCAAGTTCAAATAGAGATCCGCTAAAACCACAAAGAGTTACGGTACCTTTAGAAACAAAAGATAGAGAATTAAGAAACCCGTTTGTGATTCCAGGTTTACAAAAAGTAAAAATAGAATCTCAATTGAATCCCAATTACAATTTTAATAATTTTGTAGAAGGAGACTCTAACCGTTTGGCGCGTTCTGCAGGAATGGCAGTTGCAAATAAACCAGGTGGAACTTCATTCAATCCATTATTAATATATGGTGGTGTTGGTTTAGGAAAAACACATATTGCCCACGCCATTGGTGTAGATATTAAAGATAAATATCCAGATAAGACAGTTTTATATATTTCTTCAGAGAAATTTACGCAACAATTTATAGATTCCGTTAAATCAAATACTAGAAACGATTTTATTCATTTTTATCAAATGATTGATGTGTTAATTATTGATGATGTACAATTCTTATCTGGTAAAACAGGAACACAAGATGTGTTTTTCCATATATTCAATCACTTGCATCAAAACGGTAAGCAAGTTATCTTAACTTCAGATAAAGCGCCAGTAGACATGCAAGATATAGAACAGCGATTGCTATCTCGTTTTAAATGGGGTTTGTCAGCAGAATTACAAGCGCCAGATTATGAAACTAGAATTTCTATTCTTCAAAATAAACTTTACAGAGATGGTGTAGAAATGCCAGAAGATATTGTAGAGTATATTGCTAAAAATATCAAATCTAATGTTAGAGAATTAGAAGGCGTCATCATTTCAATGATTGCTCAAGCTTCTTTTAACAGAAGAGAATATACGCTTGAATTGGCAAGACAAATTGTAGATAAGTTTGTTAAAAACACCAAAAAAGAAGTATCTATAGATTACATTCAAAAGGTAGTTTCTAAATACTTCGATATGGATGTGGCTACATTGCAATCAAAAACCAGAAAACGTCATATTGTACAAGCGCGTCAATTGGCGATGTATTTTGCAAAACGTATGACAAAATCTTCGTTAGCAAGCATTGGTTCTCAAATAGGTCATAGAGATCATGCAACGGTTTTACACGCTTGTAAAACAGTAGATAATTTAACAGAAACAGATAAGCAATTCAGAAAATACGTAGACGATTTAACAAAGAAGCTTACCTTCTAAGAGTATCAACTTCGCTTTTAAATCTATTTTTTTAGTTTGTGTTGATGAAAATACTCATGGTTTGTTTAGGAAATATTTGCCGTTCGCCTTTGGCAGAAGGAATTCTGAAATCAAAAGTTTCTGAAGCTATTTTTATTGATTCTGCCGGTACAGCTGCTTATCATGTTGGTAATTTACCAGATGTTAGATCTATTGAGGTTGCTCTAAAGCATGGTATCGATATATCCCAACAACGTGCAAGAAAATTTACTGAAAAAGATTTTGATGACTTTGATTTGATTTATGCAATGGATCAAAGTAATTATCAAGATATAATAGCATTGTCAAGAACAAAAGAAGACAGGCAAAAAGCACAACTAATCTTAAATGAAATTAATACAAACGCAAATCAAGATGTACCAGATCCTTATTATGGTGAAGACAACGGTTTTGAAAATGTATATCAAATGTTAGATGAAGCTTGCGAAGTAATTGCTTCTAAAATACAATAAAAATGAAAGGAAAATTATATTTAATTCCAACTACTTTAGGTAATAACGAACCTTTAGAGGTAATGCCAATTTCTGTAAAAAAAGTAATTGAACAGCTTGATTATTTTATTGTAGAAAATGAAAAAACAGCAAGACGATTTATCAAAAAAATTACCCCAAAAAAATCGCAGCCAGATTTAAAATTAATGCTGTTAGATAAATATGCTGACGATTTAGAAACGAGAATGTATTTAGATGTTTGTGAAGAAGGAGTTTCTGTTGGGTTGATGTCAGAAGCAGGAGTGCCAGCAGTTGCAGATCCTGGAGCTACAATTGTAAAATTAGCGCATGATAAAGGAGTTCAGGTTGTGCCATTGGTAGGCCCTTCATCAATTTTAATGGCAATAATGAGTTCTGGTATGAACGGACAGAGTTTTGCTTTTAATGGTTATTTGCCAATAGATAAATCGGATAGAAAAAGAGCAATTAAAGAGTTAGAAAAACGATCTAAAGACAAAGATCAATCTCAAATTTTTATAGAAACACCTTATAGAAACGAAAAATTATTGACAGATTTAAAAGCAATTTTATCGCCAACAACAAATTTATGTATTGCAGTAGATATTACCTTGTCAACAGAGTATATTAAAACCAAAGAAGTAAAAGCTTGGAAAAATGAAAATCCAGATTTACATAAAAGGCCTGCAATTTTTATCATACATAAATAGTCTATAAAATTAAGAAGTTTTAACTTGAATACTTAGCGTAATTCGTACGGGAAACAAAATAAAAAAGTGCTGTAAAAAATAATATTTTGTCTGTTGGTTACTGCCAATTTAACAGTACCTTTTCTTCTATTTTTAACACATCGTTTATCTATTAATTCCTTGTGCATTCATCCAACGATGGTATTTAGCGGCATTACTATTGTGCTTTCGTAGTGTAGTTGCAAATGCATGAAAACCAATTTTTTCTGTACTTGCACACATATAGATGTAATTGTGTTTTTGTGCGTTTAAAACAGCATCAATAGACGATATGTCTGGCATCGCAATTAAAGAAGGAGGGATTCCTCTGTTTATATACGTGTTGTATTGAGATTGTATTCTTAAATCTTTTAACAAAACTCTTTTTACGCTATAGTCTTGTCCATATTTCTCTTTCAGTGCATATATAATTGTGGGATCTGCTTGTAGCGGAATTCTTCTTTTAATTCTGTTTAAATATAAACCAGCCACAGTTGGTCTTTCTGAAATTTTTGCAGTTTCTTTTTGAACAATTGATGCCAGTGCAATAATTTCTGTTTTGCTTAATTTTAATTTGGTTGCTTTTTCTGTTCTTTCTGTTGTCCAAAAACGATGGTATTCGTTAAGCATTTTATCTCTAAAACCTACTCCGGTAGAATTCCAGTAGAATTCATAGCTATTTGGAATGAAAATTCCTAGAATGGTTTTTTTTGTAAAACCTTCTTTTTTTAAAAAATCAGAATCCGTTATTGCGTTTAATATAGCTGTAGAATCTGCTTCAATTTGAGTAGCAATTCTGCCCGCTAAATCTTCTAAAGTATGTTGGTTGTTAAAAATTAAAGTAACCGGAGTTTGTTTTCCGCTTCTCAGTAGGTTTACCAAATCGTTATTTGAAATGCCTTTTGTAATTTTAAATTTACCTGCTCTAATTTTTGAGGTATATTTTTTTCTCTTTGCAACCCAATCAAACGACGCTGTATTTTTTAAAAAAGGTTTTAATTCTGTTTTTAAATCATCCAAACTGCTATTAGTTTTTATGTATACAAATCCTTCTTTTACAGTGTTAGTTCCGTAAATTTTAAAATAAGTACGAATAGCAAATGCGCTAGTTATTACCAAGGTTAAAATAGCTATTGATGCAATGAGTTTCTTTTTATTCATGAATTAATTGAAATAAAATTTCATCTTTAAATCTGTTGTTAAAATGTATCCAGTCTTTTTTAATGCCTACTTTTTTAAACTGATGTTTGGTGAAAAGCGAGATGCTCTCTTGGTTATCTGAAGTAATGTTTGCATACATTTGATGTAGGTTTAGATGTCTAAAACTATAGTTTATTAACAATTCTAGCGCTTCCGATGCAAATCCTTTTTTCTGGTTTTCTTTCTGGATTAAAATTCCAATTCCTGCCCTTTTATGTTGTGGGTTAAAATCAAATACATCAATCATTCCAATCGGTTTTTGAGTTGAATTTTCTTCAATAATCAAGCGCAATTGTTTGGCTTCAAAAATATCTAAATGGGCGTTTTCTAGATATTGTTTCAATAAATATTTTGAAAAAGGCGTTTGTGTATGGCTAACCTCCCAAAAAGATTCGTTGTTTTCTGTATCAAACAAAAACTGTAAATCTTCTGGCTCTAAAGCACGCAATTGTATGTTCTCTCCTTTTAAACTGTTCATTACATGTCAATTCTTCCTTTAAATACAAAAGTAGCAGGTCCTTTTAGAAATACGTTTCTGTAGATCTCATTTTCAACAGAAAAAGAAACTTCTAATTCGCCACCCAAAACAGGTAGTTTAATATTGTTAGCCTTAGTTTTATTTATTTTATGCATGGCAATCGCAACTGCTGTAACACCTGTTCCGCAAGCCAATGTTTCATTTTCTACACCTTTCTCGTAGGTTCTAACCTTAAATGTGTTATCGTTTATTTTTTGAGCAAAATTTACGTTTGCGCCAGGATTTTTATAACTATATCGTATTTTTTTTCCGTTTTCAAAAACAGGATAATTTTCTAAATCTTCTACAAGTTCAACATGATGTTGTGTTCCTGTATATGCAAAAACTGAATTTTTATTAATTTGAATTTCGTTAACATCAATCATTTGAAGCGAAACAATATCGTTTTCAATTTCGGCATAATGCAATCCATCAACAGCAATAAAGTTTGTTTTAGAATTTATAATTTCTAAATATTTAGCAAAAGCTACAGCGCATCTTGCTCCGTTGCCACAAAAGGTTTGGCTACCATCTGCATTAAAATACATCATTTTGAAATCCGTATCAATATCATTTTCAATAAGTATTATTCCGTCTGCGCCAATTCCAAAATGTCTATCGCATAGTTTTTGGATCAAATTACTGTTCTCTTTCGGAAAAACAGAAGTTCTATTATCAAACATAATAAAATCGTTTCCAGTCCCTTCGTATTTGTAAAACATACTATTCATAAGCAACAAATATAACAATTAATCTCTTGAAAATGGATTGTTAAAAGAGGGTTAAATATCGTTAAAATCCAGTTAAAACAGATCTTGGTAATTTGTTAAATTAGTATCTTTGATTTGTTCAAAAAAAAATATTTTAATGATGAAAAAAACAATAAATTTATTAGGAGTTGCCATTTTAGGAGGTATGTTAACACTTGGTGGATACAAGTTATTTTTAGAAACACCACAAGTAGTGATTGAACGAACAATAGCCCCTTCTTCACAGATTGTAAAATCGAACTTTTCTTCAACAAATCTCTCTGCAACGTATGCTCCATCAAACTTTAGTGAGGCTGCAGAAAAAACAATTCATGCTGTTGTTCATGTTAAAAACACGGCTATTAAGACACAGTCAGACCCTTGGGCAGAATTATTTTACGGCCGCGGAAGTGGCGTTAGAAAATATGAACAGGTTGGAACTGGAAGTGGCGTTGTTATTTCAGAAGATGGTTATATTGTAACAAATAACCATGTAATTGATGGTGCTTCAGAATTAGAAGTAACCTTAAATAATCAAAAAAAATTTAAAGCAACTTTAGTAGGAACAGATCCAGAAAATGATATTGCATTGCTAAAAATAGAGGCAACTATTAAATTGCCATACATTACCTTTTCTAATTCTGATGCGCTTAAAATTGGAGAATGGGTATTGGCCGTTGGAAATCCATATAATTTAACATCAACAGTAACTGCCGGTATTGTTAGTGCAAAAGGAAGAGATTTAAAAGGAAATGGACCTGTTACAGATTCATTTATTCAAACTGATGCAGCTGTAAATCCTGGTAATAGTGGTGGAGCATTAGTTAATACGCGAGGTGAATTAGTAGGGATCAACACTGCAATTTCTTCTAAAACCGGTTCTTTTGTTGGTTATTCTTTTGCGGTGCCGTCTAATATTGCAAAAAAAATTACTGAAGATTTAATGGAATTTGGTTCTGTACAGCAATCTGTTTTAGGAATTAATGTTGATTTAAGTTATGCGGAAGAAGGAGTTAAAATAGGTGGATTGCCTGAAACAAGTAGTGCCAAAAAAAGCGGTTTAAAAGCTGGAGATATTATTAAAAAAGTAAACAATGTGAAAATTGCTAAGTTTTCTGATTTGGCAGGTCAATTAAAAGCAAAACGTCCTGGAGAATATGTAGAGGTAACCATTAATAGAAACGGTCTATTGCTAAATAAAAAAGTAAAATTATCTAAAAAAGATACCCACAGGTCAGAGACTTATAATTTAGATTTAAAAGATTTGACAAAAAAAGAAATGAAAAATTTGGGCATTTCTCATGGAGTTAAAATTGTAAGAGATAATTCTCAGAGATCTGCAGATTCTAGTATAAAAGGATTTATTATTACTAAAATAAATAATAAAAAAGTGGTTAATGCCTCACAAGTAGCAGCATTTTTAGACGCGCAAAAAAGATATTCTGTTACGATTGAAATGCTAGATTTAAATAAAGAGCCAGTAAAATTTTACCTCAGATAATTTCTGATACATACTTTTATAAAGATCCTGTTTTTAACTTAAAAACGGGATTTTTATTTATGAATAATAGCATACAAATCGATAGAAATAAGTATTTTTGCACAAAAATTTGAAAAATTAACAGTTATAACACAACTATGTCAACAACAACAAATTACGAAGATCAGGTTTCTTTACAAGTTAAAACAAGAAGAGCGACTGTAGAGTTTATTAATATTGTAAACGATTTATGGTACGATAAATCTATCGAATTGGTATTGTTTAGAAATCAATTAATAGATAAGCAAACCAGTGAGGTTTTAAATTTAATAAGTTATTCAAAAGAGTTTGTAGCAAAACCTATTACCATTTTTGATGCATTAGAGATTGCAAAAGCGATTCAAGAATTAGAATTGCCAGCTTCTAAATTAGATATCGGAAAATTAGCTTACGAATGTCAATTAAACGAAACAGATTGTAACGATACCGTTGCATTTGTAAAAAAACAATTAAAAGCAGCAACCAGTTTTGAAGAAATAGAACCCAAAGATGTTGTTTTATACGGATTTGGTAGAATTGGACGTTTATTAGCACGTGAGTTAATGAATAAAATGGGTAAAGGTTCTCAATTAAGATTAAGAGCAGTTGTTACTCGAGGTGCTATAGATCAAACAGTATTAGAAAAAAGAGCTTCTTTGTTAAGTATTGATTCGGTTCATGGAGATTTCTCAGGAACTGTTGAGGTTGATATTGAGAATAAGGCACTAATCATTAATGGAACTACGGTTTACATGATTTCTGCTAAACAACCAGAAGATATTGATTATACCACGTACGGAATTAATGACGCACTAATTATTGATAATACGGGTGCTTTTAGAGATAAAGAAGCGTTAAGCAGACACTTAGTTCCAAACGGCGCAAGTAAAGTGTTATTGACTGCTCCAGGAAAAGGAATTCCTAATATTGTACACGGTGTAAATCATGAAGAAAACAATCCAGATATCGTAGATATTTTTTCGGCAGCTTCTTGTACAACCAATGCAATAACTCCTGTTTTAAAAGTATTAGAAGATAATTTCGGAATTGATAAAGGACATTTAGAAACCATCCATGCATATACAAACGATCAGAATTTGGTAGATAATATGCATAGTAAATATCGAAGAGGTAGAGCAGCAGCTTTAAACATGGTAATTACAGAAACTGGTGCTGGGGCTGCAGTTGCAAAGGCTTTACCAGCTTTGGCAGGTAAATTAACTTCCAATGCAATTCGTGTTCCTGTTCCTAATGGTTCTTTAGCAATCTTAAACTTGCAATTACACTCAGATGTAACCGTAGAATCTGTAAACGCAATCATGAAAAAATATGCGTTAGAAGGTAATCTGGTTGAGCAAATTAAATATTCTGTAGATAACGAATTGGTTTCTTCTGATATTGTTGGGTGCTCTGCACCATCAATTTTTGATAGTAAAGCAACCATTACAGATAAAAATAGTATTGTAATTTATGTTTGGTATGATAACGAATATGGATATTCACATCAAGTAATTCGTTTAGCAAAACACATTGCAAAAGTAAGACGTTTTACTTATTATTAGTAGAAAATTGTTTGTCTGAATTTAATTTAGATTAAAATAAATATTTAAATCCGAAGCATGTGTATTTGCTTCGGATTTTTTTTGTAGCTACTTCCTGCTTTCCGCTATATCTTTTTTTTCCAAAAAAATATCATTGCGAACGAAGTGAAGCAATCTCATGAAAGTTAAACAGATTGCTTCGTACCTCACAATACTATTTTTAAAAAAGATGCAAAAAGGATGTCGCTGCAATCAGGGCTAAGCATTTTTATAAGATTATTCTTTTTACAAACTTGGTGTAAAATTCCTTAAAAAGACTGTGTTTTTTTCTTACTTTTAAACATTCAAATTATCCTTTTTAATGAACGCAAACGTCCAGCAAAAAATACAGCAACTTAAAGACGAATTAAATACACACAATTACAATTATTATGTCTTAGATAACGCAACGATCTCTGATTTTAATTTTGATACTAAACTCAAAGAGTTAGAGCGGTTAGAAAAAGAACATCCACAGTTTTTCGATTCAAATTCACCTACGCAAAGAGTAGGTGGAGCAGTTACCAAGAACTTTCAAACTGTAGCGCATAAAAACCGAATGTACTCTTTAGATAATTCGTACTCCAAAGAAGATTTGTTAGACTGGGAAAAACGCATTCAAAAATTATTAGGAACCGATGAAATTGAGTTTACCTGCGAATTAAAATATGATGGAGCATCGATCAATTTAACTTTTGAAAAAGGCCAATTTGTTAAAGCAGTAACACGTGGCGATGGTTTTCAGGGAGATGATGTAACTACAAACATTAAAACCATTCTTTCAATTCCGTTGTTATCAAATGGAGATTTTGTTTCTGATTTTGAAATGCGTGGAGAAATTATTTTACCGCTAGACGGATTTAATAAAATGAATATAGAACGCGTTGCAAATGGAGAAGAAGAATACAGAAATCCCAGAAATACAGCGAGTGGAAGTTTAAAGTTACAAGATAGTGCAGAGGTTGCTAAACGTCCTTTAGATTGTTTATTGTATCAAGTTGTTACCTCAGAAAGAAAATACAAAACGCATTTTGAGAGTCTAGAAAACGCTAGAAAAGTAGGGTTTAAAGTTCCAGAAACTATTACTTTGGTAACCTCTATTGACAAAGTTTTTGAATTTGTAAATTATTGGGATGTTAAGCGACATGAGCTGCCTTTTGAAACAGACGGAATTGTTATAAAGGTTAATAATTTACAACAACAAGAAGAATTAGGTTACACAGCAAAAGCACCGCGTTGGGCAATTGCATATAAGTTTAAAGCAGCACAAGTTACCACAGTTTTAGAGGAGATTACCTATCAAGTAGGGCGAACTGGTGCAATTACGCCAGTTGCAAATTTAACACCTGTACAATTAGCAGGAACCACTGTGAAGCGAGCTTCTTTGCACAATGCAGATCAAATTAAAAAGTTAGACATTAGAGTTAACGATACCGTTTTTGTAGAAAAAGGTGGAGAAATTATTCCAAAAATTATTGCGGTAGATTTTACTAAGCGTCCACAAAATTCCGAACCAACAATTTATGCAACTAATTGCCCTGAATGTAATACGGCATTAATTAGAACTCCAGGAGATGCAAAGCATTATTGTCCAAATGAATTTGGCTGTGCGCCACAGATTACAGGTAGAATTCAGCATTTTATTTCTAGGAAAGCCATGGATATTGATGGTTTAGGAGGTGAAACAGTAGATCTATTACGTAAAGAAGGTTTAATTAAAAGCTATGCAGATTTGTACGATTTAAATGTAGCACAAGTAATACCGTTGGAAAGAATGGCAGAGAAATCTGCACAGAATATGATTGCCGGAATTCAGAAATCAAAAGAAATTCCGTTTGAAAAAGTATTGTTTGCATTAGGGATTAGGTTTGTTGGAGAAACCGTTGCAAAAAAATTAGCAAAGCATTTTAAATCGATTGATAACTTAATGGCTGCAGATTTTGAAACCTTAATTTCAGTTGATGAAATTGGTGATAGAATTGCACAAAGTATTATCGATTTTTCTAACGATTTAAGTAATATACAACTGATTGATCGATTAAAGGTAAGTGGAGTGCAGCTAGAAGTTTCTGCAGAAAGTCTCGCAAACCAAACGGATACATTACAAGGTAAAATATTTGTGATTTCTGGTGTTTTTTATCAGTTAAGTAGAAATGAACTTAAAAAAGCAATTGAAGATAATGGTGGTAAAGTAAGTGCTTCAATTTCTAAAAAAACAACCTATATTGTTGCAGGAGATAATATGGGGCCAAGTAAATTAGCCAAAGCACAAGATTTAGGAATTGCTATTATTTCTGAACAAGATTTTATAGATATGATTTCATAAGCATGTACAGAATTATCTAAGCGCTATCCTTTAGCAATTAAAATATCAAAAATGAATAATCAAACAAGAATATTACTACCAACTATTTTATTTTTTATCGCTGCAATTGCAGATGTCTACGGAATTATATTTGCCAACGAAACAGTTAAAGTTATTGCAAAACCGATGCTACTAACGCTCCTAGTAGTTGTGTATTTAGTAGCGGTTAAAGAACCTCTTTTCTGGTATGTTTTAGGGATGTTTCTTTGTTTTATTGGCGATGTTTTGCTAATGTTCAATGGTGCTAATTTTTTTATGTTTGGACTCGCTGCATTTTTGCTTGGACATGTTGTTTACATAAAAGTAACTTCAATGTTTTTACCATCAAATATCACTATGAAGATGATTTCATCTGCCTTTCCATTTGTAGTTTTCTTTGCTGTTTTAATGTATGTATTGTATCCAAATTTAGAAGAATTGCAGATACCAGTTTTCGTGTATGGAATTACAATTTCTACTTTTGGTGCTATTGCTTTGTTAAATTATAGAAGTGAAAAATCAACAGAAAATTTATGGTTACTTATTGGCGCACTGTTGTTTATATTGTCGGATAGTATTTTGGCGTTGAATAAGTTTTATAAACCGAATGAAATTTATGCGGTTGCTATAATGGTAACCTATATTTTAGCACAGTTTCTAATTTGTAAAGCAATGATTGTAAAAACAAATGCTGTGGTTAGCAATTAATTTTGTGTTTGCTATATATACTTATAAGTTAATTATTAAAGCTTTTACCTCTTTACTAAGGAATTTCTTTTTGTGTTTTAGACAATAATACTTCTTCCTTTAGAAGTAATGTTATTTTCTTCATCAAAATAAAAATCAATTCGCCCTACGTTAATTCCGTAACAGCCAACTTGATTTACCAGCATATTTTGGTTGTCAATATTTCTAACAACGGTTGGTTTTGGCAAAAAAGTATGAGAATGCCCGCCAATAATTAAGTCGATGTTTTTAGTTGCTTTTGCCAAGTTTAGATCGCAAACTGCAGTAGGATTTCTTTTGCTGTAGTAACCTAAATGCGATAAACAAATGATTAAATCACATTGTTCTTCTTCTTTTAAGATTCTACTCATGTCTTGAGAAACTCCAATAGGATCTTCGTACTTCGTTTCTTTATACATTTTAGGACTCACTAGACCTTCAAGTTTTATTCCAAGTCCAAAAACTCCAATTTTTATGCCATCTTTTATAAATAACTGATAAGGTTTTACATGTGTATCTAAAACCGTGTTTTTGAAATCGTAATTGGCAGAGACAAAATTAAAATTAGCATTTGGTAGTTGTTTATATAATCCTTCAATAGAGTTGTCAAAATCATGATTTCCAATAGTTGCCAGATCATATTTTAGCATACTCATAAGTTTAAACTCTAGTTCTCCTCCAAAATAATTAAAATAAGGAGTTCCCTGAAAAATATCTCCGGCATCAAGCAACAATGTATTTGGGTTTTCTTTTCTAACATTTTCTACCAAATTAGCTCTTCTAGCGACACCACCCTTATTAGCATATTTGTAATGCGAAGCCTCAAAAGGCTCTACATGACTATGCGTATCGTTGGTGTGTAAAATAGTAATGTGTTTTTTCTTTTTAGTGAAAGAAGGTAAGGTAAGGCCTCCAATAGCAGTTAAGGAAGCAGCTGCGGCAGTTTGTTGTATAAATTTTCTTCTTTCCATTTTATTTTCTTTTAAAACGATTGTCTAATGTACTTTTTATGGTGTCTTTACTTTTAAAATAGTCTACAATTGCATCGCGCATTTTATAGTTTTGTTTATAGATGTTTTTTGGATTTTTAAAAAACACCATATTATCTCCACCACCTTGTAAGTAGTCTGTTGTTAAAATAAAATAGTTTCTATTTGAGTTAAATTTCTTACCGTTAATTAAGAGTTTAAAGCTGTTTTTAGTAAGTGTTAGTTGTAGGTGTTTAGATAGCGGATGCGCAGTTTGTTGTGTTTTTAAATACGCAATTAATTCTTCTATTTTATTAGGGGTAAGCTCTACTACTACAAACATATTGTCAAAGGGCATTAACTCAAAAGCATGCTTGTTGGTAATGTTTCCTGCAGGAATTCCAGCTCGGATTCCTCCGTAATTAAACATAGCAAAATCAATGTTTTTCCCGGTTTCTTTCTTAAAAATTGGGTTCGCTCTGCTATAAGATAAATCGGCAATTAAATTCCCTAAACTACTTTCTAGATCGCCATCAGTTCTAACTAATTTTTTTGGAGTGTAAGAAATAGTTGTGTTAATTTCTTTGATCATCTTTTCTTTAAACGGCGCAATTGTATTTGTAATAGCTTTTACAGGCGTAAAACTAGTGTCTACAGCAATTGTTTTTGCAGTAACTTTAGTGACAATCTGTTTTTCTTGTTTGCAAGAAAATAGCAGCATACTTAGAAAAAAAGTGAAAGCTATTTTATTTAATGTTGCGTGCATTCTTTTTTAATTAAATTTGTAAAGGACGAATATACAATTTTAGAAGAAAGATTTTTATGGTTTTTGGTAAATTTAGAGAACAAGCACTTCTAAAGAAGTTTAAAAAGGAATTGAGTTTACTTCCAGCATCGAACGCCTCGAATTCTAAAACAATCACATCGATAGCAATTTTAACAGACAATGTAATGTTTGAGAATATTGATATTGTTGAGGAGGTTAAGAAAAGCTTTGCATCTGTTAGGATAGTTCAGATTTATAGTTTTAGGAGATTTAAAAAATCAGAAAAAAAGTCATACAAGCATTTTACTGAAAAAGATATAGATTGGAAAGGAGTTGTAATTGATGCAAGTTTAGAAAGTTTTTTAGCGCATCCTTTTGATCTTTTAATAGGATATTTTAATGTGAATAATTTACATTTAGAGTACTGTGCTCTAAAATCTAAAGCAACATTTAAGGTTGGGTTTTCTGGTGTAAATGATAAAATTTACGATTTAGTTATTTCTGAAAACCCTAACAATATTGATAGCTATATGACTGTTGCTAAAAAATATTTAAAATTATTGCATAAACTATAACAATAAGTTTTATATTGAACAGCTAGCCGAAATGTGTTGTATTTAATTTCTTTTGCTATTTTAAATATATTTTGTACCCGCAACTGTTTCTGAAAGTTTTAAATTTGCACTTTGACTTAAAACTAAATTACAATGCAAAAATTTGTTGGTACAGGAGTAGCTTTAGTAACACCATTTACTTCTGAAAAAAATGTAGATTTTGATGCGCTAAAAAAACTAGTTGCTTTTAATATTGACAACGGAATCAATTATTTGGTAATTAATGGAACAACAGGCGAAAGCGCAACCATTACTACTGAAGAAAAAATAGCAATTATCAATACAGTTGCAGCAGTTAATAAAGAAAGAGTTCCTCTAGTCTTAGGTATTGGTGGCAATAACACAACAGCTGTAGTAGCGGAGTTAAAATCTGCAGATGTATCAAAAATTGATGCTATTTTATCTGTAGCTCCTTATTACAGCAAGCCAACACAAGAAGGATTTTATCAGCATTTTAAAGCAATTTCAGAAGCAAGTCCAAAACCAATTATTCTATACAATGTTCCTGGTAGAACTTCAAAAAATATGGAACCTTCAACAATTATTCGTTTGGCAAATGATTTTGAAAATGTCATTGCAGTTAAAGAAGCCGCTGGAAATATTTCGCAATATTTAGAATTGATAAAAAATAAACCAAACGATTTTTTAATTATTTCTGGTGATGACGATTTGGCTTTAACAACAGTTTTAGCTGGTGGTTCTGGTGTTATTTCTGTAATAGGACAAGCGTATCCAAAAGAATTTTCTTCATTAATTAACTTAGGTTTGGTAGGGGAAAACAAGGAAGCATATCAGATGCAATTTAAATTGATGGATATCATTAGTTTAATATTTGCGGAGAATAATCCAGCAGGTATAAAAACAGTTTTACAAGAATTAAATATCACTTCTAATGAAGTTCGTTTACCTTTAGTGAAATCGACAACTGAAAACCAAAAAGAAATTGCTAATTTTGTAAGGAATTTCTAATTTAAAAAAATCATGTTAACAAGTAAAATAGAAGACGCATTAAACAAGCAAGTAACTGTAGAGGCTGCATCGTCTCAAATCTATTTAGCAATGGCTTCTTGGGCAGAAAATTTAGGTTTTGAAGGGGTTTCTCAGTTCATGTATGCGCATTCTGATGAGGAAAGAGCGCACATGTTAAAGTTGATGAAGTTTATTAACGAACGCGGAGGTCATGCAACAATTTCTGAACTCGCAGCTCCACCAACAGAATTTGGTTCTTTTAAAGACATGTTTCAATCATTATTTGATCATGAGGTGTTCGTGTCTAAAAGTATCAATGATTTGGTTGATATTGCGCTGCAAGAAAAAGATTATGCAACACATAATTTTTTACAATGGTATGTTTCAGAACAAATTGAAGAAGAAGGGTTGGCAAGAAATATTTTAGATAAAATTAACCTAATTGGCGATGATAAAAGTGGCTTTTATTTGTTTGATAATGACATCAAACAATTAATTACAAAACCTGCTGATAGCAAGCTTTAAGATTAACAAACTTTTAGTAAAACTATAAGAATCATTTAAGGGTTTTTAGAGTTAATTGCAATTCATAATTTTATGGTGTTAAAATCGTTTTAATAATCCATAATTAATCACTAATTTTGCCAAATGTTTAGAATGAAGAAATTATTATATTTTGCTTTCGCAGTATTGTTACTTAGCTCATGTAGTGAGTATCAAAAAGTATTAAATAAAGGTACTGTAGAGCAACAATATGCTTTAGCTACAAAAATGTATGAAGCTAAAAAGTACAATAAAGCTTTAGATTTATTTGAAAAAATAACACCTACTTATGCCGGTAAACCACAAATGGAGAGAATTCAGTTTATGGTTGCACAGTCTAATTTTAACGTTAAAAATTACGCTTTAGCAGGTTATTATTATCAGAGATTTACACTAAACTATCCAAAAAGTTCTAAAAAAGAAGAAGCAGCATTTTTGTCTGCGTATAGTTATAAGTTAGCATCTCCAGTATTTAGTTTAGAAGCAAAAGATACGCACAAGGCATTAGAAGCTTTTCAATCTTTTATAGACGAATATCCAGATTCTGAGAGAATACCTGAAGCAAATAAATACTATCAAGAAATAAATTATAAGTTACAGAAAAAAGCATTTGAAATCGCCAAAGTATATTACACAACTGCAGATTATGATCCTGCAAGAAATTATACAGCTGCAATACAAGCTTTTGATAATTTATTAGAAGATTATTTAGGATCTGTTTTTAAAGAAGAAGCGTTGTATTATAGATTAAAAGCTTCTCACGATTTGGCTTTAAGAAGTACAGATCAAAAAATTTCAGAAAGAATTAAAAATGCAATACAAGCACACGAAAAATTAAAAAGAAATTTTCCGAAAACTAAATACATAGAAGATGCTAACAAAATGTTAGCAAACTTAGAGGAAAAGCAAAAGCAATTAATAAAAAGTTAATAATGGATTATAAAGAAACAAATGCACCCGTAACTACAATTACGTACGATAAAGATGCTATTGAAGCTCCAACAAACAATATTTATGAAGCTATAAATATTATTGCAAAAAGAGCAACACAAATCAACGGTGACTTAAAAAAAGAATTATTAGATAAGTTAGACGAGTTTGCTACGTATAATGATAGCTTAGAAGAAGTTTTTGAAAACAAAGAGCAAATCGAGGTTTCAAAATTCTATGAAAAATTACCAAAAGCTACTGCAATTGCTGTAGAAGAATGGTTACATAACAAAGTTTATCACAGAACTCCAGAAAAAGAGTAATGTCTATTCTAAGCGGTAAAAAAGTTTTATTAGCAATTAGTGCTGGTATTGCCGCTTATAAAACGGCCAGTTTGGTTCGTTTATTTATAAAATCTGGCGCAGAAGTTAAAGTGATAATGACTCCTGCGTCTAAAGATTTTATCACTCCACTAACACTTTCTACACTTTCTAAAAATCCAGTTGAATCAACTTTTTATGACAAAGATGATGAAAATGAATTGTGGAATAATCACGTTGATTTAGGTCTTTGGGCAGATATTATGTTAGTTGCTCCTGCAACTGCAAATACCATGTCTAAAATGGCAAACGGAACTTGCGATAACTTAGTATTGGCAACTTATTTGTCAGCAAAATGTCCAGTTTATTTTGCCCCTGCAATGGATTTGGACATGTACAAACACCCATCAACAAAAAACTCTTTAGCGCAATTACAAGGTTTTGGTAATGTTTTAATTCCTGCTACAAGTGGCGAATTGGCAAGCGGGTTAATTGGTGAAGGGAGAATGGCAGAGCCAGAAGATATTGTTTCATTTATAGAGAATGATATGTTGTCTAAATTGCCACTTCGTGGGAAAAAAGTATTGATTACTGCGGGTCCTACTTATGAAGCAATTGATCCTGTTCGTTTTATTGGAAACCATTCAACCGGTAAAATGGGATTTGCACTTGCTAAATCTGCTGCAAATTTAGGTGCAGAAGTACTGTTAATTACAGGGCCAACGAGTCAACAAATTCTCCATTCTTTTATCCATACAATTCATATAACATCTGCACAAGAAATGTATGACGCCGTTCATAAAGAGTTTGCTAATGTAGACATAGGGATTTTATCTGCTGCTGTTGCAGATTATAAACCTAAAAATGTTGCAAGTCAGAAAATAAAAAAGACAGATCATTCGTTAGAGATTCAGTTAACACCAACAAAAGATATTTTAGCATCTTTAGGAGCTATTAAAAAACATCAGTTTTTAGTTGGTTTTGCTTTAGAAACCAATAACGAAATTGAAAATGCAATCGGTAAATTACAACGTAAAAATTTAAATATGATTGTATTAAATTCTTTACAAGATAAAGGTGCTGGATTTGCAAAAGACACCAACAAAGTAACCATTATTGATGCTGATTTACATGAGAAAACGTTCGGTTTAAAATCAAAAAATAGTGTTGCAAACGATATTATGAATGAAATTTTACAGAAAATAAATGCGTAATCTAATTGTTTTATTTTTTACTTTTTTTGCGTTTATAACCACAAATGCACAAGAACTTAATGCATTGATTATTGTAAATTCAGATCAAATATCTGGATCTAATAAACAGGTGTACAGTACTATGCAGTCTTCTATTGCCGAGTTTGTCAATCAAACAAAATGGACAAATAATACTGTAAAACCCGAAGAAAGAATTAATTGTGCGTTTACCATAACCATAACTAAACAAGTGGCTACCAATCGTTTTGAGGCCAATCTTCAAATTCAGGTTGCAAGACCCGTTTATGGAGCAACATATACAACGCCAATTATAAATATTAACGATCCTGATTTTAATTTTAAATACAACGAGTTTCAGCCGTTTAATTATAATGAAAATAGTTTCGAATCAAATTTAATTTCTACAATTGTATTTTATGTAAACATAATTTTAGGTGTAGATGCAGATACATTTCAACTAAACGGAGGTGATTTAAATTATAAAAGAGCCAAAAATGTATTATTGTTAGCACAACAAAGTGGAGGAGCTGGTTGGCAAGATCAAGTAGGACAACAAAACAGGTTTACGCTGATAGACAACTTAACTTCTACAAAGCTAACAACATTTAAGAACATTATGTACAACTATCACCGATTAGGAATGGATGTTTTTTCTTCTGATGTAAATAATGCAAAAGCAACGATAGAAAGATCGATTCTACAATTAGAAAGCTTATACAATAAGGTAATTGGAAATCAGATTATCCGTTTTTTCTTAGATGCTAAAGCAGATGAAATTGCCACAATTTTTTCTGATGGACCAAAAACCAGTAATGTTTCTAAAATGAAAGAGATCTTGCAACGAATTTCTCCAACAAATAACCAAAAGTGGCAAAAAATCAAGTAATCTAGTAGTCTTAACCAGCCAGTAAATACATTGCTTTAACTTCTAATACATTTGCTATTTTTAAAAGTGTTTCAACTTTAAGTTGCGTGATTCCGTTTTCTACTTTATGATAGGAAATCTGACTCATCTTTAAACAATTACCAACGTTATTTTGAGAGTAACCTTTCTCAATTCTTGTTAACTTAATTATTTTTCGGTCACCATAGAATTTACTTATCAAGACTGTTAGTTTCTCTAGAGTTAAGATGATTTATTAAGTATGTTTTTTGAAAATAAATGTTAAATTTTTAAATTTTACAGCAATTAAAACTTTAATTGCTGTTTTTTATTTAATAACTCTTTTAGTTTCTAAAAATTAAGTAATTTTAAGCTCTAAAATTATTTTACTTGTTAACAAAGCTTTCCATACAAAACTACGCGTTAATCAATCAGTTGTCAATTGATTTTAACAATGGATTGTCTATTATTACTGGAGAAACTGGCGCAGGGAAATCTATTTTATTAGGTGCGTTAGGTTTGATTTTAGGGAATAGAGCTGATATTGCTACGTTAAAAGATACTTCAAAAAAATGTGTTGTTGAGGCTGAATTGGCAATTTCAAATTACAATTTAGAGACTTTTTTTAATTCGGTTGATTTAGATTACGAATCGCAAACAATTATTAGACGAGAAATTTTGCCTTCTGGTAAATCACGTGCTTTTGTAAATGATACACCCGTTAAATTATCGGTGTTGAATGAATTAAAATCAAAATTGATTGATGTGCATTCTCAACATCAAACCCTAGAAATGTCTGATGCTAATTTTCAGTTTAACATCATTGATGTTTTAGCAAAGAATAATCAGAAATTAGCTTCTTATCAACGTGGATTAAAACAATTGAATGTTTATAAAAAAGAGTTTCAAGAATTAGCAGCAAAACAACGAGAAGCAAATCAGCAATATGATTATAATTCACATTTGTTTAATGAACTTTCAGAAGCTAATTTAAAAGCTGATGAACAAGTTGAATTGGAAGAGCAATTAGAAAAATTGAACAATGTAGAAGATATTCAGTTGAATTTATCTGAAGCGGTACATATTGTTGCTGCTGAAGAAACTGGAATTCAATCTTTAATAAATACCTTAGAAAATAGATTGCTGAAAATTGCACCGTTTTCTAAAGAATACGAAGAATTATCAAGTAGAATTACAAGCGTAAAAATAGAAGTTGATGATGTGGTTTCTGAGTTAGAAAACGCCAATGATTCGATTGATTCTAATCCAAATGAGTTAGAAAAATTAAATGACAGATTGCAATTCATCTATAATTTACAAAAGAAACATTATGTAAATTCTATTCCTGAATTGTTAGTGATTCAAGAAGAATTATCAGAAAAAGTTGGTCAAGTAGAAAATGCTGAAGAAATCATCAATCAAAAGCAACAACAAATTGATGAGGTTGCTGAAAAATTGGATGAAGTTGCCGTTTTAATTTCTAATGCTAGGAAGAAAATTATTCCGAAGTTGAAAAAAGAATTAGAGTTTATATTATCAGAATTAGGAATGCCAGAGGCGCGTTTTTCGATTGAACTTTCTAAGTCTGATTCTTTTTTATCAAACGGAAAAGACAACTTAAACTTTTTGTTTTCGGCAAATAAAGGAGGTAACTTTGGAGAACTTAAAAAAGTGGCATCTGGTGGTGAATTGTCTCGAATTATGTTGGCAATCAAAAAAATATTATCAGAGCATACGCAATTACCAACGATTATTTTTGATGAAATTGATACTGGAGTTTCTGGAGAAGTTTCTAATAAAATAGCGGCTATTATGCAGCAAATGTCGCAACACATGCAAGTAATTACGATTACGCATTTACCACAAATTGCCGCAAAAGGAAATCAACATTACAAAGTGTTTAAAGAAGATGTTGCTGGAATTACTACAACAAACTTAAAACAATTGTCAGAAGATGAACGTATTGTTGAAATTGCAGAAATGTTAAGCGGAAAAAATATTTCAGATGCTGCAATTACACATGCAAAAGAATTGCTAAACTAAAAACTTTGAAACTCAACTTCTCCATCATAATTCCTGTTTACAATCGTCCAAACGAAATTGACGAATTGTTAGAAAGTCTTACAAAACAAGATTTTTCTGACGATTTTGAAGTGTTAGTGATTGAAGATGGTTCTACAGAGAAAAGCGAAAGTATTGTTGAGAAATATACATCAAAACTTAATTTAAAATATTTCTACAAAGAAAATAGTGGAGCAGGAGCAAGTCGGAACTTTGGAATGGAAAAAGCAAACGGAAATTACTTCATCATTTTAGATTCTGACGTCATTGTTCCGAAACATTATTTGTCCGAAGTTTCAAAAGCATTGAATAGCAATTTTATTGATGCTTTTGGAGGACCAGATGCTGCGCATGAAAGCTTTACTGTTACACAAAAAGCAATTAATTACTCGATGACTGCTGTGTTAACAACTGGCGGAATTCGTGGTAAGAAGAATGCTATTGGTAAGTTTCAACCTAGAAGTTTTAATCTTGGGCTGTCAAAAAAAGCGTTCGAGAAAACCAATGGATTTGCCGATTTAAAAGTAGGTGAAGATATTGATTTGACTTTTAGATTGTGGCAAAACGGTTTTGAAACTCAATTGATAGAAAACGCATTTGTGTATCACAAACGTAGAAGTACCATTCAACAATTTTTTAAGCAAACGTTTGCTTTCGGAACCGCAAGACCACAATTAAATAAACGCTATCCAACAACTGCGAAAATTACCTATTGGTTTCCGTCTTTGTTTATTATTGGGTTTGATATCAGTTGTATTGCAGCCATTTTTGGTTATTGGCAATTGTTAGCTTTCTGCGGATTTTATTTTTGTTTAATTTTCTTAGATTCTTTATTTCAAAACAAAAGTTTACAAGTTGCTTTTTTAAGTATGATAACCACGTTTACGCAGCATTTAGGCTACGGACTGGGTTTTTTAGAGTCGAAGTTTTTGAAGAAATAATTGCTAAGCTGTTATACCGAACGAAGCATGAGGAGGAATCTCAAAAAGATTTCTCAATCGCAAAATAAAGCTCCTTTCTAAATGGCATTAATAAATAGAATTCAAACTCTTCATCTGTAAATCATCCAAGTTTTTCGCATCTGATTTAAACTCAATTATAATCGATTCATTTGGTAATAAGTCAAAGAAGTTGTCAGAAAAATGTCCTTCTTCTTTAGTAAATAAAAACACATCTTTTTGTAAAACAGTACTTTTTAAAGTAATTGAAAATCCAGTTTCAGTTTTTACAATTTCTTTATTGATCTTTCCTTTTGGTAAATTTAGATCTTTTGGGTTGCTAAAAAAGTAGAATGATTTTTCACCATTAAACTCTGTAATATATACTTGGTTTTTTCTATCAATATCTAAATTTGGAATGCTATAAACTTTCTGACTAGTATTTTCATGAATCGATATTTCTTGAGAATTTGACCAAATTTCATTTCCGCTAAAGTCGATTACTTTCATGTTAAGTATTCCGTTTATTGCCTCAAAAGTATCATTAATTACATAGGTTATAATGTTCTGTTTATTTTCTTCGTATGAAATTAATACATTTTCAAAAGACTTTTTTGCTTTGTATTGTAATGCTTTCCAATTTCCAAAATAATCAATACTAGACCAAGAAATTGCGGGCCAACAATCGTTTAATTGCCAATACAAGGTTCCCATATTGTAGGGTTTTGCTCTTCGGTGCGCTTCAATTCCCATTACAATTCCTTTGGCTTGTAATAATTGACTTACATATGCATAATCTTCATCAGAAGTCGGAATTTTGTAATCACGTTTCATGTATTCATCAATCAATTGAAAACCTCTTATGTGTTTTTGATGCGATTTAATTCCGTCAGTTTTTAAATCGATTTCTTCTTTTTGATTGATGTATTTAATCGTTTCAAGAGAAGGAAAAGATTGAAAACCAAACTCACTCATAAACCTCGGAACTTGTTTCTGAAAATGCTCAAACGGTCTTGCATCGTGCCAAACCCACCAATCGTGCGCATCGCCTTCAAATTCGTATTTTGGATTTCCACGCCCAAATTTTGGTGAACTTTCCCAATAATTTGTTTCACTATATTTTGCAACTATTTTTGGTAAAATAGCATCGAAAACTGCTAAATAATCATTCCAAATTTCTTTTTTTTCTTTTTCAGTTCTTCCATCTTGCCAACCCCAACGATTCCAGCCTTCTGAGTTTTCATTATTTCCTGCCCATAACGCAATTGAGCTATGATTCCGCAAACGTTTTACTTGATCTTCTGCTTCTTGTCTTACGTTTGCTAAATATTCAATATCGCCTGGATACATTGCACAAGCAAACATAAAATCTTGCCAAATTAAGATTCCTTTTTCATCACACAAATCGTAAAAAATATCATTTTCATAAATTCCGCCACCCCAAACTCGCAACATATTCATGTTTGAATCTACCACATCAGATAATAATTTTTGATACTGATTATCGGTTACTTTATTTTGAAAACTGTTTTGCGGAATGTAATTTGCGCCTTTCATATACAAAGGTTTTCCATTCAATTCAAAATAAAATGATTCACCAATAGAATCTTTTTCAGTAATCAATTTAATGGTTCTAATTCCTTTTTTTATCGATTTCTCATCTTTAACTAAACTGTTTTCAGTCAATTTAAAATCAAATTGATACAAATGTGGTTTTCCTAAATTGTGTGTCCACCACAACTTCGGGTTCTTTATGTTAAACGGAATCGTATACGTGTTTTTCCCTTTAGTGATTTGAAGATGATTCGTAAAAGTTTGTTTGTCAACCGATGTAACAATCATCACGTTTTTGTCTTGGTTGCTCTCAATTGTGATTTCAATTTCTAAACTCGCATTGGTGGTTGTACTATTTTTTTGTTTGATGAAAATGTCATCGAACTTTAAATCGTTCCATGCTTTTAAAGAAACATTTTTCCAAATTCCAGACGTATTCATTTTTGGACCCCAATCCCAACCATATTGAAATTGTGCTTTACGAGTGTAAATTCTTTTTCCTTCTGGTAATTGATATGGATTGTTTTTCTCTTTTACGGTTTCAATTTTATCTGTATTTGTGAATACAATTTTTAAAGTATTATCAGCTTTTAAATACTTTTTTACATCAATTGTATAGGTTCTAAAAGCATTTGTAGTTGTTGCAATGATTTGATTGTTCAAATACACTTTCGCATAGGTATCTATGCCTTCAAAAGTAATAGTACTATTTTCTTTTTGTAGTGTTTCTTCATTTACAGAAAACGTTGTTTTGTATTCCCAATCTTTTTTAGAAACCCATTGTACTTTTTCTTCGTTGGTTTTTACAAACGGATCTGGAATGATTTTATGCTCTAATAAATCAGTGAAAATATTTCCTGGAACAGAAGCCGATTTCCAATCTGTTTCTTCTACAGATTTAAATCCCCAATTTTCATGAATGTTAAAAGTGATTGGTAAATCTGAAGTTGTTTTTTTACAACTAAAAACACTTGTAATTACGATAAATAATAGAATGTATTTAATTTTCATTCGAGATGATTTCTAAACAGTTTTTAATTTTTTGAACATCAGAAGTTGCCAATTGTGTTTCATTAAAATGTTTACTACTATTCATAGAAATTGTAGGATTTTCAATGGTTTTTGTTTGTGAACTTGCTGATAAATGAATTTCTGTAAACCCGTTTTCTTGAAATAATTTGATGTTATTTTGATTGATTCCACCACCAGGCATAATTGTAATTTTAGAAGTTGATTTCTGAAAATCAATTAAGTTTTTTAATCCAGCTTCTGCTGAGTTTTCTTGTCCGGAAGTTAAAATTCTTACAACATTAATTTTTGCTAATTTTTTAATTTCTTCTAACGGATTTTTTACCCAATCAAAAGCTCTATGAAACGTGAAATTCATCGGTTTTGAAATTTCTACTAACTCTTTAGTTCTTTCCAAGTCAATAGAATTATCAACATGTAAAACTCCAGAAACAATTCCTTTTACTCCGAACTCTTTGCACAATAAAATATTCTCTTTCATGATGTTGAATTCAGCATCAGAAAAAGTAAAATCTCCGCTTCTTGGGCGAATTAAAACATGAATTGGAATGGTTAATTCTTCGGTAACTTTTTTTAACAATCCGTAAGAAGGAGTTATTCCGCCAACAGCCAATTCAGAGCATAATTCAATTCTGTTTGCTCCAGCTTTTTGGGCGTTGATTGCAGATTGATATGAGTTTGCGCAGATTTCTAATTTCATTTCTTTCTGTCATTCCTGCGTAGGCAGGAATCTTATTAATAGTAGTTAAAAATTTAAAAATGGATTCCTGCCTACGCAGGAATGACATCTTTTATTCAATAATTATTTCATCAATAAATATCCAAGGTTTGTGTCCAGCACCTTGTCTTCCGTCAGGAATTATTCCAAAATTAACCAGTTTTAATTTTACAAAACGTGTAAATATTTTGGTTTCTAATTTTAAATCGACAATTTTATCATCGCTTTCTTCCAATTTAATAGGCAAAAACTCTTCGTTTCCAGGAAATGTAACAAGTACTTGTGATGGTGCGTAAATCCAACTTCCTTTCTGATTGTTGAAACGAGTTTGAATCGAATTGATATTCATTTCTTTTCTTAAATCAATCGTAATTTCTACATCTTTCCCATCAAAACCTGACCATTGATCATCGCCATAACGTTTATCACTTCCACTAATTCCATTTATTAAAGCGCTGTTTCCACCAGCGTTATATTTTTCACTAGGTAGAACGTTAAACGATATTTTTTTTCCAACTGCTTTGTGCATTTTTACAGTTTCTTTAAAAATAGCGCTTACTTGTTTTCTGTCGTCAAAGGCTGCAGCATTAATTGTAAGACTTTTATCAATTTCTAATGATTTTTTATAAATAGCAGAATTACTGTTTGGCGCTGTTCCATCTAAGGTATAACGAATAGTTTTTGTGTTTGAAGATGTTTTTAAATTCATGAACAAACTACCGTTTTTAATTTCTGATTTCCCAAGAACCTCATACAGATGATTTGCATAATTCACATTTCTTGCATCTAATCTATGTTGATAAACCTCTAATCGATTTTTAAAATCTTCATAATTCTTATTTTCAGTTTTAGACCAAACAACTTCGCTTAACGCCATCATTCTCGGAAAAGCCATATACTCAACTTGTTTAGAATCTTTCATGTATTCTGTCCAAACATTACCTTGTGCACCTAACACAAATTTGCTTTCTTCTTTGGTTAATTCTTTCGGAATGGGATTAAAATTATATACCTTTTCTAAAGGTAAAAATCCGCCAATTGCTAAAGGTTCATCTTCTTTTGTAGATTGATAATGATCAAAATAGCAATGAGAACCTGGTGTTAAAATTACATCGTGCTGTTGCTTAGCAGCAATTACGGCACCTTCAGTTCCTCGCCAAGACATAACGGTTGCATTTGGCGCTAATCCGCCTTCTAAAATTTCATCCCAACCAATAATTTTTTTTCCTTTAGAGTTGATGTATTTTTCCATTCTTTTAATAAAATAACTTTGTAATCCGTACTCGTCTTTTAGGTTTTCTTTTTTTATTAAGGATTGACAATGTGCACAATTTTTCCAACGTGTTTTTGGAGCTTCATCGCCACCAATATGAATATATTTTCCAGGGAATAATGCAATTACTTCGTCAATCACATCTTCTAAAAACTTAAAAGTTGCTTCTTTCGGACAATAAATATCTTCAAAAACACCCCATTTTGTTGCAACATCAATTGGTTTTCCTGTACAACCTAATTCTGGATATGCACTAATTGCCGCTTGTGCATGACCAGGCATTTCTATTTCCGGAATTACATCAATTTGTCTATCAGAAGCATATTTTACAATGTCTTTTATTTGTTCTTGCGTGTAAAATCCGCCATATTTTTTTCCGTCAAATTTGTGTGGCTGATCCGAATAATGGCCAATTAATGTTTCATTTCTGTATGCGGCAACTTCTTGTAATTTCGGATATTTTTTAATTTCAATTCTCCACCCTTGATCTTCTGTTAAATGCCAATGAAAGGTGTTCATTTTTAACATACCCATCAAATCAATATATTTTTTAATAAAATCAACCGGAAAAAAATGACGACCAACATCTAAATGCATTCCGCGATATGTAAATTGTGGCGCATCTTTAATTTCTAAGTTTTGTATACTTACAGTATCATTTTTATAAGAACCATTTTCAAAAGAAGTTGGTAATAATTGACGTAAAGATTGTACGGCATAAAAAGCTCCTTTTGAAGAACTTGCTAAGATTTCTATTCTTTCTGTTGTAATCTTTAATTGGTATCCTTCAAGGTTTGTAATAGAGGCATCTTTCTTAAAAATAATTACATTATTGTAATCTTCCGATTTTAATTCAATAGAACTGCCATATGTAACATACGATTTTAAAAAACCTGCAATTTGGGTAAATGCAGCATCAGTGCTTACAATTCCTGTTGAGTTACTCATTTCAAAAACACCTTCATAGATTTGTTGCGAAGCAGGAGCAGGAATTATCGCTGGATTTATTGCGATGGGTTTTTCATCAGTACAAGAACTTAAAAGTAAAAAGGTAAATGAGCAAATTAAAATATAGTAGATGGGTTTAAAATTCCTCATAAATTTATAGGTTGATTATTGTTATCTTGCTAAATTAGTCAAATAAATAAATTCAAACACGGAATGAAAAAATATTTTCCACTCTTCCTTTTACTCGTTCTTTTCTTAGATGCCTGTAAACCCAAGCCGCTAATTTTATCAGCACAAAAAGACCAGCAGTTAATAGATTATGTAAATCCGTTTATTGGAACTGGTGGTCACGGGCATACATATCCTGGCGCAACAATGCCTTTTGGTATGATGCAATTAAGTCCAGATACACGTTTAGATGGTTGGGATGGATGTTCTGGGTATCATTATTCTGATAATGAAATCTATGGATTTTCACACACACATTTAAGTGGAACAGGAGTTTCTGATTATGGAGATATTTTATTAATGCCAACCAATAAAGTAGTTTTTAATAATGGAGCAGATGGAAAAGAAGGGTACAAATCTAAATTTTCTCACGATAAAGAAATTGCAGAACCAGGTTATTATAAAGTGCATTTAGAAGATACAAATATTGATGTTGAATTAACAGTTTCTAAACGAAGTGGAATTCAGAAATATGTATTTGAAGAAGGCTCTAAGCAGGTAATTATTTTAGACTTAGAACACAGAGATGAAGTATTAGATGCTAAATTAAATATCAACTCTAAAACAGAAATTTCTGGACATCGTTTTTCTAAAGCTTGGGCAACAGATCAAAGATTATTTTTTGATATGTTTTTTTCCAAACCGTTTACAAAAGTTACTTTTTTAGATGATAAAGCTGAAGGTAAAAAAGTGAAAGCAGCTTTTGAATTTGACAATACCAGGGGAAACGAAATTAGTATTACCATCGGTGTTTCTCCAGTTGATGAGTTAGGTGCTATTCAAAACTGGCAATCAGAAATTGCTGATAAATCTTTTGAGCAAGTTAAAAAAGAAGCACAAGAAATTTGGGAGCAGCAATTAGATAAAATAGTTATTGAAGGTGATAACTTTGATCATAAAACTAATTTTTATACTGCAATGTATCATACTATGATTGCGCCAAACTTGTATCAGGATGTTGATGGTCGTTATCGCGGAATGGATTTGAAAATCCATGAAACTAAAGATTTTGATTACTATACAGTGTTTTCACTCTGGGACACGTATCGTGCAGCCCATCCATTATATACAATAATAGAACAAGACAGAACCAACGATTTTATCAATACTTTTTTAGCAAAATATGACGAAGGCGGTATCATGCCAATTTGGGATTTATCTGGAAACTTTACAGGTTGTATGATCGGTTATCATGCGGTTCCTGTAATTGCAGATGCATATTTAAAAGGAATTAGAGGTTATGATGTTGATAAAGCCTTTGAAGCGATGAAACATTCTGCAACTAGAGATAAATTAGGTTTGGATTCGTATAAGAAATTCGGGTTTATTCCTGTAGAAAAAGAATCAGAATCGGTTTCTAAAACCTTAGAATATGCTTATGATGATTGGACAATTGCACAAATGGCAAAATCTTTAGGAAATGAAAATGACTACAAAATCTATTTGGAAAGAGCACAGCATTATAAAAATGTATTTGATCCTTCATCATTATTTATGAGAGGACGTTTTAGAAATACTTGGTTCGCACCTTTTGATCCGTACGAAGTAAACTTTAATTATACTGAAGCAAATTCTTGGCAATACAGTTTTTATGTGCCGCAAGACGTTTCTGGGTTTATTAAGTTACTAGGAGGAAAAGACAAATTAGAAGGTCAATTAGATAAATTATTTGTGGCAGAAAATAATACTTCTGGACGTCATCAAGTAGATATTACTGGGTTGATTGGGCAATATGCACACGGAAACGAACCAAGTCATCACATGGCATATTTGTATAATTTTGTAAATAAACCACACAAAACACAAGAAAAAGTTCGTCAAATTTTAACTGAATTGTACACAAATACGCCAGACGGAATTTCTGGAAACGAAGATTGTGGACAAATGAGTGCTTGGTATATTTTAAGTTCACTTGGGTTTTATTCTGTTACGCCAGCGTCAAATCAATACATCATTGGATCGCCATTATTTAAAAGAGCATCGATCAATTTAGAAAATGGAAAAACATTCACCATGGTCGCAGATTCGGTTTCTGATAAAAATAAATACATCAAATCGGTGCAATTAAACGGAGAAAATCATCCGTATTCTTACATCAATCATAAACATATTGTTGCTGGCGGAAGTTTGGTTTTTGAAATGACAGATAAACCAACTTCATGGGGAACAGATGATAAACACATTCCGGTTACAGAAATTAAAGAGCATTTAATTGTGTCAACGCCGTTTATTGCAAAAGGAGAAATTGCTTTTAAAGGAAGTACAGAAGTTACCTTAGAATCTGTGGATTCAAGTTCTAAAATTTATTATGCGTTAGATAATAATGAATACAAAATGTACGAAAGTCCGTTTGTTGTTTCTGAAAAATCAGATTTAAAAGTATTTGGAGAAAAAGACGGAGAAAAAAGTGCTGTGGTTACCACAACATTTTATAAAATTGATCCGAATGTAAAAATCGAATTGAAAACTGAATATGCAAATCAATACAACGCTGGTGGAGATAATGCATTAATTGACGGAATAGTTGGTGCTGATGATTTTAGAACAGGAACTTGGCAAGGATATTCTGATACAGATGTAATTGCAATTGTTGATATCGGAAAAGTAAAACAGGTTTCTAAAGTTTCTGTCGGATTTTTAGAAGATCAACGTAGTTGGATTTTCTTACCAACAAAAGTAGAAGTGTATGTAAGTTCAGACAATAAAACATTTACAAAAGTAGCTTCAGAAGTTGTGAATTCTGCAACACCAAGAGAACCTGTTTCTATTAAAAACATGGAATTTGTTCTTGAAAATAAAAAAGCAAAATATATAAAATTGGTTGCCAAGAAATTGGGGATTTTACCAGAATGGCATTTAGGTTTTAAACACGGTGGAAGATCTTGGTTGTTTGTTGATGAAATTCTAATTAAATAAAGGTATGTCACCTCGAGCGCAGTCGAGAGATTATTATTCTAAATGATATTATAAAATGAAAAGAAGAAATTTTTTAAAAAATGCATCTTTAACTGGATTAGGATTGGCAGTAGCTCCTGCAATTGCTTCTTGCGAAACAGACGATAAAAAAGTAAAGAAATCAACAGGTAAAACAGTTGTTCCTGTTGTGGTGGCAACTTGGCGATTTCATAATGCAACAAAAGCGGCTTGGGAAGTCTTAGAAAAAGGAGGAACATCAATCGATGCCATTGAAGCGGGTTGTAGAGTAGAAGAAGCCGATTTAAAAAATACAACTGTTGGAAATGGTGGAGCGCCAGACAGAGACGGAAATGTAACGTTAGACGCTTGTATTATGAGCAAAGATGGCGGTTACGGCGCTGTAGTTTGTATGGAAAATATTGCGCATCCAATTTCGGTTGCTCGTAAAGTAATGGAAGAAACGCCACACGTTTTGTTGGCTGGAAAAGGAGCAGAACAATTTGCGGTGGAACAAGGTTTTAAAAGAGAAAATTTATTGACCGAAGCTTCTAAAAAAGCTTGGGAAAAATGGAAAGTAAAATCAGAATATAAGCCAATTATCAATATCGAAAATCACGATACAATTGGCATGTTAGCCATCGATAAAAATGGAGATATTTCTGGTGGTTGTACCACAAGCGGAATGGCTTATAAAATGGCAGGTCGAGTAGGTGATTCTGCAATTATTGGTTCTGGTTTGTTTATCGATAATGCAATTGGTGGCGCAACCGCAACCGGAATGGGAGAAGAAGTGCTAAAAACTGTGGGAAGTTATTTAATTGTAGAATTAATGCGACAAGGAAGAACGCCACAAGAAGCTTGTGAAGAAGGTGTAAAAAGAATTGTGGCATCGAATCCAAATTACCAAAACTTTCAAGTAGGTTATGTGGCACTTAACAAACAAGGAGAATATGGTTGTTATTGTATTCATGGCGGATTTGGAATTAGCAAATTCCAAGAAGGAAAACAAACGTATATCGATTCTAAAGCATACACTAAAAAAGGATAAAGTAGTTTTAAAAGTTACAAAGTTGCAGAGTTACAAATTGAGTGTCATTGCGAATGAAGTATGACTTTGGCAATCTTTACATTTTTAGTTACTTGACATCAAAGTAAACAATCATAATAAAAACAAATAATTAATGAATACATCAACGAACAAATCATACAAATCAGCATTTATATTTTTAACGTCTTTATTTTTTTTATGGGGATTTATTACCGTTTTGGTAGATAGTTTAATTCCGAGATTAAAAGATGTTTTCGAAATGTCGTATGCAAAAACGGTTTTAGTTCAGTTTGCATTTTTTGTAGCATTTTTCGTATTTTCATTACCAGCTGGATTTATCTTATCAAAAATTGGATACAAAAAAGGAATTGTTTTAGGATTGGTAACCATGGCAATTGGTTGTTTGTTATTTTATCCTGCGGCAGAATACAGAATGTTTCCTGTTTTTTTAGTTGGATATTTTACGTTAGCTGGCGGAATTACAGTATTGCAAGTTGCAGCAAATCCGTTTGTAGCTTTGTTAGGAAGTGAAGAAGGCGCAAGTAGTCGTTTAAATTTATCGCAAGCATTTAATTCGTTGGGAACCACAATTGCACCCGTTGTTGGTGCATTGTTTTTACTGAGCGATTCTGTAAAATCATCCGAAGAAATTGCAGTATTATCTGAAGTAGAAAAAAGCAAATATTATATTGCAGAAGCGGCAACCGTACAAACACCATTTTTATTCATTGCCGGTTTTATTTTATTCTTAGCATTGGCTTTTGTGTTTACCAAATTGCCAAAATTGATAGAAGAAAGTCCGAAAGGCGGATATTTTAAATTATTGAAAAATAAATTAATGCTCATGGGCGCATTAGGAATCTTTGTGTACGTTGGTGCAGAAGTTGCTATTGGTAGTTTTTTAGTGAACTATTTTTACGATTCAGGATTGGCGCCAATCGTAGCTGAAAATGAAACCATGATGAACATTGCAAACAGTATTGCAAGTACTTTTAATAAAACATTTACAGATTCTGATCCAAAATCTTTATTAGGAATTTTTGTCATTTTTTATTGGGGTGGCGCAATGATTGGCCGTTTTGTTGGTGCGTATTTAACCAAAATAATGTCTCCAGGAAAAGTATTAAGCATTTTTGCTTCGTTAGCAATTGCCATGATTTTAATATCAATTAATACTGTTGGGTTAGTTTCTATGTGGTCTATATTAGCCGTTGGATTGTTCAACTCAATTATGTTTCCAACCATTTTTACATTGAGTTTAGAAGGTTTGGGAGATTTAAAAGCGCAAGCTTCTGGTTTGTTGTGTATGGCAATTGTTGGTGGCGCAATTATACCGTTTGTTTTTGGTAGTTTAATTGATGGTTTTGGTTTTAAAACAGCGTTTATTTTAACCATTATTTGTTATGGTTATATTTTGTATTTTGGACGGTTTAAAGCGAAGAAAGTGTAGGTTTTTTTGCGTGATGTGGCAATCTTATTATTACAGTCGGAATGACATTTCGTTGTCATTTCGAGCGAAATGAAATGAAGTCGAGAAATCTCATGTTATTGAATTACAGCTTATGAGATATCTTGAATCCGCTCGATATGACATTTTGATTGATACTCTTCCTAGTTCAGAATGATATTAAAAACAAAAAAAACCGAAACTAAATAGTCTCGGTTTTTTTATAATTTTCTGAAAGCATTGCCTTCTATTTTCTATTTTCTACTTTTCTTTTGTTGTGCTTGTTGTTCTTGCGCTTGTTTCATCGCGTTGTCCATACGTTCTCTGAATTTACTTTTCTTCTTTTCTGGACGTTTTTTATTTTCTTCAATTTGTGCATGAATTTTATCTTCATCAATTACATAGTTCTTAATCACCAACATAATTACAATTGTTAGTAAGTTAGAAATAAAGTAATACAAACTTAAACTACTTGCGTAGTTGTTAAAGAAAAACAACATCATAATAGGAGAGAAGTAAATCATTAACTTCATCATCTTCTGCATGTCTGGCATTCCTTCTTGTGCAGGTGCTTGCATGTTTGCTTGTTGACTTTGGTTCATTTTCATGTAAAAGAAAATAGCAACAGAAGCTAAGATTGGAAACAGACTAATATGATCTCCATAAAAAGGAATGGCAAATGGTAATTGTATTACCTGGTCATAAGAAGATAAATCATCTGCCCATAAAAATCCTTTTTGTCTTAATTCTATATTTGATGGAAAAAATCGAAACAATGCAAAGAAAATTGGCATTTGTAACAATGCAGGAATACAGCCAGACATCATGCTAACTCCAGCTTTTCGCTGAACAGCCATGGTTTCTTGCTGACGTTTCATTGCATTTGCTTTTCCAGGTAAACGTTCGTTAATAGCAGTTAATTCTGGACGAATAACTTTCATTTTAGCACTAGAAACATACGATTTGTATACTAACGGAGACATTAAAATACGAACTACAATGGTCATTAAAATGATTATCAATCCGTAGTTAGACATCAATCCGCTTAACCATCCAAAGATTGGTACAAAAATGTATTTGTTAATTCCGCCAAAAATCCCCCAACCTAAATCAACTACTTCTTCTAAGCTTTCTTGATCTGTGTAAGATTTCAAAATTTCGTAATCTGCCGGCCCGTAATACCAGTTCATGCTATAATTTAATTCGCCATTATTTAAAGCTAATGGCGCACTTAATTGATATCCTTTTGTAAAAACAGTATCAATTTTATCATCTTTTACTAAGTTCTTAGAAATTAAAGAAGCTTGGTTAAAAGGTGTTTTTGTAGTTAAAATAGAAGTAAAAAAGTGTTGTTTAAAAGCCACCCATTTTACATCGTCAACAATTTCGTTATCATCTCCACTTGCAGAAAGGTAATCGTCTTCATCATCTGTAAAAAACTTTAACTCAGAATACATGTTTTCTGTGGATAAACTTTTTTCGTTTCTAAACGCGTTTAAACTCCAGTCTAAATTAATTGTATTTGAAGCATTAATTACGCTTCCTAAACCTTGAGAACGCAATGCAAAATCAACCATATAATTGTTTGGTTTCATTTCGTATCTGTATTCTAAAAACTGTGTTTCAGAAACTTTCAATTTCATAGAAAGAATTTGATTCTCTCCGTTTTTAGAAAGTGTTGGTGTAAATAACAGGTCTTTTGTGTTTAAAATTCTATTATCTGTAGTTCCGAAATTGATGTTAAAAGATGCGTTTTTATCTTTTATGATATATAAAGGTAAAGAATCGTGCGTTTTGTATGTTTTTACAAGTGCTTCAATAATTTGTCCACCTTTATTATCAATTGTTAGCTTTAATAATTCGTTTTCAATAACAGAAGTTCCTTCAGTAGCAGTTTGTGCTCCGTAAGCAAATGCTCCTAACTGATTTTGCAGTGCAATATTTTTTATAGAATCGTTTGTTATTGCTGAGTTTGTATTGTTAGTAAGTGTTTGAGTAGTTGCTTCATTTACAACGTCTGTAACAGATTCTGTAGTGTTTTCTATTGTTGTAAGCTCTTCTTGGTTAGCGTACATAAACCAAAGCATAATAGCTCCCAATAATAATATTCCGATAAACGAATTTGCGTCAAATTTCTTTTTTTCCATTGATTGTTCTTAAGTGTCAGCTTGTCATTTTGTTTTCAACTTTTGAAGAAAACCCGACAAATTTAGCAAAACCGAACTGCTTTTAGTCGATTTTACGCTATTTATTTTTGATTGTACTTGTAGTTCAAATGCTGTTCCAAATTAAACCGATTTATTTTCTGATTAATTAGACAGCGCTTTCTACTATTTGTTACATGGTTATTTTTTAGATTGTTTTAAAGCAGCTTTTACAAAACCAACAAATAATGGATGTGGATTTAACACCGTACTTTTATATTCTGGATGATATTGAACACCAATAAACCACGGATGATTTGGAAGTTCTACAACTTCTACCAATCCAGTTTTTGGATTTATACCCGTTGCTTTCATACCTGCTTCTTCAATTTGTGCTAAATAATCGTTGTTAAACTCGTAACGATGTCTGTGACGCTCGCTAATCATCTCTGATTTATAGGCGTCATAAGTTTTAGAATCTTTTAAAACTTTACAATCCCAAGCTCCCAAACGCATAGTTCCGCCTTTTTCTGTAACGTTTTCTTGACTTTCCATTAAGTTGATGACTGGGTTTTTACAATTCTTTTTCATTTCTGTAGAAAAAGCATCGCTTAAACCTATCACATTTCTAGAAAACTCAATTACTGCCATTTGCATTCCTAAACAAATTCCTAAAAACGGGATGTTATTTTCTCTAGCATATTTTACAGATTTTACTTTTCCTTCAATTCCTCTATCTCCAAAGCCAGGAGCAACTAGAATTCCGTTTAAACCCTGTAGTTTTTTTTCTACATTTTTAGGTGTTAAGCTTTCAGAATGAATCCAACGAACATTTACTTTTGTTTCATTAGAAGATCCAGCATGTATAAAAGCTTCTGTAATTGATTTGTAAGAATCGTGTAATTCTACATATTTACCAATCAATCCTATTTCTACTTCAGAAGTTGGATTTTTGTGTTTTTGAACAAAATTATTCCATTCAATTAATTGTGGCTGTTTCTCGGAAGACAAGTGCAATTTGTTTAGTACTACTTGATCTAGGCCTTCTTCAAACATTAAGTTTGGAACATCGTAAATGGTATCTGCATCTATGGATTGAATAACATCTTCTTTTTTAACATTACAGAATAATGCTAATTTACGTTTAATATCATCAGAAATTTCGTGTTCAGTTCTACATACTAATATATCTGGACTCACACCACTTTGCATTAGCATTTTTACAGAATGCTGTGTAGGTTTTGTTTTTAACTCTCCAGCAGCAGCTAAATAAGGAACCAATGTTAAATGAATAACAATGGCATTTTCTTCTCCTTTTTCCCACAATAATTGACGAACCGATTCTACATAAGGTAATGACTCTATATCGCCAACGGTTCCACCAATTTCTGTAATTACAATATCAAAATTACCAGTTTCACCTAATATTTGCACCCTGTGTTTAATTTCGTCTGTAATGTGCGGAATTACCTGAACTGTTTTTCCTAAAAAAGCTCCTTTACGCTCTTTGTTTATAACAGATTGATAAATTCTACCTGTTGTAACGTTGTTTGCTTGAGAAGTAGGAATGTTTAAAAAACGCTCGTAATGTCCTAAATCTAAATCGGTTTCTGCACCATCATCAGTAACATAACACTCACCATGTTCATACGGATTTAAAGTTCCTGGATCTATATTAATGTAAGGATCTAATTTTTGGATAGTTACAGAATAGCCTCTTTCTTGCAAGAGTTTTGCCAAAGATGCAGCAATAATTCCTTTTCCTAGTGATGATGTTACGCCTCCAGTTACAAAAACGTATTTGGTATTTTTCATGGTGATTAGGTTTGCGCAAAAGTACTAACTCTATAAGTTTTGACAAATAAAAAAGAAGAATAATATTGCTAGACTTGAGTAATAAAAAAATATTTTATTTTTTTTAAAATAGTATTTGTCAAAAACAAAAGTAGTTGTATATTTGCACACGCTTTTAGTAGGTGAAAAATCTTACGAAGCAAAACAAACAAAAATACGATATTTAAAAACATAAGTAATGCCGAAAAGAACTTACCAACCATCAAATAGAAAGAGAAGAAACAAACACGGTTTCAGAGATAGAATGGCTTCTGCTAATGGTCGTAAAGTATTAGCTAGAAGGAGAGCTAAAGGAAGAAAGAAATTATCTGTTTCTACAGAAACAAGACATAAGAAATAATGATTAACAATTGTTAATAATTAAGGTGTTACTATTTTTAGTAACACCTTTTTTTATACCCAAGCAATTTTTACTTTTACCAACACAACACAATACATTCTAAAATGCCTAAAAAACAAGAACTTAAATCTATTTTAATCATCGGTTCTGGACCAATTGTTATCGGTCAGGCCTGTGAGTTTGACTACTCAGGATCACAATCTTTAAGATCGTTAAGTGAAGACGGAATCGAAACTATCTTAATTAATTCGAACCCTGCAACAATTATGACAGATCCTTCAATGGCAGATCATGTATACTTGTTGCCATTAAACACAAAATCTATCATAAAAATTTTAAAAGAGCATCCGCAAATTGATGCTGTTTTACCTACAATGGGAGGGCAAACTGCGTTAAATTTATGTATTGAAGCAGATGATAAAGGAATTTGGAAAGATTTTGGAGTAGAATTGATTGGTGTAGACATTGATGCAATTAATGTAACTGAAGATAGAGAGCAATTTAGAGAATTGATGTTAAAAATAGGTATTCCCATGGCGCCTCAAGCAACAGCAACATCATTTTTGAAAGGAAAAGAAATTGCACAGGAGTTTGGGTTTCCGTTAGTAATTCGTTCTTCATACACGTTAGGTGGAGCAGGAGCTTCTATTGTATATGATCCAAAAGATTTTGACGAATTGTTAAGTAGAGGTTTAGAAGCATCACCAATTCATGAAGTGATGATTGATAAAGCCATGATGGGTTGGAAAGAGTACGAATTAGAATTGCTACGTGATAGAAATGATAATGTTGTAATAATCTGTTCTATTGAAAATATGGATCCAATGGGAATTCATACTGGAGATTCAATTACAGTAGCTCCAGCAATGACGCTTTCTGACAAAACATATCAAAGAATGCGTGATATGGCGATACATATGATGCGTTCTATTGGAGATTTTGAGGGTGGATGTAATGTGCAATTTGCAGTTTCACCAGATGAACAAGAAGAAATTATTGCCATTGAAATTAATCCGCGTGTTTCTCGTTCATCAGCTTTAGCTAGTAAAGCAACCGGATATCCAATTGCAAAAATTGCTACAAAATTAGCAATCGGTTACACATTAGATGAGTTAGATAATCAGATAACAAAATCTACTTCTGCTTTATTTGAGCCAACATTAGATTATGTAATTGTAAAAATACCACGTTGGAATTTTGATAAATTTGAAGGTTCTGAAAGAACATTAGGATTGCAAATGAAAGCGGTTGGAGAAGTAATGGGAATTGGACGCTCGTTTCAAGAAGCATTACACAAAGCAACACAATCTTTAGAAATTAAACGTAATGGTTTAGGTGCAGACGGAAAAGGTTATACAAATTACAATCAAATTATAGACAAATTAACCAATGCAAGTTGGGATAGAGTTTTCGCAATTTATGACGCAATTGCAATGGGAATTCCGTTAAGTCAGATTTACGATATCACAAAAATTGACATGTGGTATTTAAAACAATACGAAGAATTATATCTGTTAGAAAAAGAAATTTCAACATATACTATTGATACTATTCAACGCGATTTATTACTAGAGGCTAAACAAAAAGGATATGGTGATAGACAAATTGCGCATATGCTAAAATGTTTAGAAAGTCAAGTTTATTCTAAAAGAGAAGAATTAAAAGTTCAAAGAGTTTTTAAATTAGTTGATACATGTGCTGCTGAATTTAAAGCCATGACACCTTATTATTATTCAACTTTTGAAAACGATATTGAAACTGCAGACGGAACACGTTATGTAGATAATGAAAGTGTCGTTTCTGATAAGAAAAAAATCATCGTTTTAGGTTCTGGACCAAATAGAATTGGACAAGGAATTGAATTTGATTACTGTTGTGTACATGGAGTTTTAGCTGCAGCAGAGTGTGGTTACGAAACCATTATGATTAACTGTAATCCAGAGACAGTTTCTACAGATTTTGATACTGCAGATAAATTATATTTCGAGCCTGTTTTTTGGGAACATATTTATGACATTATCAAACATGAAAAACCAGAAGGTGTAATTGTGCAGTTGGGTGGGCAAACCGCTTTGAAATTAGCTGAAAAGTTAACTAAATATGGAGTAAAAATTATAGGAACTTCTTTTGAAGCGCTAGATTTAGCTGAAGATAGAGGTAGTTTTTCTACACTTTTAAAAGAAAATAACATTCCATATCCAGAATTTGGAATCGCAGAAACTGCAGACGAAGCTTTAGCGTTGGCAGATGAATTAGACTTTCCAATTTTAGTACGCCCTTCATATGTGTTAGGAGGCCAAGGAATGAAAATTGTAATCAACAAAGAAGAGTTAATCGAGCATGTTGTTGATTTATTACGTGGAATGCCAGGAAATAAATTGTTGTTAGATCATTATTTAGATGGAGCTATTGAAGCAGAAGCAGATGCAATTTGTGATGCTGATGGGAATGTATACATCATCGGAATTATGGAGCATATTGAACCATGTGGAATTCACTCTGGAGATTCAAACGCAACCTTGCCAGTTTTTAATTTAGGTGATTTAGTATTGCAACAAATTAAAGATCATACAAAAGTAATTGCAAGAGAATTAAAAACGGTTGGATTGATAAATGTTCAGTTTGCTATAAAAAACGACATCGTTTATATTATTGAAGCCAATCCAAGAGCGTCAAGAACGGTTCCTTTTATAGCAAAAGCATACAAAGAACCATATGTGAATTATGCTACTAAAGTTATGTTAGGTGAGAAAAAAGTTACCGACTTTAAATTCAATCCACAATTAGAAGGATATGCAATAAAACAACCTGTTTTTTCTTTTGATAAGTTTCCGAATGTAAATAAAAATTTAGGTCCAGAAATGAAATCAACTGGAGAAAGTATTTTATTTATTGATAGTTTAAAAGACGATGCGTTTTACGATTTGTACGCAAGACGTAAAATGTATTTGAGTAAATAAATTACACTAGATATTCTAAAAAAGTCGAAGCACTTGTGCTGAATTTATTTCAGTAAGCTTCGGCTTTTTTGCTTTATATTTGTAAAAAGCTTTTACAAGAATGAACTACATTTTATTTGATAGTGATGTTAGAAATGCATTGCTACCTTTTACATATACAAGACCCGTTGCAGATATTAGAGTTGGAATTTTAACCATTAGAGAAAAATGGGAAAAACACCTTGGGTTAACAACCACAACAATTACAGAAGAATATTTAGAAGAAAAATATCCTATGGTAGAGTTGGAGCAAAACATTTTAATTAATGCTTCATATTTACCAACTCCAAAACTTGTTGAAAAAGTAACAAACTTGTCTGAAAATGAAGCACTTTTTAAAGGCGATACAGTGATTGCTTTTTACACAACAGATTCTCAAGAAGAAGTAGATTTTTCTACCTACCAACAAATTGAATTTGAAGAAGAATTGTTGCAAATAAAAAATACTTGGGATATTTTCTCATTAAACGATAAAGCAATTCAATTAGATTTTGATTTCTTAACAGAAGACAGAACATCACAAGAAATTCCACCAGGAATTCACGCAATCAATAAAGAAAATATCTTTATTGAAGAAGGAGCAAGCGTTTTATATGCTTCACTTAATGCAACTGACGGACCAATTTATATCGGCAAAGATGCACAGATTTTAGAAGGAAGTTTAATTAGAGGACCATTTGCAATGTGTGAAAATTCGGTAGTTAAAATGGGTGCAAAAATTTATGGAGCAACCACATTAGGCCCTTTTTGTAAAGTTGCTGGGGAAATTAATAATTCGGTTTTATTTGGTTATTCTAATAAAGGACATGAAGGATTTTTAGGGAATTCTGTGCTTGGAGAATGGTGTAATATTGGTGCAGATTCTAACAACTCAAATTTAAAAAACAATTATGCTGAGGTAAGAATTTGGAGTTATGAAACTGAGCGATTTGCAAAAACCGGTTTGCAATTTTGTGGATTAATAATGGGAGATCATTCTAAATGCGGAATTAATACGATGTTTAATACAGGTACTGTTGTTGGTGTTAGTGCTAATATTTTTGGAAGTGGTTTTCCTAGAAATTTTATTCCGTCTTTTAGTTGGGGCGGCGCATCTGGTTTTTCTACCTATCAATTACCAAAAGTATTTGAAGTTGCAGCGGTTGTTTTAAAACGAAGAAATTTAGATTTTGAAGAACAAGATAAAAAGATTCTTGAAAAAGTATTTGAACTGTCTTCTCAATACAGAAAAGATTAACTAAAAAAGCCTCGAAATTTTCGAGGCTTTTTTTAATGTCATATTTTAATTTCTGTTAACAACGCTTCCAGAACCAGCAGATTTACTATCTATTTTATCAGGGTTCCCTTTATAATAAACAGATCCAGAACCGGCAGTTCTAACTGTAATACTTTCGCTAACTGTTGTACTAACATTTCCAGATCCTGCTACACTCACAGATACCGATTTAGTTTTTAATCCGTATGCTATAATGTCTCCAGAACCTGCAACAGAACAGCTCAAATTGTTAGCGTTTCCATCTAACTTAATATTTCCAGAACCCGCTATGCTTGTTTTAATTTTATTAGCATCAACTTTTAAATCTATATCACCAGAACCTGCTAACGACACTTTAAAATCGTTAGATTTAATAGTGCCAGAGTTGGTCATGTCTCCAGAGCCCGCTAGAGCTACTCCATCAATATTGTTGAACGGAACAGTAATTATAAATTTTTTAGTCAATTTAATATTTGTATTTTTCTTAACTTTAATGGTTAATTGTCCTCTCTTTACTTCTGTAATAATATAACTCATAAGGTTTTCTTCTCCTTTTAAAGTAATATTACCTTCTGTTCCTTCAACTAATTTTACATCAAAATTACCAGCTGAACTTATTGTTTTATAATCTGATGTTTTTCTTATTTCTGAAATAACATTTCCGTTACCTCTTACTTTTTTATGATTCCACCAACTTTGTGCATTTACAGATAAAGTTATGGTTAAAACTATACTTGTTAAGATTAATTTTTTCATATTTTTTTTGATTTATTATTGTTGGTTTATATTTCTTTTAAGTTAACACTGCCGTACTGCGATTTAATAATTAATTTAGAATTGTTGTTGCCTTTTCCGTAATTTCCTTCATAATATTTTTTAGAATTTTTTTCAATGCTTTTAAAGATATCAACATTGCTTTTGTTGTATCTAAATCCTGCATATTGAAGATTCATAATAAAATTAAAGTTATTGTTTGTTTTGGTACCAATAGTAATCCCTGCGTACTCACTAGAGATTTCTGCTATATTAAATCCGTTTGCTAATTCTTTAATTTTAATAGAACCATAATCGGCTTTTAAATTTAGGTTTTTAGCAACAGTTCCTATACGAATGCTTGCATAATCAGAATTTCCTGTAATATCTTGCACATCATCTACGTTTACGCTTCCATAATCTGTATTATAATCAACGGTATTTACAGTACCAATATTAATTGTAGAATAATCTGAATTGATCTTAATATTGTCTGTTTTATCTACGGTAATTTTTGAGTAATCTGCATTGATCAAACCAGCTTTCATAAAACCAATAGAAGATCCGTTACAATAATCAATATTAATGGTATTAGCTGAATTGTTTAAATCTCCAATCAATAGTTTTCCATAATCACAATTAATGGCTGTTCTTCCGTTTATTTGATCAATCAAAATAGTTCCATAATCGTTGTCTAGAGTTACATTATTTGAAACAGGCATTTTAATTGTATAATTTACTTGGTAACTTAAATTATTATTGTTGCCCCAAAAACTCCAACGACTACCAGAATTATTAAATCTAGTTTTTGCAGAAACCTCACTGGAATTCGCATTAAAATCTACATCAATACTTTGTAGTTTCTTTTCTACAGTACTCATGTTATTGCCTTTTACAGTGATTTTTACGGTAATTTCTACACGATTTTCATTCCAGGTAGTTATGTTAATAGCGCCATATTTATTGTCAATTATAACTGTAGCGTCTCTATTTACTGAATATTCTTTTTTAATAGTTTTGCTTTTTTCTTGCTTTGGATCTGTATTTGCAAAACCTATAAGGGGGATTAAAAAAAGAAGAATTGTTATTTTAAATGTAGATTTCATCATTATAATTGGTTTTAAGTTTTTTTAATGTATCTATTTGTGCCAATAGATCTTGTAAAATTTCTATTCTGCGTTGGTAGTTATTTATCATTGCAAATACAACACGTCTGTCATTAAAACTTTCGTTAAGAGCTATTACCAGTTCGTTGTATGTATCTTCTAGTTTTTCTAATTGATTTAGGGCGTCTTCAATAATTTTTTCTGTCGTTGTATTTCTATATTTTTCTATTTGCTTTAGCTCTTGTTGAATTGTGCTTACAAAAAAAGTTTCTGTTTCTTTCATTTCTGGTGAAACATCTGCTAAAATTAATGTGTTATCTGTTAAGTTAGAACCCATCCAAATACCAACTAATAAAATTACTGATGCAGCAACACTGATCCATTTATAAGAAAAAGTTCTTTTCTTTTCCTGTGGATGTAAACGTTTTTCAAATCGATCTAAATGACCAAGCTTTGGTACATCAACATCAAAGTTGTTGTCTTTAAAAAAAGTGTTTAATTGATCTTTCATCTAGGTTTTATTTATGCAGTTTCTAAAACTAGTAACTGCTTTAGTTTCTTTTTAGCTCTTGAAACGGTGGTTCTTACATTTTCGTTTGTGATGCTTAATATTTCAGCGATTTCTTCATAATCGTACCCTTCAATTAGGTTTAAATTCAATATAATTCTGTAATTGTCTTTTAAAGAATTTAAGGTTTCTATTACTTTGTTGGCTTGCAAATCAGCATAATTAATAGGTGCTTCACCATCTATATTTGTGGCTGATAATACTTCCAATTTTACATCTTGGTACTTGTTGTTTTTCTTTAATTGCGTTAAGCTTTTATTAATCACAATTCGTTTTAGCCAGGCACCAAAGGTAACCTCTCCAATAAACGAATCTAACTTTGTAAAGGCAGTTAAAAATGCTTCTTGCATTATGTCTTCTGCTTCAAACTCATCTTTAAGTATTCTTAACGATGTGTTGTACATCGCTTTGTAATAGGCTCTATAAATTTGCATTTGTGCAGCATTATTTCCTTTTTTACAGCGTACTAACAGTTGGTTAATATGTGTGTTGTTTTCTTTCAATGAAACATTTCTACTCTATAGACAAAACGGTTTTAAATTTGTGACAGTTGTAAACACTAAAAATACATTTTTTTAGTTGAAGGTAGTTTTTGAAATTGCTTTTAAAGTAGATTTATTTATGTATATATTTTTTCTTACGGGTAAGTAAGTGTAAAAAAAGCATTGATAGTGGTTTCTAATAAGTTGTTAAAACAAAGTTTTGCTATCGCAAAATCTGGGTTGTCTTATGATGAGACTTATGTTTCTGTATTGTCTAAATAATTAAAGTTTAAAATATAAAATGAAAGCTCAAAATATTAATCAATAGAATTATGAGCCTAGAATAATAATGAATAAATTTAACGAAGAAAAAGGTTGTTTTTTAGCTCAGTTCTTTGTTGTCAGTAGTTTTTATTCGGTCAAATTTTCATTCCGTTATTTTTATTTCAGAATTCACTTTTAGTAAGTCAGAAATCAATTCATTATTATTTTCAGACGCAATATAAATTTCGTCATATTTATTGAATTTTATAATAAGTCCATTTCTCGCTAATGCTGGTTTTATTCCGCTCCACATAGTTTTTCCTTTAACTATTTCCTTTATGTTTGGAATTCCGATTTTTCCTCTTGAAAATCCAGAGCGATAAATCAATTCATTATTTTCAATTTTATAAGATGTGTCAAAATAAATCCAAAATATTAAAGCTAATGGACTCAATATAGGTAAAAGAATAAAAGGTCTTTCCGTGAAAGTATTCTTATCAAGAAAGAAAACAACTATTGGTAAAATCAGAGAGCCAATTAGTAGATATATGATAAATCCTTTTCGATTCGCTTTATATATTTTCATTCGGTTTTCGGCTTTTCTTAAATTACAGGCAACG
>JAQWGI010000029.1 GCA_029238315.1 Polaribacter sp. | reverse complement strand
AACACAAAAAATATTTGCAGAATTAAAAGTTTGAATTAAATTTGCACCCGCAATTGGCCTATGGTGTAATTGGCAACACACCGGTTTTTGGTACCGACATTCAAGGTTCGAGTCCTTGTAGGCCAACAAAAAACCTCACTAGAAATAGTGAGGTTTTGCTTTTTTATACTTTTTACTCGACTTTTCTCAGTTTTATAAAAACTACTTCAAGTGCAAAAGTAATTTGTACACGATTGTTTTACTGAAAATAATATTTGATGGCAAGCTATTTGGGTATTTATGAATAAGTTAGTATATTTGCAGCGAAATAACGTAAAAGAAAAATGTAGGGGCTTAGTAAGCCCCTCTTTTTATATCACAAATGGATAAAAAAAAAGTACAAGATTTAGTAGAGGAAGCATTGGCAGAAAACCAAGCTTTGTATTTAATTGAATTGTCTTTTTTACCTGGTAATAAAATCAGTATAATTATTGATGGAGATACAGGGGTTCCTTTAAGTGAGTGCATCAGAATTAGTAGAAGCATTGATGGTAATTTTGATAGAGAAGAAGAAGATTTTTCTTTAGAAGTTACTTCGCCAGATATTGCAGAGCCTTTAAAGGTGAAAAGGCAATATGTTAAAAATCTTAATAGAGTTTTATCTGTTAAGTTACACGATCAAAAAATAGAAGGAACTCTATCAGAAGTTAATAAAGATGATATTGTTTTAACTTGGAAGGCAAGAGAGCCTAAGCCAGTAGGGAAAGGTAAGGTTACTGTAGAAAAAACAGCAACAATTGCATACCAAGATATTATAGAAGCAAAAGTGAAGATAATTTTTTAATAAAAGAGTTTAATGGAAAATATAGATTTAATTGATTCATTCTCAGAATTTAAAGATAATAAAAGTATAGACAGAGTAACATTAATGTCTATTTTAGAAGAGGTTTTTAGAGCTGCGTTGAAGCGTAAGTTTGGGTCAGATGATAATTTTGATATCATTATCAACCCAGATAAAGGAGATTTAGAGATTTGGAGAAATAGAGTTGTTGTAGCAGATGGATTTTCTGAAGACGATAATGAAGAAATTGAATTAGCTGAAGCGAGAAGAATTGAGCCAGATTTTGAAATTGGTGAAGATGTTTCTGAAGAAGTAAAGTTGATAGATTTAGGAAGAAGAGCTATATTAGCACTGCGTCAGAATTTAATTTCTAAAATTCAAGAGCATGATAGTACAAATATCTTTAAGCAATTTAAAGATTTAGAAGGCGAGATTTATAGTGCAGAAGTACACCATATTAGACACAATGCTGTTATTTTATTAGACGATGAAGGAAATGAATTGGTGTTGCCAAAAAGCGAGCAAATTCGTTCAGACTTTTTTAGAAAAGGAGATTCTGTAAGAGGTGTCATTAAAACGGTAGAATTAAGAGGTACAAAACCTGCAATAATTTTATCGAGAACATCGCCAAACTTCTTAGTAAAATTATTTGAACAAGAAATCCCTGAAGTATTTGATGGGTTAATTACCATTGAAGGCGTTGCTAGAATTCCTGGAGAAAAAGCAAAAATAGCAGTAGATTCTTATGACGATAGAATTGATCCTGTTGGAGCTTGTGTTGGAATGAAAGGTTCTCGTATTCATGGAATTGTTCGTGAATTAGGAAATGAAAATATTGATGTAATCAACTATACTAAAAACGAACAACTGTTTATTGCAAGAGCATTAAGTCCTGCAAAAATAGTTTCTATGGAAATTAAACCAGCAGAAGAAGTAGTAGACGGTAAAAAAGGACGTGTAAATGTGTTTTTAAAGCCAGAAGAAGTTTCTAAAGCAATTGGTAAAGGTGGTGTAAATATCCGTTTAGCAAGTCAATTAACAGGTTATGAAATTGATGTGCAAAGAGAAGGAATTGAAGATGAAGATGTAGAGTTGACAGAATTTGTTGATGAAATAGAAGGATGGGTAATTGATGAACTTAAAAAGATAGGTTTAGATACTGCAAGAAGCGTGTTAGATAAAGACGTAGCAGAATTACTAAAAAGAACAGATTTAGAAGAGGAAACAATTTTAGAGGTTCAAAAAGTATTAAAAGAAGAGTTTGAAGATTAATTTACATTAATTAGATACTTATAAATTATTCGGAGAATATAACTATACCAAGTATAAAGTGTATTTTCTTTAAAGGCAAAACAATAAAAATATATGGCTGAAGGCAAAACAACGAGGCTTAATAAAGTTTTAAGAGAATTAAACATTTCTCTAGATAGAGCAGTAGAACATTTATCGAAAAATGGACACGATATTGAAGCGCGTCCAACTACTAAAATATCTGGTGAGGTATATCAAGTGCTACTTGATGGTTTTCAAACAGACAAAACTAAAAAAGCAGCTTCTAAAGAAGTTGGTGAAGAGAAGCGAAAAGAGAAAGAAGCCATACGATTAGAATTGGAAGCTAAGCTAGAGAAAAAACGTTTAGAAGATGAAGCTAAGAAAGAGGTTTTAAAAGCAAAAGCAGAAAAGCTAGAGTTTAAAACGGTTGGTAAAATAGATATCAATCCAGCTTCTACTAAAAAAGAAAGCCCGAAAGAAGTAGAAAAGCCTTCAGAAGAAGAGGTGGCTAAAGTAGCGCAACCTGAAGAGAAAAAGATTGAAGAAAAAGTAGTTGCTAAAAAAGAAACAACCCAAAAACCAAAGGAAGAAGCGAAGCCTAAAGCAGAAGCCAAAGAAGTTGTTGAAGCTCCAAAAGCAGTAGAAGTTAAAAAAGTAGTTAAAGAAGAAGCTCCAGTTGTTGAAGTTGAGGTTACTCCAGAAAACGCTGAAAAACTTACTACAAAATATAAAAAACTAGACGGTCCTAAAATTACTGGTCAGAAAATTGATTTAAAGCAATTTGAAAAACCAAAGAAGAAGAAACCAGATCCAAAAGCATCTGATAATAAAGGAGGCGCTAACGATCCTAAGAAAAAAAGAAAAAGAATTGTTAAGCCGGCAAACAATAACAGAAACAATCCTGGTAGAAATGCCGGTAGAGGAGCAGGAGGAAACAATAGAGGTGGTTTTAAAGGAAGAGGTGCAGCAAGACCAGCAGTTAAAAAAGAGGAACCAACAGAAGCAGAAGTACAAAAACAAGTGCGTGAAACGCTAGAAAGACTTCAGGGTAAATCTAGTAAAGGTAAAGGTGCAAAATATCGTAGAGATAAAAGAGACCAGCACAGACATCAGTCTGAAATGGATCAGGAAATTGCAGCTGCAGAAAGTAAAATTTTAAAAGCAACAGAATTTGTTACAGTAAGTGAAGTTGCTACGATGATGGGGGTTCCTGTTATTGATATTATTTCTGCATGTATGTCTCTTGGAATGATGGTAACTATGAATCAGCGTTTAGACGCAGAAACACTTGTTATTGTTGCAGAAGAGTTTAATTACAAAGTAGAATTTGTTGGGGCAGAAGTAGAAGAAGCTATTGTAGAGATAGAAGATAAAGATGAAGACTTAGAAACGCGTGCACCAATTATTACGGTAATGGGGCATGTAGATCATGGTAAAACTTCTTTGTTAGATTATATAAGAAAAGCAAATGTTATTGAAGGAGAATCTGGAGGAATTACACAGCATATTGGTGCGTATTCTGTTAAGGTTGGAGATCAAAAAATAGCATTTTTAGATACACCTGGTCACGAGGCGTTTACCGCAATGCGTGCGCGTGGGGCTCAGGTTACAGATTTGGTTATTATTGTTGTTGCTGCGGATGATGACGTAATGCCACAAACCAAAGAGGCAATTTCTCACGCACAAGCTGCAGGAGTTCCGATTATATTTGCCATCAATAAAGTTGATAAACCAAATGCAAATCCAGACAATGTAAAAACACAACTTTCTACTATGAATTTATTAGTAGAAGAGTGGGGAGGAAACATTCAATCACAAGATATTTCTGCAAAAACAGGTCAAGGAGTTGAAGAACTTCTAGAAAAAGTATTGTTAGAAGCAGAGATTTTAGAGTTGAAAGCAAATCCTAATAAAATTGCAAACGGAGCGGTTGTTGAAGCATTATTAGATAAAGGTAGAGGTTATGTTACTACAATTTTAGTGCAGGCCGGAACCTTAAAAATTGGTGATTACATGCTTGCTGGAAAAAACAGCGGTAAAGTAAAAGCAATGTTTGATGATAAAGGAAACAATTTAGAAGTTGCGGGTCCGTCAACACCAGTTTCAATTTTAGGATTGGATGGCGCGCCACAAGCTGGAGATAAATTTAATGTATTTGAAGATGAAAGAGAAGCAAAACAAATTGCATCTAAACGATCTCAATTACAACGTGAGCAATCTGTAAGAACTCAGAAAACATTAACGTTAGATGAGATTGGAAGAAGAATTGCATTAGGAGATTTCAAAGAATTAAACATTATCTTAAAAGGAGATGTAGATGGTTCTGTAGAAGCCTTAACAGATTCTTTCCAGAAATTATCAACAGAAGAAATTCAGGTTAATATTCTGCACAAAGGTGTTGGAGCAATTACAGAATCTGACGTTTTATTAGCATCGGCCTCTGATGCAATTGTAATTGGGTTTAATGTGCGTCCGCAAGGAAATGCAAGAGTTGTAGCAGATAAAGAAGAGGTAGATATTAGAAGTTACTCAATTATTTATGACGCTATAAACGATCTAAAAGATGCGATGGAAGGCATGTTATCTGCAGAAATTAAAGAAGAAGTAACAGGTAATGTAGAAATTAGAGAAGTTTACAAGATTTCTAAAGTTGGTAACATTGCAGGTTGTATGGTAACAAGTGGTAAAATCTTTAGAAACTCATTAATTAGAGTAATTAGAGACGGAATTGTAGTTCATACAGGTACTTTAACATCATTAAAGCGTTTTAAAGACGATGTAAAAGAAGTGGCTAAAGGATATGATTGTGGTCTTCAGGTTAAAGGTTATAACGATATCAAAGAAAATGATATTATTGAAGCTTATCAAGAAGTAGAAGTTAAAAAGAAATTGAAGTAGTATCAATTTTAAATTATAAAAAAAGGAGCGATAATTCGCTCCTTTTTTAGTTTTAATATTTTTCTTTTATCTAGGAACAATAATAGCTAGAGGAAACTTTAATTTAACCTCATTTAAAACTTTGTCTGCTTCTAGTCTTGTTTTGTAATCTCCAATTTGAATTTTCCAATCTGGAGTTTCAAAAACGATATAGGTTTTAATTTCTGGAAATATTAATTGAAATTCACTTTCAGTTGTCTTAATAGTTGTTTCTAAGCCATTGTCTAGTTGAATTCTAAATCCGTATCCATTTTTTTTGTTGTATTCAATTTTCTTTTCAAGAAGAGATTTTACTTCTTCGGTTGTTTTTGTTTGAGCGTAAATACTTGAAATACTAAATGCAATTGTAAATAAAAAACTGATAAAAAGTGGTTTTGTATGCGTCATTTTTAAAATTTTACACAAAAGTAAGAACTTGTTACTGATTCATTTAGTATTTCGCGTTATTTAGAATTAATATAAATTGTAAATTAAGACTCTATTAGCATTTCAAAATTTAGAGATATGTACTATTTTTGTAGTGCTTTAAAATAATCAATAGTTATATTTTTGAATTATTTACAAGCACCAAACTAGATAGAAAATTTATATTTTATAGTATGAAAAGTGTGAACAAACACAGTCAACCAAAGAGATTACTACTAAAAAGTTTTACTTTCCTTTTATTTTTTGCGATGAGTTTTTCAGTTCAGGCACAAGATGCTGTAGACACAGAAAGGCAAGCAGAAGGTAGAAAATTATTTAAATCTTTATGTTCTTCTTGTCATAAGTTAGATAAGAAGTTTGTGGGGCCAGCTCTTGGTAACGTTTTAGAGCGCCGAGAAGCAGATTGGTTAATCTCATGGATTAAAGATAACAATGCGTTAAGAGCTTCTGGAGATGCAGATGCAATTGCAATTTTTGAAGAGTACAATGGTTCTCCAATGTCATCTTTTCCTATGTTATCGGATAAGAATATTGAAGATATCCTTTATTACACAACAGTAGGTGATCCTAAAAAAGCAGCAGCTGCTGCTTCTGGAGCTCAGGCAACAGTAGCTGTAGAAAAAGAAGCGTCACCTTGGTTGATTTATATTTTAATTGCAGTTATTGTAGTTGGTGTTTTAATTGTAGCGAGTTTATTAAAAATAATAAGCGAGTTAAAAGGAGCGCCGAAAACTCCAGGTATTGCATCTAATTTAAAAGATATTTGGATTGGCTTTAAGAAGAATGCATTTTTACATGTACTTTTAGTGATATTTTTAGCATTAACATCTGCATATGTTGGCTTTGGATTGCTTTCGGGTGTTGGAGTAGATAAAGGTTATATGCCAATTCAAGAAATTGCATTTTCGCACAAGATACATTCAGGAGATAATAAAATAGATTGCCAGTACTGTCATTCATCAGCAAAACACAGTAAAACATCGGGTATTCCGTCAGCAAATGTTTGTATGAATTGTCATAAGAATATTTCTGAAGTTTCAGAAGACACTAAAATGGATTACAATGGCGCTGTTTATGGTAAAAATGAATTAGATAAGGAAATTGCTAAGTTGTATGATGCAGCTGGCTGGGATCCTGAGAATTTAGAATACACTGGAGAAACAAAACCAATTAAATGGGTAAGAGTACATAATTTACCAGATTTCGCATATTTTAATCATTCACAGCACGTTACAGTTGGTGGTCAAAAATGTCAAACATGTCATGGTCCAGTTGAAACGATGGATGAAGTATATCAGTTTTCTCCATTAACAATGGGTTGGTGTATTGATTGTCATAAAGAAACAAAAGTAGATGTTAATGGAAATGAATATTACACTAAAATACACGAAGAGCTTTCTAAGAAATACGGAGTTGAAACTGTAACAGTTGCTCAGTTAGGTGGTAAAGAGTGTGGTAAGTGTCATTACTAATTCAATAAATAAAAATTAAAATATTAAAGAGTGTTTTTTCAATCTTTAAATCATTAAATAAAAAAATAGAGATACATGGCTTCAAACAAAAAATACTGGCAAAGTGTTGAAGAACTTAAAGAAAGTTCTATTGTTGAAACGCTAAGTAAAAATGAGTTTGTAGAAGAAATTCCAACAGATGAGTTTTTAGGAGATAAAGAAACTTTAGAGGCATCCTCTACAACAAGAAGAGATTTCTTAAAATATGTGGGGTTTACAACCGCAGCAGCGTCTTTAGCAGCCTGTGAAGGTCCTGTAAGGAAATCAATTCCTTACATTGTTAAGCCAGATGATACTATTTTGGGCGTAGCAGACTGGTATGCAACAACAATTGCAGATGGTTATGATTTTGCAAATATCTTGGTAAAAACTAGAGAAGGTCGTCCTATTTTAGTAATGCCAAACAAAGAAGCAAACGGAACAACCAATGCAAGAGTTCAGGCATCTGTATTGTCTTTATATGACAATCAATTACGATTGAAAGAGCCTCAAGACAGCGCTTCTTTTTTAACGTGGGATGATGCTGATAATCAAATTGCAAAAAAATTAAATGAATTAAAAACTGCCAATGAAGGTGTTGTTCTTTTAACAGGAACTTTAGCAAGTCCTTCAGCAGAAAAAATTATATCAGAATTTACAAAAGCATATCCTAACGTAAAGCACGTTGTGTATGATGCTGTTTCTGAATCTGGTGCATTAGATGCTTTTGAAGCTTTTTATGGATCACGTTCTTTGCCAACTTACCGTTTTGATGTTGCAAAAACAATTGTATCAGTTGGAGCAGATTTCTTAGGAGATTGGCAAGGTGGTTATGATAAAAGTTTTGCGGCAGGTAGAAAACCAGAAAACGGTAAAATGTCAAGACTTATTCAATTTGAGTCTAACATGACGTTAACTGGTGCAAATGCAGATAAGAGAGTTGTTTTAAAGCCATCTGATCAGGTATTTGCATTGATTAATTTATACAATGCAGTAACCGATCAAAACTTGCCATCTAAATCTACACCAGTAGATGCAGCTGTAAAAAGTGCAGCAAAAGAGTTAAAAGTTGCAGGTTCTAAAGCAGTTGTTGTAACTGGTTTAAATGATAAAAATGCTCAAATAATTGCGATGGCAATTAACATTGCCTTACAAAGTGATGTAATGAATACCGCTACAACCAACAATATCAGACAAGGTAATGATGCTGATGTTGCGCAATTAGTAGCAGATATGAAAAATGGTAAAGTAAAAGGATTAATTACTCACAATGTAAATCCGGTTTACGCTTTAGCAAACGGAAGTGATTTTAAAGAGCAAGTAGGTAAGTTAAAACTATCTGTAGCGCTTTCAGATCAATTAGACGAAACTGCCAGTGCAACAGAATTTGCATTGCCAATGTCTCACTTTTTAGAGTCTTGGGGAGATGTAAGTTTAACTGCAGGAGTATATAGTTTGGTGCAACCAACGATTCAGCCATTATTTAATTCACGTCAATTACAAGATGTGTTGTTAAAATGGTCTGGAAGTACTACTTCATACTACGATTATTTAAAAGCTTTTTGGGCTTCAAATATATTAGGTGGAAAATCTTGGAATCAAGCATTGCATGATGGAGTGTTTACAAAAACAGTTTCAAAATCAATTTCACCAAAATCTGTAGACCTTTCTGGTGCAGCAAATGCTTTAAAGAGATCAACGAAATCTTCAAAAATGGAATTAAACCTGTTTACATCTACTGCTTTAGGAGATGGTAAGCAAGCAAACAATCCATGGTTACAAGAGTTGCCAGATCCGTTAACAAGAGCTTCTTGGGATAATTACATTACAATGTCTATGCCAGATGCTAGAGAACTTGGTTTCTCTAACCCTGTTAAAGATAATGGCGCAATAAATGGTCAGTATGCTAATGTAACAGTTAATGGAGTTACTGTTTCTAACATTCCAGTAATGATTCAGCCAGGACAAGCAAAAGGTTCTATTGGATTGGCTTTAGGTTATGGAAGAACGCAGAACTTAAAAGATGCCATGAAAGTTGGAGTTAATGCATATCCATTATACTTCAATTCAAATCATATTCAAGCAAATGTTACTATAGAAAAAACTACGGGAACGCACAAATTTGCTTGTACACAAGTACAAAAAACAATTGCAGGAAGAAATGATATCTTAAAGCAAGCTACTTTAAAGCAAGTTACAAGTAATGCAGATCCAAAGCATACTTGGAACAAGCCATCAACAGCATCTTTAAACCACAAAGAAATAGAAGCTAATTCTGTAAACCTTTGGGACGAAAAAGATAGAAGTATTGGACACCACTTTAACTTATCAATTGATTTAACATCATGTACAGGATGTGGAGCTTGTGTGGTTGCATGTCATGCAGAAAACAATGTTCCTGTTGTTGGTAAAGATGAGGTTAGAGTTGGTAGAGATATGCACTGGTTGCGTATTGATAGATATTATTCTTCTGAAGTAGAGGAAGTTGGTGCAAAAGAGGGGAAAATTACAATTGAAGAATTTTCAAAAAAATACCCAAATATTGCAACAAAAGATCTAGAGAGAAAATATGCAGAGAAAGTTCTTGAGCTAAGTGGTGGAGATTTATTCGCAACGATAGAAACTGAAGCAGAAAATCCTACAGTTGCATTCCAACCAATGATGTGTCAGCATTGTAATCAAGCACCTTGTGAAACTGTTTGTCCGGTTGCGGCAACTTCACATGGTCGTCAAGGTCAAAATCAAATGGCATACAACCGTTGTGTAGGAACAAGATATTGTGCAAACAACTGTCCATACAGAGTTCGTAGATTTAACTGGTTCAATTATTCAGACAACAAAGAGTTTGACTTTAACATGAACAACGAATATGGAAAAATGGTATTAAACCCAGATGTTACAGTTCGTTCTAGAGGAGTTATGGAAAAATGTTCTATGTGTATTCAAATGACACAAGCTACTATTTTGAAAGCTAAAAGAGAAGGTAGGAAAATTGAAACAGGCGAATTTGCAACAGCATGTTCATCTGCTTGTACAACAGGAGCAATGGTGTTTGGAGATGTAAACAATCCAGATGATGCAGTTGCACATTTAAAAGAAGATAAAAGAGCATACCACGTGTTAGATTATATTGGTACAAGACCAAACGTAGTGTATCAAGTAAAAGTAAATAACACAAACGAAGCGTAAATGAGTTAGAACGTCAGAAAGAACAAGCAATTAAAGGCTATTTACTTTGAAGCATGCAACTTTTAAACGTTCAACTTTTAAACAAATAAAGATTTAAACTAAGTAATAAATATGTCTCATTACGAAGCACCCATTAGGGAACCATTAGTACTAGGTGATAAAAGTTACCACGATATTACCGAAGATATTGCAAAGCCAATAGAAGGTAAAGCAAATAAAAACTGGTACATAGCATTTTATATTTCTTTAGCAGCAATGTTATGGGGGTTTGGATGTATTTTCTACACTGTAGGAACAGGAATTGGAGTTTGGGGATTGAACAAGAACATTGGATGGGCTTGGGATATTACAAACTTTGTATGGTGGGTAGGTATTGGTCATGCTGGTACATTAATCTCAGCAGTACTTTTATTATTCCGTCAAAAATGGAGAATGGCTATTAACCGTTCTGCAGAAGCAATGACAATTTTTGCCGTTTTTCAAGCAGGATTGTTTCCAATTATTCACATGGGAAGACCATGGAATGGATATTGGGTTTTACCACTTCCAAATCAATTTGGATCTTTATGGGTAAACTTTAACTCTCCTTTATTATGGGATGTTTTTGCAATATCAACTTATTTATCTGTTTCATTAGTCTTCTGGTGGACAGGTTTATTACCAGATTTTGCAATGATTAGAGATAGAGCTGTAAAACCATTTCAAAAGAAAATTTACGCTTTATTATCTTTTGGATGGTCTGGAAGAGCAAAAGATTGGCAACGTTTTGAAGAAGTATCTTTAGTATTAGCTGGTTTAGCAACTCCATTAGTACTTTCTGTACATACAATTGTATCAATGGATTTCGCAACATCAATTAATCCAGGTTGGCACTCAACAATTTTTCCTCCTTATTTCGTAGCAGGTGCAATCTTTTCTGGATTTGCAATGGTACAAACGTTGTTAGGAATTATGAGAAAAGTAACTAATTTAGAAAATTACATCACTCGTTTACACGTAGAGTATATGAATATTGTAATTATCTTAACAGGTGGTATTGTAGCTGTTGCTTATGCATCAGAATTCTTTATTGCTTGGTATACAGGTTCTCCTTACGAGAATTACACATACATGTCTGTTGGAGCAGCAACTGGACCTTATGCATGGGCATTTTGGTCGTTGATTATCTTTAACATTATTATCCCACAAGCATTGTGGTTTAAAAAAGTAAGAAGAAGTTTTATCTGGTCTTTTATTATTTCTATTGCAATTAACATCGGAATGTGGTTTGAGCGTTTTGATATTATCGCAATTGTATTAAGTAAAGGACATTTACCATCTACATGGTGGCGTTTTGAACCAACTTTTATAGACGTTGGTATCTTTATTGGAACTATTGGCTTCTTCTTTGTATTATTTTTATTGTATGCAAGAACTTTCCCAGTAATTGCACAAGCAGAAGTTAAAACAATCTTGAAATCTTCAGGAGAGAATTATAAAAAATTAAGAGACGGAAATCATGAGTAATAAAGTTATACACGCATTTTATAATGATGATGAAGTTGTTCTTGACGCTGTTAAGAAAGTAAAAGCAGCAAATCATCATATCGAAGAAGTATTTTGTCCTTTTCCAGTTCATGGATTAGACAAAGCAATGGGATTAGCTCCAACGCGTTTAGCAATCACTGCATTTATCTACGGAATTACTGGATTAGGCGTTGCTATTTGGATGACTAATTATATGATGATTCAAGATTGGCCTCAAGATATTGGTGGAAAAACAAACTTTTCATGGTGGTTAAATATGCCAGCATTTGTGCCAATTATGTTTGAATTAACGATATTTTTTGCGGCTCACTTAATGGTTATTACTTTTTATATGAGAAGTAGAATATGGCCGTTTAAAGAAGCAGAAAATCCAGATCCAAGAACTACAGATGACCATTTTTTAATGGAAATCCCTGTACATAACAATGAAGACGAATTAACTTCTTTATTAAAAGAAACAGGTGCTGTAGAAATTAACGTAGTAGAAAAGCATTAATAAAAAGACGATGAATAATTTTACCAAAATAACTTTCGCTTTAGTTGCATTTTTGTCAATTGTTTCTTGTGGAGACAAACGATCTAGAAGTGTACAATATATGCCAGATATGTATGTATCGGTTCCTTATGAGCCTAACGGAGAAACAGGAATCAATGGAGAGCCATCTAACCTTAAGCCTGTAGAAGGATCTGTAGCAAGAGGACAAGTTCCTTACGACTACCCTAACACAAATGATGGTTATGACGCTGCTTTAAAGAACTTAAAATCACCTTTAGAAAAGAATGATGAAAATTTAGCCAAAGGAAAAGTAATGTATGGTATTTACTGTGCAACTTGTCATGGAACAAAAGGAGATGGAAATGGAGTTTTAGCACAAAGAGAAAAATTTAACGGAGTGCCAAACTACAAAGATAGAGCAATAACAGAAGGTAGTACTTACCATGTAATTATGTATGGTAGAAACTTAATGGGATCTCATTCTTCTCAATTAACAATTGCTGAACGTTGGCAAATTGTTCACTATGTAGATAAACTAAGAAACGATTTATTAAAATAAGTCTTTAAAAGATAGAATTAAAAGATATGTATCAATTCTCAGGTAAATTAAAAACATTCTCAATTGCTTTAATGATTATTGGAGCTTTGGGTGTTGG
>JAQWGI010000009.1 GCA_029238315.1 Polaribacter sp. | reverse complement strand
AATATTGGAGATACTGTAAAGATCATGGAAACAAGACCTTTAAGTAAATCTAAACGTTGGAGATTAGTAGAAATCCTAGAAAGAGCTAAATAATATGTTACAGACAGAATCAAGATTAAAAGTAGCAGATAATACTGGAGCTAAAGAAGTTTTAGTAATCCGCGTTTTAGGAGGAACAAGAAAGCGTTACGCTAGAGTTGGAGATAAAATTGTTGTTACTGTAAAGTCAGCAACTCCTAACGGTGGTGTAAAGAAAGGTCAAGTTTCTAGAGCAGTAGTTGTTCGTACAAAGAAAGAAGTTAGACGTAAAGATGGTTCTTACATCAGATTTGATGATAATGCTTGTGTGCTTTTAAATCCTACAGAGGAAATGAGAGGAACACGTGTATTTGGACCTGTTGCTCGTGAACTTCGTGAGAAACAATTCATGAAAATAGTATCATTAGCGCCTGAGGTGCTTTAAAAAGATAAGACGATGACAAAGTTTAAAATCAAATCAGGAGATACTGTTACAGTAATCGCAGGAGACCATAAAGGATCTGAAGGGAAAGTTTTACAAATTCTTAGAGATAAGAATAGAGTAATTGTAGAAGGTGTTAATATGATTTCAAAACATACGAAACCTAGTGCTCAGAGTCCACAAGGAGGAATTGTAAAGAAAGAAGCTTCGATTCATATCTCTAACTTATCGTTAGTAGAAGATGGAAAAGCTGTAAGAGTTGGATATTCAGTAGAAGGAGATGCTAAGACTAGAATCTCTAAGAAAAGTAAAAAAGCAATATAATCATGAGTTACGTACCAAGATTAAAAGCAGAATATAAGAGCCGTGTGATAAGTGCTCTTACAGAAGAATTCGGTTATAGCAATGTAATGCAAGTACCTAAATTACAGAAAATTGTAGTTAGTAAAGGTGTTGGAGCTGCTATTGCAGATAAGAAATTGATAGACTATGCTCTAGAAGAGTTAACTACAATTACAGGACAAAAAGCAATTGCTACTTTATCTAAAAAAGATGTTGCAAATTTCAAACTTCGTAAAGGAATGCCTATTGGTGTGAAAGTTACGTTAAGAGGTGAGAAAATGTACGAATTTTTAGATAGATTGGTTACCGCATCTTTACCACGTGTAAGAGATTTTAACGGTATCAAAGCAAATGGTTTTGACGGAAGAGGTAATTACAATTTAGGAATTACTGAACAAATTATTTATCCAGAAATTAATATTGATAAAGTGAATAAAATCGGAGGAATGGACATTACATTTGTAACATCTGCAGATACTGACAAAGAAGCAAAATCATTATTAGGAGAATTAGGTTTACCATTTAAAAAAAATTAAGACATGGCTAAAGAATCAATGAAAGCCCGTGAGGTAAAAAGAGCAAAAACAGTAGCTAAATATGCAGAGAAAAGAAAAGCTTTAAAAGAAGCTGGAGATTACGAAGCGTTACAGAAGTTACCAAAAAATGCTTCTCCAATTAGAATGCATAACAGATGTAAGCTAACAGGAAGACCAAAAGGGTATATGCGTCAGTTCGGATTATCTCGTGTGACATTCCGTGAAATGGCAAACCAAGGATTAATACCAGGTGTAAAAAAAGCAAGTTGGTAGAAATCAATAATAAAGCTTAAAAATAAAAATAGAATGTGTATCTTTGCACGCTCTATTTTTTTTGAGTAAAAGAATATTAACTGATTTTAGGTTCAATTATCACAGAGAAATCTGTAACATAAATAGAGATAATTGAAAACCGAAATCGCAATTTTAAATAAATATGTATACAGATCCAATCGCGGATTTTTTAACGAGAGTTAGAAATGCAATCGCTGCAGGACACAGAGTTGTAGAAATTCCAGCTTCGAACTTGAAGAAGGAAATGACAAAAATTTTGTTTGATCAAGGATATATTTTAAGCTACCAGTTCAATGACGAATCAGTTCAAGGAACTATCAAAATCGCTTTAAAATACGACAAAGACACAAAAGAATCAGTAATTAGAAAACTTGAACGAATCAGTACACCAGGTTTACGTAAATACGTTAGTGCATTAGAGATGCCTAGAGTATTAAATGGTCTTGGTATTGCAATCGTTTCAACATCAAAAGGTGTGATGACTAACAAGAAAGCGCGCCAAGAGAATGTTGGAGGAGAAGTAATTTGTTACGTTTATTAATAAGATACTGATATGTCAAGAATAGGAAAAAACCCAATAAACATTCCAGCAGGAGTTGAATTAAACATTGCAGGAAATGTAGTAACAGTAAAAGGAAAATTAGGAGAATTATCTCAAGAGATTTTAAACGACATTACTGTAGAAGTAGATGGAGATTCTGCTGTTGTAAGCAGACCTTCAGATAGTAAAACCCATAAAGCTGCCCACGGATTGTATAGATCATTGATCTTTAACATGATTGAAGGGGTTAGTAAAGGTTGGACTAAAGAATTAGAGTTGGTTGGTGTAGGTTATAGAGCTTCAAACCAAGGACAAAAACTAGATTTAGCATTAGGATTTTCTCATAACATTGTTTTAGAATTAGCTCCAGAAGTTAAGGTTGAAACAATTTCAGAAAAAGGAAAGAATCCTTTAGTTAAATTAACTTCACATGATAAACAATTAGTAGGTCAAATTGCAGCAAAGATTCGTTCTTTCCGTGCACCAGAGCCATACAAAGGTAAAGGAGTTAAGTTTGTAGGAGAACAATTAAGAAGAAAAGCAGGTAAATCTGCATAATATATAGCATTATGGCATTATCAAAGCTTGAAAGAAGACAAAGAATTAAGAACAGAATCAGAAAAATCGTTTCTGGAACTGCGGCTAAGCCAAGGTTATCTGTTTTTAGAAGTAATAAGGAAATATACGCTCAATTAGTAGACGACGTTGCTGGTGTTACATTAGTATCTGCTTCTTCTAGAGATAAAGAAGTTACAACGGGTTCTAAACTAGAAACTGCTGCATCTGTTGGAAAAGTAATCGCAGAAAAAGCTGCTAAAGCTGGTGTAGAAACTATTTCTTTTGATAGAAACGGATATTTATATCACGGTAGAGTAAAAGTATTAGCAGAAGCTGCTAGAGAAGCTGGTTTAAAATTTTAAGAAGGTTATTATGTATCAAAATTATAAAAACGTAGAAAGAGTAAAACCTAGCGGATTAGATCTAGTAGATAAGTTAGTAGGTGTGCAACGTGTTACTAAAGTAACAAAAGGTGGTAGAGCTTTCGGATTTTCTGCAATTGTTGTTGTAGGAGATGGAAACGGAGTAGTTGGTCATGGATTAGGGAAATCTAAGGATGTTGCATCTGCAATTGCAAAAGCAATTGAAGACGCAAAGAAAAACTTAGTTAGAGTTCCTATTTTAAATGGAACACTTCCTCATGAGCAAAAAGGTAAATTTGGTGGTGCTAAAGTATTTTTGAAGCCAGCTTCAAATGGTACTGGAGTTATTGCCGGTGGTGCTGTACGTGCGGTATTAGAGTCTGTAGGAGTACATGATGTATTATCAAAATCTCAAGGTTCTTCTAATCCTCACAACGTTGTAAAAGCAACTTTAGATGCTTTATTACAATTACGTAGCGCAGTTACGATTGCAAAACAAAGAGGAATTTCATTAGAGAAAGTTTTTAACGGTTAATATTTAAGACGATGGGAAAAATTAAAGTTACACAAGTAAAAAGTAAAATCGGTCGCCTTAAGAATCAAAAAAGAACGTTAGAGGCGTTAGGATTGCGTAAAATGAATCAAACAGTTGAGCATGAAGCAACTCCTTCGATTATTGGAATGGTAAATACAGTTAAACACTTAATTTCTGTTGAAGAAATTAAATAAGACAATATATAAGATATGAGTTTACATAACTTACAACCAGCAGAAGGATCTGTAAAAAAAGAGAAAAGAATCGCAAGAGGTGAAGGTTCTGGTAAAGGTGGTACTGCTGCCAGAGGTCACAACGGGCAAAAATCTCGTTCAGGTTATTCTAAAAAGATTGGTTTTGAAGGAGGGCAAATGCCACTTCAAAGACGTGTTCCTAAATTCGGATTCACAAACATTAACCGTAAGGAGTATGTTGGCGTTAATTTAGATAAATTACAAACATTAGTTGATGAAGGAAAAATTACAGATACTGTAACTTTAGAAATCTTAGTTGCTAATAGAGTAGTAAGCAAAACTGAACTAGTTAAAATACTAGGTAGAGGCGAGCTTAAGGCTAAATTAAACATTACTGTTCACAAATTTACTGCTACTGCAAAAGCTGCTATTGAAGCTGCTGGAGGAGAAGCGGTTACTTTATAAGACTAAGTAAATATGAAGTTGATAAATACTTTAAGAGACATTTGGAAAATAGAAGAACTTAAGCAAAAGTTACTTTTAACTTTAGGTTTAATTGCTGTATATCGTTTTATGGCTCAAGTTCCATTACCTGGAATTGACCCTTTACAATTAACAGCCTTGAAATCTCAAACTTCAGATGGTCTTTTAGGATTATTAAATGCATTTACTGGAGGAGCATTTTCTAGAGCGTCTATTATGGCACTTGGAATTATGCCTTATATTTCTGCATCTATTGTAGTGCAGTTAATGGGAATTGCGGTTCCTTATTTACAGAAACTACAAAAAGATGGAGAAAGTGGAAGAAAGAAAATTACACAAATTACACGTTGGTTAACCATTGGTATTACATTAGTACAAGCACCAACATATATAACAGCAATAAAAACTCAATTTGGTTTACCAGAACAAGCATTTTTAGTGTCTGGTGGTGCATTTTGGTTTTCGTCTATTATATTGTTAACCGCAGGTACTATTTTTGCAATGTGGTTAGGAGAGCGTATTACAGACAAAGGAGTTGGTAATGGAATATCATTATTAATTACAGTTGGTATTATTGCTAATTTCCCTGGCGCATTTATGCAAGAATTAGTAGCTAAAACGACCAATGCAGGTGCTGGAGGATTTATGATGATCCTTTTAGAAATCTTTGTTTGGTTTGTTGTGATTTTATTATCAGTTTTATTAGTAACAGCAGTTCGTAAAATTGCTGTACAATATGCTAGAAGAACTGTTGTTGGAGATATTAAAGATGTAGCTGGAGCAAGACAATACATACCGTTAAAATTAAATGCAGCGGGAGTAATGCCTATCATTTTTGCACAAGCAATTATGTTTTTACCAGTAGCATTGGCTAGAAAATTTCCAGCATTAAGCGAGTTGCAAGACATGAATGGATTGTGGTATAATGTTTTATTTGCCGTATTGATTATTGTTTTTAGTTATTTTTACACAGCAATTACAATACCTACTAATAAAATGGCCGACGATTTAAAAAGAAGCGGTGGTTTTATTCCAGGAATTAAACCAGGTAGTGATACAGCTGAAAGATTAGATTCTGTTTTATCTAGAATTACGTTTCCAGGATCGTTATTCTTAGCAGGTTTATCTATTTTACCGGCAATCATCGTTCAATTTGGAGTTCAACAAAGTTGGGCAATGTTCTACGGAGGAACTTCATTAATCATTATGGTTGGTGTTGCAATAGATACCATTCAGCAAATTAACTCGTATTTATTAAACAGTCACTATGACGGTTTAATGAAAACAGGAACTAGCAGAAAATCATTAAAATAATATGGCTAAACAATCTTCAATACAACAAGACGGAACAATTACAGAAGCATTATCAAATGCAATGTTTCGTGTAGAGTTAGAGAACGGACATATTGTTACGGCGCATATCTCTGGTAAAATGCGTATGCATTATATTAAATTATTACCAGGAGATAAGGTAAAATTAGAAATGAGTCCTTATGATTTGACTAAGGCTAGAATCACTTATAGATATTAAAAAACAACACAGATGAAAGTTAGAGCATCAGTTAAGAAAAGAAGTGCCGACTGCAAAATAGTACGCAGAAAAGGTAGATTATATGTAATTAATAAACAAAATCCTAGATTTAAACAAAGACAAGGGTAATGGCAAGAATAGCAGGTATAGATATTCCAAAGAATAAAAGAGGTGTTATCGCATTAACTTACATCTTTGGTATAGGAAGTAGTAGAGCTAAAGAAGTTTTAGCGAACGCAAAGGTTGACGAAAGTATCAAAGTTCAAGATTGGACAGATGATCAAATCGCAGCAATTAGAGAACAAGTTGGATCTTTCACTATTGAAGGTGAATTACGTTCTGAAGTTCAAATAAACATCAAACGTTTGATGGATATTGGATGTTACAGAGGAATCCGTCATAGAACAGGTCTTCCATTAAGAGGACAAAGAACTAAGAACAACTCTAGAACAAGAAAAGGTAAAAGAAAAACTGTAGCTAACAAAAAGAAAGCTACTAAATAATAACTAGATATTATGGCTAAAGCAAGTACAAAAAAGCGTAAAGTTATTGTTGAG
>JAQWGI010000004.1 GCA_029238315.1 Polaribacter sp. | reverse complement strand
AACCTTGGTGTAAGGAGTCTAGTTGAGAAAGAGGTTAATGGAGTTGTTGAATTTGTTGAAACACCAACGATTAACTTTTTAATTTACCTACAAGGTTGTTTTGCAGAATTAAACTATTGGGAGAGAAGAGAAAAACAAGCACTTGGAATTTCTAAAGCGAAAGAAATGGGAGTATATAAACAAAACGATAAAGTGAGAGGTAAAGAGAAGATGGAAAAATGGATAAACAAACCTAAAATCCAAAAGGCGATTAAAGTTTTGAGAGAAAACCCAAGTATGAAGAATTGTGATGTTGCTAAACTTTGTGATTTACACTACCATTCTGTGAGAAAGGTTAGAAAAGTTGTAGGTATTCAAAAGATGGAAAAGAAACAAGATGAGGAATATGTAAAGGGATTGAAAGAACAACCAAGTAATTGGAATTGAAGCTACATACCACCCCGACCACTCAGGACCAAGTTTAGGATATTTGAATTGTAGATTGTGTTGTAACCATGTACCTAATTATGCAATGATTGTTATTAATACTCCTGCTAATATATAATACCAATTTAAATCTTTCATGTTAGTATTGTGTTTTTATTTTTGTTAATTTTCCATTTACTTGTTTCCACATATTCCATGTTCCACAATCACTTGTTTCGGCAAGTAATTCTTTTTTACCATCTCCATCCCAATCATATGCTTTTATATAACCAGACCTACATCTATCTTCCATGTACCACTCTTCATTAGCAAAAACTTCTTCTGTTTTTAAATCAAATGTATTATTATTGTTGTTTTCGTAATATCCTATTAAAGTACTATTACCTTCTACATTGTTTCTGTATGTACTTGTGAATATATCATAATCTCCATCATTGTCATAATCGGTAATAGCAATATCCCATGTACAAGTATATGTTTTATTTACCCAATCACTTTCTCCAACGTAATTGTATTGGGGTTCTAATATAATATCAGCTTCTTCGTTGTAAAAAGGATATGTTGGTTGTCCTAAAAATATTATAGTTGCTTCTCCATAATTATCATCGTTGTAATAATTACCATATCCAGGATTATCATAACTTTTAGCTTCTCCCACAATCAAATCCATATAACCATCTTGGTTAATATCAAATAAATGTTCAGAACAAATAAAAGAACCAACATCAAGCCATTCATGAGAATAAGTAAATTGACCACTACCATTGTTTAACCAAACTCTTAAGTTAGTTGTTCCTGCAACTATATCAGGATAACCATCACGATTAATATCAGCTAAAGTTCCACCATGATAAAACAACCAATTACTACCTGTTTGATATGGAACGATTTCGTTTAGTTCATACATCCCATCGTTATAAACATATGAGAAGATTCCACCAGATGGAGTTGAAACACTACCACCATATTCATATGCATCATCAGCTACAAATATAACAAAATCAGTATATCCATCTCCATTGATATCGGTTTGGGAAATCATACTTGCATTATAAGGAAGTTGTTCTGATATCATTGATTTATCAAACTCCCATTGTGTTACTCCACCTACACTTCCTTTGTTTTTTAGAACACCATATTCAACCCATTCAGATATGTTATTCCATTCGTTTCTTTGTACGTTTATAAATACATCAACATTATCATCATTATTCCAATCGAAATAAGTGAACCCTCTTCTAAACATCTTTGTTGAAGTTCCTACTCCAAATTGGTTATATTGAGTTAGGTTATCAAATCTTCCATTAGATGATTCGTGATTTTTAATTGATGCATCGTATAAAGATATTGGTGGAGAAAATGATGGTTCATCTACCCAATCATCTTCGACTAGGTCTTTTTTACAAGAAGTTAAAAAGGTTAGTGTTAAGAGTAGGTATCCTAAGAAACGATAATTTCGCCAGTATTCCATGATGGTATATAATATTTAAAGTTATGTTTTATAATTACTTGTTTAATGATTTTATCTTGTAATGAAATAGAATTGCCAGTTATTATCTTACATTGGAACATAGAATCCATTATCTCATCAATACTTGGTTTCCATTTTTTTAAACTTTTATTGGTTTTGATATTAATTAATTCTACTATTAAATCCTCATCTTTTTTATATGAAGTAAGAATTTTGAAATTTTCTAAAACAGAATCTTTAACAAATACATCGACACCATCTTTTATGGTTATATTTTTAATCACATTACCATCTGTATGTTTAAAAATTGTCTTCATAAACTAAAATTAGTTTTTTTTAATTCATTAGAAATAAAATAAGTTCAAAGTTTGAACTAATTACTTTTTTTGATTTGTAATCTTATTCTTATTCAAAATTGTTCTTAAATCTCTATGTGATAAAGTATCTCTCATCATTTGGGTATTAATCCTTCTGTAATAAGAAATAGCTGTTGAATAAGATTGTCCGGTAATTTCAATCACATCTTCAATTCTTACATCTTGTAAAAACATATAACTCACAAAGTATGAACGAAAATTGTTAGATTGATGAGTTAGAAAGCATTTTTAAGTAAATCACTTCTCATTTTATCATATTCTTTTTTAGTAATCATATCTTTAACTGTATTCAATTCCTCTAATTTTTGTTTCAGAGTTTTCTTTGGAATAGTAAAACCATCTACATTTAATTTTTCTACCTCTTCATCATCCTTTATAATGGTTTTGTGAAGTTTTAAGAATGGAGTGTTAGGTTTTTTATGTATCTCTTCTTTCAACTTAAAGTAAGATTGGAAAACTTCAGTTTTTTTATGCCCTGTCATAGTCATTAACTCGTTGTTGGTGAAATTTCCATCCATAACCATATTATAGATATAAGTTCTCCTACCAACGTGTGATTTCATCACTTCATACAGTTTTTTCCCTTCTCTTGTTAACTCCTTACCAGATGAACCAATTGTTCTTATAACAAACTGTCTATTTAAACCAATTATCTTACATATTTTTTTGATGTGTTTGTTAAACTTTATATCACTAATAAAGTTTCCGTTTGTAGTTAGAGGAAAAAGATAATCCCCCTTTTTCTTACCTCTACTATACTTCTTATATATCTCAAAACTAACTTCATTAACTCTTGGAATAGCCTCTGTTTTTGTTTTCTTTTGATAATACTTGAAAAAACCCTCAACACCATCTTTAATAGTTGAATTTGAACTTCTTTCTCCGTGATAGAAATTCTCAAGTTTCATTAATATTCCATCACTATATCTGCATCCAACACTACATAGAAAAACAAATAAATCTTTATACACCTCATAAGTTGTATATGTTTGTAATCCGTATTTAGTTTTATCGTGTATATATTCTACAATACTATCTTTGTTATCCTCTATTCTTGTATCACCTTTTAACTTAAGGTGTTTATAATAATCTTCACTTTCAATCCATTCAGTTTTACCATTCTTAATTTTGGGAGTAAGGAAATTAAAATCTGTGAAGTTGTATATTTTTTGGAGTTCATCATTTTTTAAGAATGGTTTATCCTCACCCTTTACTATTGAAACAGATTTTTGTAATTCTTTTGGTTTTTCAACCTTATGGTATTCCTTTGAAACCTTACTATACCAGCCACAAAACTGATTAAGAACACCAAATCTTTTTTCAACTGAACTTGGTGCTAAATTTTTTCCAAATAACCATATCATAAAATCTCTTGAAAATTCCTCATCCAAATCATCTATCAAAAGAGTATCATTTATCTTTTCTCTTTCTTTAATGAAGTTCAATACATCATTGGTTTTTGATTTCGTACTATTTCTCGTTTCTTGTTTGATTAGTTCATTATGCATATAATTTTCTAACCACTCTTTAATCAAATTAAATACTGGTAAAGATGAAATACTTACAGTTTGTTTCACCTTCTCTCTCTTTTTTAACTCAAGTTTTAGTTGTTCGGTTGAGAGTAATGCATCATTAATTTTATACCGATTTACAAGAGTTTCTAATTTAGTTCTTAAAGTATCAATTTGAAGGTTCTTTAACTTATAATCTTTATCAGTTCTTTTAACCTTCTTTTTAACCTTATCCCAATCACTTATAACACACGATATACCTGTGAAAATCTTGGTTTTTTTATGATTATTGAAGTAAGTGAAATGAGGGGAAACTTTATCCTCTTTTTTCTGTATTTTTTGTGTAAGAAACAAACTACCCATCAGTGTAAAGGTAGTAAATTATATTATTTTGTCCCCTTATAATAAAACAAAAAAGTTAAAGTATTTAATATCAATAACTTATGATGTAATTTTTAAGTCTAAAGAGAACCTAAACCGATGTATTTTCTTAAGAAACTATATCATTTTGTCCCCTTGATTGTCCCCTATTAACAAAACAAAACCCTTAAAGTATTGAACTTTAAGGGTTTATCTCCTAAATTTGCGGTCTGGACGGGACTCGAACCCGCGACCCCCTGCGTGACAGGCAGGTATTCTAACCAGCTGAACTACCAGACCGTTGCTCTTAGCGGATGCAAATATAAGAGGGTTTTTAATATATACAAAAGAAAAAGAAAAAAAATTACAAAAACTTTCTTCTACTAATTAAGTAACTAGTTAAAACTGTTGCAAACCCATCGTTACTATTTACTGGGACATAATCAATTTGATATTGCAAACATTTTAATTTCAATTCATTAAAATAATTTGTAACAGATTTTTGATATTCTTCTTTTATGTTTGATGTATAAATATTCAGCTCATCACCTGTTTCGACATCTACAAATTTTTTGGACGAATTATCAAAATCAAAATCTAATTCGTGCTTTTTATCATACGTATGAAACAAAACAACCTCGTGTTTATTAAATTTTAAATGTCGTAAAGCATCAAATAGTACTTCTTTATCTGTATTTGTTTGAAACATATCTGTAAATAAAAAGATCAACGAGCGTCGATGAATCTTTTCTGCAATTTCATGCAAAAACCGATACGTTTGTGTAGTTGATTTTTGTTTTGAATGCAATAATTGCTCTAATTGATGTAGAATTATTTTTCTATGCCTATCGCTTCCTTTTTCTGGCGCGTAATATTCATACGAATCAGAATACACACTTAACCCAATTGCATCTCTTTGTCGTTTTAAAATTTCTGAAAGCGAAGCAGCAGCTACTGCGGCAAATCCAATTTTATTTAAATTACCAATTGATTGATTTTTAACAATCGGATAATGCATTGATGCAGAGTTGTCAATAATTATATGACAACGAAGATTAGTTTCTTCTTCGTATTTCTTTGTGTATAACTTTTCTGTTTTTGCAAATAATTTCCAATCAATATGACGCGTGCTTTCTCCGTTATTATACAATTTATGTTCAGAAAACTCGACAGAAAATCCGTGAAACGGACTTTTATGCATTCCTGTAATAAAACCTTCTACAACTTGTTTTGCAAGCAGTTCGATATTGCCCAAAGAATTCTGTTCTAATTGATTTTCTAACTTCATTATTTAATTTCTTGCGCTCTAAATAAATTATCTACTGTTTGTAATAATTTCTTTTTTAAGATTGGGTTGTATGTTGGATTTTCATTCAAAAAAGTTTGAACAATATCATAAGCTTCTTTTGAACTATAACGACCAACTGAACTACTTAACCAACCTTTCGGAAAGAAAATATCGCCAGTTAGCTGAATTTCTTCTAAGATTTCTAAACATGCTTTTAAATGTTTTACTCCAGATTTTTGTCTTAACGGATGATGAATATTTCCCAATGCAGATTGCACCCAAGATTCTTTTTCTCTGTTTTCTTTTTGATAGAGCGAGTACATGAAATTATTTCTAACATTTTCATCATCAGATAGCGTTGGCAACAACCACTTAAAACGTTTTAATCTATCTGGATTGCTAATTCTTGTTTGTTGTTCTTCTAGAATTTGATTGGCTTTTGGATGTTGATAAATTGCCAATTGACTAGCAATACCAGCAAAATCATTTTCATTTAAATACAAGTTTTTAATCTGCTTCTTTTTTGACCAAACCGCATATAAAACTTCTTTTCCTCTTTCTGAAACTGCAACAGATCGATACAATTCAAACAAGGTTCTTTTCATATTTGCAGGAATGTTAGATTCTAAAAGTTTCAATACTTTTTTTTCTATTAATGGCTGATTTTCTTTTCGTTGATTTTCATTGAAAAATGTCCAATAGACACTTGAAATTCTTCCTGAAAGATAATTAGAAATTAATTCGTTTTTCTCAACAAGCAATCCGTTTAAAAAAGTTATAAAAGCGGCATCAGAATTCACTTTTTTACTTAAAAAATTTTCAAATAAATTGATGTAAGAATAACCTCTTGCCAAATCGTCTTTTATATTTTTTATTTGATCAATCAGATTGATGTCCACTGGAAAAACCCCATAACCAAAACCATTATAATTGTAAATAATCTGCGTTGGTTTATCTAAACCGATTGCTTCTTTTAAATCAAATTCTTTATCAGAAATTGTTGTATTTAAAACTTCAATCTTGTTTTTATATACAAATCCAACTTTAAAAGATTGCGTCCATAACTTATCCGTTTTATCTTCTGCATGTTGATGAATTTTAAACGAAGTTATTTTTCCGTTTTCATACCTTATTTCATCTGTGATTATTGGTCTCCCAGAACTATTCACCCAAACTTCACTCCATTTTTTAATATCATCATTAGAGTTTTTATCCAAAATTGAAACTAGCTCATTCCAATCTGCATTATTGTTTGCGTAAGTTTTTATGTACTCTTGAATTCCTTTTTTAAAAGCTTCTTTCCCTAACACATTTTCTAACTGACGCATCATAATTGGTGCTTTGTTATAAATGATTCTTCCATATAAAGAGCCTGCGTTTTTCAAATTTCCTAAATATTGACGAATTGCGTTTGTTCCTTGTGTTCGGTCTTCAGAATATGCGCTCGGATAATGTGTCATTGCAAATTGCAATCCATGATTTACTTCTGGAAAAACAGGATTCATGATTTTATCTGCCATAAAATTTGCGAACACTTCTTTCATCCAAACATCATTAAACCATTTCATGGTTACCAAATCTCCAAACCACATATGGGAAGTTTCGTGCGCTATTAATTTTGCTCTTCCTAATTTTCTGTTTTGCGTTGCATTTTTATCTAAAAACAAAGATGATTCTCTGTATTGAATCGCACCTACATGTTCCATTCCTCCATATTGAAAAGGCGGAATTGTTGCAAAATCCATTTTTTGAAAAGGAAATTTATAAGCAGTATAATCTTCTAAGAAATCTAAAGAGTTTTGATGAATTTTAAATATTTCGTTTACGCTTTGATCAATCTTTTCTTTACTATTCTCTCTATATAGCAAACGCATATCAAAGGCTCCAGGGTTTTGAATGGCTTCACTAAATTTACCGGCAACAAATGAAAACAAATACGTGCTCATTTTATCAGTTTTATTAAAACGATGCTCTATAAAATCGCCTTTTTCAATTTGCTCTTTTTCAAAAGCACCACATAACACTGTCCAATCTTTCGGTGCTGTAATTGTCAATTTATAATTTGCTTTTATGTCTGGTTGATCAAAACAAGGAAACAAAGTACTTGCTCTGTCTGGAACAAGCAATGTATATAAAAATTCATCATTTCTGTTTAGAGATAATTCTCCAGCAGTAAAATCAATTTCAATTGAATTATCACCTTTTAATAAATTCTTTTTTGAAATGATTATGTGTTCGTTTTTATGATTTATCTCCGTTGATTTTCCGTTGACACGAATTGCTTTTAGGTTAGACTTCTTTTCATTAAAATCGAGAATTAAATCGTGTTTTAAATCAGAAATTGAAGCGGTTATTTTTAATTCACTCGGAATTGCCTCTGTCTTTGTTTTCGGAATATCAAATTTCAATTGATATTGAACATTAAAAACCTGTTGTTTTCTATAAGTAGCTAAATCTAAAGAGATTCCTTTTTCTAAAAATGCTGTCGGATTAGATTCATCAACACAAGAAGTAAAAAGTAAGAGAATTAAAAAAGTAGAAATAAGTGGCTTCATTCTAATTGTATTTATTTTCTAAAAATAAAAAAAGGTTTGACCAACGCCAAACCTTTTCTGATATATAAATTGTTAAACAATTATCTTCTACATTGCTGCATCAATTTTACCAGTGTACACATTTTTAGGTGCTACACCAACTTGCTTATCTACAACTTCTCCGTTTTTAAAAACTAAAACTGTAGGAATATTTCTTACTCCGTACTTTGCTGCAAATTCTTGATTTGCATCAACATCTACTTTACCAACAACAGCTTTCCCGTCATATTCTGTAGAGATCTCATCAACGATTGGTCCAACCATTCTACAAGGTCCACACCAAGCAGCCCAAAAATCTACCAATACTGGCTTGTCTGATTTTAATACTATTTCCTCGAAGTTTGCATCTGTAATTTCTAATGCCATTTTATTTATTTTTAAGTTGTTATTTCTATTTTACTCTACAAAAGTAATCAAATATTTTACCTTTTTATAGATTAAGAAATTAGTTTTTATAATAGCAATATCAATCCTTTTTATATTAAAAAATTGCTTTTGCAATTGCTTTAATGTTTGTTGATTTCCCCATCGAGTAATAATGCAATAATGGAACATTATTCGCAACCAACTCTTTGCTTTGTTCAATGCACCAATCAATTCCGACTTGACGAACATCTTTATTGTCTTTACATTTAATTACTTCATTAATCAAATCATTTGGTAAATCAACCTTAAATCTATGTGGAATTAAATTTAATTGTTTTTTGGTTGATATGGGTTTTAACCCTGGAATAATTGGAACTGTAATTCCAGCAGCTCTGCACTTTTTTACAAAATCAAAATATTTTTGATTGTCAAAAAACATTTGTGTAATGATATAATCTGCGCCATTTTTAATTTTTTGTTTTAGAAAATGAATATCAGAATCTAAACTTGGCGCCTCCATATGTTTCTCTGGATAACCTGCAACACCAATACAAAAACTGGTTTTTGATGAGTTTTGTAATTCTTCATCTAAATAAATTCCGCTATTTAATTCTTGAATTTGACTTACCAATTCTGAAGCAAATTGATGCCCTTCTTTTTCTGGTTTAAAGTACGTTTCGTTTTTTACGGCATCACCACGAAGCGCTACAACATTATCAATTCCTAAAAAATCTAAATCGATTAAAAAGTTTTCTGTGTCTTCTTTTGTAAAACCTCCACACAAAATATGAGGCACGGCATCAACTTGATATTTATTCTGAATTGCGGCACAAATACCTACCGTACCAGGACGTTTTTTCACCACTTTCTTTTTTAAAAACCCGTTTTCTAATTCTTTAAAAACATATTCTTCACGGTGATAAGTAACATCAATAAATGGCGGTTTAAATTCCATTAACGGGTCAATATTATCAAAAATAGATTGAATGTGAGCTCCTTTTAACGGCGGTAAAATCTCAAATGAGAACTGCGTTTCCTTTCTTGCTTTCTTTATGTGTTCTGTAACTTTCATCTTAATCTGTAATATTAGGACTTAACCATTTATTAGCTTCATCAATTGATATATTTCTTCTTTTAGCATACTCTTCGACCTGATCTGTAGTTATTTTCCCAACACCAAAATATTTAGCTTCTTCGTTACCAAAATAATAACCAGAAATACTTGCTGCTGGCCACATTGCTAAACTGTCTGTTAATGCTACACCAATTCTTTCTTTAACATTTAACAACTTCCAAATTGTGGTTTTTTCTAAATGATCTGGGCATGCAGGATAACCTGGAGCTGGACGAATTCCTTTATATCTTTCTTTAATCAATTCATCATTAGAAAGGTTTTCGCTTGATGCGTAATTCCAATATTTTGTTCTGATTTCTTTGTGTAAATGTTCTGCAAAAGCTTCCGCCAATCTATCTGCTAAAGCTTTAATCATAATTGAATTATAATCATCGTTTTCTGCTTCAAATTTTGCAGCTAATTCTGCTGTTCCAAAACCAGTGGAAACACAAAACGAGCCTATATAATCTTGAATATTTGTTTCTTTTGGAGCAATAAAATCTGCTAAAGCATGGTTGGGTATTCCTTCTCTTTTCTTTAATTGTTGACGAAGTGTTAAGAATGTAAATTTCTTATTTTGATGATTCAACTCAATATCATCATCGTTTATTGAGTTTGCTGGAAACAGCCCAAAAACCGCTTTTGCTTTTAATAATTTTTCATCAAAAATTATTTTTAATAATTCTTGAGCATCTGTAAATAATTCAACAGCTTGTTCACCAATAACCTCATCTTTAAAAATAGCTGGATATTTTCCATGCAAATCCCAACTTCTAAAAAATGGAGACCAATCAATAAACTTTTCAAGTTTTTTAATATCAAAATCTTGAATTTCTTGAATTCCTAATTGAGTTGGTCTTGTGATTTTTGAAGTTTTCCAATCAATTTTAAATTTGCGTTTTCGAGCTTCATCAATAGAAATATATTCTTTTGACTTTGAACGATTTAAAAACTTTTCTCTAAACTTATCGTATTCTTCTCTAATCTGATTTTTATAAACTGCGTTGTCTTTTTTTAATAAATCCCCAACAACAGTTACAGCTCTAGAAGCGTCATTTACATGCACAACAGTTTCAGAATAATTAGGTGCAATCTTCACCGAAGTATGTGCTTTTGAAGTCGTTGCTCCACCAATTAACAACGGAACTGAAAAATCATTCTTCTCCATTTCTTTAGATAAATAAACCATTTCATCTAACGATGGCGTAATTAATCCACTTAAACCAATAACATCTACTTGCTCTTTTTTAGCAATTTCAATTATTTTTTCTGGAGGAACCATTACTCCTAAATCTACAATTTCATAATTATTACAACCTAAAACTACAGACACAATATTTTTTCCAATATCATGCACATCTCCTTTTACAGTTGCCATTAATATTTTCCCTGCAAACTCTTGTTTTCCGTCTTTTTCTGCCTCAATAAATGGCTGCAAATAAGCAACTGCTTTTTTCATTACTCTAGCAGACTTTACAACTTGTGGTAAGAACATTTTTCCGTTTCCAAACAAATCCCCTACTACATTCATCCCAATCATTAAATTCTCTTCAATAACTTCAATTGGTTTGGCCGCTTGTTGCCTTGCTTCTTCAACATCTTCTAATATAAAAGCATCAATACCTTTTACTAAACTGTGGGTAATTCTTTCTTGTACTGTTTTTGTTCTCCATTCTAAAAATTTCGTTTCGTCTTGTTTTTTATTTCCTTTTACTGTTTCTGCAAAATCCAATAATCGTTCTGCAGCATCATCCCTTTTATCAAATAAAACATCTTCTACATGTTGTAATAAATCTTTTGGAATTTCATCATAAATTTCTAACATTGTTGGATTTACAATACCTAAGCTCATCCCGTTTTTTACTGCATGAAATAAAAATGCCGAATTTATTGCTTCTCTAACCGTGTTATTTCCTCTAAACGAAAATGAAACATTACTAACGCCTCCAGAAACGTTTGCATTTGGCAAGTTTTCTCGAATCCATTTTGCAGCTTGAAAGAAATCTAATGCATTTTTTCGATGTTCTTCCATTCCGGTTGCGACAGGAAAAATATTAGGATCAAAAATGATATCTTGAGACGGGAAACCAACAACATTCACTAAAACTTCATAAGAACGTTTACAAATATCAATTCTTCTTTGATAATTATCAGCTTGTCCTTCTTCATCAAAAGCCATTATGATTACTGCTGCCCCATAACGTTTTACTAATTTTGCTTGTCTAATAAATTCTGCTTCACCTTCTTTTAAACTGATAGAATTCACAACTGATTTCCCTTGAACAACTTGTAAACCAGCTTCAATGATTTCCCACTTAGAACTGTCAATCATAATCGGAATTCGAGAAATATCTGGTTCAGATGCGATCAAATTTAAAAATGTTGTCATCGCATATTTGCCATCCAACATTCCTTCATCCATATTTACATCTAAAATTTGTGCACCACCTTCAACTTGATCTCTGGCAACACTTAAAGCTTCATCATATTTTTCTTCTTTTATCAATCTAAGAAACTTACGAGAACCCGTTACATTGGTTCTTTCTCCGACATTGATGAAATTACTTTCTGGTGTCACAACTAATGGTTCTAAACCCGATAATTTAAGATACTTATTCATCTGCTTTAGCTTTTCTTGGTTGATATTTCTCCGCAACTTCTGAAATAGCTTTTATATGAGAAGGACTTGTACCGCAGCAACCTCCAATAATATTTATCATATTATCTTTTAAATAGTTTTCAATATAAGATTGCATTTCTTTAGGGGTTTCATCATATTCTCCGAAAGCATTTGGCAAACCAGCGTTTGGATGCGCGGATGTATAAAAGCTCGTTTCTCTTGATAATCTTTGTAAATAAGGTTGTAATTGCTCAGCTCCAAGAGCACAATTAAATCCAACAGACAATAATGGAATATGAGAAACCGACGTTAAAAAAGCTTCTACTGTTTGTCCAGAAAGTGTTCTTCCTGAAGCATCAGTAATCGTTCCTGAAACCATAATCGGAATATCAATATTGCGTTCTTCTTTTACCTCATCAATTGCAAATAATGCCGCTTTAGCGTTTAGAGTATCAAACACAGTTTCTACTAATAAAACATCTACACCGCCATCTATTAACGCTTCTACTTGCTGTTTGTAAGCAATTCTTAATTGATTAAAAGTGACTGCTCTGTATTCTGGTTTATTTACATTTGGCGATAAGCTTGCTGTTCTATTTGTTGGACCAATTGAGCCTGCAACAAATCTTGGTTTACTTGAATCTCTATTTGTAAATTCTTCTGCAACTTCTTTGGCTATTCTTGCTGATTGATAATTTAATTCATACACTAAATCCTCCATATTATAATCTGCCATTGCAATGGTAGTTCCAGAAAAAGTATTGGTTTCGATAATATCAGCGCCAGCTTCAAAATATTTTGTATGAATTGTTTTGATAGCTTCTGGCTGTGTAAGTGAAAGCAAATCATTATTTCCTTGCAGTGGTGATGGATAGTCTTTAAAACGTTCTCCACGAAAATCATCTTCTGAGAATTTATATTCTTGTAACATTGTTCCCATTGCGCCATCTAACACCAAAATTCTTTTTTGTATTTCTTGATAAATATCAATCATTTTCTAATGCTTGTTTTAAATCATTTATAATATCATTTACGTGTTCCAATCCAACAGAAACACGAACTAAACCATCAGTAATTCCTACTTCTAACCTATCTTCTAAAGACAATTTACTGTGTGTTGTACTTGCAGGATGTGTAACAATTGTTCTTGTATCTCCTAAGTTTGCGGATAACGAACACATTTGAATTGCATTTAAAAATGCTCTTCCTTTATCAATTCCTCCTTTGATTTCAAAAGCAATAATATTCCCTCCTAATTTCATTTGTTTTTTGGCTATTTTATACTGCGGATGCGATTTTAAAAAAGGATATTTGACTAAATTTACCTTTGGATGTTGTTCTAAAAATTTAGCAACTTTCAATGCATTTTCGCAATGCTTATCAACACGAATTGCTAACGTTTCTAAACTTTTTGATAACACCCAAGCATTAAATGGCGACATCGCCGGGCCCGTGTTTCTTGAGAACAAATAAATCTCTCTGATTAATTCTGATCTTCCAACTGTAACTCCACCTAAAACTCTTCCTTGTCCGTCGATTAATTTTGTTGCAGAATGAATTACAATATCAGCGCCAAAATCAATCGGGTTTTGCAAATATGGAGTAGCAAAACAATTATCAATAATCAACAGTAGATTGTTTTTTTTTGCAATTTCCCCTAGTAATTCTAAGTCTAGAATATCTACTCCTGGATTTGTTGGTGTTTCTGCATATAGTATTTTTGTATTTGGTTGAATTAGACTTTCAATCAGTTCAACTTCATCTACTTTAAAGTATGAAGTTTCAATATTCCATTTTGGTAAATATTTGGTAAACAAAGAATGTGTAGAGCTAAAAACAGATCGGCAAGAAACAATATGATCTCCTGCGTTTAGCAAAGCACCAAAAGTTGAAAATACAGCAGCCATTCCTGTTGCAAAAGCATAACCAGCTTCTGCTTTTTCCATAGCAACAACTTTATCTACAAACTCGGTTGTATTCGGGTTTGAAAATCGACTATACAAATTCTTTTCTTTTTCTTCTGCAAATGAAGCTCGCATATCTTCTGCATCATCAAAAACAAAACTCGATGTTAAATACAAAGGTGTTGAATGCTCAGAAAACTGTGTTCTTTCAGTTTGGTTTCTTATTGCTTGTGTTTCAAAATAAGTACTCATAATTAATTGTTTTTTGCTAATCGTAAAACATCTCCAAAAACGCCTCGAGCAGTTACTTTCGCTCCTGCTCCTGCACCTTGAATTACAATGGGTTGCTCTCCGTAAGATTCTGTATAAATTTCAAAGATAGCATCAGTCCCTTTTAATGAACCTAATGGAGAATTTAAAGGAACTGAAACTAATTTCACTTCTAAATCTCCTTTTTTCTGAAATAAATCTCCTGATAAATCGCCAACATATCTTAAAACATGGTTGTCTTTTTGCTGTTCTTTCTTCTCTAAAAAAACAACATTTAACTTCTCTAAATTCAATAAAAACTCTTCTGATGAAATATTTCTAAATTCTCTTGGAATTAAATTTTCTATCGAAATATCCTCAATCTCATTTTCTAAATCGAGTTCTCTTGCCAAAATCAACAACTTTCTTGCTACGTCATTTCCACATAAATCTTCTCTTGGATCTGGCTCAGTAAATCCGTTATCAATTGCTTCTTGTAATGTTTCTGAAAACGAAACTTCATCCGAAGAAAAATGATTAAACAAGTAACTTAACGAGCCAGAAAAAACACCTCTAATCTTGGTGATATTCTCTCCAGATTCATGTAGCAAACGAATTGTATCGATTAATGGCAAGCCAGCACCAACATTGGTTTCATATAAATATTCTTTTTTGTGATTTGCTAATTTCCCTCGTAATTCTCTATAAAAATCAAACGAAATAGTGTTTGCAATTTTGTTTGATGAAACCAAATCGAATCCTGCTTCTACTAACGGAATATAATTCAATACAAAATCTGCATTTGCCGTATTATCAACCGCAATTAAATTTTCTAAATGATGTTCTTTTGCAAAATTGATTACAGTAGAAATATCTAAATTTTCTGTTCCCTTTTCTAATAACTCATTTTCCCACTTCTCTGAAACTCCGTTTTTATTTAGCAGTACTTTTGTTGAATTAGAAACAGCAAAAATGTTGAAATCAATTTTACGTCTTTCCAATACAGACTTTGTACTTTCTAATACTTGGTTTATAAAAGTTCCGCCGACCAATCCTTTTCCAAAAACAGCAATGTTCACCTTTTTTGCAATACCAAAAACTTGTCCATGAATTACATTTACAGCTTTATTTAATTGGTCTTTTTTAATCACCAAGCTCACGTTTTTACCCGTAATTGTATTGTTAAATAGCAACGGTACAATTTGATTTTTAATCAATGCATTATATGGAAGATGAAATTCACTTAAATCTTGGCCAATAATAGAAATCACTGCGATATTTTTCACCAAAGAAATTTGACTGACATCCTTTGTGTAAAAATCTTTTTCGAATTCACTTTCTAATGCTAAAATAGCTTCCTCAGCTTTTTCTTTTTCAATAACCAAACCAATACCTCTTTCTGAAGATCCTTGAGAAACAATACTTACACTAATGTTTTTATCACTTAAAGCTTTAAAAATTCTTGCATCAACACCTACTCTACCTAACAAACCTCTTCCTTCAAAATTTAACAAAGCAACATTATCTAAAACCGAAATCGACTTGATTCCTTTCTCAGTAGATTTTGATGTAATTAAAGTCCCTTTATCAGTTGCATTAAACGTATTTAAAATTCGTAAATTGATGTTCTTTTCTAGTAATGGAATAATCGTTTTTGCATGTAAAATAGTAGCGCCAAAGTTCGCCAGCTCATTCGCTTCAGAAAAAGATAATTGTGCTATTTTTTTTGCATCATTTACCAAATCGGGATTTGCAGTGTAAATTCCGTTTACATGTGTGTAATTCTGCAACTCTTCCGCATCTAAATAATTTGCTAATAATGCAGCAGTATAATTACTACCATTACGCCCTAAAGTTGTGGTTTCTTTTTTCTGATTTGCGGCGATAAAACCCGTAACAACCAATACTGAATCTTGATGGTTTTTAAAATAAATCTGTACTTTTTCTTTTGAAACCTGACTATAAGGTTTTGCGTTTCCAAAATTTTCATCGGTAACTATTAATTGACGAGCATCTGTTGGAATTGCTTTCACATTTTGTTTTTCCAGTAATTTTGAAATCAATTTCACTGACAACAATTCTCCTTGCGCTAATACTTCATCTTTTATTTTTTGACTATAATCTTTTAATAAATAAACACCTTCAAAAAGTGTGTCTAACCTCGAAAACTCATTAGTAAAATCAATATGTCTATCTACAAATGATTGATACTTTTTAAAAGCTTCTAATTGTTCTTTGTATGCTTCATTTTTTACAGCTTTTTCTAAAATTTCTTCCAATTCATCTGTAGAGTTTCCTCTTGCTGAAGCAACAACAGTTACTTTTTCACCGTTCTTTACTTTGTTAGATATAATTTCTAACGTGTTTTCTAATCCTTTGCCATTCGCTAAAGATTGTCCTCCAAATTTTAAAACTTTCATCTTTTGTTTTTCGAAACTGTCTTTAAAAACAGGTTCTATTATTTTTTCTAATTGCTTGTATTCGATTAAAAAAGCATCGTGTCCGTGTATCGAATTTATTTCGTTATATGATACGTTTGAATTTGTTAGCGCTAATTTTTTATGTGTTTCTTTATTTTCTTCTGCTGTAAAAAACAAATCAGAATTCACCCCAACAATGTGAATTTCAGCTTCTATTTCATCTAAAACAGTGATGCTTTTTTTTCCGTTTTGAGTAACATCAATTGTTTTTAATAATTGATTCATCAATTTATAAGAAGATAATTGATAGCGCCCTTGTAATTTTTTTCCGTGATGTAACAACCAACTTTCAACATTAAATATTTTTAAATCTTCATTCTTTGAACGTTGAAAACGCTCTTTAAACGAGGTTGGAGTTCTGTAACACAACATTGCGTGCATGCGTGCATCATGAACAGGATTAGTAGAATTTACTAAAAACTGTTCTTGAATTTGACAATTTGCAATTAACCAATCTGTCGATTTCCAATCGGTTGCAACAGGAATAAAGTGTTTGGCTAATTTTGGATTCAGCGCAAGCATTTCCCAAGCAATTCCTCCGCCTAAAGAACCTCCTATCAATCCGAAAAGTTGATTAATTTTTAATTTCTTTAATCCAATTAAAAAAAGCTTTGCAATATCTTTTGCAATAAAACTCTTATAATCTTCAATGATAAACCCGTCAAAACCATTTCCTGGAATATTGAAAGCCAACACCGTAAATTTGTCTGTATTGATTACTTTATTTTCTCCAATCAATTCTTTCCACCAACCATCTTTCCCAGAAACATTAGAATTCCCTGTCAATGCATGATTGACTAATACCACAGGAGCAGTACCCAATTCTTTTCCAAACAATTGACAACTCAATAGAACTTCATCAAGTTGAAGTCCGATTTCAGTAGTGAAGTTTTTAATTAATAATTTCTTTAATTTCATTTTAATATTTCTGATTTTATAAAAACCAAAAGTCAAATGCGTCAAAATATTTGACGTACTGAATAAAAAAATGTTATAAAGAATCTTTACAATTACTCGTCAGTAATTGTTTTTGAGTTATCTATCCAACACCGATAAATGAATCGGTTGTTAAGTAGAATTTAGCACCTTCTTTACTAAGTGTAAAGGGTTGCTAAGGCTTCATTGGGTCTAATCCCTCCGCCTTTCTTGATAACATTTCAATAAGCTATGAACTTTCTGAATGCAAATATTCAGTAAGAAAAAATTAATATCCTAATTTATTTTTACTTTTTTTAATATTTTATTCTCTTCTGTATGATGGAGATACATTTTGACTTTAACTCTTTTTATTAAAATTGATTTTTTAGTTTCAATTTTAACTGTACATTTGCAGTCGATATTTCGAGGAAAAATTTGAACTGATTGCAACCTCTATAAAAAAAGCTAAAGCAGTAATAATCTACTACTTTATAGCAACCTAGCAATCTTTTTTCATTTCTCTGTTAATTTTAAAAGAAGAAGACTATGTCATATTTATTTACTTCAGAATCTGTTTCAGAAGGACACCCAGATAAAGTAGCAGATCAAATTTCTGATGCATTAATCGATAATTTTTTAGCGTTTGACGCTGATTCAAAAGTTGCTTGCGAAACTTTGGTAACAACTGGACAGGTTGTCTTAGCTGGAGAAGT
>JAQWGI010000036.1 GCA_029238315.1 Polaribacter sp. | reverse complement strand
AGTCCTACACAACTAGCTCCCTTTGAATCCCCCAGGGCGGGAACGCAGCAAGGGTATTAGGTTGTAGCAGTGTGATGTAGATAGCTTGCCATTTTTTGTGCCCTAAATTTAGATTTCTTCATTTTCTTTTAAGATATTTGTTTCATTATTAAAAAAATCAAAGATTAAATATTAAAAGTTTGATTTTTACCGAAATCTTTGAATTTTTAAATCATTTAATTTTTAACATTTCATGTCTAAAGTAGTTTTAATAACTGGTGCTTCATCAGGAATTGGTAGAGCCATTGCTATTTTTCTTTCTGAAAAAGGAATGAAAGTTTATGGTACAAGTAGAAAGCCAAAAGAAAATCACAACCTACCTTTTACTTTTGTGGCTTTAGATGTGTTGAATCCTGATTCGATTAAAAAAGCAATCGATTTAATTATTGAAAAAGAAAGTAAAATTGATGTGTTGATTAACAATGCAGGAATGGGAATTACAGGGCCAGTTGAAGATACACCAACTGATGAAATGCGAAAAGTATTTAATACCAATTTATTTGGCGCCATTGATGTTATGAAAGCTGTTTTACCACAAATGAGAAAACAAAAAAACGGTACAATTATCAATGTAACTTCTATTGCAGGTTATATGGGTTTGCCTTTTAGAGGAATTTATTCGGCAACAAAAAGCGCTTTAGAATTGGTTACTGAAGCTGCTAGAATGGAAGTGAAAAACTTCGGAATTGATATTGTAAATATTGCTCCAGGTGATTTTGCAACTAACATTGCAGCAGGAAGATATCATACACCAGTTTTTGAGAATTCTGCATACAAAAAAGTGTATGAAGAAAACTTGTCTTTGATGGATGCACATGTAGATTCAGGAATGAATCCAAATGAAATGGCCAAAAAAGTTTTTAAGATTATCAACACAAAAAATCCCAAAGTACATTATAAAGTTGGCGGATTTATGGAAAAATTCTCAATTGTTTTAAAAAGAATTTTACCAGATAAAATATACGAAAAATTATTAATGAATCATTACAAACTATAAAACAACAATACATGAAATTTTTTATAGATACAGCTAATTTAGCTCAGATTGAAGAAGCACAAGCATTAGGTGTTTTAGATGGCGTTACTACAAATCCGTCTTTAATGGCTAAAGAAGGCATTACTGGCGCAGCAAATATTATGAACCATTACAAAGCAATATGTAATGTTGTAGAAGGTGATGTGTCAGCAGAAGTAATTGCAACAGACTATGAGGGTATGGTAATAGAAGGAGAAGCATTGGCTGCTTTAAATCCACAAATAGTGGTTAAATTACCTATGATTAAAGACGGAATAAAAGCATGTAAATATTTTTCATCAAAAGGAATTAAAACAAATGTAACCTTAGTTTTTTCTGCTGGGCAAGCTTTACTAGCGGCAAAAGCAGGTGCAACTTTTGTTTCGCCTTTTATTGGTCGTTTAGATGATATTTCTACCGATGGCTTGAATTTAATTGCAGAGATTCGTCAGATTTATGATAATTATGGTTTTGAAACTCAAATCTTAGCAGCTTCAGTTCGTCATACAATGCACATTATAGACTGTGCTAAAATAGGAGCAGATGTAATGACAGGTCCTTTAAGTGCAATTGAAGGTTTGTTAAAACATCCTTTAACAGATATTGGTTTGGCAAAATTTTTAGCAGACTATAAAAAAGGAAATTAACCAACGCACTTGGTTTTTGTATCACAAATCAGGAAGTGTTTTCTACTTTCTGATTTTTTTATGTGTTTTAACTTTTTGACTTTGTAACTTTGTAACTTCGTAATATATTCTAATGTATCCAAAAAAAGAACTCGCTCAATTGTTAATTTCAGCTTGTACTCAGTATCAAATTGAGACCGTTGTAATTTCTCCAGGTTCGCGAAATGCGCCCTTAACAATTGGTTTTTCTAATCATCCTAAAATAAATGCGTTAAGCATTGTAGATGAGCGTTGTGCAGCTTTTTTTGCATTGGGTATTGCCCAACAAACACAAAAACCAGTAGCTATTGTTTGTACTTCTGGTTCTGCATTGTTAAACTATTATCCGGCAATTGCAGAAGCATTTTATAGCAACGTACCTTTGGTAGTTATTTCTGCAGACAGACCCAAACATTTAATAGATATTGGCGACGGGCAAACGATTCGGCAAGAAAATGTTTTTGAAAATCATATTTTATTTTCTGCCAACTTAATTGAAGATTCAAAAGATGTTACCCCAAGTAAATTTGAGAAACACAACTTAAAATTGATTAGTGAAGCTTTGCATATTGCAATATCTAAAAAGGGTCCTATCCATATCAACGTTCCGTTTGATGAACCTTTGTATGAAACGGTAAATGAGTTGCAGGATGTCATTGCGAACAAAGTGAGCCAATCTCTTAAAGAACAGATTACTTCGTCGCTTACTCCTCCTAATAACAAAATAGATTTTGATAAACTTTCTGATATTTGGAATACAGCAACAAAAAAAATGATTTTAGTTGGTGTGCATTATCCAAATGAAGCCATTCAAAACGCAATCAATTTCTTTGCCGAAGATGAATCGGTTATTATTTTAACCGAAACCACCTCTAATTTGCATCATAAAAATTGTATAAACGCAATAGATCAATTAATTTTTTCATTAGATGATGCTCAAAAAAAAGCACTTCATCCAGAAGTGTTAATTACTTTTGGTGGAATGGTTGTCTCTAAAAGAATCAAACGTTTTTTAAGAGATCATAAACCAAAGCATCATTGGCACATAGATACTCAAAAAGCGGTGAATACTTTTCATTGTTTATCAGAATTTATAAAAGTAGATCCACCTAAATTCTTGTCAGAATTAAAAGAAGCATCGATTAAAACACCAACTTTTTTGTCTGGTAGTTCGGTTTTTTATCAACAAAAATGGCTAGCGATACGTGCTCATAAAAGAATTAAACATCAAGAATATTTGGCAGATTTACCACATTCTGATTTAAAAGTGTTTGAGCAAGTTTTCGCAGGAATACCAGATAATTATCAGTTACAAATTAGTAATAGTTCAGTTATTAGATATGCTCAATTATTTAATTTGAATACAACATTGCGTGTATTTTGTAATCGCGGAACAAGTGGAATTGATGGAAGCACAAGTACTGCAATTGGTGCTGCTTTCGTGTCGCAAAGTCCTACGGTGTTTGTAACAGGAGATTTAAGTTTTTTTTATGACAGTAATGCGTTGTGGAATTCAGCAATCAAGAAAAACTTTAGAATTATTATAATCAACAATGCAAGTGGAGGAATTTTTAGAATTATTCCTGGTCCAAAAAACACCAATGCATTAGATTATTTTGAAACGCCACACAACTTAACAGCTGAACATTTGTGCAAAATGCATCAATTTGAATATTGTTTTGCGTCTTCAACAGCCAAGTTAACCTCTGTATTAACTTCTTTTTATCAAGAAGGAAATCAACCAAAAATTTTAGAAATTTTTACAGATAAAGAATTGAATGAACAGCAATTAACAACTTATTTTAATTTTTTAAAATAGAAAAAATGGATTTAGAAGTAGGAGAAAAAGTATCTTTAATTATTGGTGCAGAAACCGATTTGGGTTTTACCGTTTTAATTGAAGAAGAGTTTGAGGGGTTATTATACAGAAATGAAATCTTTCAGGAATTAAAAGAACGCCAACGTATAGCAGGTTTTATAAAAAACATTCGTGAAGATGGTAAAATAGACGTTTCATTACAGCCACAAGGATTTAGAAATGTAATTGAATTGGATACAGAAAAAGTAGTTGAAGCCATTTATGATCATGATGGTTTTTTACCTTTAACAGATAAAAGTTCTCCTGAAGAAATTAAGCAAGTTTTATCTATGAGTAAAAAAGCGTTTAAACGAGCTGTAGGATCTTTATATAAAGACAAAACGATAGCTATTGAAGAAAACGGATTGGCATTGTTGACTAAGAAATAGATTCTTTATTAAATAGCTTTTTTAAGCTCAATTAATATGTAACAATTAGTGCAAGAATATAGTTCTTAAGCAATATCCAATAAAATATTAAGAAACAAGTTCTTTTAATAGATGCTTATTAAATATACAAATCTGATAAAATAAATGCTATTGAAAATCTTATTTTAGTGATTGTATGCAAAAGTTAGAAGATTTATATGCACAAAAGTAAAAAAAAACAGTAATTATGATAAAAGCAGCATGGAAAACAGTCAAAGAGTACGAAGATATTACCTATAAAAAATCAAATGGTGTTGCAAGAATAGCGTTTAATAGACCCAATGTGAGAAATGCTTTTAGACCAAAAACAACCAAAGAATTATACGATGCTTTTTATGATGCTGGTGAAGATACTTCAATTGGAGTAGTATTGTTATCTGCAGAAGGACCAAGTTCTAAAGACGGAGTTTATTCGTTTTGTTCTGGTGGCGACCAAAAAGCCCGCGGACATCAAGGTTATGTTGGTGATGATGGTTATCATAGATTAAATATCCTAGAAGTACAACGTTTAATTCGTTTTATGCCTAAAGCAGTTATTTGTGTTGTTCCTGGTTGGGCTGTTGGTGGTGGGCATAGTTTACACGTGGTTTGTGATTTAACCTTGGCATCTAAAGAACACGCAATTTTTAAACAAACAGATGCTGATGTAACTTCTTTTGATGGTGGTTATGGTTCTGCTTATTTGGCAAAAATGGTAGGACAGAAAAAAGCACGTGAAATATTTTTCTTAGGAAGAAATTATTCTGCACAAGAGGCTTATGAAATGGGAATGGTAAATGCCGTAATTCCACATGCAGAACTAGAAGATACCGCTTATCAATGGGCACAAGAAATTTTAGAGAAAAGTCCGACTTCGATTAAAATGCTAAAGTTTGCGATGAATTTAACAGATGATGGAATGGTGGGACAACAAGTTTTTGCAGGTGAAGCAACAAGATTGGCGTATATGACAGATGAAGCAAAAGAGGGTAGAGATGCGTTTCTAGAAAAAAGAAAACCAAACTTTCCTAAAAAATGGATTCCGTAAATATTAGTTATTAGTTATATGTTGTTTTTTTAATAAAATAAAATGAAAATTATTTGTATTGGGCGCAATTACGCAAAACATATTGAAGAATTAGCCAATGAAAAACCAGACAACCCTGTCGTTTTTTTAAAGCCAGATTCAGCAATTTTACCAAAAAAAAATCCATTTTTCATTCCGACTTTTTCTAATGACGTGCATTATGAAGTTGAGGTTTTGGTAAAAATAAATAAAGTAGGTAAACATATTGATGCAAAATTTGCACATAAATATTATGATGAAATTGGTTTAGGAATCGATTTCACAGCTCGTGATATTCAGCAGCATTGTAAAGAAAAAGGAATGCCTTGGGAAAAAGCAAAAGCTTTTGATGGAAGTGCTGTTATTGGTGAGTTTTATCCGAAATCTGAATTCGATTTAGAAAACTTGAAATTCCAATTAGATAAAAATGGAGAGATTGTTCAAAACGGAAACACCTACGCAATGTTGTGGAAAACAGACGATTTAATCTCATATGTATCTCAGTTTTTTACTTTAAAGAAGGGCGATGTCATTTTTACAGGAACTCCAGCTGGAGTAGGAAAAGTAATAGAAAATGATGTGTTAACAGGAACTTTGGAAGGAAAACAAGCCTTTCAAATTAGAGTGAAATAAAAAAAGTAACAAAGTTACAAAGCAGCAAAGTTCAACTTTGTAACTCTGAAACTTTACCACTTCGAATTTTTTAAAAAAAAATGAACGCAGAAATTATAACCATTGGAGATGAAATTCTTATTGGACAAATTGTAGATACAAATTCACAGTGGATAGGAGCCGAATTAAATAAAATTGGAATTTCTGTCTATCAAATTTCTTCAATACAAGATGAGAAGGAGCACATTTTAAATGCCTTAAAAGAAGCACAAGAAAGAGCTGATATTGTAATTATTACAGGAGGTTTAGGTCCAACAAAAGATGATATTACAAAAAAAACAATTGCAGAATATTTTAATGACACAGAGATCATAGCGTATCCAGAAGTTGTTACGCATATTAAAAACTTGTTTAAAAAAAGCAAGCATCCATTTAGAGAAATTCAAAAGCAGCAAGCATTATTGCCTTCAAAAGCTACACTTTTAAAAAATATATATGGCACAGCACCCGGAATGTGGTTTTACGAAGATGAAACTATTTTTATTTCGTTACCAGGTGTTCCTTATGAAATGAAAGGGTTGATGACTTTAGAGGTTTTGCCTAAAATTCAAAAACAATTCGAACTTCCTTTTATCTGCCATAAAACCATAATGACTTACGGTCAAGGGGAAACAATTATTGCAGAGAAAATTGAAAAAATAGAAGACAATTTGCCTGCGCATATCAAATTAGCCTACTTACCTTCATACGGTAAAGTACGATTGCGTTTATCAGGAAAAGGAAACAATAAAGCTTTGCTAGAGCGTGAATTAGAAGCTAAAGTATTTGAGATTAAGTCAGTTATTTCGGATATAATTGTTGGTTTAGAAGATGGATATTCTATAGAAAAAAGAGTAGGAGCTTTGTTGGCAGCACAAAATAAAACTTTGGCAACTGCAGAAAGTATTACTGGAGGAAGTATTGCATCAAAAATAGTAGCTGTTTCTGGTGCGTCTACCTATTTTAAAGGCAGTTTTGTAACCTATTCTGTAGAGGCTAAAAAAAGTATGTTATCTGTTTCAGAGCATACAATAAATACGTTTACGGTTGTAAGTAAACAAGTAACAGAAGAAATGGCAGTAGCGGCAAGAGAAAAATTAAAGACAGATTTTGCAATTGCTGTTACTGGAAACGCAGGGCCAACAACAGATAAAACAGATAAAACAATAGGAGTTGTTTTTATTGCACTAGCAACAAATTCAGGTGTTTATGTGCAAGAATTTAACTTTGGACAGCCTCGTGAAAAAGTAATTCAGAGGACTGTAAATAAATCTTTAGAAATTTTACAAAAAGAATTACTAAAAAATAATGAAAATAGTTTTGTTTGATGATAAAAATATTCCTAAATTTGCACCTCGTTTAGAAATAACACTAAAAACTGTCAGAAGATGTCTAGAGTTTGTGAACTTACAGGTAAAAAAGCAATGGTTGGAAACAATGTTTCTCATGCATTGAATAGAACAAAAAGAAAATTTGACGCTAACTTAATGGTTAAGCGTTTTTATATTCCAGAAGAAGATAAGTGGATTACTTTAAAGATTTCTGCTTCTGCTTTAAAAAATATTAATAGAAAAGGTATCTCAGCTGTATTAAAAGAAGCTAGAGCTAAAGGATTTTTAACAAAATAATCCAACCCCTTAAAAAAGTAAACCGAGATGGCAAAAAAAGGAAATAGAGTTCAGGTAATTTTAGAGTGTACAGAGCATAAAGCTTCTGGAGAAAGAGGTACTTCTAGATACATTACAACTAAGAATAAGAAAAACACTCCTGATAGATTAGAGATTAAGAAATTTAATCCAATCTTAAAGAAGATGACAGTTCATAAAGAAATTAAATAATACGTATAAGTCATGGCAAAGAAATCAGTAGCATCGTTACAGACAGGATCAAAGAGATTATCTAAAGCAATCAAAATGGTAAAATCTCCTAAAACTGGAGCTTATACATTTGTTGAAGCAATTATGGATCCATCTAAGGTAAACGACTTTTTAGCTAAAAAGTAATTACTTTACATACCAAAAATATTTAAAAGCTACTTTCTGTTGAGAGTAGCTTTTTTTATATCTTTACATGTGCCATCGAACGGAGCAAAAAATCTAATGCATAAGCGATTACATTAAGTGGTGTTTCAGTTAAGAATGACAATTTGACTAAATGTTAAAAGTGGTATCATTTTTAACAGATTTATATTAGAAAAAATAAAGAATATGAGCTTTTTAAAAAACATATTTTCAAAAGAAAAAAAAGAAACATTAGACAAGGGGTTAGAGAAAACAAAGTCTAGTTTTTTTAATAAATTATCAAAAGCAGTTGCAGGTAAATCTACCGTAGACGCAGCTGTGTTAGATAATTTAGAAGAAGTATTAGTAACATCTGATGTAGGTGTAGATACTACCTTAAAAATTATTGAAAGGATCGAATTGCGAGTGGCAAAAGACAAATATTTAGGAACAGAGGAATTAAACCAAATTTTAAGAGACGAAATTGCAGGTTTGTTATCTGAAACAAATATTGAAGATGAAACAGACTTTACAATTCCTACAAATAAAAATCCTTATGTATTAATGGTAGTTGGTGTAAACGGAGTTGGTAAAACAACCACAATTGGTAAGTTGGCTTCTCAGTTTAAAAAGAAAGGTTTAAAAGTTGTATTAGGAGCAGCAGATACATTTCGGGCAGCAGCAATAGATCAATTACAGGTTTGGGCAGACAGAACAGATGTACCCATTGTACGTCAAGAAATGGGTTCTGACCCCGCTTCTGTTGCTTATGATACATTACAATCTGCAAAAGCTCAAAATGCAGACGTTGTTATTATTGATACAGCCGGAAGACTTCATAATAAAGTGAATTTAATGAACGAATTGGTGAAAATTAAAAACGTTATGCAAAAAGTAGTTGGTGATGCGCCTCATGATGTACTTTTGGTTTTAGACGGCTCCACAGGTCAGAATGCTTTTGAGCAAGCAAAACAATTCACCAAAGCAACTGAAGTTACTTCATTGGCTGTTACAAAATTAGATGGAACCGCTAAAGGAGGTGTTGTGATTGGAATTTCGGATCAATTTAAAATTCCGGTAAAATATATTGGTGTTGGAGAAGGAATTAACGATTTGCAAGTTTTTAACAAGCACGAATTTGTAGATTCTTTTTTTAAGTAAATAAAATATTCTTTTCTAAGAAATTAGAGATTTTAAGTCAAAAACTCCTTTATAAATTTAGAAAGGAGTTTTTTCTTTTTTAAAAAGAATTATATTTGGTTTTTAAAAACCGTTAACCATGAAAAAAGTCTTTTTCCTTTTTGTAACAGCATTGCTCATTATTTCTTGTAAAGAAGAAGCACCCACAGTAAAATTTAAAAAATACGATGAAACTGCCGAATTACTTGAACAGCAAAAACATTCAAATAAAAGAATGCAATTAAAATTGATTCAGTCTAAATTTTTAGACATGAATGCTGTATTTGCTCCTTTTAAAGAAGATTTGGCAGGCTTTACAGACGAAGATTATAACGAGTTAAAACCATTAGTTTTAGAACAAGATATTCCAACATTACAAGCTAATGTTACTAAAGGCAAATTGTCTTATGAAAAATTAACTCTCTTTTATTTATATAGAATTAGAAAGTTTGAAAGTGATAGTACAAAATCGTTGAACTCAATTATTGCATTGAATCCAAATGTTTTAAATGAAGCACGTCAGAAGGATAAGGAAAGAAAGAAAAATTCAGAATATTCAATATTCGGAATGCCAATTTTACTAAAAGATAATATCAATACGAATGATATGCCAACAACCGCAGGAGCAATTGCATTGGCAGAAAATAAAAACACAAACGATGCTTTTATCGTTGAGGAATTAAGAAAAAACGGCGCATTGATTTTAGGGAAAGCTAACTTAAGTGAATGGGCCTATTTTTTCTGTTCTGGTTGTCCAGTTGGTTATTCTGCAGTAGGCGGACAAACCTTAAACCCATACGGAAGAAAAGTTTTTGAAACAGGCGGAAGCTCATCAGGAAGTGGAGTAACCGTTGCAGCAAATTTTGCAGTAGCTGCCGTAGGAACAGAAACTTCTGGATCCATAACATCGCCTTCTAGTCAGAATTCAGTAGTAGGTTTAAAACCAACAATTGGAGCGTTAAGTAGATCAGGGATTGTACCAATTTCTAGTACGTTAGATACACCTGGGCCAATGACAAAAAATGTGATTGATAATGCTATTTTCCTAGAAGCAATGTTTGGTTTTGATGTTAAAGATGATGCCTCGGTTGATATGCATTTTGGAAAAAAAGATTTTCAAAATCAATTATTTGAAGATAATAGCTTAAAAGGCAAACGATTTGGTGTGTTAAAGGGTTTATTATCCGATTCTATTTACAATGCAACCATTGAAAAAATGAAAAAAGCTGGTGCAGAAATGATAGAAATTAACCCAGAAAGAGCAAGATTTGTAGGTTTTACAACACTTTTAAATATTGATATGAAACACGATTTGCCAAACTATTTAGCAAACAATGCAGATAATAATGTAACTGTAAAGTCAGTTGAAGATGTTACACTTTTTAATTTAAAAGATTCAATTTTAAGAGCACCTTACGGACAACAATTGTTTGACGGAATTGTAAAAGACAACACTACTTTAGAAGAATTAGAAGTTGTAAAAGATAATTTGCAAACTGTTGGGCAAACGTTTTTGCAAGATTTGTTTGATAAAGAATTAGATGCAATTTTATCCATAAATAATTATCATTCTGGAGTTTCTGCGGTTGCAGAATATCCAACATTTACTGTTCCAATGGGGTATAAAAATAATGGTGAACCAATTAGTTTAACTTTTATCGGTAAACCATTTTCTGAACGTACCTTGTTAAAAGTTGGTTATGCATTTGAGCAATTAACTAAAGCAAGAAAAACACCTAAGAATTATAAATAGTTAAGTGTATAATAATCGCTGATATATAGCAGATTAAAGTTATTAAAATACCAATAAAAGGAATTTTAAACCAATATTTTTTTGCTAACCATAAATAAAACGAAACTGTTAATAAGTTAATACAAATAAAAAATGGTTCTGTGATTAATGATTCAAAGAACCGTTCTGCTAAATATATGTTGATTAGTCCAATAAATATTGCACCAGAACTGTGACTAGCATTAAAACCAATCCATGCTTTCCAAATTGTTGTTTCATTAGTAAGTATGGGATTAGATGATTTCATTTCTTTTAAAACCTGTTTATTCCTAGAAGAAAACTTATTGCTAAAAAACGTATACAATAGATGAATACTTCCGAGTATTGCAAAAATTAATGAACCTAATTCCCAAATATATTTTTCCATACTTTCTAAAAATTTAATTTATAAAGTTTTCTATTTTGATTTTCTGTAATTTTTGTTGGTAAAACTTTCATCATAAAATTTCTTAACACTATTATAATTATATTATCTAATTGCGCAATTTTACCAATTCTCCAACTTGTTTCTGTAACATGATTTGCTTTTTCTTTTCTAATTTTTTGATATTTATTAAATGCCTTTTCAATACTACTCTCATCTTTAATGCAAATACTCAACGCTAAGGCACTTTCAATAGCTTGAACAGCTCCTTGGCCCATATTTGGTGTGGTTGCATGTGCCGAATCTCCTACTAAACAAATATTTTTATGATACCATTTATCAATTGGTTTTAAATCCCAAATTTCATTACAAAGAATTTGTTCTTTTGGAGTCTCATCAATAATGGTATTTATTGTAGGATGATAATCAGAAAATAATTCTTGTAAATTTATATCTTTATTGATAGATTTTTTTCTATTGATTAAAGCAAACCAATAGATTTGATTCATTGAAATGTGTACAAATCCAAAGCGTTTTCCTTTGCTCCATAACTCATTCAGCTCACCTTTATGTTTTTCATTTATTTTGGCATTTGAAATACCTCTCCAACATATTTGTTTTGCATCTCTTAATTTTGTTTTGTTAAATATTGATTTGCGAACAGCAGAATGAATTCCATCTGATCCAATTACTATTTCTGCTGTATGAGTTGTTCCGTCTTCAAAAAATATATCAACTTTTCCGCTAGATTGCTTCAGTGATTTTATTTTCTTATTAAGATAAATTTTTGTGTCTCCTATGTTCTGAACTAATATTTTATGTAATGTAGCCCTATGAATTGCAACTGTTTTTACTTCAAACTCTTTTTCAAAAGGTTTAAGGTTAATACTGGTAAGAAATTTAAGACTTTTTGTTCTAGCATTCATGCTATTTGTAACGTTAGAATTTTTAATTATTTCATTATATATTCCTAGCCTTTTATATACTTGCATTGCATTTGTTGCCAAGTTTATCCCAGAACCTGCTTTTTTAAATTCAGCAGCACTTTCAAATATTTCTACTTCAAAGCCTTTTTGATTTAATGCAATTGCTGTAGTTAAACCACCAATTCCTGCGCCAATAATTGTAATTTTTTTCACAATGATATTATTTTTAGGTCAAAAGTACTAAAAATAATTATAATTAGGTCAAGTGTACTAATTTTTTTATCTTTGAATAACTTCTATAAAATGAAAAACACTAAAGGAACTATTTTAAATACTGCTTTAAAGCTATTTAATTCACAAGGTTTATCAAAAGTAAAACTTAGAACTATTGCCAATAATATGGGAATTAGTCAAGGGAATTTGAATTACCACTTTAAGAAAAGAGAAGATGTAATTGAAACACTATATTTTAGATTGGTTGAAAACATCAATCAAAATATGAGCAATAATTATGATTCAACTAGTTTTTTAAAAGCACTATTTGTTATGTCTAAATCTGTTATGCTAGATTTATATATGTATCGATTTATTATGTTAGATTTTGTACAAATAATGCGCGAAAATGAGAAAATTAAAAACCACTTTCAAGAATTAAAACAGGAAAGAGAAAAACAATTTTTATCATTTTTTGATATTTTAATCACATCTGGGTTAATGAGAAAAGAATTATTACCAAACGAATATAAAAACTTATATATACGCTTACAGGTACTTGGAGATTTTTGGATTTCTTCTGCAGAAATTGACAAAATTAAATTAACAAAAAAATCTATTACAAAGTATTCAGAAATTATGAATCAAACGATTTATCCCTATTTAACTGAAAAAGGGAAAAGTGAATACCACCTTATTGTAAAAACTATATAATTTTACTCTTTCATACGCTTCAAATCTAAATCTTGAAAGTCAAAACTAAAATCGATATTTGGAGAAATTCCTCTCATTTTTATGCGAACCCCTTTTCCTTCTTCATCTAAGGTAAACATCGCTAAAGCATCGGCTGGCATATCTTGATAATTCCATTTTATTGCAAATGTATTTGCTTTGTAAAAGAACATTTCACCAGTTAGCTTTGGAGAACGTACTGATGTAAACCACAGCTTTTTGTTTTTCTCATAAATCTTAATTTTTCCAAACCAGTTATCTTTATAGGTTCCTATATAATCAGAATGTTTAATGTGTTTAGAATTTGCTTTCGCAACGGTATTCCAAACAGCTTTTGTAGCTGCATCACTTTGAGTGGCATTTTGTTGAAGGTTTTTTTCCATAAGAGAAATCCAATCTGTTTTTTGAACACCTAAATATCCATCCATAATTAGATTCGGAATTGTCCAATAACTTCTTCCACCAGGATCTGTATTTGTAAGTGTTACAATACCTACATTTAACTCAGGAATTAAAATAGTTCTAGACAACATCCCTGGTAAACCTCCAGTATGTTCTAAGGTGATATAACCACCTTTATCACTAATTCGCCACCCCAATCCATAGGCATTAAAATGCGTTTTATATGGAGCGGTAGGTTTTACGTTAAACCCGATATTTGTATGTGGTTTCCATAACTCATCATGATTCTTTTTAGAAATCATTGTTTTGTTAAAGTTAGCACCATATTTTCCATCATTTAAATGCATCATCAACCATTTGCTCAAATCATTTACACTTGCGTAAATTCCACCAGCAGCACCTAAAGATTCATCATTTTTAATATAATGTTCAAGTTGATGTAGCTTTCCATTTTCCACCGAATGCGGAAAAGCAACATTGCTTTTGTCTTTTAAACGTTGATAAACACCAACAGAACGTTGCATCCCTAGAGGTTTCATGATGTTGGTTTCAACAAATTGTGCCCAACTTACTCCACTTATTCTTGCCACTACTTCACCCGCAACTACATATAATAAATTGTCATAATCGTATTTTGTTCTAAATGCAGATGTGGGTTTTTGATATTGAAAACTATTTAGCACATCTTTGATTTTAAAATCAGATCCATCAGGAAAAAACATCAAATCTCCTGCGCCCAATCCAAGACCGCTTCTATGCGTTAGTAAATCTTGAATGTTAAAATTTTCGGTTACATAAGAATCGTACATTTTAAATTCTGGAATGTAGTCTACAACTTTGTCTAACCAATTTAGTTTTCCTTGATCTACCAACATTGCCAAAGCAGCTGTGGTAAATGCTTTAGAATTTGATGCAATGGCAAAAAGAGTATTTCCGTTTACTTTTTCTTTGGTTATCGAAGAGGTTACGCCATAGCCTTTTGAGTGAATTACTTTATTGTCTTTTATCACTGCAACAGCAACTCCAGCAGTTGGATTGATTGACATTGCTTTTTTTACAATAGAATCTATTTGAGCAGAACTATATGCTTGACTAGAAACAGATTGCGCAATTAAAAAACAAATGCTTATGATGAATAGAAAGCTTACTTTTTTCATGAGTTTGGTTTTGATGTTGTTAGCTAAGTTACCGAAAAATAATGAAAATAAAAAGAAAAACCCCATTCTAAATTTTTGAAAGGAATTTTTGGGTTTCGCTAACTTTAATGATATCGAACGTTTTAATACTGAATCAAGTTCAGCACAAGTGTTTTATATCAAGAGTTAGCGAAGTTATCTAAAAAAGAGTTTAGAAACAAACTAAACTTGTGCAGAAACCTTTTATAAACTGTATCTTTGCTGTCAAATTTTTTACTAGTAGTATGAGAACGAAATCTGTTAAAGCCAACAAAATAAACGTAGTTACCTTAGGGTGTTCTAAAAACGTGTATGACAGTGAAGTGTTGATGGGACAATTAAAAGCCAACGGAAAAGATGTGGTACACGAAGATGAGAATGATGATGGAAATATTGTGGTGATTAATACCTGTGGATTTATTGGTAAAGCCAAAGAAGAATCTGTTGATACAATTTTACATCACGCGCAGCGAAAAGAAAGAGGAGAAGTAGATAAGGTTTTTGTTACAGGTTGTTTAAGCGAACGCTATAAGCCAGATTTAGAAAAAGAAATTACCAATGTAGATCAGTATTTTGGTACGCACGATTTACCGAATTTATTAAAAGTTTTAGAAGCAGATTATAAACACGAATTAATAGGAGAGCGTTTAACAACAACGCCAAAACATTATGCATATTTAAAAATTGCAGAAGGTTGTGATAGACCTTGTTCTTTCTGTGCAATTCCTTTAATGCGTGGAAAACACAAGTCAACTCCGATTGAAGAAATCATTATTGAGGCTAGAAAATTAGCCGAAAAAGGAATTAAAGAGTTGATGTTAATCGCCCAAGACTTGACCTATTACGGATTAGATATTTATAAAAAACGTGCACTAGCCGATTTATTAAAAGAATTGGTGAAAGTTGATGGAATTGAATGGATTCGTTTACATTATGCATTCCCTGCTGGTTTTCCAATGGATGTTTTAGAAGTGATGAAGAACGAACCCAAAGTATGTAATTACTTAGACATACCGTTGCAACACATCAACACCCAATTGTTAAAATCTATGAAGCGTGGTACTACGCATGAAAAAACGGTAGATTTAATTCATAAGTTTAGAAAAGCAGTTCCAGAAATGGCAATTAGAACTACATTAATTGTTGGTTACCCTGGAGAAACAGAAGCAATGTTTCAAGAATTAAAAGATTGGGTAGAAGAGATGCGCTTTGAGCGTTTGGGTGCTTTTGAGTATTCTCATGAAGAAAATACAGGTGCTTACGTTTTAGAAGATGATGTACCTGAAGATGTAAAGTTCCGCCGTGTAAACGAAATTATGGAAGTACAATCTCAAATTTCTTGGGAATTGAATCAAGAAAAAGTTGGTAAAACATTTCGTTGCTTATTCGATAGAAAAGATGGAGAATATTTTTACGGACGTACAGAATTTGATTCACCAGATGTAGATAATGATGTTATTGTAGACGCTACAAAGCACTATATAAAAATTGGTGAATTTATTGATGTTAAAATTGATGAAGCTGGAGATTACGATTTATATGGAACTCCGGTTCATAAAACAGAAAAGCCAATTCCTTTAAATAAAAGGAATAAATAATAAAAAACTGTTAGTATTGATTTTTAGCACTAACAGTTTTTTTACTCACTTGAGCTTATCATTGCTACTTCCGGTGAAGCGAAGTGTTCTATAGCTTTTTCATATTTGGATTTGTGTAGAAGATTGCATTTGCAAAAAATAGTTTTCCGTTGTCCCAAAAAGCTCTAAATAAAGGGTTGTCAACCATAAAAATAATACTTCCTCTTCCAATATTTTGTTCGCCAAAAATTAATGACTTTTCTAAGTTTTTATCAGCTTTTCGACCAACAAATCCAGAAAAAGGTGTATTGTTTTCTAATCGTACCACATTATAACCCTTTTCTAAATAATCATATGATCTTGCACCTTGTTTTAAAGTATAGTAAGCGTTACTATAGCCAAAACCTAAAGGATGTGAATTGTCAATTTTTGTCTTAAAAATAGCTCCAGTTATACTTTCAGAAATACGTTCTCTTTCTAAATCTTCATAATTAATTAATTCAACTTCTTTGTTGTCTTTATCTTTGTCTTTAGATGATTTGGTTTTTAATCCAAATCCTTTTTTGTTTGCAAATATTCCGTTTGCGCTACCAATTGCAATTACTTTACCACCTTTTCTAATCCAAGAGGTTAGATCTGCTAATTGAGATTTGTTAAACAATCCACCATAATAACCATTTGGTATAATTAATGTATGATAATTATCTAGCATAGTTGCAGAGAAATTATCTGTGTTAATTGCTGTGTAGGGATATTTAATTTCTTGCTCAAAGAAATATTGAACTTCACCATAACTCAAAGAAGATGTGCTTTCTCCAGATAAAACAGCAATTGTTTGATTTTTAATTTCTCTAACATCAGAAGACCCCATATCTGGGCCTTTATCAGAAAAGCCTGTATCTATTGTAATGGTGTTTTTATGATGATTATTGGCGATCGTAGTAAGTGTATTATCAAAATTTTGAATGTGTTTATTGTCTCCACGAGTCACAATTAAAGTTCCATTTTTTAAAGTAGCTCCACTATTAATCATTTCTTTATTATTAAAACGAATTCTAAAATTTTGTTTTAATAAATCCGCTAATAAACGGGCGTCAGAAATATGGTTCCATTTAAAAGTATACGCAAAAGCAGTGTAATTTGCAGAAGCTGTATTTGGTTGTAATTTTTTTGAATTTGCAGATACAAATTTTTCACTTGCAATTGCATCAAATCCGTAAGCATACGGTAAGGACCAAGCAGTAATATCGTAAGTAATAGAATCTGATAATTTTGCAATTGGCTCAAACAAAGCTTTTACCAACCTTGCCTTTGGTTGATTTGTAGAAATAACCAAATCATTAGCATTTGTTTTCATGTTTCCTTTAGTGCTTGTAGCATATTTAAAACCACTTACCAATTTTCCTGTTGCAAATCCGTATTTAATTTCGTGCTTATCAAGCAGTTCAATAAGCTTATTTACTTTGCTTTTATTTCCTTTTAATACATAACTTTTATATTTAAAATCATTTAGTTTAAAATACTTTTTATATTCGTCATTTAACTTATTGGCATTTTTTGAAGCCATTTCGACGGTAGATATGCCAGAAGTTGTATGATGAATTAAGCGGTCCCAAAGCGTTAAAACTTCACCATCAGATTTTGTTATTCCTAATCCAGCCCTACCGCCACCTGCTTGTTCATAAGTCATTCCAATTCCGCCAACATACGTAGGGTAGGTGTCTCCATAACTTGGATATAGTAAATCAAAACTTTCTTTTGTGAAGTAATACCAACCGTTTTTATCAAAATATTTTGCATGATTTTTTCCAATCTGAGTTTGAAAATCACGCTGCCAATCGGTAATAATCTCGTGATATGGTTCTACTGCAGGAGCAAAATAGTAAGGATTGTTAATGCCTTGTTCATGAAAATCTACATGAATATGAGGCAGCCATTTATTAAACACCTTTAAGCGTTGTTGTGTTTCAATTTGTGTAGCCCAAGCCCAATCTCTATTTAGGTCAAATAAATAATGATTTGCTCTTCCTCCTGGCCAAGGCTCTCTGTGTTCTCTTGCATCTGGATTTACATTATTTGGAGAAGCCACTAACTGATTGTACCAATTTGCGTACCGATCTCTTCCGTCTGGATTTACACAAGGATCCATAATTACAAGAGTATTTTCTAAATAATTGCTATTTTCTGTAACCAATTTATATAAGGTTAGCATGGATGCTTCTGTAGAAGAAGATTCGTTACCATGTACATTATAACTAAGCCAAACAATAGATTTATCTTTTAAACCAGTTGTGTTTTCTATACCAGCATTTGTTAAATGTTGTTTACGAATACTCTCTAGATTTTTAATATTGTTTTCAGAAGAAACATAAGCAATTGCTAAAGTTCTTAACTCATTTGTTTTTCCGTAAGGTTGAAATTTAACTTTATCTGTATTTTCAGAAATGTATTTAAAATAATCAACTACTTTGTGATGTCTTGTAAAGCGAGAACCTAATTTATAACCTAGAAACTCGTCTGGGGTTTGAAGTTGTTGTCCAGTTAGTTGAAAAGAAATGATTGAAATGAAAAGAAAAAGTAACGACTTGTGTTTCATTTTTTTATATTTTGATTAGTTTTTCAAATCTACTTTTAATTATTTAGAAATCAAATTATAGTATCAATAAAGCGCTAAATATTTGTAAGATTGATTTGTCAATTTCTTTCAACCGTCAAAAAATGTGTATTTTTATAGAATATTTATAAGTGTTTTTATAATGAAAAATAATTGTGTTTTTTTTAATTCAATTTCTATTAAAATAAAGAAGTTTAATCTTGTAAAGGTAAGTGTTATATAAATGAAGGTTACTCAAGTTCCATTTCAAGAAACAGGTTTTTTCTCTAAAATAATTCAAGATTATTCATCCGAAAAAGACACAATAAAATCTTTTTACAATAATTTTTCTGATATAAACGGGTTTAAAAATCAATTAGAAGAAAAAAGAGCATCTTTTTCTTTAGAAACAAGAAAAGTATTGGTAGCTGCTTTACATAATCAATACAATAAAGTAGCAACTACTGAAGAAACAAATCAGAATATTAATGCGCTTTTAGCTTCAAATACGTTTACAGTAACAACAGGTCATCAATTAAATTTATTTACTGGTCCGTTGTATTTCTTATATAAAATTATCTCTACAATTAATTTAGCAGAAGAGTTGTCTTTAAAATTTCCTAAAGATAATTTTGTGCCAGTTTATTGGATGGCAACTGAAGATCATGATTTTGATGAAATTAATTTTTTTAATTTCAAAAATCAAAAAGTACAATGGAAAAGAAATGATGGTGGAGCCGTTGGGCATTTTTCTACTGAAGGATTAGAAGAAGTATTTACTCAATTTTCTAACTTATTAGGAACTACAAAAAATGCTGATTTTTTAAGAGATTTATTCACAAAAGGATACTTGGAGCATACAACATTGGCTGCTGCTACACGCTATATTGCAAATCAGCTTTTTGCAAAATATGGATTGGTTATTGTAGATGGAAACGATCAACAATTAAAGCAACAATTTGTGCCGTTTATCAAACAAGAATTAGAAGAGCAAGTTTCTTTCAAAACGGTTTCCAAAACAATTTCTGAATTTGAGAAAAATTACAAAGTTCAAGTAAATCCTAGAGAAATAAACTTATTTTATTTAGGAGGTACTAGCAGAGAACGTATTCTTTTTGAAGAAGGACTCTACAAAGTAAATAATACTGATATTACTTTTTCTAAAGAAGAGATCTTACAAAAAGTAAAAGAAAGTCCGCAATTATTTTCTCCAAATGTAATTATGCGTCCTTTGTTTCAGGAAGTAGTTTTGCCAAATTTAGCATATATCGGTGGAGGTGGAGAATTGGCTTATTGGTTAGAATTAAAAGCGTATTTTAATGAAGTAAACATTCCTTTTCCAATTTTGTTATTGCGAAATTCTGTGCAAATTATCTCTGTTAAACAGCAGCAAAAAGCAAATAAGTTAGCCATTTCATCGGAAGAATTATTTTTAAATCTACATGATCTGTTGAAGAAGAAGGTTAATGAAAACTCAAATATCGAATTTAATTTTTTAGATGCAAAAACGTTGTTAGAACAACAGTTTTACATGTTAAGAAGAGTTGCAAATCAAACAGATGAATCTTTTGTAGGAGCCGTAGATGCACAAGAAAAAAAGCAATTAAACGGATTAGATAATTTAGAGAAACGTTTGTTAAGAGCAGAAAAAAGAAAGCAAAAAGAGTTGATTGATAGAATTACAAAATTAAAACTACAGTTATTCCCAAATGAAAGTTTAGAAGAACGTCAGCGTAACTTCTCTGAATATTATTTAGAATATGGAGATGCTTTTGTTCCTGCGTTAAAAGCAACACTAAAACCATTAGATTTAAAATTTACAATCATAGAATTATAATGAACAAGAAACCAAGTTTTCATCCGAATAACATACATAATTCTGGTTACAATTTTGAAACATTGTTAAAGGCCAATTTAGCTTTAAAAGAGTTTGTTGTAAAAAATAATTACGGAAATTTAACTGTTGATTTTTCTGATCCCAAGGCAGTTAAAGAGCTCAATAGATCTTTGTTATTGGCAGATTATCAAATAAAAACTTGGGAGTTTCCTGACGAAAACCTTTGCCCTCCAATACCTGGAAGAGTAGATTATATTCATTATTTAAAAGATTTATTGAAAGACGAAAAAGATATTTCAGTTTTAGATATTGGAACTGGTGCAACCTGTATTTATCCTTTATTAGGTGTTGCAGTTTACGATTGGACTTTTGTAGGAACAGACATCGATTTAGATTCTCTAGATTCGGCGCAAGATATTATAGATGATAATGATTTAGATGCAAAAATAAAGTTGCGACAACAGTTTGATGAAAACAATATTTTAACTGGAGTTATTGAGTCAGATGATGTTTTTACAGCAACCATGTGTAATCCACCATTTTATAAATCTGCAGAAGAAGCAAGAGGGGCAAACAGAAGAAAGACTAGAAATTTAGGTACAAATACTGTTCGGAATTTTGCTGGAAACAATAATGAATTGTGGTATGTGGGTGGAGAGAAAGCTTTTTTACATAATTATTTGTATCAAAGTTCTTTATACAAAAAGCAAGCTATTTGGTTTACTAGCTTAGTTTCAAAAAAAGAAAACATAGAAAGTTTAGAGAAATCGGCAAATAAATTGGGTGTTCAAGAATTTAAGGTAATTCCAATGCATCAAGGAAACAAAGTAACCAGAATTGTTGCTTGGAGGTTTTAACATCTATATAATTATAAATTCATATTTTAAAAATTATAAAAAAAGCCGAAGTAATTTACTTCGGCTTTTTTCATGTATATTTTAATCTTATAAGTGAATCACTTCGTCATAAGCGTCTGCAACAGCTTCCATAACAGCTTCACTCATTGTTGGATGCGGATGAATTGTTTTTAATACTTCATGCCCTGTTGTTTCTAATTTTCTTCCCAAAACTGCTTCAGCAATCATGTCAGTAACACCAGCACCAATCATATGGCAACCTAACCATTCTCCGTATTTTGCATCAAAAATTACTTTTACAAAACCATCTGGTGTTCCGGCTGCTTTTGCTTTTCCAGAAGCAGAAAAAGGGAATTTTCCAACTTTTAATTCGTAGCCAGCTTCTTTTGCTTTTTCTTCTGTCATACCAACAGAAGCTATCTCTGGAGTTGCATACGTACAACCAGGAATGTTTCCATAATCGATTGCTTCTGTATGTAAACCAGCAATTTTTTCAACACAAGTAATTCCCTCTGCAGAAGCAACGTGTGCTAAAGCAGGTCCTGGAACTACATCTCCAATAGCATAATATCCTGGTAAATTTGTTTGATAAAAATCGTTTACTAAAATTTTATCTCTATCAGTAACAATTCCAACATCTTCTAAACCAATGTTTTCAATATTTGTTTTAATTCCTACTGCAGAAAGTAAGATGTCAGCTTCTAAAACTTCTTCTCCTTTTTTTGTTTTAACAGTTGCTTTTACGCCGTTCCCAGAAGTGTCAACAGCTTCTACAGAAGAATTTGTCATCACTTTAATTCCTGCTTTTTTAATTGAGCGTTCAAATTGTTTAGAAATATCTTTATCTTCTACAGGTACAATATTTGGCATAAATTCTACAATAGTTACATCAGTTCCCATTGCATTATAAAAGTGTGCAAACTCAACGCCAATTGCTCCAGAACCTACTACAATCATAGATTTTGGCTGAGTTGGTAAAGTCATAGCTTCTCTATACCCAATTACTTTCTTGCCATCTTGTGGTAAATTAGGTAATTGCCTAGAGCGTGCACCAGTAGCAATAATAATATGATCTGCGCTATATTCTGTTACTTTACCAGCAGTATCTGTAACAGCTACTTTTTTGCCTGTTTTAATTTTTCCAAAACCATCAATAATATCAATTTTGTTTTTCTTCATTAAAAAAGCAACACCTTTGCTCATTCCTTCTGCTACATCACGGCTTCTTTTTACAACTGCACTAAAATCCTTATCAATTGCTTCAGCTTTTAAGCCGTAATCATCTACATGTTTTAAATAATCATATACTTGTGCAGATTTTAATAATGCTTTTGTTGGTATACAACCCCAATTTAAACAGATTCCTCCTAAATTTTCTTTTTCTATTACCCCAACTTTAAAGCCTAATTGTGAAGCTCTAATTGCAGTAACATATCCTCCAGGTCCACTTCCAATAATTAGTACGTCGTATTTCATGTTTCTTATATTTATTCGTTGTTTGATTTATTTTTATGGCGTTCGAGCGGGCTTTTCGTTGTATCTTTTTAGTTTTGTTCTCGATGCAAATTTACGCATTCTTCGTAAATTTACTCGTACTGACAACTAAAAAGGATGCCACTTCAATCCCTAACGCTTGCTAATGTATTAACTTTTATTTTTACAACCAACAGCAATTTGTTAACTGTCAATTATTTTTACATTCTTTCTGGTACACTAATTCCTAATAAAGAAAAGGCAGATTTAATAATATCGCTCACTTTTTTAGATAACTGCACTCTTAATATTTTTTTTTCTTTATTTTCTTCTCCTAAAATGGATACATTTTGGTAAAAAGAGTTGAATTCTTTAACTAAATCGTACGTGTAGTTTGCAATAATTGCAGGTGAATGATTTGCTGCTGCTTGCTGAATGACTTCTGGATAATTTTCTATAATTTTTATCAATTCTTTTTCCTTTGGATGCAATTCTATCTCGACTCCGCTCGATATGACACTGTAGTCAAAAGTTGATTTTCTTAAAATTGATTGAATTCTTGCGAATGTATATTGAATAAAAGGACCTGTATTTCCTTGAAAATCTACAGATTCTTTAGGGTCAAACAAAATTCTTTTTTTAGGATCTACTTTTAAAATGTAATATTTTAAAGCTCCTAAACCAATTGTATTATATAAAGATTCTTTTTCTTCGTTAGAATAACCATCTAATTTTCCTAATTCTTGTGATAAATTTCTTGCTGTGTCCGTCATTTCTGTCATCAGTTCATCAGCATCTACAACAGTTCCTTCTCTAGATTTCATTTTTCCAGAAGGTAAATCTACCATTCCGTAACTCAAATGAAACAATTCATCTGCCCAAGAATAGCCTAATTTTTTTAAGATTAAAAACAATACTTTAAAGTGGTAATCTTGTTCATTACCAACGGTATAAACCATTCCGTTTACGTCTGGATAATCTTTAGAACGCTGAATTGCAGTTCCAATATCTTGTGTCATATAAACCGCTGTTCCGTCAGAACGCAACACGATTTTTTCATCCAAGCCATCTTCAGTTAAATCAATCCAAACAGAACCGTCTTCTTTTTTGAAGAAAACACCATTTTTTAATCCTTCTTCAATATTATCTTTTCCTAATAAATAAGTATTGCTTTCGTAATAGTACGAGTCAAAATCAACACCTAAATTTTTGTAAGTTGTTTCAAATCCTTCGTAAACCCAAGTATTCATTGTTTTCCAAAGCTCAATTACTTTTTCATCACCAGCTTCCCATTTCTGGAGCATTTCTTGTGCTTCTAATAATAATGGCGCTTGTTTTTTTGCTTCTTCTTCAGTTTTTCCTTCAGCTATTAATTGCGAAATTTCTTGTTTGTATTCTTGGTCGAATTTTACGTAATAATTCCCAACCAATTTATCACCTTTTCTTAAGACAGGGTTTAATGTTGTTTCAGGAGTTTCTTTTTGTCCATCACTCCCATTGGGAGCATATTTTTGCCAAGCCAACATCGACTTACAAATATGAATTCCTCTGTCGTTTATAATTTGTGTTTTATAAACTTGTTTACCAGAAGCTTTGATGATTTCTGCAACAGCATAGCCTAATAAATTATTTCTAACGTGCCCTAAATGCAACGGTTTATTGGTGTTTGGTGAAGAATATTCTACCAAAATAGCATCGTTATTAGTTGATGGCTTTACAAAACCGTAAGTATCATTGGTGTAAATAGATTTAAAAGATTCTAAATACAAAGCATCATTTATCACCAAGTTTAAGAAGCCTTTTACCATATTAAATCGGATAACTTCTGTAACGTTTTCTACAATGTAGTTTCCTAAATCGTTTCCAATTTGAACTGGATTTCCTTTTTTATAACGTAACATCGGAAAAACAACTACAGTAATATCTCCTTCAAATTCTTTACGTGTTGCTTGAAATTCTACAGACGGAATTTCAACTTCATATAAAGTTAAAAACCCTTTTTTTACTGCTGTTTCTATGCGATTTTGAATACTCATTGATTTCTTAAAATTGAAGTGCAAAATTACAGAATTTATTTCATTTTTTATGACAAATTTTATAGATGAAATTTAAAATGATTCTTCTTGTTAATAATGGTATTTTTGTAGCTGTATGAAAGACATGGATAAGCGTTTAGCAGCATTGCCAAAATTGGCACAAGAAGCAAAAAAAGAAAGCAAAAAATATTTTGCAAACTTAAAAAGAAGAACACCAAGAAATTTAGATTATGTAATGCAAGAATTACACGATGCGGAATTTGAAAAAACAGATTGTTTATCTTGTGGAAACTGCTGTAAAACAACAAGTCCAATTTTTACAGAGAAAGATGTTGAGCGAATTTCAAAGCATTTAAAAATGAAAGTTGCTAATTTTGAAAGTCAATATTTAGAACGAGATGAAGATGATTTTATGGTGTTAAATTCGCCTGGACCGTGTAACTTTTTTGACGAATCTGATAATTCTTGTTTTATTTATGACGTTCGCCCAAAAGCGTGTTCAGAATATCCACATACAAACCGTAAAAAGTTTATTCAATTAACAGATTTAACTTTAAATAATACAGAAATATGCCCAGCAGCTTATAATATTGTGGAGGAATTGAAAAAGAAATTACCTTTAGTTTCTAAAGTTAAAAAAAGGAGGAGCTAAGTAGCTCTTTTATGAACTTGTAGGTTTTCCTTTTAAACGCTTCTCTACTTTTTGTTTGATTGAGGTTAAACGCTTCATAATTTCCATTATTTCAGGATCTTTCTCTTCTTTGTAAATTTCGTTCAAACTCAAAATCAACTCTTTGGCTTCTCTGGAGATTATTATTCTTTGATTTGTTGTTAGTGCCCTTAAACTTGTTTCTTCAAATTTTAAAGCTCTTTCTATCACCGTGCTCATTACTTAATCGAATTTTTATCGTTATATAAATTGTACACAATTTACGTTTCTAAATACCTTTAGAGTTTCATTTTTGCGTAATTTAGTAAACATACAAAATGTTTTACAAAATCAATAAAAAAATAAACAAATTTTTAATTTTATGTCATTTTATGACGAAATAATTTAATTTTATTACTTTTAAAGAAAAATATTTATTCTTTGGAAACAATCATACATTATTTCGAAACCATTCCGTCTTTACATAGAAGTTTAATCCTTGTTGGCGGAATTACTTTTTTCTGGATTTTAGAAGGTGCTTTGCCTTTATTTAAATTTAATTATAAAAAATGGAAACACGCTTTTCCTAATTTGTTTTTTACACTTACAACCATTATTGTAAATTTTTCTTTGGCTTTTTTATTGTTAAAATCTGCAGATTGGGTTCAGATAAATGAATTCGGAATTATCAATTGGTTACCAGTAATGCCCTTGTGGTTGTATGCAGTTTTAGGAGTTGTTTTATTGGATTTCTTCGGAGCATATTTAGCACATTTTGTAGAACATAAAGTAAAACCTTTGTGGATGATTCATTTGGTTCATCACTCAGATCATAAAGTAGATACCACAACTGCAAATCGTCATCATCCATTAGAAAGTATGATTCGTTTTGCTTTTACATTGTTTGGTGTTTTTGTAGTGGGTGCGCCAATTGCAATTGTAATGATTTATCAATCGATGTCGTTAATTTTTACGCAGTTTACACACGCAAATATTAAGATAAATAAAACGCTAGATAAAGTTTTAAGTTTTTTTATCATTTCGCCAGATATGCATAAAGTTCATCATCATAATATGTTGCCTTATACAGATTCTAATTACGGAAATATCTTTTCTATTTGGGATAGAATCTTTGGGACGTACATGTATTTAGATCGTGAAAAAATTGTGTACGGAGTGGATACTTTTCCGGATGAAGTGTCAAATTCTTCTTTAAAAGAATTGTTAAAACAACCTTTTCAAGGATATCGAAAACCGACAAATGCGGAATAGGTTTTACCTTAGTTTATTGTTCAATAAAAATAGCTTCTAGTTCACCAACAATTTTTATAATATTTACACTAGACAAATTTGTTAGAATTGAAATAACTAGCTCTTTTTCTGGGTACATCATTAAATATGCTGTAGCTCCAATTCCGCCGCCAGAATGAGAATAGCGTAAGGTGTTATTTTTAACATTTGAAACGCCAACACCAATTCCATAATTTGTTTTTTTGCCATTGTCGGTTTCTTGTGATTTAAGAAACTCTTTAAGTGTTTTTTTATGAATGATGTTTGGTGATATAATTTCCTCACCAAATAAAATTAAATCTTCTGTTGTAGAAATAAATCCACCTCCAGCAACTTTATATTCATTACTTACTTTTGGTCCAAGAATTATTTTTTCGTTTTCTTTAATGTAAAAAGCTGTTCGGTTGGGCATTTCTTTATCAACCAGCCCAATGGTTGTGTTTTTCATTTTTAACGGATTAAAAATTGTAGAATTTATGTATTGATTAAAATCTGTTTTAGCAGCATTCTGCACAACAACACTTAATAAATTCCAACCATAAGTACTGTAACTATATTTTGTTCCAGGTCTAAATAAAAGTGAATCATTTTTAAAAATATCCAATCCTTCTACAATAGACATTTTTTTTATATTAAATAATTCATTTTCATTATTTGTGTAATCATAATGTCTAATTCCTGCTACATGACCACCAAGTTGTTTAACTGTAAAATCAAATTTCTTTTTAGGGAAATCAGGAACATAGGTGTATAAACTTGCATTAAGATCTAGCTTTTCTTCTTCAACTAATTTTGCCATTGCTAAGGCAGTGATTGTTTTAGAAATACTTGCAATTCTAAATTGCGTTGTACTTGGATCTACTTTTTTCTTTGTAGCAACATCAGCATAACCAAAACCTTGAGACCAAATCATTTTTCCTTTTTGAGAAACAGAAATTGCCATTCCTGGTATTTGTTGATCTATTAAAAATTGCTCAGCGATAGTGTTTGCTTTGTCAATTTTTTGTTGCGTTGCAGAATCTGTTGTATTACAAGAAATAAAGAATACAAATGCGAATAATAAAATGACTGATTTTTTCATAATTATTTATAAATTAAATATTTTTTTCTAATTTCTTTAAACCTAGATAAATCCTTTTGCCAGGTTTTTCTAATTTCTTTTGCGCTAAAACCTTGCTCAATTTGTTGTTGTAATTTTGTGTTTCCGGCATGAATGGTAAATGTTTTTCCAAAGAATTTTTCTGTTTTTGGCGTTTTTTGATAGGCATCAATCAACCATTCTAAGTTAATAGCGCTTAGTTTTTCTGTTGCAGTTAAATCTAAACCATAACACAATTTTCCTTTTTGTTTTGGGTATTTAGATCCAAAGTTTGGCATTGGTGTGTAGCTAAAGTCACTTTTAGGAAAAAATGATGCTCCATATCTTTGAAACTGAAATTCAGTTCCTCTACCAGCATTGATAATGGTTCCTTCAAAGAAACCTAAACTAGGATACAGATTAATACTTTTATCATTTGGTAAATTTGGAGAAGGTCTAATTGTTAAAGGATACTCAGAATTATGTGTGTAGTTTTTCAACGGAATGACTGTTAAATCACATTGAATGCCATTTTTCAACCATTTTTGTCCGTTAATCATTTGTCCGTATTCGCCAATGGTCATTCCGTAAACTAACGGAACAGGGTGTTTACCAACAAAACTTGTGTGTTTCATTTCTAAAACAGGGCCATCAACATAGTGCCCGTTCGGATTTGGTCTGTCTAAAAGAATAACCGGAATTTTGTTTTCAGCCGCAGCTTCCATCACAAAGTGTAATGTAGAAATGTAGGTGTAAAAACGTGCGCCAACATCTTGAATATCAAAAACAATTACATCAATTTCCTTTAATTGTTCATCAGAAGGCTTTTTGCTTTTTCCATGTAAAGAAAAAACGGGCAAGCCTGTTTTAGTATCAAAACCATCTTCAATATGTTCGCCAGCATCTGCTTTTCCTCTAAAACCATGTTCTGGAGCAAATACTTTTTTAACTTTCACTCCATTTGATAAAAGTGAATCTACTAAATGAGTTTTAATAATTACTGAAGTTTGGTTTGCAACAACAGCAACATTTTTTCCTTTTAATATGTTAAGATATAATTCGGTTTGCTCAGCAGAAACTTTTATTTTGGTTGAATTTTGCGCACAAGAAGTCAAGCCAAAACAAATGCTTAAGAATAAGATTAAATATGTATTTTTGAAACGAACTAATGGAATCATAAATTTGAATTACGAGTTATTTATTGCTAAACGTATTATTGCTGGTAAAGCGTATAAAAATAGTATTTCGTCGCCAATAATAAAAATTGCAATCACTGCAATTGCATTAGGAATTATTATTATGATGATTTCTATTGCAACCGGAAGCGGAATGCAACAAAAAATTAGAGACAAGGTTTCTGGTTTTAAAGGGCATGTTCAGATTACAAATTATGATGACAATAACTCAGAAGTTTCTATAAATCCGATTGATAAAACCCAAGATTTTTATCCGAAGTTTACAACTATTGATGGCATAAAAAACGTGCAAATTTTTGCCAATAAAGCAGGGTTGATTAGAACTGCAACAGATTTTGAAGGTATTATTTTTAAAGGAGTTTCTACAGATTACGATTGGTCTTTTTTCACAGAATATTTAGTAGAAGGAAAGTTGCCGAATTTTAATCAAACGAGAGTTAGAGATGTATTACTTTCTAAGACTTTGGTAGATAGATTAAACTTAAAACTAAACGACACCATCAATGTTTTCTTTTTAAAATCTACCAAAAATAAATTACCAAGCAGGTATAAATTAATAATTGTCGGAATTTACGATACCGGTTTTAATCAGTTTGATAAAAACATGGTTATTGGAGATATTAAAGAAGTGCAACGTTCTAATAAATGGAATGAGAATCAAATAGGTGGTTTTGAAGTGTTGATTGATAATTTTGATGAAATAGAGCAGAGAGGAAATGAAATTTACGCAGAAATTGGCTCCACTTTAAACAGCAATACCATTGTAGAAAGTTATGCGTTTATTTTTGAATGGATTGAATTGTTTGATAATAATGTATGGTTTATAATTGGTATAATGATTTTAGTAGCCAGTATCAATATGATTACCGCTTTGTTAGTTTTAATTTTAGAACGTGTGCAAATGGTCGGGATTTTAAAAGCATTAGGAAGTGCTAATTGGAGTATTCGTAAAATCTTTTTATACAACGCTGGTTATTTAATTTTGAAAGGATTGTTTTGGGGAAATGTCATCGGAATTACTCTCTTAGTTTTGCAGCAACAATTTGGATTTATAACGCTAGATCCAACAACGTATTATGTTTCTACAGTTCCTGTTACCATTAATATTTTTGCCTTCTTAATTTTAAACATTGGAACCTTGATTTTATGTTTTTTAATGTTGATTATTCCTTCGGTCATCATTACCAGAATCAACCCAGTTAAGTCCATTAAATTTGCATAAATTTGCACTTTAAAATTTGACAATGAAATACGCGAAAAATATATTAGAAACTATTGGAAATACTCCAATGGTAAGAATTAACGAATTGGCCAAAGAAATACCAGCTTTGGTATTGGCTAAGTACGAAACTTTTAATCCAGGAAATTCTGTAAAAGATAGAATGGCGTTAAAAATGATTGAAGATGCAGAGGCGGACGGAAGATTAAAGCCAGGTGGTACAATCATAGAAGGAACTTCAGGGAATACAGGAATGGGATTGGCATTAGCAGCAATTATAAAAGGATACAAATGTATTTTTGTAATGGCTGATAAACAATCAAAAGAAAAGGTAGATATTTTAAAAGCAGTTGGAGCAGAAGTTGTGGTTTGTCCAACAGCTGTTGAGCCAGAAGACCCAAGAAGTTATTATTCGGTTTCGAAACGTTTAGGAGAAGAAACACCAAACTCTTGGTATGTTAATCAATATGATAATCCGTCTAACGCAGCAGCGCATTACGAAAGTACTGGTCCAGAAATTTGGAAACAAACCGAAGGAAAAATTACACATTTTGTAGTTGGAGTAGGAACGGGAGGAACAATTTCTGGAGTTGGAAAATATTTAAAAGAACAAAATCCAAATGTAAAAATTTGGGGAATTGATACCTACGGAAGTGTATTTAAAAAATACCATGAAACAGGTGAGTTTGATGAGAATGAAATTTATCCTTATGTAACAGAAGGAATTGGAGAAGATATTTTACCAAAAAATGTCGACTTTTCTGTGATTGATGGATTTACAAAAGTAACTGATAAAGATGCTTGTGTGTACACACAATTATTAGCAAAAAAAGAAGGAATGTTTTTAGGGAACTCTGCTGGAGCAGCGATGAAAGGATTGATTCAATTAAAAGATAAGTTTACGAAAGATGATGTTGTTGTGGTATTATTCCACGATCACGGAAGTAGATATGTTGGAAAAATGTTTAATGATGATTGGATGCGTGAAATGGGATATATTGAATAAGTATTTATAAAGTATTAGAAACAAAAAAACCACTTCAAACGAAGTGGTTTTTTGTTGTCAACTAATTCAAATAATTTACACAATGAAAACAAGTCTCTCACATTTGTTTTCATTTTTAGTATTTGCAAACCACGTGCCAAAATGTGTTTTTCTTTGAAAAAAAGTTAAATAAATGTGATTTTTATATTTTATTAACATTTGAATCAAGTTTGTTGCTAAATACTTAAAGTATTTAATGGTTTGATTGAGGATTATTTAATGAAAGTCACAAAACATTATCAAAATAAAAAGAAAGGTAATCTAAGGTTATAAAATGTTACATCGAGCGGAGTCGAGATATAAATAAAAATTAATCTTTATGAGTTCTCGACTCCGCTCGAACAGACAAAATGTTTTTGTTTTGTAATTAAAAATTTAGCTTGCGTGCTTATGTGCTTTGTAAGATGAACGCACTAAAGCGCCACTTTCTACATACATAAAGCCCATTTCTAAACCTAAAGTTTCGTATTTTTTAAATTGATCTGGAGTAATAAATTCCTTAACAGGTAAATGTTTTTTACTTGGTTGTAGATATTGCCCGATGGTAATTACATCCAAACCAACATTACGTAAATCTTTCATGGTTTGAATTACTTCTTCTTCGGTTTCTCCTAAACCTAACATAATTCCAGATTTAGTTCGCATTCCGTTTTCTTTTAAGTATTTCAAAACACCTAAACTTCTTTCGTATTTAGCCTGAATTCTAACTTCTCTCGTTAATCTTTTAACAGTTTCCATATTATGAGAAACCACTTCTGGAGCAACTTTAATAATTCGATCAATTTGCTTTTCGTTTCCTTGAAAATCAGGAATTAAAGTTTCTAGTGTTGTCTTTGGATTTGCCCTTCTAACGGCATTTACAGTTTCTGCCCAAATGATTGAACCACCGTCTTTTAAATCGTCTCGATCAACAGAAGTTAAAACAGCGTGTTTAATGCTCATCAATTTAATTGAGCGAGCAACTTTTTCTGGTTCGTCCCATTCTACCGTTTCTGGTCTTCCGGTTTTTACACCACAAAATCCACAAGAACGTGTACAGATATTTCCTAAAATCATAAAGGTTGCGGTTCCTTCACCCCAGCATTCTCCCATGTTAGGACAACTACCACTTGTACAAATTGTATTTAATTTATACTTATCGACTAAACCACGAAGTTCTGTGTATTTTTTACCAACAGGTAATTTTACACGCAACCATTTTGGTTTTTTTACTTTCTCTTTAATAATTGCGGGTTCGTTTATCATGTTCAAAAAAATTGAAGTACAAAGTTACAAAGAAAAGTCCAATTTAAGTGCTTTTTGAAATGGATGATGTTTTAAGTTTTTTCAATAATTTCAGCTAATAATTTACGAGCACGCAAAATTTTTACTTTTACATTATTCATAGGTTCGCCAATTTGTTCTGAGATTTCTTTATAGCTCAATTCTTGGAAATATCGTAAGTTAATTACTTCTTGGTATTTAGGTTTAAGTTGCTTAATATCCTTTAGTAATTTTGCTAAGTTTTGCTCCGTAATTATTTTGTCTTCTGGCGTAGGGTTTTCATCAGCAACCTCAAAAACTGCAGCATTTTTTGTTTTGTATGATTCTGCTAAAATTGAAGCGTTTTTTTTACGCAGGGTATCAATATGAATATTTTTTGATATAGTTATCAACCAAGTTTTAAATTGATAATTTTCATCAAACGTGTTAATTTTATCAAATGCTTTTGAAAAAGTTTGAATTGTTATGTCTTCTGCATCATTTTCATTTTGATGTCTTTTTAACTGAAAACTATGTACATTATTCCAAAAACTATCTAAAAGCATGTTAAATGCTAATTGGCTACCTTCTTTTGCTTTTTGAATGGTTTTTAAAAGTTCTTCGTTGCTTATTTCCAATGCGTTGGTTTTGAGAAAATATTAGAGCTAAAGATACTAAATTGAAATACAAGTAGTGCAATTTCTAAAAAAGGTAAAAAGAAGATAATTTTTTTCTCTCTAAACCGATTTGCAGATATTCCAAAAACTAAAAATAGTCCAATTAAATATGCTAAAATAAATGGTGTTATTATTCTCCAGTTCATTAAAAATACAAGCACAATTGCAGTAAGATAAAAGATTGCCTTTGAAATAAAATACAATCCTAATAAGACCTTGTGATTGAATTTATAGTACGTTGATGTTGACATGTGCCTTCTTTTTTGAACGAACCATTCTTTTAAAGTTGTTGGTGGTTTTGAAATTGTAAAGCTGTCTTTATCTAGACTAATTGCTGTATTAGTCTTAGTTGCTGCTTCTTGTATAAATAAATCATCGTCTCCAGAACGTATTTGAATGTGTTTTATGTATCCTTTTGTTCTAAAGAATTCTTCTTTTTTATAAGCCAAATTTCTACCAACACCCATATACGGATTTCCTAATTTAGCATAACTAAAGTATTGAATTGCTGTTATTAAAGTTTCAAATCTAACAAGTAAATTAACCAACGTGTTTTTGGTTTTGTATTTTCCGTACCCCAAAACAATCGATTTTTCTTCTGAAAAATTGCCAACCATTGAATCGATCCAGTATTTAGAAGCGGGTTTGCAATCTGCATCTGTGAATAATAATTGCGGATTGGTTGCAGCTTTAATTCCAAGTGTTAAAGCATATTTTTTGTTGCCCCAAAAAGATTCATTGTTCTTTACATTTACAATTTTAATATTGGTATGTTTAGATTGAAATAATTCCATTACTTCTAAAGTACCATCAGAAGAGGCATCATTGATCAATACAATTTCAAAGTCTGGATATTTTTGATTGATAATATATGGTAAAAATTGCTTTAAATTTTGAGCTTCATTTTTAGCGCAAATTATTATTGAAATCGGAGTTTGCGTAGTTGTTTTATGATCTTTTTGATTAAATAAAATCGAAGAAAAACATAGAAAATAAATCAGTTGAATGGCAGTTGTTGCTACGAGAATGTAGAAAAGAACTGATAGTAGCATTAATAAGAACTAAATTAGTTATGCTGCGGTTCAGCGCATGTTTCAAATTGATCTGGAGTTTTACCACAGAAACCACAAGATTCTCCAGTTTCATTTAACATAGGATTTTGACTGGCACAAGTTCCTGCAAACTTTCCATCTTTTTTTGCCCAAATTTTAATGGCAATTCCACCTACTGCTAATGCTAATAAACTTATGGTAATTATAAGAAGTTTCATTGTAATTATTTTTCTATTGCAAAGATACTTATTATTAAAAAAATGAGCTAAAAAAATAAGTTAAAGTAATTTTAACTTATATGATATTTACTTCTATTTCTAAAGAGATGCTAAAATTTTCTAAAACCTTTGTTTGTATTTTTTTAGCCAATTGGTAAATTTCTGTGCCGCTTGCATTTCCATAATTAACTAGTACAAGTGCTTGCTTTTTATGTACACCTGCATCTCCAAAGCGTTTTCCTTTAAATCCGCATTGTTCTACGAGCCATCCGGCAGGAATTTTAGTTTCTGTTTCAGAAATTGAATAGCTTGGTATGTTTTCGTGTTTTTTATGAAGTTCCAAAAATTGCGTTTTTGAAATAACTGGGTTTTTAAAAAAACTACCACTATTGCCAATTTCTTTTGGATCTGGAAGTTTTGATTTTCTAATTCTTATTACAACATCAGAAACATCCTTTAGTGTTGGCGATGTAATTTTTTTGTCCGCTAAAGCAGTTTCAATAGCACCATAAGAAGTGTTTAGTTGGTGTACGTTTTTTGTTAACTGAAAACTAACTGAAGTAATTATATACTTTCCTTTGGCTTCGTTTTTGAAAATGGAGTTTCGGTATCCAAATTTGCATTCTTCATTTGAAAAGATTATTAATTTACCAGTTGCAATTTCTAAAGCTTCTACTTTTGTAATGCAGTCTTTTACCTCAACACCATAAGCACCAATGTTTTGAATAGGGCAGGTGCCAATATTTCCAGGAATTAAAGATAAATTTTCAATCCCTCCATATCCTTCAGAGATACACCATAGTACAAATTCGTGCCAATTTTCTCCAGCATTTGCAGTTATGTGTACTAAGTTTTTATCTTCTCTGTCAATAGAAATTCCTTTAAAATTAAGAAAAACAACTAACTTGTCAATATCTTTTCTAAGTAGCATATTGCTTCCGCCAGATAATAAAAACAACTCTTTTTCTGTTTTTAATAATTGTTGTAAATCGTGAAAAGAGTTGATAGAAACAAAACGTTTGGCATAGCATTGTACACCAAACGTATTGTATTCTTTTAAAGATATGTTTTCTAAAATTTGCACTATTCTTTATAAATTTTTAAGGCTTCTTTTAAAATGTTAATTGCTTTCTTTAAACTTTCGTTATTTAATACATAAGCAATTCTAATTTGATTTAGTCCAACACCTGGAGTTGAGTAAAACCCTGCTGCTGGCGCAACCATAATTGTTTCTCCGTCTATATCAAAAGATTCTAGTAACCATTGTGCAAAAGCATCTGCATTTTTTATGGGCAATTCTACAATACAATAAAAAGCACCTTTTGGTTTTGCAACTTTTACGCCTTCTATTTTTTGTAAACCTTCAATTAATGTATTTCTTCTTTTTACATACTCTTCAATTACTTCATCAAAATAACTTTGAGGAGTTTCTAAAGCTGCTTCAGAAGCAATTTGAGCTAAAGTAGGCGGACTTAAACGTGCTTGTGCAAATTTTAATGCTGTTTTTATAACTTCTTTGTTTTTTGAAACCAAGCACCCAATTCTTGCGCCACACATACTATATCTTTTTGATACAGAATCTATAATTATGGCATTTTCTGCTAAGCTTTCTTCTTGTAATATAGAATAATGCTTTACGCCATCATATGCAAACTCTCTGTAAACTTCATCAGAAATTAAAAACAAATCGTGTTTTTTAACAATCTCTGCTAATTTTTTAATTTCTTCTTTACTGTAAATATATCCTGTTGGATTTCCTGGGTTACAGATTAAAATTGCTTTCGTTTTAGGTGTAATTAATTTTTCAAATTCTTCTATTGCTGGCAACGCAAAATTATCTTCTATTTTAGAAATTACAGGCACTACATTTACTCCAGAAGCAATAGAAAAACCATTGTAATTTGCATAAAATGGTTCTGGAATAATAATTTCATCACCTACATCCATTATACTTCCAAAGGCAAAAAGTAAGGCTTCACTACCACCTGTTGAAACAATAATATCATCATGTTTTACATGAATATTATGTTTACTGTAGTAGTTGGCAATTTTAGTTCTGTATGCTTCAGAGCCTTCAGATCTAGTATAAGCTATAGTAGTTAATGAATGCACAGAAACTGCATCCAATGCAACCTGTGGTGTTTTAATATCTGGCTGACCAATGTTTAAGTGATATACTGTTTTACCTTGCTTGTATGCTTTTTCTGCATAGGGTACCAATTTACGAATTGGCGATTCTGGCATTGAGTTTCCTTTCTTAGAAATTAAAGGCATAATTTTTGATTTAGTTTTTATAAATGTAAAGCAAATTTCTGAAATTATTTTTAATAATCACTTTGGTTTTTTAAATTCTTTTTTCCCTTTGAATAAAGCCTTTTTTTTATCAATTTTCAAAACAAGATTTCTTAAATTTGTATGTGGTTCAATAATTTTTTTAAATCGTTTTATTGTTGAAAAAATCTTTTTTATTTTTCTTGGTTTTAGTTGCTTTTTCTTCCTCTTTAAGATCGCAATCTACCTTTAATTTTTTGGGGTCCAACCAAAAAGAACAATCTGTTCGATTTAATTTGATTAACAATCTGGTTGTTATTCCGATGGAAGTTAACGGTAAAAAATTGTCTTTTATTTTAGATACAGGTGTTAACAAAACCATCCTTTTTAACTTATCTCAAAACGATAGTTTGGGTTTAAATGATGTTAGAAAGGTTACTCTACAGGGCTTGGGTAAAGGAGCTTCAATGGATGCTTTAATATCAGGTAATAATACCTTGAAGATTAAAGATTTTGTTGGTGAGAATCAAGAAATTTATGTGTTATTAAAAGATACATTTGATGTTTCTGCAAAAATGGGAATAACAATTCATGGTATTGTTGGCTATAAACTATTTAAAGATGCTGTTGTACATATTAACTATTTAAAAAGAAGAGTGTATTTTTACAATCCACAGTATTATACATCTAGAAAATGTAGAAAGTGTCAAACTTTTCCATTACAATTTTACAGAAATAAACCTTATGTAGATGCTAAAGTTCAATTAGACTCAATAGGAAATCAACAAACAGATGTAAAACTTTTAATAGATTTAGGTGGTTCTGAATCTGTTTGGCTGTTTGAAAACTCTAAAGAAATAATTCAAACGCCCATTAAACATTTTAAAGATGTTTTAGGAGAAGGAATTAGCGGTACTATCTATGGCAACAGGAGTAGGATACCCCAAGTTTCTATAGGTAAGTTTACTATTAAAGAGCCAACGGTTTCTTTTTTAGATTCTACATCTACCTTTTATGCCAGACATTTTAAACAACGAAACGGGAGTATTGGTGGTAATATTTTAAAACGATTTAAAGTTTGGGTTGATTATCAAAATAAAAAGATAACTTTAAAAAAGAGTGGTTCTTTTAGAGGTGGTTTTGAGTATAATATGAGTGGTTTAGATGTGGTGTATAACGGTAAGGTTTTAGTTAAAGAAAAGGCTGCAACTACTTTTTCTGATGCATATTCTAACGGTGCCTCAGAAACTGCCACAAACAAAACAATTTCACTAGTTTCTAGCTATACATACAGATTTAAGCCTTCTTATATTGTAAAACATGTATTAGAAAATTCTCCAGCAGATTTAGTTGGAATTCAAGAAGGGGATATTATTTTAAGCATCAATGGTAAGCCTGCACATCAGTTAACGTTAAAAGAACTAATTGGTAAATTTAAATCTGGTCATAACAAAAAAATAAGAATGTATGTTCAGAGAAGCGGAGTTGAAATGAAGTTTCAATTTAGGTTGGTAAAGAAGATTTAATTTTTATTCTTCAGTTACAAAACCTCTAATTCTAATTATTTTTCTACTGTTTTTTGCATTCGAAAAAATAGTAATTTGCTTAGAGAAACCACCTAGTTTACTCGTGTCATAAGAAACGGTAATCTTTCCTTTGTTGCCTGGCATAATTGGTGTACTTGGTTTTTGTGGAACAGCACAATCACAAGAGGTTATTATTTCTTTAATAATTAAAGGGCTTTTACCAATATTTGTAAATTCAAAAACTTTGTTTCCATCAGAGTTTTGGGTAATTTTTCCGAAGTTAATCAACTCTTTTTTAAACTTAAATTCAGGTTTATTTTCATTAGAATTCTGGGTAAATGCCTTTAAATTTATCCCAATTAAAAAAAGGAAAAGAATATATTTCTTCATGTTGAATGTTATTTAGGTAAAAGTAGTATTTTTGCTGTTTATATTCAAAAACTAAGCCAAATTCATGGAGATTCCATCTAAATATATAGCATCAAAAGTAGAAGATAAATGGTACGATTACTGGATGAAAAACAATTACTTTCATTCTACACCAGATGAAAGAGAGCCTTACACAATTGTAATACCACCTCCAAACGTAACTGGAGTTTTACATATGGGGCATATGTTAAACAATACCATTCAAGATGTTTTAATTAGAAGAGCGCGTTTGCAAGGAAAAAATGCGTGTTGGGTTCCTGGTACAGATCATGCATCAATTGCTACAGAAGCAAAGGTGGTTGCAAAATTAAAAGAGCAAGGAATTCATAAAAGCGATATTACTAGAGAAGAGTTTTTACAGCATGCTTTTGATTGGAAAGATGAATATGGAGGTATTATTTTAGAGCAATTAAAGAAATTAGGTTGTTCTTGTGATTGGGAAAGAACTTCATTTACGATGGATCCAGAAATGTCTGAATCTGTAATTAAAGTCTTTGTAGATTTATACAATAAAGGGTTGATTTATCGTGGTTACAGAATGGTAAATTGGGATCCGGAGGCAAAAACCACGCTATCTGACGAAGAAGTAATTCATGTTGAGAAGCAAGGTAATTTGTATTATTTAGAATATAAAATTGAAGGTTCAGAAGATACATTAACCATTGCAACCACGCGCCCAGAAACTATTTTTGGAGATACTGCAATTTGTATCAACCCTAACGACGAGCGTTTTACTCATTTAAAAGGAAAAAAGGCAATTGTACCAATTTGTGGAAGAGTTATTCCGATTATTGAAGATGAATATGTTGATGTTGAATTTGGTACAGGTTGTTTAAAAGTAACGCCTGCACATGATGAAAACGATAAAGTTTTAGGAGATAAACATCAATTAGAAGTCATTGATATTTTTAATGATGATGCTTCCTTAAATTCATTTGGGTTACATTATAAAGGTAAAGACCGATTTGTAGCAAGAAAAGAGGTTGTAAAAGAGTTAGAAGAAAAAGGGATTTTGGTTAAAACAGAATCGCATTTAAATAAAGTAGGAACCTCAGAAAGAACCAAAGCAGTAATCGAACCAAGATTGTCAGATCAATGGTTTTTAAAGATGGAAGAATTGGTAAAACCAGCAATTAAAGCTGTTTTAGGTGAAGATGCTGAAATCAATTTATATCCAAAGAAATTTGAAAACACCTATCGTCATTGGATGGAAAACATTCGCGATTGGAATATCTCTCGTCAACTATGGTGGGGACAGCAGATACCTGCTTATTTCTACGGAGACGGAAAAGAAGATTTTGTTGTAGCTGAAAATAGGGAAGAAGCTTTTGAATTAGCGAAAAAGAAACTCGCTGTCATTTCGAGCGGAACCGAGAAATCTTTTAAAATAGAAGATTTACGTCAAGACGAAGATGCATTAGACACTTGGTTTTCTTCTTGGTTATGGCCAATGTCAGTTTTTGATGGAATACGAAATCCAGAAAACGAAGAAATTCAATACTATTACCCAACAAACGATTTAGTAACTGGACCAGATATTTTATTTTTCTGGGTGGCAAGAATGATTATTGCTGGTTATGAATATAAAGATAAAAAGCCTTTTAATAACGTGTATTTAACTGGTTTAGTTAGAGATAAACAAAGACGTAAAATGTCTAAATCTTTAGGGAATTCTCCAGACGCATTAAAGTTGATTGAAGATTACGGAGCAGACGGAGTTAGAGTAGGATTGTTATTGAGTTCTGCTGCTGGAAACGATTTAATGTTTGACGAAGCTTTGTGTCAACAAGGAAAAGGTTTTGTAAATAAAATTTGGAATGCTTTCCGTTTGATAAAAGGATGGGAAGTTGATGCGAGTTTACCACAACCAGAAACTGCTAAAATAGGTTTGGCTTGGTATGAAGCAAAGTTTCAAAAAGCATTAGTAGAAATTGAAGATCATTACAGTAAATATCGTTTGTCAGATGCATTAATGTCTATGTACAAACTAATTATGGACGATTTTTCTTCATGGTTATTAGAGATTGTAAAACCAGCATATCAACAACCAATTGACGCAAAAACGTTTGCTTCAATAATTGAAGTTTTAGAAAATAATTTAAAAATTTTACATCCGTTTATGCCATTCTTAACGGAAGAAATTTGGCAACATATTTCAGAAAGAACATCTGATGAGGCGTTGGTGATTGCAAAATATCCAACAATTAAAGAATTTGATGCTCAAATTATTGGTGATTTTGATTTTGCAACTGGTATAGTTTCTGGAATTAGAACGATCAGAAAAGATAAAAACATTTCTTTTAAAGATGCTGTAGAATTATTTGTGGTTGATCATGAAAACAATACAAAAGAGTTTGATGTTGTTATTAAAAAACTAACAAATGCTTCAGCGATAAATTATGTTTCGGAAAAAGTAGAAGGCGCTTCGTTTAGAGTGAAATCAAATGAATATTTTGTTCCTATTGCAGTTGAAGATATTGATGTGGAAGCTGAAACAGAAAAACTAAATGCAGAATTAAAAAGAGCAGAAGGTTTCTTATTCGGAATTACAAAAAAATTATCTAACGAACGTTTTGTAAACAATGCACCAGAAAAAGTATTGGAATTAGAACGTAAAAAAGAAGCAGATACGTTGGCTAAAATTGAAACGATAAAAAATAGTTTAGCTAGTTTGAAATAGATTTCTCGACTTCGCTCGAAATGACAAATAAAAAAGCGTCTCATTTGAGACGCTTTTTTATTTAATAGCTTTTCGAAAACCAATAGTAGCTAACAATCCAATTATTGGAATGATTGTGAAAAGTGAATATAAATTCTGATATTCAACAATTGTTGGATTTTCTCCCAACATATAACCTACAAAAAGCGACATAAAAATATCTGGTGTAAAACCAACAACAGATATTATTCCGACTAATGTTCCTGTTAATTGCAACGGTATTTTTGTTTCTTCAATTATAGCGAAATACAAACCTCTTAAAGCGTAAGTTCCTAAAGCCATAAACACAAAAAAAGTAAATGATAAAAAGATTGGCTGATCATAAAAGAGACCCAAACCTAAAACTGCCGAAGCAATTATTAAAATAGTAAAACAAGGAACGATTAATTTAGAAGGCATAAATTTATCAGCTATCCAACCAACAGTTATAGCAGCAATTGGTCTAATATATTGTATAAAAACTGCAAAATAAGTTGATTCTTCTAAAGAGTAACCCCAAACGTCTCTTGCATATGTTCCGTAAGTTCCTGTTAATTTATAAGAGCAGTAAGCACATAAAATTATTAATGAATGATAAATTACTTTTGGTTGCTTTATCAATCCTAAAGCCTGTTTAAAATTGAATTGAAATTCTTTAGAATCTGATTTCTCTATTTTTTCTTTTGGTAAAACAAACCACACTAATAACGCTACTAAAAAAACAATTCCGGTAATGGTTCCAATAATGTATTGTAGAGTTTCTACCTTATTTTCAAAAGTAATATCTACTGAACTTTTAGGAAAAAAGAAACTCAATATTGCTGCGCCAGATAAAGCGATGGTTGCTGCAAAAAATCCTCTTCCGCCATCTAATAATCCAAATGACAAGCCTTGATTGTGTTCATTTCCCCATTGACGAGTTGCTTTTATTAAAGCAGCCCAAAACAACAAAATTGTTGAAACTCCCCAAAATGCATACAAAATTTTCAATGTAAATATTGATGGAATCATTGTCATCCAAAATCCGCCAATAGCGGTAAGAATTAATGAAATGGATACTAACTTTCTGGCTTCTAATTTATCAGCAATAAAGCCACCAAAGAAATAAGAAATTACAGCCGTAATTCCATATAAAGCTTGTGCTTCACCTATTTGAGCATCTGAAATAACAAATGCTTCTCTAATAACGGGTTTAAAAACACGCATTAAAATAAATGGAAGTAAAAAGATAGCTTCCCCAGCAATAACAAGGGCAAACATGGATGTAATTTTGTTTTGTTTCTGCAAAATAGAATTGATTAGAGTTTAAAAGTACAAAATACTATGTAATTATAATATCAAAAAAAACTGGTTAAAGCAAGCTGCTATAACCAGTTTTATATATTAATAAATAGTAAAACTATTTAGCTCTTTTTTTTGCAGTAATATCCATATCTCCATCTGGAGTTGAAATAGCTCCTTTCATAGTATCTCCGTCAAATTTAAAAGTAAAATCTACAACAGCACCTTGCATATCCATATTAGCGGTCATATCATTTCCGTCTAAAGAAATATTTGTTAATTCTAAAGCACCAAATTGTTCTGTGTCAATAGAAACTGCAAAATCATCGCCAGATTTTTTTATAGTCATCTCACCAGTCATGTTTCCTTGAGGTGTTTGTACTTCATAATCCCAAGTTCCAGAAGGATCATTTGCTGTAGCCGGTTTCATTGCAGTTAATCCAACAGTAACCATAATTAATAAAATACCAATAACTAGCTTTTTTTGTAGAAAATTTTTACGTTTCATCTTTATGTTTTTTTAATTTAGGATTGTAAAGTACGTTTTTTTTTGGAAATATTTTAGATTAATGCCTCTTTTAATAAGCTAATAGGGTGTTTTACAAGGCGTTTTGTGCCATCAAAAATTTGATGTCTACAACTTGTACCTGCAGCAACTATTGCTGTTTCTGAGCTACAATTTCTAACTTTAGAGAATAAGGTATCTTCACCAATCTGCATGCTAATTTTGTAGTGCTCCTTTTCGTATCCAAAACTTCCTGCCATACCACAACAACCAGAATTAAGTATGGTTACTGAATAATTTGGTGGAATGTTTAAAATGTTAAAAGTAGCAGTTGTGCTAGATAATGCTTTTTGATGACAGTGTCCATGAATTTTTACCACTTTGTTTTTTAATGTAAATAAAGAAGTGTCAATGGTTCCTTTTTGATGTTCAGTATTCAAAAACTCTTCAAAGGTAAATGTATTCTTAGCAATTTTTTCTGCGGATGCTTTGTCATCTGCCAAACGAATATATTCGTCTTTAAAAGTTAAAATTGCAGAAGGCTCAATACCTATTAACGGACTTTCGTCAGTAATTAAATCTTTAAAAAGGGCAATATTTTCATTACAAACTTGTTTGGCTTCTTTTAAAAATCCTTTAGAAATAAAACTTCTTCCACTTTCTGAATGTTCTATAATCTGAATATTATAGCCTAATTTTTCTAAAACATAAACAGCATCTTTTCCAATTTCTACATCGTAATAATTAGTGAACTCATCATTGAATAAATAGACTTTTTTTAGATCTTTCGACTCCGTTCGAGATGACAAACTTGAAGTTGCATTTCGTTTTTTATTCCAATTTTCTAAAGTAGTTGAAGCCAATTTAGGCACACTTCTTTTCTGTGCAATTCCCATTACGGCTTTTGCTAAAGATGTATTTAAAAGCAAGTTTGTTAATCTAGGAGCCATGCTTCCTAGCTTGTTATACTTTACATTATTTGCAAACAATTTGCTTCTAAAAGAATATCCGTTTGTTTCTTGATATTGATATAAAAATTCTGCTTTTAACGCAGCAATATCAACATTACTTGGGCATTCACTTGCACACGCTTTACAGCTTAAGCACAAATCAAAAACTTCTTTTAATTCTTTATGATTGAACTTATTTTGTTCATCTGAATTGCTCAAGAACTCTCTGAGAGCGTTTGCTCTTGCTCGTGTTGTGTCTTTTTCGTTTTTGGTAGCTCTGTAACTCGGACACATTGTTCCGCCAGCTTCTACAGATTTTCTACAATCTCCAGAACCATTACATTTTTCTGCAAGTTTTAAAATGCCTTCGCTTTCAGAAAAATCTTGAATGGTTTTAATAACAGGCTCTGTTCTATTGGTTTTGTAACGTAAGCTTTCATCCATTTTAAAAGCATCCGTAATTTTTCCTTTATTAAAAATGTAATTTGGATCAAAGGCTTTTTTAATTCGACGTAATAATTGATAATTTTCTTCACCAATCATTAACGGAATAAATTCTGCTCGTACAATTCCATCGCCATGTTCGCCGCTAAAAGAACCTTTGTATTTCTTTACTAGTTTAGCAGTTTCTGTGGTGATTTTTCGAAATAAAACAACATCTTCTTTTTTCTTTAAATTTAAAATAGGACGTAGGTGAATCTCACCAGCACCTGCATGTGCATAGTATACTGCATCTTGTTTAAAGGTTTTTAATATTTCTGTAAACTCTTCAATATAGCTTGGTAAATCTTCTAGAGCAACTGCAGTATCTTCAATACAAGCAACCGCTTTTTTATCGCCAATCATATTTCCTAAAAGACCTAGACCTGCTTTTCTGAGTTCAAATATTTTTTGAATATCGTCTCCATAGATTTTTGGATGGTAATAACCAACCTTGTTTTTTTCTAAATCAGCAATTACATTATTGGCTAAAATTTCTGCTTCTTCTAGCGTGTATGCTGCAACTTCTAGCATTAAAACTGCTGCTGGATCCTCTTTTAAAAAGAACCTATTTTTTGCTTGGTCTCTGTTTTTTTTTGTGCAATCTAAAATTACTTTATCCATCAATTCACAGGCATATAAGTTGTGATTCATGCTAATTAAAGTTGCTTTTAAACTCTCATTGATACTGTTAAAATGAGAAGTAATCATGATGCTTTCTTTAGGCTGTAAATCGTCTAACTGAATCGTAATTGCTGTAGAAAAAGCCAAAGTTCCTTCACTACCAGCTAATAATTTCGCAACGTTAATTGTTGGTTTCGTTCCGCCAAATAAATCCGATTTTAAAAATTCATCAATCGCATAACCTGTGTTTCTTCTGTGGATACTTTCTTTTGGAAACTCATTCTTAATTTCTTCTTGCGCAGAATCGTAAATCAATTCAGAATAAATTGTTTTGTAAATGTTTCCTTCTAAAGTATCTAATTCGGTTTTTTGTTTAAATACATCCGAAGTTATTTCAGAAAAAGTTGCCAAAGTTCCATCACTTAAAATAGTATCAATACAAATCACTTTATCGCGTGTAACTCCATAACGAATAGAAGTACTTCCTGAAGAATTATTCCCAACCATTCCGCCAATCATACATCGATTAGATGTTGATGTATTTGGTCCAAAAAACAAACCAAAAGGTTTTAAATATCGATTTAAATCATCACGAATAATTCCAGGTTCAACTGTAATTGTTTTTGCTTTTTCATCAAAAGCTAAAATGTTGGTAAAATATTTAGAAACATCTACTACAATTCCATCTCCAACACATTGTCCTGCCAAAGAAGTACCAGCAGTTCTTGGTATTAATGTAATTTGATGTTTATTCGCAAAAGCTATAATTTGCTGAATATCTGCTATGTTTTTTGGAAAACCAACGGCTAACGGAATTTTACGATACACAGAAGCATCTGTTCCATAAATGGATGTATGAAGGGCGTCAAATAAGAGTTCTCCTTCTAAAGAATTGTGTAAGGCGGATAAAACCGATTCGTTAATCATAATTGTTTCAAATGGAATATTGCGAAGTTAAAAATAATTAAGTTAGGTTTAATTGATTTTCTTGATTTAGCTGCTTTTTTTGTTGAATTACTTTACTCTTTTCTGCTTTAAATTGAACCGCAAAAAACAGCATATTATGCTGTTATATAAGCGAAAGTATTTTGAAAGGAGTCAAGAGCCTTTCATTATATACTCACATTTAACATATTACCTACACCTTATTACAATTATTTTAAAGATAACAATTGAGAATGATGGCATTATAGTATAAAAAGATCTCACAGGTATTGCTACAAGTCATTTTTATGAATATGTGAATTAAAAAAAATATAAACCTTGATAAACATAAATCTCCCGGAGCTGAAACCCTTGGAGATTTAATAAATCTGATAGTAAGCTGTTATGGTTTTACAGCACGTTATAAATAAAAATTATTAAATGCTTATATTGAGAGTTACATTAATATCAATACTTGCGTTGTTTTGCCAAGGTTTTAAAAACCAACTTCTATTCCGTAATCACGAACTCTTTTTTGTTGAGAATATGAATCAATTACGAATAGAAAAACAATAATAAATAAGATTTTTTTTTTGAGTTTTTATTTCTGTAAATTATTTAATGATGGTTTGTTGCTAAGTTATGTAATTATGATTTTTTTTAAAACAAAAGAGGCTTTGCAATTGCAAAGCCTCTTTTTTTAATTATTAAACTGCGTGTTTAAATCTCAAAACTAACACCAAAAACAAAATTTCTACCTGCGTTTAAAATTCCGTCAGATTTTAATCTTGATAAATGATGAATATACTTTGTGTCTAACAAATTATTGATTGAAAAAGAAGTATTGATTGTAAATTCACTTAAAGAAATCTCTCCACCAAATCCTAAAGAAACTAAATTATAAGCATCAGTTGTAGTTTCAAACAGTCCCGTATTGTTTTGTGAAAGTGAAGAAGTAACAGTTAAATTACTATATGCATTCTTTAACCAATCTTTTACATCAAATTCGATTCTTAATGTATTTTTAAATGTATTAGCAGGAATCAATGGCAAGTATTCTCCCTTTTGTTGTTTACCAATTACCATTTCAAAACTGCTTTCTAAATGCAACCAATCAATAGGATGTGGGTGTAAATGAAACCCAAACTCACCACCATACAATTTAGCATCATTTTGTGTGTATTCAAAAACTGGCGCTTCATCTTCTATCATACCTGTTGGAGAAAGATAAATGTAATCGTTTAAATGATTGTAAAAACCATTTCCAAAAACTTCAATGTGTTTTGTTTTATATTCTAAAGAGACATCTAACTGAATATTTTTTTCAGTGTCTAAATTTGCATTACCAACTTCAAATCTGTTTGTTCCATGATGTACGCCATTAGACGTTAATTCTGCTAAATTTGGTGCTCTAAATCCGCTTGCAGTATTAATTCTAGTCGTAATTTTATCTAACAAGGTAAATTTATATCCTAAAGAAGCTGTAAAACTTGTATAATTTTTATCTAACGGATTAAATACGTGTGTTTCATCTTCATGAACAACTATATGTTTTTCTGTTTTTAAGCTTCTTGCATCGAAACGAATTCCTGCTTGTAAAGAAGAATTTTCGTACTGTTTGTTAATTGTATAGAAAACACCAATGTCATTAATTTCTGCATTTGGAATTAATAATTCTTCACCAAAGTTTTTGTTTTTTTGAAACATTCCCTGAACCCCTAAAACACTTTCAATTCCGTTATTAAAAGCTGGTAAGTTATATTTAATATTATAATTAAAAGTTCTTAATTTTAAACGTAATGCAGCGCCTTCTTCATGATGCTCTTCATCTTCATCATGGTCATCATCATGGTCATCATCATGATGCTCTTCATCATGGTCTTTGTCATGCTCATCATGATCTTCAAATTCTTGACGATCATTAAATATATACCCTAAATCAACATCTAATTTAGAATCTCCAAAAAAGAAATGATTGTGAAAACTAAAGATATGATTGTCTATTTTTTGAAATGGTTCTGCAGGAATGGTTGAAGTTGTTTGTGCTGCAATACCTTCTGTAATACCTAATTCAGATCTGTTTAAATTGTAACGAAATTCATTAGAATAATTTTCTGAATTGTATCCTATACCTAGTTTAAAATCTTCTTCTTTAAATCTTGTATTTGTAACGCGTAGACTATTTGGTGTTTTATAATCTGAATGAAAGTTAGAACTTAATCTACCTAAAAACTTCCATTTTTCACCAGAATTTTTAAATCCGATTGATGTATTGCTTCCAAGAGTATTGCTGTAAAATTGTTGATTTAAAGATATACTTGAAGCATTTACAGGTGCAAATTTCTCTGGGTTTAAATACAAAACACCACCTAAAGCATCAGAACCATAGAGAAGAGAAGCAGGTCCTTTTATAACCTCTACACTTTCTACTCCGCCATCATTTAATCCCAAACCATGTTCATCTCCAAATTGCTGATTCTCTAAACGTACGCCTTGTGCATATACCAAAACTCTATTTCCGCTTAAACCTCTTATTACTGGTTTTCCAATAGAGGTTCCTGTAGAAATTTGAGATACTCCAGCAATTTTTTCTAAACCTGTCATTAAAGTAGGTGCTCCCGTTTTTTTTATTGCTGCTGCTGTTAAACGTTCTACCTTCATTACATTTTCTGATTGTAATTTATTAAAAGGTGTTGCAATAATTACTTCATCAATCGTAAAAACAGATTCTTGTAATATGATATCTACACTTTTATTTTCTGAGTTAAATTCTACGATCCGTGTTTGTGTTTCAAACCCAATGAATGAATATGAAATTTTTATTTTTCCGTTGGGTAAGTTTTTTATAGAATATTTACCATTTTTATCAGTAACTGTTCCTTTGTGAAACTCTGTTGTGTACACTTCTACACCAACAATTGGTTCTTTTTGAGCATCTGTAATTGTACCAGATATATTATTTTGTGCACTAACGGTAATACAGCCTAGTAAAAACAAGGCTTTTAATATTGTTTTCATGTATTATATTTTTTATTGTTCTACTAAAAATTTTATCAATTAAGATTGATAAGGTTGTGTTAAACAATAAAAAATGGTGGACCTCGGGAAGTTTTTTTAGAAACAATTTTTACACGCTTTACTTGCGGATATTCCTTAAAAATATTGGTGTAAAAGTGTTGTGGTATTACATCAAAGTTAGATGTAAAATCGATATTATTTGTTTGTAATTGCCTATGTAGTAAAGAACAATCTATATTTTTTTCGTGCACATGTGTTACATCATCAGAAATACAAACTACATGTTTGTGATTTTCTAATGTATGTGCTAATTGAATTATTGACGGAGTCAAAATTAATAGCACGCTAAATAGAATGATATGTTTTTTTAACTGTTTGATAAGTTTAGTTTAAGATCTTTTTTTTCTAATTTTCATGTTCAATGCTTCAACTCCAAGAGAAAAAGCAATTGCAAAATACAAATATCCTTTTGGAATAGCTCCTATATGATTGTTAAAAATTACAGTATTTGCCAAATGTGCTCCTTCCGTGATTAGCATAAAGCCAATTAGAATTAAAAAAGACAACGCTAACATTTGAATGGTTGGATGCTTATTTACAAACTGACTTACAGGGTTTGCAAATATTAGCATAATTATCATTGATAAAATAACAGCTGTAATCATAATAACTAATGCGCCATTAACTCCATTTGTCATTCCTACTGCAGTTAATACTGAATCAAAAGAGAAAACAATATCAATTAAAACAATTTGAAAGATCACTTTAGACAACGTAGATGCTTTCTTTTTCACGGATGCTTCTTCGGTTGTTCCTTCTACTTTATGATGAATTTCACTGGTGCTTTTATAGAGTAAAAAGATTCCTCCGAGTATTAAAATAACACTTTGACCAGTTATTTCTGTTGATAGCCATGAGGTATTTATTGTAAACCATGGTTCTTTCATTGCAATTAAATACGATACTCCAAGTAACAATAAAATTCTAAAGATCATTGCTAAGAGTAAACCAATATTTGTTCCTTTTTTTTGCTGCTCCTTAGGGAGTTTACTTGTTGCGATTGAAATAAAAATAATATTATCTATTCCTAAAACAATTTCTAAAAATGTTAAAGTAAGTAAGGCAACCCAAGTGTCTATTTCTGCAAATATTTCCATTATTCTTTTACTCTATAAATCGTTCCTTTAGTAGAGAAGTTAGAAAACCCAATCTTAACTGTAAAGTCATAAGAATCTTTATATATTTTATTAATTTGAATATACATAGGGTCTTTTTGCATTTCGTTTTTTGGATTGATGTATTTTAACGTGTAAAAGAAATTGTTTTTCCATTTTATAGAAAGTGTATCAACATGGTCTTCATATTTACTAATCTGAATACTGTCTTTTCTAATAATAGTTTCTTTAACAAAGTTTTTCCCTGCAGGAATTTCAAACACACCTGTTCTAAATGTGTTATTTCCATCAACAATTACCGCTTCTTTACAAGAAGTAATTGTTATAAATACGATAAAAGTGAAGATAATTTTTTTCATTAGATTCCAGTAAAATTAGCGGGGGTTATTACTTTTAATTCGCTTTTTATAGCATCAGAAACTTCTAATGTATCAATAAAATTAGCGATAGATTTTTGTGTAATTTTTTCGTTAGTTCTTGTCAATCCTTTTAGTGTTTCATAAGGGTTAGGGTATGCTTCTCTTCTTAAAATAGTCTGAATTGCTTCTGCAACAACAGCCCAGTTATTCTCTAAATCTTGTTCAAATTTTTCTTTATTTAGCAATAATTTATTTAACCCCTTTAATGTAGATGCAAAACCAATTAAAGTATGCCCAAATGGCACACCAACATTTCTCAAAACAGTACTATCGGTTAAATCGCGTTGCATTCTTGAAATTGGTAATTTAGCTGCTAAATGCTCAAAAAGAGCATTTGCAATCCCTAAGTTTCCTTCAGAGTTTTCAAAATCAATTGGGTTTACTTTATGTGGCATCGCAGAAGAGCCAATTTCTCCAGCTTTAATTTTTTGTTTGAAATAATCCATTGCAACATAGGTCCAAATATCCTTGTCTAAATCTAGAATAATGGTGTTAATTCTTTTTAAACAATCAAATAAAGAAGCCATAAAATCATAATGCTCAATTTGTGTTGTTGGAAACGAATGATGTAGCCCTAATTTATCTTCTACAAAATGAGTTCCAAATGCTTTCCAATCAATGTTTGGATACGCAACATGATGTGCATTGTAATTACCAGTAGCACCACCAAACTTTGCTGCATTTGGTATGTCTAATAAGGTTTTGAATTGCTCGTTTAAACGAACAAAAAAAACATTGATTTCTTTTCCTAAACGTGTTGGAGATGCAGGTTGACCGTGTGTTCTTGCCAGCATAGAAACATTGCTCCATTCTATTGAAAGTTCTGATATTTTTGCAACCAACTCTTTGTATAAAGGAATGTAAACTTCGTTTATAGAATCTTTTATAGAAAGCGGAATTGCTGTGTTGTTAATGTCTTGAGATGTTAATCCGAAGTGAATAAATTCTTTGTATTTAAGTAAGTTTAGTTTGTCAAACTCTTCTTTGATAAAATACTCAACTGCTTTTACATCATGATTTGTAACTTTTTCAATGTCTTTAATTTTTTGAGCATCAGCAGTAGAAAAGTTTTCGTATATCTTTCTTAAATCAACAAACAAATCTGTATTAAAATCTTCTAATTGTGGTAGCGGAATTTCGCACAAAGTAATAAAGTATTCGATTTCTACTTTTACACGATATTTTATTAAAGATTCTTCAGAATAATAATCAGCTAATTTTGCTACTTTATTTCTATATCTTCCATCAATTGGAGAGATTGCATTTAATTCAGATAAATTCATTTTTGTGTGTTATGTTGTTTGACAAAAATACTGATTTAAAGAAACTTTTATAGTGTAATTACTAGATTTTTTGATGCTTTTTTAACATCGATAAAATGTAAGTTCCTCTTGCTTTACAACCTTTACTTTCTTTAATAATTTTAGTTTCAATTAAATGCTTTAGCTCTGGATGTACCCAATCTTGTTCCAATCCAAACAAATACAATGCGTTCATTGTGTAAGCTCTAACGGCAATTTTTTGGGGTGTAATTAACCAATCAAACCCTGTTTCAATAATTGCATCAATATGTTTAGTGGTTAAAGCGTTTTTAAATTCGTTTTCTTTTTTTGAAGTATAAGCATTTGCTAAATGTTCGCAAATTTTTGCGCAAGGTCTGGTTGCGCTGTCAAAATGTACTTTAGAGATGTTTTTAGTAAATTCATCTAAATGCGGTAGCATACAGTTTAAATTATGATGCGTGCAAATCCATTCTAAAACCCAAGCTGCTTTTATAGAAATTTTATCATCAACCATAAAAGTTGTAGCAACTAAATGTTTAAACAAATTCTTATGATTTTGCACAATATTTGCTACCTTATTTCTGTTTTCTTTTTTAGGATTCTCCATAGAGTCTAACACAGAAATCAAAAACTTTTTACTCATAATGTTTAGTTGCGTATCTTTGTTTGATGATGATAAATATAAAGAGACTATTTTTTGTATGCCTTCTTTTTCTCTTTTTTTTAAGCGGAAATGATGCTGTTGCACAAAAATACAATCAGTTTGACGAAAATAAAAAACGAACTGGGCCTTGGAAAAAGCATTATAGCTCTACTAATAAGATAAAATATACAGGTCAGTTTGAAAACGGAAAAGAAGTAGGTACGTTTAAGTTTTACAATAGCAATTACTCTACATATCCAGAAGCCATAAAAATTTTTACAAAAAATTCTGATTTGGTTGCTGTTACCTATTTATATGCTACTGGTAAAACTAGAGTAACTGGTTCTTTTAATGGTAAAAATAGAGTAGGTACGTGGACGTATTTTTATGAAAATGGTACTGTTTTTTCTAAAGAGCATTATGTTGCTGGAAAATTAGATGGAAATCTCACAATTTATTTTAAACAAAACAGTAAAAAAGCAGAAGTTTCTGAATATAAAAAGGGCCTTTTACATGGTGTTTCCAAGAAATACTCCGACAAGGAGGTGCTTATTGAAGAGGTAACTTATCAAAACGGAGTAGAGAATGGGCTGGCCAAGTATTTTGAGTTAAATGGAAATTTAAAAGAACGGGGTGTATATAAAAATGGGAAGCGTATAGGTAAGTGGGATTTTTTTTTAAAAGGTGAAATAATAGATAAAAAAAAGCAAAAAGAGCTTCGTGAAAATCAAATCAAACAGAAATAGAAAAATTGTTGTAATGACTAAGAAATAGATTTTAATACTTTGAGATTTCTTAGTAAGGTTTCACTTCATTTTAAACCTCAAGAACTTTTTTACATTCAAGTTTTTCATGAAATCCTTTGTATCTTTGCATTCAATTTTTATTAAAAAAAATGAAACGAGTAATTGTTGGTCTTTCTGGTGGTGTAGATTCTAGTGTAACTGCACATTTATTAAAAGAACAAGGTTATGAAGTTATCGGTTTGTTTATGAAAAACTGGCACGATGATTCTGTAACTATTTCTAATGAATGTCCGTGGTTAGAAGATAGTAACGATGCAATGATTGTTGCTGATAAGTTAGGAATTCCTTTTCAGGTTGTAGATTTAAGCGAGCAATACAAAGAACGTATTGTAGATTATATGTTTGATGAATATAGCAAAGGAAGAACTCCAAATCCAGATGTTTTATGTAACCGAGAAATTAAGTTTGATGTTTTTATGGACATTGCGCTAAAGTTAGGTGCAGATTATGTTGCAACCGGTCATTATTGTAGAAAAGGTGAAAAAATTATTGACGGAAAACCAGTTTATAAATTATTAGCAGGTAGGGATGTTAATAAAGATCAATCGTATTTTTTATGTCAATTATCACAAAAACAATTAGCGAAAGCTTTATTTCCTATTGGCGAATTAACAAAGCCAGAAGTAAGAGAAATTGCAAAGAAAGCAGATCTAATTACTGCGGATAAGAAAGATTCTCAAGGCTTGTGCTTTATTGGTAAAGTTCGTTTGCCAGAATTTTTGCAACAAAAATTACAACCAAAAGAAGGTGTTATTGTAACCATTCCTTCTAATTTTGAATCCTATACAAAAGCAGTTCCAACTTTTGAAAACAAAGAGGCAGAACTTGCATATCTATCCACTAAGTTTTCTTACAAAAAGGAAGACGGAAAAACGGTTGGTAAACATCAAGGCGCACATTATTTTACAAAAGGACAGCGAAAAGGTTTAAATGTAGGTGGAACAAAAGAAGCGCTATACGTTATAGAAACTGATGTTGTAGAAAATGTAATTTATGCTGGAGAAGGAAAAAATCATCCTGGGTTATTTAGAAATGTACTTTTTGTAACCAATGAAGAATTGCATTGGATTCGAGAAGATTTAACGTTGAAAATTGGTGAAACTTTAGAAGTAGAAGCTAGAATTCGTTACCGTCAAAACTTAGAAAAAGCAACGTTGCATAAAGTAGAAAATGGTTTGTTTGTTGCATTTGAAAACAAACAATCTGCAATTACAGAAGGACAGTTTGTTGCATGGTATAAAGAAGAAGAATTATTAGGTTCTGGAGTAATTTCTTAAGCAACATTTTATTTAAACTTTAAAAAGTAGTATTTTCGACAGATAAATAAAAGTCGATGAAAAAACTATTTCCCCTATTCGTTTTTTTAATTTCTCTACAACTATTTTCTCAAGAAGATGCTTGGGTGTATTTGAAAGATAAACCGAATTCAGCCACATTTTTAGCAGCACCTCTAACCATGTTATCGCAACGTTCTTTAGATCGAAGAACACGTCAAAATATTGCATTAGATATTAAAGATGTTCCTGTAGAAACTTCGTTTTACAATCAGATTAAAAATACAAGCGGAATTACAGTTTTAGCAAAATCAAAATGGCTAAATGCAATTCATGTGCAAGGAACTCAAGCAAGAATCATCAGTTTGAAAAATACGTTTACGTTTATTCAAAGTATAGAATTTGCAGATAATTTCTTAAATGCTAGTGGTAAAAGATTGCCAAAATCAAATACCATTACAAAACGTAATAAGTTTACAGAATCAACAACAGATTTTAACTACGGAAACACACAAAATCAGACAGAAATGTTGAAGGCAGATTTTCTGCACAAACAAAATTTTACGGGCAGCGGAATGCATATTGCTGTTATCGATGCTGGTTTTCCGAATGTAAATACATTATCAGCTTTTGCACGAATTAGAGAAAACAATCAAATTTTAGGAGGTTATGATTTTGTAGACAGAAGTACTAGTTTTTATGGAGGACATCATCACGGTACAAATGTATTGTCTACTATTGCAGGTTATATTGACGGACAATTTGTGGGTTCTGCTCCGGATGCTTCATTCTATTTATTTAGAACAGAAGATTCCGCAAATGAAGTTCCGTTAGAAGAAAGTTTATGGGTTGAAGCTGCAGAAAGAGCAGATAGTTTAGGTGTTGATGTAATCAATACCTCTTTAGGCTATTCAACTTTTGATGAAAGCAGGTATAATTATTCGTACGCAGATTTAAACGGAAATACAACATTTATTACAAGAGGTGCAGAGATTGGTGTTTCTAGAGGAATGATTGTTGTAAATTCTGCAGGAAATGAAGGAAACGATGCTTGGAATTACATTTCTGCGCCTGCAGATGCAAATTCGGTTTTTACAGTTGGAGCTGTAAATGCAACAAAAGTAATTGCAGGTTTTAGCTCTTTTGGACCAACTTCAGACAATAGAATAAAACCTGATGTTTTGGCGCAAGGACAAAATGTATTTGTGTTAGATCAAAATATAGGAGCTCCAAGAACATCAAACGGAACCTCTTTTTCTTCGCCAATAATGGCTGGAGTTGTTGCCTGTTTTTGGCAAGCTTTTCCAAACCTAACCAATACTCAAATCATGCAACGCATTAGAGAAACAGGTGATAAATTTAACAATCCGCACGAACAATATGGTTACGGAATTCCTAATTTTGAAACCGCTTATGGAAATGTTTTAAATGTTACTGAACAAGATTTTATAAAAAGTATTTCTGTATATCCAAATCCGATTTCTTCAACTTTTACGTTAAAAACTTCTTCTAATGATTTAAGTGGTTTAAGCATTCAGATTTTTAATGTAATCGGTAAAAAAGTATACGAAGAAAAAGGTTTGAAAAGTAACACCATCAATGTTTCAGAACTAAATACAGGAATTTATATTCTTAAAATCATGAGTGAAACACAACAAAAAACAATAAAATTGATAAAAAAATAGATGCAACAAAATATCACACAATTATTTAATATAAAATATCCAATTGTTCAAGGAGGAATGATTTGGGTTTCTGGTTATAAATTAGCATCTGCAGTTTCTAATGCAGGAGGTTTGGGTTTAATTGGCGCAGGTTCCATGTATCCAGAAGTATTGCGAGAACACATTCAGAAGTGTAAAAAAGCAACCGATAAACCGTTTGGTGTAAACGTGCCAATGTTGTATCCAGATATTGAAAAAATCATGGAGATTATTGTAGAAGAAGGCGTTAAAATCGTTTTTACTTCTGCAGGAAATCCAAAAACTTGGACATCTTTTTTAAAAGAAAAAGGAATTACCGTTGTACATGTTGTGAGTTCTGTAAAGTTTGCACTTAAAGCAGAAGCTGCCGGAGTAGACGCTGTAGTTTGTGAAGGTTTCGAAGCTGGCGGACATAACGGACGTGAAGAAACAACTACGTTTGCATTAATTCCGATGGTAAAAGAACAAGTGAAAATTCCTGTGATTGCTGCTGGCGGAATTGGTTCTGGACGCGGCATGTTAGCTGCTATGGTTTTAGGCGCAAACGGAGTTCAAGTGGGTAGTAGATTTGCGGCAACCAAAGAATCTTCTGCACACATAAACTTTAAAGAAACCATTGTCAATGTAAAAGATGGCGATACTGAATTAACGTTGAAAGAATTAGCGCCAGTACGTTTAGTAAAAAATAAGTTTTATCAGCAAGTACAAGATTTGTACAAGCAAAACCCAACGTTAGAACAAATCAAAGAATTACTCGGCAGAGCAAGAGCCAAAAAAGGAATGTTTGAAGGCGATTTAGAAAATGGCGAATTAGAAATTGGACAAGTTGCTGGATTGATTCACGAAATAAAATCTGCTAAAGAAGTTATTGACGAAATGATGGCAGAATTTGAAGCTGTAAAAAAGCAATTCTAAATGGACGGAACAAAAAGAGCAAACATAAACGTTGGAGGAGAAGTAGCTGTTGTACAAAAGCATCATCAACGAAGTGGCGAACTCACAGAAGGCATTGTAAAAAGAATCCTAACAAACTCACCAAATCATCCACACGGAATAAAAGTGCAATTAACTTCTGGTATTGTTGGACGCGTAAAGGAAGTTCTGTAAGAATTTGTCATTGCGAGTTTACGAAGCAATCCCATACACAATAAATAAATTTCTTTTTGTCATTCCCTTGAAAAAGGGAATCCATACAAAGTAAGTTGATTTGCAAAAGCTAATAGAATTTTAATATTCTTAGTTTGGATTCCTGCCTACGCAGTAATGACAAAGTGAATGTTTTATTGAGTATTATTGAATTACTTTACCGGAATTTTAATCTCATACAGTTTACGAGACTTATTATTCAGTTTATTTTCTCTCAACCAAGGGTTGTGCAATTTTAACTCTTTGTAGTTGGTGTTAAGCTTTTTAGCAAAAGCTGCAATGTTAGTAATTACAGTATCTACCTTTACCGTTTTAGTTTCTGGCAATGTGTATAAGTCTTTTTCATCAAAAATAAATCCGTAGGCTTTTGGGTTAGACATTACTTCTTTTATTGCAATAATTCTAAATACATAACGCTCGGTTTCATCCGGCAATAATGCGTCGTAATAACTTGTTACTTGTTGTGTTTTTAATCGTCTGGCAATCCCATAATTTCCTGCATTATAAGCAGCAGCAGCCAAAGTCCAACTTCCTAAACGTTCTTTTGCTTTTATTAAATATTCGGCAGCAACTTTTGTAGATTTTTCGATGTTGTAACGCTCATCAACATTTTTATTGATTTCTAATCCGTATTCTTTTCCGGTTCCTTTCATAAAATGCCACATTCCGGCTGCACCAGCAGAAGAAGTTTCGTCAATTAAGGCGCTTTCTGCAACAGCTAAATATTTAAAATCGTCTGGTAAACCATACTTTTTTAGTAATGGTTCTAAAATAGGAAAGTATTTATTAGCTCTTTTTATTAATAGTAAACCGTTAGATTGCCAATAGGTGTTTACCAACAATTCTCTATCCATACGTTCTTTAATATCTAGCTTTTCTAGAGGAACACGTTCTCCTGCTAAGTTTAAATCTGGCGATAATTTTAACGCTTTAATTTGATAGGTGTCGCTAGTATTTTTTTGGAGTTTAATTTGTGTTGTACTTATTGCATTGATAAAAACAACGGTTACAATTAAGAAACTTACAACAGATAAAAATCGAGTATTTTTTGACATGGCAGATTATTTTTCATAAAAGTATGAAAACCGCAACGTTTTAGCAAATTAATAATTTCTGAATCTGATTGGTAATTAATTTTGCTTTTATTAGAATCATTGCATGCGTACCGTTTTCAATTTCAATGCAATTGTTAATGTGTTTTATTGGAAAAACTTCATCTTTTGTTCCGTGAATATGCACAATACCTTCTTCGGATTGATCTTGTTGCCAGTGTAAAACACAATCAATTGCCCAATGTAAATACGTTGCATCTCTTACAGTCATGTATTTTTGATATGCTTCTAGTTTTTTAGATTGATAATCGCCTAAAAAGTAGTTGATGTATGCGTTTAAATTTTCTAAAAATTTTGCAGGAAACAATTTATAGGCTTTTGTAGCAGCAGCCAATTTAAAACGCTTAGGAAGTTCTAAGTTTGATTTTATACTAGATATGATAATATTTTTTTTTGTTGAAATGATTTTGCGCATTTCTTGAACTATAATGCCGCCAAAAGAAACACCAATTAAAACTGGATCTTTATGCTTGATTTCTTCACACATTCTTTGTGCATAAGATTGAATAGATTCGTCTTTAGAAGTCGGAATTTTCCATTCTAAATAATGACATTCGAAAAGGTTTTTATCTAAAGAAAGATGCTCAAATATTTTGCTGTTTGCTGCCATTCCAGGAACAAAATAAATGTGCGTTTTAGACATTTTATGCAATTACAGTTTCGTTTACAAAATCAAATCTTACCAGACCGTCTTCATCAATAGTTGTTAAGGTTATTTCGTGAATTGTATTTACCAATTCAGGATTCCAAGGTGCTTTTACTTTTACATAATTCTCTGTAAATCCGTTAATATAACCTTCTTTATTTTCGCTTTCAAAGAGTACTTTAGTTGTGTTTTCTAACTGATTTTCATAAAAAGCTCTTCGTTTTTTTACAGACAATCCACGTAACATTTTACTCCGTTTTGCACGTATTTTTTTAGGAACTACACCCTTTAAATCTATAGCTTCGGTATTTGGTCTTTCAGAATAGGTAAAAACGTGTAAATAAGAAATATCTAATTCATTTAAATAGTTGTAGGTTTCTAAGAATAATTCATCTGTTTCTCCAGGAAACCCCACAATTACATCAACCCCAATACAAGCGTTTGGAAGTACTTCTTTAATTTTTGAAACTCTATCTGTATAAGTTTTTCGTAAGTAACGACGTTTCATTTTCTTTAATAATTCGTCGCTTCCAGATTGCAACGGAATGTGAAAATGCGGCACAAAAGTTTTGGACTTTGAAACAAATTCTATCGTTTCATCTTTCAATAAATTGGGCTCGATTGATGAAATTCTTAAACGATGAATTCCGTCTACTTTATCCAATTCTTTTACCAATTCTAAAAAAGTATGTTCGTGTTTTTTATTTCCGAATTCACCTTTTCCATAATCGCCAATATTAACTCCTGTCAGCACAATCTCCTTGATGCCTTTTTCAGATATTTCTTTGGCGTTTTTCAATACATTTTCAACCGTATCAGATCTCGAAATTCCACGTGCAAGCGGAATTGTACAATAGGTACACTTATAATCGCAACCATCTTGTACTTTTAAAAAAGCTCTGGTTCTATCTCCAATAGAATATGCGCCAACGTAGGTATCTGCATCTTCAATTTCGCAAGAATGTACTTCGCCTATTTCATTTTTAGTTAGATCGTTTATATAGCTAGTTACATTAAATTTTTCTGTAGCGCCCAATACCAAATCTACGCCATCAACATTTGCTAATTCTTCTGGTTTAAGTTGTGCATAACATCCAACGCCAATAATAAAAGCATCTTCGTTTTGTTTTAATGCATTTTTAACAATCGATTTAAAACGCTTATCAGCATTGTCTGTAACAGAACAGGTGTTTATTACATAGACGTCTGCTTTGGAATCAAACTCAACACGTTCAAAGCCTTCATCTACAAAATTCCGAGCAATTGTTGAGGTTTCAGAGAAGTTTAATTTACATCCTAAGGTATAAAATGCTACTTTTTTATCTGCGTTCATTCTTGTACATTTATCAATCGCAAAATTACAATATTCTTTATGATTTTTGAAACAGAAAGGTTAATAGTTAGAAAACTGGTTGCTTCAGATTTAAAAGCTTTTCATAAAATGCAAAGCAATCCGAAAGTAATGCAATATACAACGGGAATTGTAAAGAGTTTAGCAGCGCATAAAATTGAATTACGTGATTTAATTTCTAAATATGATCGTATTGATAATAACTTCTGGATTTATGCTGTTGAAAGAAAAAAAGATACTGCTTTTATTGGAACCGTTGCATTAGTTAAAAATGCTAAAGGGATTGATGAAATTGGGTATCGGTTTTTAGAAGCATTTTGGGGAGTTGGATTTGGAACAGAAACTTGCAAAGGTCTAATAACGTATTGTAAAAGAAACAAGTTTGATAAATTAACGGCTTATGTGGTTGATGCTAATATTGCTTCTAAGAAAATAATAGAAAAATTAGGATTTCAAATTGAAAAAAAACAACTTGCAGAAGATATACAATTACCAGAAACCAAATACCTATTAGACTTATGATTGTAGATAATTTAAAACCACCTTATTTTGCTGTGATTTTTTCAACAGTGTTGCACGAAAATATTGAAGGTTATATAGAAGCTGCAAAGAAAATGGAAATCTTAGCAGAAAAACAACCAGGCTATTTAGGAATAGAATCGGCTAGGAGTGAAATAGGAATTACGGTTTCTTATTGGAAAACTCTAGAAGATATTACACAATGGAAAAATAATATAGCGCATACCGAAGCTAGAAATCTTGGTAGAGAAAAATGGTACAAACAATACCAACTTAGAATCTCTAAAGTAGAGAGAGCTTACGGCTATAAATTTTAATATAAATTTGCTTGAATAGGGAAGTGGTCCGAGAATTTTTTGTCAAATGTTGTAAAATTATTCACTTTAAACTCTTTACTGGTTAAGATAAAATCAATTCGCATAGGAAAAGGATAATTAAACGTTTTTCCAAAACCATTTCCTGTTTCTAAAAAAGCATCTTTTTTGTCCGATTTAATTTTTCTATATACCCAAGAATATGCGGTATTGTTAAAATCTCCTAAAATAATTTTTTTACCTTTCCAATTCTTTTCATGTGCTAAAAATTGTTCAGTTTGTGTGGCTTGTTTCTTGAATGTGGTTTGCAACCTTCCAATTAATTTTTGATTGCTTTCTTCTCCGAAATGTTCTTTAGTTGGGTTGATTTTTAGAGACTCTAAATGTACATTGTACACTCTAATTGTGTCTTTATTTTTTACAATATCTGTAAAAATAATATTGTTTCCGCTGTTTTTAAAGTCTAAAGAACCATACTTTATAATTGGATATTTAGAAAATATCGCTAGCCCAAATTTATTAGCTCTACTTTTAGTTTTAATATACTGATACGGATACGAAAAATTAATTTTAGAAGAATGATAGTATTCTTGAATAGCTAAAATGTCTGGAGCAGTTTCTTCTAAAAAACGAAGTGTTTTTTCTACAAGTTTTTCATCTTTATTCCATTTGTAAAAATTAAACATTCTTACATTAAAACTCATTATTTTTAGCTCTTTTTCTGAAGTTTCTTTTTGGTCAGAAAATTTATAAAACGGAGAAGAAAGAAACCACCCAATTGCTAAAACAACTAAAGAAAGTAAAAGGTTTTTTTTTAGTTTTAAAAGCCAATAGACTAAGAATAAGAAATTCCCTATATATAGAATTGGTACAAAAAGTGAAATTACAGCAAATAAAGAGAACGATTTTGGTGAGATATATGGTAGTAGAAAAGAGAGTAGTAATACTACTGCAAATAGTGTATTTATGAAGAATAGAAACTTGTTAAATAAAGATTTATTTTTCATCTATTACTTTCCTTGTTTAAATAAAAAATCTTTTTCTTCTTTAGATAAAGTATCGTATCCAGACTTGCTAATTTTGTCTAAAATCACATTTATTTTTTGTTGCTTGTATGTGGTGTTAGCTTGTTTTTTTGTTGATTTATTTGTTTTGTAGACTGTTTTTAAAGGTTTGTTTTTAGAAAAAAAGAAATTTTTAATTTTACTCAAAATGGCAATTTCAGAGTTGCTGGCTTGATTTACATAGAAAAAACCAAATAATGCCCCACCAATATGTGCCAATCTACCACCGGCGTTTCCAGCAGGAATTTGAATTACATCTAGCGCAACCCAAATTGCAGCTAAATGCCATAGTTTTACAAAACCAATTAACGGAATTTTAAGTTGGTATTTAGGAATATAAGTTGCTAGGCCAATAAAGATTGCCGAAACACCAGCAGAGGCTCCTAATAAAATACTATTAGAAACATCATTAGAAAAAGCAGGAAAGAGATTGTAACTTAGTAAAAATACAATTCCCCCAAATAAAGTTCCTAATATGTAGAATGAAATAAATTGTTTAGGAGTAAAATACTGTACAAATAAATTACCAATAAAATATAGAGATATTAAATTCATTAAAATGTGAATAAAATCTACATGAATAAATCCATAGGTAATAATAGTCCAAGGTTTTATAATAAAACTTTCAAGAGTGGCTGGTAGTACAAACCACTCAGCAATAGATCCGTTTATTTGAAATAAAAATCCTAACGTGTTTAAAATAAATAGCAAAATAAAAACAGCCACATTTATAGAGATTGTTTTCTCTACAATATTAGCTTGATTGAAACGTAATTTTATGTTATTAATAATGTTCATTATTGTTATTGCGTAACAAATTGTTATTTACTGTGTCTATCTTTTCTGAGATTACTTTTTTATGCTTCTATAATGATAGTTCTTTATTGCATTCTAAATTGATTTTTTTTCCAATACCATGCGATAATAAACCCAATAATTGCGCCACCAATATGTGCAAAATGAGCAATATTACCCATAGAATACTTTGTTACTCCAAAGAATACATCACCTAAAAGCATAACAGGAATAAAGTATTTTGCTGCAATTGGAACTGGGAAAAATATCAACGCTAGTTTTGCATTTGGAAATGTCATACCAAAGGCAACTAAAATTCCATAAACAGCTCCAGAAGCACCTACTGCTGGTGTATGATACAAACTGTAAAATTCACTCATTTCTTTGTTTGTTAGAGAGATAATAGCATCATTATAGCTACCAGTATCTAAAATTGTTTGAATTTCTGAACTGGTAATTCCCATGTTTATCAATTGTTCGTATATACTATTAAACTGATAATAATTAACTAATGTATAAATGATACCTGCGCCCAATCCGGCAGAAAAATAGAAAAACAGAAATTTATTTTTCCCCCACATTTGTTCTAGTGGTGTACCAAAAGCCCATAAAGCGTACATGTTAAAAGCAATGTGCATAAAACTACCGTGCATAAACATATGAGATACATATTGCCAAAGTCCAAAGTTTTCATTTTTAGGGAAATACAATGCAAGGTATTGCGCAATATCTATTTGCATCATTTGTGGCACCACAAAAAAGATGATGTTGATGATGATTAAATGTTTTATAGCTTCTGTAATTCTCCCCATTTTTTTATTTTTTAATGGCTATTAAAAATAGCATCAATTTCTTTGATGGTTAACGTTTTAAATGTTGCTTTTCCTGAAGGAGCTGCAGCAGGTTCTTTACAAGAAAATAAGTTATGTACTAAGTTTTCTTGCTCTTTGTTAGACAATGCTGTTCCTGTTTTTATCGCCAGTGATTTCGCAAATGATTTTGCCATCACATCAAAATGACTAAAGCTAGATTCTGGCACTTCAATCTTCATGTCTTCTAGTAATTGTTCTAATAATAGTGCAATTTTACTTTCTGTAATTGAAGTTGGTATGCCTTTAATTACAACTGATTCATTAGAAATAGTATCAAACATAAAACCAGTATTCTCAAGATCTGTTTGCATGCTTTCAATCATTTCTATATCTGATTTAGAAAAAGAAATTTGAATAGGAAATAGGAGTTGTTGACTCGTTGCTTCGTTTACAGTAATACTTTCTAGAAAATCTTCATATAAAATGCGTTGATGTGCTAGATTTTGGTTGATTAACACCATGCCAGATTTTATAGAACTCAGCAGATATTTTTTCTGAATTTGGAAAGTTTTTCCGTTTTCAGTAGTTTCTTCTTGATTAAAAAGTTGCTGTTGATGTGTTGTTTCTGAGGTGTCTATGCCTGTGTATAAGCTTTCCCAACTCTGAGATTGTTTTACGAAAGAAACTTCTTCATGATGGTAATTATCTTCTGAATTTTTAAATGGATTGAAATTTGGATCTACCGAAATTTTTGGAGTAGAAGTTGTCGTTTTTGTGTTAAAATTATAAGGTGTGTCTAATGTGTTATCTCTGTTGAAATCTAAAATAGGAGCCACATTATATTGCCCTAAACTGTGTTTTACCGTTGCTCTTAGAATAGCATAAATATCTTTTTCATTCTCAAATTTAATTTCTGTTTTTGTAGGATGAATGTTAATATCAATAGTGCTTTTGGGTACTTTTAAATATAAAAAGTAAGAAGGATGTGCGCCTTTTTCTAACAAACCATCAAAAGCATTAATCACTGCATGATTTAGATATGAGCTTTTTATATAGCGATCATTTACAAAAAAAAATTGCTCGCCTCTTTTTCTTTTAGAGAATTCTGGTTTTGCAACAAATCCTTCAATAGTAATTAAGTCTGTCTTTTCATTAATAGGAACTAGTTTTTCGTTCATTTTTATACCAAAAACAGCTACAATTCTTTTTCTAAGATTGCTTTCTTTAAGATTGTAGATTTCGTTTCCGTTATGGTGCATTAAAAAAGTTATTGCAGGATGCGTTAATGCTACACGTTGAAACTCATCAACAATATGGCGTGTTTCAATAGTATCAGATTTTAAAAAATTTCTTCTTGCTGGAATATTAAAAAACAAGTTTTTTACAGAGATACTTGTACCTTTACTTGTAGAGATAACATCTTGATCTGTAATTTTACTGCCCTGAATTTTTATTTGTGTACCTAATTGTTCGTCTTCTTGCTTTGTTTTTAATGCTACATGAGCAACCGCAGCAATTGAAGCTAAAGCCTCGCCGCGAAAACCTTTGGTATTGATATTGAATAAATCGTTAGCGTCTTTTATTTTAGAAGTTGCATGTCTTTCAAAAGACAAACGGGCGTCTGTAGCGCTCATTCCTTTACCGTTATCTATAACCTGAATTAATGTTTTTCCGGCATCTGTTATTAATAATGTAATTGAAGTTGCACCAGCATCTATGGCGTTTTCCATCAATTCTTTTACAACAGAAGCAGGCCTTTGTACAACTTCTCCTGCTGCTATTTGATTGGCTACATGATCTGGTAATAATTGAATAATATCTGACATTTACCTGCTTAATCTAAAAAAATGGTTATATCAAAATCAATGATATATAAAAAAATAAAAGTTAAAATAACGGTTACAACAACAATTGTTTTATTAGCACCTTTTCCTCTAGATTCTCTCAAATCGTCCCAGGCGGTCACAAATTTTGTTTTTAAATTTTTGTTTTTCCCTGTAGTGGTTCTAAACTCATCAAATTTATGTTTGATTTCATAAGGATTACCTTCTCCTTGATAAAACCGTGGCTTGTAGTCAAATTTTTTATGTGTACGCTTTAAAAATCCCATAATTTGTGTAAAGTTTTAGAAAATTAGATTTGATAAATGCAAAAATCAAACCAAGATAATCTATCAAAGTCAAATTTACAGAATAAAAAAGAAGTGGTCAAGAATTGTTAAAAAGTATCTTGTTAAAACTGTCTTAATGCAGCCATTTTAATTGCAGCAACAGCACATTCAATTCCTTTGTTACCAAGTTTTCCGCCAGATCTGTCTAAAGATTGTTGTTTTGTGTTGTCTGTAAGTACACAGAAAATAACAGGAACATTGTGTTGTATGTTTAAATCTATAATTCCTTGTGTTACGCCATCACATACAAAATCAAAATGTTTGGTTTCACCTTGAATTACATTTCCAACGGCAATAATTGCGTCTAGATTTTGAGTTTCAATCATTTTTTTACAACCAAACACTAATTCAAAACTTCCAGGAACATCCCAAGAAACAATATTACTCTCTTTTGCACCACAATCAATTAAAGTTTCTATCGCACCTTTTTGAAGATTTCTTGTAATTTCTGGATTCCATTCTGAAACAACAATCCCAAATCGAAACGGTTTCGCATTTGGGATTGTAGCTTTATCGTAATAAGATAAATTTGTTGTAGCCATGCAGCTTAGTTTTTTGCAGCAAATTTTGCGCTACTGATGTATTTGTCTATATCTCCAGCTTGAAAAGAAGTTGGAAAATCTGATTTTATTTTTTGAAAATAAGTCAATGCATTGTTGTACTCTTTTAAACTCATAGAAAGCTGTGCAGCTTTAAATAAGTATAAAGGCGTTGTATAATTGTTTTCTTTCTGGGTAGCTTTGATATAATAATCTATGGCATCATCAAATTGATTGATGTCTGCAAAAGCATCGCCAATTGCACCTAGAGCAACAGGACCTATTCCTAAATCATCTGAAGAAAATTTACTTAAATAATCTACTGCTTTGTCATACTGTTTTAGTTTTAAATAAGAAAGTCCAGCATAATAATTTGCTAAATTTCCTGCAGCAGTTGCACTGTATGTATTTGCAATGTCTACAAATCCGTATTTACCATCTGCACCATCTAAACCTAAGTTTAATAAAGAGTCTACACCAATAGAAGCATTGTTTGCTTCATCAAAGTGTTTTCTTGGAAAAGACAACTCGTTAGATGCTTCTTTTTCTGTAGGTTCTATAACATATTTGCTGTAGCCTAAATATCCTAAAATAACAAGCGCAACAAGTACCAAGCCATAAAATAATGGTTTGCTGTTTTTTTCTATCCATTGTTCAGATTTTGAAGCAGTTTCATCTAAAGTATTAAATACTTCTGCAGTTGTGCTTTGTTCTTGAACTTGTTCTCTATTGTCTTTTGGTTTTGATCCTCTTTTCTTGTATGTTGCCATTGTCGCTAAAAAATTAGTAGGCGCAAAAATAGTTTATTTTATTGGATTTTAAAAACAGATAATTCGCTAAATTTTCAATATTTTGCAATTTATTAGATTCGTTAATAAAGATTCATGTATTTACAAAAAATTTCTCTAGTTAATTTTAAAAATATCGCAACTCAATCTTTTGATTTTCAGGAGAAAATAAATTGCTTTGTTGGTAATAATGGTGTTGGGAAAACCAATATTTTAGACGCTATTTATTATTTGTCTTTTGCAAAAAGTTACTTTAATCCGGTTGCTTTACAGAATATTAGACACGGAGAAGAGTTTTTTATGATAGAAGGAAGCTATATTTTAGGTCAAAGAGAAGAGAAAATTGTTTGCAGTTTAAAGAAAGGGCAGAAAAAGATTTTAAAACGGAATGATAAACTTTATGATAAGTTTTCTGATCATATTGGGCAATTGCCTTTGGTAATTATATCACCAGCAGACAGGGATTTAATTGTAGAGGGGAGTGATACTAGAAGAAAGTTTATAGATGGTGTAATTTCTCAGCAAGATAAAGCGTATTTACAAAGCTTAATTCAGTATAATAAAGTAGTAAGTCAACGAAATGCATTGTTAAAATATTTTGCAGCCAACAGAACCTTTGATGCATTAAATCTTAATATTTATGACGAGCAGTTGATTTCTTTATCAACCATAATTTATAACAAAAGAAAAGCTTTTTTAGAACGATTTGTTCCTATTTTTAATGAAAAATACCAAACAATTTCTGAGAACAAAGAAACCGTAAATTTAGTTTACAAGAGTCAGTTGCATTTTGAAAGCATAGAAGCACTTTTAAAAACTAGTTTAGAAAAAGATAGAATGTTGCAGTACACTTCTGTTGGTATTCATAAAGATGATTTAAGTTTTGAGATCGCTAATTTTCCAATTAAAAAGTTTGGTTCTCAAGGGCAGCAAAAATCATATTTAATAGCATTGAAGTTGGCGCAATTTCAGTTTATAAAAGAGCAAGCTTCTGTTGTGCCAATTTTATTGTTAGATGATGTTTTTGATAAGTTAGATGAGCATCGAGTTTCGCAAATCATAGATTTGGTTAACAAAGACGAATTTGGGCAGATTTTTATTACAGATACCCATGCAGAACGTACAGAAATAGTTATAAAAAAAAGTAATAAACCGTATCAGATGTTTAATTTGTAAAGTTTGAACGTTGCAAAGTGGCAGAGTTTAAAAAAGTAACAAAGTTTAAAAGGAAATTTATTTCACTAAAAAACGAACACCTAAACCTCAATTACTAAAACCTATTATATAAATGGCAAAAAGAGAAAACGATGCTTTTTCAGTAAAAGACTTAATGGGGTCTTTTATCAAAGAGAACAACCTTTCTAAAGGAATGCAAAAACTAAAGATTGAAGAAGTTTGGTCAAAATTAATGGGACAAGGTGTTGCTTCTTACACGGATAAAGTGCAGTTGCAAAATAAAACCTTAGTGGTTTCATTGTCATCTTCTGTTTTACGTGAAGAATTAAGTTACGGGAAAGACAAAATTGTAAAAATGATGAATGAGGAAATGGGAGAGCAATTGATTTCAAAAGTTCTGTTGGTTTAAAAAACAGAAATCATAAAAAAACTCGATGCAATTGCATCGAGTTTAATTAGTTAAGCGTTTATTAGGTTTTTATCCTTAAAACATTTCTCTTCCTGAAAAGTGAAAAGCTCCTTCAATAGCAGCGTTTTCATCTGAATCAGATCCATGTACTGCATTTTCTCCAATAGAAGTTGCATATAATTTTCTGATTGTTCCTTCAGCGGCTTCTGCCGGATTTGTAGCACCGATTAAAGCTCTAAAATCTTCAACTGCATTGTCTTTTTCTAAGATCGCAGAAACAATTGGCCCGCGAGTCATAAATTCTACTAACTCTCCAAAAAATGGACGCTCGTTATGTACAGCGTAAAATGATTCAGCATCTGCCTTGGTCATTTGAGTTAATTTCAATGCAACTATTCTAAATCCTGCTGCGTTAATTTTTTCTAAGATTGCTCCAATGTGTCCGTTTTCAACACCATCAGGCTTAATCATTGTAAATGTTCTATTTGTTGCCATTTCTAACCTTTAAATTTTGTGCAAAAATACTCTTTTATCTGTTAAATACAAGTTAATTATAACTTTGAATAATTTCTTGTTGTAAAACATTGCTTTTGCCTCGCATTTGCATGGTAATTTTATTGTTTTTAAAATCGAGTTTTAAAATGCCAAAACTTATATCAGCGATTACCTCTCCAATTCTGTTAGGATTCTCTTCTCCTTTAAAGCCAGTATATGCATGAGTCAAGCCACTCGAGGTGAAATCTACTAATGGAAAATTTAACCCCTTAATTTGTGTGCCAGAAAACTCAGAAATATGTCTGTCTCCAGAAAGCATTAAAACACCTTTTGCTTTTGATACTTTAATTAGGTTTTTTATTTTATCCACTTCATGCGGAAAATTACCCCAACTTTCAAATCCGTGTTTATAAGAAAGTAATTGAATACTACTTACAATGATATTAAAATTTGCATTTGAGTTTGATAACTCTTTTTCAAACCATTGCCATTGCTTTGAGCCTAAAACAGTTCCTTCTCCATATTTATTAGGTTGGTATCTTTTGGTTTTATCAGCAGCAACAGTTAAATTACTTCTAAAATAGCGGGTATCTAAAACAATCACCTTAACGCTTCCTTCTGCTGTTTTATATATTTTTGAATGATAAACACCTTCTTGTTTTCTTCTAATATCATCTTTAGCAACTTTTAAAAAATCTAGAAACTCTTGCTGACTCTCTTTCTTTTTATGAAATTCGACCCCGCCATCATTTAATCCATAATCATGATCATCCCAAGTAGCTAAAACATCTACAGAATTTATAAATTCTTTATAGCCTTTTTGTTTCCATTGTTTTTGATAATCTGCTCTTAGTTTGGGCATACTATCTGTGTCTGAATAGACATTGTCGCCTCCCCAAATCCAAACTTTAGGATTGTTTTTTGATATTTCATCCCAGAGTACATTTGGCACATATTGTTTGTTGCAAGACCCAAATGAAATGATAAATTCTTCATTTTTAGTATTGCAGCTAAAAAAGGTAAAAGTTATGAATATAAGCGTAATTTTTTTCATCTCTAATAAATTGAATTTAACACAAATGTAAGATTAATTTGATTAGCAAATTTGCTATTAAATTGTATCTTCGCAACTTATGGAGAAAGGACAATTACAACAATTACAATCGTTTTTATCAACCTCAAAAAACATTGTAATCGTGCCACATAGAAATCCTGATGGAGATGCAATGGGATCAACATTAGCTTTGTGTCAATATTTTAATAATAAAGGACATTCTGCCAAAGTAGTTGCTCCAAATGAGTATCCAGAATTTTTACGTTGGTTACCTGGTAGTGATTCTGATGTGATTTTATTTGACAAACAAAACAAGCAAGCTAAAAGAGCGATCGAGAGTTCTGATATTATTTTTCTGTTAGATTTTAATGCGTTGCATAGAGTTGGAGATGATATGGCAAAAACATTAGAGTTGTATAAAAATGACTTTGTAATGATAGACCATCATCAACAACCAGATACAATTGCAAAATATTTATATTCTGATACTTCGATTTGTTCAACAGCACAAATGGTATATCATTTTTTAGAGATGTTAAATGATGTAAAAAGTATTACAAAAGATATTGCAACCTGTTTATATACAGGAATTATGACAGATACTGGTTCTTTTAGGTTTAGGTCGACAACAAGTGAAACGCACAGAATTGTTGGGGATTTAATAGATAAAGGTGCTCAAAATGATAAAATTCATAGCAATGTGTACGATGCTAACTCATACAGTAGGTTACAGTTACTTGGACAGGCATTAACAAATTTAAAAATATTACCAGAATATAAAACTGCTTTTATAACGCTTTCAGAAGCAGAGAAAAAGAAATACAATTATAAAAAAGGAGATACAGAAGGTGTTGTAAATTATGCACTTTCTTTAAATGATATTGTTTTTGCAGCCATTTTTATTGAAGATGAAGAGCAGGAGATTATTAAAATTTCTCTTCGTTCTAAAGGAGATTTTTCTGTAAATCAATTTTCTAGAAACCATTTTAATGGCGGAGGACACGATAATGCCGCTGGAGGAAAATCAGACTTATCCTTAAAAGAAACTATTGCCTATTTCACTTCTTTACTACCAAATTATAAAAATGATTTACAGAACTCTTATGAAGCGTAACATTTTTTTATTGTTGAGTTTTTTAATCTTTTTTTCTTGTAAAGAAAAAGAAGCAAGAAGGCCTGTAACACAAAGAACAGCAACACTATTGTCTGAAACTTTAGATCAAAAAAAGAAGTTAGTTGCGTTAGAAAATGCTGCGATTAGTAACTATATAGCACAAGATTCATTAACAGATTACAAAGTTGCCTCAAACGGATTTTGGTACACATATATTACTCAAAATCAATTAGAAGTAGACACACCTAAGAAAGGTGATGAAGTTGAGATATCTTATAACATTACCGATCTAAACGGAACTGTTTTTTATTCAAAAGAAGCCTTAGGAATAAAAAAATATGTGGTAGATAAAGAAGACTTAATTACAGGGTTGCAAGATGGTATTAAGTTGATGAAACCTGGAGAAACCATTACATTTGTGATACCATCATACAGAGCTTTTGGTTTAATTGGTGATCAAAATAAAATAGGCGTTAATCAAACAATTAAAAGTACAGTTACATTAATTTCAATCAAACAAAAATAAAGAATGAAAACTTTTAAATTATTCATACTTGCATTTGTGTTTTTATCAGTAGTTGCTTGTAAAAAACAATACGCAGAAAAAACATTAGAAACTAAAATTGATTCAGTTAGTTATGCATTAGGTGTTGATTTAGCTGATAAATTTAAAATTAGTTTTGGTAAAATAGATACAGATTTGTTTATACAAGGGTATCTGAATGCCGTTGATTCTTCTGGATTGTTATTAAAAAAAGCAGATTTAAGCATTATTAATGCATATGTTCAGCAAAGAAAAATAGATGAAATTAATAGATTACAACAACAATCTAGTGAGAAAGTTAAAAAACAATTTGCAGAAACGAGAAGGCTAGGAGTTGAGTTTTTAGCATATAATAAAAAGCAAAAGGGAATTGTTGCCACAAAAAGTGGTTTACAATATGAGGTTTTAAAAGAAGGAAATGGGGCAAAACCAAATTTAGCATCAACAGTAAAAGTACACTACACTGGAAAATTAATTAATGGAACTGTTTTTGAAAGCTCTAAAAAACAAGATCACCCTTCACTGCAAAAAGTAAATGCTGTAATAAAGGGTTGGTCTGAGGGTTTGCAATTAATGAAAGAAGGTGCTAAGTATCGTTTTTTTATTCCTCAAGAACTAGCTTATGGTGCAACCTATAAAAGCAAATTAATTCAACCTTTTTCTGCGTTGGTCTTTGAAATTGAACTGATAGAAATCGTAAAAAAATAACTAACAATAAATACACATTATGAAATTTTTTAAATTATTTTTTGTGGCTGCAATTTTACTTGTAGCTTCTTGTAAACCGGCAAAATACCCAGCATTAAAAGATGGTTTGTATGCAGATATTGAAACAAATAGAGGAGATATTTTACTTGAGTTGTATCAAGAAGATGTTCCATTGACTGTTGCTAACTTTGTGTCTTTAGCAGAAGGAGATAACCCTAAAGTTTCAGATTCTTTAAAAGGAAAAGAATATTATGACGGACTCTCTTTTCATAGAGTTTTAAAAGATTTTATGATTCAAGGTGGCGACCCAGCAGCAAACGGAAGTGGAGGTCCAGGTTATGTTTTTGAAGATGAGTTTCCAAAAGATTCTTTAGGGAATTTAAAATATAGACATGATGCAGCAGGTGTATTGTCAATGGCAAATGGAGGACCAGGATCTAACGGAAGTCAATTTTTTATTACACATAAAGAAACACCTTGGTTAGATGGTATTCATTCTATTTTTGGAAAAGTAAATACAGGTCAAGATATTGTAAATTTAATTGAGGCAAAAGATACCATTAAACATGTAACTATTATTAGAGTTGGTACAAAAGCCAATTCTTTTGATGCTGCAAAAGTTTTTACAGAAGAAGTAGAAAAATCTCAAATTGAAAAGCAAAAAAGGTTTGAAGAAGCCCAAAAAGCAGCGGTAATTTATCAAAAAGAACAAGGTATTGATAAGGCTGTAAAAACCTTATCTGGTTTAAAAGTTTTAACGCTTAAAGAAGGAAAAGGAAAAAAGTTTTCTGCAACAAAACCAACAACAATGCACTATCATATGTTATTGGCAAACGGAAAGTCTATACAGTCTACATTTGGTGGAAACCCATTTACATTTACGTTAAGCGAGCAACCAATGATTAAAGGAGTCAATGAAGCTATTGTAAATATGAGAGAAGGCGGAAAAGTACGTTTGTTTATTCCATATAATTTAGGATACGGAGAAGCACCTTATGGGCCTTTTCCTGCAAAATCTGATTTGGTTTTTGAGTTAGAAATTTTAAAAGTAGGTAAGTAGTAAATGTTTGATATTTTAATAGAAAAAGACAAACAATTTCTAATCTACTTAAATAGTTTAGGAAGCGAACAATGGGATCCGTTTTGGTTGTTTATAACAAATCAACTGAATTGGGCGCCATTGTTTTTGTTGATTATTTTTTTAATCTTCAAAAAATTTGGTTGGAAAAAAGGAGGTTTTCTTTTTCTTTTTGTAATCTTACTTGTCGCTTTTTCTGATCAGTTTACCAATATGATTCGTGGAATTTTTGAACGCTTACGCCCAAATAATGATACTACTATCAATAGCGTTTTAAGAACATTAATTAGGCCACAGAGTTATAGTTTTACTTCTGGTCATGCAACAACATCAACGGTGTTTGCTGTATTTTCATATTTGTTATTTAGAGACCGTTATAAATACATTAAATTTATATTTATATTTCCAATTCTCTTTGCGTATAGTAGATTGTATTTAGGCGTTCACTTTCCTATTGATATTTTAACTGGAGCAACTATAGGAAGTATTATAGGATATTCTGCATTTAAGTTACAGCATTTTTTATCAAGTAAACTTTTTAAAGAATACTAATCAGCTGTTATTTCATCCGGAATGACATAAAAATTACTGCTTCTTTTTCTTGTTGTTATAATACAAGTATTTTGTAGCATTGTAATACCCTCTTAGAAGACTATCCATTTGTTTTGTAACATTGGGATGGTCTTTTTTTATGTCCGTTAAATCAGTTCCATTAAAATCATACAAGTTTGTAGTATTTGTAACGGTTGTTAATGTATAATAAAAATTGTTTTGTAATAAGCCAATTGCGGGCTCACCATTTATTTTTTGATATAAAAAAGCAAAATCAGTTCCGTTTATAGAATCTAACGCATTAGAACCTAGCGTGTAATTTGAGTAATTAATGTTTGCCAAGCTGGCAGCAGTCGGTACAACATCTACCAAATTTGTAAACTTAGAAATCACTTTAGAGTCTGTGAATTTAGGCGCATGTACAAAAAACGGAACGTGATGTACAACGGTTCCTAAAGCTGATTCATCTTTTTCTAAAAATGAAACAGGATTCATCGCTGTATTATGATCTCCAAAAAAAACGAAAACAGTATTGTCATAATATCCTGCTTCTATTGCACGTTTTAAAAATACATCTATATTAAAATCTAAATAACGCAATGCATTGATTTGCGCAACCGATTTAAATCCAGATTTTGCTAACAATTCTTTGCTGATGTCGTCTTCTTTTAAAGGACGATAATTTTCTTTTTTATCAGGTACCGTAAACGGCATATGATTCGTTGCTGTTTGAATATACGCAATAAATGGTTTGTTCTTTTTGTGTAGCTTTTGTAATTCTTTGTCAGATTCTTTAAACAATTCGTAATCATCAATTCCCCAAACATCAGCACGGTTTTCATCTTGATAACTTCCTTCTTCAAAGATTTTTAAATCGTTGATATTCGACTGGAAAATTCCACGAATATTTGCCCAATTTGCACTTCCACCTAAAAAATATAATTTTTCATAACCATTAAACTGATCAAAAATAATTCGTTGGTCAATCACCATCGGATTTCGAGAAGCTGTTTCTACATTGTCTACATCTGGCAAACCCGTAATACTTGCAAAAACACTCGCAGCAGTTCCTGCTTTGTGCACATAAAAATTGGTAAAGTTGGTGCTGTTTCTTAAAATACTATCCATCTTTGGAGTTGTATTAATTGGGTTTCCATAATAACTCATTGGCGCAACTCCTAAAGATTCTAACATAACAATGACCACATTTGGTTTAGCAGTAATAGCATCATTTTTTAAAACATTTCTCTTAAAGTTTAATGAGTCTTTTGAAAGTTTTAATTGTTGAGCAACAGATGGGTAATATTTTTTTGTTTTTTCAATGTGATAACCATCAGATCTAAAAGCAAAACTATCGTAGAAGTATAATATAGGATTTAGTGCAAACTGATTTACAGCTTGATTTTTCGCAAAGAATGCTTCGCTCCAACGCAATGGGTAATGTGAAAAACTATTGTAGATTCCGAATGCTAATAAAAAGAAAGGTATCACAATAAAAAATGCTTTTCTCTTTCTAGAAATTGGCGCGGTTTCTGTATTAAATTTTCTATATAAAAACGCATTGAATTTATAAATAATAATCGCTAAAATAAGTAAAGCAAATAATCCTTTATACACAGGATAACTTTCAAACAACACTTGTGTAGAGATTTTTAAATTGCTTAAAAAACGTAACGAAGCCGCATCTAAACGTATGCTTAAATAATCGTAATACCCAAAATCAAATACATAAAAAAGTGTAAGAATTAAATACATTACAGTAAAATAAATGACACTTATTTTCTTGTAAATTTTATGGCGAAAAAAGCGTTGATTGATAATGAATAATATCAGTGCAATTGGAAAAACAATTAAGGTTGCTAACTTAATATCAAAACGAATTCCTAAACCAAAAGCTTGTTGAATTTCTGGAGTAGTAACTCCGTTTAATTGCGCAAAAAAGAAATAAAAAATTAACCGAAATAAAAATGCATATATAGCAATTGAAAAAAGGTTTATAAAAAGGTATTTTATATAATTTGGTATTCTTTGTTGCATCTTAATTTTTAAAAAAAACAAAGGTATTGATTTTTACCTGATAAAAACAGTAAGCGTTTTAAAGAGGTTTTATCATTCGTACCATTCCTCTGAAACGCTCAAACATTAAGTCAGACTCAAGTTTAAAACTACCCGCTACTTTAAATCCCATTTTTGAGTAAAACTGAATCGCTTTTTCTTGACTATCCATAGCTTCAAGCCATAGATATGAATGCTCTTTTTTACAGAAAGTTGTCTCAATCCATCTTATAATTTTTTCTCCAAAGCCTTTTCTTTGTATAGAAGGATTTAAGTAAATACGTTGTAATTTAATTGCGTACTCTTTTTTTAATTTTTCGATGGGTTCATTTGTTAAAACTCTTAATATACCTACTTCAATAGTTTTATTTAATATAAAATAATAGTTAGAATTTTGTTCTTTAAGCTCTTTTTTTATGTTTTCTTCAGCATATATTTTTTTTAAATACATTTCTCCATCGTCTGGCCATAAATGAGCATAAACAGGAGGATATATTTCAAACATTAATTTTTGTAATTTGCTAATGTCCTTAAAACCTATTTCTTTTAAAGATATTTCTGGTGAAACTAGAATCTCTATCTTGTTTTTCAAAGTGCTAGAAGTTTTTTTGCAGCATTAAATGGAGTAGTTCTTCCATTTTCTAAGTTTTGTATTTCTTTTTCTAGCTGATTTTTAACTGCGGTATTTTTATAAAAATTATCTTTTAATTGTTGTTCTATTGTAGCTCTTAACCAATACGTATTTTGTTGATTTCTTCGTTTTGTAAAATAATTGTTTTCTTTTGTAAGTTGTAAAAACTCCAAAACCATAGTGTTAACTTCTGCAATTCCATTGTGTTTTAAAGCACTGCACGTTAGTACTTTTGGTTGCCAAGAACTTTCTTTGGGCGGATATAAATGCAAGGCTCTGTTGAATTCTGTTTTTGCGATTTTAGCATTCTGAATGTTATCTCCATCTGCTTTATTAATGACAATGGCGTCTGCCATTTCTATAATTCCGCGTTTAATTCCTTGTAATTCATCACCAGCGCCAGCAATTTTAAGGAGCAAAAAGAAATCTACCATAGAATGTACAGCGGTTTCTGATTGACCAACGCCAACAGTTTCAATAATAATCGTGTCGAATCCGGCAGCTTCACACAAAATAATTGTTTCTCGAGTTTTTTGTGCTACGCCACCCAAAGATGTTCCTGAAGGAGAAGGTCTAATAAATGCATTTTTATCAGTTACCAGTTCTTCCATTCTGGTTTTATCGCCTAAAATACTTCCTTTGTTAACAGAGCTTGTTGGATCAATTGCTAAGACAGCAACTTTTTTATCTTGATTGGTTAAATATGTGCCATAACTTTCTATAAATGTACTTTTTCCAACTCCAGGAACACCAGTAATTCCGATTCTGATTGATTTATTTGCATGAGGTAAACAACGTTCTAAAATTTCGTTCGCTTTTTGTTGATGTGTTGCATTTGTACTTTCAACCAAAGTAATTGCTCGGCTCAAAAAAGGAATATCTCCTGCTAAAATTTGAGTAACAAATTCATCCACAGAAAATTGTTTACTTCTACTTTTTATTATTTGCTGAGCAGCAAAATTACTCGTTGTTTCTGGTTGTGAAACGCCTTGTTTTTCTTGAAGTGCAGATTTTTTATTGATTGCCATAATAGTATCGCCGAAATAATTGATGTAAATTTATGAATAAAATTATAGGATTTTGCAACAGAGCGAAAAAAGGTTCGTCTCTAAGGTAACAAATCAACAATGAACCAAACCAAAGAGTTACATAATCATTTAATTGAAGCTTGTAAAAAGATTAAAGCAAACGTAAATATAATTCTCAAAAACCGACTATATTTAATATAAATAACCAATTTGTTTTTTATCAAACTTCTAACAAATTCACGTTTTTTCTTCAGTTAAAACTTTCTATCTTTACATTTCTATAATTGAATACGTATTAATGGAAATCTATAAAGAGAATCAGCTTAAAATTTACAATTCACTTAGCAAAAGCAAAGAGCTTTTTAAACCACTAACAGAAGGTCGCGTTGGCATGTATGTTTGTGGTCCAACTGTTTATAGCAATGTTCATTTAGGGAACGTTCGTACATTTATGTCGTTCGATATGGTGTTTCGTTATTTACAGCATTTAGGTTATAAAGTTCGTTACGTTCGTAATATTACAGATGCTGGTCATTTAGAAAATGATGCCGATGAAGGTGAAGACAGAATTTCTAAAAAAGCACGTTTAGAAGAAATTGAACCGATGGAAGTTGTACAACGTTACACAGTAGATTTTCATGAAACTTTAGAAAAATACAATTTTTTACCACCAAGTATAGAACCAACTGCAACTGGTCATATTGTTGAGCAAATTGAAATGATTAAAGAAATCATGGAAAAAGGGTTGGCTTATGAAGTAAATGGTTCTGTATATTTTGATGTATTGAAATATAATGAAGATGGTAATAATTACGGAATTCTTTCTGGTAGAAAAATGGAAGATGCCATTCATAATACCAGAACATTAGACGGACAATCAGATAAGAAAAATCCACAAGATTTTGCACTTTGGAAAAAAGCAGATGAAAGACATATAATGCGTTGGCCATCTCCTTGGTCTGATGGATTTCCGGGTTGGCATTTAGAGTGTTCTGTAATGAGCACAAAATATTTAGGAGAACAATTTGATATTCACGGTGGCGGAATGGATTTAAAATTTCCGCATCACGAATGTGAAATTGCACAATCTCAAACTTGCAGCGGACACAAACCAGTTAACTATTGGATGCACGCAAATATGCTGTTGTTAAATAGCCAGAAAATGGCAAAATCAACAGGGAATTTTGTGTTGCCAAATGAAATTTTAACTGGAGAAAATAACATTTTAAGCAAAGCATTTGCGCCAAGTGTTGTTCGTTTCTTCAATATGCAAGCGCATTACAGAAGTATTCTAGATTTTTCTAGTGATGCTTTAGAAGCTTCTGAAAAAGGATTTTTTAAATTGATGGATGCAGTAAATTCATTGCAAAATATTCAAACAAGTAAAACTTCATCAGTTGATATTTCTGCATGGAAACAGCAATGTTATGATGCAATGAATGATGATTTTAATACACCAATTTTAATCGCACATTTATTTGAAGCGGTAAAAATCATCAATCAATTAAAAGAACACAAAGGAACAATTTCTGTAGAAGATTTAGCAGAGTTTACACAAACAATCAATGCATTTGTTTTTGATATTTTAGGGTTAACCAACGAAACAAAACAAAAAAGTTCAGATAAAATCGATGGAGTAGTAGCGTTGTTAATTAAATTGAGAAAAGAAGCAAGAGATAATAAAGATTGGGCGTTGTCTGATCAAATTAGAGATGAATTGTTAGCATTGGGAATTCAATTAAAAGACGGAAGAGAAGGCACAACTTTTTCTATTAATTAATACCTAATTACGAATTACGAATTACAATTTTTTTAATTGTGTTGTCATTTCGAGCGGAGTCGAGAAATCTTAAGATAAAAAAAATGAAAAAAGTACTGATTTTTCCGTTTATACTCTTAGTTCGTTTTTATCAAACAGCAATTTCTCCTTTTACGCCATCAACTTGTAGATATTCGCCAACTTGTTCGCATTATACAGTTGAAGCATTGCAAAAACATGGTTTATTTTTAGGTGGTTGGTTAGCAATAAAAAGAATATTTAGTTGTCATCCCTGGGGTGGAAGTGGTTATGATCCTGTTCCAGAAAAGAAGAATTAATTTAATTCTGAATTCGTTTTTAGAATCTTATAAAAAATATAAAGAATGAAATTTTTATCAATAGTTTGGGATCCATCATTAGGAATCGATTTAGGTTTTTTTGTAATAAGATGGTACAGTTTAATGTTTGTAATTGCATTTGTTTTAGGAATGCGTTTGATGAAAAAAATCTTTATAGAAGATAAAATTCCTGTAGAAAAACTAGATGCTCTTTTCATGTATACATTTATTTCTATGTTAGTAGGGATGCGTCTGGGAGATGTTTTTTTTTACAGTTGGGATTATTATCAGCACCACTTATTAGAAATCATTTTACCTTTTAAAGAAAGAGAAGGTGCAACTGCTGTATTTGGAATGCTAGAAGGCTGGGAATTCACTGGTTATACAGGTTTTGCAAGTCATGGAGCTGCAGTCGGAATTATCGCAGCATTGTATTTTTACAGTAAAAAAGTACTACAAAAACCATTTCTTTTTATTTTAGATAGAATGGGGATTATGGTTGCATTAGCCGGGTTCTTTATTAGAATGGGGAATTTTTTTAATTCAGAAATTTACGGAAAACCAACAGGTACTAGTATTGGAGTTGTCTTTAAAAAAGCTGGCGAAACTGTTCCTAGACATCCAACGCAATTATATGAGGCGTTTAGTTATTTGATTCTATTTGTTATTCTTTGGAGAATGTATTGGAAAACGGATGCTAAAGAAAAATCTGGTTATTTATTCGGAATTTTCTTTGCTGTTTTATGGGCGTTAAGATTTTTTATTGAGTTTTTAAAAGAAGCACAGGTTGATGGTAGAGAAGATTGGGTTTTTAATTCTTTAAATACAGGTCAAGTATTAAGTATTCCTCTTGTAATTATTGGTTTGTTTTTTATTTTCAGAAAACAAAAGTAAAACAAACTTGAAACAATAAATATTTCTTTGGTGTATGTATATTATGATATTACTATTTCTGCAAAGTACCTCGGTGAGTGATGCTTATTTTAGTATTAGAAACATCTAGTCGATATTGGTATTGCGTTTTCATCAACTATGAGAATGTATTTTAATTTTACAGCTATTCAATCGCTTAAAGATGCTATTATGTATAGTTCTTCTAAATTTGCTTGCTCTTACTCTAAAGCAATCATATAATTGCAATGCCATCGTGTTTTCTGTTTAATTTCAGTAATCTATATTATGTAGAATGTCTCTAATACTATATCTGTTATTTCCAAAAGATAAAAGTTATGTATCTGATACAAATGTATTTTTAAGTTTTTCTTAGTTCTATAAGTATCAGAAAAGAAGTTTAATGCCCTATTAATTATTTATATGATCTACTTTCTGGTTGTAAGCAATATTTTTATGTTTTTTTCTCATTAGAATATAAATAATTAGCTAAAAAAAAACAATCTAAAGCACTGAGTAGATTACAGTACTTTAGATTGGAGATAAAATTTTTAAAAAATATTTCTTTTTTTAACCTTTAACTTGATTTTTGAATTTATCAAATTTAGTCTCTTCCTTTTTAGGCCAGCTATTATTAGAAGTATCTACATCTGCAGTTTCTAAATCTGGATCTACAACAATACTTTTAATCTCTTGAGTAGCAGCAAAAACTCTTGTTGCTTTATTATCATCCATCATCCAGATTTGCGCAGGAAAAGTTTTCTTTTCTTTTGTACCGTCTGCATAAGTAAGTTCAACAATTATTGGCATTGCTAGACCTCCTGGTTTTTCAAATTCTACTTGATAAATAAATGCAGGAACTTTTTTGCCATTTTTTACATGTTTGTTTAAAGCAGCAGCATTTGCATCTTCTTTTTTATTTGTAATGTATACCAATTCACCCAAACCATCAAAATAACCTTTTGCTGCTGGGTTTGATTTTATGATGTTTTTAATACGATCACTCTGTTTGTCTGTTACATATAAAGGTGTTACTTTTTTAATGCCAATATCTGTTACATCAGTTGTGTAAAACCAACCTCTCCAGAACCAATCTAAATCCATTCCAGAAGCATCTTCCATAGATCTAAAGAAATCTGCTGGTGTAGGGTGTTTAAACATCCATCGTTTAGAATACGTTCTAAAAGCATGATCAAACAATTCTGGACCCATTATAGTTTTTCTTAACATGTATAAACCAGCAGCTGGTTTAGAGTATGCATTTGGACCAAATTGCTTTACATAATCTCCTTGAGACATTATAGGAGAGATGTTTGATTGATCTCCACCCATATATCTTGTAATATTTTTAGCAGGATTGATTGCAAATAATTCTGAATCGTATTTTAATGAAGCTAAAATTTCAACAAAAGAGTTTAACCCTTCATCCATCCAAGTCCATTGTCTTTCATCAGAGTTAACAATCATTGGGAAAAAATTATGACCAACTTCGTGTATGATCACACCAATCATTCCTTTTTTAGTTCTGTCATCATATGTTCCGTCTGGATTTGGTCTTCCAAAGTTAAAACATATCATTGGGTATTCCATTCCTTGTCTTTCTGAATGAACTGAAACCGCTTTGCTGTATGGATAATCAAACGTTAGTTTAGAGTATTCAATTAAAGTAGTAGCAACGGCTCTTGTAGAGTGCTCTTCCCATAAAGGATTTCCTTCTTTAGGATACAAAGAAGTTGCCATTACCGTTTTACCATTTACATTAACGGCCATTGCATCCCATATGTATTTTCTAGATGTTGCAAAAGCAAAATCACGCACACGTTTTGTTTTATAATGCCATGTTTTAGTTTTTTTAGAACGTCCTTTTTCTGTTTTTTCAGCTTCTTTTTGAGTTACAATAATTACGGGTTTGTCAAAAGTTTTTCTTGCTTTTTCAAAACGATTACGTTGTGCATTTGTTAAAACTTCTTTTTCGTTCTGTAACTCTCCAGTTGCTTCCATAATATGATCTGCAGGAACCGTAATTTTTACATCATAATCTCCAAATTCTAAAGCAAACTCACTTCTGCCCCAAAATTGCATATTTTGCCATCCTTCTACATCATTGTAAACTGCTAAGCGCGGAAAAAACTGCGCAATTGTATAGTTGTTGTTTCCATCAGGAAAACTTTCTAAACCAGAACGCCCACCATCTTTATTAATGTCATTAATCTTGTAGTTCCATTTAATTCTAAATTTAAATGTTTCACCTGGAGCTAGAGCTTTTGGCATATTAATACGCATCATTGTTCTGTTGATAAAGTGCGATAATGGTTTACCATTACTCTCTACCAATTCAATTTTATGACCAAAGCCTTTTCCTTCGTTCATGTAGGTGCTTTTAAAATTGTCTGGTGTAATAAAAGCTGATGCTCCAGTAGATTGCGCTAATGGTGTTTTAGAATCGTCTGCTCTCATGTTTTGATCTAGTTGAACCCATAAATATTCTAAATGATCTTTAGAGTTATTATGGTACGTGATTCTTTCGTCTCCGTAAATACGGTTGTTAGCTTCGTCTAAACGAATGTCCATTACATAATCAACTTTTTGTTGCGTGTATTGATGACCTGGTGCTCCAGAAGCAGTTCTAATAGAGTTTGGCGTAGCCAAAACATCTTTCATTTGTCTAAATTTGTTCTGGTCTGTGTGTCCTTTTTGAGTTTCTTTTTTTGCTTTTTCTTGTGCAAAACTTGCAGCAACAACAAAGAAAACAGAAAATAAGAGTAATCCTACTTTTTTCATTTTGAGTATAATTTGAGTTAATTTTTTTGAATAGATATGCAAAGTAATCATTATCTATTATGTATGCAATTTACATTTTTCATTTAACATACTTTTATTAAAATAAAAAGAGACACTATATAATTTAGTGCCTCTTTTTGGTGTGTAGTTCTTGGTTTATTCTAACCTTTAATTTTCTTCTTAAATTTATTAAATTTATTATCTTGTTTTTTAGGCCAGCTATTGTTTGTTACATCTACGTCTGCAGTTTCTAGATCTGGATCTATTTGAAAACTCACAATTTCTTTATCAGAAGATATCGCTTTTGTAATCTCCTTATCGTTTAATCTCCATATTTGTGCAGGATATTTCTTTCTTCCTTTTGTGCCGTCTTTGTAAGTATACTCAACAATAATCGGCATAACTAAACCTCCTGGTTTATCATAAGTAACTTCATAGAAAAATTTATTACTAGCTTTTTTTGCTCCTTTAGCATCTTCAACAAAGTTTACAGAACCATTTTTTCCTTCTGTTGCAGTGAATTTTTTTACAGATTTAATTCCAATATCAGTTACATCTGTAGTGTAGAACCATCCTCTCCAAAACCAATCTAGGTCCATTGCAGAAGCATCTTCCATAGTTCTAAAGAAATCAGCAGGAGTAGGGTGTTTAAATTTCCATCGATTAGCATATTCTTTAAATGCATGATCAAATAATTCTGGTCCCATAATTGTATTTCTTAAGATCCATAAACCAGTTGCAGGTTTTCCGTAAGCGTTGTTACCAAAACTATAAGTATTATCTCCTTTAGACATAATTGGAGCAATTCTAGATTGATCTCCACTCATATAACCAACAATATTTTTTGGCAATCCTCTTGTTAAGGGATAATTTTCTTCATAATCCATCATTGCTTGCAATTGTGCATAAGAATTTAATCCTTCATCCATCCAAGTCCATTTACGCTCGTCAGAATTTACAATCATTGGAAACCAGTTGTGACCAACTTCATGAATGGTTACGTTTATCATTCTGTATTTTTGTCTGTCAGAATATCCTCCATTTTCTAAATCTGGTCTTCCAGGGTTAAATGCAATCATTGGATATTCCATTCCCATTTGCCCGTCTACAGAAATTGCTTTGTGATAAGGGTAGTCAAATGTTTGTCTAGAATATGCTTTTAAAGTAACTGCTGTTGCTCTTGTAGAGTGATCTCCGTATAAAGGATTCGCTTCTTTAGAGTAATACGAATAAGCCATTACATTTTTGCTGTCTAATTTCACAGCCATTCCGTCCCAAATAAATTTTCTTGATGTTGCAAAAGCATAATCTCTAACATTTTCAGCAAAAAATTTCCAAGTTTTTGTTTTATTAGAGCGCTTTTTTTCAGTCTTTTCAGCTTCTTTTTGTGTGTGAATTACAACAGGTTTATCAAAAGATTTTTTTGCTTCTGCTAATCTTTTTTGCTGTATTTTGGTTAAAACCTCAGTTTCATTCATTAATCTACCTGTAGCTCCTAACATATGATCTGCAGGTGTTGTAATATTTACGGTATAATCTCCAAACTCTAATGCAAATTCACTTCGTCCCCAAAACTGATCATTTTGCCAACCTTCTACATTATCATATACACATAGTCTTGGAAAAAACTGTGCAATAACGTAGTTGTTGTTTCCGTCAGGAAATTGCTCATAACCAGATCTTCCTCCTTGTGTTCTGTGGTTATTTATTTTGTACCACCAAGAAACATTAAATTTAAATGTTTCTCCAGAAGCAAGAGGTGTTGGTAAGTTTATACGCATCATGGTTTGGTTAATGGTGTAAGATAATTTACTTCCATCAATATTTGTAACACTTGTTACGTTAAAACCACCTTCAAAAGGTTTGTCATTGTATGTTTTGTCAAAACGATCTTTAGAAGTTCTTTTTGGAATTCTACTTGTTTCAATATCTGGACTTTTAGAGTCTGCAGCACGCATATTTTGATCTAATTGCAACCATAAATAAGGTAAATTATCAGTAGAATTGTTGTGGTATGTAATGGTTTCATTACCTGATATTTTTTGATTTTCATCATCTAAAACAATGTCCATCACATAATCAACTTTTTGTTGAGTGTATCTAACTCCTGGAGCTCCAGAAGCAGTTCTTTGACTGTTTGGAGTTGCTAAATCAAGTTGTTTAAACTTGTTTTGATTGGTGTGTCCTTGTTGTGTTTTTCTTTGCTGTGCAAAAGAAGAACCAACAAACACTAGTGAGAGCACTAGTAAACTAATTTTTTTCATAATGTTTGGTTTTGTTGAATTTAGTTATTAATATTTTAATATGCCTGACTGTTCTTTTTTAGTAAGTAAAACGCTTTTATGTTTTTTATTTACTTTAGATTTTACTAGGTTTTGTTGGGTTGGAAAATCTGCTAATAAAATAGTGCTGTTAACATCTATATTTTTGGGTATTGCAACATCTTTTATCTCTAAATAAAAAAAAACAACATCACCATCGTATTCTTTTCCTAAATAGTTAAAATTATACGATTTGTTGTCTAACTTAAATTTTAAATGTTCTTGCAAGTATTCTTCAAAATAGATATCAGAATCTTCCGGTTCATTTTTAGTAGTTAATGCAAATCTTTTATTATGAAGTTTATTTAAAGTAGTTTCAATATCATCAATAAATACGTTGATAATAACTTCTATAGATTTACTTTTAGAATTGTATTCTATTTGAGTTAAACTCAAATAGTACTTGTGTGCTGAAAAAGCAAAAAGTGGAATTATTAATGCTAATAAAAATAGCTTTTTTAATTTCATTATGTAGTAATTACACGTAAAATTGAACAATAAAAGTTAGTAAAACAAAATTATTTGCTTTTTTCTAGCAATTGAAGATATGATTCACTCGCTTTTAACAAAATTTTAAGAATATCAAGATGTTTTTTGTTCTTGTATAACTGTTCAATTCCGAATGGAATGCAATATTCTATAAATTGATAATAGTTTTCTTTTGGTATTTTTAATCGCTCAAAAAAGAAAGGTTCACCAAATATTCTTTTTAATTCTAAAGGAAATTTTTCTTTAAAATTGATAAACTTTCTGTCTGCTCTTTTTTCTTCTAAGTATTTGTCAGGAATCTCAATTGATGCAGGTGGTAAGCCAGCAAATTTAGCAACGGGGTCAGTATTTAATTGAGAATTTTTTGGTTTTGCCAAATGACGCTCATCACCACTAATGCCCATGTTGATAATTTTATCATAACCAAGCCCCATGATATAATCAACAATGCTTTTCATTTGCTCTTTAATAGTATCTTTCTCTGGTTTTAGAAGGTCTAAATTAAGTACGCCTTTTAAGTCTCTTTTAATTTCTACTTCTTCTAACAAATTTGTTTTAGGCATAAGATAAATCCTAAGAAAACGAGCTTTAAAGTTTCCATTTGTAATTCTAATTTTTTTCTCTAAAAACTGAAGATTGGTTATTTGAATCCAATCTCCTTTTTTTGCTTTTAGGGTAAATTTACCTTCATCATCAGAAACTGTTCCTTCTTTTGTAGTAAGATTTACAATATGCGAATTAACAAGTCCTCTTGAGGATTGATTTATGATTACACCATTTATTTCAATTCTATTTTCTTGCGAAAAAGAGAATTGAAAAAAAAATAGAAAGAAAAAAAGTGAGAGTAGTTTTTTTTCCATGCAGAAAAATAATTAATTTGTTTTGGTTAGTAAAGTTTCTTGATTGATTTTTTTATGAGGGAATTTTTTGCTTTCTCTGAGTAAAATTTCTGTTAATTTTAATTGATTTCCTTTTTTAAATTGTTGAACTATGTTTTTTGTTAAGCAATAATTCAAAAATTGATTGATGTATTCTTTCTTTATTTTTAACTGTTTTTCAAAAAAGTAATCAGAAAGACTTTTTCTTATTTTTGCCAAATCAGCATCAGATTTTCTTAGTTTTTTTACCTGTTTTACTCTTTTAGTTCTACCATTAAAATAATTTAATAAATTTTCTAAGTTAACAGAAGCACTAGTAAAAGTTAACTTAGTAATTTTTTCATCTTTTTCTCTGACTACTTTTGTATAAGGTAATTTTAAAGTTGTCGCATTTACTAAATGTCCTGGCATTATTTGTGGATCAACATAAAAAATACTTCTTCTTTTTTTAAGCTCTACTTCTTCTAAAACAAATGATGAAGAGGCGATATTTAATGTTATTTTTTTTGATAAAAATATTTCTTCGGTAATATTAATTTCTTCATTTTTGATGTTAATATGAGAAACAAAAAGTGTGTCGTTTTTTGAAACAGGAATTTTAAATTCTCCTTTGCCATTTGTAATTGTTCCGATCAATTTTTTTTTGTTGAAGATATGCACGTTTTCTAACAGAATGGAATCAATCATTATTTTTCCATAAATAATGTTCGATTTCTTCTCTTGAGAATGCATCATAATAGAGAATAAGATTAAGAAAATAAGTAATGTTCTGTTTTTCATCGTTACAAAGAAAACCGAGATGCTTCTTAAAACTGTATTAAAGCACTCGTAAATTTTTGTTAAAGAGAAATGCTTAAAATGGAAACTTCTTACTAGTTTTTAGAGACAATAACTTTAGTTTCGTTATTTTTGAAATATGAAAAAACTCATTGTTGCCAGTACATCAACCATTCATGGAAGTGGTTATTTAGAATACCTTTTACCAACGCTTTCTGTGCATTTTAAAAATGTTAAAACGTTGCTATTTATTCCATATGCTAGACCAAGCGGAATCTCTTATGCCGAATATACAACAAAAGCAAAGTCAGCTTTTAAGTCGATGCATATTGATGTAAAAGGAATTCATGAGTTCGACAATCCGAAGGAAGCAGTGTTGAATGCTGAAGCGATTTTTACTGGTGGGGGAAATACATTTGAGTTAGTCAATCAGATTTATAAGAACAACATTTTTGATGTTTTAAAAGAGGTTGTAGAAAGCGGAACACCTTATTTAGGAACTAGCGCTGGAAGTAACATTTGCGGTGTTTCAATGAAGAATACGAATGATATGCCAATTGTATATCCACCAAGTTTTAAAACCCTAGAATTTATTCCTTTTAATATCAACGCGCATTATTTAGATCCGATTGAGGGTTCAACTCATATGGGCGAAACTAGAGAAACGCGAATCAAGGAATATCATATTTACAATGAAACTTCAGTAATTGGTTTAAGAGAAGGAAGTTGGTTAAAAGTTGATGGAGATTCAATTATTTTACAAGGAGAATTATCTGCAAGAGTTTTTAAACAAAATGAAATACCGTTTGAATTAGAAAGTGGGAGTGATGTGGTTGTTTGAGTTGCACAATTTGAAAGTAAATTAGTGGCAAAGTAGCAAAGTTAATGAGTAACAAAGTAATTTTGTTATTTCGAACGCAACAAAGTGGTGTTAAGAAATCTCATTAATAAAAGTGATAAAGTTATAATTAGACTTCACTAATCACTAACAACCTAATACTTCACGTAATCTACAATTTCTAAACCGTAACCAATCATACCAACACGTTTTTCTTGTGTTGTATTAGAAACCAATCTAATTTTATGGATATTTAAGTCGTGTAATATTTGTGCACCAATTCCAAAATCTTTGCTATCCATTTTAATTTGAGGGGCTTTCATTTCACCTTTAGATTGCAAGTTTTTTAAAATGTCTAAACGATTTAACAAATTCTGAGATTCATTTTGTTGATTGATAAATAAAATTGCACCATTGCCTTTATCTGTAATGGTTTTAAACATTTTATCTAGTTTTTTATCAGCGTTATTGGTTAGTGTTCCTAAAATATCATTGTTAACCAATGTAGAATTCACTCTAGTAATTACAGGTTCATTATCTTTCCAGGAACCTTGAGTTAAAGCTAAGTGTACTTGACCATTGTTTGTTTGTTTATATGCTCTTAATCTAAAAGTTCCGAAACGAGTTTCAATATCAAAATCTTCTTTCTTTTCAATTAAAGAATCATGTTCCATTCTATAGGCAACCAAATCTTCAATAGAAACAATTTTTAAGTCGAATTTTTTTGCAACCTTCATTAATTCAGGTAAACGGGCCATGGTGCCGTCTTCATTCATAATTTCAACAATAACACCAGCTGGTTCAGATCCTGCCAAACGCGCAAAATCTATGGCTGCTTCTGTATGACCTGTTCTGCGTAAAACACCACCTTCCTTTGCTTTTAGCGGAAAAATATGACCTGGTCTAGCCAAGTCAAACGGTTTAGTGTCTGGGTTTATTATTGCGTTAATTGTTAAGGCTCTATCTTTTGCAGAGATTCCGGTTGTCACGCCATTTCCTTTTAAATCTACAGAAACTGTAAAAGCAGTTTCCATTGGGTCTGTATTATTGCTAACCATCATACCTAACTGCAATTCTTTGCTGCGTTTTTCAGTAATAGGAGCACAAATTAATCCACGACCATGTGTTGCCATAAAATTAATCATCTCTGGAGTTACTTTATCTGCAGCTGCAAGAAAATCTCCTTCATTTTCTCTGTCTTCATCATCTACAACAATAATAATTTTACCGTTTCTAATGTCTTCAATTGCTTCAGAAATCGAATCTAATTGGATGTTGTTTTTAGTTTGCTCCATTATGTTTCTTGTCTTTTTTAGACGATATTTTTTTGATATATGTGGTAATTGGCTGCAAAAATACATCAATATTAAAGATTCCCATATCTTTTGTAGCTCTTCTTGTTAATAAAAATGCAATAGGCACCATTAGTATAGCAGAAATCCAAGAGCCAAAAAAGGAAGTAATAGAACTTTCTTCGGCTAAATTTCTACCAAAAGTATTGGCAAAAAAATATAATACATAAATTGATATCGCCAAAACCATTGGCAATCCAAAACCTCCTTTTCTGATGATTGAACCTAAAGGGGCACCTATAAAAAAAAGAATTAAACAAGATAGAGAAAAAGCAATTCTATTGTAGTATTCAATTTCATATAGGTTCAGTATTTTTCTTTTAAATTTAAAAGATCCTTTTCTATTGATAATTATACTAGAGGCGTTTTTACTTTTTGCTAAGGCAGAATTAACAATACGCAACTGTGTGCTTTCGTCAAAATTATCAATAGCATTGGGTTGTAATTTTAATGTATCTTTTTTGTAGGGTACTAGTTTTTTAGCATCTGCATTTATAGAAAAATTTTTTGCACGCCCTTTTATATATTCTTTAAAATCATCGTTATAATATGGTATGGTATCTTTTAATTGATTTAAGGATTTCATACTATGAAAATCTTTTAATTTTTCTTCTTCAAGTAAAGAGTCGTCCGGAATTGTAATAATGATCGTGTATTCTTTAAATTTAGCAGTTGAAACAGGCATGTTTTTCTCAGTTTCTCTGGTTAGATTTATATGGTCTTCATAAAACTGACCATCGTACAGAACCAATGTCATGTATTTACTTCCTTCTTTATTTATGATTTTACCAGTTTTTGCAGTAATAATTTTATTATTCCATTTCCTTTTCGTTAAATCATAAATCATTACCCCTTTTAAAAGGTCTTCTTTTTCTCCATATTTTTCATCAAACTTAATGTGATAACCAGGTATGTCTGTATTAAAGCTACCAGGAACTAAAGCCATAGCGGGTTTTTGCTTTTTAATATTTACATACAAGTTTTTTTGTTTAAACATGGCATATGGATACACATTGTTTAAAAACAAAAAATTGACAAAACTTAATAAAACTGTTAAAATCATTAACGGTCTTATTAATCTTTGTAAAGAAATTCCTGCAGATTTTGAAGCTGCAAGTTCATAGTTTTCAGAAAAATTACCCATTGCCATAATTGCAGAAAGAAGAACGGCTATAGGAAGTGCTTGTGGGGTTACTAATAAAGCGGTGTAGTATAAGAATTTTAAAATAAAAAGTATGTCTATTCCTTTTCCTGCAATATCTTCAAAAGCTAACCATAAAGCTTGCATAACTAAAACAAACAAAACAATTAAAAAAGTTGCCAAAAAAGGCTTAAGAAAACTTTTTAAAATGTATTTATCTAATATCTTCATAAACGAAATTGCTTAAAAAAAATTAATCTATGATATAATTCTTTTTTAAATAGCTGTTTTTATCAAATGTAAAAGTACTCTTTGGAAGCTTTTCATTTCCTTTTAAAGAAATTATTGTAAATGTAGTTTTAGCAGCGTTTGTACCTATTTGAGAAAGTTTATAAATATGTTTTGTTTTTAATTCAATTCCTAATTCTACTTTTACAATATCAGAATCACTATCAATGGGTGTTAAATTAACAAACTGAATTTCTTTTCCATTTATATGAGTAGTTTTTCCTAATTGATATGTATAACCATTTTGATAAAAAGTTAATAATTTAGAAGGATAAATAAAACCATCATCAGCATCAAAATCACTATCATTAATAGCAATTTCTTTTTCGTCATGATTGATAATATATAGTTTTAGTCCATCAAAAATAAAGTTACTGCCAATATAATTTAGATTGTATTTTTCTCCTTCTAGAAATATAGTTCCTTCCATAGGTGGTTCATCTCCTTCATTTATTCCTGCAGCTTCATTACTTAAGCTAGCGTTAAAAATAATTTTCATGTTTGTATAGGAAGTCATTTTTGAAGAAACTTCATCTAACAATTGTTCTGCTTTATTTTTCTGTGCATAGCTATTTGTAGAAATTCCTAAAAATAGAAGTATAAAATATACGGTTGTTTTTTTCATTGAATTTAAATCTGATTTTATTCGTTTGCTAATAATTGATCTAAAGCGACTAAATCTGTTACTAAAACTTGTCTAGCTTTACTGCCTTCAAAGCCACCAACAATTCCTGCAGCTTCTAACTGATCAATTAATCTTCCGGCTCTATTGTATCCTAATTTTAATTTTCGTTGTAATAAAGAAGCAGATCCTTGTTGAGTTGTAACAATAATTTCTGCAGCTTCTCTAAATAATTTATCTCTGTCTGCAATATCTACATCAAGAGCTGTGCCAGCCTCTTCACCAACATATTCTGGTAGTAGATGTGCTTCTGGATATGCTCTTTGAGACCCAATAAAGTCTGTAATTTTCTCAACTTCTGGTGTGTCAACAAAAGCACATTGAATTCTGTCTAAATCATTTCCAGCAGTATAAAGCATATCTCCACGCCCAATTAATTGATCTGCACCACCAGCATCTAAAATAGTTCTAGAATCAATTTTTGATGTTACTCTAAAAGCTATTCTAGCAGGGAAATTTGCTTTAATTATACCCGTAATTACATTTACAGAAGGTCTTTGTGTAGCCACAATTAAATGAATTCCGATGGCTCTAGCAAGCTGAGCTAAACGTGCAATTGGTGTTTCTACTTCTTTTCCAGCAGTCATAATCAAATCAGCAAATTCATCAATTACCAAAACAATGTAAGGTAAAAATTGATGCCCATCATTCGGGTTTAATTTACGCGCTTTAAATTTTGTATTATACTCTTTGATGTTACGAACCATTGCGTTTTTTAATAAATCGTAACGATTGTCCATTTCTATACACAAAGAGTTTAATGTATTTACCACCTTGGTTGTATCTGTAATAATTGCTTCTTCACTATCTGGTAATTTTGCTAAATAGTGGCGTTCAATTTTATTGAATAACGTTAACTCTACCTTCTTAGGATCAACCAAAACAAATTTTACTTCAGCAGGATGCTTCTTATATAAAAGTGATGTTAATACAGCATTTAGTCCAACAGATTTACCTTGGCCAGTTGCACCTGCCATTAATAAATGGGGCATTTTTGCTAAGTCTACAACAAAGGTTTCATTTGAAATTGTTTTCCCTAATGCAATTGGTAGCTCCATCGGTGATTCTTGAAACTTCTTTGAAGAAATTACAGAATGCATAGATACAATAGTTGATTTTTTATTCGGAACTTCAATTCCGATAGTTCCTTTGCCAGGAATAGGAGCGATGATACGGATTCCTAGTGCAGATAATGATAAAGCAATATCATCCTCTAAGTTTTTAATTTTCGAAATTCTAATTCCTGCTTCTGGTACTATTTCATATAATGTAATCGTAGGACCCACTGTTGCCTTTATTTTTGAAATTCCGATTTTATAATTTTTTAGCGTTTCTAAAATTTTATTTTTGTTAGCTTCTAGTTCTTCTGGATCAATAGAAATACTCTCATTGTATTGCTTTAAAAGATTAAATGTTGGAAATTTATAATTACCAAGTTCTAGTGTTGGATCAAATTCCCCAAAATCTTTTACTAATTTTTCTGAAAGATTTTCAGTAGAGTGCTCTTCTTCCTCTATTTGATCAATATCTATTTTAACTTCTTCTTCTTCTTCTTCTTCTTCTTCAACAGTTGCTTCCTCTTTGATTTCAGTTTCTAAAACAACATCTAAAAGTTGACTTTTATCTTCTTCTTTTTTTACCTCAGAAAAATTACTAATTGTGGGTTGTAAATTTGTAACAGATTTTTCAAATTCAGAGGATGGCTTTTGATTGTCTTCTAAAATAAATTCATTTTCTAAGATCTCTTCTTCAAGTGGTTTTTCTGTTGTTTCTTCTTTATTATGTAGATTTTCTTTAGACTTAAATTTAGATATAACACTTTCTGGGGTAACTTTAAAACGGATAACAATGTAGGTTAAAAACAGAAAACCTAAAACCAATGTTAATCCTGTTTTTCCTAAGAAAGTTTGTAGGTACTCATTAACTTCTAATCCAATAACTCCTGCTAAAATGATGTATTTTTTAGAAATAAATCCAAATGAAATAGCCAGCCATAACATTATTAAAACACCAACATTCCAGGTCTTTAGAACCCTTTTGAATGAAATTTTAAACAACCAATACAACCCACTTACAAAAAGTAATACAGGTATAATTAATGCAGCAAGTCCAAATCCATCATAAATAAAAAAGTGACTAAGTTTAGCTCCAATCTTGCCTAAGAGGTTTTTAGTAGTAATGGTTTTGTCTGTAAACTGTGTTAAAGTGCTTTGATCTGCTTGCCAAGAAAAAAAGAAAGAGAAAAAAGCAATACATAAAAAGATAGAAAAAATCACTAAAAATAAACCAAAGACCGTGTGGGTTTGTCTATTGTTCAAAAAGGCTTTTAATTTTTGAAATTTAGGTTTTTTTGCAGTTTTCAGTTTTGTGTTTTTTGCTTTGTTAGCCATTCATTAAATTGTAAAATGTAAATATAAGTATTTGGTTATAATAACTCTAGTATTTTTGGAACGTATATAATTCCTGCAACAATTAGTGCAAATATAGCAGCAAAGCTTGGAGCTCCAGCAGCAATATCTTTAATAAACCCTATTTTTTTATGAAACTCTGGATGCACAAAATCTGCCATTTTTTCTACTGCAGTATTACAGGCTTCAGCAACTAAAACAAGTGCAATTACAATTAATTGAAACATCCATTCTGTGGCAGAGATATCAAAATAAAAACCAATTATAACGGTTATTAATCCTAAAGAAAATTGTGCTTTTATGCTATCTTCTGTTGTTAATAAAAGCCACATTCCTTTTAATGCAAATTTCATGCTTCGCATTCTTCCTCTAAAAAAACCATCTTTTGGATTCTTCATTTTATAATGCTTTTAATGCAGCTTCATAATTCGGTTCATTAACAATTTCTGAAACTTGTTCTGTGTAGGTTACATTCCCGTTTTCGTCAATAATAACTATTGCTCTAGAGTGAAGATTGGCTAATGGTCCGTTTGAGATTTCTAAATTGTAATCCTTTCCAAAACTTCCGCTTGCAAAATCCGATAACATTATTACATTTTCAATGCCTTCTGAACCACAAAAACGTGCTTGTGCAAAAGGTAAGTCTTTAGAAACACAAGCAACAATTGTATTTTCTAAACTAGCTGCTTTTGTGTTAAATTCTCTAACTGAAGTAGCACAAGTACCAGTGTCAACACTCGGAAAAACATTTAAAATCAATTTATTACCAGCAAAATCTGACAAGTTTTTTTGTGATAAATCAATCGTTCTTAAATTAAAATTTGGTGCTTTTTCACCAAGCTTTGGTAAAGTACCAATTGTATTTATTTTATTTCCTTTTAGAGTAATTTCTGCCATTTCTAGTAAGTTTAATTGAACCTCAAAAGTACATTTTTTTAACGAATAATTTGTCTTGATTTTTTATTAATAAATGCTAAAATTATGAATATCTTCGCTGTCTAAAAAACAATTACAACTTTTTGAATCTCGCACTTTACACATCAGAATTTAAATATAATTGGAAGCTTGCAGCACCAGTCATGTTAGGCATGCTTGGACATACTTTTGTGAGTTTTATAGACAATGTAATGGTAGGGCAATTAGGCACAGCAGAACTTGCTGCGGTTTCTTTAGGAAATAGTTTTATGTTTGTTGCCATGTCTTTAGGAATTGGTTTTTCTACAGCTATTACGCCATTAATAGCAGAGGCAGATTCCGCAAATAATTTTGACCAAGCAAAAGCTACTTTTAAAAATGGTTTGTTTTTGTGTAGTGTATTAGGTATTCTTTTATTTTTAGTAGTATTTTTTGCAAAACCACTAATGTATTTAATGAAACAGCCAACTGAGGTTGTTGAGTTAGCAATTCCATATTTAAATTTAGTTGCTTTTTCTTTAATTCCATTGGTTATTTTTCAGGCTTTAAAACAGTTTAGTGATGGTATGTCCATGACAAAATACCCAATGTATGCAACCTTAATAGCTAATATTTTAAATATTGCATTGAATTATGTATTGATTTTTGGTAAATTAGGTTTTCCAGAATTAGGAATGGTTGGCGCTGCATACGGAACATTGCTGTCAAGAGCTGTTATGGTTATTTATTTATGGTGGTTGTTGTCAAAAAAAGAACGTTCTAAAAAGATTGTAACAAATATAAAAATCTTTGTATTAGATAAATTGATGCTTAAAAAAATCATCAATTTAGGGTTTCCAAGTGCCATGCAAATGTTTTTTGAAATCGGGATTTTTACCGCGGCAATTTGGTTAAGTGGTTTGTTAGGTAAAAACCCTCAAGCTGCAAATCAAATAGCGCTTAACCTATCTACAATGACCTTTATGGTTTCTATGGGTTTAAGCGTTGCTTCTATGGTTAGAGTTGGAAACCAAAAAGGATTACACCAATATAGAGAATTGAGAAGAATTGCATTTTCTATTTTTTTAATGGCAACTTTACTATCAGTTTTATTTGCAATATTCTTCTTTTTGTTTCATGAGCAATTACCAAAAATTTATATTGATTATGATGATTTGGATAATCTTGTAGACAATATGGAAGTTGTAGATATAGCCTCAAAATTATTGATTGCCTCTGCAATTTTTCAAATTTCTGACGGAATTCAGGTTGTAGTTTTAGGAGCTTTACGTGGTTTACAGGATGTAAAAATTCCTACACTAATTACATTTATATCCTATTGGATTATTGGATTTCCGGTGAGTTATTATTTTGGAAAGGAAGAACAATTGGGTAGTTTTGGTATTTGGCTTGGCTTATTAGCAGGCTTATCTACTGCTGCCGTTTTATTGTATATTCGTTTTAATTATTTAACGTTAAAACTCATTAGAGAAAAACAAACTTAATATCTCATCGAGCGAGCATTAGCATTGTAATTTTGAGTGAAATAAAATGAAGATGAAAAATCTAAACCAGAGATTCTTCGATTTCAGTCAGAATAAAAAAAACTAAAGACATTAAAAATGTCATTCCTATGAAAATGGGAATTTAATTATAGAAAGATGGATTCCGTATAAAGTTCGGAATGAAAAAAATAAAATATAAGATATGGATTTACCAAAATTTTTACTTGCAGATAACAGTAACTTTCCAGATGATATTTTTGTGCTACATACAGAATTTCCTCGTTTTTTAATCAATTTAAAAGATGATGAAATTGAGTGGTTTGAAGATTTAACAGGGGAAAATGAAGAAGATATTTCTACAGAATTGGCAGATTTAATGGATAAAGCAGGTGCTTTTTATGATGCTGAAATGAAACAGTTTGAATAAAATATTTTGCTGAGTTTTTTTTAAACTCAGCAAAATAAATTTTAAGCAGTTACTGCAGCTTTTTTAGATTTTCTGTAGGTAAAAGAATTAAAAATATTTCTTTTACCAAAGTTATTTATCGATTTAGCGTTGATAAATTTTCCGAATAAAATTTTATTAACACCAAAGTATTCGTATGTGTTTCCATCAGTAAATGTAACTTCTAGTAACATGCTTTTATGATGCCAATCTGCAACCTGAAATTCAGTAATTGTAGTTTTGTACTCTTCTAAATTTGCAGCTTTTGTTTCTGGAGCTATACTTACCAAAAAATGATAACCATCAATAATTTTAGTGCTTTCTATTTCTGCAATCTCTTTTTCGTTTGCGTCTAAAAATTTATCTGGATGCCATTTTTTAACTAAACCTCTGTAGGTTGTTTTTAGTTCTTTTAAATCGATAGCGCCTTCTACATTAAAAAGCTTTTTATATTGTTTGATTCGTTTCATTTCTTATTATCTAAATTGGAGTGCAAAAGTACTCACATTTAATGGATAAGAAATGTTTTATTTTTATTTAATTTACAGTAAGGTAAAGTGTAAATTAAATTTTAAGTGATTTAGAAAATTTGCATAGAACATTAATAACTATGAGTTATTATTGTACTTTGTAATTTATTTTATCATTACACTCTGTTGTTTCTTTTTTTCTGAAATAATTAATATTACGTGCATCGCCTTCACTTTTTATTGAAAAACTATTGTTGCAGTAAATTTCTATGAAACGTGTTTTTACTAGATGTTCGTTGTTGTTGTCTTGCTTATATTTATAAAAATAAATATTCAATTTCTTACCCCAAACTCCTTTAAAAACAGGTGTTTCTGCATAAAACTCAGTAAAAGTTCCATCGTCATAAAATTCAATAAATATTCTAGAATCATTATGGTTATTGCTAAACCACTTGTCTTTACGTGTAAAGGTAGTTCCAGTCCATTGATCAATTACTGATTCTAAAACTTCTGTTTTATACATTTGCCAATGGCCAATAATCTCATTATCAATTACAAATTCATCATTTTTTGTACAAGAAGTTAAATTAATTAAGAATACTATTAGAAGGCTGCGTAAAAAATGTTTTTTCATTGTTTTCTTGTTAGAATTATAAATATAACAAATTATTTCTTAGCTCTCTCTACTAGCTCTAGCTGTTCTACTTTGGCTTTTGTAGTAAAGATACCATAATTGATAAACACATTTTTCTTTTCTATTTTATCAATAGTTCCTACAGCATTACCATCTAATAAACGTACACGATCGTTTAATTTAAAAATATAATCTGCTTTTGCTTTTGCAATTTTTGTAGCTTCAATTTTCTTTTCTTTCCGAACTTCAACTACTTTTTTTAAGACTTCTTTTTCAACCATTTTAATGGTTTCCTGCTTTTTCTCAGCAACAACTTTGGCGGTTTTCTTTTCTGTTTTTGTTTTTGGTTTGGGTGGATTTTTCTTTAAAAACTTGGTTTTTTCTGTTGCAATCCATTTTTGTAATTCAGTATTAAATTTCTTTTTATTATTGGTTTGTAAATAATGATTTAAGAGTTCATTTACTTTTCTACCAATGGTTAGCATTTTCTGATTATCATCATATAATTTCTGAAAATCTGCTAATTTATCTTGTACTTTTTGTTCTTTTTCTTGTAAACTATCAATGTGTTCTTGGCCTTTTGTTTTTTGTTTTTCTAAATTATCAGAATTTTTTTGCAATCGATTACGTTCTTTTTGCAGTTTAGAAATGGTTTTATCCAATCGTATTTTTTCAGTTTCTACTCGCTTTTTTGCTTTGTTAATTAAACTAAATGGAATTCCATTTTTCTGGGCAACTTCAAATGTAAAAGAACTTCCAGCTTGCCCAATGTATAATTTATATAAAGGCTCTAAGGTTCGTTCGTTAAATTGCATATTTGCATTGGTAACATTTTCTAATTCATTTGCCAGAACCTTTAAATTAGAATAATGTGTGGTAATAATTCCGAATGCTTTTTTCTCGTAAAATTCTTCTAAGAAAATCTCAGCCAAAGCCCCACCTAATTCAGGGTCAGAGCCAGTTCCAAATTCATCAATTAGAAACAGCGTATTCTTTGTGCACTTTCTTAAGAAATAACGCATGTTTTTAAGTCGATAACTATATGTGCTTAGTTGATTTTCTATGGATTGGTTATCTCCAATGTCTGTTAGGATTGTATCAAAAATATAAGTTTCACTTCGTTCATCAACCGGAATTAACAATCCGCATTGCAACATTACTTGTAATAACCCAATGGTTTTTAATGTGATGCTTTTACCGCCAGCATTGGGGCCAGAAATCACAATAATTTGTTGTTTTTCGTTTAAGATAATTGATTGCGGAATGGTTTCAATATTTTTTTCTTCATTCTTTTTCCAAAGAATAGGGTGGTACGCATTCTTAAAATCAATTTTCTTTTTAGAAATTAGCTTTGGTAAAATAGCATTTAAATCTTTTGCATATTTTGCTTTGGCAGCTATGCAATCTAAATGTGTTAAGTATTTTAAATATTGATGTAAAAGAGGTACAAAAGGTTTTATCTCTGCCGATAATACTTTTAGTATTCTGGTAACTTCTTGTTGCTCTTCATAGGTTAGGTTTTGTAATTCTCTATCGTAATTTAATGTAGCTTGTGGCGCAATATAAACGATATTTCCAGATTTTGATGTTCCTAGAAAGTTTCCTTTCACTTTGCGTCTATGCATCGCTAAAACGGCTAAAACTCTATGGTTGTCAATTACTGTTTCTCTAATATCATCTAAAAACCCTGCAGCTGCATATTTACTTAAATCTCTAGTGAAACTTTCTCCAATTTTTCCTCTAATTTTAGCAATTTGTCTTCTAATTTCTTTTAATTGAGTAGAAGCATTATTTGCAACTTCTCCATACGAAGTAATTACTTTATGTATTGCATTGATTATATAAGGAGTATTTTCTACCGATTCACTGATATTTTGCAATGTTGGAAAATAGGTTTCAAATTTTGTAAAGAATTTTAATAATTCATTTACCGTTTCAGAAACCGTTGCAACTTTTAAATATGCACCAGCTTCTAAAAAACTATTTTCTATATTTAAAGTGAAAATTTCTTGAGAAATATTCTCAAAACCATGATTTGGAATTCTATTTTCGCTAATAAAAGATGAAACATATTCGTTTACTAAATGTAATTCTTGCTGAAGTATTTCTGTTTTATCAATTGGTTTAATTTCTAAAACACTTTTTTTTCCTAGTTCAGAAATACAATATGACGCTACGTGTTCTAAAACCGTAGGAAACTCTAAATCTTGTATTGTTTTTTCTGAAATGTTTTTAGCCAAAATACTATCTTTGATTTTCGTTGTCATTTTAACTGAAATAGAAGAATCTTAATTATACAAATCTTTTGTCTCTGCTAGAGATGACATTGAATTAACTATTTAACGAAAGCAAAAATAAGAAAGTATGCATCTAAATATTGCTGAATCGTGGAAAAATATTTTACAGACAGAATTTGATAAATCCTATTTTAAAGATTTAACTCGTTTTATAAATTTAGCCTACAAATCAGATACCTGTTATCCAGAAAAACAGGCTATTTTTACAGCCTTTAATGCTTGTTCATTTGAAGATTTACAGGTGGTTATTATTGGTCAAGATCCATATCACGGAGAAGGGCAAGCTAATGGTTTGTGTTTTTCTGTAAAAGATGGCGTAAAACATCCGCCATCTTTAGTAAATATTTTTAAAGAACTAAAGGCTGATATCCAAAAAGAAATTCCTGTTTCTGGTGATTTGTCTCATTGGTCAGAACAAGGTGTTTTATTATTAAATGCAACTTTAACTGTAAGAGAAAACACACCTGGAAGTCATCAAAATAAAGGATGGGAGATCTTCTCAGATGCTGTAATTTCAAAAATATCTAAAGAAAAAGAAAATGTTATTTTTTTACTTTGGGGCAAATTTGCTCAAAATAAAAAACATTTATTAGATCTAAAGAAGCATGTAGTTTTAGAAGCGCCTCATCCTTCTCCGCTTGGAGCTTGGAGAGGTTGGTTTGGGTGCAAACACTTCTCTAAAACTAATGCGCTTTTAGAGGGTTTAGAAAAACCAACAATTAATTGGTAATCTAGATTGTTTAAAAAGTAAAAATCCGCTAAAATAGCGGATTTATTGAATTTGAATAAGACAGTCAACTACAAAACCGATGTTAGAATAATCTGGTTTGTTTGTTGAAAGTTTTGTTTAGTTTGCTTAGTTTGTTTGTTGTCTGCAAGGCCGCAACTAATTGAAGAGCTTCTACACGAACTAATGCTCAAGATTCCTAATGTACAAATTGCAATAAATACTATTTTTTTCATTCTGAAATATTTTAGAATTTAAATGTACATGTTTTTAATGAATTTATTTGCATCAGCCTTTGATTCTATAACGTTAAATTTTATCATTTTATTCTGCACCTCTTCAATGAATTCTTTAGAAATTAAATTTTCACTTTCCCATTCTGTAATTGATAACCATTTTTGAATATCGCCTAATTGCTGCTGATACCTACTTGCTAGTATCTTATCAATGTCAACTATTTCTTTAAAGTTTCTTGTTTGATTGTTGATAATTTGTAAAATTTCTAATACTTTTTGAGGGTATTTTTCTAAAATTTCTTCTCTTATCGCAATTACAAAACATGGCCATGGTGTAGGGCAATCTCCAATTCTTCTAAATATTTTACTATCAACTAATGGTTTTGTAGTAAAATGTTCCCACATAAAATAATCTGCATCTCCATTTGATAAAGCTTCAATTCCGCCTTCTAAATCACCAACTACTTTAAATTTTAGTTTTTCAATATCCCAACCATTATTATAAGCATTTACGATGGCCATTAAATGAGATCCTGAGCCAAATCTACTTATAGCAATTGTAGCGGTTTCTAAATCAGAAATTTCTTTAAAAGGTGAATTGCTTGCAACATGAATCCCCCAGATTAATGAGCTTTTTACAAAGGTTTGTACAATTTTAGAAGGATTTCCTTCTCCAATATCTTTGATAATCCCTTCTGTTAAAATAATTGCAATATCAACTTCTGCATTGCGTAATGCCGCGTTCATTTGACCTGTTCCACCAGGAAAATCTTTCCAGCGTAAATTAACATTGTGTTTTGTGTATTTTTTGTTTTTTAGCGTTAAATACCATGGGTAATTAAAATGCTCTGGTACACCACCAATAGTAAGGTTTAACATTTATGCTACGAATTTATTTAAGGTGTAAGTAATTAAATCTGCTACAACTTTTTTTGGATTTTCACAAAACGTTCCTTTTGCTCTATTAGCAATTATTGCATTCATAGAACACGCATTGTGTCCTAAAAGTTTTGCCAATCCATAAATAGCAGAAGTTTCCATTTCTAAATTGGTAATTTTAGTTCCTTCAAAATTAAAGCTATCAATTTTTGAATTTAAATTTGCGTCTTGTATAGCTAAGCGTAAAATTCTTCCTTGTGGCCCGTAAAATCCTCCAGCAGTTGCTGTGATTCCTTTTATAACTCTATCAGAAGAGAATTTTACTTCTAGTTCTTTGCTATTTGCAATAATTAAAGGCTCACATTTTTTAGTACTCCAGTTGGTATGCGCTATAAATGCTTGTTCCATTTTTTGATGACAGATTTTTTCTGACTCATAAGAATGCAGCATTCCATTAATATCTAAACCATAAGTGCTCATTAAAAAGCTTCCAACAGGTATGTTAGCTTGAATGGCACCTGAGGTTCCTATTCTAACAATATTTAATTTTGTGAGTGTTTTCTTAATGGTTCTAGTTTTTAAATCTATATTTACTAATGCATCTAGTTCGTTTAATACAATGTCAATATTGTCAGGACCAATACCGGTAGAAATTACACTTAATCGTTTTCCTTTAAAAGTTCCAGTAGTAGTTTTAAATTCGCGCTTTTGTGTTGTAAAATCTATGGTATCAAAATGTTGAGTAATCGAATTTACACGATCTTGATCACCAACAAAAATGATGTCATTTGCAATGTTTTCTGGAAGTAAATTTAAATGATATACACTTCCGTCTGTGTTTAAAATCAGTTCTGATTCTTTAATCATAGTGAGGTTATTTTCAATAATTTTTGAGAAGAATTATCGTATAGAAAATTGTATTTTTTTGCGCCACCTAAAAAAGAGAAATCATCTCGCATATTGGCATAAGTATTTAAAATATTTTGTTGAATTTTAACGCCCGTTTTATTTAATTTTACGGGAGAAAATGAAGAAAAACAATTTTTTAAATCAGTAATTTGTTTTAGGTATTGAATGTCTCCAAAGCCATATTTGTTTTCAGATTTTAATAGTATGTTAACCAATTGTTGTTTAGATTTTAAACGATATTCTGTTGCAGTGTATAAAATTTTATTTTCTACATTATTTAATCCATTGGCAATTGAGGGGAATCGTTGTAAATGCATTAAAATACTTTCAATTAAATAGGTAAATGTTGTGTTTTGTTGGTAGGTATATACATTTTGTAATTGTATTGGGTTGTTAGAGCAGTAGAGTTGCCATACGTAATCTGCGTAGGCAATATCATCCTGTGTTAATTCAACTCTATTTTTATAGTGCTCTTTGAGTTGGTTTTCTGATAATTCTGACAAACCAAAAAGTTTTGTTTTTCCTTTTAAACTTCCGCTACAACCTAATGATATTTTTCTGCCTTTTCTATATCGTTTTAGCCAACTAATTACTGCAATCATATTTATTTGACAAAATAAATCAGACTCAAACCATAGTACAATCTCATCTTGAGATTTTTGATTGCATAAATTTCTGTATTCTTTAACTGTTAAATCTATAAATTGCTTTTTTGTTATTTTATAAGATTGCTTGAGAAAGTTAAATCTTATTTTCCAAAAATCTTCACTGCCAACCTCTACTTGAGTTTTACCTTCACAGAGCATTTCTCTCCAAGTTATAAAATCTCCGTCAATATGAAGTTTCTTTAAGTAATTAGTGGTGGTGTCACCATTTGTAATATGTAAAATTGAAGTTTTCATTTATAAAAAACGATGGTAAATTTTATTTATTTTTCAATTGTTTTTTTTAACATTTAATATTACCCACCAACACGTTTTACTTGAAACCCTTTTTCTTTTAACATAATCATTATTTGGTCTCTATAATCTCCTTGAATAATTATTTTATCATCTTTAAAACTGCCTCCAACGCTTAGTTTTTTCTTAATTTCTTTTGCTAGTATTTTAAAATCAGAAGTAGCGCCAGTATATCCTTCTAGAATAGTAATCGGTTTTCCTTTACGTTTTTCATACTTACAAATTATTGGATCATCTTGAAGCCAAATGGTTGATTTTTCTTCAACTGGTTCAGCAATTTCTTGATGTTCTGGAAATAAATTTTTAAGTTGATCTTTAAAGTCCATTCTAATTTAATTTGCAATATTTAAGCAATACGTATTTGTTGCTATATAATTTATTTTTTTAACCCAAGTTCTTTTAAACGTTGGTCTAAAAATTCACCTGCGGTAATATCTTCAAATTGTTTAGGGTTATCTTTATCTACACAACTATCTAAAACATTTAGTTTCATATCAGAAACTGGATGCATGAAAAACGGAATAGAATAACGAGATGTTCCCCACATTTCTTTTGGCGGATTGGTAACTCTATGTATGGTAGATTTTAATTTATTGTTAGAATGTCTAGATAGCATATCGCCAACATTTATCATTAATTCATCTGGTGCTGCCATAGCATCAATCCAATCTCCATGATGGTTTTGAACTTGCAATCCTTTTCCTTGTGCGCCCATTAATAACGTAATTAAATTAATATCACCGTGAGCCGCAGCTCTTTCTGCTCCTTTAGGTTCTGTTTTAATTGGAGGATAATGAATTGGACGCAAAATGCTATTTCCGTTTTTGATATAATTATCAAAATATGTTTCTTCTAAATTTAAGTGCAATGCTAAAGAACGCAATACAAATTTTGCTGTTTTCTCTAACATTTGATAGGCTTCTTTACCTACTTTATTAAATGCAGTAAGTTCTTTTACTTCTACATTTTCTGGGTATTCTTTAGCATATTTAGAATCAGGATCTACATATTGGCCAAAATGCCAAAACTCTTTTAAATCTCCTTCTTTTTTTCCTTTAGCTGATTCTTTTCCAAAAGAAACATAACCTCGTTGACCACCAATCCCTGGAATTTCGTAGCTTTCTTTTGTTGCTTCTGGTAAGTCGAAAAAATTCTTTATTTCTTTGTAAAGATTGTCAACTAATACATCATCTAAAAAATGTCCTTTTAATGCAACAAAGCCAATATTTTCGTATGCATAACCAATATCTTTGATAAATTGTTGTTTTCTATTTGGGTCATTCGATAAAAAATCGGCTAAATTGACACTTGGTATTTTGTTCATTATTTTTAAGTTTTAAAAACAGGAAGTTAAAGTTACTAAAATCAAGTAATAAAAAAAGAATTACTTGTTAAAAAACGGAATTATGTATGAAATGGTATAGTTAAATCCAAAACCTGTTTCAGTTTCGAATACAGTATTAAATCCAGGTACATAAAGGGTTTTAAAATTATCTGGGTGCTTTAAACTCAGCATAATTTTATATGAAAAACTAAAGCCAACAAATAAATTCTTAAAAGTTTCTGCTTTTAGTCCTACTACAAGTTCTGTCCAATGGGCGTTTAAGTCTTTAGTGTTTATAGCGCTTGTTATTGTATCGCCGGCAAAATAATCACTTTTTGTGTTGGAGTTATAACTGTTTAACGTTTGCTCAAAAGTACTTGTTGCGTATCTAAAACCAACAAAAATTTCATTGTTCATGTCTAGCCAATTCTGATACGCATTATAGTTTAGACCAATCTTGTAAAATGCGCCTTTAGAAGTTGATTTGGTGTAGTCTTGAACACTAGTTTCTTTTTGTGTACCAAATTCTGCTGCGATGTACCAATTTTTTTTAATACGATAATCTGCAACAAATTCAATTCCTTCATTGCTAGAATTTAGCATCCTCATAATTGGTTTGCTAATATCTATTCCTAAACGCAATCCATAAGTTGTTTTGTATTCTGTAGAATCCTGCATTTTTGTTTCTTGTGCAAAACTGTTTAAGCCTACAAGTAGCATATAAAAACTAATGAAATATCTGAACATGTGCACTAGCTTCATTGTTAATAGTTGTTAATGAATTGGGCGTAAAAGATTGTATCCAGCCATTATTTGAACTAATTGTTACGCTATTAAAAATGGTTTGAAAACCACAAGAACGCGATACATATTTATCTATTGTATTGTAGTTTATTGTAATTGTATTTGAAGTGTTATTAGCCATATTTCCATCAACAAAATTCGCTTTTAAATGATACACGGTTTGGGTTGTATTCACGTTTAAAGGGATAGCAACCGAATCTAAGACTACACTTCTATATTTAGAAATAGTGTCTTTTCCTTCTGCCCAAATTGATAAGCTTTCTACACTTTTTAGTGTCGTAGGATTTGCTTTATCGTAAAATCGAAGAATTAATTTAGGGGTAGTAGGCAACAAGCAAATATCATCTTTTTCGCAACCAGAAATGATTGCCAAAGTAAAAATTAGAAGGATTAAAAATCGTTTATTCATTTTATGAGTTAATCTGTTTATAAGTATAGTCGTTTAATCGGGTATTTGTTTATTTGAGTTGAGAATTTCGTAAGGCATTTAGCATATTCGAAATTTTCTCTAATTTTTCTCTGACTAAAATATAATCTTTTTCAGAAATAAAGTTTAATTCTTTCGAAATTATGATTTGATTTAACACTTCCATTGCAGAACTAAATGAAATTGTTGTAAAATGTGCTTTATCTTTATTCGTTTTTCTTAATTTTCCTTCGGCTAAATTAGATGCAATCGAAACAGATGCTCTTCGTAATTGAGAAATTAAACCAAACTTTTCTTCAGAAGGAAAATCTTTTGTCAATCGATAAATATCTTTAACCAACTCTTTTGATTCTTGCCAAACAGTTAGTTTTTCAAATGAATATGTTTTCATAAGCTTTTTGTACAAATATCCTAATAAACTGATAAACAACTACACAAATAAACTTTTCTTTACTTTTCAAATAAAACTACGGTTTCAATATGAGCAGTATGTGGAAACTGATCTACTAAACTAATCTTTTTAATTTGATAACCAGCTTCGTTCAATAATTCTGTATCTCTAGCTTGTGTTGCCGGATTACAAGAAACATATACCATTCTGTCTGCATTTAAGTGAATAATTTTCTTAAGTGTTTTAGGTGCAATTCCAGCTCTCGCAGGATCTAAAATAATGGTTTTTATCTTGTCTTGGTACTGTTGATGTTCTTTTAAAAACTTACCAACATCTGCAGCATAAAACTGCAAACCTTCAATTTGGTTTCTTTTAGCGTTTTCTTTTGCATCTTCAATGGCAGAAGCAACAATATCTACTCCAATAATTTTTGCGTTTTTACTTTTAGAGGCAACAATTTGTCCAATAGTTCCGGTTCCACAAAATAAATCCATAACAACAGTATTGTCTACTTTAGATTTGTCTTCCAATACATATTCAACAACTTTATTGTATAGTTTTTCTGCACATTTTGGGTTGGTTTGAAAGAAACTTTTCATGCTAATTTCAAAATCTAAACCTAATAATTCTTCTACAATTTTATCTTTTCCGTATACCAAATCTAAACTTCCTGAAGTGGCAATTGTTCTGTCGCCTATCTCGTCGTTTATTGTGTGTAATAACCCAGCTAAACGCGCTCCAAAAATTTCTTTAAGAAAGCTAGCAAATTTTTGTAAATCAAATTGTTCTAATTCAGGTGAAGTAGTAACTAAATTGAATAGCAGTTCGTTTGTTTTATATGATTTTCTAACTACTAGATAACGAAAAAAACCTTCTCTTTTTGGCCCATGCCAAGGAGACAAGCCTGTTTGCTCACAATAGGCTCTAATGTGTTTTATATTATTTTCTACCTGCGTGTCAAATAATCCAGAATCTTTTTCTAAATTATCACCCATCCACCAAACGCCACGACGTTTAAAGCCCAAAGTAAATTCGTCTTTATCATGTTTTGCAACCCGGTCATAACCAATGGCAGAAAAACCATATTCCATCTTATTTCTATAATGAAATACATTCGGAGAGGTTACAAATTCATCAAATAAATCTTCAATATTACGAACTTTACCAATTCTTTTAAACAAAGACAATGTGCTCTCTTTTTTGTACTGATGCTGCATTTCTATTGGTAACTGAATGTATGGTGCACCAGGTATATCTTGATAAGGAACTGCAACTTCATTTTTAGAAATTTTTAGAACATCAATTAACTTTGCTTCAGCATATTTTTTACTTGATTTTTTTATTTGTGCTTTTACCAGTTGTCCTGGTAGGGTATTGGGAACAAAAACTACAAAACTTCCTTCTTCAGATTTAATTCTTGCAATCCCTTTTCCTCCAAAAGCGTAGTCTTCAATTGTTAATTCTAAAATCTGATTTCTTTTTACAAACTTATTTCGTTCTCTACGTGGCATTTTATCCGTGTTTTATAAGCTTGCAAAATTAACAAAAGATATTGATTGAAGGACTTTAATTTACCCGAATCTATTGGTAAAGTAACTTTTTTTTAAAAGATGTAAATTGTAAAACTAATATTTAGTAATTTGCAACTCTTTAGGGATGATTTCTTTCCCACGCTGAATTTTCGGAACTTTCTGAAAGGATAAAGGTAGATAAGGAATGGATTTTATATTCATTTATTTAAAAACTTATTAAAATGGCTGATTTAGACCAATTAACTTCGCAACAAGCGATCGAATTAGAAAACAAATATGGAGCACACAATTATCATCCACTTCCTGTAGTTTTAAGTAGAGGAGAAGGTGTATATGTTTGGGATGTAGAAGGTAAAAAATATTACGATTTTTTATCAGCATATTCTGCAGTAAATCAAGGACATTGTCACCCAAAAATTGTTGGTGCTATGGTGCAACAAGCTCAAACATTAACCTTAACTTCTAGAGCATTTTATAATGATATGCTTGGAAAATACGAAAAATTTGCTTCAGAACTATTTGGTTTTGATAAATTATTACCAATGAATACTGGAGCAGAAGCAGTAGAGACTGCTTTAAAGTTATCAAGAAAATGGGCATACGAAGTAAAAGGAATTCCAGAAAATGAAGCACAAATTATAGTTTGTGAAAATAATTTTCACGGAAGAACAACTACAATTATTTCTTTTTCAAATGATCCAGTTGCACGTAAGAACTTTGGACCTTTTACTGCTGGTTTTATTAAAATAGAATACGATAATTTAAAAGCATTGGAAGAAGCTTTAGGTTCAAACACAAATATTGCAGCATTTTTAGTAGAGCCAATTCAAGGTGAGGCTGGAGTTTACGTTCCTTCTGAAGGATATTTAGCTGCTGCAAAAGCATTGTGTGAAAAACACAATGTATTATTTATTGCAGATGAGGTGCAAACGGGTATTGCAAGAACAGGCCGCTTATTAGCCACTTGTGGAGATTGTGCATGTGTAGATAAAAATTGTTCTGGAGCACCAGAGGTAAAAGCAGATATTCTAATTTTAGGAAAAGCGCTTTCTGGAGGTGCATATCCTGTTTCTGCTGTTCTAGCAAATGATCATGTAATGAATGTTATCAAACCAGGAAATCATGGTTCTACATTTGGCGGAAATCCAATTGCAGCAGCTGTTGCAATAGCTGCTCTAGAAGTGGTGCAAGAAGAAAACTTAGCTCAAAATGCATTTGATTTAGGAAAAGTGTTTAGAGCAGAGTTAACTGCTTTTGCACAAGATAATGAATTGGTAAAATCTGTTAGAGGAAAAGGATTATTAAATGCAATCTTAATTAATGACACAGAAGAAAGTTCTACCGCTTGGGATATTTGTATGAAATTAAGAGATAACGGTTTATTAGCAAAGCCAACGCATGGAAACATCATTCGTTTTGCACCGCCTTTAGTAATGAATAAAGAACAATTGATGGATTGTATAGCGATCATTAAAAATACAATATCAGAATTTAAAAAATAATCATATGGAAGAGAATGTAATGCGTAATTCAGCCGAGTTAAAACTTAATGAATCTGCAATTGGTTTTTTAAAAGAAACAGCCAAATGGGCTAATTTTTTAGCCATCATGGGTTTTGTAGGAATTGTATTAATGGTGCTTATTGCTTTTTTTATGGGGACCTTATTTACCGCACTCCCGAATGCAGATGAGCTACCTTATGCAGGGCCAATAATGATCATTACATACTTAATAGTTGCATTCTTGTATTTCTTTCCGATATTATATATGTATCGTTTTGCAACCAAAATGAAAGTTGCTCTGAATAGAAATAACCAAGAAGTTTTAAACGATGCTTTAATGAATTTAAAATCTCATTATAAATTTATTGGAATTTTAACCATCGTATTTTTAGCTTTTTACACGGTAATTCTTTTATTAGGTTTAATTGCTGGTTTGGCGGCAATGTAATTATTGCACAATCATATAAATAAAAAGCCTGCAAATTGCAGGCTTTTTCATGAAAAAAATTATTGTTGACTTTCCAATCCTTCTCTAAATCCTTCTAAAAACTCAGACCAATAATCGAAGTTTGAGAAAAAATAAATGGTATATAGTAAATGTAAACCATTGATTATTAACAGTACCAATGCGAATATTTTTGCTGAGTTCATCGATTTGTAATCGTACTCTGAGCCATCAGCACTTTTTAACCTTTTGTTTGCAATAATAAATGCGGGAGCAGCAAACAAGATACCTAATCCGCCAAAACAACAGCAGATAACACTAATACTAGCTAATACGTAAACGATTGTAGGTTTTAATTCTTTATTCATAGGGTGTATTTTGATTAATATATTTTATAAAAATAACTGAATAAAATAATAATAATATTGACAATTGCTAAACTATAAATAATTTTTGGATTGACTTTTTTCTTTTTAAAAATGAAATTATAAATCACTAAAATAAAAAACAAAAGAAGTGTATAAATTGCTGGATACATTTTAAAAGCTTCAATAAATTCTCCTTTAGAAATAAATAAAAGAGCACGTTGCATACCGCACCCTAAGCAATCAAAACCAAAAAGTTTTTTGGTTAAGCATGGCAACATGTAATCTTCTAGCTGTATAAACATTTTTATTTAAACATATCCATTCCAGGAATATTAGGCATTCCACTTTTTGCAGCTACCGCTAACTCTTGTTCATTAATTTCTGACGCTTTTTTTATCACAGTATTTAATGTCATAATTAAATAATCTTCTAGTTCTTCAGCGTCATTCAATAAACTTTCATCAATTTGAATAGCTTTAATTTCTCTATTTGCAGTTATGGTAACTTGTATTTTTCCGTTTGCTGATTTTTCATCAATTAAAACATGATTCAATCTTGTTTTTGTTTCCTCAATCTTTTGTTGTGCTTCTTTTAGTTTGCCCATCATTCCGGCCATATCTCCAAACATAATTTTCTAATTTAAAAATTAACTACAAATCTAGTGTTTTCGTAAGAAGAAAAAAATATTAAAAATGAAGTACTTATTGTTTTAAACTATGCCATTTAGTCTTATTTTTGCAACTTCTTGTAAAAAACACTTCATGAAAATTACCTCCATTAAAGCGCCAGTTGCAGCTAAAATTCCTACAGAAATTAACACGCATGGTGATGTTAGAATAGACAACTATTTTTGGATGCGTTTGTCTGATGAGCAAAAAAACGAGAAAGAAAAAGACTCTCAAACAAATGATGTTTTAGGTTATTTAAATGCAGAAAACGATTATTACAACCAAATAACTGAGCATACAAAAGATTTTCAAACTTCATTGTTTGAAGAAATGAAAGCTAGAATTAAAGAAGATGACGAATCTGTTCCCTACAAAAAGAACGGATATTTTTACATTACAAAATTCGGAAAAGGACAACAATATCCAATTTATACTCGAAAAAAAGGATCTTTAGAAGCACAAGAAGAATTGCTTTTTGACGCGAACAAATTGGCAAAAAACCATGATTATTTTCAGCTAGGTGGATTGAATGTTTCAAGAAATAATGAATTGATTGCTTTTGCAATTGATACCGTGAGTAGAAGACAATATGTAATTCAGGTTAAAAACTTGGTTACTGGCGAGGTTTACAAAGACAAAATTACCAATACCAATGGTGGCTCTGTATGGGCAAATGATAATAAAACCTTGTTTTATACCAAAAAAGATCCATCTTCACTAAGAAGTTATAAAATATTTAAGCATGTTTTAGGCACGGATGCATCTGAAGATGTTGAAGTTTTTCATGAAACTGACGATACATTCGGAACCTTTGTTACAAAAACAAAATCTACCAAATATATTATTATTGGCTCTTTTAGTACGTTGTCTTCAGAGTATCAATTTTTGGATGCTGATAATCCAGATGATTCTTTTAAAATCATTCAGAAAAGAGAACGTAATTTAGAATATGATATCGCACATTATGAAAATTATTTTTACATCAGAACTAACAAAGATAATGCAACTAATTTTAAGTTGATGAAAACTCCAGTTGAAGCAACATCAAAAGAAAATTGGGTTGATGTAGTTCCGCATAGACAAGATACTTTGTTAGAAGATATGTCTATTTTTAAAGACTATTTGGTATTAGAAGAACGGAACAACGGTTTGAATAAAATTAGAATTAAACGTTGGGATAATACCAAAGATTATTATTTGCCATTTGATGAAGAAACGTATGCCGCTGGCGTTCATGCAAATCCAGATTTTGATACAGATATCATCAGATATTCATACAATTCAATGACAACACCAAGTTCTGTAATTGATTTTAATATGGAAGATACTTCCAAAGAAATCAAAAAAGAACAAGAAGTTTTGGGAGGAAAGTTTGATAAAAATAATTACACAAGTAAACGTATTTGGGCAAAAGCGAGAGATGGAAAAAAAGTTGCTATTTCTTTAGTTTATAGAAATGATACAAAATTAAATGAAGAAACTCCGTTGCTTTTATATGCGTATGGCTCTTATGGTGCAACCATTTCTGACGGGTTTAGTACCACAAGATTAAGTTTGTTAGACAGAGGTTTTATTTTTGCAATTGCACACATTAGAGGAAGCGAATATTTAGGAAGAGAATGGTATGAAGACGGAAAATTATTACGCAAACAGAACACATTTAATGATTTTGTAGATTGTTCTAAGTTTTTGATTGAAAACAACTATACATCAGCAAATCATTTATACGCAATGGGCGGTTCTGCTGGCGGATTGTTAATGGGAGCAATTGTAAATATGAATCCAGAATTGTACAATGGTATTGTAGCGCAAGTTCCTTTTGTAGATGTAGTTTCTACCATGTTAGATGAAAGTATTCCGTTAACAACTGGTGAATTTGACGAATGGGGAAATCCAAAAGACAAAGAATATTACGATTACATAAAAAGTTATTCTCCTTACGATCAAGTTGCAGAAAAAGCATATCCAAACATGTTAATTACAACAGGTTATTGGGATAGTCAAGTACAATATTGGGAGCCAGCTAAATGGGTTGCTAAACTAAGAACATGTAAAAAAAATAATACAGTTTTACTTTTAAACACCAATATGGAAGCTGGTCATGGAGGAGCCTCAGGAAGATTTGATGCCTTAAAAGAAGTAGCTAAAGAATATTCATTTATTTTAGATTTAGAGCATAAAATTAAATAATGACAAGAAATCAAAACGTTTACAATTCTATTATAGAACTTATAGGAGAAACTCCGATAGTAAAGTTAAATCGTATAACAGAATGCTTAACAGGAACATTTTACGCAAAATTAGAATCCTTTAACCCAGGACAGTCTGCAAAAGATAGAATTGCCTTACACATTATTAAAAATGCTGAGCAAAAGGGAATTCTTAAAAAAGGCCATACAATTGTAGAAACCACTTCTGGAAACACCGGTTTTTCTTTAGCAATGATTGCATTGGTTAAAGGTTATAAATGCATTTTATCTGTCAGTGATAAATCATCTCAAAATAAAATTGATATTTTAAAAACGATGGGAGCAGAGGTGCATGTTTGTCCTGCAAATGTGCCTGCAGATGATCCCAAATCGTATTATGAAGTAGCAAAGAGAATACAAAAAGAAACGCCAAACTCTATTTATATCAATCAATATTTTAACGAATTAAATATAGAAGCGCATTATGCAACAACAGGCCCAGAAATTTGGAAACAAACCCAAGGTAAAGTAACACATCTTGTGGTAGCGAGCGGAACAGGAGGAACCATTTCTGGAACAGGAAAATATTTAAAAGAACAAAATCCAGCGATTAAAGTTTTAGGTGTAGATGCTATTGGTTCTGTGTTAAAAAAATATCATGAAACTAGAACGTTTGATGCTAATGAAATTAAGCCCTATAAAATTGAGGGTTTAGGTAAAAATTTAATTCCGTCTGCCACAGATTTTGATGTTATTGATCAGTATGAAAAAGTGTCTGACAAGGCAGCAGCCCAAGCATCAAGAGCATTAGTAAAACAAGAAGGTTTATTTTGCGGTTATACTTCTGGTGCAGTTATTCAAGCAACTAAACAGTATGCAGCAAAAGGAATTTTTGATGAGGATAGTGTTGTAGTTGTGATTTTAGCAGATCATGGAATTCGATATATGGATAAAATCTATTGCAATTCTTGGATGAGCACAAATGGTTTTTTAGATTATTAGCAAACGTTTTTTAATAAGTTAAAGTCTTATTAACATATTCAACTTACTATTAATTTGATTAACTCCTAAAAAAGCAGTTAATTTGTACTCAGAAATTTGAAGATAAAAAAACATGACGAAAGATTTATTTGAGAGAATAAAAGGAGATAAAGGTCCATTAGGAAAGTGGGCAGAAAAAGCAGAAGGATATTATGTTTTTCCAAAATTAGAAGGACCAATTTCTAATAGAATGTTTTTCAACGGTAAAAAAGTTATTACTTGGAGTATTAATGATTACCTAGGATTAGCAAATCATCCAGAAGTTTTAAAAGTTGACGGAGAGGCTGCCATGGAACACGGTATGGCATATCCAATGGGCGCAAGAATGATGTCTGGTCACACCAATTTTCATGAACAACTAGAAGAAGAATGTGCTGAGTTTGTAGAAAAAGAAGCTGCATATTTAGTAAACTTTGGTTACCAAGGAATGGTTTCTGCTATAGATGCTTTGGTTACTAAAAATGATATTATTGTATACGATATGGACACGCATGCGTGTATTATTGATGGAGTTCGTTTGCATGCTGGTAAACGTTTTGTATACAAACATAACGATATGGAAAGTTTTGAAAAAAACTTAAAACGTGCAACTAAAATGGCAGCGCAAACTGGCGGTGGAATTTTAGTGGTTTCTGAAGGTGTTTTCGGAATGCGTGGAGAACAAGGTCGTTTAAAAGAAATTGTTGCATTAAAAGAACAATACAATTTTAGATTGTTAGTAGATGATGCACACGGTTTTGGAACCCTAGGAAAAGATGGTAAAGGAACTGGATTTGAACAAGGTATTCAAGAAGAAATTGATGTTTATTTTGCAACTTTTGCAAAATCAATGGCTGGTATTGGTGCTTTCTTTGCTGGAGATAAGGATATAATTCAGTATTTACAATACAACATGCGTTCGCAAATGTTTGCAAAATCCTTGCCAATGCCAATGGTAAAAGGTGCACTAAAACGTTTAGACATGTTGCGTACAATGCCAGAATTAAAAGCGAAATTGTGGGAAAACACAAATGCTTTGCAAAGCGGTTTGCGTAATGCTGGTTTTGATTTAGGAACTACACAAACGTGTATTACACCCGTTTTCTTAAAAGGAGAAATACCTGAAGCAATGGCAATGGTAAACGATTTAAGAGAAAATCACGGTGTGTTCTGTTCTATAGTTGTGTATCCTGTAATACCAAAAGGATTAATTATTTTAAGATTGATTCCGACTGCCACACACACACAAGAAGATATTGACGAAACGATTACAGCATTTTCTAACATTAGAACCAAGTTAGAAAACGGAACTTACAAAAGAGTTGCCGCTTCTATTATGGAAGCGTAATATTTATAAAGAATTTTTTAAAAAAAACCTTAAGAATTTACTTAAGGTTTTTTTTATGAAATAATTTTATCAGCATATTCTTTTAATTTTTTGTCAGGTAAAAAATCATCAGATATTGATAAAATTGCATACAATCTGTTTTTTAAAGATTGACTATTCATAATATTGTCACTCAATGCGTCTTGAATTAAATGACATGCCATATCAGTTAGTAAAAATTGACGTTGCTCTAATGTTGGTTTAGATCCTTCATTAACTTGTAATTCTCTATATGTTTCTTCAGCTATCTTATGTGCTTCCTCTGTTAACTTTAGTATATTTTGCTTTGCTAATTTCATGTTTTAAATAAATAAAAAAAGCGCATCTTTCAAAGATGCGCTTTTGTATAATTATAATGTGTGTTTCTATCTTTCTCTACGTCTTCTTCCGAAACCGCCAGTTTTTTTATCGCTAGATGCTCTATCTGGTCTGTCACTAGATCTTCCTCTATGACTAGAACCACCACCACTTCTTCTAGAGGATGATCCTTCAGAACTACGTCTTCTTCCAAATCCTTCATTGCTTTTTCCGCTTGGAGATCTTCTTCCGCCACGATTTCCACCGCGTCCTCTTCCGCCACCAGAACGCTCTTTCTTAGTGATTTCTATATTTACGCCACGACCATTAAATTCTGGATCGTTTTCTTCAAAAGCACTTAATGCTTGCCCTTCAAAGTTTTTATCCAATTCAAAGAAAGAAAAAGTGTCTAAAATATCAATAGCACCAATTTCTATATTGTCTGTAATACGTTGGTCGTTAATTAAACCAATTAATCGTGCAGGATTTAAATCGTCTTTTCTACCTAAATTGATAAAGAAACGTGTCATGTTTTCATCTCTTTGTCTTCCTCTTCCAGAGTCTCTTGAATCTCTATCTCCTCTAGATGATGATAAATCGTTTAAATCTTTTGCGTTCTCGTAATACGATAAGAAATTGTTGAATTCTAAAGAAACAAATTTCTGAATCAATTCTTCTCTGTCTAATCCTTCTAATTTTTCATAAATGCTTGGTAAAAACTCTTCAATTTGATTTGTATTTACTTCTACATTTTGCACTTTATCAATTAAATGCATCAATTGATTTTGGCAAATTTCTTTTCCACTAGGAACATTTGCTTGTACAAATTTCTTTTTAATGATTCTTTCTATCGGACGTAATTTTCCTTTTTCTTTTCCGTTAACCAATGCAACCGAAATTCCTTTTTTACCAGCTCTACCAGTTCTTCCAGACCTGTGTGTATAGTTTTCTATTTGGTCTGGTAGTTTATGATTGATTACATGTGTTAATTCAGTAACATCTAATCCACGTGCAGCAACATCTGTTGCCACTAAAATCTGAATGCTTTTCTTTCTGAATTTATCCATAACGCCATCTCTTTGCGCTTGAGATAAATCTCCGTGCAATGCATCTGCGCTATACCCATCTTTAATTAAGTTATTGGCAACTTCTTGTGTTTCTCTACGAGTTCTACAAAAAACAATGGCATAAATGTCTGTATTTACATCTGCAATTCTTTTTAAAGCTTCGTAACGAGTACGTTCGTTTACAACATAATATTCATGTGTTACATCATCAGAACCTTTATTTTTTTCACCAGAAGTAATTTCTATTGGATTTTCCATATAGTTTCTAGCAATAGATTCTACTTCTCTAGGAAAAGTTGCAGAGAATAATAAGGTTTGTTTTTCAACCGGAGTTGCATCTAAAACTTTATCTAATTCATCTTTAAAACCCATATTTAACATTTCGTCAGCCTCATCTAAAACTACCCAACGAATGCTGCCTAATTTTAAAGCTCTACGCTTAATTAAATCTACCGTTCTACCAGGAGTTCCAACGACAATTTGAGAACCTTTTTTTAAGGAACGAATTTGCTCATCGATATTTGCACCACCATATACAGTAGTAACTTTAACACCTTTTAAGTATTTTGAAAATTCTTGAATGTTTTTACCAATTTGAACTGCCAATTCTCTTGTTGGAGATAAAATAATGGCTTGTGTTTCTTTACTATCTGCATCTATTTGTTCTAAAATAGGCAAACTAAATGCAGCTGTTTTACCAGTACCTGTTTGTGCAAAAGCTTTTAAATCTTGTGAAGATGCAATTACTTGTGGAATTGCTTTTTCTTGAATTACTGTAGGGTTTTCATAACCCAAATCTATTAAGGCTTTAGAGATTTCTTCTCTAAGCCCCAACTCTAAAAATGTTGACATGCTGTGAACAATTGTGAATTCACAGACGCCAGTATCTGTAAACTCGGTTTATAAATCGCTTTAAAATCAGTTACTTATAATCTGGGTAACTACTTTTTAAAGTTTTTAATTCTTAAAATTAAAAACGTGCAAATGTACAATAAATAAAATGGGTAGTGGTATAAATTAGTCTTTTTGTAATTCCTTAAGCTGTTTGTTAATTTTAGAGCTTGTAATAGAGGCGTATCCATTAACAATCTCTGCTTGTTTATTTACCAACAAGGTTCTTGTTAATCTACTTGTTAAAAAAGAATTAGCTGAGTTATCAGATTTTATAAAAAATTGATTTTTTATATCCATCCCTTTAATAGGAAGTTCTTGTTCTTTTGAAGATATTTTTACACTAATAAAATTAAGTTTTGGAAATTCTTTTGTTAAATATTGAATTCTTGAAGCCAAATATTCTTCACTAGTGTATTTTGGATTCCAAAAATAAATAACACTATTTTTATTTTTTGTTATTTTTTGTATTGCCTGAGGTGTGTTATTGAAGTCTGTTACATTAAATTTTGGTAATTGACTTCCGGCCTGGACTTTTTTAGTATCATTTATTAAACGCTGTACTTCTTCTTTGTCTTCACTATTTGAGCTCAGTTTAAAATAGGTATCAAAAGCTTCATTGTTAATGCCGCAACTAGATCTGTCTAAAAAATCATTTACAACCATTTGCCTTAAGTAGGTGTTTTTAGTAGTCTCGTTGGTAATGTTTTCATTAATAGTCTTTAATAATGCAATGGTAAACTCATTAGAGGTTTTAGGAATTCCTTGAGAATGTACATTGTTATGTAATCTATTTACAACATATTGTGTGTATGTACTTAAGTACATTAAATCGCTATTATTTAAGTTAATTTGATCTCTGTATGTATAGAAGTTAGGACTCAATTTAGAAAAATCGTTGGTTTTATTTAAGCTTTTATTTCTTAAACCATACCTTTCTAATCTTGTATATAGAGGGTATTTAGCTATTACTTCAAGAATTTCAGAATATTTTATTGGCAATACTTCTGTTTGCCTTTCCATAAAACTGTTAATTTTTAACTGTCTAGCATTTAGTAATGAATCTATTTTTCTTTTAAATGTAGTAGATTCTAATCTATAATAGGAGTAAATATTTTGGTTGTAACGATCTTTTTCATTTTCTAAAAAACAATCAATTAAAATATTGTTTTTTTCCGCTCCGGCACCACTAAAAACTAATGATTCATCAAAGTCCCAGGTGTTTAGTCGAATAGAAATACTGTCTTTTGGCTCAATGTATACGTACTGATTTTCATTACCATGAATAAAGTAATACAAACCCTCATTAAAATCTTTGTAACTTCCAATAAATTTATCATTTTTATCTAAAAACAAGCTATCAATTAATTGATCGTTTTTAAAAAGAAGTACAAAATCTGTTTTTGGATGAATAATTTTTCCTCCAAAATATGTAAAATTCTCTTTATCAGAAATTGAGCAGCTCCCAATAATCATTAACGATGCAAGTATAGAACAGTATTTTATAAATCGATTCATTTATCTAGTTTAATCTCGGTACAAAATTACATATACATCTTTCAAAAACTTGTTAATAGCTTGTTAAAGTATTAGTAATTTGACAATAATTATACCTTGTAATTATAGGGTTTATATTTTAAATTTAATAATAAAAAAATGTCTTTTTAAAAAGAAAAAATCACTTAAACTCCTTATTATTTTCATATTTTTGCAAAAATTTTAAAATTACAACAATGCTTTCAGTTTCTAATTTATCGGTACAATTTGGTAAAAGAATTTTATTTGATGAAGTTAATACAAAATTTTTGCAAGGAAATTGCTACGGAATTATCGGAGCAAATGGTGCAGGAAAATCTACATTTCTAAAAATAATTTCTGGCGAACAAGAGCCAACTTCAGGTCATGTTCACTTAGAATCTGGAAAAAGAATGTCTGTATTGTCTCAAAATCACTTTGCGTTTGATGAGATTCCTGTTCTAGAAACAGTAATTATGGGGAACAAAGAATTATCTGCTATTAAAAAAGAAATGGATGCTTTGTATGCAGATTATACTGATGAAAATGCAGAAAAAATTGGAGAACTTCAAGTTGCTTTTGAAGAAATGAATGGTTGGAACGCAGATTCTGATGCAGCTTCAATGTTATCTAACTTAGGAATTAAAGAAGATTTACATTATTCTTTAATGAAAGATTTAGATGGTAAGCAAAAAGTACGCGTGCTGTTAGCGCAAGCATTGTTTGGGGCTCCAGACGTTTTAATTATGGATGAACCTACCAACGATTTGGATTTTGAAACGATTTCTTGGTTAGAGAATTTTTTAGCAAATTACGACAATACGGTAATTGTTGTTTCGCATGATAGACACTTTTTAGACGCTGTTTGTACGCACATTTCTGATATTGATTTTGGAAAAATAAATCATTTTTCTGGAAACTACACTTTCTGGTACGAATCGAGTCAGTTAGCAGCAAAACAGAGAGCACAAGCAAATAAAAAAGCAGAAGACAAAAAGAAAGAATTAGAAGAATTTATTCGTCGTTTTTCTGCAAATATGGCAAAATCAAAACAAGCTACCAGTCGTAAAAAAATGATTGATAAATTAAATGTTGATGATATTAAGCCATCAAGTAGACGTTATCCTGCAATTATTTTTAAAAGCGAGAGAGAAGCTGGAGATCAAATCTTAAATGTAGAAGGCTTATCTAAAAAGTTTGAAGGAGAATATTTATTTAACGACATTCATATCAATTTAAATAAAGGAGACAAAGTAGCTGTTATTTCTAAAAATTCTAGAGCTGTTACTGCATTTTATCAAGTAATAAATGGAAAAGATAAAGCTGATGCTGGTAAATTTAATTGGGGTGTAACTACAATACAGTCTTATTTACCATTAGAAAATGCGGAGTATTTCCAGAATGCAGAATTAGATTTAGTTGATTGGTTACGTCAATATGCTCAAACTGAAGAAGAAAGAGAGGAAGTCTTTTTAAGAGGATTTTTAGGGAAAATGATTTTCTCAGGAGAAGAAGCCTTGAAGAAATGTAATGTGTTGTCTGGAGGAGAAAAAGTACGTTGTATGTTGTCTAGAATGATGATGACTAGAGCAAATATTTTACAGTTAGACGAACCAACAAATCATTTAGATCTAGAATCTATTCAGGCTTTAAATAATTCTTTAATTAATTTTAAAGGAACTATTTTATTCTCTACACATGATCATGAATTTGCTCAAACTGTAGCAAATAGAATTATTGAGATTACACCGAACGGAGCAATAGACAGATATGCAACTTTTGATGAATATTTATCAGATCCAAAGATTAAAGAATTAAGAGATAAAATGTATGTTTAATTACATAAAAAAAAAGGAAGCTAACAGCTTCCTTTTTTTTATGTCTATAATTTAGAGAATTCCTGAACCTATTAAAAAAGATTACGAAACTTTCTTAGCTCATTATAAATTTTTATTTTTTTTGCAACGGACTAACAATTTTAACGTCAGAAAAAGAAATTGCACCTCTAACAACACCATCAATGGTGTTTTTTAAAGCTTCAATCAATTGCATTTTTAATTGTGATTTATGATATAATAAACTAACCTCTCTTGCCGGTGGTGGTGCATAAAACTCTCTTAAAAAGCCTTTGTCTTTCTCATTAAGATCTAAAGTTTGTAAATACGGAATTAAGGTCATTCCTAGTCCTTCTTTAGAAAGTTTAATTAAGGTATCAAAACTTCCGCTTTGTAATTGAAAATTTCTACTAGAATCGCTTCTGTAACTTCTGCATAAATTTAAGATACTTTCTTTAAAGCAATGCCCATCTTCTAATAATAAAATATCATCCACTTCTAACTCATCAATGTTTATGTTTTTATGATTAAAAAGGCGATGTCCTTGCGGAATTAAACCAACAAAAGGTTCATAATATAAAGGGCGCTCTTTTATGGCTTCATTTTCTAAAGGAGTTGCAGCAATGGCAGCATCTATATGTCCATCTGTTAGTTTTCTAATAATTTCTTCGGTAGTTAATTCTTCAATAATTAATCTTACTTTAGGATATTTTTTTGTAAAATTTTGCAAAAACATCGGTAATAAAGTAGGCATAATTGTAGGAATGATTCCTAGTTTAAATTCACCTCCAATATATCCTTTTTGTTGGTGTACGATATCTGTAATTCGATTGCTTTCATCAACAATAATCTTAGCTTGTTCTACAATTTTTTTTCCAATATCTGTCAATTCAATTGGTTTTGTAGATCGGTTAAATATTTTTGCATTTAACTCATCTTCTAATTTCTGTATTTGCATACTTAATGTAGGCTGAGTAACAAAACTATGTTCTGCAGCAACAGTAAAGTTTTGATATTCTGCTACTGAAAGCACATATTTTAATTGCGTTATTGTCATTTAATCAATATTTCTGATAAAGATATTAAAACGATCAATATTACTTATGCTATTTAATGTAAATCTTGTGTTAAATTTGTGATAGAATATAAAAAAATAAAAAATGAGCACAACAGTTTTAGGATTAAATAAAGAGAAAAGCGTAAAAACAGCCAAGGATTTAAATGTTTTATTGTCTAATTTTCAGGTATATTACCAAAGTTTAAGAGGTTTACATTGGAATATTAAAGGAAAAAATTTTTTCGAATTACATGTGAAGTTTGAAGAATTATACAATGATTCGCAGTTAAAAATAGATTTGATTGCAGAGAGAATTTTAACTTTACAAGGCAAGCCCTTGCATACCTTTGCAGAATATTCTTCTTTGGCAAAAGTGCCTGTAGCAAAAAATATTTCTAATGATATTGAAGCTGTAGAAATAATTGTAAATTCACTTTCAGAATTATTGTCAATTGAAAGAATAATTTTAGAAGAATCAGGAGATGCTAATGATGAAGGTACCAATTCTATGATGAGTGATTTTATTGCAGAGCAAGAAAAAACTATCTGGATGATGAATGCTTGGTTAGGGAAATAATTGTAAATAGTATACATGAAAAAGGAGCAACAATTGTTGCTCCTTTTTTATGTTGTTAACTCCAAAATTCTCTTTTTTTATTCAATTCTTCTTCTTGCTTTGCGTATTCTTCAGGAGTTAATACTTTTAAAAAAGAAGGGTGTTGTTCAATAGCAAATTCAATTTTTTTAACTATTTCAGGTATTTCTTCATTTTCGTAATCAATAACAAGAGGTTCTTTAATTACCATTGATTGTAGTACATTTCTCTTTTTAATGGCCAATCCTTTTTTATCGAAAGAACGTCTAAATCCATCTATAACAATTGGCACTACAATTGGCTTGTGTTTTTTAATGATGTGAGCTGTTCCTCTTCGAATGGGTTTAAAAGGAGTTGTTGTTCCTTGAGGAAAAGTGATTACCCATCCATCCTTTAATGCTTTGCCAATATTTGAAACATCAGACATTTTTACTTGCCTATTCACTTCTTTACCTTCGCTTCTCCAGGTTCTTTCAATAGAAATTGAACCTGCATAAGCAAATATTTTAGGCAAAATACCAGAACGCATGGTTTCTCCTGCAGCCACATAATAAATATTTAATTTAGGCTGCCAAATATACCCTAGATTTTTAATGCTATTATCTCTTCCTTTTAGAGCGGCATTGAAAACATGAAACATAGCCGTAACATCTGCAAAGTAGGTTTGATGATTAGAGACAAATAATACATTATTATCTGGTAAATTTCTTATCACCTCTGAACCTTCAATTTGTAAACTGTTAAAACGTTTGTACCTACCATGAGAAATGGTTGCAAATATTCTAATAATCCATTTTTTTAAAAAAAGGATGTGCCCAAAAGGGTTTCTCTTAAATAATCGCATTAATAGTTGGTTTTAAGTTTTTTGGTTAGTTATATGCGAAAATACAAAACAATATAGTAACTTACTATTTTAACAATTCTTTAATTTCATTTAGCATCATTGCAGTTGCGCCCCAAACAATGTAATTATTTAATTTAAAGCAAGGTACAGTAATGTTATTCGCATAAGACGTACTAATCTTAACAGAAGAAACATTCCTGTCGTCTAATAAATCTTTGAGTAAAACATCAAAAGTATGCGCTACTTCATGATTAATTTCTAATGTTGGTTTTTCTACTGAAAAGCCAATAAAAGGTGTAGCTAAGAAATTGCTTGGCGGAATGTAAACATCTGTAATTTCTCTAATAATTGTAATATTTTTATGAAAAACACCTACTTCTTCAAATGTTTCTCTTAATGCTGTTTCTTGTAGGTTTTTATCTGTTTTTACAGTTTTACCACCAGGAAAACTTATTTGTGCAGAATGTGTTCCTTTATAATGAGCTCTTTGTGTAAGTAAAAAACAAGTTTCTCCTTTGTTATTTGGGTAAAATAATGCTAAAACAGCTGCTTTTTTTGGGTTTTTTGCTGCGATCTTTTCTTCACTATATTTTAAACGCATTTTTGGAGCCAATCTAAATTGTGATGCTAAACCTCCAATTTTAGCTGTTTTTATATGTTGAATGCAATTCAGAAAAGAGACAAATTCCATTATTTTTTTTCACTTATAAAGAATCGCTTGAATCCTATTCTGCTCAACATCTTCTTTTCGAAATTCCAGAAAAAAGTAAACTGACCAAAAAGCCATCCATAGCAAATAATTAGTACTTGATAAAAAGGAAAAATTAATAATATTCTTAAAGGTCTATATATCCAAGGATTTGTATTTGCTTGTTCAAGTCCTATTAAGTTTAAAACTGGTTTAGCAATCAGCAAAGAGCTATATCCAGTAATAGAAAACACCAATAGAATAACTAGTACTTGTTTATTAGAAGTTAAATTCCAACGTTTTTTTAATTTCTCCATATTGTAAAATGTGCTACAAAAATACAACATGATTCTAGTTTCAAAAAATATACAGCAGTAGTTTTTAAATTAACACAAAGAAATTTGGATGTTGGTTTGTATTTTTTTTACCTTTCAACACTTAAATAATAATTTTTTAAATGAAGAAAATAGCACTACACTGGAGAATCTTATTAGGAATGTTATTAGGAGTTGTTTTTGCTCTTATCATGACCAATTTTGATTTTGGTAAAGATTTTATAAAAGATTGGATAAAACCATTTGGAACCATTTTTATTAACTCTTTAAAATTAATTGCAATTCCTTTAATTTTAGCTGCACTTATTAAAGGTGTTTCTGATTTAAAAGATATCTCTAAGCTCTCTAGAATGGGAGGTAGAACTATAGTAATTTATATTTTCACTACTGTAGTTGCAGTTTCTATCGGATTGGTATTGGTTAATATTGTAAATCCTGGTAAATCTATTACCGAAGAAACGAGGCAGGAAATGGTAGATAGTTATAGCACAAATACAACTAAGTATAAAGATGAAGCTGCCAAACAAAAAGAAACAGGTCCTTTACAAGCATTGATAGATTTGGTGCCAAGTAATATTTTTGAAGCTGCAACAAGCAATAGAAATATGTTACAAGTTATCTTTTTTGCAGTATTCTTTGGAGTTGGATTGATTTTAATTCCGGAAGAGAAGGGAGAAACAGTGAAAAAATTCTTTGATGGCTTTAACGAAGTCATACTTAAAATGGTAGATCTAATTATGTTGGCTGCACCTTATGGTGTTTTTGCATTGTTGGCTGCTTTGGTGGTAGAATCTCCAAGTCTAGATCTATTTAAAGCACTTGGATGGTATGCATTAACCGTTATTGGTGGTTTAATGATGATGATTGTAATTTACAATATTTTGGTAGTTGTTTTTACTAAAAAAAGTCCTGCTTTTTTTATGAAAGCAATTTCGCCAGCACAATTATTAGCGTTTTCTACAAGTTCTAGTGCAGCAACTTTACCTGTAACTATGGAAAGAGTTACAGAACATATTGGTGTAGAAGAAGAAGTTGCAAGTTTTGTGCTGCCAATTGGAGCTACTATTAATATGGATGGAACCAGCTTATACCAGGCGGTTGCAGCTGTATTTATTGCACAAGCATTTGGAATGGATTTAACATTTGGAACACAATTAGGAATTATTGCAACAGCAACCTTAGCCTCAATTGGTTCTGCAGCGGTTCCAGGAGCAGGTATGGTAATGTTAGTTGGAGTTTTAGGATATGCTGGAATTCCGGAAGCAGGTTTGGCATTAATTTTTGCGGTAGATAGACCTTTAGATATGTGTAGAACTGTTGTAAATGTTACTGGAGATGCTGCTGTTTCTATGTTGGTTGCTAAATCAGTAGATAAATTAGGAGATCCACATGTTCAGAATTGGGACGATAATTACGAAGCACTTAAATAAAAAAAATAAATTAATTGGGTGATTTATTAAAAATAGAGAAGCCATTAGTTTCTGTAAATTGGTTGTATCAAAACAAAGATGCAGCCAATTTAATAGTTTTAGATGGTACAATACCTAAAGTTACTTCTAGTAAGTTAAATTCGGGACCTGAAACACACCAAATAATTAAAACACGCTTTTTTGATCTAAAAAATATTTTTTCAGTACAAGGAGCAACTTTTCCAAATACTGCACTAATTTCTAATGAATTTGAAATTGAGGCAAAAAAAATAGGAATCAATAATGATTCTTGTATTGTGATTTATGATACTCACGGCATTTATTCCTCACCAAGAGTTTGGTGGCTTTTTAAATCTATGGGTTTTAAAAATATTGCTGTTTTAGATGGTGGTTTTCCAGCATGGAGAAAAGCAAAGTATCCAACAGAAAAAAAACAAACTCATAGTTTTATTTTCGGTAATTTTAAAGCAAATTATCAACCAGGAAAAATTATTAATTCTGATGTAGTTTTAGAATCGATCTCAGATTCTAAAAAACAAATTATTGATGCGCGTTCAACAGGGAGATTTAATGCGACAGCGTTAGAACCAAGAAAAGAAATAAGAAATGGGCGTATACCAACTTCTAAAAACATGCCCTATACTGCTGTTTTAGATACCAATTATTTAAAAAATAAAGAAGCGTTAAAAACTATTTTCCAAAAAATGGATTCTGACAAAAAATCAATGTATTTTTCGTGTGGAACTGGAATTACAGCTTGTATTTTAGCTTTAGCCGCAACTGTTTCTGGTTTTTCTAATATTGCCGTTTACGATGGTTCTTGGACAGAGTGGGGTAGTCTAACACATTTGCCAATAAAAAAATAAGCAACCTTTTTATGTTGATTAGATTTTTACTTGAGAATAAACATAATACATCTCAGTAGCAATTTGAAGGCTTCTTTCTTTGTATTTTTCTAATTTTTCTGGTGTATGATCAAAAACTTTTGGATCTTCAAAAGGTATTGAAATTCGTTTTTCTGCTCCAGCTATAAACGGACAACCTTCATCTGCTTGTGTACATGTCATAATTGCTGCAAATTCTGATTTTGGATTAAATTGATCATCTAAGGTTTTAGAAAAACCTATAACAGGATGTTTATTTTCTGCATATTTAATAGTGTAAATAGGATTGTTATTCTCAGATTTTCTATTGATTTTAAATCCAGAATTTCTCAAAGTTTCTGCAATAACTGGAAATAACGCTGTTGCTTCTGTTCCGGCAGAATAGCAGTATACGTTTTTAACATTAAATTGATGCGCCATAGTTTGTGCCCAAATTTGAGATAAATGACTTCTACGTGAATTATGTGTGCAAATAAAATTCAATCGAATTTCTTTATTCTCATCATTTTTTGTTTGAATAAAATTGATTAAACGTTGAAGAGTTATTTTTCGCTCTTTACTAATTGAGCTTACATTTAATGTAGCAATTGTTTTTTGAATTTCTAAAAACATACCTGTTTATTAAGTTAACAACATCCGCTATTTGGAGAACAAACATTTTCTGCTTTTAGTTCTGCAAGATGTACTTTCTTTTTGCCTGCTGGTATTCCGCAATTATCTTTTGCCAAGCAGTCAGTTTCTTTTGTGGTTAGTAAAAAGTGTTCTCCATTAAAATCTAAACCATATTTTTGAATCGTAGCTCCTTGATATTCAACTTCAATTTCTAAATCTTCAATCCCTAAAACTTCTTCAGAAAGATGAATAATGTTTACTAATTTCTCTGGATGCAACCTGTGATCATAATCATCTGCATTCCAAAGTTGAAAGTTTACAACTTCTTCTTTTCGAACGGTACCACCACAATCAATAAAGTTTTTAGTAATTTTCCCTACTTCTGTTACATGAAAATGATTTGGCACCAACGTTCCGTTTGGCAATTGAAAAGCAATTGTTTCTAAGGTTTTTAAAATTGATTTGATTTCTGATAGTTTCATAATTCTTTTATTTTTAAAAATTTTTTGATGAAAATTATTTAGCAACAACCTTCTTTTTTAGTATTATCTTGATTTAAAAATTGAAACATAGTTTCTTTCATTTGTGTCCATTCTTCTAGGTTAATACAATAGCAAACACTTGTGCCTTCTACATTTCCTTTTATTAAACCTAATGATCTTAACTCTTTTAAATGTTGAGATATTGTTGGTTGTGCAAGTTGGATCACATTTACTAAATCACCACAAACACAGGTGTTTATTTTAAATAAATATTGCAAAATTGCAACTCTTGCTGGATGACCAAATACTTTTGAATACAAAGCTATTTTGTTTTGTTGATCTGTAAATATCTCTGTTTTTGTCAATCCCATATGTATAACTTAATTATTACATTGCAATATTACGATTAATAATCATGTCAATAGTAAATTTATATAATTATTTTTTAAAATTAAATGTATTTCTTTAATTCTAAGTGATTTGTAATCACTGTATCAGCATTTTCTAGAGTTTGATCTGCGGCTAAAGGATTTTTATATCCAAAAACAAAAATACCAGCATCATTGGCAGCTTTTACACCGTTATCAGAATCTTCAATTACAATACAGTTTTCTTTAGGTGTGTTTCCTAAAATAGCAGCTTTCTCAAAAATTTCTGGATGCGGTTTTGATTCCACTAAATCTGCGCCGCTAATTTTGGCTGTAAAATATGTATTCAAATCAAATCGATTAAAAACACGATCAATATTTACCATTGCAGAAGAAGAAGCTAGTACAAGTGTAATTCCTTTGTTATAAAAATATTTAATAATATCTTCAACACCATCTACCAAATGTAATGTTGGGTCATTTTCAAAGAAATTTACGTAGCGTTTTCTTTTTTGTAGCACCAACGCGTTTGGATCTTCATTTAAATTAAAGTGAGTAATCAATCTTTGAAAAGCATTAATGGTAGACGAGCCTGTTAAGGTTTTGTATAATTCTTCGGATACCTCTAAGCCTAAAGAAATAAAAGTTTCGTAATAAGCCTTTTTATGTAGTAATTCAGAGTCAATGATGACTCCATCCATATCAAAAATTACACATTTTATGTTGTTCATTATGCTATAAATTTAGATTTAATTTCTTTTGTTGGTATCATACAGCTTGTTTTTTTTCCAAACCATTTGTATCGATTTCTTGCAATAAGACTGTAAAAAAAATCTCTTAATGGTGTTGGAAGTAACCATCCTATTTTGAGTAATTTCCAAAATCCGTTAAATTGATTGATAATTTTTAGAGCTGCTGTAGATTTTATATAAAAACTGGTTTCAGATTCAATTAAAATAATAGAATCTAATTTTTTAGTATCAATTGTAAAGTAATTTGTTAGTTGCATTCCAATATGAGATTGTAATGGAGCAAACAAAAAAATGTTTTTTTTATCATTATAAATAATTTTTAAAACTGCCGAATTACAAAAATTACAAAAACCGTCAAAAAGTATTACTTGCTTGTTGTTGAGTAGTTTGTTTAATTTCTTCTGCATAAAAAATGACTGCTAACTTATTTATTTTACAAATTTCCATAAATTTTCTGAATTTCCTGTAACAAATATTGCTTTAAGACGTCAGATATTAAGAAGTAATTAAAAAAGGTTGTTCTGTTTGTTAAAACGAATCTTTAACAAAACATTAATAGCATATAAAAGGTACTATAATTACTTTCGCAAAAAAATTAACCAAGTTAAGATGATAGAAATAAAAAAACTCCACAAATCTTATCCAATCGGAAAAGATAAGTTACATGTTTTAAAAGGAATTGATTTACACATCAAAGAAGGTGAGTTTGTTTCTATTATGGGATCTTCTGGTTCTGGTAAATCTACCTTATTAAATATTGTAGGTTTGTTAGATGAACATGATGAAGGAGAATACTATCTTAATGGTCAGTTAATAGATAATTTAAACGAGAAGAAAGCCGCTATTTTGCGTAACAAGTTTTTAGGATTTGTATTTCAGTCGTTTAATTTAATTTCTTACAAAACAGCATTAGAAAACGTTGCATTGCCTTTGTACTATAAAGGAATGGCAAGGAAAGAACGTTTAAAAATAGCAATGGAATACTTAGAAAAAGTAGAGTTGGGGCCTTGGGCAAACCATTTACCAAACGAACTTTCTGGAGGGCAAAAACAACGTGTTGCCATTGCAAGAGCTTTAGTAACGCAACCAAAAGTTGTTTTGGCTGATGAACCAACAGGAGCTTTAGATTCTACAACTACAGATAATGTAATGGATTTGTTAAGAGACATTAATAATGAAGGAATGACAGTTTTTGTTATTACGCACGAGGAAGAAGTTGCTGAACAAACAAAAAGAGTAGTTCGTTTAAAAGATGGAGTTATTATTAGTGACGAATTAACAAAAACAAAAACGATTTAATATGTTTGATATAGATCGTTGGAGAGAAATATTTCAAAGCATCAGTAAAAACAAATTACGCTCTGTAATGTCTGGTTTTACGGTAGCATTTGCTATTCTGCTATTTACCTTATTGTTTGGTGTTGTTACTGGTTTAAGTAATTCTTTTAGCGATGCTTTTGCAGATGATGCTCAAAACTTTATGTCTGTTAGAGTTTGGAGAACCTCAAAACCTTTTAAAGGTTTGCAAACAGGTAGAAGAATTCAATTAAAAAATAAAGACTTTGATTTTGTAAAAGAAGAATACGATTCAAATATTCAGCATTTAACCGCAAGAATCAATAAAAATGTAAATATTTCTTACAAAAATAAGCAAGACAATTATAGCTTACAAGCAGTGCATCCAGACCATCAGTTTTTAGAAAAAACAATAATTGATGAAGGAAGATATATCAATAACAGAGACTTAATAGAAAAAGCCAAAGTAATTGTTATAGGTCGTTTGGTGAAACAAGATTTATTTGGAGAATTGCCTGCAATAGGAAAACGTGTTAATGTAAGTGGAATCTCTTACCAAGTTGTTGGTGTTTTTTCGGATGAAGGAGGAGACAATGAAGAGCGTAAGACATTTATGCCTGTAACTACAGCGCAAATGATTTATGGAAACAACGATAATTTAAGTCAGATTGTGATTGGATATGATCCAAAGTTAAGCTTAGATGAGGCGATTGCTTTTGGAAATAAAATGGAACGTGATTTAAGAAAAAAATTAGACATTCATCCAGACGATCAAAGTGCATTATCCATTCAAAATATGGCTGAAGCTAATAAAGGGGTTGGCACTTTTGTAATTGCATTGTATTTTATAGTCATATTTATTGGTTCTGGGACTTTAATTGCAGGAATTATTGGTATTTCTAATATTATGATTTTTGTAATTAAAGAACGTACTAAAGAATTTGGAATACGTAAAGCATTAGGAGCGCAACCTTCTTCGATTGTAGGAATGGTTGTTCAGGAATCAGTTTTAATTACAACCATAGCTGGATATATTGGTTTATCTCTTGGTACTTATATTTTAAGTCTCGAATCATTAAATAAAACTTTAGCAGAATATTTTATTAAAGATCCAAGTGTAAGTCCTTCAATTATAATTGGGGCAACTGTTACGTTGATTGTTTCAGGGTTAATTGCAGCCTACGTTCCAGCAAAAATAGCAGCAAAAATTAAACCTATTGTAGCACTAAGAGCAGATTAACATGAAGTTTTTATTTGATTCAGATACATGGCAAGAAATTTACGGAAGTATTCGTAAAAACAAAATGAGAACCATAATTACCATTATTGGAGTATTGTGGGGTATCTTTTTGTTAGTGGTACTTTTGGGTGCTGCAAGAGGCATCGAGAATAATTTTAATAAAATTTTTGGAAGTTTTGCGACCAATAGCGTTTTTGTTTGGACACAGGCCACAGATACCCCTTTCAAAGGGTTTCAAAAAAATAGAAGATTTAGCTTAACATTAAAAGATGTTGAAATTTTAAAAAGCGAATACAGTGAAGAAATTAAATTATTAGCGCCAAGAAATCAAACCTCTAATTTAATAGTTAAAGGCTTTAAAACAGGTACTTTTCAAGTAAGTGGAGATTATCCAGTTTTGGATAAAATTCAGAAAAAAGATTTATTGTACGGGCGTTTTTTAAATGGAAATGATATTTTATCTACGGCAAAAGTGTGTGTAATTTCTGAAGAAATGTACAAGCAGTTGTTTGATAAAAATGAAAAACCAATTGGCCAATTGGTAAAGATTAATAACATCAATTATAAAGTAGTTGGAGTTTACAAAAGATCTCAAGGAGTTAGTTTTGATGGTGATTCTGCATACATACCTTTTACAACTTTTCAAAAAGTATACAATACAGGAAATAGAATAGACTGGATGATGATAACTGCAAATGAAGGGATTGATATTGAGCAAATGGAAGCAGATATTTTATTAACTCTAAAGAATTTACACAAAGTACATCCAGAAGATAAAAGAGCTTTTGGTAGCGTAAACTTGGGCGTAGAAATCGCAAAAATAACAGGGTTTTTAACAGGAATGCAATTTTTAACATGGTTTGTTGGTATTGCTACCTTAATAGCAGGCGTTTTTGCCATTGGAAACATCTTATTGATAACCGTTAAAGAACGTACAAAAGAAATAGGAATAAGACGCGCATTGGGAGCAACTCCAGTCAGTATAAGAAGACAAATTGTTTTAGAGTCAATTTTCTTAACAACCGTAGCAGGTATGTTAGGAATTGTCTTTGGAGCACTTGTTTTATATTTTTTAGAAATGTTAGTAGGGCAAGGAGATGATGCAGTTTTAGTGAATCCTACTGTAAACATCCCTATTATATTAATTGCGTTTTTAACACTAACAATTTTAGGAACCTTAATTGGATTAATTCCTGCCTATATGGCAACACTAGTAAAACCAATAGAAGCATTAAGAGAAGAATAAATTAGAAACAATTATGAGTAAAAGAGCAAAAATTATTTTAGCAATTGTAGCAGTCGGTTTTATCGCTGCATTGATTTGGTTCGGTAAAAAGAACAAAAAAAATATTATAGAATTTGAAACTGAAACAGCTTTCACTACTTCAATTGTTAAAAAAACAGTTGCAACAGGTAAAGTAGTACCTTTAGAAGAAGTAGAGATTAAACCTCAAATAACGGGTATTATTAGCGAGGTTTTTGTAGAAGAAGGTGCTGTAGTAAATAATGGAGATTTAATTGCAACAGTTAGAGTTGTACCAAATATTTCTTCTTTAAATAGCGCTACCGGTAGAGTGAAATCTGCAAAATTAAGTTACAATAATGCTAAGATTTCTTACGAAAGGAATAAAAACCTTTTTGATAAAGGTGTAATTGCCAAACAAGATTTTGAAGCTTCTGAACTAAACTTTAACAATGCTAAATTAACATTGTCAAATGCAGAATCTGATTTAGAAATTATTAAGAAAGGTTCTACTGCTGGATTAGGTAAAACAGCAAACACAAACATTAGAGCTACTGCATCAGGAATGATCTTAGAAATTCCGGTTAAAAAAGGATATCAAGTTACACAAACAAATGACTTTAATGCTGGTACTACAATTGCTAGTATTGCAGACATGACAAAGATGATTTTTGAAGGAAAAGTTGATGAATCTGAAGTTAGTAAGTTGAAAGTTGGAACTAAAATTGAAGTTTCTTTAGGTGCCATTGAAGGAATTAAATTTCCAGCGGTATTAAATTTTGTTGCTCCAAAAGGAACAGAAGAAGGAGGCGCTGTACAATTTAAAATTAAAGCAGATGTAACTTTAGATAATAAATACTTCATTAGAGCTGGTTACAGTGCAAATGCAGACATTGTTTTAGAAGAAAAAAAGGATGTATTGTCCATCAAAGAAGGTTTATTGCGTTTTGATAGAAAAACCGAAGAACCTTATGTAGAGGTTAAAGTAGGTGAGAAGTTTGAAAGAAAAACGATTAAGTTAGGTACTTCTGATGGCGTAAATGTTGAAGTGCTTTCTGGCATTACTAAAGAAGACCAAATTAAAATTTGGAACAAAGCTTCTAAGAACGATGATGAAACTACAGCTAAATAATTTTATATTACCAGTATAAAAAAGAGGAAATTTCGTAAGAAATTTCCTCTTTTTATTTGATGGTATATTGAAAACCAAATCCAGTATTTAAAATATTGTAACCACTATTTGGTTGCTGAAAATTTAAGTTGGATACATGCCCAACTCCACCAAATAATTGAATAGAATACTTTGAATTCATTTGAAAATCAAAGCCAAAATTTCCATTTTCAATAAACGTAAATCCTTTTGCTAAGCGCTCAGTTTCTGTATCAATATAACTCAACCCTAAACCAACTTGCAAAAAAATACTGAAGCTATTAAACAGTTGTTTTTTTGCTTCTAAACTAAATTCTACTGCACTTATTGAGAGGTTTTTTAATTGCGTAAAACGCTGCCTTCTTTCTTGATAATTACTTTCAGACGGAAGTATAAATTGTTCATTGTACAATTGATGCTGTATAAATTGAATTTGAGGCATAGCTACCAAAGAAAAGTCAATGGTTTTAAAATTTGCTATCAGAAAATAGATTTGCCCTTTTGCAGTGTTTGTTCTGTAAAAATAATCTGGATCATCAAACAAAAAACTTTTTTCATTTCCTTGTGAAAACTGTATGCCGTATTTGGTTGGAGTAAAAAAACTCTTGTTTGATTTTTGCCCGTAAGACAAAGGTATCATAAAGACAAAAATGAACGTAAAACCAATTATTTTTTTATAAAAACATGCTGTCATTCCGAATGCATAACGAGGTGAGATCTCATTATTTAAAGTTAAAACACTTAATAATTAATAGATTTCTCAATCGTTCCTCATTTCGAAATGACAAATAATATTAATTTTTTGGTGATCGCTTATACAAATTGCTTCGCAACGTTTTCTGCTTTTCTGCTTTTAGAGTAATCATAAAAACCTTCACCAGATTTTACACCTAATTTCCCTGCTCTTACCATATTTACTAATAATGGACAAGGCGCGTATTTTGGGTTTTTAAATCCGTCATACAATACATTTAAGATAGATAAACAAACATCCAATCCAATAAAATCTGCTAATTGCAAAGGTCCCATCGGATGTGCCATCCCTAACATCATTACGGTGTCAATTTCTTTAACGCCCGCAACGCCGTTATATAAAGTTTCTACAGATTCGTTAATCATTGGCATTAAAATTCTGTTGGCAACAAAACCAGGATAATCATTTACTTCTACCGGAATTTTATTAATTTTCTTAGACAAATCAACCGTAAATTGCATCACTTCATCAGAAGTATTATAACCTCTAATAATTTCCACCAATTTCATAACTGGCACCGGATTCATAAAATGCATTCCAATTACCTGCGCTGGTCTTTTGGTAACCGCTGCAATTTGTGTAATAGAAATCGATGAAGTATTTGTAGCCAAAATGGTGTCTTCCGGACAAACCTCATCGAGTTCTTTGAAAATATTCAATTTTAAATCCACATTTTCAGTGGCAGCCTCTACAACCAAACTAGCATATTGCACTCCTTCTCTAATAGTGGTGTAGGTGGTGATGTTTTTTAAAGTAGTATTTTTATCTGCTTCAGAAATTTTTTCTTTAGCAACCATTCTATCTAAGTTTTTAGTAATCGTTGCAATTCCTTTATCTAAAGCAGTTTGTGAAATGTCTATTAATTGAACTTGAAATCCAAATTGAGCAAACGTGTGCGCAATTCCATTTCCCATTGTTCCAGATCCTATTACGGCAATATTTTTCATGTGTGTTTTTGTATTTAAAAAATTATTATTTAAAAAATTAAAAAAATCTAATTTTAAATTATTTAATTCTCAATATTTATTTTGGGCGTTTTAACAGGCTTTTTACTGTATCTTTTTTTCACTCTTCAAAAAAGGATGCCGTTTCAATCCTTAACGCACTTACTTATTTATTTTTAGTGTAGCTTAAAAACTTTTAGAGCTTTTTACTTTCCAACTTTTTAACACTATTAAAAACAATCAATTATTTGTTGAGCAACTCTTAATGCTTGTGCACCTTGTTTTAAAGAAACAATAGGTGTAGTATCATTATTTATAGCATCAGCAAACGATTCTAATTCGTCTAAAATAGCGTTGTTTTCTTCAATGCTAGGATTGTCAAAATAGATTTGCTTTTTAACACCTTCTGCGTTTTGTAAAATCATTGCAAATTCATCTGGATTTACTGGTACATCTTTCATCTTTACAACTTCAGCAGTCTTTTCTAAGAAATCTACAGAAATATATGCGTCTTTTTGAAAAAATCTAGATTTACGCATATTCTTCATCGAAATTCTACTAGCTGTTAAATTGGCAACGCAACCATTTTCAAATTCGATTCTAGCATTCGCAATATCTGGAGTTTCACTAATTACTGAAACACCACTTGCATGTACATTTTTTACAGGCGAATTTACTACCGATAAAATAATATCAATATCATGAATCATTAAATCCAACACAACAGGAACATCAGTTCCTCTTGGATTAAATTCAGCCAAACGATGTGTTTCAATAAACATAGGTGAGTCTATCATGTCTTTTACAGCTGTAAAAGCAGGGTTAAAACGCTCTACATGACCAACTTGGCCACGTATGTGTTTTTGACTCGCTAAGGTTCTAATTGCTTCTGCTTCTAAAACTGTTTTTGTAATAGGCTTTTCAATAAATATATGGCAGCCTTTTTCTATGGCTATTTTTGCACAGTCAAAATGCGATAATGTGGGTGTAACGATGTCAATTACATCTACTTCATTAATTAAACTCTCTACAGAGTCAAATAGTTTGTAACCAAATTCGCTGGCTACTGTCTTAGCATTTTCTGTAAATGAATCGTAAAAACCGACTAATTCATATTTATTTGATTGTTGTAATAAACGGAGATGAATTTTTCCTAAGTGACCAGCGCCAAGAACACCTACTTTTAGCATATATTTATATTTTTGTGTTAACTATTGATTTTCAGCAAAGAAGATGCTAGAAAATAATCGCTAACAAAGATACAATTTTATAGGGAGTTTTTTAGATTTATTACTACTTTTAGAACTCCTAATTCTACAAAAAATTGAAAGACACTCATAAACATCAAGGACTTAGAAATCAACTTGCTACAGTTTTGGAAGCTAAAGGAATTAATGACCAAAAGGTATTGCAAGCTGTACGTAATATTCCGCGCCATTTGTTTATTGATTCTAGTTTTGAGGCACATGCTTATCAAGACAAAGCTTTTCCTATTGCCGCAGAGCAAACCATTTCTCAGCCCTACACTGTTGCTTTTCAGTCTCAAACATTAGCAATAAACTCTGGAGAGAAAGTGTTAGAAATTGGTACAGGTTCTGGGTATCAAACGGCAGTTTTACTTGAGTTAAAAGCGGTTGTATATTCTATAGAACGGCAAAAAGAGTTGTTTAAAAAAACATCATTATTTTTGCCAAAGTTAGGTTATAGAGCAAAGAAATTAATTTTTGGAGATGGTTATAAAGGGTTGCCAGAAGAGGCTCCTTTTGATAAAATAATTGTTACTGCTGGTGCCCCCTTTGTACCTAAACCTTTACTAGGTCAATTAAAAGTAGGAGGTAAGTTGTTAATTCCGGTTGGAGATAAAACTCAAATTATGACATTATTTATTAGAAAGTCTGCTAAAGAATTTGAGAAACATGAGTTAGGAGATTTTGCTTTTGTACCTATGTTAGAAGAGAAAAATTAATTGTGAACACGATACCAATACGCTGTTCTACCAAATACAGAAAACCCAATAAAACCTCTTAGTTTCATCGTATTATTGTCTTCTAAAGAAATATTACATTTATATTCCTTGCCATTCTTAGGGTCTAAGACTTTGCCACCAGACCATTCTTTGCCATCTTTTTTTAAACCTTTAATAATTACCATTCCTTCAATTGGTTTGTTTTTATTATTTCCAGTACAATTTTCACAAATTACGTCCTTTGCATTTGGATCTAAAATCGCTGTGATTTTCCCATAAAACTTACCATTTTCTTGGTAAATTTCAATAATAGATTCGTCTTTAGAGGTTGTTTCGTCAATAGATTTCCATTTACCTACAATTGATTGTGAAAATGAAATTGTTGAAATACATATAAAAAGTATACAAAGTATTTTTTTCATTTTAATCATATTTTGCATTAAAGTTTCCGTTCCACTTATCTTGAACACGTAAAATTTGTTCAATTACGTCTCTAGCACATCCTTCGCCCCCTTTTTTATTAGAAATATATTTAGAAATTTTCTGAATTTCTTGAGCTGCATCATTTGGACAACAAGGCATTCCAACTAATTTCATTACAGGGTAATCAGGTATGTCATCACCCATATACAACACATTTTCTGGTTTTAAATTGTATTTCTCTACCAACTCATTGTACTGTTTTATTTTATCATGAGCTCCTAAGTATATATCTTTAATGCCTAGGCCTTCTAGTCTTTTTCGAACCCCTTCATTGTTTCCTCCAGAGATAATACAGATATTTAAACCTGCATCTACAGCTGTTTTTAACGCATATCCATCTTTAATATTCATGTGCCTTACCAATTCTCCATTCGGAAAAACAGTTACCATTCCGTTTGTTAAAACACCGTCAACATCAAAGATTAAAGTGTTTATTTGCGCTAAATATTCTTTATAACTTTTTTCCATAATTTTATTTAATTTGCCTGTTCGAGCGGAATCGAGAACTCTAAAACAATCTTTCGAAAGCTACACTTTTGTCTCGAAGCTAAAATATATTTTAGTTTTCATTAATGCTTGAGTAAGCATTTTAGTTTAATTTATTCAATTGATTTTTGAATTGATGTTGTCAACAATTGATATATTTCTTGTTGTTGTAAATTTAAATTTTCTAAATGATTTTTAATCGTCTGTATGTCGTTTCTTTTTGCAGGACCAGTTTGTGCTTTTTCTGGTGAAATTGATTGTGCTTTCTTTGCTGTTTCTTCTATTAACGGATATAAAATCTCAAAAGGAACCTTGTTTTTCTCACAAATATCATTGCCAATTTTATACATATGATTGCTAAAGTTGTTTACAAACACGGCAGCAACATGTAATTTTTTTCGTTGTTCTGAATTGATTGTATACGTTTTTTCTCCAATTGATTTTGCTAAAGATTCAATTAAACTATAGTCTTCTTTATGTTTTGTTTCTAAACAAAACGGAACAGTATTGAAATTAACAGGTGTGTCTTTAGAGAAACTTTGCAATGGGTAAAAAACTCCTTTTCTTTTATGGGTAATTATATTTATATCTACAGCACCAGAGGTATGAACAATCAAACCTTTTCTATCAAGAATTGATTTTGAAACGGTCTCAATTGCATCATCAGAAACTGCAATTATAGTAACGTCAGAATTTGGAATATTTTCTAATTCTCTAGAATTAATTTTAGATACAGCAATATTTTTAGCCTTTAAAAAAGCATTGTGTAAATGTGTTGCCACGTTTCCATTCCCTAAAATAACTACTGAAATCATAAAGGCGAAGATATTGAAAATTTAAAGAAAATTAGAATTGTTTTCTTAATTTAGCTGATAGAAATACATTAAAATGAAAGAAAACAAAAACTTAGGAATAAATACAATTTGCACACATGTTGGCGAAGTAAAAGACGAACAGTTTAAAGGTGCTGTTTCTCCAATTTATATGTCTACCTCTTATGCATTTGACAATGTAGATGTAAAACGCTATCCACGGTATTTTAACACACCAAATCAAGAGATGCTTTGCAAAAAAATAGCTGCATTAGAAAAAACAGAAAATGCATTAATTTTTGGTTCTGGTATGGCAGCAGTTAGCACAACGCTGTTGGCTTTTTTGCACAAAGGAGATCATATCGTTTTGCAACAAACTTTGTATGGTGGTACCTATAATTTTGTCGTTGAAGAGTTTGATAAGTTTGGTATAGAATACTCATTTACTCAAGATTTATCCATAGAATCATTTCAAAAAGAGATCAAACCTAATACCAAAGTTTTATACATAGAAACACCATCAAATCCGTTATTAACTATTACCGATATGAAAGCAATTTCTGGTTTGGCTAAAGAAAATGGAATTGTTACTATGATTGATAATACGTTTGCATCGCCCATAAATCAGACTCCAATTGATTTTGGAGTTGATATTATGTTGCATTCTGCTACAAAATATATGGGTGGGCATTCAGATGTTTTAGCAGGAGCCGTTGCAGCATCTAATTTACACATTGATTTAATTTGGAATGTAGCAAAAAACTTGGGCGGAAGTTTAAGTGATTTTACCGTTTGGATGTTAGAACGCAGTTTAAAAACTATGAATTTACGTGTTAAGCGTCAAAGTAAAAATGCTTTGAAGATGGCAAAGTATTTAGAGAAAAACGCAAAGGTTTCTAAGGTCTATTACCCAGGTTTAAAATCACACCCAGATTATCAATTGGCTAAAAAACAAATGAAGAATTTTGGAGGAATGCTTTCTTTTGAACTTTGTGATGGTGTTAATTCTATGGATTTTATGAACGCATTACAATTGATAAAACCATCAATGAGTTTAGCCGGAATAGAAAGTACAATGCTAAGTCCAACACAAACCTCACATGCGTTATTATCTCCAGAAGAAAGAGCTCAACAAGGTATAAAAGACGGGTTGATTCGTTTTTCAGTCGGAATAGAGGAAACGAAAGATTTAATAGCAGATATTGAGCAAGCTTTAGATAGTTTGCAATAAGTAATTTATCAAATAAAACAAATACACTTTATAAATGAAACTAGATATATTAGCTTTTGGAGCGCATCCAGATGATGTAGAATTAGGAGCAGGAGCTACGATTGCAAAAGAAATTTCTTTAGGAAAGAAAGTTGGAATTGTAGATTTAACACGTGGTGAACTAGGAACCCGTGGTTCTGCCGATTTACGTGATGTTGAAGCTGCAAATGCAGCAAGAATTTTAGGGGTTTCTGTGAGAGAAAATGTTGGTTTCGCTGATGGTTTTTTTATCAATGATAAAGCAAATCAATTAGAGATTATAAAAATGATTCGTAAATATCAGCCAGAAATTGTGTTGTGCAATGCAATTGATGACCGTCATATTGATCATTCGAAAGGAAGTAAATTAGTTTCTGATGCTTGTTTTTTAAGTGGATTGTTAAAAATTGAAACAGAATTAGGAGGGAAGCAACAAGAAAAATGGCGTCCAAAACAAGTATATCATTACATACAATGGAAAAATATAGAGCCAGATTTTGTAGTTGATGTTACTGGTTTTATGGATGTTAAGATCGCTTCTGTAAAAGCATATAGTTCTCAGTTTTTTGACCCTGCAAGTAAGGAGCCAGACACACCAATTACTAGCAAAAATTTTATTGATAGTATTGGGTATAGAGCAAATGATTTAGGTAGATTAATTAATGTTGACGCTGCAGAAGGTTTTACCTCAGAGCGTTACGTTGCTGTAGAAAATTTAAGTAAATTAATTTAAGTTTTCTTTTGTTGTAAGTTAAAAATTGAATTATATTTGCATCCGAAATTAAATGGTGGTTGTAGCTCAGTTGGTTAGAGTATCGGTTTGTGGTACCGAGGGTCGCGGGTTCGAATCCCGTCTTCCACCCAAAATAAAATCCTTCTCATATGAGAAGGATTTTTTTCTTTTGTAATATTTAATGTTTTGAAGATTAAGTGTTTATTACAACTAAAATAGCACTTATAATTTCTCTTTTAAATATGGAGCAGTTAATGATTTTTTATTTAAAACTAATTCTTCAGGAGTTCCTTGAAAGATAAGATTTCCTCCATTTTTACCGCCTTCTAGACCTAAATCAATAATGTAATCTGCACATTTTATCAATTCTATATTGTGTTCAATTACAATAATAGAGTGGCCTTTTTCAATTAAAGCATTAAAAGAATTTAGCAGCTTTTTAATATCATGAAAATGCAACCCAGTTGTGGGTTCGTCAAAAATAAATAAAGCTTTGTCTTTGGTGTTTCCTTTTACTAGAAACGAAGCCAATTTTATGCGTTGTGCTTCACCTCCAGAAAGTGTAGAAGAAGATTGTCCTAGTTTTACATAGCCTAAACCAACATCTTGTAGTGGTTTTAATTTCTTTACAATTTTTCCTTGCTCATTTTCTTCAAAATAAGCAATGGCATCATCTATTGTTGCATTTAAAACATCATCTATAGATTTACCATCAAAAGTAATTTCTAAAACTTCTTTTTTAAAGCGTTTTCCGTTACATGCTTCGCATTGTAAATGAACATCTGCCATAAATTGCATCTCAATAGTTACTTCTCCATCTCCTTTACAAACTTCACATCTACCGCCTTCTACATTAAAAGAAAAATGTTTTGGTTTGTAATTTCTGATTTTTGCTAATTTCTGATTCGAAAATAAATTACGAATATCATCATACGCTTTTATATAGGTAACAGGATTTGATCTGGATGATCTTCCGATTGGATTTTGATCAATAAATTCGATATGTTTTAAATTATCAAACGAGCCTTTAATTTCTGTAAATTGCCCCAATTTATCTCCAAAACCATTTATTTTCTTTTGCATAGCTGGATACAAAATTTTCTTAACCAAGGTGCTTTTTCCACTTCCAGAGACGCCTGTAATTACGGTTAAATTGTTAAGTGGAAATGTAACATCAATATTCTTTAGATTGTGTTCTCTTGCACCTCTTACTTCTATAAAATTAGTTGCTTTTCTTCGTTTTATTGGCGTTTCAATTTTTAACTTTTCGGTTAAGTATTGTGCCGTTAAAGAATTGGTTTTTAGGATGTCTTTAAATTTCCCATCGGCAACAACATTTCCACCAAAAGTTCCTGCTTCTGGTCCAATATCAATGATATAATCGGCAATTTTCATGATGTCTTCATCATGTTCTACTACAATTACCGTATTTCCTAAGTCGCGTAAATTTTGTAAAACACCAATCAATCTTTCGGTGTCTTTTGGGTGCAATCCAATACTAGGTTCATCTAAAATATACATAGACCCAACTAAAGAGCTGCCTAAAGATGTTGCTAAATTTATACGTTGACTTTCTCCGCCAGAGAGTGTATTTGATGTTCTATTTAAGGTTAAGTAGCTTAAACCTACATTTAATAAAAATTGTATTCTGTTATTGATTTCTGTTAGCAGTCGTTTTCCAATATTTAATTCATATTTATTTAGCGTTAGTGTTTTAAAAAAAGTAGCCAATTCATCAATAGGTAAGCTCACTAAATCTGAAATTGTTTTGCTGTTTATTTTCACATAATTGCTTTCTTCTCTTAATCGTTTGCCATTACAAGCGGTACATTGTGTTTTTCCTCGATAACGAGAAAGCATAACTCTATTCTGAATTTTATAGCTTTTTTCTTCTAGTTTTTCAAAAAAATGATGAATTCCTTTAAACTTTTTACTACCATTCCAAACGAGTGTTTTTTGTATTGCTGTTAACTCAAACCATGGTTTATGAATGGAAATATCGAACTCAAAAGCATGCGAAATTAAATCGTCTTTATATTTTCTAAACGAATCTGTTTTAAAAGGAGCAATGGCATCTTCATAGATGGATAATCCTGTGTTAGGAATGACCAACTCTTCATCGATGCCAATAATATTACCATAGCCTTCGCATGTTGGGCAAGCGCCATACGGATTATTAAAACTAAACAAATGTGTGTTTGGTTCAAGAAAACTGATACCATCTAATTCAAACTTATTGCTAAATTCTGTGTTTTTTTTAGTGTTTAAGTTTTCTATTTTACAAGTTCCTTTGCCCTCAAAAAAAGCAGTTTGAATGGCATCTGCTAATCGATTGTAAAAGTCTTCATCGTCTTTTAATACAATTCGATCTACCACCAATTCCAGTGTTTGATTATTATATGTTTCTAGAGGGAATTCTTCAATTCTAAAAATAGCATCACCCATTTTAATTCTCGCATAGCCTTGCTGAGAAAAAACATGTAGTAATGTTTTTAAATCTCTTGTTTTATCTAAGTAAACAGGTGCTAATAATAATAATTTAGAACCCAAGTCGTATTTTTTTATATGATTGATAACATCAGAAACGGTATCTTTTTTTACTTCTAAATTAGATACAGGCGAGAATGTTTTACCAACTCTAGCGTAAAGTAGTTTCAAGTAATCATAAATTTCAGTAGAAGTTCCAACTGTAGATCTTGGGTTGGTGGCATTTACTTTTTGTTCAATAGCAATTGCTGGCGCAATTCCTTTGATAAAATCTACTTTTGGTTTGTGTAATTTGCCTAGAAACTGGCGCGCATAAGAAGACAAACTCTCTACATAACGTCTTTGCCCTTCTGCGTATAAAGTATCAAATGCTAAAGAAGATTTACCTGATCCAGACAAGCCCGTAATTACTACTAGTTTGTTGCGTGGAATCACAACATCAATGTTTTTTAAATTGTGCAAATTTGCACCTTTAATAATGATGTTTTCTTTGGGGTCTATGCTATTTAAATCTATTGCCATTTCTAAAAAAAGTAAGCGTTAAAAATACCATTTTTTAAGAAAATAAAATCATAAAATTGATTTAAAAAAGTGAAAGAAATTTGTTTGTCTTAGAAATTATCATCATATTTGGTGTATAAATCAATTAAACTACCTGCCTATCGTTTAAAATTACTTTAACTGTTTATAAAACAAGTACAAACCAGAAAGCAATCTTGCTTTCTTAAAGTAATTTATGATGCGTAATAATTTAATCCCAGACAGCAAATTAGTTAGCAATTATATTCATGGTAATGAAGGATCTCTAGAAATATTAATTAAGAGACATCAGCAGCGCTTATTTAGCTCTATATATAGTAAAGTTAAAAATAAAGACATCACCGAAGATATTTTTCAAGATACATTTATAAAAGTAATTAGAACCTTAAAAAAAGGCAATTACAATGAAGAAGGTAAGTTTTTACCTTGGCTTCTACGTATTGCTCATAATTTAGTTATAGATTATTTTAGAAAGTCTAATCGAATGCCAAAGTTTAGAAATACAGAAGAATTTGATATTTTTTCTGTCTTGGGTGACGGTGTTTTAAATGCTGAAAAAAAAATTATAAAAGAGCAAATTCATGCGGATGTTAAAGCGTTGATAAATGAATTGCCAGAAGAGCAAAAACAAGTATTGTTGATGCGTATGTACAACGATATGAGTTTTAATGAAATTTCTGAAAACACAGGCGTAAGCATCAATACTGCTTTGGGTAGAATGCGCTATGCACTAATTAATTTAAGAAAGCTCATAGAAAAAAACAACATTATTTTGGTCAACTAAATACTAAAGGGGAATTTGTTGCGTTATGTGATTAATAATCAAGGATTAAAAACACATTGTATGAAGCAACTTTACTCAAGAAAGTCTCCTGAATTTAGGGAGCAACCCAAAAAAGAAACAATTCAATTTTTAATTAATTTTTCAAAATCACTAAAAGTAATTAAAATGCAACCTAACCAAGTTATTGAATTGAATTTGAATTAAGAGAGAAAGGCCTTAACAAATGTTAAGGCTTTTTTGATTAAAAAAATATGGATCTTATAAAGTAAAAAAAGTAGATTTCTCAATTCCGTTTTACTCCATTCGAAATGACAAGTAGTTGTGGAGAGATCCTCTTTTTGTTTAAAATGTTGCTTTTTTATAATACGCATCTAAAACAGCTTTTCGCCCAATAGTTTTAGTGATGATATCATTTTCTAAATTCCAACCTCTTGCTGGAGAATACTCGCGACCGTACCAAATAATTTGCAAGTGCAAATCGTTCCACAATTCTTTTGGAAATAGTCGTTTTGCATCCTTTTCTGTTTGTACTACGTTTTTTCCATTTGTTAAATTCCAACGATACAATAAACGATGAATATGTGTGTCAACCGGAAAGGCTGGTATATTAAAAGCTTGGCTCATTACAACTCCTGCAGTTTTGTGACCCACCGCAGGTAATTCTTCTAAGCCTTCAAAACTTTGTGGAACTTTACCGTCATATTTCTCAATTAATATTTTTGACAAACCATAAATGCCTTTACTTTTCATGGGTGATAAACCACATGGACGAATAATTTCTTTAATCTCTTCAACAGTCATTTTTACCATGTCAAAAGGGTTGTCTGCCTTAGCAAATAAAATAGGAGTGATTTGATTGACCCGAACATCGGTACATTGCGCAGAAAGTAAAACGGCTATCAAAAGCGTATATGGATCTTTATGATCTAACGGAATTGGAATTTCTGGATATTTTTCTTGCAGTGTATCAATTACAAATTGAACTTTTTCTTTTTTGGTCATTTTAAAGGAGTAACAAAGTTTTAGAGTTTCAAAGTTACAAAGTTAAAGTTGAAATGAATTTTAATTTATCTCAAAAAAATACTTTGCTACGTTGTATATTTGTTGCTAAACTAAAAAATAATATGACTACATTAAAAATAGGAGATAAGGCGCCAAACTTTGAAGCATTAGATGAAAAAGGAAATACAGTAAAGTTAACTGATTTTACAGGAAAAAAATTAGTGTTGTTTTTTTACCCAAAAGCAAGTACACCAGGTTGTACGGCAGAAGCATGCGATTTAAGAGACAATTATGAAACTTTTTTATCTAAAGGATATGCCATTTTAGGCGCTAGTGCAGATACTGCAAAAAAGCAACAAAATTGGATTGATAAACACAATTTGCCTTTTCCGTTATTAGCAGATGAAGACAAAACAGTAATTAATGCATTTGGTGTTTGGGGGCCTAAGAAATTTATGGGACGTGAATATGACGGAATTCATAGAACTACTTTTGTCATAGATGAAAAAGGTATTATTGAAGATGTTATTACCAAGGTAAAAACCAAAGCGCACGCTGCTCAGATTTTGTAACTTTCTTAAATACTTGCAAGATGTCTTTTTAAAGAAAGTTGCGTGTTTTAGCGCTAAAAACTAATTTTTATAATTGGTTTATGCTTGATTTACTTGCACGATAAAGTATTTAGATAAAGAAATATAAGGACTTGAATTGAAGCTGCTTTCTTTGGTAAAACTAGATAGAAGTTCAATTAACTGTATTGCAATGTATGCTAGGTATTGCTCTTAAAACAGCCTTATTTCTAATCGTTGTAACAAATGGTTTTAAAAAGTTTGAAAACGTAAAACAGTTATGCCGTTATATAGGAATTACACCAACAACAAGAGAGTTTTGAAGTAATGTAAGAGGTAGCAGTAGCATAAGTAAGGTTGGTAATCGGAAATTAAGAAACCTTTTATTTCTATGTTCATTTACAGCTTGTAAACAAAACAAAGGCTGTAGAGAGATTTATGAACGAATAGTAAATAAAGGTAAGAGTAAGAAATTAGCATTGATAGCGGTTTCTAATAAATTACTAAAACAAAGTTTTGCCATTGCAAAATCAGGAAATCCATATGATGCAAGTTTTGTTTCAGTATTGAAAATTAAGTAGTAAAATCTTCCATAAAAAAAACAAGAAAAAAGCTTAAAAGGAGTTTTTAAGCTTAGAAGACTAATGAATAAAATTAATGAAGAAAATAGTTGTTTTTTAACTCAGTTCTTTGTTGTGGTTAGTTTTTTTTTCTATTGTAATATATTCCAATTCCGATTATAGTTATAATTTCAGCTATTATTGATAAATACGAGCCCTCAAATCCAAAAGCTCCGCCATTTATTAAATTACTTTGATTTGTCTTAAATTCAACAATTGAATAAGTATCTTGACCACTAACATTAAATCCAAGAAGTGTTTGAAATAAATTCCAACTTAAATGCATTGCAATTGGAAACCATAAATTTTTGGTATATATATAAGATAATCCTAAAACAATTCCTGCCAAGAATAATGCAAATAAAGAAAATGAGTCAACATTTGGATTAAATGCGTGCATAAGAGAAAATAGAATTGAAGAACTAATAAGAGCTATATATTTATTAAATGAACTCATTATATTTTTTAAAATATAGCCTCGACAAAGAGTTTCCTCAACAATAGCTACAATCGTAAAGAGTAAAATTGACTTTATCAATTCGTTAAAATCAAAATTTACTTCTATAAAAAAAATCTCCTCAAAATAAATAAGAATAAAATATCCTATTAGCATTATTATTAAACCAATAATAATTCCAGTAATAAATTCTTTCAATCTATTTTTGGTTTGAAATCCAAGTTCAATAAAATCTTCTTTATCTACAAATTTCATAAATAGCCAAATAATTAAAAAAGTGCCGACCAAATCAAATACACTAATAATTAATTGTTCCGTGGAATTTTCTTTATATTCAAGATTTGTAAAGTCAACTCCAGCAATTAAACTTCCAACATATTGAAATATTCCAACAATAATAAAATATGATATTATAAATAAGAATACTCTACCAATTGTATTCATTTTCATTCCAATATTATTCATTTTTTTTAGTTCAGACGGATTTTTTTAAATTAACTACAACGTTGTTGTGTAAGATTAGTTGCGTGTTTTAAGCACTAAAGTTAGTAAATAAACACAGATAGAAAGTCCGCGAGGACTTTCGTAAATTGGCTAAAACCAGCAATTAATTTTACACGGTGTTAGGCACAGTCTTTGCATTATCTATCTATAACTATTTTTTCAGCTATTCTTCTAATTAGATATATGTAAGGAATTAATAAATTATCATTTTTATCTGTTGGGATTATTACTTTGTTTTCTCGATATTCCCTTAAGTGTACTAATGAGTTTCTTATATTTACTATATTTTCTTTAATTGTTTTTATAATATTATCGGGAAGTTGTTCAATACCAGTAATTGAATCTTTCATTATAGGTTCAATTGTAAAACCCCCATCAAATTCTATTGTTTTACTAAAATAATCTACATTATTTTCTAATTCAAGTTTTAAATCAGGCAATTTAATATGCTCATTAATTAACATATCAAGTTTTGTCTTATCATCATTTTTATTAAAATGATTTTTAAATTCTTCAATAATTGTTTTTGTATAATCTTCTGATTTAAAAGAAACATCTGGTCGTTTTAAAATATTATTGAGTTTATCCTTTATGTCGGATTTTAAAAAATAGTATGAGGCATATTCTAAAATTTGAAAATAAAAAATAAAACGTAATCTAGGATCAGATGCTTTATTTGCTACAGTTATAATATCTAAAAGAATGTCATCTATATCTGTTGCATTTATACTGCTTGGAAATGTATCGAACAGTGAGTAACAAGGAAGATTGAAAGTCTCTTTATTAAATTGAGTTGAAAAAATTTGGACATTTGGTGTCTCTCTGTCAAAATAGGACATATAGAAATTTAAAGTTTTACAAAACTCAATTATTTCGTCTTTTATTTTTGATAGATTCCCTTTGATAAAAAAATTGAATGGTTCTTTATCGTCAAAATACTTGGACATAAAACCAGGTAGTTCATCAATTCTGTAGTAATCTCTAAATTGTCTTAAATTGCGATAAGCTGTATGACTTTCTTCTTTTAATTCTCTGAAGGCACTTGCTATTTTTATAAATTCTTCTGTAGGTTTAGTCCATTCACAAACGAAAGTTTCTCCTCGGAAATTAAAATTAAATTTTCTTTTGATTAAATCAGATTCTGGCGAAAGTGGAAAAGCAAAAACTTCTATCAAATTACTTTCTAAGCTATACATAGCCATTAATTCTGTTGGAAAGTAGTAATGATTTAAAAATTCTAAATCGGTATCTTCATTAAATCGAAGAAAAAAACTATTATCTCCCCATAGATTTTGGATGTGTATTTTATCATCTTCTTTAACTATTTCTATTTTCGGGTAGCGTTCTTGAAGTTTCTCCATAGTTTTTTTTCAGATTGTGCCTAACGGTCTTGTATATGAAAAGTAGCGGATTTTAAGCACTAAATTTTCGGAAAGCAAGATACTTAATTAAATGCAAAAACGGTTCAGGTTAGCACCTAAACCGCTATTTTTTATATACGTTGTTACCCACTGGCTTTATTCCGTTCAGCTTGGTTTGCAGCGTTGGCAAAGACATACTCTTTTGCAATTTTTGGCGTAGCGTTGGCTCGTGTGAATTGCAAATGTGTATGGCTTTTAGCGTTGGCTTTTTAGCAACAACTTTCTTTCTGTTGTATTGAAGGACATTTTACTGAACCAAAACTGCAATAGACACAACAATCGCCTTCGTTTGGTCGTAATACTTTTTTACAATTCTCACATTCGTAAAAGAATTGACAGGATTCTGTTGGCATTTCTTCTACTTTTTTATGTCCACAATTTGGACAAGTAATTTCTGATTTTAATTGAACTTCCATTAATTTTCTTTTTTGTCGGTTACTTTATAACCTGTTGAGTTAATTGCTTTCTCGATTTCCGTTTCGTTGGTTTTGGTTTTGTCAAACTCAATGATTGCATTTCCATTTTCGTAGGACGCTTTTGAATTTACAATTCCATTGAGTTTATTTACTTCGTGATTTACGTGTTCTTCGCAACTCGCACAAGTCATTCCGCTGATTTTAAATTCAGTGGTTTTAATGTCCGATTTGTCAACTACAATTATTTGTTTTTCTGTGTTTGGGTAAAAAATTCCAGAATAATATGGGAAAGCCAACATTACAATTGCAAATACGGTTACAATTCCTAAAAACTTTTTTGATTGAATAAATTTTGGTTTTTCGTCCGTCTCACAATCACAGTCTATTTCTTTTTGAGGTTTAAGTTTTTGATACCAAGCAAAGCCAAGAACTAAAATTGTCAGTCCGATTAAATAAGGTCTAAATGGTTCAATCCAAGAAAATGTTGAAGCAATTCCGCTTGTTCCTGCGATTAGAGCCAAAACTGGTGTAATACAACATAATGAAGCTGTAATTGCAGTTAACAAACCTGCACCAATTAATTTGTTTTCTCTTTTCATATCGTTTCTAAAATTTTGTTTTTATCAAGTATCTCAAAGAATGGATTTAGCATTTTTTCGTATTCAGCCATGAGTGAGTAAAAAATCGTTTGAGCATCTCTTTCTGTTTCTAATAAATTTCGGTCTTTCATTTTTCTCAAATGTTGAGAAATAGCAGAAATGTTCATCCCGAGAATATCGCTCAAATCACAAACGCAAAGTCTTTTTTCTTCAAAGAGTAGGTAAAGGATTTTCAGTCGAACGCTATTTCCGACTAATGAAAGTCCATTTGCCAAATAGTCGAACGATTCGTTTAATTCAGAAACTGTGTCTTTGCAACGATTTATTTGTTCAATATCGGCTTGTTGTCTTATGCAAGAATTATTTTCCATATCGCAAAGTTACAATTATTTCTTATTTAAGCAAATACTTAAATACATAATTCTCAAGCGTTGGGAAAATTTTAGCTCTTTTGGTTTTTTAGCGTTGGATTTGTGTGTCGGAAAAAACCGAAAGTGCTAAAATGTGCGGTGGGTTTTCAGCTTGTGGGTAACGGTTTTGTGTATGAAATGTGCGGTTTGGTGTCCGAGGATTTTCCGAAGGAAAATCGGAAGAACCAAACACGCACTTTCCTTTGATTAGGCACTAAAGTAAGCATTTTTTATACACGTTGTTAGGCACTGGTTTTTATTTTTACGTTTTGCCGTAAGTTTTGTTTTTTTAATTAGCGCGAACCTTTGGTTTTAAAAGGACTTTTTCGGTAGCCGGAAATAAACCTAGAAAAGGCCAGAAATCAATCGTTTATTCAGGCGCTTGGTAAGTCGCAACGATATAATCCGATTCGTTTTAACGTATTATTATGCCGCACGTTTTGTCTATTCAGTTTTTAATAAATCCGCAGGCGGCGTGGATTCGGTTTGTTAGTTTTTAATCGTAATCCGAGGTCTTATTTTAAAAACATCGGAAGTCTTTTTTAAAAAATCCGACGTTATTAAAAAGACTGTTTTTAAAATTAAAGACCAGGCTTTTTTTGAAATGGCAAACTTGTGCCTAACGTGTTTGTGTAGGGTTTGTTGCGTAAATTTAGCTAAAAATAACCAATAATTACAGACTTTTATGCTTGCGAGGTTTTTCGCCAGAAAAACCTTAAAAAGCAATAAATTTTACACGGTGTTGTAATTAGTAGATTTTAGATTTTATTTCCTCGTAAATTTCCTTCGTAATATTTTTATTTTTAATTTTTAAAAGGTCTTTTCTAATTCCGTTTTCATTTTTAAAACGAATAATTAATTCAGGAATGTCATATTCAACAGTTGTTGGATGAGCACCAGAGTCAAGAATTGTCCATATAAAATCTCCAATTAAATTGCTTTTAGTTTTTCCTTTATTTATTCTTTTCGGCTTAAATTCAATTTTATAAATATTTTTGAGAGGAATTTCAGTTTCTTCTATATCTCCACCATAACTTTCACTTTCATAAAATAGACTTCCATTCAGAATTCCAATAGTATTCATTCCATCTAATTCGTATTCTAAAAAGTCAATTTTATTATTTTCAGTTTTCATTTCAACGATTTTAAATCTATTCCGAAGTTTTCAAATATTCTAATGAATTTGAGTGGTTTCCGCTATTAATTACAACTGGTTATATAAACACTTTTACTACTATTATCCCGATTTAATTTTGGGATAACAGTACTTTTTAAATGTTTATTAATAAAATTTAAAGCTAAAAATGGGGAGTTATAAAAAAGCAGTTTGTAGGGGCTATTCTTATTTTTCAGCAAGTTAAAATTACTAAAAAATAGTTAAGAATTAAGAGATAAGGTGCTTTTTTTTAATAGTGCTAACAAATATTTAGAGAATTGTTAGCACTAAAATTGCAAACCAATTTTAAAATTTAGCACTCTGCCCGTCATGTAATTCGGAATTCCATACATGGTTTTAGAATATACATCTCGTACCCAAGTATTGGTAATAGAGTTGTTAATGTCAAATAAATTAAACAATTCTAAACCGGCAGTTAATTCTTTAAAGTTTTGTAACCAATTGTTAGTTGCTTTTTTATTGGCATCTACAAAAATATATGAAACACCTAAATCTGCACGTTTGTATGCACCTAATCTGTTCTGAAATTGATATACATCTGCATAACTGGGAGATCCGCCAGGAACACCAGAATTATACACCAAGTTTAAATAGGCTTTTAAATCTGGTAAGTTGGGTACATAATCTTGAAATAAAATTCCGAGTTTAAAACGCTGATCTGTGGGTCTGGCAATAAAACCTTTTCCATCAATATTTTCTTGCGTTTTAAGCAATCCTAAGCTAATCCAACTTTCGTTACCAGGAACAAATTCTCCGTTTAAACGAATATCGATTCCTGCTGCATACGCCGTTGCGTTATTTTTTGCTTGGTAGCGAATGCGAACATTATCTACCGTATACGGATTTACATTGCTTAAGTGTTTGTAGTAAATTTCTGTGGTGAGTTTAAAAGGCCGGTTCCAAAGGGTAAAACTATAATCGCTTCCAAATACAGCATGAATTGATTGTTGTGCTTTTACTTCTGGGTGAATAGCCCCTAAGTTATCTCTGAGTTCTTTGTAAAAAGGTGGTTGGTAATACAAGCCGCCAGAAATTCGAAACAATAGATCTTTTTCCCAATCTGGTTTGATGGCAAATTGTGCTCTTGGGCTAAAAATAAAATGCCCTTCTTTGGTGGTTCCGTTTGCTTTTACGCTCCAATTTTGAAAACGTGCACCAATATTGTACCAAACCTGATGCTCGTTCCAGAAATCTTTTCTACTAAACTGGGCAAAACCAGAAACACGATTTATTGTAACAGTATTGGTTGCTCTAATGCTTTGATACGGTTTTAACTCGCCCCGATAAGGATTGTATGGTTGGTTGTTAATGCTATGATGAGGTGGCCTAACGGCAAATCCAACAGAATCTATAACTTCCCATTCTATAATACGATCTTTTATATCTTCTACTTGATATTTAATTCCAATTTCTACTTGATTTTCATCTTTTTTATAAATGCCTTTTAACTGTAAATTAGCAATAAGAGCATCTAAATCGTTTCTTGCGTGATTTAATTGAGATCCGATACCTGTTGAAAACTCAACTTTACCAAAATTCTCTGAGCCAAGATTGCTATCTACTTCTCCCAAATTATAAGAAGCTAAAATATCAAAATATTCTTCTTCTTGAGTGTTGTATAGAGATGCAGTTGCGTTTAAGGTAATGTTGTTGTTGAGTTTGTATACTGTTTTAAGTGCGCCAAAACTTGTAATGTATTTGTCTTTTTCTTGTCCGCTGTAAAAAACAATCAACTCAATAGGGTCTACCAGTGTTCCAAAACGAGTTTTTCTAGAAATGGGCGTGTAATTGTAGTTGTTTATGGAGAAGTTTCCTAAAAAATCTACATTTAATTTATCATTAACCTGATAACTTGCAAAGGTCTGAAGATCGGTGAAACTAGGATTGTAATTGGTTTCAATTTGTTTGCCATTTACAAACAAGCTGTTGTTTCTGTGTCTTAAGCCCACAATGGCATTTCCTTTCTTATTTTTTGTTTGCCCTTCTATGGTTGCGCTTCCACCAACCAAACTTAATGCTACTTGGGTTTTAAAAGTGGTAGGTTTTTTATAGGTAATATCTAATACTGATGATAATTTATCGCCATATTTTGCTTGAAATCCACCGGCAGAAAAATGAATATTTTGTACCATGTTTGGGTTAATAAAACTCAAGCCTTCTTGTTGTCCAGAACGAACCAAAAAAGGTCTGTAAACTTCAATTCCGTTAACATACACTAGGTTTTCATCAAAATTGCCACCTCTAACATTGTATTGTGTACTTAATTCGTTGTTGTTATTTACGCCAGGCAATGTCATTAATAAATTTTCTACACCCGCATTTGCACCTGGCAGACGTTTTACTTTTACAACATCGATGGCTTTTATTCCTTTAGCGTTGTTTGTGTTGGTATTGATAATAACTTCGTTTAACGCTTCATTTACAGCTATTAAAATAGGTGAGTAGCTAAGAACGCTTCTACTTCTAAGGGTAATTTTTTTAGTTTGTTTAATATAAGAAACGTGGCTAAATACAACTGTAATGGTTTTTCTAATAGGAATCGCAATTTCATAGTATCCCTTTGCATTGGTAACAGTTCCTTTATTATTGTATTTAACGGCTACATTTTTTATGGGTTGGTTTTGTTTGTTGGTTACAATACCTTTTAAAATAGTAGTATTTTGTGCAAAACTTGCGATAGAGCACAGTAATAGTAAGAAAAAATGTTTATTCACTTATAAGGCGTGTTTAAAATGCTAATTTATTCTTTTTTATAGAACGTAGCACTAAGTGAATTGGTATTTCCAACATTATCCTCTACTTCAATTTCTAATACATGTTTTGCGCCTACCAATTTTTTATCTTTAAAATCATATACAATTTGTTTCTTTTTTAGATCATATTCCATTAAAATCCATTCGCCATCTATGGTTGCTCTGTAAGATTTTACACCAGTTTCTTTGTCGTCTATTTTTACAACTATTGCATTGTGATTGGTAATCCATTGCCCATTTTTAATTTTTTTTAAATTTATTATAGGTATCTGTTTATCAGACATTAAAGTGTATTTACCTAAAGTCTTAGTTGTTGTGTAAAAGGTGTTGCCTTTTTTTCTTGTATTTTGATAAGATGGATATTTTTTATTATTGATATTTGCAATGTAAAGCTGTTTTTTTTCTGCTTCTGTATATTGTGAAACATCAAAAGTTAGGGTATAACTTTTGTCGAGCGCAATTCTTGGTTTGTGAATAGTTGCAATGGTATTCTCTACGTTAAAATCTATGTAGAGATCTTCGTAAAAAGTGTTTTTTGGAAAAGCAATAGTTACGCCATTCTTAGTAAATTTATTAAATTTAGTAGCCGTAATTTTATAGGCGGTGGTGTCTTTTGCTTTTTTGAAAACAGCATTACTCTCAACACCTTTAACAGGAACTTTTATAATTGTTTTATTTCCAGCAAAATCAGTAGCACTGATTTCTATGTTGTAATTAAATCCGTTTTTGATATTAACAACTCCGTTATTTATTAGCGATTTAAAGATTTTTAATTTGCTAGATTTGTGTTTAAAGGTTTTTTGAAATTTATTTTTAAAGCGAGCATAGTTCTCATAGTCAATTAATAAGTTAATGTGTTTGCTTGTGGTAAAAGAAAAAGTTTCCATTGAATGATGATAAACGTTGTGGCCATTTACCTTCATTTCAAGGCTGTAAATTCCGTTTTTATTTTGTGCGCCATTTAATCTATCAAAAACCTGAACCCCAAATCCAATAGGTCCTTTGGCAGTAATTCTGTTAGTTGTATAGGTGTTATTACCAACCGATTTAAAAGCTAGTAAAGATTTTCTTACCGATTTGTTAACTCTAGAAGAATCGGCTAGTGGATATACAAACAATCCTTTTATTGTTGGAGCAATTGTGTCTTTAACATCAATGCCAAATAAAAGCGGATTGATAATTTTTTCTGTTTTTGTGTTTCTAATTTCATAATGTAAATGTGGTGCAACAAACCCACCAGTACTTCCAGAATATCCAATTACTTGCCCTTTTTTTACGGTAATTTGCCCTTTTTTCGGAAAAATATTCCCTGTTTCATAGCTCTCTTTTTTGTATTGAATTTTTTTTACATACTCTTGAATTCCGTTTCCAAACTTGCTAAGATGTGCGTATACGGTTGTATATCCGTTTGGATGCGTAACATAGATAACTTTTCCATAACCCCAAAGTGCTACCTTAATTCGAGAAACGTAGCCATCTGCAGTAGCCAGTACTTTTAAACCTTCTCTTTTTTGTGTTTTAATATCTATACCAGCATGAAAATGATTACTTCTTAATTCTCCAAAAGTCCCAGCCAAGATTGTTTTAATCGCTAAAGGATTTCTGAAATCGTTGGCAGGATATTTTTTTTGGCTAAAAGTTAGCGTACTTGTAATTATTGCTAGTATAAGGATAGCTGTTCTCAAATCTCTATTTTTAGCTAAAGTAGGTAAAAATAAAAACAGATAAAAAAGTAAATTTCTAGAGTTCTATAATAGAGCACATTAGAAATATTAATTTAAAAAGAGTTTATTTTTTTGGCTTTTAAGTTTCAGAATGGTAACTTTGTTGAAATAGTTTTGATTCAGAAAATTAATGAGTAAAACATTAGAAGCAATTCATTTACTAGAAGATAGGTTAAAAACACTTTTAGCAAATTATGAATTTTTAAAAGAAGAAAATGAAATTCTTCTTCAAAATGTTGGTAAATTACAAGCTCAATTAACTATGAATTTGCAAATTATAGAAGATCAAAACAAAAAGTACGAACTTCTAAAAATAGCCAAAACTATAGCAGGCAGTAATGAAAGTACAAGAGAAACAAAACTCAAAATAAATGCTTTAATTCGAGAAATCGATAAATGTATTGTTCAATTAAGCGAATAAAAAAGTTCATTAACAGTGTCAGGTAAACTAAAAATAAATGTTGTAATTGCCGGTAGAAACTATCCTTTGAGTGTTCAAAACACACAAGAAGAAGAAGGTATGCGAAAAGCAGCAAACAACATCAATCATTTAATTTCCTTATACGAACAAAATTATGCAGTTAATGACAAACAGGATGTTTTAGCAATGTGTGCATTGCGATTTGCATCACAGGTAGAAATAGCGTCTATTGATAAAAACAATATTACAGCAAAAGCACTAGAAAAAATAAATGATTTAAATGAAATGTTGCAATCTCATTTAGATTAAGTTCTTTAAAATAAAATTACAATACACTGCCTACGTTAGTATAAGTTTATTAAACTCAACACTATTCAATTATGAAGGATGAGTCTTAATTGCTAAAGCAAGCCGTTGCAATCATTTTTTGATTTTAGACGGATCCTTGATCAATTAGTTAGTCCTATAAATGTCATAATGGAGTTTAAAAAAAAACAACTGATGTAGGCTTTTTTTATATATATAAATAATAAATTATGGATGGAATGATACTTCCTTTTGCACTAAGTGTAGTAGGAGCAGTTATAGGTTTTGTTATTGCTAAAGCAATAGAAAACTCTAAAGGGAAAAAACTAATAAATAGTACAAAGAAAGAAGCCGCAGCAATACTTAAAGAAGCCAATGTGGATGCAGAAGCTCTTAAGAAAGATAAGATTTTGCAAGCTAAAGAGAAGTTTATTGAACTTAAATCTGAGCATGAAAAAGTAATTTTATCAAGAGAAAAGAAAATATCTGATGTAGAAAAAAGAACTCGTGATAGAGAATCTCAAGTAGCATCAGAAGTTGATAAAAACAAAAGATTAAACAAATCTTTAGAGCAAAAAGAAGCCGATTATACGCACAAGTTAGATTTTTTAGACAAGAAAGAAAGCGACTTAAATAAAATGCATAAAAGGCATGTAGATATGCTCGAGCAAATCTCTGGATTATCTGCAGAAGAAGCAAAGAAAGAATTAGTTTCGTCGTTAAAAGATGAAGCTAAAACTGATGCAATGGCTTTTATTCAAAATTCTATTGAAGAAGCAAAATTAACGGCAGAACAAGATGCTAGAAAACTTGTTTTAAGTACCATTCAAAGAGTTGGAGTAGAACAAGCAGTAGAAAACTGTGTTTCTGTATTTAACCTAGAGTCTGACGATGTAAAAGGAAGAATTATTGGTAGAGAAGGTAGAAATATTAGAGCAATTGAAGCTGCAACTGGTGTAGAAATTATTGTTGATGATACGCCAGAAGCAATTATTTTATCTTGTTTTGATCCTGTAAGAAGAGAAATCGCAAGATTGTCTTTACATAAACTGGTTACGGACGGTAGAATTCATCCTGCAAGAATTGAAGAAGTTGTTAAAAAGACCGAAAAACAAATTACACAAGAAATTATAGAAGTTGGTAAAAGAACTGTTATTGATTTAGGAATTAATGGTTTACACCCTGAGTTAATTAAAACGGTTGGACGTATGAAATATCGTTCTTCTTACGGACAAAATTTATTGCAACACTCTAGAGAGGTTGCTAATTTATGTGGAATTATGGCTGCAGAGATGGGCTTGAATGCTAAAATGGCAAAACGTGCTGGTTTGCTTCATGATATTGGAAAAGTTCCAGATGCAGAAAGCGAACTTCCACATGCATTATTAGGAATGGAATGGGCAGAAAAGTATGGAGAAAAACCAGAGGTTTGTAATGCCATTGGAGCGCATCACGATGAAATAGAAATGAAAAGTTTATTATCACCAATTGTACAGGTTTGTGATGCAATTTCTGGAGCAAGACCAGGTGCAAGAAGACAGGTTTTAGATTCTTATATCCAACGTTTAAAGGATTTAGAAGAAATTGCATTTGGATTTAATGGTGTTCAAAAAGCCTATGCAATTCAAGCAGGACGTGAATTGCGTGTCATGGTAGAGAGTACTAAAGTAAATGATGAAAAGGCTGCTGAATTATCTTTCGGAATTTCTCAGAAAATTCAAAATGATATGACCTATCCAGGTCAAGTAAAAGTTACTGTAATTAGAGAAACTAGAGCAGTAAACGTAGCAAAATAAGATTTAAAATTATAGTGTATAAAAGCCTTAAGATTCTTAAGGCTTTTTTTAGTTTCTAGGATGAAATTTCTCAACTACATCCTTTAAATATGTTTTATCCAAATGCACATAAATTTCAGTTGTGGTAATGCTTTCGTGACCCAGCATTTGTTGTATTGCTCTTAAATCTGCGCCACCTTCTAATAAATGTGTAGCAAAAGAATGTCTTAATGTATGTGGCCCTATTTTTTTATTCAAATTAATTTTAATAGCCAAGTCTTTAATGATCATAAAAATCATCTGACGCGTTAAACTTTTTCCTCTTCGATTTAAAAACAACGTATCTTCATGTCCTTTTTGTGGAGAAATATGACTTCTAATATCTTTGATGTAAAAAGCAATATACTTTTGCGTATTGTAATTTATTGGCGTAAAGCGTTCTTTGTTTCCTTTTCCAAGGACTTTTACAAATCCTTCCTCAAAAAATAAATCAGATATTTTTAAAGAAATTACTTCGCTAACACGTAAACCACAGCTATAAATTGTTTCTAAAATTGTTCTATTGCGTTCCCCTTGCGGATAACTTAAATCGATGGCATTTATTAAATCGTTAATTTCATTTTCGGATAACGTATCCGGTAACTTTCTTCCAATTTTTGGTGTTTCAATTAAATCTGTTGGATTATCCGTTCGGTAATCTTCAAAAATTAAATAATCAAAAAAGTTACGCAAACCAGAGATAATTCTTGATTGTGTTGTTGGTTGAACACTTTTAGCAACTTCATAAATAAATTGCTGAATGGTTTTGGTATCCATCTTAATTGGTGAAACAGAAACTTTGTTCTTTTCTAGAAAAAGGATCAATTTTTGAATATCCCTAGTATAACTATCAATTGTGTTTTTAGCTAAACCTCTTTCGATTTTTAAAAACAATTGATAATCTTTTAATGCGTGTTGCCATTTCATTAGCTAAAAATAAAGTATATATTTACAACTTTAAAATATTTTATGAAACTTATTATTATAAACGGTCCAAATTTAAATTTACTCGGTAAAAGAGAACCAGAAATTTATGGTTCAGAAACTTTTAAAGATATTTTTAAAAATTTGCAAAATAAATTCTCAACAATTGAATTGTCTTATTTTCAATCAAATATTGAAGGGGAAATTATTGACACATTACACGAAGTTGGTTTTGAGTATGATGGAATTATTTTAAACGCTGCAGCATATACACATACTTCTGTGGGAATTGGAGATGCTGTAAAAGGAATTGAAACTCCGGTTGTTGAAGTTCATATTTCAAATGTCCATGCAAGAGAAGAATTTAGACATAAAAGCTATATTTCTGCAAATGCAAAAGGTGTAATTTTTGGTTTCGGAATTAAAGGATACGAATTGGCAATTCAAAGTTTTTTATAATTCTGAATTTATTTTTAGAGTTCTTTTTTATCTTTAAAAAAATGTCTGGTTGAGCGGAGTCGAAACCTATTTTAGAATTGTAACACTATAATTCTAGTTTCATTTTAATATTTGCTCTTTCATAATAGACGTCTTTTTCTAATTCAACTTCTACAAATCCAACTTTTTTATACAGGGCAATTGCTGGTTCTAAAACTCTATTAGAATACAACATGATGTTTTTCCAACCTTTATTTTTAGAAAAATCAATACAATAATCCATTAATTGCTGTCCAATTTTTTGTCCGTGATATTTCGGAGAAACAGCCATTTTGCTTAATTCGTAACACTCTTTTTCATTGATTAAAGCAACAGTTCCCGCAATTTCGTTATTGTATATTGCAAAAAAGACAAATCCACCTTTGTCAATAATAAATTCTTTAGGGTTTCCTAAAACTTTCTCATCATAAGGTTCAACATAAAAATATTTCTCAAGCCATGCTACATTTAAACTATAAAAATGACTTGCGTATTTTTCTTCAAAAGGAATAATAGAAATATCTAGCATGGATTAAATTTTTGCATCAATTATTGCCATCATATCTTGTTCTAAAGCGATCGTTTTTTTATAAATGTTTTTTGCATCATCAAGAATTTTAGTAGCGAAACCTTTATCTTTAATGTCTTTTGCATTGATTCGAACATTAAAATACGCTCCGATTACAGCGGTTCTTGCACATAGTGCGCCAACACCAGCATCAGAAAGCGAATTCTGCAATCCATTTTTAGCCATTTCTAGCATAACCTCCATAGAATTGTAGGCCGTTTTCATTACTTTAAACGGAATTTCAGTTGCATATTTAGTTGCATCTTCAATAGCGTTTTTTCTAATTTCTTTTTCTTCATCTGTCGATTTTGGTAAACGAAATCCGTCAATAATTTTATTAAAAGCATTGGTGTCTTCATCTACTAAAAACAACAAATCATTTTTATATTTCTGACCTTTTTCTGCCCAATCAGAAAAGTATTTCCATTGATCGTCCCAGCCAGGTTTATGTGCCGATAAATTGGCAACCATCGTACCGAGCGAAACTCCTAAGACACCAACGTATGCAGCAATACTTCCGCCACCTGGCGCCATAGATTCAGATGCAGTTTCTTCTGCAAAATCTTTCACAGTAAAGTCGATTAGCTTTTTGTCTGCATCCGCATTCATTACATATTCTATAATTCTTTCTTGCGGATTGAAAGGTTTTAAATCATTTAAACCTAGAGATTTTACGGCGATTTTTATTTTCTCACTTTCACTAATTCCTAGAGAACGTTCTTGTTTGATTAAGAAATGATCTGCAGCGTCAAGCATTGCTTGCAATGGAACCAAACCAACTAATTCAGAACCAGTAACTCTTAATCCTCTGTTATTTGCTGATTCTACAGTTGCCTCAAAAGCTGTATGCATCGATGTGATACTGATGTTGGTTAGATTGTATGAAATTTGCGCAATTCCATATTCATCAATAAACCAGCCAATTCCTTTTACAGCTTTTAATTTTCCAGGAACACGTTTTGGTTCGCCATTTTCATCTAATATTTTTTTCCCGGTAACCGGATTTCCTTCACGTAAAACACGTCCAGCTTCACGAACATCGAAAGCAATTGCATTTGCACGTCGCGTAGAAGTGGAGTTTAAATTAACGTTGTAAGCAACTAAAAAATCACGTGCAGAAATTGCGGTAACACCTGAAGAAATTATTTTTTGATTGTAAGTTGATGGTCCAAAATCTGGCTTCCAATTTGGATTCGCTAATTTATCTTTTAAGCCTTCATATTCTCCAGAACGAACTGTTGCTAAGTTTTTTCTTGCATCAGAAGTCGCTGCATTTTCGTAAAAATATCCAGAAATTCCTAATTCATCTCCAATACGTTTTCCTAATTGATGCGCAAACTTGGCAGTTTCTTCCATTGAAATATTAGCAATTGGAACTAATGGGCAAACATCTGTTGCTCCAAAACGAGGATGTTCGCCTGTTTGTTTGCTCATATCTATAAGTTCTGCAGCTTTTTTAATCAATCTAAAAGCAGCTTCTATTACATTTTTAGGCTCTCCAACAAAAGTAATAACGGTTCTGTTTGTTGCTTTTCCAGGGTCTACATCTAATAATTTAACACCTTCTACATCTTTTACAACGTTTGCAATTGCATGTATTTTACCTAAGTCTCTACCTTCACTAATGTTAGGGACACACTCTATTATTTGTCTTTTCATGATTGATTTTATTAGCTTTACCAAAAATAGAAGAATCCATTCAATTAATATCTATTAAAATTTAAAAAATCAATTTAAAAATAATATTGTATCGCTAAATATCATAGAAAAATATATAGCCACGTAACTTTTATTATTTAGCGGTTAGTGATTTATGCAACCAAACAACTCTTAATAGCAATACAGCAATTATGGGAATGCTAGCTACTGGTAATTGTTGTAACTGAGTAATCCAAATAATAGGAATCACTAAAAGTAAAACTATTTGAATTTTAAGATACTTGGTTAATCTTATTTTCGGGTTGTCTTTTAATAAGTAAAATGCCATAAATGCATTTGGTGCAAAAGCCCATAAAAAGTTAAGATTTATAGCCGTTGTTGAATGGTTGGTGAAAAACCATAAAAAAAGAATCAAAAAACCTATGATTCCGGTTGTTAAAAACAAGAAAAAATCAAACCACTTTGTTCTTTTTTTACTCTTAAATTCTAACAAAGTGATAAAGCCGCCAATAAAAAGTAGTAGTGTAAAAACTAAAAAAGGATTAAAGAAAGAAGATTTTATTTTAATTTCTTCAAATTTTAAAATATAACGCTCGGTTTTTATTAAGTTTTCTGTAATTCCATTTCTCTTTATTTTAGCACTCTTAAATCCGCTATAAACAAAATCGGGTAAATACATTTGTTGTTCTGCTGTTGCTATTTTGTCTAACTTACTTCCTAGCGCCAAGTTAATTCCAAAACTACCCCATGTATTCCAGGGTATTTCATCATTCATTAATGTTCTAAAAGATTTTTTTTTGCTTAATGTGTTTGTTGGAAAAGTAACTTTATCTGTTAATATTTTATCTGTAATTTCCTTTATGATTGTTGCACAATTATTAAAAAAAGGATCGTATAAATACCTTGCATTTTCTGATTTTGCATTATTTTCTAGATATTCAAAAAATTGCTGCTTTTCAGTTAGATTTATATTTAATACTTGTTCTTTTATCCATCTTTTATCTCTTTGAGAGCTTCTTACAAAATAATGAAAAGGATATTTTTCTAATTTGTAAAGCATTTTTCCTTTGGCAAAGTTTAAATAAAAATTTGGCGCATTAAAATCAAAAAAACCATAATTGTAAATCCAATCAAAATCTACAGACTTCACTCTAATAGCGCTATGTCCAAAACCTTCGTATAGTGCATTTCCAGGACCAGCCGTAATAATACTTATTGCCGCGTTTTCTGACAGTTTTTTAGACTGAGAATTTGCAATTTGAACAACACATATAGTTAGAAATAAAGCAAGTAGTTTTGTTTTCATATTTATTAATTTCTAAAAAAACTATAATCTATTTTGATTGAAAAAATATTAGAATACAATGCATTTCCTACACTACCAATGTTTGTTAAAGCATAATCTAATTGAATTCCGTTATACTTAAAACCTACACCAAAATTTGGCTGAAGAGAAATTGATTTATTTCCATTAAACTCTGTTGTTTGTTGAATATTTCCAATTCCACCACGAACATAAATCAAATTTGTATAATCCAATTCAAACCCAAATGTTGGATCAATACTTATAAAACTAGTAGAAAAAAGATCGTTAGTTTCTGTAAAACGCATATTAAAATCTATTTCTGTTGATACATGAAAATCTCTTCCAACTCTAAATTTTTTAGCAATACCTAATTGAGCTTTTGGTTTGGTGAGCTCTGTTGTTTCTGGTAATTCTTGATTTTGACCAGGAATTGCATTTTTAATTTTATCAAACTCAGCCTCATTAATACTCCAAGTATTGTAAGTTGTTGTAAGATCTCTAACCATTAAGCCAAATTTCCAGTTATTTCTTTCAAACTGAATTCCTGCATCAAAACCAACACCCCAAGAAGAAGCAAAATCTCCAATAATTCTTCTAATTACTTTGGTGTTTAAACCAAAGTACATGTCTTTAAAAATTAAATTTCTAGCATATGAAAATGTAAAAGCATAATCTACTGTAGAAAAAAGGCTAATTTTATTGAAGTTTATATTTCCGTTGTTATCAATAAGTTCTGTAGTATTTAAAATATCATCGACTCCAAAACGAATAACTGATACTCCAAGAGCACTTTTTTTATCAATTGGTAATGCAATTGCAGCGGAATTGTAACTGGCAATTCCTCCAAAATATGAAGCATGCATTAATGCACCTTGATAATCATCTAATGCAACTAAGCCAGCAGGATTCCAGTAAGTAGCATTTACATCGTTACTAGTAGCAACAACCGATTTACTCATTCCGAGCGCTCTTGCATCGACTCCAATATTTAAAAATTCGTTGGAATAATTTCTAAATGCTTGTGAAGACATTTGCAGTGAAAAAAATAATAGGAGTAAATAAAAATGTTTTTTCAAAATATAAAATTGCTTGTTACAAATATCTAAAATCCTATTATAATAACCAGTGTTAACTTAAGATATTGTTTGCGCTATTGTAATTTGAATGTTTTCTTTAATAAATCTGCTAATACGTTTTTCTAACCAACGATTTTCTTCTTGTTTAAAACTTGATAAAAAACCAACATGACCACCATATTTAGTTACTTCTAAATAAAAAGTATCTGAATTCCTGGCTTCTTCAAACGGAAAACACTCTTTTCCTAAGAAAGAATCATCTTCTGCGTTAATAAGCAATGTAGGCTTTTTTATTTTAGATAAATACGGTTTTGAGCTTGCTTTTTGCCAGTAATCTTCTGGACTATCGAAACCAAAAACAGGCACCGTATAAAGATGTTCTAGATGTTTAAATTTCTTAGCTTTAAAAAGTTTGTCCTTATCAAGCTTAAACTCAGGAAATTTAAATGATTTTTCTAATACTTTTAAGCGTATCGTTTTTAAAAAACCGTCTATGTAAAGTTTGTTCTTTAATTTATCCATTTCTCTTTCAGAGCTTGCAATATCTATAGGGACCGAAGTTGCAATAGCACCTTTAATTTTAGGAGAAAGTGTTTCTGAAAATTCACCCATATATTTTAGAGTTAAATTACCTCCTAAACTAAACCCAATGATAATAATATTTTGATATTCATAGTTCTTTAAAATATGATTTAAAATAAACTCAACATCTTCAGTTTTTCCGCTATGATAAGTACCAAGTAATAAATTATCCTCTCCACTACAACCACGTAAATTTACAGAAACAGTATCTATTTTCTGAGCATTTAATTCGTTTACTGTAGAGATCATATATTTAGATTTAGAACCTCCTTCTAAACCGTGTATTAATAATGCAAGTGTATTCGAGCTTACCCTAGAAAAATCTAAATCAATAAAATCTTGATCCCAAGTATCTATTCGTTTTCGTGTATAATTACACGTTTCATTCATAAATAATGGCCTGTAAATTGTATTTAAATGACCATTTCTAAAAGGCAATGAAGGATTGAAATCTGATGTTAATATTGGCATAGGGTATATTTTAAGCAATTTGAAATACAAATATGATAAAAAAAATAAGATTTTGAAATAAGAGCAAATTGATTTCCGTATTTTCGCTGCACAAAACAACTCCTTAAAATGAAAAAACACATTCCGAATTTAATTACTTTAGGTAATTTATTATGTGGAACAATAGCTACAATTGCTGCAGTTAATGCAGATTATTTAACTGTAGCTGTATTTGTTATTTTAGGAATTCTTCTTGATTTTTTTGATGGTTTTGCTGCAAGATTGCTAAATGTATCAGGAGAGTTAGGAAAGCAGTTAGATTCTCTAGCTGATATGGTTACTAGTGGAGTAGTACCAGGTATTATTATGCTTCAATTGTTTTCTGATATACAGCTTGGTAATGGTTATTTTATAGACGAATTTAGTGTGCCAACATACTTGCCTTTTCTTGGACTATTACTAACTCTTTCTGCGTGTTATAGATTGGCGAAATTTAATATTGATACAAGACAATCTGATTCTTTTATAGGGCTGCCTACGCCAGCAATGAGTTTATTTGTGGTTTCATTACCTTTGATATTATTATATACAGACAATCAATTTTTTATTGACTTGATACAAAATAATTATTTCTTAATTGGAGTTACACTAGGGCTAAGTTATTTAATGAATGCAGAAATCCCTTTGTTTTCTTTAAAGTTTAAATCGTTTAAAATACAAGAAAATTTATTGAAGTACTTTTTTTTATTAGCTTCAGTAATTATGATTTTTACGCTGCAATTTATTTCGATTCCTTTAGTAATTATCTTGTATGTAGTCCTTTCTATAGGAAGTAACTTGAAAAAGAAAACAGTTTAATATCTAAAAACATTTAATTTTATCTTGAAGTCAGTTACAAAAGACGCAAGGTTTTATTCCAATTGAAATAAACTGAGGGCGTTTAAGATGTTAGAACTTTCTTTTTTTTAGCTCAAAGTCTTTACCAAGATATACTTTACGCACAGTTTCGTCTTCGGCTAATTCTTCTGGAGTACCGCTTTTAAGAATGCCACCTTGGTACATTAAATAAGTTTTATCTGTAATAGCTAGAGTTGCTTGCACATCATGATCTGTAATTAAAATACCTATATTTCTGTTTTTTAGTTGTGCAACAATACTCTGAATATCTTCAACAGCAATAGGGTCTACACCTGCAAAAGGCTCATCTAGTAAAATAAATTTTGGATCAGAAGCTAAGCAGCGTGCAATTTCTGTTCTTCTACGTTCTCCACCAGATAACAACTCACCTTTATTTTTGCGAACGTGTCCTAAACTAAACTCTTCAATTAGAGATTCTAGTTTTTCTTTACGTTCTTTTTTTGTTCTGTCTGTAAATTCTAAAACAGACATAATATTGTCTTCTACAGTTAATTTTCTAAAAACGGAAGCTTCTTGTGCTAAGTAACCAATTCCTTTCTGAGCACGCTTATACATTGGGTCGTTTGTGATTTCTTCATCATCTAAAAATATATGACCATCGTTTGGCTTTATCATTCCAACAATCATATAAAACGATGTTGTTTTACCTGCGCCGTTTGGTCCTAATAAACCAACAATTTCTCCTTGAGAAACTTCTAGAGAAATGCCTTTAACAACCTTTCGGTTTCCATAAGTTTTTTGAATATTGTCTGCTCTTAAAATCATAAGTCAAATATAGCAATTGAGAAATTATGAACTCTTAATTTAATTATAAATCGTTTTGCTCTAATATTTCCCAATATTCGTAAGCTCTTCTTAAATGTGGAATTACAATTGTACCTCCAACCAAAGTTGCGATAGACATTGTTTCCATCATTTCTTCTTTAGAAACGCCATTTCTATAGGCAGTTTCTAGATGGTATTGAATGCAATCATCACAACGCAAAACAGCAGAAGCAACCAAGCCTAAGAGTTCTTTTGTTTTTAAAGGTAAATGTCCTTCAGAGAATGCATTGGTATCTAAATTAAATATTCTCTTTATAACTTTGTTATCGTTACTAAGAAGTTTGTCGTTCATTTTTTGACGATACTCGTTAAATTCTTCAACTTTATTTGGCATTTTTTAATTGTCTTTTTTGAACGAAACCAGAAATGTAAATTCCGATTTCGTATAAAATTAATATTGGAATAGAAACAATTATTTGACTCGCAACATCTGGTGGCGTAATAATTGCAGATAAAATTAGCACTAAAACTAATGAGTGTTTTCTGTATTTTCTTAAAAAATCAGGAGTTACTAACCCTAATTTTGATAAAAAATAAATAACAACAGGTAATTCAAAAACTAAAGAAATACCTAACATTGTGTTGGTGAATAAACTAATATAAGAGTCTAAAGTAAAATTATTGATAATGCTATCACTAATTTGATATCCGTAAAAAAACGATACAGACATTGGCATAATTACATAATAACTGAATAAAACACCAATAAAAAACAAGAAAGAAGCGATGAATAAAAACCCTCTAGATTTTTTTCTTTCAGTTTTGTGTAACCCTGGCGCAATAAAACGCCACATTTCCCATAATAAATATGGAAATGCAATGATAACAGCTAATACCATAGAAACCCAAAGAGAGCTCATTAATTGTTGTGTTAATGATAATGCTTGTAATTTATTAGGTATTTGAATGTTGCAAAAGCTGCTTTCTATTCCAATTCCACTAAAAACCTGGCAAAAAAAACGATAGGTAACAAAGTCAGAATGGGTATGTGCAATGATAAAGTTATTATAGATTTCTTCTTTAAAAACAAAAAGAACAATAGCTAAAATAAATATTACAACAGCGCTTCTAACCAAGTGCCAACGTAATTCTTCTAGGTGTCCTAAAAAGGACATTTCTTTTGTTTCTTCGCTCATTTAAAAAATACCTTCTTTAATTAAATCATGTAAATGTACAACACCTAAATATTCATGATCATTATTGATAACTAATATTTGTGTAATATCATTGTTTTCTAAAGTTTCTAAAGCATCAATTGCCATGGCATTGATAGAAATTGTTTTAGGGTTTTTAGACATAATATCATTTGCAGATAAAGAATTGATTTCTGAAGCCTGAGTTAACATTCTACGAATATCTCCGTCTGTGATAATTCCAATAATTTTATTATTTTCTACAACAGCTGTAACTCCTAATCTTTTTTCGGTAATTTCAACAATTACATCAGAAATAGTACTGTTCTTATCAACTCTTGGAATTTGATTATTTTTGATTAAGTCAGAAACACGTAAATACAAACGTTTTCCTAAAGCTCCACCTGGGTGGTATTTAGCAAAATCGTTACTAGAAAAGCCTTTTAGTTTTAATAAGCAAACTGCTAAAGCATCACCCATAACTAATTGAGCGGTTGTACTAGTTGTTGGAGCTAAATTATTAGGGCATGCTTCTTTTTCAACAAAAGTATTTAAGGTAAAATCTGCATTTGTTCCTAAAAAAGAGTCTGCATTACCCGTAATTGCAATAATTTTATTTCCATAATTTTGAATTAAAGGCACTAGCACTTTAATTTCTGGGGTATTACCACTTTTAGAAATACAAATAACAACATCGTCATTTTGTATGGTCCCCAAATCTCCATGGATGGCATCTGCAGCATGCATAAAGATTGCTGGAGTTCCTGTGGAATTAAATGTAGCAACAATTTTAGTGGCAATATTTGCACTTTTACCAATTCCGGTAACAATAACCCTTCCTTTAGCATTTAAAATATATTTAACTGAATTTTCGAAATTTTCGTCAATTAAATTTACTAAATTAGCTATCGCATTACTTTCTATTAAAATAGTTTCTTTTGCAATTGCGTTGATTGAATTTATATCTTTCAAGGTTGTATAATTTTAATAGTAAAAAAAAAAGTTATATCTTTAAATTATTATAGAAAATACTTTTTTTTTGTTGCTACAAATTTACTATAAATAATGATAGACCCAAACCAAAAATTGGTTTTTAAAAATACACAAATTAATTCCCCGATAAATACAAATATGAGTGATGAAATTGATTTATACAAACCGTTAAAAAAGTTTTTTGGTTTTAATAAGTTTAAAGGCCTACAAGAAGAAGTAATTCAGAGTATTTTAAAGAAAAAAGACACTTTTGTTATTATGCCTACTGGTGGTGGTAAATCTTTATGCTATCAGTTGCCAGCTCTAATGAGTGAAGGAACTGCCATTGTTGTTTCTCCTTTAATAGCTTTAATGAAAAATCAGGTAGATGCAATTCGTGGAATATCTGAACACAAAGGTATAGCACACGTTTTAAACTCCTCATTAAATAAAACAGAAGTAGCACAGGTTAAAAGTGATATAGAAAACGGTATCACAAAATTATTATATGTAGCGCCAGAATCTTTAATAAAAGAGGAATATGTAACTTTTTTAAGAAGTCAAACAATTTCTTTTGTGGCAATTGATGAAGCACATTGTATCTCTGAATGGGGCCATGATTTTAGACCTGAATATAGAAATTTAAGAACAATCATCAAACAGATTGATAATGTACCAGTAATTGGTTTAACTGCTACGGCTACTGAAAAAGTACAAGAAGATATTCTTAAAACACTAGGAATTTCTGATGCAAAAACTTTTAAAGCATCATTTAATAGAGAAAATTTATTTTATGAAGTAAGGCCAAAAACAAAAGATGTAGATAAAGATATTATTCGATTTGTAAAACAGCGTGTTGGTAAATCTGGAATTATTTATTGTTTAAGTAGAAAAAAAGTAGAAGAAATTGCACAGGTTTTACAAGTAAACGGTATCAAAGCGGTTCCGTATCATGCCGGTTTAGATGCAAAAACTAGAGTAAAACATCAAGATATGTTTTTGATGGAAGACACTGATGTAGTGGTTGCAACCATTGCATTTGGTATGGGAATTGACAAACCAGATGTTCGTTTTGTGATACATCATGACATTCCGAAAAGTTTAGAAAGTTATTATCAAGAAACAGGTAGAGCCGGTAGAGATGGAGGTGAAGGGTATTGTTTGGCTTTTTATGCATACAAAGATATAGAGAAGTTAGAAAAATTTATGGCTAGTAAACCCATAGCTGAACAAGAAATCGGACATGCGTTGTTACAAGAAGTTGTTGGATATGCAGAAACATCTATGAATAGACGAAAATATCTTTTGCATTATTTTGGTGAAGAATTTGACGAAATTAACGGTTTGGGTGCAGCCTTAGATGACAATACAAAAAACCCTAAGAAAAAACACGAAGCCAAAGATGAAGTTGTAAAACTTTTATCTATTGTTAGAGATACCAAAGAGAAATATAAAGCAAAAGATGTTGTTAGCACAATCGTAGGGAAAGAAAATGCAATGCTAACTTCTCATAAAACTCATTTTCAACCCTTTTTTGGTTTAGGTAAAGACAAACATGATTCTTATTGGACTGCACTAATTAGACAAGTTTTGGTTGCTGGTTTATTGCGTAAAGAGATAGAGCAATATGGTGTTATAAAAATTACAAAGCAAGGATTAGATTTTATAAATGCTCCAACATCTTTTATGATGACAGAAGATCATGTGTATTCTAGTGAAAACGATAGTTCTATCATTACAAATTCTAAGGGGAGTTCTGGAACAGTTGATGCTGAATTAATGTTGTTGCTTAAAGATTTACGAAAAAAATTAGCAACGAAATTAGGTGTACCTCCATTTGCTGTTTTTCAAGACCCATCATTAGATGATATGGCTTTAAAATACCCAATTTCCTTAGAAGATCTAGCAAATGTCCATGGAGTTGGAGAAGGTAAGGCTCGTAAATACGGTAAAGAATTTATCAGTTTAATTACCAAATATGTAGATGAAAATGATATTTTAAGACCTGATGATTTAATTGTAAAAAGTACTGGAGTTAATTCAGGATTAAAATTATTCATCATTCAAAATACAGATAGAAAACTTCCATTGATTGATATTGCAGAATCCAAAGGTTTAAAAATGGAAGAGCTAATTAAAGAGATGGAAGTAATTATTTTTTCTGGGACTAAATTAAATATAAATTACAGTCTAGATGATTTGTTAGATGAAGAACAGCAAGAAGAAATCTTTGATTATTTTATGGAAGCCGAATCAGATAAAATACAAGAAGCTTTAGATGAATTTGATGGCGATTATGACGAAGAAGAACTTAGATTAATGCGTATAAAATTTATAAATGAAGTTGCTAATTAAATTAATTAGCAACTTCATTTATAATGTAAATATAGCTACTAAAATACCAGTAATAATTGCAGTAAATTTCTGAATATTAAATTTGTGATTTTCAGAGCTTTCAAATAATATTATTGTAGATATGTGTAAAAATACACCAATAATTAGAGCAGTAATTTCTGTGTGATATTTTGTGATAAAAGAAATTTTATCAGCAACTAAAACTCCAAACGGACTCATTAAAGCAAAAATACTTAAGAATATAATAACGGTGCTTTTTGTGAATTTAGAGTGTAGTAAAAAGGTTGTTAAAACAATGGCAATCGGAATTTTATGAACTACAATAGCCCAAAGAAGATTATGATCGTCTGCATGAATTGGTATACCTTCTGAAAAAGCATGAATACATAAGCTAATAAAAAGTAAAAGTGGAAATTTAGTTTCGTTAGAGTGTACATGGATGTGACCATGTTCTGCGCCTTTAGAAAATGATTCCAACACAGATTGAATTATAATTCCTGATAAAATAAATATACCAACTCTTTTGGTGTTACCAGCTTCAATAAAAACCTCTGGCATTAAATGTAAAATAGTTACAGATAGTAAGTAAGCGCCACTAAAAGATAATAATAAGCGTGTAATTTTATTTGATGGTTTAAAAATCAAAACCACCAAAGCACCAACTAAAACAGAAAGTATTAACAATAAATAACTCATTATGACACTACAAATATTAATCTTTTAGAATTTTCTTTATCAAATTCTGATAATTGATAACCTCCAAAAATGTGTTTTATTTTTAATCCAGCTTTTTGTAAATATAAAGTGAATTTTTCTTCATCTAAGTACTTTACTCTCTCAAAATATGCATGTTTTTTACCTTCAAAATCAAATTCAATCTCTTTGAGAATAAAGCCTTTTTCAATTTTTCTATTGATTTTAAAATGTATTCCATCAATTAATTTTTTCTCTTGAGAAACTAGATTCTTTTCAACCTCAATAACATTTAAAAAATCAATTACAGCGATACCGTTTTCTTTTAAACTGTTTTTTATATTTTTTAAAACTTTAATATCTTCTTGTTCATCTTCAAAATACCCAAAACTTGTAAAAAGATTAAAAACAGCATCGTATTTATCTTCAAACAAATCTCTCATGTCATGTTCAACAAAATTTAAATTTTTATTTGCAAATGTATTAGCATGATTGATATTATTTTCAGATAAATCTGCACCTGTAACTTTATACCCTAAAGAATTAAGAAATACAGAATGTCTTCCTTTACCACACGCTAAATCTAAGATGTGGCTATTAGAATTTAGTTGCAAAAAAGAAGTGATATTCTGCATAAAAATTTGTGCTTCAGTATCATTTCTATTTTTGTATAAAATATGATAAAATGGAGTATCAAACCAAGAAGTAAACCAATCTGTTTTGTGTGTCATATCTAATATTGGTTTACAAAAATACATAAATATTGGAGGATATTTTTATCAATATTAAAAAGAATAAAAAAATCACTCTTTTGCAAAAGTAGAATCTTAAATTAAAACGTATTTTTGCAAAATGGAAAGCAGAAAAGATTTTAAAATGGTGGCAACCACCATGTTTGGATTAGAAGAGGTTTTAGCAACAGAATTAAGAAATTTAGGTGCTCAAGATGTTGAGGTAGGAATTAGAAATGTTTCTTTTAAAGGAGATAAAGGTTTTATGTACAAAGCAAATATTGCTTTAAGAACTGCCATTAGAATTTTAAAACCAATTAAATCTTTTAAGGTTTTTGATGAAGAAGATTTATACGATAGTTTACAGAAAATTAAATGGGAGAACTATTTAGAAGTTGATGGAACATTTTCTATTGGTGCGGTTGTAAATTCGAAACACTTTACAACAAATTCGCATTACATTACGCTAAAATCTAAAGATGCCGTTGCAGATTATTACAGGCATAAATACAGTAAAAGACCTAATGTCGATTTAAAGTATCCAGACTTAAAAATCCATATACACATTCAGAAAGATTGGTGTACTGTATCGTTAGATTCATCTGGAGATTCGTTGCATAAAAGAGGATATCGTTCTGCAACGAATATTGCTCCAATTAATGAGGTTTTAGCTGCTGGCTTGATCTTACTTTCTGGGTATACTGGAGATGAGAACTTTATAGATCCAATGTGTGGATCTGGAACTATTTTGATAGAAGCTGCTATGATTGCAAACAATATTCCTGCAAACATCAATAGAAAACATTTTGGTTTTGAAAACTGGAAAGACTATGATGAAGATTTATACTTTTTAATTCAAGATGTTTTACTAAAAAAAATAAGAAGTTCTCATTATAAAATAATGGGTTTTGACAAAGCCCCTTCTGCAGTTAGAAAAGCACAAGATAATATTGAGAACGCAAATTTAGATGAGTTTGTAGGTGTTCATCATGTTAACTTTTTTAATTCAAAAAAAGAAGTTTTTGGCAATACAACAATATTGTTTAATCCGCCATACGGTGAACGGTTAAATATAGACACAGAAGAGTTTTATAAAAAAATTGGTGATACTTTAAAGCATGGGTATCCAGATTCTAAAGTGTGGTTTATCACTTCAGATTTACAAGCCTTGAAACACGTTGGATTACGTACTTCAAAAAGAATTCCGCTTAAGAATGGTGATTTAGATTGTCGTTTTGTTCGTTATGATATGTATGCCGGAACTAGAAAAGTGCGATCTGATGAACGAGAAATAAACGAGTAGATTTAATTAAATAAGTAAAAAACATCGCTCAAAACAAGCAGTTTTACTGATAAATTTACAGATAAAATGCTTAAATTTGTAGCTGAAATTTTGACAATAGAAACATGAAGATATCATACAATTGGTTGCAACAATTTTTACAAATTGATTGGGAAGCAGAAAAAGCTGGTAAGTTATTAACTGATTTAGGGCTTGAGGTAGAGGGGATTGAAACCAAAGAATCTATAAAAGGAAGTTTAGCAGGAATTGTTGTTGGAGAAGTTTTAACTTGTAAACAACACCCAAATGCAGACAGATTAAAGATAACGACTGTTAATTTAGGTAATGGAGAGCCAGTTCAGATTGTTTGTGGAGCACCAAATGTTGCTGCCGGACAAAAAGTGCCAGTTGCAACAATTGGTACAACTTTGTATGATGAAAAAGGTGTAGGATTTAAAATTAAAAAAGGAAAAATTAGAGGCGAAGAAAGTCATGGAATGATTTGTGCTGAAGACGAATTGGGCCTAGGTTCTGATCATGACGGGATTTTAATTTTAGATGCTAATTTAAAACCAGGAACCTTAGCTTCTGAAGTTTTTAACATAGAAAAAGATCAAGTTTTCGAAATTGGATTAACTCCAAATAGAGCAGATGCTATGAGTCATTTTGGTGTGGCTAGGGATCTACGTGCTGGTTTAATGCAGCAAGATATAAATATCGAATTAATTTCTCCTTCTGTGAGTAATTTTCATGTTGATGAAAGAAAATTAAAAATAGATATAGAGGTTGAAGATAAAGATTTAACACCTCGTTATTGTGGTATTTCTATTACAGATGTAGAAGTAAAAGATGCTCCAGAGTGGATTCAAAATCGTTTAAAATCAATAGGAATTACACCAAAAAATAATATTGTAGATATTACAAATTATGTGTTACATGAGTTAGGACAGCCTTTACATGCTTTTGATGCTCAAAAAATTAAAGGAAATAAAGTTGTTGTTAAAACATTGCCAGAAGGTACAAAATTTACAACTTTAGATGAAGTTGAAAGAGAATTAAGTGCAGATGATATAATGATTTGTGATGCAGAATTAAACCCAATGTGTATTGCTGGAGTTTTTGGTGGTTTAGATTCTGGAGTAACAGCTCATACAACAAGTGTTTTTTTAGAAAGTGCTTATTTTAATCCAGTATCTATACGTAAATCTGCAAAAAGACATGCTTTAAACACTGATGCTTCATTCCGTTTTGAAAGAGGAATTGATATTAGTTTAACAAAATATGCACTTAAAAGAGCTGCATTATTAATTGAAGAGTACGCAAGCGGAACATTAGCATCTGATATTATAGATTTTTATCCAGAAAAGGTAGAAGATTTTCAAGTATTCTTGTCTTATGAAAATTTAGATCGTTTAATTGGTCAAGAAATTGAAAGAGAAACCATCAAAAATATTTTAGCCTCTTTAGAAATTAAAATTAGTAGTGAAACAGAAGGAGGTTTGGGTTTAACAATACCATCTTACCGAGTTGATGTGCAAAGAGAAGCTGATATTATTGAAGAAATTCTAAGAGTTTATGGATATAATAATATTGAGTTTTCTCACAAATTAAATACTTCAATTTCTTTTGATTCAAATAAAGAAACAAAAATTGAAAACATTGTAGCTACTCAATTAACCGCTCAAGGTTTTAATGAAACAATGGCAAATTCTTTAACCAAAGAAGATTACCTTACATTAACTGAAGACTTAGACGAAACGCATAACGTAGAGATGCTAAATCCGTTGAGTAACGATTTAAAAGTAATGCGTCAATCGTTATTGTTTAGTGGATTAGAATCTGTTGCATACAATATCAATAGAAAAAATAATGCATTAAAATTGTATGAGTTTGGAAAAACTTACCACAAATACAACGATACATATCAAGAAGATAAACACCTAACTTTATTTGTAACAGGTAACAGAACAAAGGATAGTTGGAAGGTAGCGACTCAAAGTTCTGATTTCTTTTATCTGAAGGGAATTATTTCCGCTCTTCTAGAAAGAGTAGGAATTAATACCTTTAAAACAACACCAACTAAATCTGATCTATTTTCTGAAGGAATTACTTTAAGTTTAGGGAAAATTAAATTAGTAGATTTTGGGGTTGTTAATAATACAATATTAAAAGAATTCGGAATTAAACAAGAAGTTTTATTTACAGATATTAATTGGGATAATGTTCTAAAAACGTGTGGTAAAAAGAACATAAAAGTTTCTGAATTAACAAAATATCCAGCAGTAAAAAGAGACTTAGCGTTGTTGGTAGATCAAAAAATTACATTTAAAGAAATTTATAACTTGGCCAATCAATCAGAGAAAAATTTATTAAAAGAAGTAGATTTGTTTGATGTTTATGAAGGTGATAAATTGCCAGAAGGTAAAAAATCTTATGCAGTTAGTTTTGTTTTACAAGATGAAAATAAAACTTTAGAAGACAAACAAATAGATAAAATAATGCAAAAATTACAAGCCACTTTTGAGAAAAACTTAGAAGCAGTTTTAAGATAATTTGTAAGCTCCTTTTTGGAGCTTTTTTTATAAAAAAACAATATGTATAAACTAATTATTCGTCCAATATTATTTCTTTTTGATCCAGAGAAAGTGCATTATTTTACATTTTCTGTTATTAAGTTTTTACATAAAATACCGTTTGTACCTAACATTATCAGAAATATATTTCAGATTAATAATAAACGATTAGAGCGAAATTTATTCGGAATTACATTTAAAAACCCTGTTGGTTTAGCAGCAGGGTTTGATAAAAATGCAGTTATTTATAATGAACTCGCAAATTTTGGTTTCGGTTTTATAGAAATTGGTACAATTACTCCAAAAGGGCAAGTTGGAAACCCAAAACAACGATTGTTTCGTTTAAAAGAAGATCAAGGAATTATTAACCGAATGGGTTTTAATAATGACGGTATAGGGCCAGCAATTGAAAATCTAAAAAAAAATAATGGTAAAATTATAATTGGCGGAAATTTAGGTAAAAATACATCTACAAATCCAGAAAATTACACGGAAGATTATTGCGAGGTATTTAGAGCATTACATCAATATGTAGATTATTTTGTTTTAAATGTAAGTTGTCCAAATGTAGGAAGTCATGCAAAATTGAATGACAAAGCATATTTAATAGAGTTAATTACCGCTTGTCAACAATTAAACAAAGAATTGTCGTCTAAATTAGCATCTCATAAAGCAAAGCCAATATTATTAAAAATTGCACCAGATTTAAATAACAATCAATTAGATGAAATTATTGAATTAGTTTCAGAAACTAAAATTGATGGAGTTATTGCATCAAATACATCTACAACTAGAGAGCACTTAAAGGCTTCTAAAGAATATTTAGCACAAATTGGTAATGGTGGTGTTAGCGGACAGCCAATTAAAGCTCAAAGCACAAAAGTAATTCAATATTTAGCAGACAATTCTAAAAAATCATTTCCTATAATTGGAGTTGGAGGGATTCATTCTGCTCAAGATGCATTAGAGAAAATTAATGCAGGAGCAGATTTGGTTCAAATTTATACAGGTTTTATTTATGAGGGACCAAGTTTAATTAAAAAAATTAATAAAGCAATTTTGAAACAAGTCAAATAGTTAAATGATAGAAACCTTAATTTCATTTATACTTGCAACATTATCACTAGCAGTATCTCCAGGTCCAGATAATATCTTTGTATTAACACAAAGTATTGTAAATGGCAAAAAATATGGCTTAGCTACAGTGTATGGGTTAATGTCAGGCTGTGTTATTCATACAACTTTAATAGCATTTGGGGTATCAGAAATTATTAAAAGAAATGAAAGTTTATTTCTAGTAATAAAACTTTTTGGTGCTGGATATTTATTATACTTAGCATATGTCGTTTTTAAAAGTAATTCTGATATTGTTTTTTCTACGAAAAACGTACAACGAAAATCAACTTTAAAATTGTTTAAAATAGGATTCTGGATGAATGTGTTAAACCCTAAAGTAACTATTTTCTTTTTAGCTTTTTTTCCACAATTTCTTTTTTCAGAACAAATTTCTACGCTAATTCAGTTTTATATTTTAGGAGGTTTATTTATTTTGGTTTCCTTTATTGTTTTTTCTTCAATCGCATTATTATCAGGAAGCGTTTCTGGTTTTATTAAAAAACATAAAAATGCAGGAAAAATTTTAAAATGGCTTCAAATTATTGTTTTTGTTAGCATTGCTTTTCTAATAGTTAAATAATTACTTGTCAGATCTTATTGGTTTAAAGTCTTTGAAAACAAATGTGTTTAGTGTTTTTAAAATCCAACGCTTTGATTATCTTTGATGCTCGATGAAAAAAGTCAAAATTATAGAATGTCCTCGAGACGCAATGCAGGGAATAAAATCGCATTTTATTGCTACAGAAGATAAGGTAAATTATATAAATGCTTTACTACGTGTTGGTTTTGATACGATTGATTTTGGAAGTTTTGTTTCTCCAAAAGCGATTCCGCAAATGAGAGATACTGCAGAAGTTCTTTCTCAATTAGACCTTTCATCAACATCTAGTAAACTGTTGGCAATTATAGCCAATGTTAGAGGAGCAAAAACAGCTTCTGAGTTTAAAGAAATAGATTATTTAGGGTATCCTTTTTCTATTTCAGAAAATTTTCAGATGCGTAATACACACAAAACAATAGCCGAATCAATAGCAACTTTAGAGGAAATTTTAAATATAGCTTCTGCTTCAAACAAAGAAGTTGTTGCTTATTTATCAATGGGTTTTGGAAATCCGTATGGAGATCCATGGAATGTTGATATTGTTGGAGATTGGACAGAGAAACTGTCAAAAATGGGAGTAAAAATTTTATCTCTTTCTGACACTATTGGAAGCTCATCACCAGAAGTTATTGATTATTTATTTTCTAATTTAATTCCTAAATATCCAGCTATAGAATTCGGTGCTCATTTACACACAACCCCAAGTTCTTGGAAAGAGAAAGTATCTGCTGCACATAATGCTGGATGCAATCGTTTTGATGGTGCTATGATGGGGTATGGTGGTTGCCCTATGGCAAAAGACGAATTAACAGGGAACATGCCTACCGAAAAATTACTTTCATATTTTACTTCCCAAAAAGTAGAAACAGGTATTAAACCTATGAGTTTTGAGAGTGCTTATAATTCGGCTCTAAAGGTTTTTTAGTTTTTTCTAACTACCAATGAACTTCAATATCATTATCTAATTTATACTTAATGTGTATTTTATTTCTTCAAATCAATATTTATTTAAAATAATTCTAAATAAACTTTTTTAATTTAAAATCAGGCTGTATTTTTGCACCGAAAATTAAACCTATTTATATTTAATCTAAATAAAAAATGAAAAAAGTTTTATTAATTTTTGCCATCGGATTTTCATCTATATTATTAGGTCAAAGTACCACAATTCAACAAAATACAGCGCAAAGAATTTTAGCTGGTAATATCAATACCAAAGGAGTAACTGTAGGAGGTTATGCAGAGATAACATACAATAGTCCAACAGGAAAAAATGCAGAATTAGATGTGCAACGATTGGTTTTATTATTTGGTTACAAATTTGATGAAAGAACTCAGTTTGTTACAGAAATAGAATTTGAGCACGTTAAAGAAGTATATGTAGAGCAAGCATTTTTACAATATAGCTTAAATGATAATGTAAACTTAAGAGCTGGTTTAATGTTGGTGCCTATGGGAATTATAAACGAATATCATGAGCCAACAACATTTAATGGTGTTGAAAGACCAAGTATGGATGCCGCAATTGTACCAACTACTTGGAGAGAAATTGGAGTAGGAGTTTCTGGTAAGTCTAATGAAATTTCTTTACGTTATCAAGCTTATATTTTTAACGGTTTTCAATCTACTTTATCAGACGGAAATGGAACCATTTTAAGTGGACAACTTGGAGGTAGTAAAGCTTTGCGTGGAGGAAGACAGAAAGGAGCAAAATCTAATTTTAATAATGTAAATTTTTCTGGAAAACTAGATTATTACGGATTGCCAGGCTTACGTTTAGGACTTTCTGGTTATTTTGGCAGAACACAATCTAACGTTGATGTTGAAAGTGTTGATGGGGCAGATATTGGTATTGCAATGGTTGGTTTTGATGCTAGATATTCTAAAAAACGTTTTTCAGCAAGAGGGCAATTTGTACACGGAAATTTAACAGATACAGATGCTTATAATTTAGCAACTAACAGTGATTTAGGCAGTGCTTTACAAGGCTATTATGTAGAAGCAGCATACAACTTATTATCTTTAAATAAGAAGCAACAATTAATTAGTTTTTTAAGGTATGAAGATTATAATACGCACACTTCAACTACTGGTAATTTAGCTAAAAACAATCAATATGATATGCAAGAGTGGACTCTAGGTTTTAGTTATAAAATTGCAAATGGAGCAGTAGTGAAAGCTGATTATCAATTTAAAAAAAATGCAGCTGATTTGGATATGAAACAATTAAATTTAGGAATAGGTGTTTGGTTCTAATAAAATAAATTATTTTCTTTTAGGTGTTATAATAGTTCCTTTTTTAGCTTTTACAACACCTAATAGATTGTTAAAAAAGGCAATAAAAGAAATTGAAAAAACTTTTGTCGTAAAAGATGTAAAGTTTAAATCTTTTCCATTAAATGTCAAAAAATTAAAGGTTCACAAGAGCGATCAGTTTTTTATAATTGAAAAGGATAATCAATTAATTGGTTATGCATATTTAGGAAAAGCACCCAGTAAAACAGATGAGTTTGATTATTTAATTTTAATAGATAAAGATTTAATCATTAAAAAAACTAAAGTATTAATTTACAGAGAAGATTACGGAGGTGAAATTGGTAGTAAACGTTGGTTAAAACAGTTTATTGGAAAGTCTAACATAGATAGATTATATTATGAAAAAGATATTATGGCAATTTCTGGAGCTACCATCTCTGCGAGATCAATGACAATTGCAATAAATACTTTTTTGAAAAATATAACAATACTAAAAGAAAATAATATTTTATAATGCAAATTAACGGAGTAATATCAGAATTTCCGAAAGAAGTTAAACTTCTAATCGCAGCTTTTATTTTTACCTTAAGTATTGGTTTTTATTCTAGTATACGCTTTGTAGATGATACAACAAATTCAAATCCACAAGGAATAGAAGAGCGTTATTTAGGCAATGAAGATAATGTTAAGGCAACGAAGATGCAGTTTAAAAAAACAAGTGCAGAAGTAATGACATCTGTTCACAGTCATATTTTATCACTATCTGTTATTTTTTTCTTATTAGGAGGAATTTTAACGACCACCGATATCAACACAAAGTTAAAATTATTTTTAATCCTAGAACCTTTTATATCAATTTTATTAACTTTTGGAGGTATTTACTTAATGTGGTCTGGAATTGGTTGGTTGAAATACGTAATCCTGTTTTCTGGTATTTTAATGACCATTACATTTTCTTTAGCTGTCTTTTTCATTTTCAAAGGTTTATTAATTAAAAAACAGATTTAGTCGATCTTTCCAATTAATAATTGTAGATTTGCCTGCAATTAATTTTAAGTTGATTGTACCATGAAAGCTCACAATTCAAAACTAGTAGGAGAAGGCTTAACCTACGACGATGTACTTTTAGTACCTGCCTTTTCTGAAGTGCTTCCTAGAGAAGTAAATATTCAAACAAAGTTTACCAAAAACATAACAATTAATGTTCCAATAGTATCTGCAGCAATGGATACTGTTACAGAATCTTCAATGGCAATAGCTATTGCAAGAGAAGGTGGTATTGGAGTTTTACATAAAAATATGACCATTGCGCAACAAGCTCAAGAGGTTAGAAAAGTAAAACGTGCAGAATCTGGAATGATTATAGATCCGGTTACATTACCATTATCTGCCAAAGTTTTAGACGCTAAAGTATTGATGCAAGAACATCGTATTGGGGGAATTCCAATTATTGATGCTGATGGTGTATTGAAAGGAATTGTTACCAATCGTGATTTGCGTTTTGAAAAGAAAAACGACCGAGCAATTACAGAAGTAATGACCTCTAAAAACTTAATTACTGCTGCAATAGGAACATCTTTAGCACAAGCAGAATTAATTTTACAAGAAAATAAAATTGAAAAACTACTAATTGTAGATGCAGAGTATCATTTATCTGGATTAATTACTTTTAGAGATATTACAAAAGTTACCCAAAAGCCAACAGCAAATAAAGATACATTTGGACGCTTAAGAGTTGCTGCAGCTTTAGGTGTTACAGCAGATGTTGTTGATAGAGCAGAAGCACTAGTAAATGCGGGTGTAGATGCAGTAATTATTGATACTGCTCATGGGCATACAAGAGGTGTGGTTACCGCTTTAAAATCTGTAAAGACAAAGTTTCCTGATTTAGATGTTGTAGTTGGAAATATTGCAACTGCAGAAGCTGCAAAATTTTTAGTTGAAGCTGGAGCAGATGCAGTAAAAGTAGGAATAGGACCTGGTTCTATATGTACAACTAGAGTTGTTGCAGGAGTTGGTTTCCCTCAATTCTCAGCTGTTTTAGAAGTTGCCGCTGCCATTAAAGGTTCTGGTGTTCCGGTCATTGCAGATGGAGGAATTCGTTACACTGGAGATATTCCAAAAGCAATTGCTGCAGGTGCAGATTGTGTTAGGTTAGGATCGCTTTTGGCAGGAACTAAAGAATCGCCAGGAGAAACCATTATTTATGAAGGACGAAAATTTAAATCATATCGAGGAATGGGATCTATTGAGGCCATGAAAAAAGGCTCTAAAGATCGTTACTTTCAAGATGTAGAGGACGATATTAAAAAACTAGTACCAGAGGGTATTGTTGGACGTGTTCCTTATAAAGGAGAATTGTTTGAAAGCATTCACCAATTTGTAGGAGGCTTAAAAGCTGGAATGGGGTATTGTGGAGCAAAAGATATCGAAACTCTTAAAGAAACAGGTAAATTTGTAAGAATTACGGCAAGTGGAATCAATGAAAGTCACCCGCATGATGTTGCAATTACAAAAGAAGCACCAAATTATAGTAGAAGATAATTGTTTTTAAGCATCAATAAAAAAAGCCCAAACATTAGTTTGGGCTTTTTTTATTGAGTTTCTTATTGTTATTCTTCAATTCCTAGTTTAGATAAAATTTGTTTTGTAATATCATGTTTAACATCTAAATAAGCAAAATTATCGCCATTTACAGTCAGAATTTGTGTGTATCCATTTGTTTCTGCAATCTCTTTTATAAGTAAGTTTACTTTTTGATATAATGGTCTCATAAAGTCTTGTCTTCTTAATTGCATCATTTTTGTACCATTCTCTTGAAACTTAGCAATTTCTTGCTTCAAGTCATTAATCTCTATTAATTTTGGTCTTTTATCAGCATCAGATAATGTTTTTGCAATGGTATTATAGGCTTTTACAGCTGCATCATGCTTGAAAATCTTAGATTGATTAATAGAGTCTAATCGAGTTCCGTAGTTGTTAATTCGTTCTTGAACAATTTTTAATTGTGGCATTTTTGCAATAATAAATTCTCTATCTACTGTACCAACTTTTGTTTGTGCATTGGTTGTAAAACAAATTATTAATGCGGATAATATTAAGGTAATTTTAATCTTCATTTTTTTGTGAGTTTTTGCAAATATAAGAAAGGTAGTTCTTTAACCTAATTTATTATCACTTTTTAACAACTTAAAGCTTTGTTTTGATTGCTTGTAGAATTGTGTTTATTGGTGTTTTGTAATCAAACCAAATAGTGTTTACATCTTTCTTAAACCAAGTAAGTTGCCTTTTAGCAAACCGTCTAGTATTTTTCTTAATTTCTTCTATTGCAAATTCTTTGGTGATTTCGCCATCAAAATAAGAGAATAATTCTCTATACCCAACAGTTTGCAAGGCGTTTAAATCTTTGTTTGGATAGAGCTCATTGGCTTCTTCTAGCAGTCCGTTTGCAACCATAATATCTACGCGTTTGTTAATACGATCATAAATAATTGGTCTTTCTGCTGTTAAACCAATTTTAATAGCAGTAAAATTTCTAGGTGATTTAGGTTTGTTTTTAAAGCTTGCATAGGTTTTTCCTGTTCCAATACAAATTTCTAATGCTCTAATTATCCTGTGAGGATTCTCAATAGCTATAGATTGATACGTTTCAATATCTAATTTTTTTAATTGATTCTGTAAATTTTCTATACCGTTTTCTTTTAACTCTAAGTTTAGTTTTTCTCTAATTGATGAATCAATTTCAGGGAAATAATCTAGCCCATTGATTACAGCATCTAAATACAAACCACTGCCACCAACCATAATCACAATAGCGTTTTCTTTAAATAAATCGTTTAGTTTTGATAACGCGTTTCTTTCAAATTCCCCTACGTTATAATCTTCATAAATACTTCTGTTTTGAATAAAATGATGCGTTGCTGCCTGTAATTCATCTACTGACGGAACTGCTGTGCCTAAGTTCATTTCTTTATAAAACTGCCTAGAATCACATGATATAATTTCTGAGTTAAAATGTTTAGCTAATGCTATACTAAGTGCAGTTTTTCCAATTGCGGTTGGCCCAACAATTGAAATTAAATAGTTTTTTTTTGGGAAAGTCATTTATTAAATTTTGTTTCCACAGTTATAGCAAAAACCTGCGTTATCTTTATGTTTATCAGCCAAACAATTTGAACAAGATTGTGTGTTTGTATTAATGTTGTCAATTTTTGTCATTTGAGAACTTACAATTCCGGTTGGAATGGCAATAATACCATATCCTAAAATCATGATGATACTTGCTATTAACTGCCCAATTGGAGTTTGTGGAGCTATATCTCCAAAACCTACAGTGGTTAAGGTGACAATTGCCCAATAAACGCTTCTTGGAATACTTGTGAAACCGTTTTTTTCCCCTTCAATCATGTACATTACTGTTCCTAAAATAATGCAAATGATGACAATAAAAAGAATAAAAACAGCAATTTTTGCTTTACTAGCTCTTAGAGCAACCAATAATTTATTAGAAGCTCCAACATATCTTGCTAATTTTAAAATTCTAAAAACTCTTAATAACCTTAAGGCTCTTAGGGCAACTAAATGATGCGATCCAACAAGCACAAAAGATAAATATTTTGGGATTGTAGATAACAAGTCAATAATTCCGTAAAAACTAAAAACATATTTTAATGGTTTATTGATCGAAATTAATCTTAAAATATATTCTATTGTAAATAGTATGGTAATAATCCATTCAGAAATATTTAAAAAATCGTGATATTTTGTATCTATACTAGAAACACTCTCTAGCATAACCAATATAACACTTGTAATAATTGCGATGAGCAATATTACATCAAAAATTTTTCCTCCCTTGGTGTCTGCTTCATAAATAATTTCATGAATCTGATGTTTCCAAGTTGCTTTTGGTTTTTGGTTTTTCAAATTTAAAATATTTTATTTTGCTAATTTACGACAATACTTGGTTGTGTTCTGAATTTTCTATTCTTAAAAGCGTTGAATCTTAGTACGAGATTTGTTTTTTAAATAGTTTTTAATGAGTGTTTTAGCTAGTTTTTTATTTTTGACTGGTGTTAGCATTTCTTTTAAAATCTCAAGTTGATTCTCTTGAAAGGCCAAGTTTGTGAAGCAATAACCTAATACCTCGTTGTTTTCTATAACAATTACAGTATGTTCTTCAATTGTTCTGCCTTTATCAATTAATAGCATGTTATCACTATTAAATTCTTCGGGATGAATTCTTTTCTTACTTTTTAAATTGTATTTAGGTTTATTGGCATCTAACTCTATGTAGTATTTTAAATTAGTAAGTAAAATATTACCTGTAAACTCATAACTTACAGAAGTTGTTTTTTCTTGAATTTTAATTCCTCTTTTAGTAGTTTTTAGAAATTGATTTGTTATTTCATTTTTAATATTATTTCCTTTTCCCATAAAAATAATTTCTCCATTATCTTTATGTAAATAATAGACCCCCATATCAGTTGGAATATCTTCTAATAACCTCGTAATTTTTTCTGTGACCTTTTTAGAATCAAAATGCTTAATGGCGTTTTCTATAATGGTTTTATCGACATCTTTTGCTAAGAGTAGCTTAAATAGTTGAATGGTAGCTAAAGCATCGCCAGAAGCCCTATGTCTATCACTCATTGGTATCCCAAGAGTTTTACACAGCTTGCCTAAACTATAGGAAGGTTTGTCTGGTATTAATTTTCTACTCAATTCAACAGTACAAAGTGTGTCTCTTTTAAATTGATACCCTAAACGATTGTATTCTGTTTTTAAAATGCGATAATCAAAACTAGAATTATGAGCTACCACAATACAATCTTCTGTGATTTCTAAAATGCGTTTAGCAACCTCATGAAATTTAGGTGCATTTCTTAACATTTTATTGTTAATACCAGTGAGTTGAACAACAAAAGGTTGAATCTCTTTTTCTGGATTTACAAGTGTAATTAATTGATCAATAACTTGATAACCGTCAAATTTATAGATGGCAATTTCAGTAATTCCTTCTTCATTAAATTTTCCTCCCGTAGTTTCAATATCTAAAATTGCGTACAAAATCTCTTTTTCTTTTAGGTAAATTTAAGCAATATAATTACGAGCACCAAAAATAGCACTTCCAACTCTTACCATATTACTTCCATTTTTGATTGCTAGCTGATAATCTCCACTCATACCCATAGATAAAACATTTAGTTTTGAGTGTTCTTTTTTAAGTTGATCAAATAACACTTTTAAAGAAGAAAATTCTTCTGATAGTTGCATTTCATCATCTGTAAATGTAGCCATACCCATTAATCCAATAATTTCAATATTTTCTAATTCTGCTAACTCTTTAGTTGTTATTAATTGTTTAACATCCTCAAATGAAAATCCAAACTTGGTGTCTTCTTTTGCAATCTTAACCTGTAACAAGCATTTAATAACTCTTTTGTGTTTCTTAGCTTGTTTGTTAATTTCTTTTAAGGTTTTAAATCGGTCTACACCATGAATTAAATCAACAAAGTGTGCCATGTATTTTACTTTATTACTTTGTAAATGCCCTATCATATGCCACTGAATATCTTTTGGTAATTCATTGTGTTTTTCTGCCATTTCTTGAATTTTGTTTTCTCCAAATATGCGCTGACCAGCATTGTAAGCTTCAAGAATATCTGAATTAGGTTTGGTTTTAGAAACAGCTACAAGTGTTACATTTTTTGGGATATTCTTTTTAATTTTTATTAAGTTTTGTTCAATCATATAAAAACTCTTTTTAGATTTTAAATTAGGTTCAGAATACTATTAAAATTCGTAAATAGTTAACCCACTTCTTAATTTTGGCTCTATATAAGTTGTTTTCGGTGGCATCATTAATCCATCGTCTACAATATTTTTTAATTCTTTTATGGTTGTTGGTAGCATGCCAAAAGAAACTTTAAAAGCTCCAGCATCTACTTTTGTTTTCAATTCTAAATTATCTGTTTTATTTTGAGAATACGTAATTTTAGAATCATTTCTAATATCATCAATACCTAAAATTGGTTTTAAGATTGTTTGATATAAAATTTCTGCATCTAGTTCACTTAAAGAATCTGTGAAATTATAATTTGTTTTTCTCAAATGAAGCGCATAAAACTCTCCATTTAAATACATACAGAATTGATGTTTCATTGAAGGTTTATATAATTCTTCTCCACGATTTTCTATTCTAAAATTAGTATCTAACTCAATTAGAAATTCATCAACGGTTAATCCATTTAAATCTTTTATAAATCTGTTAAACTCATAGATAGATAATTGGCTTTCTGGTAACAAATAACTCATAAAATAATTATAAGCTTCTTTACCAGTATGGTTTGGATTCTCTTTTGCTAAATTTTGTGCTAGTAGACAAGAAGAAGTAGAGCGGTGATGTCCGTCTGCAATATACAAAGTGTTAACTTCTTTAAAAGCATCTTCAATATTTTGAATATCTTTTTTATCACTTACAATCCAAAGTAAATGAGTGTCTTTATCTGTAGTAGAGAACTCAAACTCTGCACGTGTCTTTTGATATTTTTTAATAATAGCTGTAATAGTAGTATTATCTGGATATGTTAAAAGAACGGGTTCTGCATTAAAACCAGTATTTTTTAAATAATTTTCAAAAAGAAGCTCTCGTTCTTTAAGAGTTCCTTCGTGTTTTTTTATTACGTTGTTATGATAATCTTGTACAGAGTTGGCTGCAATAATTCCACAAAAAGATTTTGTTGGTGTTCTTTTTTGATAAATATAAAAAGCAGGATGTTCTTCTTGAATAAAAATAGCTTCCTCTTTAAATTCTAAATACCTATTGTGAACAAGTTTAAAACGTAAATCTCCACTAACATCTTGTTTGTGATATTTATAACCTGGGTTTATAACATGTAAAAAAGTGTAAGGATTAAAATCTAACTTAGCGGCTAACATTTCTGGAGTATATATTTCTCTAGATTTTGTAGAAACAAGTGCAACTTTTTCTCTTTTAGCTCTAACTGCTTTAAAAGGTTTTATATTTGCCATGTTTTTTTAAGAAAGCAATTTAATAATTTGATCTGCTAACTCTTTTCCAATTCTATCTTGTGCTTCTATGGTAGCAGCACCAATATGTGGTGTTAAAGAAATATCAGGGTTCATTAAAAGTTGAATTTCTGGAGTTGGTTCTTTTTCAAAAACATCTAATCCTGCATATTTTACCTTGCCAGTATCAATAGCATTTATAAGTGCAACTTCATCAACAACACCGCCACGAGCAGCATTTATAACTCCAACACCATCCTTCATTATTTCAAACTGTTTGTCTCCAATGATATATTCTTCTTGATTTGGAACGTGAAGGGTTATAAAGTCCGCTTGCTTTAGTACTTCATCAAAAGATTCAGTTTCTATTTTTAAATCAATAGATTGGCCGTTGTAAAAAGGAACGTTGATTGTTGCTTCTCCAACATAACCATCATTTGCAATAACTTTCATTCCAATTCCTAGAGCTATTTTTGCAACTTCTTTTCCAATTCTTCCAAATCCAATAATACCTAATGTTTTACCACGCAACTCAGTTCCGCCAGCTAAACCTTTTTTTAAATCTTTAAAACGTGTATCTCCTTCTAAAGGCATTTCTCTATTGGCTTGGTGTAAAAAACGAACCATCCCAAACAAATGGGCAAAAACTAATTCTGCAACAGAACTAGAGGAGGCATTTGGTGTGTTAATAACATGTAATCCTTGATTAATAGCGTAATCAACATCTATGTTGTCCATTCCTACACCACCACGCCCTATTAATTTTAAGGACGGACACGCATCAATTAATTCTTGACGAACCTGTGTTGCGCTTCTTACCAGAATTGCATCAATATTATTTTCATTGATATAGTTTTCTAATTGATTTTGAGCCACTTTTGTAGTAATTACCTCAAAACCTTTTTTTTCTAACGCCTCAATTCCACTTTGTGAAACTCCATCATTTGCTAATACTTTCATTTTTATGTTTTTATGTTTCAGGATGTTAAAATTTAAAAGAGATTTGTTTTAAAATTTTAACATCGATTAGACATTGTTATTTTTGTGTTTTTTCTAATTCTTGCATTACATCAACTAAAGCTTGTACGCTATAAAGTGGAAGTGCATTGTACATGCTTGCTCTGTAACCACCAACACTTCTATGTCCGTTAATGCCACTAATTCCGGCTTCTAAACACATTTTATCAAAAGTGTCTTTTAACTTCTCATCAAGAAGTGTAAAAGTAGCGTTCATTGTACTTCTATCTTCCTTTTCGGCAAATCCTTTAAATAGTGGGTTTCTATCTATTTCTTTATAAATTAATGCTGCTTTTTTATTGTTTACTTTTTCAATAAATGGAATTCCGCCTAAATCTTTTAACCACTCTAATGTTAACATAGAAACATAAATAGCAAAAACAGAAGGCGTATTAAACATGCTCTCTTTTTCTAAATGTGTTTTATAACTTAACATTGACGGAATCACACGCTCCACTTTTCCTAAAATTTCTTCTTTAATTACAACTAAAGTTGTTCCAGCTGGACCCATATTTTTTTGCGCACCAGCATAAATTAAATCGAATTTTGAAAAATCTAATTGGCGTGAAAAAATATCAGAACTCATATCGCAAACATTTACACCATCAAATTCTGGAAAACTCTTTAGCTGTGTTCCAAAAATGGTATTGTTGCTAGTGCAATGAAAATAATCTACGTTTTTTGGAATCTCAAATCCTTTAGGGATATGTCTAAAATTATTGTCTTCTGAGGATGCTACTTCTATTAAATCTCCAAATAGTTTTGCTTCTTTAATTGCTTTATTTGCCCAAGTACCAGTGTTTAAGTAAGCTGCTTTTTTATTTAATAAATTATAAGCAGTCATTAAAAATTGTGTACTGGCGCCACCATGTAAAAATAATACTTTATATCCTTTTTCTTCTAAATTTAGCAATTCTAAAACTAAAGCTCTTGCTTTTTCTATTACGGCAATAAATGGTTTGCTTCTATGAGAGATTTCAAGCAAAGAAAGGTTATCGTTGTTAAAGTTAACAACTGCTTCTGAGGCTTTTTTTAAAACCTCTTCTGGTAAAATACAGGGTCCTGCGCTAAAGTTGTGCTTTTTCATTTTTATCTGTATTTAAGGTTAATTTGTTGATGTAAATATGCTGATTTAATATTGATTCTTTTTTTATATTTTTGCTAAAAAATTTAACGTATTCACACCATCTGCATACTCCCATAATTGTGGGTTTTGTGTGTCTCCAAATTTAATTTCTGTATTTGTAAAGTTGTTAGAAACTACACATTGAATTTTTTCTGAATCTGCATTTAATTTTCCTTTTAATGTGTTAATGTCAGTATAGTATTCATAAAATATTGTTGCAATTGGAGATGCGTAGCTTTCGTCTTCTTTAATCATTAAGAAACCATTTTCTAATAAATCAAATTCGCTCATTAAGTATACTGCTTTATTGTAATCATAATTATTAGCATATTTTGCATTATTAATGATTTCTCTTTTGTTAAACATACCATTAAAAAATGCATCAAAATTATATCCTTCAGGCACATATAATTTTGAAACACTTCTACAGCCTAAGCCAAAATATTGAAAAATATCATCACTCAAATTGGTTATTTCTTCGTCAGATTCTTGACCCGTTAATATTGCAACTGAATTTCTGTTTTTTCGAATAATACTTGGCTTGCCTTTAAAATAATGTTCAAAATAACGTGCAGTATTATTACTGCCAGTAGCAATTACGGCATCAAAATTTGTTAATTTTTCTTCTGTAAACGTTATTTTTTCTTTAAAAATTGGCGCAACATATTCTAAGTACTTTGCTATATAAGGTAATAAATTTTTATCGTTTGATGATTGTTTTACCAAAACAGCGTGTCCTGAGATTAGTACAGATAAAAAATCATGAAAACCAACTAACGGAATGTTTCCTGCCATTATTATGGCAACAGTTTTTGTGTTTTTATTTATTTTTATATTCTGAGTCCAAGCTGAAATATTTTGCTTAGTTAATGTTTTAGACCAGCTTCCTAAAGAAAACAAAATATTATCTTTTGTAAACCAAGAATTGTTTTCTTCTGCTATTTTTACTTGATGTTTAAATCCTTCAAAAAATAAATCATTAAACGTAATATTCTCTTTTTTCTTGATGCCAGATACAGAAAACTGACTTAAAAACTCTCCTAATTTTATAAAAGCATCAATTCGTTGTTGCATTCTCTCTATTTCTTTTGGTTGTGAATAATTTTGGACTTATTTTTGTACCGCAAAGGTACATAAACTGAAACAGAAAAACTATGGCAATTATTATTACTGACGAATGTATAAATTGTGGAGCTTGCGAGCCAGAATGTCCAAATACAGCAATTTATGAAGGGGCAGATGATTGGAAATATGCAGACGGAACAGATTTAACTGGAAATGTAGTTTTACCTAATGGTAAATCTGCAAATGCAGATGAAGATCAAGAGCCCATATCTGATGAAATTTATTACATCGTAGCAGATAAATGTACAGAGTGTAAGGGGTTTCATGAAGAACCACAATGTGCTGCAGTTTGCCCTGTAGATTGTTGTGTGCCAGATGAAGCAAATGTAGAGACAGAAGAAGTGCTTTTAGAAAAGCAAAAATTTATGCACAACGATTAATAAATTTTATTGCTATTTATAGACAATAACACAAAAAACCTAACTTCTAGTTAGGTTTTTTTGTGTTATTGTTTTTGATATTGTTGTAATAGTTTAGCATTTTTCCAGGTTGTTGTATCATATTCTTTTTTTGTTAAAACACGACCTTTATTAATATTGATTTTTTTGTTAAAAGTTTTATTATCAATTAATTCGGTTTTTATAACAACCATTTCTGTAGTTCCATAAAAGTTACCTTCAATCTTAAATCCAAATTTGACTTTTTCTCTAGCCTTAGAGTTTTCAATAAACTTTAAAGACCTATTTAAATAAAAATAGCGACCTTCTTTTTCTTTTGCATGCGTTAACTGATAAAAACCAGTTGGACCTTTTTTAAACAACAAGGCCCCTTTTTTAAAATTTTCAGAAAATTTAACACCCAATAATAAACGCAAATTTAAATTAGTTCCTTTTTTGCCTTTAGCAAATTGATACTCTATTTTTGTAATAGCATAATCGTCTGCATCAATATATAATTTGCCGTTATATTTTGCCTTTGATCTTTTTGGAGAAAACGATACAACATATATAGTAGATGAGTTGGTGCTAAGAGTATCAATGATTTGATGTTTGTAATAATAGTTGTCTAAAAAATTAGTTGAGTTTTTTTTGTTTGTGAATCTAAAACCTTGAATTAAATCACTTAATTTTTCTGAAAACTGACTTAAGTTTATGGAGTCTTTATTTGCTTTTAATTCTTTTGATACCTTTATAATAGAAACAGAGTCTTCCAATTTAAATAACCCTGATTTTAACTTGTATGTTTTTTGTTTATTTAATTGAGAAAGGAATAAAATTTGTGCATTTGCTTGAACCGATTCAAGTGTAATATCTTCATTATTATTTAGCAATCTGTATCCTTGAATACTATCTATTTTAGAAGATAAAAAACGTTTTCGTTTTGAAGCTTCTACAATTTTAGAGTAATAATTTCCATAATAATCAGCACTAAAAGATGTTTTTGTTTTTTTTAATTTGCTAGAAAAAGCTTCAAAATCCTTATTTGCTAATTTTCTTCTTTTTCTACTTATTAAAGTATTTCTATCTAATTCAAAATCGACTTTCTTAAAATCTGGCTGATTGGTGTATCTCATAAAAATAGTTCTTTTTTTTGGCAAATCAGAATAGTTAACTTTTAAGTAATACCGCACACTTTGCATAATAGAATCAAAGCTAATTTTATGATTACCTAAAACAACTTCTTCTAAATTATTTTCAGACTCTTTTAGTTTTACTATAAAGTTGAGAATTTTTAAAGAATCTATGGCAATGGTTCTGGTTTGATATCCTAAACAAGAAAATATTACTTTTTTGCTGTTTGAAATTTGAATATTAAAAAGGCCATTTTCATCAGTAAAGCTGCCTATATTTTTACTTACCTGAATGGTTACATTTGGTATTGGAAGTGCTGTGTTTGTATCTATAACTTTACCGTTTATTGTTTGAGCAAAAACACCTAACGAAGTTAGAAAGAATAGAAATAGGGAAAAAAAACAAGTTTTCATAAATAAGATTATTTTTTATAAATCTAAAACAATTTTATAATATTAAATAAAGTCAATTAAAAATTAACAAAGTATTATATTTGCAATCGCAAAAAAAATAATTTTTTTTTGATTTTATTAAATACCTAGAAATATGAAAGCCGGAATTGTAGGATTACCAAACGTAGGGAAATCAACTTTATTTAATTGTTTATCAAATGCAAAAGCACAAAGTGCAAACTTTCCTTTTTGTACTATTGAGCCAAATGTTGGTGTTGTAAACGTACCAGATGAAAGATTACAGAAATTAGAATCTTTAGTAAATCCAGAAAAAGTACAACCTGCAACAGTAGAAATAGTAGATATTGCAGGATTGGTAAGAGGAGCGAGTAAGGGAGAAGGTTTAGGGAATCAATTTTTAGCAAATATTAGAGAAACAGATGCTATTATTCATGTTTTACGTTGTTTTGATAACGATAATATTATTCATGTTGATACAACCGTTGATCCTATAAGGGACAAAGAAACTATTGATATTGAATTGCAGTTGAAAGATTTAGAAGCTGTAGAGAAAAAATTAGAGAAAGTAAAGCGTAATGCTAAGACTGGAAATAAAGAAGCGCAAGCGGAGTTGGCTGTTTTACTTAAAATTCAAGAAACATTATTAAGAGGAGAGTCAGTAAGAACAATTGATTTTTCTGAAAAAGAAAATGAGTTTGTTCAACCTTTACAAATGATTACAGCAAAACCTGTTTTGTATGTATGTAATGTTGATGAAAATTCTGCCGTTAACGGAAACGCATATGTTGATGCAGTGAAAAAAGCTGTAGCTGATGAAGCTGCAGAAATTATCATTTTAGCAGTTGGTACAGAAGCAGATATTAATGAGTTAGATGATTATGAAGAGCGCCAAGTATTTTTAGAAGATATTGGCTTAACAGAACCAGGTGCATCAAAATTAATTAGAGCTGCCTATAAATTATTAAACTTACAAACATATTTTACCGCAGGTGTAAAAGAAGTAAGAGCATGGACAATTAATGTTGGCGATACAGCGCCACAAGCTGCAGGAGTAATTCATACAGATTTTGAAAAAGGTTTTATTAGAGCAGAAGTTATAAAATATGACGATTATGTAGCTTTAGGTAATGAAGCAAAAGTAAAAGAAGCTGGTAAATTAGCCATTGAAGGAAAAGAATATATTGTACAAGATGGTGATATGATGAACTTTAGATTTAACGTGTAATTGCCAAGATAAAATCAGCAATAAAAACTTAAAAACTCTGTTGATAACTAATTCAACAGAGTTTTTTATTTTTTCTGCTAATTGTTATTTTAGCAAGGCATACAACCCACAAATTTTATGGCACAAGAAACAAAATATACAGAAGATAATATTCGCTCTTTAGACTGGAAAGAACATATTCGTATGCGTCCAGGAATGTATATTGGTAAGCTTGGTGATGGCTCTTCACCAGATGATGGAATTTATATTTTATTAAAAGAAGTTTTAGACAATTCTATTGATGAATATGTAATGGGCGCTGGTAAAACTATTGAAATTTCTATTAGAGATAAACAAGTAACTGTTCGAGATTATGGTCGTGGAATTCCGTTAGGAAAAGTAGTTGATGTAGTTTCTAAAATGAACACGGGTGGAAAATACGATTCGAAAGCATTTAAAAAATCGGTTGGATTAAATGGTGTTGGTACAAAAGCGGTAAATGCATTGTCTGATTACTTTAAAGTACAATCTGTAAGAGAGCACAAAACAGCTTGGGCAGAATTTAATCAAGGAAACTTAATAGAGGTTGAAGAAGCACAAGAATCGTCTTTAAGAAAAGGAACCAAAGTTCAGTTTGTGCCAGATGAGACCATTTTTGGGAAATACAAATTCAGAAATGAATATGTTGCCAAAATGTTAAAAAACTATGTATACTTAAATACGGGTTTAACAATCGTTTTTAATGGAGAAAAATTTCATTCAGAAAACGGGTTAAAAGATTTACTAGAAGAAAACACAACAGCTTCAGATTTGTTATATCCAATAATTCATTTAAAAGATGAAGATATTGAAATAGCAATTACGCACAGTAAAACGCAGTATTCAGAAGAATATCATTCGTTTGTAAACGGTCAACATACAACACAAGGTGGTACGCATCAAGCGGCTTTTAGAGAAGCGATTGTAAAAACCGTAAGAGAATATTTTGGTAAAAATTATGAATCGTCAGACATTCGAAAATCAATTATTTCTGCCATTGCAATAAAAGTGATGGAACCTGTTTTTGAAAGTCAAACAAAAACAAAATTAGGTTCTACAGAAATGGGCGGAGATTTGCCTACTGTTAGAACCTTTATCAACGATTTTGTAAAAACAAAGTTAGATAACTTTTTACATAAAAACACAGACGCAGCAGAAGCAATACATCGTAAAATTTTACAAGCAGAACGTGAACGTAAAGAGCTATCTGGAATCAGAAAGTTAGCAAAAGATAGAGCAAAGAAAGCGAGTTTACACAACAAGAAACTACGCGATTGTCGTGTGCATTTTGGTGATACAAAAAAAGAGAATTATTTAGATACAACTTTATTTATTACTGAGGGAGATTCAGCTTCTGGTTCTATAACAAAATCTAGAAATGTAAATACGCAAGCAGTTTTTAGTTTAAAAGGAAAACCCTTGAATTCATACGGATTGTCTAAAAAAATTGTGTACGAAAATGAGGAGTTTAATTTACTGCAGGCAGCGTTAAATATAGAAGACGGAATCGAAAATTTACGTTATAATAATATTGTTATAGCAACCGATGCAGATGTTGACGGAATGCACATTAGATTGTTATTAATTACATTCTTTTTGCAGTTTTTTCCTGAAGTGATAAAAAACGGACATTTATATATTTTAGAAACACCATTGTTTAGAGTTAGAAATAAAAAAGACACTTATTATTGTTATTCTGATGAAGAAAAAAAAGAAGCAATTGAAAAGTTAAGAGGTAAACCCGAAATAACTCGATTTAAAGGTTTAGGGGAAATTTCTCCAAACGAATTTGTTCATTTTATTGGAAATGACATTCGTTTAGATCCAGTTATGTTAGATAAAGAAATGTCTGTAGAAGCAATGCTTTCTTTTTATATGGGAAAAAACACGCCAGACAGACAAAAGTTTATTATTGAGAATTTAAAAGTGGAATTGGATTTAATTGAAGATAATTAAAATTATGAATGATAATGTAAGATATATAATTGCTGTTATTGCATTCATTTTGATAATTATTCATTTTTTTAAAATTGATTATAAAGACAAATCTTGGAATAAAAACGGATCTTCTTATTTAGGAATTGTAAGTATGATTTTGATAATTATATCAATGTTGTTGTCAAATAAATAAGGGAAAATAAAATTGGAGGCCACAATTTGTGACCTTCAAATAAAAAAAATGCAAAAAGAATAAGAAAGGAATATGGTTCCAGATGAAATCATAACTAATAAAATTTATTTGATTCGCTATCAAAAAGTAATGTTAGATAGAGATTTGGCGGAGTTATATCAGGTAGAAACAAGAGTGTTGAAACAAGCAGTAAAACGAAATTTAAATCGTTTCCCAAACGATTTTATGTTTGAATTAACTAAAAACGAGTTTGAAAATTGGAGATCACAATTTGTGACCTCCAATTCTGACAAAATGGGTTTACGTTACGCTCCAATGGCTTTTACAGAGCAGGGCGTTGTAATGTTATCCAGTGTTTTAAAAAGTGAAAGAGCAATTGCCGTAAATATTAAAATCATTAGAATATTTACAAGAATGCGTCAATTGTTAAGTGATAATTTATCATTACAATTGGAAATAGAAAACATCAAAAAGAAATTGACAAACAATTCAAAAAACATAGAATTGGTTTTTAATTATTTAGATGAATTAATTGAGAAGAAAGAAGAAAAATCTGAAAGAAAGAAAATAGGATATAAAAAGTAATCCCGTCCTAACCTTCCCAAAGGGAAGGAATAAATAGAGAAACAAGAAGATAGTTAAACTCCTAAACGAATAAACGTTTTTTAAATGAACGAGGAAAATAATAATTACGAACACGAAGAGGAAATAAATAATTTTGACGACTCGTCGCAAGAAGAAACAATTACCAAAGTTACAGGAATGTACAAGGAGTGGTTTTTAGATTATGCTTCGTATGTAATTTTAGAGAGAGCGGTTCCTGCAATCGATGACGGTTTTAAGCCTGTGCAACGTAGAATTATGCATTCTATGAAAGATTTAGACGATGGGCGTTACAATAAAGTAGCGAATATCGTTGGTCATACCATGCAATATCATCCGCACGGAGATGCTTCAATTGGTGATGCTATGGTGCAAATTGGTCAGAAAGAATTACTGATTGATATGCAAGGAAACTGGGGAAATACTTTAACTGGTGATCGTGCAGCTGCATCAAGATATATTGAAGCACGTCTTTCTAAATTTGCACTAGACGTTGTTTTTAATCCGAAAACTACAGAATGGCAAGCCTCTTATGACGGTCGTAGAAAAGAACCTATAAATCTTCCTGTAAAATTCCCAATGTTATTGGCACAAGGAGGTGAAGGGATTGCGGTTGGTTTGTCAACTAAAATTTTACCACATAACTTTAATGAATTGATAGATGCTTCTATCAAACATTTAAAAGGACGTAGTTTTAAAATTGTTCCTGATTTTCTAACAGGTGGTATTGCAGATTTTACCAATTATAATGAAGGAAAACGTGGAGGAAAAGTTAGAGTACGTGCAAAGATTTCTCAGTTAGATAAAAAAACACTGGTAATTACAGAAATTCCTTACGGTACAACAACTACTACACTCATAGATAGTATTATTAAGGCCAATGAAAAAGGGAAGATAAAAATTAAAAAAATTGAAGACAATACCGCGGCTAATGTAGAAATATTAGTGCATTTACCGCCAGGAATTTCTCCAGACAAAACCATAGATGCTTTGTATGCATTTACCAATTGCGAAAATTCAATTTCGCCTTTGTGTTGTGTAATTGAAGAAAACAAACCTGTATTTATAGGTGTTCACGAAGTTCTTAGAAAATCAACAGATAATACTGTTGCACTTTTAAAATTAGAACTAGAAATTCAGTTAAATGAATTAGAAGAACAATGGCATTTTGCTTCTTTAGAACGCATTTTTATTGAGAATAGAATTTATCGTGATATTGAAGAAGAAGAAACTTGGAGTGGTGTTATCAAAGCGATTGATAAAGGATTACAACCATATATTAAGCATTTAAAAAGGGCGATTACTGAAGAAGATATTGTTCGATTAACAGAAATTAGGATTAAGAAAATTTCTAAGTTTGATATTGACAAAGCAAAGCAACATATAGAAAGTTTAGAAGATAAAATTGCTGAGGTTAAAAACTTCTTGGCAAATTTAATTGAGTTTGCAATTGATTTTTTTAAAGGTTTAAAGTCAACTTACGGAGCTGGAAAAGAACGTAAAACTGAAATCAGAATTTTTGATGATATTGTTGCTACAAAAGTGGTAATGCGTAACACAAAATTATACGTAAATAAAGAAGAGGGCTTTATAGGAACTTCTTTACGAAAAGATGAGTATGTTACAGATTGTGCAGATATTGATGATATTATTGTCTTTAGAGAAGATGGGCAAATGATTGTTACTAAAGTAGCAAGTAAAACATTTGTTGGAAAAGGAATTATTCATATATCAGTATTTAAAAAGAAAGACAAAAGAACGGTATATAATATGATGTATCGTGATGGGAAAAACGGCCCTAGTTACATGAAACGCTTTAATGTAACCGGAGTTACAAGAGATAAAGAATATGATCTAACAAATGGAAATAAAAACTCTAAAGTGCTCTATTTTAGTGCAAATCCAAATGGAGAAGCAGAGCTAGTTACCGTTAATATAAGAGCTGTTGGTAGTATTAAAAAGTTAAAATGGGACATTGATTTTGCAGATTTAGCCCTAAAAGGAAGAGGTGTTCGAGGTAATACGATTACTAAATATCCAATAAAAAAAGTAGAGTTTAAATCTGCGGGAGCCTCTACATTAAAACCAAGAAAAATTTGGTTTGACGATACGGTTCAGCGCTTAAATGTTGATGAAAGAGGAGAGTTGCTAGGTGAGTTTAGAGCAAAAGACAAGCTGCTAATTGCTTTACAATGTGGAATGATAAAAGCAGTTACTCCAAATTTAGCAAGTAGATTTGAAGATGATCTGATTATCTTAGAAAAGTGGAATCCTAAAAAACCTATATCTGCTATTTATTTTGATGGTGATAAAGAAATTTATTTTGTAAAACGTTTTCTTATAGAAACGGTAGATAAAGAAGAACTTTTTATATCTGAGCATCCAAAATCGCAATTAGAAATTATATCTACAGATTACAGACCTGTTGCAGATGTTCAGTTTTCTAAACGTAGTTTAGACAATATAGAGGTTAATTTTGAGGAGTTTATTGCTGTAAAAGGAATTAAAGCACAAGGTAATCAATTGTCAAAAGACAAAGTAAAGCAAGTTAGTTTGTTAGGCTCTTTGCCTTATAAAGCACCTGAAGAAACGATTTCAGAAGAGAAAGAACAAGTTAAAGATGTAAAAGATTTAACAAAAGATGTGTTACCTTTAGAAGTTCAAACTACACTGGTTGCTTCAGAAGAAAGAGCTTCAATAAGTAGCGAAGAAAAAGCAAAAAGAGCACTGCAGAAAATAATTGAGAAGAAGAAAGCAGAGCAAAGAGATAAAGATGATGAAAATCAAACAACACTGTTTTAAAGTATGAGCCATATGAAAAACTATATAAATGATTTTTTGAAACTTGATGGCTTTTGGAGCATCTTGTTTTACAGTTTATTTGTTTTATTTATAACTTGGATTCTTTCTAGAATTATTAGATATTTTATTGTTTGGCGCATTAAGCATACCACTACAAATCGTTTTGGTGGTACAAGTATCTTTTTCTTAAAAAACTCTATTAAGTTTTTCTTAGGATTGTGTGCCATTGTATATCTAATTTATATCGTTCCTTCTTTGAGAAGTAAAGCCACAATAATTTTTTCTGGAGCAGGTATTTTAGCAGCAATCATTGGTTTTGCAGCACAGGCAGCATTGTCTAATTTAATTGCAGGCGTTTTTATTGTAATCTTTAAACCCTTTAGAGTAGGCGATTATATTAAAATTGATGAAGAAAGAATTGGGATTGTACAAGACATTACATTGCGTCATACCATTATAAATAATTTTGAAAACAAGCGTTTAATTATCCCGAATTCAATTATTAGTACAGAATCTATTTTAAATCATACTATTGAAGATTCTCATATATTAAGTTTTAATAATTTTAAAATTGGTTTAAACGCTAATGTAGATTTGGCAAAAAAAATTATTCAGGAAGAAGCTGTAAAATTAAACCATGTTATAGATAATAGAACGCCAGAGGAAGTGTTGACAGAAGAGCATCAGATTATGGTACGTTTTATTGATGTAACAGAAAGTTTTATTCATTTACGTGCTTATGTTTGGTTAAACGAACCTTTTCAAGAGTTTAAGCTAAAGTGTGATTTAAAAGAGGCAGTTCATAAGAGATACATTGCAGAAGGAGTAGATTTACCGATTCCATTGCGAAAAATTTACAATGCTTAATTCATCCTTTCAAAGAAAGTAGGTGTGTAATTTTTTATCAACTCAGGGTGTGCTATTTTAATTATATCTTTTAAAACCAAATCAGGTCTTGTTGGTCCTAACTCATAGTAAATAACACCACCGGTTTTACCTGTTTTATTTGCAAAAGTAAAAACGTTATCTTTTTTATAGGCATTAAATGATTTATAATTAGTGTTGCTTTGAAGCATTTGTTCTTTATTAGAGAAATAGCCAGGTGCAATCCAGATATCTGCCTCTTTTCCACGATCTAGTATGCTTTCAAAACTTATAGATAAACTTCCTTTTCCTTTAGATTTTTTCCATAAATAATTAGTATTCGCATCTTTTAAAAACTGAGCGACAAAGCTTTCTCCTCCTGGTAAATTCCAGATATCTTTATTCATAATTGCGCCAGATAAAACTGTTGGGATTTTCTTTGCGCTACTTGCAATTAATTGTGCTTCTTTATAGTTGCTTTCAATTATGTTAAAAATACTATCAGCTTCTTGTTCTTTATTGAATAAAACCCCGAAAAACTTAATCCATTCAGCTCTTCCAAGTGGTGTTTTCTCTAGCCAATCTCCATTTAATATAACAGGAATGCCAGATTTTTCAATTAAATTTAAAGACTTATTTGTGCTGTTCATGCTAAATCCAATCACAACATCTGGATTTAAATCTAATAATATTTCTGTATTTAATGATGCTTTTTTGCCAACTTCAATCACTAAATTATTATCAATCCTAGCTCTTGTCTTAGGTGATGAAATGTAATTTGTATGCGGAAAGCCAATTAATGAGTTTTCTACATTCAGTAACTCCAGCATTGGTATGTGTGTAGTAGATGTTACAACAATATTTTTAATTGGAGTGGTAATTTTTGTGCCAGTAATCGTTGTTTTACTTTTTTTATCAGAATTTAATATAATGTACTTAAACTGTTCTTTAGAATTTGGGTAAGGCGATTTTATTATTAGTTTTTTAAATCCGTTAAAATATTGAACATCAAAGCCGTTAGCGTGCTTTATTTTAATTTTAGGTTTAATATCTTTATTATTGGGTATATTACTATTTTCTTTTTTGCATCCAACAAGTAAAGTGATTACAAATACTAAACTAAAAAATTTTTTCATCGTAAATATTTAATACTACAAGGTTACAAAAATTGTAGTGAATAAAGTTTTATAAATGCATAAAAATGACCTACTTTTGCAGCGAATTTTTGGTTTTATCAATAAATACTAAGTTGATGAATTAAAAGGGAATTTGGTGACATAATTTTTATAATTATTAGTCCAAAGCTGTTCCCGCAACTGTAAGTTTATGTCGAATTTGATTCGGCACCCAACTATGGGATGTTATTTCTTTCTTTTACCACTGGTAATTTTTTACTGGGAAGGTGAAATAACATAAAACAAGTCAGGAGACCTGCCACTATTCAAAGAGTAAAAACTTTCGGGATAAAAGTTTTTGTACCATTCATTTTGTACAAAATTTCCTGATTTATTTGTTAAATTAAATCATTAAAATGAACAAAAAATTATTTGTTACTTCTGTATTTGCTTTTATTATGGCAAGTACAAGCACTTTTGGACAACAGACTGAAGAAAAATCAATTCGGTTAGATGAAGTTATAATTTCTGCAACGAAATTTAAATTAAAGAGAGAAAAAGTAGGTAAAGTTATTACCAAGATTTCGCAAGAAGAAATAAAGAGTAATGCGGGTAAGACAGTGTTAGAATTATTGAATTCAGTACCTGGAGTTGAAATAAAAGGATCAAATTCTGTTTTTGGAGAAGTAAAAGGTACTTATGTAAGAGGTGGTAGAAATAGACAAGTGTTGGTGTTGGTAGATGGCGTTCCGTTAATTGATCCAACCGGAATTAGTTTAGAGTTTGATTTGCGTTTGTTGAGTTTAAGTCAAATTGAGTCAATTGAGGTAATGAAAGGGGCTTCTAGTACTTTGTATGGTTCTGGTGCAGCCACAGGAGTTGTAAATATAATCCTAAAAAAAGCGTCAAAAAATGCTTTTTCTGGAACTTTTGAAACTAGTTATGGGACAAATAATTCAGCAACTTCTTCAACTAAAAATTTGCCAGACACTAATTTAAACGCAGCTGTAAGAGGCACTATACATGCATTTAATTACTTAGCATCCATTAATGTAACGGAGGTTGATGGGCTTTCTGCAGCAAAATCAATTTCTAATCAACCGTTTACCACAGATCCTTTTTATAGCGAAAATGGATTTGCTAAACTGGGTTATCAATTCTCAGACCAGTTAAATATTGATTCATTTTTTAATATTGATGAGTTGGCATATAGTTATGATGGTGGTAAAAATACAGATTCAGACACAAACGAAGTAATTCAAAAACAGATTAGAGTTGGTTTAAAACCAACCTATAATTACACGAATGGTAGCATTATTGCTTCTGTAACTTTAAATAAGGTAGAAAGAGTTTTCTTAACAGAATCATACGAGGGTAGTTCTTTTAATATTGATGCTGTACATAATTATAGAATTGATAACACCACACAATTTATAACGGGTATTAATTATCAAGAACATAAAAATCAAACCAATTCTCCGTGGGGAAATATTAATAATGATCTTGCAAACTTTAATGCTTTAGATTTATACGGTTCTTTTGTATACACAACAGATTTTAATTTAACCATAAATGCTGGAGGAAGATTAAATAGACACAGCAATTATGGATCGCACTTTGTGTATCACATAAACCCGTCATTAAATATTGATGCATTAGAAGATGTATCTTTAAAATTATTATCATCTTACAGTTCTGCATTTATTGCACCAAGTTTATACCAATTATTTTCTGTTTACGGAAATACAGATTTGGAACCTGAAACTAACAAAACTTTTGAAATTGGATTTGAATCTTCATATCAAAATTGGTTACAATTAAATTTGGTTTATTTTGACAGGGTAGAGTCTAACGCTCTGATTTACAGAAATTTATCAATTTCTCCTTGGGGGCAATACGAAAATTCAAACACAACAATTAACGCAAAAGGAATCGAAACTTTTATGAGTATAGACCCAATATCAGAAATTAATTTTACGATTGGTTATACTTATACAGATAAGAACTCAGATGCAGATTATATACCTGCTGACAAGTTAACAGCACAACTTAATTACGAGCCAACCAATGCGTTTTTTTTATCTGTTGCTTATAAAAATGTTGGAGCAAGAACAGGTAGATTTTATGATGCAGTTACTTTTGCAACACTTTCCCAACAGCTAGAATCGTATCAAATTGTAGATTTTACTACAAACTATAAGGTGTTAAATAATCAGGTAGTTTTTTTCGGGGCAATTACCAATGTTTTAAATGCAGATTACGAAGAAACAATTGGGTACAATACAAGAGGAAGAAATTATAAATTCGGAATCCGATTAGAGCTGTAAATTATAGATGTTTATATAAAACACAAAAAGCTCTAAATTTATTTAGGGCTTTTCTTTTTTAAAAACCATATTTGAATTGTCAAAAAAGACCTTTAAATATATTTTTTAATTTCTGATTTTATAAATGCAATCGGTGCTTCTGTAGCTGATGCATTATTTTGATACGATAACATTACTTTTTCTCTAAAATCTTGTGAATTTTCACTAGAAAGTGCTACTTGCTTTAATCTATTAATAATAGAGGTTTTAGAGGTTATAATTACATTCCAGCAAGCATCTGAAATGTACAATTGCTGCACTAGGTTATGTTCAAATTCTTGCTCTATATTTTGAAGAATTAAAAATAGGTATTCATCTACAGATGTCGAATTTGGTTTTACACGAACCAGCATTTTTACAGGGTTAATCCGTTCACAAAACAACAACATTCTTTCATATGCTTGTAATTTTATAGGTAATGCTTCTTTTTTTCTATCAGCAAAAACATCAACCTTTTGTTGATTATTTTTAGCGGATGCTTGCACTTTTAAAAAGTAAAAGCCTAAAATACCAATTAATAAAATAATTCCAGTAATTTCTATAAAACCTAGATCCATCAACTAAAACTTAATAAATTTATACCCATTATTTTGATATTGTAATAAAGCTGTCATTGCAGAAAGTGCATACTTAACATTTGGGTTTACTAATGATTTATCCACCTTTCTAAAACTTGCAGTTTGTCCACAAATAATAACATCAACACCTGCTTCGGTCAACTCTTTAATCAATTTTGTGTTTGGATTTACAACACCGAATTTGGTTTTATAAGCGCCATCGGTTAGCACATCTTTCCAAGCAGCTCCATGAATTGTAATGGCAACTTTTAATTGCTCTAAATTCATTCCTTCATTGGCATGCATATTTAAAAATCGAGCAGCAGTAACAATGTTTTTATTAATAACATTATTTTTGGAGGATGTATTCGAAACATCAAAAATTACTTTTAAATCAGTTGAAGTATCCGTTTTGATTTCTGGGTTTTCTACGCTAAAAGTTTGTCCAAAATTTTTAATTATTTTTCCGTTTACTTGACTATTTTGAGATGTAGCTATTGAAGAAAGCAGTGTAAACAGTACTAAAAAGAAATGTTTTTTCATGATAAATAAATTAATGATGTAAATGTATTTATAAATTTGTGAATTTGTAAATAAAATTGATCAACATTCCCTAAATTTACACTTTAAAAATTTCTTCAATTGTCAAAATATCTAGATTCTTTAAATCCAGCCCAAAAAGACGCAGTTTTACAAAAAGACGGCCCTATGATTATTATTGCAGGTGCAGGTTCTGGTAAAACACGTGTATTAACTTATAGAATTGCTCATTTGATGCAGCAAGGTGTAGATGCTTTTAATATTTTATCGCTAACATTTACAAACAAGGCGGCAAGAGAAATGAAAGAACGTATTGCGGGTGTCGTTGGAGCGAGTGAATCTAAAAATTTATGGATGGGAACATTTCACTCTGTTTTTGCAAGAATTTTACGTTCAGAGGCAGATAAATTAGGCTTTCCATCTAACTTTACAATTTATGACACGCAAGATGCTGTTAGATTAATTGCATCAATAATTAAAGAAATGCAGCTAGATAAAGATCGATACAAGCCTAAACAAATTTTGAGCAGAATATCATCTTTAAAAAATAGTTTAATTACTGTAAACGCCTATTTTAATAATTCAGATTTAGTAGAAGCAGATTTGCATGCTAGTAGGCCAAAAGTTGGCGAAATTTATAAAGAATATGTTGCTAGGTGCTTTAAATCTGGTGCTATGGATTTTGATGATTTATTATTAAGAACTAATGAGGTTTTGGCACGTTTTCCAGATGTGTTGGCAAAATACCAAGATCGTTTTAGGTATATTATGGTTGATGAGTATCAAGATACAAACCATTCTCAGTATTTAATAGTAAAAGCGTTGGCAGATCGTTTTCAGAACATTTGTGTTGTTGGAGATGATTCGCAAAGTATTTATAGTTTTCGTGGTGCAAACATCAATAATATTTTAAATTTTCAGAAAGATTATCCAGATGTAAAAACCTTTAAATTAGAGCAAAATTATCGTTCTACCAAAAACATTGTAAATGCTGCAAACTCTGTTATTGAAAAAAACAAAACACGTTTAGATAAAGTTGTTTGGACATCTAACGATGAAGGTGAGCAAATAAAAGTAATGCGTTCTATTTCTGATGGAGAAGAAGGGCGTTTTGTTGCAAAATCTATTTGGGAAAACATGATGAATAAACAGTTAACTGCTGATGCTTTTGCTGTTTTATACAGAACAAATTCTCAATCTAGAGCACTAGAAGATGCTTTGCGAAATAAAAATATTAAATATAAAATATATGGTGGAATTTCGTTTTATCAACGAAAAGAAATTAAAGATTTACTTTCTTATTTAAGATTATTAATCAACCCAAACGATGAAGAAGCACTAAAAAGAGTTATTAATTACCCAGCAAGAGGTATTGGTCAAACCACAATTGATAAATTAACAATTGCAGCAAATCATTATAAAAAATCAATCTTTGAAATTTTAAAACATCTAGATAAAGTTGATTTAAAAATTAATTCTGGAACCAAAAATAAATTGCAAGATTTTGTCAATACAATTTTGCGTTTGCAAATTGATTCGCAAACAAAAAATGCTTTTGAAATTGCAGATATTGTTGTAAAACAAGTGCGTTTAATTAAAGATTTAGAAAAAGACGGAACGCCAGAATCTGTTAGCAAAGTAGAAAATGTTCAAGAGTTATTAAACGGAATTAAAGATTTTATTACAGATAAAATAGAAACAGGAGAAAATGCATCTTTAACTTCATTTCTAGAAGATGTTGCTTTGGCGACTGATTTTGATTCCGATAAAAAAGATGATACTCCTCGGGTTTCTATGATGACCATTCATCAGTCTAAAGGGTTGGAGTATCCGTATGTTTATATTGTTGGTTTAGAAGAAAATTTATTTCCTTCTGGTATGAGCATGAATACCAGAAGTGAACTAGAAGAAGAACGCAGACTGTTTTATGTTGCGCTTACAAGAGCAGAACATCAAGCTTATTTAAGTTATGCGCAAACGCGTTACAGATGGGGTAAATTAACTGATGCAGAACCAAGTAGGTTTTTAGAGGAAATTGATCAAAGTTTTTTAGAGTATTTAACACCAAAAAAACCAACAGCCTCCATAAATAGATTTGTAGATGCAAGTTTATTTGACACACCTTCAAAAACCATTCGCTTTCAAAAGCCAATTCAGCGTAAAAAACAAGAGTTTAAAGCGAAAAAAGAGCAACCTTTTGTTCCTCCAAAAAAATTAAAAAAAATATCCAATTCATCTTCTGAAGCTAGCAACCTTTTTGATAGTACTATTATTATTGGTACTTTGGTAGAGCACAATCGTTTTGGAAATGGAGAAGTGCTAAACTTGGAAGGAAGTGGACCAAATAAAAAAGCAGAAATTAAGTTTGGTACAGTCGGTAAGAAAAAACTATTATTACAGTTTGCTAAGTTAAAAGTAATTGGTTAAAATACCCCCACTTTAATTTTTGATTACTTAAAATAAATACCTAATTTGCAAACATTAAAATACTTCAAAAAACGAAAGAAATAGAAAGCAATTTGCTTTATAATTTCAATATAACTTAGAATGGAATTCCAATTAGAATACAACTCAGAAAGACCGTTAATGATTATCCCAGAATACGGCAGACATATCCAAAAATTAGTAGATCATTGCGTTGCTTTAGAAGATAAAGAAGCAAGAAACACCATGGCAAAAGCAATTGTAGATGTTATGGGTAATTTACAACCACACCTAAGGGATGTGCCAGATTTTAAACATAAATTATGGGATCAATTATTTATTATGTCTGGATTTGGTTTAGACGCAGATTCGCCCTACGAAAAACCATCTAAAGAAGAATTGCAAGAAAAACCAGAATCTTTGCCGTATCCAAAATCAGCATCTAGATATCGTTATTATGGAAACAATATTCAAGCAATGATAGATGTTGCATTAGCTTGGGAAGAGGGAGAGAAAAGAGCTGCTTTGGTATACACAATAGCCAATCACATGAAAAAATGTTATCTAAACTGGAACAAGGATACTGTTGATGATGCTGTAATTTTTAATCATTTGTATGATTTATCGGATGCAAAAATTGACATAAGAAATTCTGAAGAAACTCTTTCAGAAAGTAAAGATTTACTTAAGAAGAGGACCTCACAACAAGGTAAAAGCAACGCTAAAAACTACAAGTCAAATAACAATAGAAATAATAATAATAATAGAAGAAAATAATTATGGCATCATTTAAAATTGAAGGTGGTCACAAATTAAATGGTACAATTACTCCGCAAGGAGCAAAAAATGAAGCCTTACAAGTTATTTGTGCAGTATTACTATCTCCAGAGAAAGTAGTTATTGATAACATTCCTGATATTATAGATGTCAATAAATTAATTTTTATTTTAGGAGAATTAGGAGTTAAAATAGAAAAATTAGCGTCAAATTCGTATAGTTTTCAAGCAGATGATATTAATTTAGATTATTTAGAATCAGCAGATTTTAAGAGAGATGGTAGTTCTTTAAGGGGGTCTATAATGATTGTTGGTCCTTTATTAGCTCGTTTTGGTAAAGGGTATATTCCAAGACCTGGTGGAGATAAAATAGGGAGAAGAAGATTAGATACTCATTTTGAGGGTTTTATACGTTTAGGAGCAAAGTTTAGATACAACAGAGAAGAATATTTTTACGGAGTAGAAGCAGAAGAGTTATATGGAACAGAAATGTTGCTAGATGAAGCATCTGTAACTGGTACAGCAAATATTTTAATGGCAGCTGTTTTAGCAACTGGTACAACTACAATATACAACGCAGCATGTGAACCGTATATTCAGCAATTGTCTAAAATGCTAAACGCTATGGGAGCAAGAATCTCAGGTGTTGGTTCTAATTTATTAACTATAGAAGGGGTAAAAGAATTAAAAGGTTGTCGTCATAGAATTTTACCAGACATGATTGAAATTGGTTCTTGGATTGGAGTTGCTGTAATGACGCAATCTGAATTGACAATTAAAGATGTTAGCTGGAAAGATTTAGGTCAAATTCCGAATGTATTTAGAAAATTAGGAATTGAATTAGAAAGAAAAGGAGACGATATTTTCATTCCTTCTCAAGAAACTTACGAAATTCAAAACTATATAGACGGTTCTGTTTTAACGGTATCGGATGCACCTTGGCCAGGATTTACTCCAGATTTATTAAGTATCGTTTTGGTGATTGCGACTCAGGCTAAAGGAACTGTTTTAATTCATCAAAAAATGTTTGAAAGCCGTCTGTTTTTTGTTGATAAATTGATAGATATGGGCGCAAAAGTGATTTTGTCAGATCCACACAGAGCTGTAGTAATTGGTCACGATCATAAATCGCAATTAAAAGCAACTAAAATGACATCTCCAGATATTAGAGCTGGTATTTCATTGTTAATTGCTGCATTATCTGCAAAAGGTACATCAATTATCAATAACATTGAGCAAATTGATAGAGGTTATGAAAATATTGAAGCTCGTTTAAAATCTATTGGAGCTAAAATTGAAAGAATAGAAGATTAATACTGATTATAATTCAATGTTTTACTATAAAATAGTGTCAGTTTGACACTATTTTTTTATTGGCAAAATTATTGCAAACAAATTGTTTACAATTTAACGTTTTACAAAAAATGAGTACAGAAGATAAGATACAAGAAGAAGAAATATACAACACTAAACCTGAAGCAAAAACAGAAGAAAATCAAGAGGTTATTATAGAAGAGCCAACTGCCGAAGAAATTATTCAACTTGAAAAAGATAAATATTTGCGTTTATTTGCAGAGTTTGAAAACTACAAAAAAAGAACTACAAAAGAGAGAATAGAACTGTTTAAAACAGCTGGTCAGGAATTAATGACAAGTTTACTGCCAGTTATGGATGATTTTGACAGAGGTTTGGCAGAAATTAAAAAAGCCAAAGACAAAGAGTTGTTAAAAGGAATGCAATTGATTAACGATAAGTTAAAAAAGACACTAGAACAAAAAGGTTTAACTGTAATGACTGTGAAATCAGGAGATGCATTTGATGCAGACATTCATGAAGCAATTACTCAAATTCCTGCTCCAACAGATAAATTAAAAGGAAAAGTTATTGATTGTATTGAAAATGGATACAAGTTAGGTGATAAAATTATTCGTTTCCCAAAAGTAGTAATAGGACAATAAATTAGAGTATGCAATAGTAGTAAACAGTGAAAACTGATACTTGCAACAGAGACTAGAAATTATGGCAAAAAAAGATTTTTACGAAATATTAGGAATTAGTAAATCAGCTTCAGCAGCAGAGATAAAAAAAGCGTATCGAAAGATGGCAATAAAGTACCATCCAGATAAAAATCCGGATGATGTCACTGCAGAAGAAAAATTTAAAGAAGCTGCAGAGGCCTATGAAATTTTAAGCGACGATAATAAAAAAGCAAGATACGATCAGTATGGGCACCAAGCATTTGAAGGTGGTCATGGTGGCGGCGGATTTGGCGGCGGCGGAATGAATATGGAGGATATCTTTAGTCAGTTTGGAGATATTTTCGGCGGCGGTTTCGGTGGCGGTTTCGGTGGCGGAGGTCAACGTCAGGCTAGAGTTAAAGGAAGTAATATGCGTATTCGTGTAAAGTTAACTTTAGAAGAAATTGCAAAAGGCATTGAGAAAAAAGTTAAAGTTCGTCGAAAAGTTCAGGCAGATGGTGTAACATATTCAACTTGTACAACTTGTAATGGAGCAGGGCAAGTAACTAGAGTTACCAATACCATTTTGGGAAGAATGCAAACGGCAGCAACATGTCCAACATGTCAGGGCGCTGGGCAAAGCATTAAGTCAAAACCAAATGATTCTGACGCAAACGGTCTTGTTGTAAAAGAAGAGACCGTTTCAATTCAAATTCCTGCTGGTGTAACAGAAGGTGTTCAGTTAAAAGTTGCTGGCAAAGGAAATGAAGCGCCAGGAAAAAATTCTATTCCTGGAGATTTATTAGTGTTAATTGAAGAGATACAACATGATAGACTTAAAAGAGAGGGTACAAATATTCATTATGATTTGTATGTTAATCTTTCTGAAGCTGTTTTAGGAACTAGTAAAGAAGTAGAAACAGTAACAGGTAAAGTAAAAATAAAGATTGACCCAGGAACACAATCAGGAAAAATATTACGTTTAAAAGGAAAAGGCTTGCCAAGTATTGAGCGATATGGAAATGGAGATTTCTTAATTCACATCAACGTTTGGACTCCTCAAGAACTATCAAAAGAGCAAAGACAATTTTTTGAATCGATGTTAAGTGACGAAAATTTTGAGCCAAGCCCAAATATTTCAGACAAATCTTTTTTTGAAAAAGTAAAAGATATGTTTTCGTAACATTTGTTACATATTATTAAAATATATTTTATACTTTTTATAATCTTATTAGTTGAAAAACTAATATTTCTTTTTCATAGCAATTTTCCCACTTAAGAAATTAAGTGGGTTTTTTATTTTTTGTACTTTTGCAGCATAAAATTTAGCAGATCTATCTTATCGCCACGCCTTTTGGCGTGGAGGAAAGTCCGGACACCAAAGAGTAGCATAGCGGATAACGTCCGTCCAATGTAAATTGAGGACCAGTGCAACAGAAAGCAAGTACAGTTCGGCTGTAGTGAAACCAGGTAAACTCTATGCGGTGCAATGCCACGTATATTAGAGATTGAGAACTACTCGTTCGATTCTAAGGGGTGGGCAGATTGATTCTAAGAGTAATTTTAGAACTAGATAAATGATAAGATTCTGGTAACAGAAAACAGGATTCGGCTTATTGATCTGCTTTATTTTATATTCTTTATTATTAATATGATAATTACACTAGTCTGAGGTAATTGTTTTTTGATAAATTCCTTTTATTTTAAAGTTAAATTACCAAGTCTTTATAAATTGCTTCGATTTACTGTTTATTACGCAATAATCAATAGAAATTTGTACTTTTGCAAAACAAAAATTAAACAAATACAACCTATGGCTTTTGATATTGAAATGATTAAAGAGGTTTATTCTAAAGTTGTTGAAAGAGTAGATGCTGCTCGAAACATCACTGGTAAACCATTAACACTTGCAGAAAAGATTTTATACACTCATCTTTGGGAGGGAACTCCAACCAAAGCATTTGAAAGAGGTAAAGATTATGTAGATTTTGCTCCAGATAGAATTGCATTACAAGATGCAACAGCACAAATGGCATTATTACAATTTATGCAAGCAGGTAAAACAAAAGTTGCTGTACCAACAACTACGCATTGTGATCATTTAATTCAAGCTAAAAACGGAGCAAGTACAGATTTGCAATCTGCATTAAATACAAGTAACGAAGTTTTTAATTTCTTAGAATCTGTATCAAATAAATACGGTTTAGGATTTTGGAAACCAGGAGCAGGAATTATACATCAAGTAGTTTTAGAAAATTATGCCTTTCCAGGAGGTATGATGATTGGAACAGATTCTCATACCGTAAATGCTGGTGGATTAGGAATGGTTGCTATAGGTGTTGGTGGAGCAGATGCTGTTGATGTTATGGCAGGAATGGCTTGGGAATTAAAATTTCCAAAGTTAATTGGAGTAAAATTAACTGGAAAATTATCTGGCTGGACTGCCCCAAAAGATGTCATTTTAAAAGTAGCAGGGATTGTTTCTGCAAAAGGAGGAACCGGAGCTATTGTTGAATACTTTGGAGAAGGAGCGAAAGCAATGTCTTGTACTGGAAAAGGTACAATCTGTAATATGGGAGCAGAAATTGGTGCAACAACTTCTACTTTTGGTTATGATGAATCTATGGAGCGTTATTTGCGTGCTACAGATAGATCTGATGTTGCAGATGCAGCAAATTCTATAAAAGATTATTTAACAGGTGACGCAGAAGTATATGCAAATCCTGAACAATATTTTGATCAAGTAATTGAAATTAACCTATCAGAATTAAGCCCATTATTAAATGGTCCTTTTACGCCAGACTTATCTACAAAAGTAGGAGCTGACATGAATGCTGCAGCAAACGCTAATGATTGGCCACTACAGGTAGAATGGGGTTTAATAGGTTCTTGTACTAATTCTTCTTACGAAGATTTATCAAGAGCTGCTTCAATTGCACAACAAGCTATTGATAAAGGGTTAAAAACTAAAGCTGAATTTGGAATTAATCCTGGTTCAGAAAAAGTAAGATATACTGCAGATAGAGACGGAATTTTAGAAGTTTTTGAAAACTTAGATGCTAAGATTTTTACAAACGCTTGTGGTCCTTGTATTGGACAATGGGCACGTTATGAAGATCCAAAGAATGCACCAAAAAATTCAATCATACATTCATTTAATAGAAATTTTGCCAAACGCGCAGATGGTAATCCAAACACACATGCATTTGTTGCATCACCAGAGATGGTTGCTGCAATTACAATTGCAGGACGTTTAGATTTTAACCCAATGACAGATTCACTGATTAATGAGAGCGGTGAAGAAGTGATGTTAGATGAGCCAACTGGCTGGGAATTGCCTCCAAAAGGTTTTGAAGTAAAAGACGACGGATATTTAGCACCAGAAGAAGATGGAAGCCATGTTAATGTTGTGGTAAAAGATGATTCTGAACGTTTAGAATTACTAACACCATTTACACCTTTAGGAAATGATTTATCTGGAGTTAAATTATTAATCAAAGCTCATGGAAAATGTACAACGGATCATATTTCTATGGCCGGGCCTTGGTTGCGTTTCCGTGGTCATTTAGATAATATTTCTAACAATTGTTTAATTGGTGCTGTAAATGCTTTTAATATGAAAACAAACTTTGTAAAAAGTCAGATTTCTGGAGATTATGATGCGGTTCCAAAAACACAAAGAGCTTATAAAGCGGCAGGAATAAAAACAATTGTAGTTGGAGATCATAATTATGGAGAAGGTTCTTCTAGAGAACATGCTGCAATGGAACCAAGACATTTAGGAGTTGCTGCTGTGTTAGTGAAATCTTTTGCTAGAATTCATGAAACTAACTTAAAAAAGCAAGGAATGTTGGGATTAACTTTTGCAAACGAAGCAGATTATGATTTAATTAAAGAAGATGATACTTTTAACTTTGTAGATTTAAATGAATTTACTCCAGGAAAACCTTTAACTCTAGAGGTTGTCCATGCAGATGGAAGCAAAGATATAATTATTGCAAATCACACCTACAATGAAGGGCAAATTGCTTGGTATAATGAAGGTTCTGCATTGAATTTAATTAAAAAAGAAAATGCTGCATAGTTTGCATTTATAATATACAAAAAAAGCTCTTAAGAAATTAAGAGCTTTTTTTATGCTACACCTAATAATATTCTTTTCTTAATTTTTACCGTAATTAAACTAATACAGCTACTATGGTTTTAATAATGAGGTTTATCAAAATTCTTTGTAATTTATTTTAAATTGGACTTTATAACGTATCTTTATCTACAAATGAAAATTAACAAAAAACAATTTGCAAATATTGCTTTTGTAGTTCTTATAGGATTAATGATATATCCACCCACAAAAGTATTTTTTATACGATTGATTTCTTTTCCCCCTTCAGCAATCAGCAAAGAAAATCAACAACAAATTCAAGATACTGATTGGCAATTAAAAGGTTTAAATACCAATAATACTAATTTAAATAAGTTAGAAAACAACGTGGTTTTTGTTAGTTTTTGGGCAACCTGGTGTGCACCTTGTGTTGCAGAAATGCCAAGTATGCAAAAACTTTTCAACGATTATAAAAATCAGGTAACGTTTCTATATGTTACAAATGAAAATTGGGAAACTGTTTCGGAGTTTTATAATAAAAAAAAGTTCGAATTTCCAACATATAATCAATTAACAAAAACGCCAGAAGAACTTAAAGAAAGCACAATACCATCTACATTTATTATTGATACATCTCAAAAGATTATAGTTAAAAAACGAGGTGCAGCAAATTGGAATTCAACCGAAATAAGAGCAGTTTTAGATACACTCTTGAAATAATAAAACTCCTAAATTATTTAGGAGCTTTAATTATATTAATTAACTAAGTTGCATTTTATGATCAACTTTGTTATCATTTTTTTTATCAACTTGTAGTAAATCGTTAATAGCATCCCATAAATCGATTCTTTTTTCTAAAGATTGTTTTGCTACTATTAACACTTCATCCCATTTTTGTTGATCATTTCCACAAAGTTCAGCAATCATTTTAAGAGATAAAGGACCATGCTCATCACCATCAAGTTCTATGTGTCTTTCTAAATAATACCTTAATTTGTTATAGGCTGTATTCTCAGCATCTGAGTTTTTTAGAATTTCGATAAACATATCTGGAATTACATCTTCTCTACCGAAAGTAAATGCAGACGCAACCAAATGTGTTTTATTTGTATCAATAATAGAAAATGTGAATTTTACAAAATCAGCAACTCTTTTATCAATATTAATTTCGTTTAAAGAATGCGCAACCGAATTTTCTAATTGAATAAGTTTTGTAAAGTGATTCACTTTTTTCGTACTGGCATTAACTTGCATCATAGCATCTAAATACATTTCATAGTGACTTTTAGCTTCTCCAACTTCATTGATATCACTTTCCTCACCATGTACAATTTCGTTAATAAACCTCGAAAGAACGGGTGTTTTAGAAGGTAGCCAGGGAGTCTGAACATGGGTGAGCTTTATCTGAAGAAATTTTAAAAGCGACATAAAGTCCCAAACAGCAAAAACATGATTTTCCATAAACACTTTAACGTCATCTATATTTTTTAGATGTTTATAAAGTGCGTGATTCTGTAATTGATTTCTTAATTCTAAAATTTCGTTCTCAACATATTGAATTCTATTCATTATAATTTATTTTTGTAAAAAATTTAATAGTTAACTAAGTTACTTTTTCAATAGCTTTTAAAAGTATCTGACACCCTTTTTTAATTTCCTTATCAGAAATTGTTAAAGGCGGAGTAATTCTAATTGCTTTGCCTTCAAATAATAGCCAAAACAATATCAAACCTTTTTCTAAACATTCTAAAATTATTTTCGAAGCTATCTCTGGGCTGCTAACAATTGCAGCTAACATTAATCCTTTCCCTCGAATTTCTTTAATTTCAGGATGCTGTAATAACCTTCTAATTAATACTTCTTTTCTGAGTGTTTCTTTAATTAAATTTGATTTTTTTATTTCATTGATAGTGGCTAAACCAGCTGCTGCAATTACAGGATGACCGCCAAAAGTTGTAATATGTCCAAGTTTTGGATTGTCTGCTAAACAACTCATTATTTCTTTTGATGCCAAAAAAGCACCAATTGGCATACCACCACCTAAACCTTTACCTGTTACAATAATATCTGGTGTTATTTGATAATTCTCAAATCCCCAAAAAGTTCCAGTTCTTCCGATTCCAGATTGAATTTCATCTAAAATTAGTAATGCTCCAACAGCTTCACATTTTAATTTTACCTTTTGTAAATAACTGTTTGTTGGCACAATAAATCCTGCGCCCCCTTGAATGGTTTCTAAAATTACAGCAGCTGTATTTTTAGTGATTCTATCAAGCTCTAATTCGTTGTTAAAATTGATAAATTTCACACCTGGAACTAAGGGTCTAAATGCTTGATTTTGAGCTTCTACTCCAGAAACACTCATCGCGCCTTGTGTATTACCGTGATAACTATTTTTAGCAGCAATGATTTCTGATTTTCCGGTATAACGTTTTGCTAATTTTAAAGCCCCTTCTGTGGCTTCGGTACCTGAATTAGTTAAATATACAGCGTATTCTTTTGTGGAAATTGTATTTGCTAGCGCTTTACATAATTGAACCTGTGGTTTCTGAATAAATTCTCCATAAACCATTACGTGTGAATATTTATCTACCTGATTTTTAATAGCTTCTATTACTTTTTGATGGTTATGCCCTAATGAGTTTGCAGAAACACCAGCAATAAAATCTAAATACTTTTTGTTATTTGTATCGTAAACAAAACTTCCTTTTGCGTGAGAAATTTCTAATGAAAGTGGGTGAGGAGATGTTTGTGCTTGATATGTAAAAAAATCTGATTTCATTATTCTTTTACTTTAGCTTTTACTAATTTAGAATTGGTAATTTTCTTTTTCTTCGGAATTTTATCGCCAACAATAAAAATATCTTCCATTGTTTTCGGCTGTTCATCTTCTCGCCAAATAAAACCTTTTAAAGTTCTATCATTTATTGGTAAATCTTTTGGCGGATATGAAGTTCCCTCAGGTTTCTTAATGTATTTTACAGATTCTATATTGTTGGTTTCATCTAATGTAAACTCAATTGAGCTACATTCTTGTTTGGTGATTGTTTCTAATAATCCTGTTTCACTTCGGTTATAATAGACAACTTGAGCATTCCCTTTTACTAAAAAGTGCTTGAGTTTTCCATCAATAAATTTCCCAAACATATTTCTACCTTTAATTTGGTTATAAGTAGAAACACCATCAATAATGGTATCAAGCTGAACAATTAATGCATTGTTTAATATTTTTAGAGAATCTAATTTATCAGTTTCTTTATTGTTTAATAATTGAATACTATCGCCAGTAATTTGATTTTTCCCTGACCACAAAATCGGATTTTTAAACATTCTTGTCAATCCAGTTGTTTGATTCATGTGAATAGAATCAGCCTTACCTTGCAAATCTTCTTTAAAAATTTTTACATCATTGTAAATGCGCATAATTCGGTTTTCTGGTTTTCCAGTAACTAACAATGTATCACCATGAATATAGAGCGAATCTTTTTCCATTAAAGAAATAGCAACAGCTCTATCAACAATAAAAGTTGAATCTTTCAATTCAAAAAATTCTGCATAATTTCCTTTTGCAATAAAATTCTGAATGGTATCAATAAACTTTATGTTTTTGGTAGCAGAAGCAAATCCTTTAAATCGATCGTAATACAAACTATCGCCTTCAATGGTTTTATCTTTAAAAAAGATTTTCGATTTTTTCACAAAATGAGAGATCTCAGTTTTAGTATTATAAAAACCTCTTTCGGTATAAATTGTATTGTCTTTTCCTGTAATTGTTGATGGCCCGTACAAATACGCAATAGAAGAATCTGTGTAATAATCTAAATGATTAGATTCTAACACATGCTCAGGATTTGTGACAGTAACCTTTGTTGTTGCGGTAAATTTTTTATTTTCTAAAAAATACTTTCCAATTTTACTTTTTAAAGTATTTGTTTCGTCTTTTATAATAGCGTTGTGTTTGTAAAACAACAACTGATTTTTCCTATCAAAGTTTAATGTATCTGTTGTTAGTGTCATTGTTGGATCTTTCAACACAACATTTCCGTGAGATAACATCATTTTTGTATTTCCGTTATAATCTACATATTTACTTGTTTGTGTAATGGTATCACCTTGTTTGATTAAAACATTACCAAAAGCTTTGAATAAATTTTGTTTTTTATATACGATTGCTCTTTGACAAGTAAGAATTGCACCATCATGATAAATCTCAACCAATCTTTCAGAATCTCTAGTTAAAATAGTTGCTCCAGGGAACTTTGCATCATCAAAAGTGGTAACACCAGAATATATAATTTGAACCTTCTTTGCTTTTTGAGAAAAGATAGAAAAGGAAACAATCAATAAAAGAAGTAGAATAATTTTTTTCAACCGGAATCTTATTTTTAGCAAAAATAGTGAAAAGATAACGGCTTCTTATTAAAGAAAAGTGAAATTTGCTGCATAAAAAAATCCCTTTTTAGTTGCATAAAAAGGGATTTTAAAATCAATTTATAAACTTACCTCGATAAGTTTGGCTTTAGGGAATAGAATATTGTTTTCTAAATGTACATGTTGATGCAAATCATCTTCAAACTCTTCTAGTTTTGCATACAACGCTTTAAAGGTATTACAAGCGTTTTCGGGAGTTTTGTATGTATTTGTCAACTCAGAAATTCTTTTAAAAATATCACCAGCTTTGTCATGTTCCTCTTCCATCATTTTGATAGGATTATCAACCGTTCCAAAGTTTGGAATTTCAACTTTAGTTCCATCTCTTTTAGCATTTACTAATTTTTTGATAAATGGAAATAAAATCAATTCTTCTTTTTTCATGTGCGAAGCTAATTCGCCAGCAACTATATGAATTAATTCTTTAATTTCTAATAATTCGGTATAATGATGTCCGTGAACTTTTGCAACACGATCACCATATTGCTTTAAAAGAATTAAATTTTCTTCAACATATTTATGATGCGTATTTATAATAAAATCAATTAAGAAATCAAGTTCCCATTTATTGTAATCATTTAAGTAAGAAGTGTTTTTTTCTAAGTTGCTTAATTCGCTTACCAATTCATCAAAATTCACATTATTTTTTTCGCAAGCTTTTTCAATAGAAATACCACCACCACAGCAAAAATCGATTCCGTGTTTTTTGAAAATATGCGCAGTTTTTATGTTTTCAGTTACATAATCTGCTACCGTTTTTGTTTCTATATAATTCATTTGTGATTGTTTTAAATTAGAGACAAAGTTGGTCTTTATTTCAACTAAAAATTATGACTTTAATCATAAAAAAGAAGTTAAGTTGACGTACTTTTGCAGAAAATTAAAACCGAATGAATTCGCCATTTGAATTATCTAAAGAAGAAATGAAAAACTATGGTTATAAAATCATAGATTTAATTGTTGAACATTATGACACTATTGATTCTAAGAAACCAGTTACGTCTGCTTCTAGAGCTCAAATGGATCATCTTTTTTTACAAGAAGCACCAGATAAATCGATGCCAGCTGATGAAGTGTTAGATTTTGTGATGGAAAATGTAATTCCGCATAGTAATTTAACAACACATCCAAAATCATTTTCATTTGTTCCTGGACCAAGTAATTTTATTAGTACGTTGGCAGATACTTTAGCAACTGGTTTTAATATTTTTTCTGGTGGATGGATAGTTTCTCCAGCAGCAGCAGAATTAGAAATTGTAACGATGAATTGGTTGTTAAAAATGTTTAATTTTCCAGTTCAAAAAGGAGGAGGGATTTTTACAAGCGGTGGTTCTATGGCAAACTTAACAGCTTTAGTTACAGCAAGAAGAATTAAATGTGGCGATGATTTTTCTAAAGCGATTATTTATTTATCAGATCAAGCGCATTCATCAAACATCAAAGCGATTCGAGTTCTTGGTTTTAAAAAAGAACAAATAAGAATTATTCCTACCGATTTAGAATTCAAAATTGGATTTAACAAACTAAAAAATGAAATTGCAAAAGACAGATTAGAAGGAAATCAACCATTTTGTATCATTGCAACAGCTGGGACAACAAACACAGGAACTGTTGATCCGTTAGATGATATTGCAGACATTTGTGAAAAAGAAAATCTTTGGATGCACGTTGATGGTGCTTACGGTGGTGGTGCAATTTTATCTAAAAAAGGAAGTAGAATTTTACGTGGAATTGAACGTGCAGATTCATTAACTGTAGATCCGCATAAATGGTTTTATCAGCCTTACGAAATTGGGTGTTTATTAGTAAAAGATTCATCTTGGTTGAGCAATACTTTTTCTGAAAAACCAGAATATTTACGTGATATTGAAGGAAACGAATCTGAAATTAATTTTTACGATTACGGAATTCAATTAACAAGACGTTTTAGAGCTTTAAAATTTTATATGTCTATAAAAACTTATGGTTTAGATGCCTTTAAAAAAGCAGTAACGTATAATATTGATTTGGCTGAACAAACTGAAGATATGTTGCGTAAAAGTAAAAACTGGGAAGTTATTTCTCCAGCAACTTTGGCGGTAATTAATTATCGATACAATCCGATTGGAATGGATTTATCTGAACCAGAATTAGACAAGTTGAATCAAGAAATATCTGCAAGAGTAACAAAATCTAAAGAAGCTTTATTGGTAACAACAATCTTACAAAATCAAGTTGTTTTAAGAATGTGTTTGATAAACCCTAGTACAACCTTTGATCATATTAAAGAAACTTTTTCGCAATGTCACGAATTTGCTAAAGAGATTCTTGCTGAGTGGAAGCAGTAAAATTGGTTTTTAAAAGTATTCCTAAAATTCCGATTGGCATTAAAGCGCTACAAATTACTAAAAGGATAAAATAATTATCGATTAAGTAGGTTTGTTGCCATGCAGAAAATCCTTTGTAAAAGATTAATACTTCAGATAGAATAAATCCAAGAATGTAAACTTGTGTCCAAACTTTTGGAAGTTGAATCAATTTGAAAAACTTTAAAAAAACGAATGTTGCTATTGTTACAATTCCTAAAAAAGTTAGATGCAAATACCCAATTACAAAATCTAAAATATTAGTTGCTAGTTCAGAAAAATAAGGAATTCCGGTAAATGCCTGTAAACTAATTTTTAGCAAGAATAAAATAAAAACAAGCTGCAATAATTTATAAAGTTGTGGTTTTAATAATTCCTTTAATTTGATTTTAATTTCTTGTATTTGTTTGTGAAAAATTCTAATTGCAATCAATTGTAAAATTCCACCAGAAAAGGCAATTATATAAATAATTGTTGATGGTTTTGTCCATAAAAAAGATAAAAACAGTGTTAGCACACAACATACTAGCATCAATTTAAAAAATTGATTTGCTACTTTCTTAGAAAACGGAATTTTAGATTTTTCCAATAGAAAATAAAAAACACCCATCAAACAGAAAATAAACCAACCATTGTATTGAAAGTGTAAGTAAAAATAGATGGCATTTTTATACCACGGTGAAGTTGCACCCAGAGTGTTCATAATAATTCCTAAAGCCCAAGGTCCAATTGTAGAAATGACCATTAATAGGAGTGAAGTAGAAATAAATTTATAAGAAGTAGCACTTGTTCTTAAATTGTGATTTTTTCTAAAAAAAGCATAAAACCAATAGGAACAAATTAAAAATAATGTAGAAAATATAATAGAATAAAAGGCGTAACCAATAAAAGGAAATGAAAACAACATTCCGATAATTGTAATTTGAGTACACCAGAAAATTAGATTATGCTTTTTTTGTTTTTTATTGTCAATTCCGATGTGAAAAATTAGTGTTGCTAAAGCAATGTAAACCCAACCCAACAAAGCAATATGTGAATGTGTGTGGACAACATATCTGTAAGTTGCATCGATATTCGTTACAGGAAAAAATCTTAAAATAATTCCTAGAAATGCGGCAATAAAAAGATATAGTAAAGCAACCTTACTGTGTAACTTTATATTATTCATTCAGTTTAATAATATCTAATAAATTATTGTTTTTAGCGTATTCATTTGCCATTTCTACAATTGATTTTGTTTTTAGTTTATTTAATAATTTGTTTTTAAACGGAAGATATAAATGATGTACCACGCAAGGTTTGTCATCATTACATTCTTCTTGACCAAGAAAGCAAGATTCAAATTTTTGAATTCCGTCTATTGCCTCAATAATGCTAAATAATGTTCTCTGATTATTTTCTGGCGTTAAAAAGAAACCTCCATGCGGTCCTTTTATTGAAGAAATAATATCTTTTTTAGTTAACTCTTGTAATGTTTTTGCTAAAAAAGGAGCTGGAATATGCAGTTCATCTGCAATTTGTTTTGAACCAATTTTTCTGTTTTTATTACTATAATTTGAGATGTATAAACAGCTCTAATAGCGTATTTACTTGATTTTGATAGCATGCTAATTTTTAAAATGTAAAATTAAAGACAATTTAATCTTTATTTATGACTTTTGTCATATTTTAAAATATAATATGTAATAATTTTGCATTGTTATTTAAACTATAAAACATGAAATTAAAAATAGTATTAGCAATTTTAGGAATCGGAGTCTTGACAAGTTGTGGAGGAGATGAAAAAAAACAAACAATTAAATCTAAAAAACCTGTAAAAAAAGCAGTTGTTAAAAAATCACCAGAGCAAAAAGAAGTTAAAAAAGAAAAGCTTGTTGTTACAATTGATATGAATAACAAAGGAGTAGGCCCAATCAAGTCTATGACTTTAAGTAATACAATAAATAAATCAATGGCAGATAAAGGTCAGCAAATATTTAAAAATAAATGTTCCGCTTGTCATAGGATTGATAGAAAGTTTATTGGTCCAAATCCAACAGGAATTATGGAAAGACGTTCTCCAGAATGGATTATGAATATGATTATGAATCCTAGTGAAATGGTACAAAAAGACCCAATAGCAAAAGAGTTATTAGCACAATTTAATGGTGCTCCAATGGCAGATCAAAATATAAGTGAAGAAGAATCTAGAGCAATTTTAGAATATTTTAGAACCCTTAAATAAAATATTCTACATTTTTGGTTGATGAGACTGTCTAGAGTTTAAAATCATACTGATTTTTGCTTTGGGCAGTTTTTATTTTTAATAGAGTTTTATCATGAATTTTATTCTTTTTTGTGACTTTTATCATGTTTTAGTTTTTTTCATTGTAATAAATTTGCTTTATAAAAGATAAAAAGGTCTTTTATTAATTTAATTCAACTAATCATGTTATCAAAAAAACAAGCAAAAGCATTCTTTCTTGGAGGTACATTAGTCACATTTCTAGTTTTTATAGGATTGACTATTTATTCCTTTTCAAAAAGTAATGACCAATCAAATTATGGAGACATAACCGATTCTGTTGTTAGAGGAAAAGAAATTTGGGAAACTAACAATTGTATGGGATGTCACACCATTTTAGGAGAAGGAGCTTATTATGCTCCAGAATTAACCAAAGTTATTGACCGGTTAAATGAAAAATATAATGGCGCAGGAGATGCTGTTATAAAAAGTATTTTGATGTCTCCAGTTCCTTGGCAACCTAACGGAAGAAAAATGGTAGCATATAGTATGACAGATGCGGAAGCATCTGATATGGTTGCATTTTTTAAATGGATAGGTAAAATTGACTTAAATGGATTTGGAGAAGTAGTTGGTGTTAATAGAAAAATATCTCCATTATCTAAAGGTTATAACAAATAAAACGAGCATTATGAAATATAAATCACAAAAAGTAGCGTATTGGTTTTTCGCATTATCAATGCTCTTATTAGTTTTACAGATCACATATGGATTCATTATGGGATTTGCACGAGTTGGATTAGATAATTTACATGACTTTATTCCTTTTAATACAGCAAGAGCTGTGCATACCAACTTATTAGTAGTTTGGTTATTATCAGGTTTTATGGGAGCAGCATATTATATTATTCCAGAAGAAGCACAAAGAGAATTAGTAAGTGTTAAGTTGGCATATGTTCAATTAATAAGTTTAGCACTTGTTGGAGTTGTATCAATTGTTGGTTTTCACTTCAATATTTGGGAAGGAAGAAAATTTTTAGAAATTCCAAGACCTTTAGACTATTTAGTTGTAGTTAATGTTTTACTCTTTTTAGGGTTGATTTTAATCACGCTATTCAAAGGAAAACGAAGAACAACAACAGCTTTAGTACTATCTATGGGATTGTTATTTGCAGCATTACTTTATATACCAGGAATGTTACCATTTGATAGTCAAGTATCAGATTCATTTTTCCGTTGGTGGGTTGTTCACCTTTGGGTAGAAGGAGTTTGGGAACTAATTATGGGAGGTATTTTATCTTTCTTATTAATCAAATTAACAGGTGTTGATAGAGAAGTAATTGAAAAATGGTTATATGTAATTGTTGGATTAACGTTCTTATCAGGAGTTTTAGGAACGGGCCACCATTATTACTATATCGGAGTAAATGACATTTGGTTAATTGTTGGTGGAGTTTTCTCAGCACTAGAACCTTTAGCGTTCTTAGCAATGGCATTATTTGCTGTAAATATGTACAGAAAAGGTGAAAAGAAACACCCAAATAAGTTAGCATTGTATTGGACATTAGGTGCAGCAATTGTTTCATTCATTGGAGCAGGACTGTTAGGGTTTGCTCACACTTTGCCACAAACAAATTTATATACACACGGAACTTTAGTCACAGCAATGCACGGACATTTAGCTTTTTGGGGCGCATACGGAATGATTGTTTTTGCAATAATTAGTTACGCATTACCAAATATGACTGGTAGAAAATTATATGACAGTGCAAGAGGTAGAATGGCTTATTGGTTTTCAAATATAGGAATGATTGGAATGACAGTTGCCTTTGGAGTTGCTGGAGTTGCTCAAGTATATTTAGAACGTAAAATGAAACTAGATTTTATGACAGTTCAAAATGAAATAAGCATTCACTTTGTCGTATTAATGTTATGTGCATCATTGTTTACAATAGGTATTATTCTATACATCGTAGATTTTTACAAGCATGGAAAACCTACAGATGAAGCGCTAGAAGAACAAAATTAATAACAACCAAATAAATTATATATCATGAAATTATTAAAATCAATTAGTCTTATTGCAATTGCAAGTTTATTATTTGTTAGTTGTGGTGATAATGACAAAAGAAAAAAAACTGTTGATGCTGCAAAAATTGCAATCAGTGGTACTATGAAAGCTGATTTAACAGCACCACCATTTGTTCCAGCTCCAGTTGGTGACAGACCAGCAAAAAAATTAATAGTAAATATGGAGATTCTTGAAAAAGAAGGAGAAATGGCTAATGGAGTTTCTTATGTGTATTGGACATTCGGTGGATCTGTACCAGGAAGTTTTATTAGAACAAGAGTTGGAGATGAAGTAGAATTTACATTATCTAATCATCCAGATAATAAATTACCTCACAATATAGATTTACACGCTGTTACTGGCCCTGGAGGTGGAGCAGAATCTTCTTTCGTTGCCCCAGGTCACGAAAAAACATTTTCTTTTAAAACGTTAAACCCAGGTTTATATGTATATCATTGTGCTACAGCTCCAGTAGGTATGCATATTGCAAATGGAATGTATGGTTTAATTTTAGTAGAGCCAGAAGGTGGATTACCACCAGTAGATAAAGAATATTACATCATGCAAGGTGATTTCTATACAAGTGGAGAAAATGGAGATAGAGGTTTACAAGCTTTTGATATGAAAAAAGCGGTAGATGAAGATGCGGATTACGTTGTATTTAACGGTAAAGTTGGAGCTTTAACGGGTGACAATGCAATTACTGCAAATGTAGGAGAAACTGTTCGTTTGTACGTAGGTAATGGTGGACCAAATTTAACATCTTCATTCCACGTAATTGGAGAAATTTTTGACAATGTACATGTAGAAGGTGGAGATTTAATCAATACAAATGTGCAAACAACTTCTATTCCTGCTGGTGGAGCAGCAATTGTAGATTTTAAAGTTGATGTTCCTGGGACTTTTATCTTAGTAGATCACGCCATTTTTAGAGCATTTAATAAAGGAGCTTTAGGAATGTTAAAAGTAACAGGAGAAGAAGATGAAAAATTGTATTCTGGAATTAAACAAGAAGGTATATATAACCCAGAAGGAGGTACAATTCAAACAATGCCAATTGATACTAAGAAAAAAGTTGCAGTAAGTACTAAAGAAAAATCTTTAGCGCAAAAAATGGCTGATGGAAAACAAGTATATATGAAAACATGTTTTGCATGTCACCAAGCTGAAGGCCAAGGAATTCCTAACGCTTTCCCACCTTTAGCTAAATCAGATTATTTAAATGCTGATGTTGATAGATCAATAGCAATTGTTAAACATGGTAAAACAGGAGAAATTACTGTAAATGGTAAAAAATATAATAGTGTAATGACAGCACAAAACATTACTGATGTAGAAATTGCTGATGTGATGACATATATTTACAACTCTTGGGGTAATAACAAAACCAATGTTACAGTTAGTAGAGTTAATAAAGTAAAATAATTATATGAAAACTATTTTAAGATTGACAATTTTTTTAATCCTCCTAAGTACAATTTCTGGAAATTGTCAATCTAAAATGGTTTCTATTAAAGGAGGGAAATATATTCCTTTATATGGTAGAGATTCCATGAAAGTTTCTATTTCTGATTTTCAAATGGATGTTTATCCTGTTACAAATGAAGAATATTTAAAGTTTGTGAATGAAAACCCAAAATGGAGAAAATCAAAAGTGATTAGCCTTTTTGCTGACAAAAGATATTTAATTAGTTGGAAAAGTGATACTGAATTAAGTGAAAATCAAAATTTAAAATCACCTGTTACAGACGTATCTTGGTTTGCAGCAAAAAATTACTGTGAAAGTCAAGGGAAAAGATTGCCAACTGTAGATGAATGGGAGTATGTAGCAATGGCAAATGAAAAAATGCCTGATGCTAGAAGGTTAGAGTCCTATAATAAATTAATTTTAGGTTGGTATGAAAAACCTAAAACATTTGATAATGTTATAGGTTCTACATTTAAAAACTACTGGAGAGTATATGATTTACACGGATTGGTTTGGGAATGGACATCTGACTTTAACTCGGTTTTAATTACTGGAGAATCTAGAAAAGATGTAGATAAAGATAGTAACCTGTTCTGTGGAAGTGCTGCTGTAAATGCCACAGATTTAATGAATTACGCAGCATTTATGCGTTATGCAATTAGAGGAAGTTTAAAAGCAAAATACACTATGAAAAACTTAGGTTTTAGGTGTGTAAAAGATAGTAAAATCAACCAAAATGAAATCAACTAAATATTTATTAATATTACTGCTTACAATTGTTTCTTTTAGTTCTTGTAAAGAAACAAATGAAAAAAAAGTAGCTCTTATCGAGTACCAATGTCCAATGAAATGTGAAGGTGAAAAAACCTATCACAAAGAAGGAAGTTGCCCCGTTTGTAAAATGGATTTAAAGCCAATTACTACATCTTCAAAAATATTGGCAAATACTAATGAAATCTCAGAGAGTTCAATTTTTAATTTAACAACAAAATGGAATACTAAAAATGCAGAAAGCATTGAGTTAAAAGAATTAAAAGGAAAAACATTAGTAATGGTAATGGTTTATACAACTTGTAAAGCAGCTTGTCCCAGATTGGTTGCTGACATGAGAAATATTGCCAAAGAAATTCCGAAAAAATTGGATAATAAAATACAATATGTTTTTGTAAGTATTGACCCAGAAAATGATACTCCAAAACGTTTAAAAGAATTTGCGAAACAGAATTATATGGATACAAATAACTACATGTTTTTGCAAGGAACTCCAGATGGTGTTAGAGAATTTGCAAACGTACTAGCTGTAAAATATAAAGAAATTTCTCCATTAGATTTTTCACACTCAAACATAATAAGTGTTTTTAATCCACAAGGAGAATTAATTCATCAACAAGAAGGTTTAGGAGTTGATAATAAAGTAACGATTGCAAAAATTATAGAAACTGCAAATAAATAATCCAATTATGTACACAAATGCAATGACTATGAAAAAAGTAATCAATGGCGCAAAAAAAGCGCCTTATTATAAATCTGTTGGAAAAGAAGTTGAGGTTTTTGAACATTCTTACAAACAAAAACTACCTATTCTATTAAAAGGTCCAACAGGAACAGGTAAATCTCGATTTATCGAATTTATGGCGCATCAATTAGAAAAAGAATTGATTACTGTAAGTTGTCATGAAGAAACTTCATCAACAGATTTAATTGGTAGATATATTATAAAAGGTGCAGAAACTGTTTGGTTAGATGGACCTTTAACAATTGCTGTAAAAACAGGTGGAATTTTATATTTAGATGAAATTGCTGAAGCTAGACCAGATGTTATTGTTGCAATTCACTCTTTAACAGATCACAGACGCGAATTGTTTATTGATAAATTAGGAATTACTGTAAAAGCACATGAAGATTTTATGTTGGTTGCATCTTTTAATCCTGGTTATCAAAAAGGATTTAAAGAATTAAAACCATCAACAAGACAACGTTTTGTAGCGGTTTCTTTTGCATATCCAAATGAAAAAAGTGAAGCAGAAATTTTAACAAAAGAAACATCTGTAACTGAAAAAGATGCTAAAAAATTAGTGCAAATAGCAACAAAAATTAGAAACTTAACAGAATTAGGATTAACAGAAACAGTTTCTACACGTTTATTAGTTGATGCAGCAAAACTAATAGAATCTGGATTGCCAAAAAGGTTAGCTGTTCATGTTGCTGTAGTGGAACCTTTAACCGATGATATTGAGGTTGTAGCGGCATTGAATGATTTGTGTGATTTAATGATTTGATATGTTTGAGTTTGAACCAGACGAATATCTCTTTACTAAGTTTGCTTATTATTTTAAGCGGAGAAAAAAAAGAAAAGAAAATAGCAATCACTTTATTGCAAAACTAGAGGAATTAAAACCACGATTAACCTTGTTTGCTAGGGCTGTAACTGGAAAATCTATAGAGATTTATGAAGCAGAACGAGAAGGTGGCTATAAGAATGATAACTTTTTTCTACCAAAAAAAATAGATTTCTTTAAAACGGTAGAGCAAAATGTTTCTTTTTATTTATTTAGGGTTTTGTATTTATCGATCCAAAAAAACTTTGATTTAAATTGGAATGATAATCAAGAACACGAACTTTTAGAATCACAAGAAAAAGCTTCTGAATCATCGTCAGAAATTTTAAAAGAACTTTTTGAACAATTTCCTATTACAAAAAATTACTACACAAGTTTTATAGCTTTTTTCAAATCAAAAGAAACCACAAAAATCCCTGTAGATTTTAGTTTTATCTACGGAAAATGGATGCGAAATAATCCTGAAGAAGTAACAAATAAAAGGCTTAAAAATTTTACAGATAAAGTTAAAAAAGCAAAAGAAGAGAAGATTGAAACCATTTTAAAAGCGAATGCTGTTGAAGAAATTATTTCTGTTCAGGTAGATCAAAAGCAACAGGACGATGCTGTTTTGCAACATCAATTTGAAAAAGTAGAAACTGCAGAAGAATTTGGCGGTAATTTTAAAGATTTTGATGGAGAAGATGAATTAGACGAGCATTCTAACGCTTTGGAAGACATCAATATGAAATATACGGTTCGTGTTGATGATACTGCGCATTCTGTTTATCAAGCAGATTTTATAGAAAACACAACAGTTTCTGAAAGTGCAGAAAGCGATAGTTCTGGTTATTTTATTACTTATGATGAATGGGATTATTCTAAAAGAAAATACAAAGAAAATTTTTGTAAAGTCTACCCAAAATCAATTTTAAAAACGGATGTTCCGTATTATAAAAAAGCAATTTCAGAAAATAGTTCAACACTAATTGGCTTGCGTAAAATGCTAAGTAGCGTTAATAATAAATATCAACAACAACGAAGACAAACACAAGGAGAAGAATTTGATTTAGATGCATTGACAGATTTATTTGTGGATGTAAAATCAAGACAAACTCCAACGGAAAAAATCTATTTATCAAAACGAAAAAAAGAAAAAGATATTTCTATTTTATTGTTGTTAGACGTTAGTTTATCTAGTGATGGCTACGCAAACGGAAATAGAGTTATTGATGTAGAAAAACAAGTTTCAATTTTATTTGGTGAAATTTTAGATGAATATAATATTGATTTTTCAATCGATTGTTTTTATTCTAAAACGAGAAATCATTCAACCTACATTACAATAAAAGGTTTTGATGAAGATTGGAGTAAAGCAAAATTTAAAGTTGGAGCAGTAGAGCCAAGTGGTTATACAAGAATTGGTGCAGCATTAAGACATTCTGGCGCATTATTAGATAAAAGAAGCACTAAAAATAAATGGGTGATTTTAATTTCTGATGGAAAACCAAATGATTACGATAAATACGAAGGAAAGTACGGAGTTAACGATGTTAAACAAGCGTTGCGAGAATTAAACGAACGTAATATAAATTCGTACGCTTTGGCTATTGAAACGCAAGCAAAATACTATTTACCACAAATGTTTGGGCAAAATCATTATCAAATATTAACAACTCCAGTAGAGCTATTAAAATCTTTGGTACAATTGTACGAAAAGATAAAACACACTTAAATGAATAAAAATTTAGTAAAAAACATGTATTATCCGCCAGGCGGAATTTTAATGTGGATTGTTATTTTCTTAGAATTGATAACATTTGGAATGGCTTTAGTTGCAATGGCTGCTTATAGTAAAGATGAACCTGAAGTGTTTCATAATTCAAGATTGTTATTAAATACAACTTACGGAACAATAAATACCTTGTTTTTAATTACTAGCGGATTTTTTATGGCGCTATCTGTACGCTATTTGAAAGATGGAAATGCTAAAAAATCTTCTCTTTATTTAAAACTAACTATGCTAGGTGGGTTGTTATTTTTAATTCTTAAAACCATTGAATATAATGCGAAAATTGATGCAGGTTTAACATTAGAATATAACACTTTTTTTAGTTTCTATTGGATGTTAACCTTATTTCATGTTATTCATGTACTTGTTGGATTGGTAATCTTAACAATTGTTTATTTTGATTTAAAAAAGAAAAAAGAACAAACTAATTTAGATGATTTTGAAGCCAGCGCAGCTTTTTGGCATATGTGTGATTTAATCTGGTTGCTATTATTTCCAATAATCTATTTAATATTTTAGAATGACAAAAAAGAACCTTTTATCAACGTGGATTTTACTAATTGCATTAACACTTCTAGTTGTCTTTTTTTCTTTATTTTTTGATGGTGAAAATTATTTAGCAACTATTATACTCTTAATCTCTGCTTTAAAATTTTTAGCAATTTCGTTTTATTTTATGGAGATGAAAAAAGCGCATGTTTTTTGGAAAACAACCATCATTGTTTTTCTATTGCTGTTTATTGGAATAGTGCTGATTATTAGTTAATAATAATCATTAAAACTTGACATTTATCAGCTTTTTAGCCTTTTTTACACTGTAAATTTACAGTGTAAAAAGATATAAATATCTTTTATTTATTCAATAATATAAAAAACAAATTATGAGAAAATTATTTTTTTCAATAGTTATGGTTATGCTATTAGTATTGCCATTAACAGCTCAACAAGTTGATATATCAGCAGAATTAAGACCACGATTTGAATACAAAAATGGTTACAAAACTTTACTTAAAGCTGGAGAAGAAGCTGCAAGCTTTATATCGCAAAGAACCAGACTGAATTTAAATTATCAGCAAGACAATTTTAAAGTTAGAATTGCTTTACAAAACGTAAGAGTTTGGGGAGATGTTTCTACATTATCTGCCAACGATAATTCGAATTCTTTTCATGAAGCTTGGGCGCAGTTTTCAGTTGCCAATAACTTCGTTTTAAAATTAGGAAGACAAGAAATTATCTATGATGATAGTAGGATTTTTGGTAATGTTGGCTGGGCACAACAAGCAAGAAGTCATGATGCAATTATAGCAAAATTTAAGACTTCTGAAAACGGGAAACTAGATATTGGTTTTGCTTTAAATAATGATTCGCAAGCTGGAATTAAAAATATTTACAGCAATGTTGCTGGGTATAAAACATTTCAATATGCTTGGTATCATGCACAAATGAGCAACTTTGGAGTTAGTTTTTTAGTGTTAAATAACGGAATTGAATTTGCAGATCTTAACAATGATGCAAAAGTAAATTACTCTCAAACTTTTGGTCCAAGATTAACGTATAAAAAGAACAAACTTTCATTTGATGCTGCTGCATACTTGCAAACAGGAAAAGTGCTTACAAATTCAGTTTCTGCAAGTTATTTTGCTGTAAATGGGAGTTATAAAGCAACATCAGAGTTTAATATTGGAATTGGTTTTGAATATTTATCTGGTAAAGACACAAATGATGTGAGCTCAGATGTAAAATCATTCAATCCGATATTTGGTACAAATCATAAATTTAATGGTTGGATGGATTATTTCTATGTTGGTAACCATCTAAATTCAGTTGGTTTGATGGATTTCAATGCAACAATTACCTATACAAAAGATAAGTTTTCTGCAAAATTTGTTCCGCACCTTTTTAAATCTGCTGCTGACATTTATGCTGGAAGTACAAAAATGAAAAGCAACTTAGGAACAGAGTTAGATTTTACAATCGGTTATAAAATTGCAAAAAACATTTTATTTAGTGGCGGACATTCACAAATGTTTGGAACTTCATCTTTAAAGCAATTAAAAGGAGGAGAGCATACAAAAAACAATTCATGGACTTGGTTAATGCTAACATTTAAACCAACGTTTTATGTGTCAAAATAGTTTTTTTAGTTAACGAAAAAGCCTCTTTAAGAATGATATCGAAAAGAGGCTTTTTATTTTTATAAGAAAATATTATCTGTGTATTGTTTGTTTTCTATCTGGTCCAACAGAAACTACTTTAATAGGAATCTCTAATTCTTTTTCTAAGAATGCTATGTATTCGTTTAACTCTTTAGGAAACTGACTTTCATCAGTCATTTGTGTTAAATCTTCTTTCCAACAAGCAAATTTTGAATAAATTGGACTGATATTTTCTGGCTCAATATTGTAAGGTAAATGTGTAATTGTTTCTCCTTTATATTTATAAGCTGTACAAACTTCTAAACTATCAAATCCCGAAAGAACATCTCCTTTCATCATCATTAATTGAGTAACACCATTAACTTGACAAGCATATTTTAATGCGACTAAATCTAACCAACCACAACGTCTTGGTCTTCCTGTGACTGCACCGAATTCTCTACCAACTTTCGCCATTTCTAATCCAACTTCGTCAAATAATTCAGTTGGAAAAGGTCCAGAACCAACACGTGTTGTGTACGCTTTGAATATTCCGTAAACATCTTTAATTTTATTAGGAGCAATTCCTAATCCTGTACAAGCACCAGAAGCAGTAGTGTTTGATGATGTTACAAATGGATACGTTCCAAAGTCAATATCTAATAAAGACCCTTGAGCTCCTTCAGCTAAGATTGTTTTACCTGCTTTTAAAGCTTGATTTAAATATTCTTCACTATCTATGAACTGTAATTCTTTTAAACGCTCTACAGCTGCAAAGAATTCTGTTTCCATTTCCGATAAATCATACTGAACATCTACATTATAAAAGCTAATCATTGCTTCATGTTTGTTAGCAAGCGCTCTATATTTTTCTTTCCAGTTAGGTAATTCTAAATCACCAATTCTAATTCCGTTTCTACCAGTTTTGTCCATATAAGTTGGACCAATCCCTTTTAAAGTAGAACCAATTTTTGCTTTTCCTTTTGATGCTTCAGAAGCAGCATCTAACAAACGATGTGTTGGTAAAATAACGTGTGCTTTTCTAGAAATGATTAGTTTTGATTTATAATCTAAATCAAATTGATCTAATCCGTCTAATTCTTGAACAAAAACTACAGGATCTATTACAACTCCGTTTCCAATTACATTGATAGATTTTTCATGAAAAATTCCAGAAGGAATTGTTCTTAAAACATGTTTAATTCCATCAAACTCTAAAGTATGACCCGCATTTGGCCCTCCTTGAAATCTTGCAATAATATCGTAATTAGAAGTAAGAACGTCTACAATTTTACCTTTTCCTTCGTCTCCCCATTGCAATCCTAGTAATAAATCTACTGCCATTAGTTGTGTGTTGTTGTATGTTAGTTTTATTTAGTTTGTTTTTTTGTTCCGTAAAAATAAAGTGAATGATTGTGAATATCAATATCAAAAACTTCTTCTATGGTTTTTTTGATAATCTGAATTCTTGGATCGCAAAACTCCTTTACTTCTCCAGTATCTGTTAAAATAACATGATCGTGTTGTTTATCAAAATAACTTTTCTCGTAATGCGCCATACTTTGACCACCAAATTGATGCTTTCTAACCAATCCGCATTCTAATAATAAATCGATGGTATTGTATAAAGTAGCTCGGCTAACTCGATAATTTTTGTTTTTCATGTTGATATATAAAGATTCTATATCAAAATGCTCCTCTAAATCATAAATTTCTTGAAGGATAGCATATCTTTCAGGAGTTTTTCTATGTTTTTTAGATTCTAAAAATGTAGTAAAAACATTTTTTACAATGTCTTGATTTTCTTTTGTACCCATTTTTCTGAATTTATCGAAGCAACAAATTTAAGGTTATTTATCAATATAATTTACCTTTTTATAAAATGATATTTACATCGTATTAACACGTTCAACTTTTTGAACACCTTCTACTTTTTTTATGCTCGTAATTAGCTTTGTTAATTGTGTTTTATTCTTAACACTGATAGATAATTTTCCTTCAAAAACACCATCATCTCCAGAGATATTGATATTGTGAATATAGACATCCATGGTGCTTGTAATAATACGTGTTAAATTATTTACAATTCCTTTTTTATCAATTCCACTTACTTTTAAAATAGCTTTAAACTCTTGTTTAGAAGAATCTATCCACTTAGCTTGCATTACTCTATATGCGTAATTAGATTGCATAGAAATTGCATTAGGACAATCTTTTTTGTGAACTTTAATGCCGTCATTAATTGTAAGAAATCCAAAAACTTTATCCCCAGAAATAGGATTGCAACATTTAGAGAGCGTATAATCTAATTTCTCATCTTCTTTCCCAAAAACAAGTGCATCATATGTGAGTGTAATCTCTTGTTTGTGAATGTTTTGATTGCTAGAGCTACGTTTTAATCGGTTCTTAAAAAAACTAATAAACGCATTGCTTTTTTGATTTACAAAAGCTTTTAATTGGCTGTTGTCAATTGCGCCGTTACCAATTCTATAGAACAAATCGAAACTTGTTTTTAACGAAAAATAGGTTGCCATTTCATTTACAACAGTATCATTTAGTGATATTTTTAAATGGCGTAATTTTCGGGCTAAAATGGCCTTTCCTTCTTCTGCAATATTCTTTTCTTCTTCCTTTAATGCTGTTTTAATTTTTGTTCTTGCTCTAGCAGTCATTACAAAATCTAACCACCTAACATTAGGCTTATTTACAGAAGAAGTTTGTACTTCTACTTGATCTCCACTTTTAAGCACATAACTTAACGGTACCAGCTTGCCATTTACTTTTGCTCCTCTACATTTTAAACCAACATCTGTATGAACTGAAAAAGCAAAATCTAGTGCAGAAGCACCTTTAGGAAGGGATTTTAAATCTCCTTTTGGTGTAAAAACAAAAATTTCTTTGGAGTATAAGTTTAATTTAAAATCTTCCACAAAATCAACAGCATTTGATGAATGGTTTTCAAGGGTTTCTTTTAATTTATTTAACCAACCATCTAATCCGCTTTCTTTTTCATTTCCTTGCTTGTATTTAAAATGTGCAGCATATCCTTTTTCTGCAATTTCATCCATTCTTTCAGATCTAATTTGAACTTCTACCCATTTGTTATCTGGCCCAATTACTGTAATATGAAGTGCTTCATAACCGGTAGATTTTGGTTGAGAAATCCAATCTCTTAAACGAGATGGATTAGGCTTAAAGAAGTCAGTAACTATTGAATATATTTTCCAAGCATCAAATTTTTCATCAATAGAAATGGGTTTAAATATAATTCTAATAGCAAATTTATCATAGACCTCATCAAAAGAAACATTTTGAACTTTCATTTTCTTTCTAATAGAGAAGATAGATTTTGTTCTTCCTTTAATTTGATACTTGAAATCTTCTTTCTGAAGCCCTTTGTGTAAAATCTGTTCAAAAGATTCTATATATTTTTGTTGCTCCTCTTTGGTATCTTTTATTTTACTTAAAATGTCTGAAAACACTTCTGGCTCTGTATATTTTAACCCCAAATCTTCAAGTTCAGTTTTAATATTATACAATCCCAGTCGATGGGCTAATGGTGCATAAATATATAGCGTTTCTGATGCAATTTTGACCTGTTTGTATTCTGGCATTGAATCCATTGTTTGCATGTTATGCAAACGGTCTGCAATTTTTATTAAAATAACACGAACATCGTCATGAAGAGTTAGTAGCATTTTTCTAAAATTCTCTGCTTGTATAGATGCATCTTGACTTTTATTTAAACGAGATATTTTTGTCAATCCACTTACAATTCTAGCGATATTTTCTCCAAAAAGACGTTCCATATCTTCTACAGTATAGTACGTATCTTCAACAACATCGTGCAACAAAGCAGCTGCAATAGAAGTGGCACCTAAGCCAATTTCGTAAGCTACTATTTTAGCAACGGAAATAGGATGATAAATGTAAGGTTCTCCAGATTTTCTACGTTGCTCTGAGTGTGCTTCTACAGCCAAATCAAAAGCCGCTCTTATCAGTTTTTTATCTTCTTTAGATAATATTTGATAGGTTCCTTTTAATAGGTCTTTATATCTTTTAGAGATTTCTTTATTTTCTTCTTCTATCGTTGCCGTATACATCATAAACTAAAAGTAAAATAAATAATGAATTGTACAAAGTTTTTTTGCGTTTTTGATACTTTTTCTATTGATTTAAATTCTGAACCCTTTTTAAGAGTGTTGGATGTGAATAATGCATAAATACATATGCAGGATGTGGTGTTAAGTTGCTCAAACTATTTTTTGATAATTTCTTTAAAGAGGAAATTAATGGTGATGCAGCAAAAGTTTCTTTAGCATAATTATCTGCCTGATACTCAAATTTTCTTGAAATAATATTCATGCATAAACTGGTGATTTCTGAAAAGGGTGAATACAGTATTCCAAAAACGATTAATCCGATATGAAAACTTGGAGTTGAAATGTTTAAGGCCTCTGAAAGGATAGGTAAATTTACAAATAATGATAAAATCCATAATGTAAATCCAGTAATAAGCATGGAAGAAAAAAGATTAAAAATAATGTGTTTTCTTTTATAGTGTCCAACTTCGTGTGCTAGAACCGCTACAATTTCATCAGTTTCTAGATCATTTATTAAGGTGTCGTACAATGTAATTCTCTTTTGCGAACCAAATCCAGAGAAATATGCATTTGCTTTTGATGATCGTTTTGAACCATTAATTACAAAAACGTTTTTCAATGTAAAACCAACTTTTTTAGTATATTTTTCTATAGCATTTTTTAGTTCACCATTTTCTAATAAAGTTTGTTTGTTAAATATTGGTACAATTAATTTTGAATAAAAAAGGTTCATAAATATTGTAAAAATGGCAACTAGTGCCCAAGCATAAATCCAAAAATCACTTCCTGCAAATTGATAAAACCAAACAATTAAACTTAAAATTCCGCCTCCTAGAATAATTGTCATCAACATTCCTTTAATTTTATCAAGAATAAAAATTTTACGTGTAGTTTTATTAAACCCAAACTTCTCCTCAATTATAAAAGTTTTATAGTAAGAAAAAGGAGTCATTATTAGGTCTGATCCCAACATGATAATGCCAAAGAAAATTAACGGAATCACAATGGTGTTAGAAGAGAAATCTCTTACAATTTCATCTACATATTTAAATCCTTCTAAAAAGAAAAAAGCGATTGTTAATGTTAAAGAAAAAAGACTTGTTAGATTAGAAAATTTTGCGTTGGTTTTTTTATAGGCCTGCGATTTTTTGTAGTCTTCTACATCATAAACATCTGCTAGTACTTTCGGAATCGAGTCATCGAAGTGTTTTTCATTGAGTATATTTAAAACCTTATCTACAATGAAATTGATGATTAAGATTGTTATGAGAATATAAAAAAGAGTATCTGCTTTCATCCTTATTTAAAATTACGTTGTCTTTTGGCTTCAAAAATTACAATAGCAGCAGCAACAGAAACATTCATAGAATCGATTTCTCCATGCATGGGTATGTTGATGTTTCGTGTAGCAGCATTTCTAAATGCTAATGATAAGCCTGTATCTTCTGTTCCAACAATTATTGCTGTTGCATTTGTATATTCTTCTTTATGATATTCGTTAGAGTTTTGTAAAGTTGTTGCAAACGAATTGATGTTATATTTATTTAGAAAATCAATAATTTCTTCGGTAGTATCTGTTGCAATTTGATTGGTAAATAAACATCCTATACTAGAACGAATGATATTTGGATTGTATAGATCTGTTTTAGGGTTCGCAATTAAAACAGCATCTATTTTTGCGGCATCACAGGTTCTTAAAAGTGCACCAATATTTCCAGGTTTTTCTGGTGCTTCAGCAACTAAAATTAGTGGAGCAGTAGTAGAGAATTTAATATTTTTTAATGAAAACGATTTCATCTCAGCAATTGCAATAATGCCTTCTGTAGAATTTCTATAAGCAATTTTCTGATATACTTCTTTAGAAACTGATATGATTTCTGAGTTTTCTGTAGCAAACGTATCTAATTCTTTTTCTGAAACAACATTCTCTAGAAATACTAAAGTTTCGATTTTGTAATCTCCTTTAATAGCTAAAGAAATTTCTCTTTTTCCTTCAATAACAAATACGTTTTGTTTTTTACGTTCACGAGATTTCTCTTGTAATTTTAAGATGTTTTTTATCAAAGAATTCTGAATACTTTCAATGTGTTTCATAGCGTACAAATGTATCTATTTCTGATTAAATTTAAGTTGATTCTTTTTTCTATTTTAAATCAAGACATTTAGTAAAACAAAAAAGGCTCTGAAAATTCAGAGCCTTTAAAATTATTTTTGATTTTTATATTTATTAGCATAACGCTTCCAAAGTCTAGTTTGATGCGTTTCTAAGCTAAGTTTTCTACCTTGAATAAATGCTTCAGAAATAATGTTTCCTCTCATATCTAATGCATCGCCTTTAGAGATAAATAATGTTGCATCTTTACCAACTCTAAGTGTACCTACTTTATCATCAATACCTAAAATCTTTGCAGAATTAGAGGTAATCATTTTTAATGCAATTTCTTTGTCAATTCCGTGTGCAGCATAAGTGCCGGCATAAAATGGTAAGTTACGAGTATTCATTCGTTCCATAGCACCATCCATTCCTATAGCAACTGTAATTCCTTTGTCTAATAGAAGTTTGGCCAATTTGTAAGAGAAGTCATAGTCAGAGTCATCTCCATTGGGAATTCTATGTGCTCTTTCAATTATAACAGGAACGTTATTCTTAACAAGTAAATCTGCAACTTTGTAGGCTTCATCTCCACCAACAATAACCAGTTTAAAATTGTACTTATTTGCAAAATGAATAGCATCTGTAATTTCTCTTTCTCCATTGGTGTGTACAAATAGTTTTTTACTGCCATTTAATAATCCTGTTACAGCTTCAAATTCTAAGTTTTCAGGGTTTCTTTTTCCATTTAAATAGTTTTTAGCTTCATCAAAATAGTTTTCTAGATTTTGAATAGTTTTTGGATAGCTGTTGTTTGCTTTTGCTCCAGGATCTTCACCAGCCCACCATCTACCAAAAGTAATACTGTTAGACCAATTCATGTGAATTCCGTCATCTATCTTTAAAGCAGCATCTTCCCAGTTCCAAGCATCAAATTGAACCACGGTTGAAGTTCCAGAAATAATTCCACCACGTGGTGTAATTTGTCCCATTAACACCCCATTTGGTCGCATACTTTCTACAACTTTAGATTCTGCATTGTAAGCAACAATACTTCTAATATGAGGATTCATTGTGCCAATCTCACGCTCATCTATTGAAGCTTTTACAGCATCAATTTCTCCTAAACCTAAGGTTGTGTTAGCGGCAATAAACCCAGGATATACATGTTTACCTTTTGCATTAATAACATTTCCTTTTCTTGCGATTTTCACATTTGCAGATCCAACAAAAGTAATTTTTCCGTTTTCAAACATTATTAACGAATTGTCTATTACTGTTCCGTCTCCTAAATGAGCAGTAGCACCTTCAATAGCAATTGCTGTTGTTTGTTTTGATGCTGGTGTTTGCTGTGCGAAACTATTTCCTAAAATCAAGAAAAATAGTACGCTATATATAAATTGTTTTTTCATAATCTTCTTATTTTAACTCAGTTTCTTCAGTATCACAGTGTAAAACTCTTGTTACATTCTTCTTAGGAGCTTGTACTTTTCCGCCATTTATCTTAACATTCATCATCATATTCATTAACATGTTACGCTCTTTTTTAACAGCGCTACGTTTTGCTATATCTTGATCAATATCAAAGTATACCGTTCCATCTACAATTGTTGTTTGTGCTTTTGCGTAAATAGACATTGGATGTGCTGTCCATAAAACAACATCTGCATCTTTACCAACTTTTATACTTCCGGTTTGCGTATCTAAATGCAATAATTTTGCAGGATTAATTGTAACCATATTCCAAGCTTCCAATTCTGTCATTCCTCCATATTTAATTGTTTTTGCTGCTTCTTGATTTAATCTTCTAGACATTTCTCTATCATCAGAATTAATAGCAACCGTTACACCTTCATTATGCATAATGGCAGCATTAAAAGGAATGGCGTCATTTACTTCGTATTTATATGCCCACCAATCAGAGAAAGTAGAACCACCAACTCCGTGTTCTTTCATTTTATCAGCAAGTTTATAACCTTCTAAAATGTGTGTAAATGTGTTGATGTTAAAATTGAACCTTTCTGCAACCTTCATTAGCATATTAATTTCACTCTGCACATAAGAATGTGAGGTAACAAAACGCTCTTTATTTAGAATTTCTGCTATAACTTCCAATTCTAAATCTTTTCTATAAGGTTTGCCACTTTTCTTTAAAGCATCATATTCTTTAGCTCTTTGAAAATAGTCTACATAAACTTGCTCAACTCCCATTCTTGTTTGTGGAAACCTAAAACTATTTGTAGAACGAGATTGTTTCACATTTTCTCCTAGTGCAAATTTTATGAATTTTGGCCCATTTTTATAGACCATATCTTCTGCAGTTTCTCCCCATTTTAATTTAATTATTGCAGATCTTCCTCCTATAGGATTTGCAGAACCATGCAGTAATTGTGCTGAAGTAACACCACCAGCTAAATTTCTATAAATGTTCATGTCTGCAGGATTGATTGCATCTTCCATTGTAACTTCTGCTACAGAATTGTGCCCAGATTCGTTAGATGATGACAATGCAATATGTGTATGTTCGTCAATAATTCCTGCGGTTAAATGTTTGCCAGTTGCATCAACAACTCTTGCTCCACGAGTATTAAGGTTTTTTCCAATTTCAGAAATTTTTCCATCTTTTAGCAAAACATCTGTATTTAATAAAATACCTTCTTTTTCACTTGTCCAAACCGTTGCGTTTTTAAATAGAATAGTTTCTTGTTTTGGTTTAGATGCAAACCCATATCCAACATTTGGATATGTAACTGGAGAAACAAAAGGCTTTACCGTCTTTGATTTTTTCTTTTTCTTCTTATCAGTTTTTTTATTAGTAGTATTCTTTTTAATAGCTGTCCATGTAGATTGATTACCGTATTGATCTACTACAGAACCAGAAAAACTATTTTGATTAGCATCTAAAGAACCTACAAAACGAGTGAATTTAGTACTGTTATCTTCGTTGTTTAAAGCAATAGAGACCCAATTATCTTTAAGAGAAAATTTAGATTTAACTTTTGTCGTTCCGTTTTTTAAACTTCCACTTTGTTTTCCTGGAGTTCCAGAAATTGTAAGATTTAAAGATGTCTTATTATAAGACAATGTGTATTCTCCGCTTGCATCTACAGGGTTCATCTCAGAAATCACAAATTGATCTCCCTGAACCCAGTTTTCAAAAATGGTTGTAGAAGTCTCAAATATTGGTCCTGATGTAATTAGAAAGTTTGCGTAACTCCCTTCATTAAGTGTTCCAATAACATTAGACTTTCCTAATAATTTTGCAGGAATTGTAGTTAAAGCTTCTAGTGCTTTGGTTTCATCCAATCCATAAGAAATTGCTTTCTGAATGTTTTTTTGAAAACTAGAAAGCGATTTTAATGAATGTGTTGTAATAGTGAAGTTTACGTTGTTTTTTGCTAAAACAGCTAAGTTTGCAGGCTCTTGATTCCATCTTCTCATATCAACTAATTCTAATTGATTTGCTAAAGTAGGGTTTGAAACATCGTAAGCTTTTCTAAAATTAACAGGAACTATCATTGTTGCGTTCATGTTTTTAATTTGATCAATGTCTTCATATTCGTAACCAGAACCTATAAAACTATATTGAACTCCGCTCTCATCACCAACTTTATCAGCTCTAATTGCATTTAAGTTGTTTCCGCCAGCATCAAAAATCTGAGTCAAATTTTTATTGGCAATTAAAGCTTCTAAAGATAAGTCTCTGTTTTTAGCATTGCCACTCTCATACCATTTAGCATCCATATATACTTGTCTTAACAATGCTGTAGATCCCATAAATGATGTTGGATACGCTTGCCTGGACATTCTACTTTTACTAAATGATAAGTATTGAGCTGATTTTGTATCAATAATTCTGTATGCATCTGAAGAGTTATTGTTTAATGCAACTAAAACGCCGTTTCCACGAATAATTCCGTCTTGCAAATGCGTGTTAACAACGCCAAACCCGGCTTTTAACATGGCATTCGCTTTTCCTTTGTTATAAGCAAAATTAGAAAAAGCGTTTGTTTCTGGTCTTATATGATCATTCCAGTAATATCCAGATCTACCGGCCTCATATTGTCTATTTCGATTAACATTTCTTGGTGGAGTTGGATTTTTAATTCCAAAGTTAGAATACACCTCAATAAAAGAAGGGTATATTGTTTTACCTGATAAATCTACAGTTTTTGTGCCATTCGGAATTTTAACACGTTTACCAACAGCAACAACTTTACCATCTTTTACAAGTAAAGTTCCTTTGTTAATTATTTGTGTTGGTGTCACATAGATTTGTGCATTGGTAAAGGCTACAGTTGTGTTTTTTGTAGTCTTAACACCAGTGTTTGTTGGAAAATATTCTTGTGCTTGTACAACCAAAGTTGACAAAAACAAAAATAGTAGCAGTGTTTTTTTCATGAATGTAATTGTTTGTTTAGAACGTAAATTTAGCATTCTGTTTTTAAACAAAAAACAAAAAGATATTATGTTTTACTAACAATTGATAAATTAGTATTGATTTTCGTAAGAAATAATTAAATCTACAACGTAATTATAAGACGCAATTCCGTTTGCTTGATTATTGGCTTTTAAGTAGCTGTTATAGCCTTTTTTAATCAAAGGCTCAATGGGGTTTCTATATTGACTCCAGAACTGAGAACCTTCTTTAAAATCCATTAAAACACCTTTATTAACCGATAAAATTAGTGTGTTAAAAATATCTTTATCACGTTTCCTAACTTCTGATATTAAATAACTAAACGCCATTCTGTATGCAGCATATTTAAAATAAATATCATCATTTGACAAAGCAGCTAAATAACCAATAAAATTGGCTTCATTTTCTGCTGCAATCCCCAATTGATGTGCCATTTCATGACAAACTGTTGTTGGATATCCATTTATCGGAATTCTGTCATTTATTTGTGCTTCGCCAGTAAGTGGATTAAAATAACCAGAAGTACCGTTATAGGTTTGTAGTAAACTCATTAACGAACTTTTTACTGATTTAAAATGATATACAAACTGTGGATATTCATAGGTTAAATTATTATAACCACCAATTGCCATTTTGTATATTTCTTTTCGTGAATATGGATTTTTAACAACAAGAGAATCATTCTTTGTGATTTTAAAATGCTTCTCATTCAATCTTTTGATAATATTTTCTGAAACTGTAGTAAGTTGTTCTGTGGTGTATTTTGTTTGCTGAAATCCTAAGTTTTTTGACAACGGTTCTCTAAAATAATTAAATCCCCAAAACCAATAAAAACAGCTGTAAAGAATTGATAAAAAAGCAACTACTTGCAATAATTTTAATTTTAAGTTCTTGAATTTATCTTTAAAAAGACGATAGATAAATCGGATAAAAACAAAAACAAGAACTCCAATTAAAACATCACCAAAAGAAAACGGAATCCATCCAAATAAAAACCGCAACAACACACTTGTAAAACGGTAAATTCCATTGGAGTAGTAGTGCTCAACAAAACTTGGGTAATTACGAATCAATTGGACAAACGCAACTTGAAAAGCAAATAAAATTCCCAAGAAAATAGTTCGTTTTTTGTTTTTCATTACTTCAAAAATAAAGAATTTGTTTTGAGTTTCTTATTTAAAGAATATTAAATTGAAAAACCGATGTCCGTTTGAGCGGAGTCGAGAACTAATAATAACCTCTCGACTCTGCTCGAAGAGACATTCGTTGTCATTTCGAGTGAAGTGAAACGAAATCGAAAAATCTAGTTTATCAAAGAGAATAGTGCAACAGATTTCTCCGCTTCGTTCGAAATGACAGAAGTTTTTTACTCCAACACCAATCAAATTATTCAATCTTCAACTGTTATTAACAGGTTAATAACATTTTAGTGAACAAAAATTGTGCATAAAGAAAATAAAAAATCTCATTCTAAGTTCCAATCAAAAAAATTACATTTGTTGCTATGGAGAAAACAAAATTTGTGCCGGGTAAAAAGATCGATAAAACAAAAATTATTGGTTTAGAAAAAGGTAAAATCCCACCTCAAGCTTTAGACTTAGAAATTGCTGTTTTGGGTGCAATGATGATTGATAAAAAAGGAATTGATGATGTAATTGATATTTTACATCCTGATGCTTTTTATGATAAAAAACACCAAGAAATTTATGCAGCAATTTATACATTGTTTCAAAATTCTGAACCAACAGATTTATTAACGGTTTCTCAGCAATTAAGAAAAGACGGTAAGTTAGAATTGGTTGGTGGCGATTTTTATCTAATTAATTTAACACAAAAAGTAGCTTCTTCTGCGCATATTGAATACCATGCGCGAATTATTTTACAGAAATACATTCAACGTAAATTAATTTCAATTTCTAGTGATATCATAGAAACGGCGTATGATGAAACTGTTGATGTTTTTGATTTATTAGATGTAGCCGAAGGGAAATTATTTGAAGTTACACAAGGAAACCTGAAAAAAGGTTCTGAAGATGCTGGCGATTTAGTAAAACAAGCGTTAAAGAAAATTCAAGATATTTCCAATCAAGAAGGAATGAGCGGTCTAGAAACGGGCTTTACAAAATTAGACGCATTAACTTCTGGTTGGCAACCATCAGATTTAATTATTATTGCGGCGCGTCCTGGTATGGGAAAAACTGCTTTTGTAATTTCAATGGCAAAAAACATGGCAATAGATTTTGGTCATCCAGTTGCATTATTCTCCCTAGAGATGTCTTCTGTACAGTTAATTACTCGTATGATTTCTTCGGAAACAGGTTTGACTTCAGAAAAACTTAGAAAAGGAAATTTAGAGGCACACGAGTGGGAACAATTAAATGTAAAAGTGAAGAAATTATCTGATGCACCTATTTTTATTGATGATACACCATCATTATCTATTTTTGATTTACGTGCAAAAGCAAGACGTTTGGTATCGCAACACGGCGTAAAAATTATTGTAATTGATTATTTACAATTAATGACTGCTGGTGGTTCTGGTAAAGGTGGCGGTAATAGAGAACAAGAAATTTCTACTATTTCTAGAAACTTAAAAGCATTGGCAAAAGAATTGTCTGTTCCAGTAATTGCATTATCACAGTTATCGCGTGCTGTTGAAACGCGTGGAGGCTCTAAACGACCTTTATTATCTGATTTACGTGAATCTGGTGCAATTGAGCAAGATGCAGATATAGTTTCGTTTATTTTTAGACCAGAATATTACGGAGTTACAGAATGGGATGATGATGATCACTCGCCATGTGAAGGGCAAGGAGAATTTATTGTTGCCAAGCACAGAAATGGTGGATTGGAAAACATTCGTTTGAAGTTTACAGGACATTTGGCAAAATTCTCTGATTTAGAAGAAGGCTTCAGTTCAGAATTTCAGTCTAAAATGAATGCAGATGTTTCTCCAGATCAATTTATCAGTCCAAAAGATGCTTTTGGAATTGAAGATGATAATATTGATGATGTTCCTTTTTAAAAAATAGCTATATTTATTGAATGGATGAAAAGGAAAAAAATATAAAAAAATGGATACTTAAAAATGGTTATCCATTTGAAATGAAAGTTGCAAATCTATTTAAAAAGAATGAATTTAATGTTTCTCAATCAATTCTTTACAAAGATAATGTCACAAATAAATATAGAGAAATTGATATAATAGCTCATACAAGTAGAGAAATTAATGGTGTTTGGTTTAATTTGACATATGTTATTGAATGTAAAAAAACTACTGATAAACCTTGGGTAGTTTTTAAAAACAAGGATCTTTTTAATTTACAGTCTAATAGATATAAAAATTTTGGAAGTAAAAATGCTGAGATTTTATTTTCTAAAATAAAAAAGAAAATACAAAGTAATAAAAATCTTAAATTTATATTCCCATCAATTATTGATTCTGGATATAATATTGTTACAGCATTTAAAGATTCTAAAGATTTAGCATATTCTGCTACAAATGGCTTATTGAGTGCTTGTGAATACTTAGTAAAAAGATCTAATGATTCAAAATTACAATTCTGTAATATGTATATTCCTATAATTGCAATTGAAGGAGATCTGTATGAATCTTACCTAAATCCTGAAGGAGAATTAACTATTAATAGTGTCGATAGTTCAGCAATTGTTAATACAAAATCTTTTGATGACAATAACTCTAGTATTATAACAATTACTACATCTAATAGATTAAATAATTTTGTAAATAAACTAAATCAGAATAATGAGTTCTTTTTTAATAATTTTGTAGATGAAATGAAAGAAATTTCAATTTCAAAACCAAGTAACGGAGGTTTTGTCTCACTTTAATCTTTTATTAAATCAATGAAAAAACTCCTTTCCATACTCGCATTTTTATTAGTAACCAATTCGCTTTGGGCATCGTTTATTTATATTCCGATGAGTGCTGAGAATCAAAAAAATCATTTAAAAGCCTATGGAATTGTTTTCTTTTCGTTACAGAATGGTATAAAAACTAAATGGTTGTTAAATTATGACGGTGGTGCTTTTTTAATAGAAAACTCCGCATTAATTGAAAAAGAATTAAAAATACGCGGTGTTTCCTATCAAATACTTTCAGATGCAAAATCACAATTGATATTACAAGATATTGCATCACCTTCTAAAAATCAAGAAGCAGTAACCTTAGAAAAAGCACCAAAAATAGCTGTGTATTCACCAAAAGATAAAATGCCTTGGGACGATGCTGTAACCATGGTGTTGAAATATGCTGAGATTCCGTTTGATGTAATTTACGATGAAGAAGTATTAAGCGATAAGTTATTACTATACGAATGGTTGCATTTACATCATGAAGATTTTACGGGACAATACGGACGATTTTACGGTTCGTTTAGAACAGCACCTTGGTATATAGAACGCAAACAACAAGCAGAAGCGTTGGCTGAAAAGTTGGGATACGATAAAGTTTCGCAACAAAAATTAGCGGTTGCAAAAAAAATAAGAGATTATGTCGTTGGTGGTGGATTTATGTTTGCCATGTGTTCTGCAACTGATAGTTTTGATATTGCGCTTTCTGCTGAAGGTGTTGATATTGCTGAATCTATGTTTGATGGTGATACTTCAGAACCTAATTATCAATCTAAAATAGATTTTTCAAAAACCTTAGCGTTTCGAAATTATACATTGATTAGAAATCCAACTACGTACGAATTTTCGTCCATTGATATGACACCGAAACGTAACATTCCTAAAACATCAGATTACTTTTATTTACAAGAATATTCAGCAAAATGGGATCCTGTTCCAACAATGTTAACGCAAAACCACACACAATTGGTAAAAGGTTTTATGGGACAAACTACTTCGTTTGATAGAATTACAATAAAACCAACAGTTTTAGTAATGGGCGAAAATAAAGTGAACAGAGAAGCACGTTATATTCACGGAACCAAAGGGAAAGGAATGTTTACTTTTTATGGCGGTCACGATCCAGAAGATTATACGCATCGAGTAGGAGATCCAAAAACTGAATTGGATTTACATACAACATCACCAGGTTATCGTTTAATCTTAAACAACGTGTTATTTCCTGCTGCAAAGAAGAAGAAACAAAAAACATAGGTGTTTTTTAATTACCTTTTATACTTCAATTTTTTAACACGATATTTATGAATCTAGATGACTAACTGTTGTGTATATATATTCTCTTTCTTTTCTTTGAAGCAAATTGAAAGGGTTCTTTAAACAATTCATTTTGTCGTTGGGAAATTGCTATGAAAAACAAAGCCTAAAAAACAAGAATCCTTTTCACCCCCTTTTTCTAGTAGATTTTTTTTCTTCTTAATAACTTTCTGTTTATGTCAATAAAAAGCTAAAAATGCCATTGTCAAATCGTATTTAATAAAGTACTTTTGTTGTCAACAAAACAAAACACACATGTCTACAACAGTACAACGTTTAGAAATTTTTACACAACAAGTTAGAAGAGATATTTTACGCATGGTTCATGCGGTAAATTCAGGACATCCAGGAGGTTCTTTAGGATGTGCAGAATTTATTACTTGCTTATATCAAGAAGTAATGGAGTATGCTACCGATTTTAAAATGGATGGAATCAACGAAGATCTATTTTTCTTATCGAATGGACATATCTCGCCAGTTTTATATAGTGTTTTAGCGCATACAGGATTTTTTCCTGTGGAAGAATTAGCAACATTTAGATTGTTAAATACACGTTTACAAGGACACCCAACAACACATGAAGGTTTAGAAGGAATTAGAATAGCTTCTGGTTCTTTAGGACAAGGGATGAGTGTTGGAATTGGAGCCGCAGAAGCAAAAAAACTTAACAACGATTCTAAAATTGTGTACACTTTACATGGTGATGGAGAATTACAAGAAGGACAAATTTGGGAATCTGCAATGTATGCTTCAGGAAAGAAGATTGATAATTTAATTGCTACAGTAGACTTAAATGGGAAACAAATTGATGGTGCAACGGATGATGTATTGCCAATGGGAAGCATCAGAGCAAAGTTCGAAGCTTTTGGCTGGGATGTTTTAGATATTAAAAAAGGAAATGATATTGCTGCCATTTTAGATGGATTGACAGAAGCAAAATCTAGAACAGGCAACCAAAAACCAGTTTGTATTTTATTACATACAGAAATGGGCAATGGCGTTGACTTTATGATGTACACGCATGCTTGGCATGGTAAAGCGCCAAGCGATGAACAATTAGAAAGTGCGTTGGCGCAGAATCCTGAAACGTTGGGAGATTATTAATGCCGAACTTGATTATGCTGAACTTGTTTCAGTATTTCAGTATCTTTTTAATAGATAAATTTAAACCTGTACATTTTGTGCAGGTTTTTTATTTGTCATTTCGACAGAGAGAGGAACGAACGACAAGAAATCTTTTAGTCATATACAGAAAATAACTAATATTCTATTTTATCGTTCCTGTAAAGACAAGAAACTATTTCCTTCTTTTATTCTTTTCCATTGATGAAAAGAAACAAAAAAATCTAGAATTCTACTTTTTAATCCATTGTCGTGTCCAGACCGCTTTGCTCTTTGGACACTTATCATTCCATAAAAATTGAATTAATATGAAAAAGAAAAGTATGTCGCATAGAGTCATTTTGAAAGTATTGAAGAAATCTGATAAACCAATAATGAGATTATTTCATTTCACTCTTAATGACGTTTAGTATTGTCATTTCGAGCGGAGACGAGAAATCTCATAAAATAAAACTATATTCTTTTTCTTTTTTCCATTACTGAAAAAAGAAAAAATCTAAACTTGAATTTTCAACGGTTAATATTACGTTTACATGCTATGAGAAAAAAACTCGTTCCACTCAAACAGTTTTTTTACGCTTATTTCAAGTGATTGACACTCGTCTACAAACTCTATGACGGTAATCGGTTTGGTTTTTTTTAAGAATACTTTCACAAAAAGAGAAAAGTATTTGTAAGTAAAAAGTTACCTTTACAACTAAGGAATAAATCATTTTTTAATCTTTTAATTTTTCAATTCGTATATGAAAATAGGTATTGTTTGTTATCCAACCTTTGGGGGAAGCGGAGTAGTTGCAACTGAGTTAGGAATGGCCTTGGCAGATAAAGGCCATGAAGTGCATTTTATCACCTACAATCAACCTGTTCGCTTAGACTTTTTTACGCACAATTTACATTTTCATGAAGTTTTATTAGAAGAATATCCGTTGTTTCAATATCAACCATACGAGCTTGCTTTGTCAAGTAAAATGGTAGAAGTTGTAGAGAAGCATCAATTAGAAGTTTTACATGTACATTATGCAATTCCGCATGCGTATGCCGCTTATATGGCAAAGAGAATGTTGCAAGAAAAAGGATTGGATATTAAAGTTGTAACAACACTTCATGGAACAGATATTACGTTGGTTGGAAGTCATCCAACATACAAATCGGCAGTAGAATTTAGCATCAATAATTCTGATGTAGTTACAGCAGTTTCTAAAAGCTTAAAAGAACATACGTTGCGTTTATTTAATATAACGAACGATATTAAGGTTGTCTATAATTTTATAGACACTGAAAAATATGATAAGGCACAAGAAACAGAATGTAATCGAATTTCGATAGCAAAACCAGAAGAAAGAATCGTTACACATGTAAGTAATTTTAGACCTGTAAAACGCACCGAAGATGTAATAAAGATATTTTATGAAATCCAGAAAGAAGTTCCTTCTAAATTATTGATGGTTGGTGATGGGCCAGAAAGAATGAATGCTGAAATGTTAGTTGCTAAGTTAGGTATTGAAGAGCGGGTTATTTTCTTGGGAAATAGTAATGAAGTAGCTAAGATCCTTTGTTATACAGATGTATTTTTATTGCCATCAGAAACAGAAAGTTTTGGTTTAGCGGCTTTAGAAGCAATGGCAGCAAGTTCTGCTGTAATTTCTACAAATACTGGGGGATTACCAGAAGTTAATATTCATGGTAAAACTGGTTATTTAAGTAATTTAGGCGATGTTAATGATATGGCAAAAAACGCTATTACCATTTTAAAAGACGATGCAATTTTAGAAGTGTTTAAAGCAAATGCAAAAGCGCACACAAAATTATTTTCGTTAGAGAATATTTTACCGGTGTATGAGGAATTGTATAAAAGTTGTTCGGTTTCTGCTTAAGAATTAGATTTCTCGATTCCGTTTTATTGCTTTGCAACATACTTTCTATCAAAATGAATTTTGATTTCAAGTAGTACTCGAAATGACAAATTATATTTGAATTTTAGTCTGATGTCATCTCGACCAATGTGGAGAGCTCTATTTTAAGAATTGTAATATTCTAAACTTTCAATAATTAGCTCTGTAGTTACTTTACAATCTAGTTGCGTTTGCTCCAAGTCTTTTAATAACACAAAGTTAACTTGTCCACCAACATTCTTTTTATCGTGTTTTAGATATTCTAATATGGCATTAAAATCTTCTGTTAAGATTTCAGTTTTTCCGTAAACACTAAGAATTAACTGTTTTATTTCTTCTAATGTGTTTTTGGGAAACCCTAACAATTCAGAAGACACAAAACATTCTGCAACCATTCCGATGGCAATCGCTTCGCCATGAGTTAAATTTTCTTTTTCATCAGATTCTAAATAAAAAGATTCTACTGCATGACCAATTGTATGACCGAAATTTAAAATTTTACGCAAGTTTTGTTCTTTTGGATCTTCTAAAACAACTTCGTTTTTAATTTCAATAGAACGATGAATTAGCTCCGTAATATCTAAGTTTTCTGTGTTTTTAATTTTGTGATACAGATTTACATCATAGGTTAAACCATATTTGATAATTTCTGCAGTTCCAGATCTAATTTCTCTTGGTGTAACTGTTTCTAAATACTTTGCATCTACAATTACTATTTCAGGATTTGCAAACAAGCCAATTTGATTTTTTAATACACCTAAATCAACACCTGTTTTTCCTCCAACAGAAGCATCAACCATAGATAATAGTGTTGTTGGAATATTTACAAAATCAATTCCGCGTTTAAAAGTTGAAGCTACAAATCCGCCTAAATCAGTAACAACACCACCTCCTAAAGTAATTAGTAAACTTTTTCTATCTGCATTTAATTCGGTTAAAGCACTCCAAACACCAGAGCAAGTATCAAGATTTTTATTGATTTCTCCAGGTTCAATCTCCACCAATTCAATTGGACAGTTTGCTATTAAATGAGGAATAAATTTCCCGTAACAATATGCATGTGTATTTTCATCAACTAACACAAAAATAGAAGAGTAGTGGTTCTTTGTGATTAAGCTGTTAAGCGCTGTGTAGCCATGTTCTTGAAAATAAACAAGATAACTTGCTGCTTTGATAGATTTCATAGGGCAAAAATTAAAGGTGCAAAATAAGAAGAAAAAATTGAAATAATTGCACATTAAAACTATCTTTGTTTTCGTTAATTATAACCGTTTATCTATGAAGCTTTTTGAAAACACAAAAGTTGCTTTTTCTTTAAAATCTGATTCTCAATTAGAGCGTGCTTACTTTTTATTTAAAATGATTGAAAGTCAGCCATTAGTAAAAATTGGAACTGCGGTTACCAACTTTGCTTTAAAGGCACATTTACCAGTAGAAAGATTAATCCGTTCTACCGTATTTGATCATTTTTGTGGTGGTATTACAGAAGAAGATTGTTTACCAAATATTGAAAAGATGTATACTAAAAATGTCCACGCAATTTTAGATTATTCTGTAGAAGGAAAAGCAACTGAAGAGCAATTTGATTTGGCGCTAGAAAAAACGTTGAAAACCATTAATTTTGGACAAGAAAAAGAAGCCATTCCTTTTGCTGTGTTTAAACCAACTGGATTTGGGCGTTTTGCTTTGTATCAAAAACTAACAGAAGGAGAAGGTTTAACAGTTGATGAAAAATCAGAATGGTTACGTGTTGTAGAACGTTTTCATACCGTTTGTAAAGCAGCTGTTGCTAAAGATGTTCCGTTATTGATTGATGCAGAAGAAAGTTGGATGCAAGATGCAGCTGATGACTTGATAGAAGAGTTAATGGAAACCTACAATACAGAAAAAGCAATTGTTTTTAATACGCTGCAAATGTATCGTCATGATCGTTTAGCGTATCTAAAAAAGTTGCATCAAAAAGCGCATCAAAAAGGTTTTCACATAGGAATGAAAGTTGTTCGTGGTGCGTATATGGAAAAAGAACGATTAAGAGCTGAAGAAAAAGGATACAATTCTCCAATATGTAATGACAAACAAGCCACAGATGATAATTACAATGCTGCTATTTTGTACATGATGGATCATTCTAAAATGGCTGTTTTTGCTGGCACACATAATGAAGAAAGCTCTTTTATGTTAATGGAATTGGCAAAGAAATACCATATTAAATCGAATGATTTAAGATTATGGTTTGGTCAATTATACGGAATGAGTGATCATATTAGTTTTAATTTAGCGAATGAAGGATACAATGTTGCAAAATACGTTCCTTTTGGCCCTGTTAGAGATGTAATGCCTTATTTAATAAGAAGAGCAGAAGAAAACACCTCTGTAGCTGGGCAAACAAGTAGAGAATTAGGATTGATAACAACAGAAAGAAAACGCAGAAAATTATAGTGAGTACTACGTTGCAAGATATCAAAGTAAGTATTTATAAGAACAAAAAAAGACTCGGAAAAGAAATCCAAGAAAGTAAAGAGCTGTTTTTTTTGTTAAAAAAATCTACCCATAAAAAATTAACTTCCGAGGAAAAAAAGAAGGTAAAGGAACAGTTGCTAGATATTTGTAAAAGTGTGCCAGCATTGGCAGTTTTTCTACTTCCTGGCGGCGCAATCTTGTTACCACTTTTAATAAAATTGATTCCAGATATTCTACCAAGCTCATTTAGAGAAGATTCTATTGATATTGATTTAAAATAATCAAAAAAAGTATTCAACTTTTAAAGCATCAAATTCCAATTTAATACATTACTTTTGCAGCTTCAAAATAAGCAAGCATGCAACCAATTAGAAATATCGCTATTATAGCCCACGTAGATCACGGTAAAACAACCTTAGTTGATAAGATTATTGACCAAGCAAAAATTTTAGATGATCGTAAAGAACGTACAGATTTATTGTTAGATAACAATGATTTAGAACGTGAAAGAGGAATTACAATTCTTTCTAAAAACGTTTCTGTAAACTACAAAAACACAAAGATTAATGTAATTGATACACCTGGTCACGCCGATTTTGGAGGAGAAGTAGAGCGTGTATTAAAAATGGCTGATGGTGTATTACTATTAGTGGATGCCTTTGAAGGACCAATGCCACAAACTCGTTTTGTATTAGGTAAAGCCTTAGAATTAGGGTTAACACCGATTGTTGTTGTAAATAAGGTAGACAAAGAAAACTGTACACCAGATTTAGTACATGAAAAAGTTTTTGATTTAATGTTTGCATTAGAAGCAACAGAAGAACAATTAGACTTTACAACAGTATACGGTTCTGCAAAGAACAATTGGATGTCTACAGATTGGAAAAACCAAACAGAAGACATTGTACCATTACTAGATGCTGTATTAGAATCGATTCCTGCAACAAAATACAATGAAGGAACTCCACAAATGCAAATTACATCGTTAGATTTTTCTTCATTTACTGGGAGAATTGCTATCGGACGTATTTTTAGAGGAGATTTAGAAGTAGGTAAAGAATACATGTTATGTAAGGCAGATGGTTCTACTAAGAAAGTTAGAATTAAAGAATTACACGTTTTTGAAGGAATGGGTAAAGTGCAAGTAGATAAAGTTCCTTGTGGAGATATCTGTGCAATTACTGGTTTAGATGGATTTGAAATTGGAGATACCATTGCAGATTTAGAAAACCCAGAAGCATTACCAAGAACAGAAATTGATCAACCTACTATGAGTATGTTGTTTACAATTAACAATTCGCCTTTCTTTGGTAAAGAAGGTAAATATGTAACATCTCGTCATATTAGAGATAGACTGTTTAAAGAATTAGAAAAAAACTTAGCATTAAAAGTGGAAACTACAGATAGTGAAGATAAATTTAACGTTTTTGGACGTGGTGTACTACACTTATCTGTATTGATTGAAACTATGCGTAGAGAAGGGTATGAGTTACAAGTTGGTAGGCCACAAGTAATTCTTAAAGAAATTGATGGTAAGAAGCACGAGCCAATGGAAACATTGTCTATCGATGTACCAGAAGATATGGCTTCTAAAGCAGTAAACTTAGTTTCTTTACGTAAGGGAGATTTAATGATTATGGAACCAAAAGGAGATTTACAACATTTAGAATTTACAATTCCTTCTAGAGGTTTAATTGGTTTACGTAACAAAATCTTAACAGCAACAGCTGGTACAGCAATTATCAATCACCGTTTTAGTGAGTACGGACCTTATAAAGGAGATTTTACCGAAGATATTAAAGGAGCAATTGTTTCTTCTGCTGCTGGTAAAGCAACTGCGTATGCATTAAACCGTTTACAAGATAGAGGGCGTTTCTTTATTGACATTAACCAAGAAATTTATATTGGTCAAGTAATTGGAGAAAACTCTAAGTCAGAAGATATGGCTGTAAACTTAATTAAAGGAAAGCAATTGACAAACATGCGTAAATCTGGTACAGATGATGCGATGAAAATTGCACCGAAAGTAGATTTCTCTTTAGAAGAAAATATGGAGTATATTAAAGCTGATGAGTATCTAGAAGTTACTCCAGAAAGCTTACGTATGCGTAAAATTAATTTTAAAGCATAGTACTGAACTTGTTTACGCTGAATTTATTTCAGTGTTTTAGTTCGAATTGTTATTCCGATCGTAGCCGAGGAATCTCACAAATAAATATAAAAGCTCAAGTATAAAACTTGAGCTTTTTTTTATCATTTCGACCAAAAGCAAAAATCTCAAACAATCTATTATCTTTGCCAAATGAGCGATTTTACAGAATTTTTTGAAGCTATTAAACAAAGCGTTTTACAAGACGAGTTTGTAAAGCTAACCTTAAGCAAACCATTGCGAAAGAATGAAGGCTTTTTAAACGTATATATACGTTTATTACAAGTTGATGGCAAGGAAGTTTATGAGTTTAAATATCGCTACGTAAAAGATACCAAATTCAAGCAATTGTCTTTAAAAGAAACCTTGGTAGAATTAGAAAAACTATTGCTAGAAACGTTTAGATCTGGAACACTATTTACCTTGAGCTACGATTTGTTAGTTATGGTTTCTAAAAAGAAAAGTGTTTCTTGTAGAGATACCGCACCAAGTTTTAAAAATAAATTGCCTGAGTTTTCTAGGGGATATTAATTGTTAATTTTAATTTTTCGTTAACGTAAACAAAATTATGCAACGTTTTAATACTGAATCAAGTTCAGCATAAATATTTTATAATCGTAGTTAGCGAAGTTTTCGTTTTTATGTCTAAAAATCAACCCGTAAAAACACTTGTTAAATTCCTTTTGCTCCTAAATTCATATAAACTGTAGCTTCAATTGTTTTTATAGAGAATTTAAATGTTTTTTGACCTTTTGCCTTTGGACTAAATACAACATTAAATTTCAAACCATCTTTGGTAATTACACTATTCTTTCTTAATCCTTCAATTAAAAATTCTGTAGCTGTATTATCAACATCTAATTCTAAAACATTTAGATTCGAATTGCAATCATTTGTTATTTCAAAAGGTATTTTTTTAGAAGAATTCACCTGTACTAGACTTTGATCAAAAGTGTCAGAAATTTCATCAATTGTAATACAAGAGGGAGCAACTGGCAAATCATTATGACAAGAAATAAGTAGGAGAAATGAAAAGGAAACAATAAGTATCCTGTTTAATTTTTTCATGATTTTTTATGTAAAAATAGAAGAAAAGGTAAATGGCAATTAAAAAGCTAGGTTAAAAAAGTATTAAAAATATTTTTTAAATAAAAAACAGAATATTGTTTGGTATAATCAAAAGATTTTACAAATATTCGCACACACAAAACAAAGACATGAACTTTATTCAATTTCATCATCATCATTTTTACAATTCGGCTCAGGCGAAGTAAAAGTGTATTGAATAAAATCAAGATATTTTAAAACCCGTTTGAGACAATCAAACGGGTTTTTTGTTTTTTAATCATTCAAATAAATGATTAAAAAATTCTGACAAAGGTCAGAATCTTATAAAATGAATTAGATATTAAATTAAAAAGATATCCACTTTCGTGGGCACAAGAAAAATGAACAAATTAAGAATTGCCATTCAAAAATCAGGAAGATTAAACGAAGATTCGCTAAGAATTTTAAAAGATTGCGGTATCGCCATTGACAACGGAAAAGATCAATTAAAAGCTTCAGCAACTAATTTCCCAATAGAAGTTTTCTATTTACGTAACGGAGACATTCCACAATATTTAAAAGACGGCGTTGTAGATGCAGCTATTATTGGCGAAAATGTGTTGATAGAAAAAGGAAATGATATTGAGTTTGTAGAACGTTTAGGTTTCTCTAAATGCAAGGTTTCTATTGCTGTACCAAAAGAATCACAAGCAAATTCATTAAAAGATTTAGACGGAAAACGTATTGCAACTTCGTATCCAGAAACCGTAAAAAAATATTTACAAGAATATAATATTGATGCACAATTGCACCAAATTAATGGTTCAGTAGAAATTGCGCCAAATATTGGTTTAGCAGACGGAATTTGCGATATCGTTTCAAGTGGTTCAACCTTATTTAAAAATGGCTTAAAAGAGATAGAAGTATTGTTGAAATCGGAAGCTGTGTTGGCGGTTTCTCCAGAAATTACTTCAAAAAGAAAAGCAATTTTAGAGAAGATTCAGTTTAGAATTCAGTCGGTTTTAAAAGGAAGAAGTTCTAAATATGTGTTGTTAAATGCACCGAATGAAAAATTAGAAAGCATTCTAAAGCTCTTACCAGGAATGAGAAGTCCAACGGTTTTGCCATTAGCAGAAGAAGGTTGGAGTTCTGTGCACACGGTAATTAATAAAAATGATTTTTGGGAAATTATAGACGAATTGAAACAAGAAGGCGCAGAAGGAATTTTGGTTTGCCCTATTGAGAAAATGGTTTTATAAATTCTAAAAAGAATTTATAAAATGCTGATCATGTTTCAGCATCTGAGAAAACGAATAAAAAATTGCTTCACAAAAGTTAGCAATGACAAAAAGAAATAAATAGTAAGACCCTGAAACAAGTTCAGGGTGATTAACAAGTTAATCATGAAAACAATAACAAACCCACAAAGAAAAGATTGGAACACGATCTTACAACGACCAACAAAAACAGTTGACGACATTGAAAAAACGGTGAATCAGATTTTTGATGATGTCAAGTTAAACGGTGATATTGCTATCAAAAAATACACACAAAAGTTTGATGGCGTTTCTTTAGAAAATACAATCGTTTCTGAACAAGAAATTCAAGAAGCAATAACATTGGTTTCTGACGAATTAAAAAACGCAATTGCTGTTGCAAAAGAAAATATCACAAAATTTCATGCAGCACAAAAAACAGAAAAAGTATTTGTAGAAACTACAAAAGGGGTAGAATGTTGGCAAGAAAAAAGACCAATTTCTAATGTTGGTTTGTATATTCCTGGCGGAACAGCGCCGCTTTTTTCTACGGTTTTAATGTTGGCAATTCCTGCTCAAATTGCAGGTTGTAAAGAAATTGTTTTATGTTCTCCACCAAATAAGGAAGGAAAGATCAATCCAGCAATTTTATATGCAGCAAATATATGTGGCGTCACAAAAATTATAAAAGTTGGCGGAATTCAAGCCATTGCAGGAATGACGTTTGGAACAGAAACCATTCCGCAAGTATATAAAATATTTGGACCTGGAAATCAGTTTGTAACTGTTGCAAAACAAATCGCAACTAAATTTGGAGTTGCCATTGATATGCCTGCTGGTCCAAGCGAATTATTAGTAGTTGCAGACGATGCTGCAAATGCAAGTTATGTAGCTTCAGATTTATTAAGTCAAGCAGAACACGGCGCAGACAGTCAAGTTATTTTGGTTTCTGATTCCTTACAAATGATTTCAGAAGTTGAAAGTGAAATTGAAAAACAACTCAATGAATTGACAAGAAAAGAAATTGCTGAAAAAGCATTGGCAAATTCAAAAGGAATTCTGATAGAAGATGTAAACGAAGCGTTGGATTTGATTAATAATTACGCGCCAGAGCATTTAATTATTGCGACTAAAAACGATTCGTTTTTTGTAGATCATATAGAAAATGCAGGTTCTGTTTTTATAGGAAGTTATACGCCAGAAAGTGCTGGTGATTATGCTTCTGGAACGAATCACACCTTACCAACAAACGGATTTTCGAAAGCGTATTCTGGTGTGAATTTAGATGCATTTACAAAAAGCATTACATTTCAGAAAATATCAAAAAAAGGATTGCAAAATATTGGGAATTCAATAGAAATTATGGCAGCAGCAGAAGGTTTGGATGCACATAAAAATGCAGTTGCTATAAGGTTGAAAGACTTATAGAAACTGTGCTGAAATTGATTCAGCACCTTTTGAAATAACTAAATGTCACTCCTGTATTTCGTCTATTGCTCAAGATAAACTCCAGCAGGAATCCATAGAAAGTTAATTGTATAAAATAAAGTAAGTATAGATTCCCGTTTTCACGGGAATGACAAAAGAAAAAATGAAAAATTTCAACATAAACAATCTCATCAGAGAAAACATAAAATCTTTAAAACCGTATGCTTCAGCAAGAGACGAATATAAAGATGCAACAACGGATGAAATGGTGTTTTTAGACGCGAATGAAAATCCGTTTGAAAATGGCGTAAATCGTTATCCAGATCCGCAACAGAATTCGGTAAAAGAATTGTTGTCAGAAATAAAAGGTGTTTCAACAAAAAACATTTTATTAGGAAATGGAAGTGATGAAGTGTTGGATTTAATTTTCAGAGCTTTTTGCGAACCAAATAAAGACAATATCATTACATTACCGCCAACATACGGAATGTATGATGTGTTAGCCAATATCAACGCAATTGAAAACAAAAAAGTTGTTTTAACGCAAGATTTTCAGCCAAAAGTGAATCAGATTTTAGAGGCTGTAAATAAAAACAGTAAAATTTTGTTTTTGTGTTCACCAAATAATCCAACAGGAAATAGTTTTTCTTTAGAAAAAGTAGAAGAGTTGTTGAATAAATTTAACGGTTTGGTTGTCATTGATGAAGCGTATATCGATTTTTCTGAACAAAAAAGTTGGTTAGAAAAATTGGCAAATTTTCCGAATTTGGTAATTACACAAACTTTGTCAAAAGCGTATGGTTTAGCAGGAATTCGTTTAGGAGTTTGTTATGCTTCACAAGAAATTATATCAGTTTTAAATCGCATAAAACCGCCTTATAACGTTAATGAATTAACGCAGCAAAAAGCAATAAAACGTTTATTAAAAACAGCTGAAGTTGAGAAAGAAGTTATAGAAATTATCAATCAAAGAAATATCGTTATTAAAGGATTAAAAGAAGTTTCATTTATTAGTGAAATTTATCCAACAGATTGTAATTTTGTGCTCGTAAAAGTTGATGATGCCACAAAACGTTATAAGCAGTTAATAAACAAAGGAATCGTTATCAGAAACCGAACTACGCAACCTTTGTGTGAAAACTGTTTGCGTTTTACGATTGGGACAGAAGAAGAGAATGAGAAATTAATAAAAGTTCTTTTATTAATTTCGAAATCCTGAACTTGTTTCAGGAGCTTTTAAAATAATGAAAAATGATGAATCAATATTATTGTTACATACTAACAAATAAAAACAGAACGGTTTTATATATTGGTTACACAGAGAATATTATTCAAAGAATAAACCAACATAAGGAAAGGAAAGGTGCTTTGTTTACCAAAAAATATAGTGCAGTTGATTTAATTCATTTTGAAACATTTGAAAATAAAAAAGAAGCTAAGAATAGAGAAAAGCAACTCAAAAATTGGCATAAAGAATGGAAATGGAACTTGGTAAAAGAGTTTAATCCAGAATTAAAAACATTAGAAATATCAAAAGATCCTGAAACAAGTTCAGGATTGATTAACAAGTTAATCATGAAAAAAGTATTATTTATAGACAGAGACGGAACATTAGTTTTAGAGCCGCCAGTAGATTATCAATTAGATAGTTTGGAGAAACTAGAGTTTTACCCAAAAGTGTTTCAATACATGGCTAAAATTGCTTCAGAATTAGATTTTGAATTGGTAATGGTAACAAATCAAGATGGTTTGGGAACTGATTCTTTTCCAGAAGACACATTTTGGCCGGCACAAAATAAAGTGATGACTGCTTTCGAAAAAGAAGGTATTGTTTTTTCTGAAGTATTGATAGATAAAACCTTTCCGCATGAAAATGCAGCGACACGTAAACCTAGAACAGGTTTGCTAACCAAATACTTTTCTGAAGAATATGATTTAGAAAATTCGTTTGTGTTAGGAGATCGAATTACAGACATGGAATTAGCGAAGAACCTAGGTGCAAAAGGAATTTATTTATCTGAAAATCCAGCATTAGGTGCAGATGAAATTGAAACTTCTAAACAAGGAATTTTAAACTGTATTGCGTTAACTTCTACAGATTGGAAAACGATTTATGAGTTTTTAAAATTAGAAGATCGCGTTTCAGAAATTACGAGAAACACCAATGAAACTAAGATTTACATCAAACTAAATTTAGACGGTTCTGGCAAGAATGATATCTCAACAGGTTTGTCGTTTTTTGATCACATGTTAGACCAAATTGGAAGACACGGAAACATGGATTTAACCATTAAAGTTAATGGCGATTTAAATGTGGATGAACATCACACCGTTGAAGATACAATGATTGCTTTAGGAGAATTATTCAACAAAGCTTTAGGAAATAAATTAGGTATTGAACGTTACGGTTTCTGTTTACCAATGGACGATTGTTTAGCACAAGTTGCTGTTGATTTTGGAGGAAGAAATTGGTTAGAATGGGACGCAGAATTCAAAAGAGAAAAAATTGGAGATTTGCCTACAGAAATGTTTTTCCACTTGTTTAAATCGTTTACAGACGGTGCAAAGTGTAATTTAAACATAAAAGCTGAAGGGGTAAACGAACATCATAAAATTGAAGGCATTTTTAAAGCGTTTGCAAAAGCAATGAAAATGGCAGTAAAAAGAGACCCAAATAAGATGTTTTTGCCATCAACAAAAGGAGTATTGTAAATCGTTTTTGGTTGCTAATATTAACCAATAACTAAAAACCAATAACCAACAACCAAAAAAATGAAACTCATAATTATAGATTACGGAGCGGGAAACATTAAAAGCATCCAGTTTGCCTTTAAAAGATTAGGTGTAGATGCTGTTTTATCAAATAACATTGAAGAAATAAAAGCTGCCGATAAAGTAATTTTTCCTGGCGTTGGAGAAGCAAGTTCTGCTATGGAAATGTTGCGAGAAAGTGGTTTAGATTCAGTTATACCTGAGTTAAAACAACCGGTGTTAGGTATTTGTTTGGGCATGCAGTTAATGTGTAATTCATCTGAAGAAGGAAACACCAAAGGATTGGGTATTTTTAATGTAGCCATAAAAAAGTTTTCGAGTGCTGTAAAAGTTCCGCAAATGGGTTGGAATGTCATTTCTGATTTAAAATCGGATTTATTTACCGGAGTAAAAGAGGAAGAATTTATGTATTTGGTGCATAGTTTTTATGCAGAAAATTGCAAAGAGGCCATTGCAACAACTGCTTATGAAATTGAGTACGCTTCTGCATTGCAAAAAGATAATTTTTATGGCGTGCAATTTCATCCAGAGAAATCATCAACAGCAGGAGAACAAATTTTAAAGAATTTTTTAAAGTTATAAAAATGTCATTCCGAGTGAAGCATGAAGAGGAATCTTATGAATAAGATTTCTCAATGACCGAAAGGTCTCATTTACAAATGACATCAAAAATAAAAAGACCTTGATAAAAGTTTAGGGTTGATTAACAAGTGAATCAATGAGAATAATACCAGCAATAGATATCATAGACGGCAAATGTGTTCGTTTGACAAAAGGCGATTACAATACTAAAAAAATATACAATGAAAATCCGTTAGAAGTAGCCAAAGAATTTGAAGCTGCCGGCATTGAATATTTGCATGTTGTTGATTTAGATGGTGCAAAAGCAAATGAAATAATCAATTATAAAGTGTTAGAGCAAATTGCTTCTAAAACCAATTTAAAGATTGATTTTGGAGGTGGTTTAAAGTCTGATAAAGATTTAGAAATCGCTTTTAACTCGGGTACAAACCAGATTACAGGCGGAAGTATTGCGGTAAAGAATCGTCCTGTTTTTGAAGGTTGGATATCAACTTATGGAGCTCAGAAAATTATTTTAGGTGCCGATTTTTATCCTGATAATTCTGGAGGAAAGATTGCTACAAACGGTTGGCAAGAAGAAAGTTCTTTAGAGTTGATTCCGTTTATTAAAGATTATCAGCAAAAAGGAATTCAGTATGTAATTTGTACAGATATCTCTAAAGATGGCATGTTACAAGGACCAAGTTTTGATGTTTATAATCAAATTTTAAAAGAGTCTGCCATTTCGAATGGAGTAGAGAACTCACTAAAATTAATAGCTTCAGGAGGAATTTCTTCTTTTGAAGAACTGCCAAGACTTGCCGAGAATGGCTGTGAAGGCGTTATTATTGGTAAAGCAATTTATGAGAATAAAATTAGCTTAAAACAATTAGAAGAATTTATAGTTAATGGCTATTAGCCATCAACCAACAACAAAATATAAATGTTAACAAAAAGAATTATACCTTGTTTAGATATTAAAAACGGACGCACCGTAAAAGGGGTGAATTTTGTCAATTTAATAGATGCTGGAGATCCTGTGATATTGGCAAAACAGTATGCTGAATTGGGTGCAGACGAATTGGTGTTTTTAGATATTTCTGCAACATTAGAAGGAAGAAAAACCATGTTAGAAATGGTGTTAAAAGTTGCAGAACAAGTAAACATTCCGTTTACTGTTGGCGGCGGAATTTCATCTATTAAGGATGTAGATGCATTATTAAAATGTGGCGCTGATAAAATTTCTATCAACTCTTCAGCTGTAAAAAGACGAGAATTGGTCAACGAATTGTCTAATAAATTTGGAAGTCAGTGTGTAGTGGTTGCTATTGATGCAAAACAAATTGATGGCGAATGGATGGTGCATTTGGCAGGTGGTACAATACCTACAGCACTCAATTTATTTGACTGGGCAAAAGAGGTAGAGAGTAGAGGCGCAGGAGAAATTTTATTTACTTCTATGAATAATGATGGCACAAAAGCTGGTTTTGCAAATGAAGCCTTAGCAAAACTATCAACAGAATTAAATATACCAATTATTGCTTCTGGTGGCGCAGGAACCGTACAACATTTTACAGATACTTTTACCATCGGAAAAGCAGATGCAGCTTTAGCAGCAAGTGTTTTTCATTTCGGAGAAATAGCCATTTCAGCATTAAAAAAAGAGTTAAAAGAACAAAATATTCCAATAAGAATTTAAAAATAGTTTTTGGTTTATAGTTGCTGGTTATTAGAACTAACAACAAAAAACCAAGAACCAACAAACAACAATTATGAATATAGATTTCAATAAAAATAACGACGGATTAGTGCCAGCAATCATTCAAGATACAACTACAAAAAATGTATTGATGTTGGGTTATATGAATGAAGAAGCTTTCAATAAAACTCAAGAAACAAAATTGATTACTTTCTTTTCTAGAACTAAAAATCGTTTGTGGACAAAAGGTGAGGAAAGTGGTAATACATTAAGTTTAGTTGACATGAAACTAGATTGTGATAATGATACGTTGCTAATTTCTGTAAATCCAAATGGGCCAACATGTCACAAAGGTTCTGATACCTGCTGGAATGAAGAAAACAATCAGAATTATGGATTCTTTTCTACTTTAGAAAATGTGATTTCTGAACGTGTTGCAAACAAAGACACTCAAAAATCTTATGTGGCAAGTTTGTTTGATAAAGGCATTAATAAAGTAGCGCAAAAAGTAGGAGAGGAAGCTGTAGAAGTGGTAATCGAAGCCATGGATACCAATGACAATTTGTTTTTATACGAATCTGCAGATTTACTATTTCACTATTTAATGTTGTTACAAGCAAAAGGTTTCACTTTAAAAGATATTGAAGCAGAATTGAAGAAAAGACAGAAATAAACTTACCACCAAATTATAAAAACTTTAAAAATTTCTCCATTCTGTTTTTTTAACCAACAAAGTGGAGAAAATTTTCTTTCCAAATAAGCGTTGTATTCTTTCTTAAATGATCGATAATCGCTCCAGTTAACATTTGAATGCGGAATGACCAACCAATCTTTCTTACTAGGAAAGTAAAATTTACAATTAGAAAATTGTTGTATTTCTTGTTGATTGATGTAAAACCCAGCAATACAATTTGGATTTAAAGTTGATAATTTTAAATGTTGATTTGCAAACGGAACAAATAGTTGGGCTTTAAAATACACTTGCTGTTCAATTTTCTGAGCATCTAAATTGATACTTTCTAAATAGGTTTTACATTGCTTAGAGTAGAGTAATGGTAATTGTTTTTCTTTTAGTTTGGTTAGTTTTTCAAACAAAGAATCTTTTCTGTTAGGACCGATAAAATGATCAATTTCTGTTTCACCAAGAGTATCGTCATACAAATAAAATTTATAGACAACTTCTAAATGAATTGGTTTCATCTCTTTTAAAAGGATGCAATCTAATTCGCCCAACGTAATTTTATCTTGTTGTATTTGAATGTTTTCTGAAATAATTTTGCAGTTTTTATCTTCAGATGCTTGAAATGAAACAAAGCGTTCAATATATTTACCTAAACGTAGTTTCTTGTCAATTTCTATATTGATTGCGCTAGATTTTGGTTCAATTTCAAATTGTTGTAAATCAAAAACAGCATTATTTTTCCACAAACAAGGTGTTTGTAAAAATCCATCAAAATGTTGTTGAATTTGTTTTGTGAGTAAGTTCATTTCAATGCCGAAAATACAAATCTATTTCTGAATTCTTTTGTACATTTAGGGTTTAAATTTTGATACATGCAATTCGAAAAATCGACTTTACAATTCTTAATAGACTTACAACAAAATAACAACCGTGATTGGTTTACAGAACACAAACCAAAATTTGTTTCAATTAAGAATGAAGTAAAAAAGCTGTTTTCAGAAATGCAAGTTAACCTTGAAATGCATGATGAAATTGAGAAAATGAAAATCTATAGAATTTATAGAGATGTGCGTTTTTCTAAAGATAAAACACCTTATAACCCGCGTTTAGCAGTTTCATTTTCTAGATTAGGAAAACAATTACGTGGCGGTTATTTTTTGCAAATAAAACCAGGAGGAACCATGATTGGTGGCGGATTTTGGCAACCAGAAAAAGAAGATTTATTAAGAATTAGAAAAGAAATAGAATTAGATGCAACCGAATTTAGAGAGGTTTTATCAGATAAAATCTATCAAAAATATTTTGGCGGAGAGTTTCATGGAGATGAATTAAAATCGGCACCAAGAGGATTTGATAAAGAACATCCAGATGTAGATTTGTTGCGTAAAAAAGGATTTATTGCCGTGAGAAATTTTACAGACAAACAAGTTCTATCTTCAGATTTCTTACAAGAAGTTGATAATACATTTAAAGCAATGCGACCATTTTTTAATTTATTTTCTGATGTGTTGACTACAAATTTAAATGGGGAAAGTTTAATTTAAATTCTTTTTAATTTCTCGGTTTAAATACAAATACGTAACCAATGTTGCTAAAAGATCAGCAATAGGAAACGACATCCAAACTCCATTTATACCATAAAATTTAGGCAAAATGTATACTAACGGAATTAAGAAAAAACCTTGTTTTAATAACGTTAAAATTAATGCAGGAAATGCTTTTCCAGCAGCTTGAAAATAAGCGGAACCAATTAATTGCGTTGTAATTACTGGTGTTGCTAAAAAAACAATCATAATTGCATTTGGCGTTAAATCTAACAATTCTTGATTATCCGTAAAAATTTGTACTAATTGATTTGGAAAAATCATAATCCCGATAAAAATAACGGATGCAATTGCAGTTCCAAATAATATGGCAGTTTTAATTGTTTCTTTTACGCGTATTGTGTTATCCGCGCCATAATTATATCCAGCAATTGGGAGAAAACCTTGTGAAACACCTAAAACAGGAAAAAGCGCAAACATCATTACTCTATTTATAATTCCGTAAACTGCAATAGATATTTCACCTCCATATTTAAATAATGTATAATTTAATATAATTACCAAAACACTTATAGTTCCTTGTCTAACAATAGTTACACCACCTAGAGCAATAATTTCTTTTAAAATAGAAAAGTTAATGATAAAATACTTTGGTAAAATTTTTAACTGTGTGTTTTTTGATAAGAAAAACCAAAATATAAATAAGCCACAAACAGCATAAGAAATAGCGGTTGCCAAACCAGCACCAAACATGCCTAAATCTAAAAATTTGATAAAAACAACATCAAGAGCAATGTTTGCAATTGCTGGTAAAATCATTGCATACATTGCGAATTTTGGTTTTCCAACAGCTCTAATTACTGGGTTTCCCATCATCGCAAAAGCTAAAAAGGGAATTCCCCATAATATTACATGAAAATAGTCTGTTGCAGGTGTAATAATGTTTCCATTAGCTCCAAATAATTGTAAAATGTAAAAACTAAAATTAATCCCGATTACTACAAATAAAGTTGATAGACCAATTGTTAGAGAAATTTGATTTCCAAAAACGTTAAAAGCTTTTTCTGAATTATTTGCACCTAAAGCTCTAGAAATAATCGAACTACCACCAATTCCAATTCCCATACCAATTGACGAAATTAAAAATGCAATTGGCAAAACAACTGTCACTGCTGCAATGGCCATAACACCAATCCATTGCCCCACAAAAATGGTATCTACAATCATGTTTAATGACATCACTAAAATGCCTATTGATGCAGGAATTGCCTGTTTTAATAAAAGCTTACTTATTTTTTCTGTGCCTAATTCGTTGGCAATTTGATTCATGAATTTTTATTGAGTTTTCAAATATCCAACTTAATATTTACCTAGGAAATTTTATCTGTATATTTATGTAATAATTAACACCAATGCACTAGTTTTGTATTATGAATAGTTTTAAAATTAAAAAGAAGGTCTCTATTAAAGATATTGATGATTTAAACCACGTTAACAATGCTGTATATGTAAAATGGATGGATGACGTTGCATTTTTGCATTGGCAAGAGTTAACTGAAAATTATCCGTTACCAGAATATATTTGGGTCGTTTCTCGTCATGAAATTGATTATAAAGGGCAAGCTATTTTAAATGATGAAATTACTATTAAAACATGGGTTGGAGAGACCTCTGGTGTTAAGTCAATTCGCTATATTGAGTTTTATAAAGATCAAAAATTAATTGTTAATTCTAAAACAGTTTGGGTGTTATTAAACGCCAAAACATACAGACCAACAAGAATTACAGAAAACGTTTTAAAAGTGTTAGAAGCTAGTAAATAAGCGTACATTTGCACTTTTAAAACATAGGTTATGTCAACATTTAGAGATTTAGGAGTTCGTAAAGATTTTATTGATTCATTAAAAGAATTAAAAATTAAGAATCCAACTGATATTCAAGAAAAAACAATTCCGGTTTTATTAAATTCTGACACAGATTTTGTTGGTTTAGCACAAACAGGAACTGGTAAAACAGCTGCTTTTGGATTGCCAATTTTACATAAAATTGATCCTAAAAATGATGCAGTACAAGCTTTAATTTTATCTCCAACAAGAGAGTTGGTGCAGCAAATTAAAAAGCAACTTTTTAAATTCACAAAACATGCAAACGATAAAATATTTATAGAAGCTGTTTTTGGAGGAGAAAAAATAGACAAACAAATAAATAATTTAAATAGAACTACACATGTAATTGTTGCAACTCCAGGAAGATTAATTGATCTTATTGAAAGAGGAGAAGTAAACTTAAAAGAAGTAAAAAATGTTGTTTTAGACGAAGCTGACGAAATGTTAAGCATGGGTTTTAAACAAGATTTAAATAGAATTTTAAAGTATACAGATGGCAATAGTAATACGTGGCTTTTCTCTGCAACTATGCCAGAAGAAATTCAGAAAATTATTAAAAAATATATGAATCCAAACGCGGTTCGTGTTGCCGTAAATCCAGAAAGTTTAGTGAATGAAAACATTACACATCAATATATAAAAACTACAATTAAGGAGAAAACAGACTTAATTATTTCATTTTTAGAGAAACGCCCAAACGATCGCGGAATTATATTTTGTAGAACAAAAGCAGGAACACAAAATTTAACAAATCAATTAAAAGAAGAAGGTTTTGCTGTAGAAGCGCTAGAAGGAAATATGCAACAAAAAGAGCGCGATAGAGCTATGAGAATCTTTAAAAAAGGAGATTGTCAATGTTTAATTTCTACCGATGTTTCTGCACGTGGTATTGATGTAAATAATTTAGCTTTTGTATTGCACCATCAACTACCAGAACAATTAGAATATTACACTCACAGAAGTGGAAGAACCGCTAGAGCTGGTAAAACAGGTTTTTCTTTAGCATTTGTATTACCGTATGAATTAGAACAAATTCATAAAATTCAGAAAGATTTAGGAATTAAATTCACAGAAATTTCATTTTAAAATGAACTTAATTTACGTTTTAGATATTGTAGGAACTTTTGCCTTTGCAATTTCTGGAGCTTTGGTTGCTTCTAAAAAACAATTTGATTTATTTGGTGTGATTATAATTGCCTTTGCAACTGCAGTTGGAGGAGGAATGATGCGTGATGTATTGATAAATGCACACCCAATAAATTGGATTGGCGACTTAAATTACATCTGGACCATTTTAGCCGCAGTAGTTTTTACCTTTTTATTTAAAAGTAAAATTGCTCCGCTAAGTAAAACGTTATTTTTATTTGACACCATCGGAATTGGCGTGTTTACATTATTAGGAACTCAAAAAGGGTTGTCATATGATTTACATCCGTTTATTGCTATTGTAATGGGTATGGTTTCTTCTGTAATGGGCGGTGTAATTAGAGATGTACTAACAAATGAAGTTCCGTTAATCTTTAAAAAAGAAATTTATGCATCGGCTTGTTTGGCCGGTGGATCTGTTTATTTAATTTCCAATTATTTAAATGCATCTGAGAGTATTCAATATACAGCAACCATTTTAACCGTTATTGTTATTAGGTTATTAGCTGTAAAGTTAAAACTAGAGTTGCCAAAGATTAAAGATGATTTATTTGGAAAAACTACATGAAAAAAAAGTGCTTTTTATGAATTAATTTAAGAAAGTATCCCTTTATTTATTCCATCCTTAGCGTACCAAATTAAAAATGTACTTGCAATAATTATCATACTGGGCAATACATAACTAGATAAGTCTACATTTATAAAAAGATAAACTTGTTGTATAGCTGCAGAAACTCCAGATAATACTAGTAAATAAAAAGCTGTTTTTTTCTAGCTAAAAGTAAAATACATCCCAAAACACCACCAAAAACAGCCAATGCAAATAACCCTGTATACCAAGAAGGATGCACTACTAAAAATTCTGCTTGTTGCTCTTCGGGTAGTTGAGCAATCATTTCATCAGTAATATAGGCTTGAAATAAATAAGCTGCAACGCCCATTGCATTCCATAATAGTGCAATAACAGCAATGATCCAAAATAAAGCTTTTGGTTTATTTGTTGATTTAATCATAACCGTTGTTTTATAGATTAATCGACAAACAAGATAGTTAAAATTAATAAATAGTAAGAAATACGAATCATATAAAAGTTTTTTTTACTAAAATAATTCGTTAAAAACCTTAAAAACAACGTACTTTTGCAGCTTTCACCCATAACAATTACTCATGTCTGAAATTATTGAAACTGCAGAATTAGAAGAACGTAAAACAGGTAAGGATTTATATAGTTATCAAAAAGGAGCAATTAATAAAATTTTTAAACTTTTTGAAAGTGCTCCTGAAGATTATCATTTACTATATCAATTACCAACAGGTGGTGGAAAAACGGTTATCTTTTCAGAAATGGTTAGGCAGTATCTAAAACACCATCAAAAGAAAGTTTTAGTAATGACGCATAGAATTGAGTTATGTAGACAAACTTCTTCTATGTTAACTGGGTTTGGTGTAGATAATAAAGTAATCGATAGTACCGCAAAATTAGATGATCAAGCAGACTTTTCTTGTTTTGTTGCCATGGTAGAAACACTAAACAATCGTTTAAATGATGATAAATTAGATATTTCTGACATTGGTTTGGTAATTATTGATGAAGCACATTACAACTCGTTTACAAAATTGTTTAAATTTTTTGACAAATCGTTTATACTTGGAGTAACAGCAACACCATTAAGCTCCAATATTAAACTACCAATGAAAGACAACTATAATGAGTTGATTGTTGGTGAAACGATAGAATCTTTAATCGAAAATGAGTTTTTAGCGCAAGCAAAAACTTTTTCTTACAACGTAGGATTAACCTCTCTAGTAGTTGGTTCTAATGGAGATTATACAGTAAAATCTTCAGAAGATTTGTATTCAAACACCATGATGCTTGGTAAATTGCTGCAAGCCTACGAAGAAACATCTAAAGGAAAAAAAACATTGATTTTTAACAATGGAATAAATACTTCTATTCACGTTTATGAAACTTTTAAAGCCGCAGGTTATCCAATAGCACATTTAGATAATACAGCCACTAAAAAAGAGAGAGCATTTATTTTAAAATGGTTTAAAATGACGCCCAACGCAATCTTAACCTCTGTAAGTATTTTAACTACCGGTTTTGATGAGCCTACGGTAGAGTCTATTATTCTAAACAGAGCAACAAAATCTTTGACATTGTACTATCAAATGATAGGTAGAGGGTCTAGAATCTTAAAAAACAAATCGCATTTTAATATTATAGATTTAGGAAATAACTTTCACAGATTTGGTCCTTGGGGAGCAGATTTAGATTGGCAGCAAATATTTAGATCACCTAATTTTTATTTAGAAAAATTATTAAATGATGAAGAGTTAGAAGAAACATTTGCATACAATATGCCAGAAGCATTGCGTGCAGAATTTGCTAATTCTAAAGACATTACTTTTGATGTTAAGCAAACCTATTTAGACTCTTTAAAGAACAGAGAATCTACTAAAGTTGTGCTAGAAAAATCTTTACTACACCATGCAAAAATGTGTATAGAAAATAGTGAAGACGTTTACGACGCAATAGATTTAGCGAAAAAACTAGGCGATGATATTGATTTTAGATTACAACGCTATTCTAAGTGTATTAGCAAAAGTACTCATAACTTTATGGATTGGTTAAAAAACGATTACAGAACCAAATTAAGGTTATTTCTAAGAGCAAATTTTGATGAAATGTTTGAAGAGATTCATGGAAAACCACCAGAATAAATTAGTATAACGCATAAAAATAATGCAAAAAATTACTAGAGAAACTGTTTTAATACTATTAGCCTTTTTTGCAATTTATGTAATTTGGGGATCTACTTATTTAATGAATAAAATAGCAGTACAAGAAATTGCACCTTTATTTTTATCAGCTACACGTTTTACATTTGCAGGGTTTTTAATTTTAATTATTGCAAAATTTTTAAAACTTCCATTACAAATTACTAAAAAACAACTTTTTAATAATACACTTGCTGGCTTTTTATTTTTAGTCTACGGAAACGGCGTTTTTGTTTGGGCGTTGCAATATGTAGATAGTGGTTTTGCAGCATTAGAGGCTTCTTCAATGCCTTTAGTTGTTTTAATTATTATGCGAATTGTCTACGGACAAAAGATTCAGAAAATGTCTTTATTTGGAGTTCTTCTAGGAATTATAGGAATCTTTTTACTTGTTGTCCAAAAAGAGATTACCAATCAAGAAAATTCTTTATTAGGTGTTTTAATGATTGCAACATGTATTCTAAGTTGGGCTTCTGCTAGTATTTTTGTTTCTAAAGCAGATATGCATCAAAGCTATTTTGTAAATTCTGGTTATCAGATGTTTATTGCCGGAATTTTATTATTTCTTTTTAGCTTACTATCGGGTGAAGAATGGAAATCGCCATTATTATGGAATCCAAAAACATCTATTTCGATGCTTTTATTAGTCTTATTTGGAAGTATTATAGCATTTACTTCATTTAATTTTTTGTTAAAAAAAGTAGCTCCAGAAAAAGTAGCAACTTCTGCTTATGTTAATCCTATAATAGCCTTGTTTTTAGGTTATTACGCTTTAAACGAGAACATTACTTTACAATCAATATTTGCTGCTATTATCTTATTGTTAGGTGTTTATTTTATAAATTCTAATAAGAATAAAAAAGAAATATCAAAAAATTAAATAGAGTTTAATATCTTTAAAGTCTATTATATTATTTTTTGATGGAAAAATACATAACTGCTTTTAAAGATGCGTTTTTAGGATCGTTGGATTGGACTTGGAAGTCCATGCTATTTGAAGTGCCTTTTTATACCAATTATTTTTGGGGATTAATCATAATATCAGCATTCGTTTGGGGCTTAGAAATTTTGTTTCCTTGGCGAAAAAATCAATCTATTCTCAGAAAAGATTTTTGGTTAGATACATTTTACATGTTTTTTAACTTCTTTTTATTCTCAATTTTTATTAGTGGTTTTTATACTGTTTTTCAATTGCTATTTAGCAATTTTGGTATCACACTAAAAAGCTTAACTATTCTCAATTTAGAAGACATACCCAACTGGGCTTCACTGCTAATATTCTTTGTTCTTTTAGATTTTGTACAATGGTTAACACATGTATTATTGCATAAATTTAACTTTTTATGGCAATTTCATAAAGTACATCATTCGGTTAAAGAAATGGGGTTTGCTGCACATTTGAGATATCACTGGATGGAAAACGTTTTGTACAAACCTTTAAAGACCATTGGGGTAATGTTTTTAGGCGGTTTTGAGCCAGAACAAGCTTTTATTGTACATTTCTTTGCAATAACTATTGGGCATTTTAATCATGCTAACATTAAAATTACCTGGGGGTTTTTTAAATACATTTTTAACAATCCTGTGATGCATTTATATCATCATATTAAAGTTTTGCCAGAAAATAAACCAAACGGAGTTAATTTTGGAATTAGTTTAAGTATCTGGGATTACCTTTTTAAAACAAATTACGTTCCTGATAAAAACGGAAACATAGAACTTGGTTTTTCTGATGAAGAAAACTTCCCTAAAGGTTTTTTTGGTCAGCTAACCTATGGTTTCAAAAAAACATAAAACAACTATAATTTAAATATAATCTCAATGAAAACCACTTTTTACAGTTTACTTTTTTTACTTACAATTTCTGTAAGTGCTCAAAAAAAAGTTTTAGATCATCCAGATTTCGATATTTGGAACACCATTAAAAATCAGACTATTTCTAACAACGGTAAATTAATTATGTATTCTCTAGAAAAAGGAGAAAAGGATCGTTTTTTAAGAATAAAAGATGAAAAAGGGAATGCACTTTTGAATTATGATAGAGTAGCAGGCGGGCAATTTACATACGATTCTAAAAATGCCATTTTTACCATTAAACAATGGAAAGATAGTATTACAGAAATGACAAGAAGAAAAGTAAATACATCAAAAATGGCAAAAGATACCTTAGCTATTTACAATATTTCTAAAAAATCATTGACAAAAATTGCCAATGTAAAATCATATAAAGTTCCGCAAAAGTGGTCAGAATATGTTGCGTATCAATTACACGAAATTAAAGCACCAAAAAAGAAAACTTCAGAAACCACTACAACTAAGAATAATGACAAACCTAAAAAGTTGAAAAAAGTTAGTGCTAAAAATGGATTTCACTTAGTTTTAAGAAATTTAGCAACACAAAAAGAAGATACTATTAAATATGTAAAATCGTATGCATTTGCTAAAGAAGGAAAGAAGTTGATGTATGTTACAACTGGTAAAACAGGTTCAAAAGAAGGTAATATTGTTCTTTTAAACTTAGATAATAATAAACAGACAACTGTTTTTTCATCAGGATTGAAAACAAAATACTATCAATTAACATTAAATGATGCTGGTAACACATTAGGTTTTGTTGTAGATGCTGATACAACAAAAGCGTTGGTAAGGCCACATCAATTGTATGTTTGGAAAAGAAGTGGAAAAGCAACAGAAATTAAGGCAAACAATGCAGTATCTAAAGGATATAAAGTTTCATCAAATGGTAACATTAGTTTTTCTAAAGACAATTCTAAAATGTACTTCGGATTGGCAACACAACCCATTGTTAAAGATACTACTTTACTAAAAGATGAAATTGTAAATGTAGAAGTTTGGGCGTATGATTCTCCTAGATTATATACAGTTCAAGAAATCCAAGAAGGTAGAGATAAAAGAAAATCATATACTGCTGCGTTGCATTTAAATTCTAATAAAATTGTACAATTAGCAACTACAGAATACCCAACTGCTTCTTTTGGAAATGAAGGGAACTCAGAAAATGTGTTAATTTCTAATCCAACACCATATATGTTAGAAAGCCAATGGACAGGAATGAGAGCAAGTGATTATGCAATCATAAACTCGTCTACTGGTGCTGTTAAAAATATTTTAGAAGAGTTAGCAGGAGGTGCAAGTTTAAGTCCACAAGGAAAATTTGCTTACGGTTATAATACGGTTGATAGCACATGGTTTGCGTATGATATTGCAAAGAATAGAAACATAGATTTTACAAAAGGAAAAGTATTTTATAACGAATTAAATGACACACCAAATCACCCAAGATCTTACGGATTAGCTGGTTGGACAAAAGATGATAAAGAGATTTTGATTTATGATCGTTATGATATCTTTAAATTCAATCCGTCAACAGGACAAAGCACAAAATTAACAAATGGTAGAGCTTCTAAAACGGTGTATCGTTATGCAAGATTAGACAGGGAAGAACGTTTTATTAATGATTCTGGAACATGGTTATTAACGACGTTTAACGAAACAACTAAGAACAGTGGTTATTATGAATTTAACGCGAAAAGAAATCGTGGAAAGCAATTGTTAGATGGTCCTTTTAGATATTCTAATCCAATAAAAGCAGTTGATTCTAAAAACGTGTTATTTACACGTCAATCTTTTATTGAGTTTCCAAACTTAAGATTATCAGATTTAAGCTTTAAAAAACAAACAGTTTTAAGTGATGCAAATCCACAGCAAAAAGACTACAATTGGGGAACTATTGAATTGCACGAATTCACTTCTTTAGAAGGAAAAGCGTTGAAAGGATTATTGGTAAAACCAGAAAATTTTGATCCAACTAAAAAATATCCAATGTTGGTAAACTTTTACGAAAGAAGTTCTGACGGATTGCATAATCACAGAGCGCCATCGCCAGGAAGATCAAGTATCAATTACAGTTTTTATACAAGTAGAGGCTACGTAATTTTTAATCCGGATATTGTCTATAGAGATGGGTATCCTGGAGAGTCTGCTTACAATGCGGTGATTCCTGGAATTACTTCTTTAATTAATAAAGGATTTATCAATAAAGATAAAATTGGAGCACAAGGGCATAGCTGGGGTGGTTATCAAGTAGCGCATTTAGCTACTAAAACTGATATTTTTGCTGCGATAGAATCTGGAGCGCCAGTTGTAAATATGATCTCTGCTTATGGCGGAATTCGTTGGGATTCTGGTTTAAGTAGACAATTTCAATACGAACATACGCAAAGTAGAATAGGAGGAACTCCGTGGGAATTCCCGATGCGATATATTGAAAATTCGCCAATTTACAATATGGATAAAGTGAATACGCCAATCTTAATTATGCATAATGATAAAGATGGTCACGTGCCTTGGTATCAAGGAATCGAATACTTTACAGCCTTAAGACGTTTAGGGAAGCCAACTTGGTTATTAAATTATAATGGAGCACGTCATTGGCCTTTAAAAATGCAAAATAGAAAAGATTTTAATATTAGAATGGCACAATTCTTTGACCATTACTTAAAAGACGAAGCAAAACCATCTTGGATGCATCGTGGAGTTCCTGCAATCGAAAAAGGAATAAAACAAGGGTATGAGTTGATGAAAAACGAATAAGCATAAAAAAAGCTCTTGAGAAATCAAGAGCTTTTTACTTATATTATGAATTAAATTAATTCTTATCCATATTATCTAAGTTGATATATCCTTTTTGGTTCAATACTAAATGCTGAATAAAGAATTCCATCATTCGGTCTCTTCCTAAAGCAGTATGTCCTTTATCTGGACCAATTTGCACTTCAAAACTTTTACCTGCTTTTTGTAAAGCTTGAATCAATTGTAAAGAATTTGCAGGATGCACATTGTTATCATTTGTACCAAAGAAAATCATTAATTCTCCTTTTAAATCCTTTGCATAATTCATAATACTAGAAGCTTCATATCCTTTTTTATTGTTGGTAATTAAGTTCATATAACGCTCTGTATATACATTATCATAATTTCTCCAATCGGTAACGGCAGAATTTGCAACGGCAACATGATACACATCTGGGTGTCTCATTAAACTGGTTGCAGCTGTAGTTCCTCCGTAAGAAGTTCCGTACACACCAACGCGGTTTTTATCGATATAAGAACGATTGTATAATGATTTAATTCCTTCAGCAAAATCGTCCATTTCTACGATTCCTAAGTTTCCGTATAATTTATCTAACAAACGTTTTCCTCTTCCACGAACATTTCTTCCGTCAATATTCAAAACGATGAACCCGTATTCTGTTAAAGCACTTGGAAAGGTAAATGATTCTTTAAAGGCATTTGTTGAAGGGCCTCCGTAATTATCTAAAATCACAGGATATTTTTTAGTTGGGTCAAAATTTGAAGGAAAGTGAATCATTCCGTGCAATTCAGTTTCATTATCTGCAGAAGTAAATGTAAAAACTTCAACCGTTTTAAAACCTAATTGTTTGAATCTCGTCATATCACTTTTAGCAATTTCAGAAATTTTCTTTCCTTTAGCATTTACCAAATTCATAAAAGGAAGAATGTTATGTGTTTGAGCAACATCGATAAAATACTTTCCGTCTGGAGAAATAGTTGTGCTGTGATTAAACTTAGGATCGGTCAAACGAACATCTTTCGTTCCGTTTAAATTTACACGATGCAATTGCATTTTCATGTGATTTTCTCCACTACGAGCGTAATAATACACTTGTTTCTTTTTCTCATCAATCTTAACAATTCTAGAAACTTCAAAATTATGATTCGTTAATGTATTCACTAACGTTCCGTCATAATTGTATACATAATAGTTGTTAAAACCATTTCTTTCAGAAGCCCAGATAAAATGTTTTCCGTCATTTAATTCGTGGATTTCTGGAGTGTTTTTAGTAAAACTAGGCAACCATTCTTCTCTAACAATGGTTCTTGTTTCACCTGTTATTGCGTTTCCAGCACTATATTCCATAATATCTTGCTTTCGGTTTGTAGAATGATAAAACAATTCCGATCCGTCTGGAGACCATTTTACACCATATAAATAGGTTCCTAAAGCGCCATCATTATATGGTTTTCCTTTTCTAACATCTAACGTTACGGTTTTCTTTGTTTCTAAATCGTACACCAATAAATCTACTGGTAAATTTTTAGCACCCACTTTTGGATACGCTTCTATCTCTACAGAGTCTTGCAATTTTGTTTGATTGTACAATACGTAATATTTCTTTGCATCTTTTTCTTCAAAGCGATAAAAAGCTACTTTTTTAGAATTTGGAGACCACCACATTGCCGTATTTTGTCCTAATTCTTCTCCGTAAACCCAAGTTGCAATTCCGAATTTAATTTGATTGTCATCATTTCCTTTTGTAGTAACAGCTTGCGCATTTGATCCGTCTGGATTACTGATGTACACATTTCTATCTTTTGTAAAAACTTTTAATTTATTGTCAGGAGAAATATGAGAATCATATTGTCTACCACGAGCTGGTCTGTTTCCTCTTCTAAAACGTCTTTGTTGTCTTTGTGCTTTTTCTGATGCAACAACTTTCTTTTTTCTTACATCAAACGTATGTTGCATGCCATTTTCTACATACGTAAATGTTTTACTGTCTTTTGCCCAATCAACAGAAGTTGGTGCTGTTTTAACAGAACTGTATAATTTTGGTGCCATTTCTTTATACTGTGTATAACCTGGCATTTGTTTTAATTTGTCTTGTGCGGTACTATCTATAGCAAAGACAAACATTAACAGCATAGAAAATATTGCTGATTTTTTAATGTAAGTAAATTTCATTGTAAATTGGTTTAAATTTTGATTGGAGTAAAGTTAAATTAAATAAAGTTCTAAGTAAAAAAAAGGAAGATATTTTAACGTAACCTTACAATATTAAAGCGCAAAATTTTCTTTAAAAGAATTATATAAGTAACTTTCACACACTTTAAATATAATTATAACTATGAATCATTATCCTAAAAAAGTTTACTTAAATGGTGAAATTGTAGACGCAAACCTTGCAAAAATAGCTGTTTTTGATAGAGGGTTTCTATTTGGTGATGGCATTTATGAAGTTATGGTTCAAATTAATGGACGTTTTTTTTATAGCGATGCGCATTTAAAACGCTTACAGTTTTGTTTGGATAAAATCAATATTAACTTTGATGTAGAAACAATACCACCTATAATAGATGCCTTGTTAGTTGCTAGTGATCTAGTGAATGAAGACTGTTTATTGTACATCCAAATAACAAGAGGTATTGCGCCAAGAACACATTCCTATCCGAAGAATATTAACCCAACAGTTATGATGTATGCAGTTCCAAAAAAATTGCCAGCTATTAATTTAATCAACGCTTCTGTTGTAACTTCTAACGATTATCGTTGGGATAAATGTGATATAAAAATGACTTCTTTGCTTGGAAATGTAATGGCAAATGAATTCGCTGTGCAACAAAATTGTTTTGAAACGTTGTTTGTTAGAAACGGAGTTATTACAGAGGCATCGCACTGTAATGTGTTTTTTATAAAGGAAGGAGTTGTGAATACACATCCAGCAAATGAATTTATTTTAAACGGAATTACCAGACAAATTGTAATTGATCTATGCAATCAATTAAAAATAAAAGTTGTTGAAAAAGGAGTTGTCTTTTCTGATATAGAAAATTTTGATGAAGCCTTTTTAACAGGAACTTCTACTCAAATTGCCTCTATAAAACAACTAAACAACCATACTTTTTATCAAGGCAATAAAATTGGTGCAGTCACCAAAAAATTGCAACAAGCTTATTTAGAATTAAAATAATTATAAAACATATATATTTACAAGACCAAACTATAAAACAACTAAATAAAATGAAATCAAATTTTTTATCAATACAAATGCTGTGTTTTTTCTTAATAACAGCTACAGTTTTAGCACAAGATTTTAGTGCATTTACCTATAGAACTGTTGGGCCAGAAAGAGGTGGTAGAGTAACCGCTGTAACAGGAACGCCAATGTTGCCAGGTACTTTTTATTTAGGAGCAACGGGAGGCGGAGTTTGGAAATCTGATGATTACGGAACTACTTGGAACAATGTTTCTGATGGTTTTTTTGCAACACCATCTATTGGCGCTATAGAAGTTGCCGTAAACGACCCTAATATTGTATATGTTGGTACGGGTTCTGACGGATTAAGAAGTAATGTAATCTCTGGTAAAGGAGTTTATAAATCGATCAATGCAGGAAAAACTTGGGAACATATTGGTTTAAGAGAAACTGGGCAAATTGGTGCTGTGGAAATAGATCCAACAAACCATAATATTGTTTGGGTTGCCGCCATTGGTAACGCGTTTAAAGACAATAACGAAAGAGGAATTTATAAAACGATTGATGGTGGGAAAAACTGGGAAAGAATGTTGTTTATTTCTGATAAAGTTGGTTTTGCAGATTTAGAATTATTACCAAGCAACCCTGATATTGTATATGCTGCAGCGTGGAAAGGGCAACGTAAACCTTGGACCATTATTTCTGGAGGAACTAATGATGAAGGCGGAATTTACAAGTCTATAAATGGTGGAAAAGATTGGATAAAACTAGAAGAAGGGTTGCCAAAAAACTTGATTGGAAAAATTGATTTAGCAGTTTCTTCTGTTGATTCTAGTATTTTATATGCAGTTATTGAAGCTCCTGGTGATGAAGGAGGTTTATACAAATCTGTAAATCAAGGAAAGTCTTTTGTGCAAGTTTCTAGCAATAGAGGTTTGGTAAACAGACCTTTTTATTATACAAATATTGAGCTAGATCCAACAAATCCAGACATTATATATTCTAATGCAAATCCCTTATTAAAATCTATCGATGGCGGAAAAAGTTGGAGAAGAATGACTGTGCCGCATGGAGATAATCATGATATTTGGATCAATCCAAACAATCCTAATTTATTAATTCAGGCTAATGATGGTGGTGCAAATGTTACGCATAATGGAGGAAAAACTTGGTCAACGCAGTTCAATCAGCCAACAGCAGAACTATATCAAGTAGAAGTAGATGATCAATATCCGTATTGGTTGTATGCAGGGCAACAAGACAACTCTACTGTGGCAATCCCTAGTAATCCGCCTTCTGCAGCTGTTATTTCTCAAAGAGGTTGGGGTATTAGTGTTGGTGGTTGTGAAACCGGACCTGTAGTTCCTAAACCAGGAAACCACAATATTGTGTATGCAAATTGTAAGGGGAATTTTGGTGTTTTTAATAAGTTAACCGGAATAGAAAAGAAGTATACTGTTGGCGCATCATATATTTATGGACACAATCCAAAAGATTTAAAATACCGTTTTCAACGCGTTGCTCCAATTCATGTTTCACCACACAATCCAAATGTAGTTTACCATGGATCTCAATATATTCATAAAACAATGACCGATGGAAAAATTTGGGAAACGATTTCTCCAGATTTAACTGCTTTTGAAAAAGACAAACAACTAATTTCTGGCGGACCAATAACTAGAGATATAACAGGAGAAGAATATTATAGCACCATTTATTCTATTAGAGAATCATCATTAAAAGAAGGTTTATTATGGACAGGTTCTAACGATGGTGTTGTTTCAGTTACTAAAAATGGTGGAAAATCTTGGGAAAATGTTACACCAAAAAAATTACCAAAAGGAGGAAGAGTAGAATCTATTGCAACTTCTAATTTTAATCCTGCGAAAGCTTATATTGCTGTAGACAGGCATTTACTGGGTGATGAAAAGCCTTATTTTTATAAAACAACGAATTATGGTAAATCATGGGAGTTGATAACAACTGGAATTCCGGCTGATTTTACAGCAAAAGTTTTACGAGAAGATCCAGTAAGAGCAGGTTTATTGTACGCAGGTACAGAATTCGGAATGTTTGTTTCTTTTAATGACGGTGAATCTTGGGAGAAGTTTCAACAAAATCTACCAGTTACACCAATTACAGATCTTAAGATTTTTAGAGGAGATTTAATTATAAGTACTATGGGACGTGCTTTTTGGATATTAGACAATATAACTTCATTAAGACAAAAAGAAATCAATAGCTTAAAAACTTTACCGTGGTTATTTAAACCAGATACAACCATCAGATACAGAACTAGAGGCTACAGATCTGAAGGGATTGTGCAATATCCAGGTACAAGTGTAATTATAGATTATTTTATTCCGAAAGAGAATAAATCACCGATTCAATTAGAAATTTTAGACGCAAACAAACAGTTGGTTGTTTCCATTGTTAGTGATAAAAATTTAATTAATAAAACTACTATTGTAGAAAACATGAATTTAAGTCAGACTTTTATTTATGAAGATAGAAGACTAGAAACAAAAGCAGGAATCAATCGTTTTAATTGGGATATGCGTCAAAAAGGCGCTTGGGCATCAAGCAAAAGCAGAAGCTTTAAAAATGGACCGATGGTAGCTCCAGGAATATATACAGCTAAATTAACTGTAAATGGAAAATCAATTGAGCAATCTTTTGAGATAAAAATGGATCCAAGAGTTACAGAAGAGGGTATTACAAAAACAGATATCACTAATCAGATTGCAATGCAGCAAAAGGTAATCGATTTATTATCTGAAGCAAGAAAATTACAAAACAATTTAGAAAAAGAAGCAAAATCTTTAAAAGGAAAAAATTCTGATAGATTAAATACAGTAAATACTGTTTTAAAAGCTTTAAAAAATGATGCTGTTGTGTATCCACAACAAATGTTGGTCTCTCAAATTTCTTTCTTATTAAATATGTTTAATAGTGCAGATCAAATTACAGGTAAGGATACCGAAAATAGATTTATAGAATTAACAGATCAGTTAAGTAAACTTAAGCAAATGTTATAATTATGAACAGCAATTTATTCTGATAAAAAACTATTATCAAGTAAATTGCTGCTTTAAATTTTTATTAATCCCCGTAAAAAAGATATCTTTGTGAAATTATTAAGAATTAAACAAAACAATTTAAATTTCTAATGGCTAAATCGCAACAGACTTACAATAAGAGTGAAAAAGAGAAAAAACGTTTAAAAAAACGTGAAGATAAGAGAAAGAAAATGGAAGCTCGTAAGGCAGATGCTAAAGAAAATGGAAAAGCAGGAATTGAATTTGCGTATGTTGATCATAATGGAAATTTAACAGACTCTCCGCCAGATCCAAACCTTAAAGTAGAAGTAGAATTAGAAGACATTGTTTTGGGTATTCCTAAAAAAGAAGAAGGAGAGCCAGAAGATCCAATTAGAAATGGTAAAGTTTCTTTCTTTGATACTTCTAAGGGGTATGGTTTTATTCTAGATACAGATAATCAAGAAAAATATTTTACGCACGTTAGTGGTTTGATTGATCAAATTGCAGAGAACGATAAAGTAACTTTTGAGCTAGAAAAAGGTTTAAAAGGGATGAATGCAGTAAAAGTGAAATTAAAATAGTAAAACTATTTTTAAAAAATATATAAAAGCAACTTTTAAAAAGTTGCTTTTTTTTGTGGAAAAAAATGAGACTTTATATTTTTATATATTTGTAAAGAACAACATAGACTAATTATATGAAAAACACTTTTTACCTTTTATTAGCGTTAATCATTTTCGCTTCTTGTAATACCGAAAATAAATCGGTAAATCCTAAAATTAACTTTGATGGCATTACAGAATTTATAAAACCTGGAGATAATTTTTTTGAACACGTAAATAAAACTTGGTTAGATAATGCAGTAATAGCAGAAGATCAAGTTGGCGTTGGTTCTTATAGCTTTTTAAACATACCGCAAAAAAAATTATTAGAAAACATTTTAACTGAGGTTTCTAAAATCAATCACAAAAAAGGAAGTATTGAACAAAAGGTTGGCGATTTCTATAGTTCAGGAATGGATGTTGAAACCATCAATAAACGTGGTTTTGAGCCAATTCTACCAATTTTAAATAAGATTGATGCAATTAACAATGTTCCTTCTTTAATGAGCTTTGTAGCAGATCAACTTACAAATGGTAATTATTCAATTATTGGTTTAAGTGTTTCACCAGACAATGAAAATAGTACTGTAAATATCTTACATTTTAGTCAAGCAGGAACAGGTTTACCAGATAAAGATTATTATTTTAGAACAGACAACGGTACAAAAGCCATTCAAAATGCATATAAAAATTATTTAACAACGTTGTTTACGTTGTCAGACAATAAAAGTCCATCAAAAAGTGCTGAAACAGTTTACAATATTGAAAAACAATTTGCAACATCACACAAAAATAGGGTAGAACGTAGAAATGTAAAAGCCAATTATAATAAAATAGCTGTTGCAACAATTAATGAAAACTACAAAAATATTGGTTTTACAAAATTATTAAAGCAATTAAATTTAGAAGCGGATCAAGTTGATGTTAAACAACCAGCATATTATGCTACATTAAATAAAATGTTGGCTTCTGTTTCTATTACTGATTGGAAAACATACTTAAAAGCAGGTACATTATCTACCTATGCAGATATTTTAAGCAAACCCTTTGAAGATGCTAATTTTGAGTATGCAAAAGTTTTATATGGACAATCTACACAAAATACACGTGCACAATTAATGGTTCAAAAAGTAGATAGACAGTTAGGTTTTGCACTTGGGCAATTATATGTAAAAAAGTATTTTAATGAAGAAGCAAAAAAGCGAGTTTTAGATCTGGTAAATAACCTGCAAAAAGCCTTTGAAGTTAGAATTAACAACCTTGATTGGATGAGTGCTGAAACAAAAAAACAAGCCAAAGAAAAACTATATACTATTACAAAAAAAATAGGATACCCAGATGTTTGGAGAGAGTATGACGTGAATATTGAAAAAGGTAAATACTTTGAAAACGTTGTTGCTTTATATAAAAATCAATACCAATATCAAGCAGAACAATTAAACAAAGCGCCAAATAAAGATAGATGGGGTACCACACCGTCAACAGTAACTGCATATTACAATCCGCCGTTAAATGAAATTGTTTTTCCAGCAGGAATTTTACAATTTCCTTATTTTGATGTAACCGCAGACGATGCAATTAATTATGGAGGAATTGGAATGGTAATTGGTCATGAGTTAACTCATGCTTTTGATGATCAAGGAGCTCAATACGACAAAGACGGAAATGTAAAAAACTGGTGGACAGAAGATGATTACAAAAAATTCAAAGCAAAAACACAGCAAATGATTGATCGTTATAGTTCTTTTACGGTGTTAGATAATCAACACTTAAACGGTGCGTTAACTGTGGGAGAAAATACAGCAGACAATGGTGGTATTTCAATTGCTTATGATGCTTTTAAGTTAACAGAACAAGGAAAAGGAAATACAAAAATTCAAGGATACACTCCAGATCAACGTTTCTTTATGTCTATTGCTAGAATTTGGCGTGTAAAAACAAGAGACGCTTATTTAAGAAATTACATCAAAACAAATTCACACTCGCCACCAATTTGGAGAGTAAATGGCCCTTTAATGAACTTTACGCCATTTTATAATGCATTTGATGTTAAGCCAGGAGATGCAAACTATAAAACTACTGAAGAAAGAATAAAAATTTGGTAATATTATTCCAAAGATAAAAATTAGAGCCTGTAATATAAATTGCAGGCTTTTTTATTTTAGTGGGCACATATTTTTCGTTTCATCTAAAACACGATTAATTCGCAAATCTGATAATCCAATATGTTTCATTTCTCGAGATGCTGCCTGAAGCTCTTTTACCAAAACAATATTAGCTTCTATTAGTAGATGTTTTTCTTTTTTTGATAAAGTTGTCAGCGTTGTAATTGGGTAAAGTGCGTAAGCATCAATATTTGCTTTTAAGCCATTATTTTTAGGGTAATCCCAACTCAACAAGTTTAAATCAACACATTTACCATAATTTATTGCATCTTCAGAAAATCTTGTATTGGTTACTAACCATCCTTGTGTTAAATGAGTTTGATTTTTTGTGTTAGAATTCCATTTTTCTTGAACATCTAAAAAACGTGAGTTTATATATAAAGGGATCTTAACACCGCTAATTTTTCTTGAATCAGAATGAAACTTACATTCAATAGCAAATATATTTCCTTCTTTTTCTGCCAATACATCAATTTCGTGAGTAACACATATTCCCTCTAAAATTACACTAACTTGGGTTTTATATCCTTTTTCTCTTAATAGTGCTCCAACTAATTTTTCAAAAGGATAACCTGTAGGGCCTAAATCAAAAATAGCACGTTTTAGACTGTAACGAGAAGCAGAAGTTCGATGGTGTTTTTTTAAGAATGTAAATGCTTTCTTATATATTATATCTGAGGTAATTCCGTTATAAACTTCTGACTGTATCTTAGATACGATAACTTTAACTAAATCATTATTTGCACCAGCGGCAAAAAGTGATTTTTTTAATTTTTCAAAAGAAAAAAGCTCTTTTTTATTATTTCTTTTGTGGATATAAATTGACTTTTCCATTGGCTTTTTTTTTAAAATCTTAATATTTCTGTCATCAAACCAAAACGAATGATAGATAACTGATCCTGATAATTGATGTTGTAATAATCTCTCCCTTGATAAAGTTGAACAAATAAACCAATATCCTCCAAAAAACTTGGATGATAATAGAATGTAAAACTTGTATTAAGTCTCTTAATATCTATAATGTTTAAAGTATTAAATTGATCAAGCATTAGTGTTGTTTCTAACTTCAATGAAAACTTTGCTTTTTCATCATTATCCTTTAAAGGAAATTTAAACGAAGTAAAAGAGTTGTGCCACCTTAAACCACTATATTGCCCCCTCATTTCTAGATTCATCCATTTTTTTGGATGAAATTCTAGAGCGGTTTTAATCGTTTTTAAAGCTTTTAATTTACTACTGTAGGATGTTTTTAGAAACCCAAACTCAATATAATTTGTTGCAAAACTTCCGTTTTTTATATTTATTGTATTATCTAAATTGTAAAATTCACCATCCTGACCATTAGAATGGTGAGCTATTCTCCCAAAATATACTGTATATTTTAATGATTTTTTTTTACTTGCTAAATAATAAAATGAAATTTGTGGTATATAACTTGGTGTTTTGATTGGAAAAGAATCTTCATCAAACATTCTAATAATAATCTGAGGAGTTAACACTGCCATTAACTTAGAATCTTTTCGTTCTCTTATAATAAATGAAGGATTTACATTGGCTTCAAACATTAAAGGGGCTATGTTTCCTATATCAGAAGGAAAAGTGATATACGTATCATTTTGGTTGATTAACGCAATTTTTTCTAAAGATAATTTTGGTAAATCTATTTCTATATGCTGCGCTTTTAATTGAGTGATAAATGTTAATTTTAAAAGCAATACTAATAGGAGGTTTTTCATCTTTATTTTTACGTTATTTTAATTGAAACATTTGTGTTGGCATTAATAATTAGTATACATTGCTTATATAAATTAGTTCTTTCATGTTATGGCTAACTATTACGAGACCTACTAATTTGTTTTTTTATAACTCCAAACTGCTAATGCATTCATAACTATTGCATACAAAAGTGTTTTTAAAAACTGTGGTAAAATATCATTAAAACTAGCACCTTTTAGCATTACCATTCTCATAACTTCTACAAAGTATTTTATAGGATTAAACTCCGTAATAAATTGTGCCCAATTTGGCATACTTTCTATTGGCGTAAATAAACCACTCATTAAAATAAAAATCACCATAAAAAACCAAGCAATAAACATTGCTTGCTGTTGCGTATCTGTATAATTTGAAATGAACAGACCAATTCCCAAAATTACCAATATATATATAGTTGTATAGCTGTACATTAAAATATAACTTCCTAACATTGGAACATTAAAGATTATTTTTGAAATGATTAATCCTACACTTAATAAAAGGATTCCAATAATCCAAAACGGAAATAATTTACCAATTATAAATTGATTCTTTTTTATGGGTGTTACATTTATTTGCTCTAATGTTCCTATTTCTTTTTCTCGCACAATGTTCATTCCAGAGAGAAATAAAGTAATCATTGTTACTAACAAAACGAGTATTCCTGGCACCATAAATGTCTTATAATTTAAAGTTTCATTATACCAAAAAGAAGGAATAGTTATGATAGTAACCGGTTTTTCATTATAATTTGAAAACTGTACTAATTTTGTTTGTAATTGTTTATTATAACTCTTTAACACTTGTAAGATATAAACGTTTGTCACACCTGCAGCAGCACCATCAATAGCATTGATCCGAATTCCCAATACTGCTTTTTGATTCTTTAAAAGGTGTTGATGAAAATCAGTTGGAATTTCTAAAACAACATCGACAGCACCTTCAAGCATAGCAGACTCTGCTTCTTTTGACGTGTTAAAACCGTTTACTACATCAAAGTAGGTTGAAGCATTAAACTTCTCTAAAAGAGCTCTTGATGAAGTACTATGATCATTATCGATGTAAGAAAACTGAATGTTTTTAACTTCAAATGTAGCGGTATTAGAAAGAATAATAAGTTGGAGTAGTGGCAACACAAAAATAATTGGCAACATGCCTTTATTTCTAAAGATTTGCTTAAATTCTTTTTGTATAATGTATAAGGTTATTTTCATGTTAATTATTTATAAGAGTTCTCAACAACTTTTATTCTAATCTGATTTTGTATTTCTTGATACTTACAACTATAAAAAACACCGTCATAAACAATAGAATTAAAGACTCTTTCCAAAGAAATTGTATCCCAACACCTTTTAGCATAATACCTTTTACAATGATAATAAACCATTTAGCAGGGATTATATTACTAATCATTTGTAGTGGATACGGCATACTAGCAATCGGAAAAATAAACCCTGATAATAGTATTACAGGCAACATTAAACCCATTAAAGAAATCATCATGGCAGTTTGTTGTGTTTCTGAAATTGTGGAAATTAGAATACCTAATCCTAATGCAGAAACGATAAACAAAATACTTTCTAAACCTAATAATAGTAAACTTCCTTGAACAGGCATTTTAAAAATAAAGATACTTAGTACAATTATTATTAAAGCATTTATGATGGAAAGAAAAATATACGGAAAAACCTTACCTAAAATAACTTGAACTGGTTTTAATGGAGATACTAATAAGATTTCCATTGTACCTTGTTCTTTTTCTCTAGTAATAGAAATAGAAGTCATCATTGCTGAAACCAACATTAGAATAATAGTCATTACTCCAGGTACAAACATGTATACACTCTTTAGTTCAGAATTATACATCATTTTCGTTTCTGGTAAGACCTGAAAGCCAGGATCGATGGATTTATTTTGCTGTTTTTGGTACTGCTGTAAGATTCCATTAACATAATTACTAACCGTATTGGCTGTATTTGGATCTGTTGCATCTGTAACAACCTGAACAGTTGCTTTTTTTTCTTTGATTAAATTACTACCAAAATTTTGTTCAAAAATTAATACTGCTTTTACCTTACCTTTTTTAAAGATGGATTCAATTTCAGATTCCATCTCTAAAAATTTGTTGATACTAAAATATTTTGAAGAAGAAATTTTATTGATCACCTCTGTACTATTTACATTTTTTGAATGATCTAAAATTGCAATATCAACATTGTTAATTTCATTGGTTATCGCAAAACCAAATAATAATATTTGCGCAATAGGCATTCCAAAGAGAATAAACAAAGAGCGTTTATCTCTAAAAATATGATAGAATTCTTTCTTTATAAAACCTACAAATCTTTTCATTGTTGATTGATCATTTCATTACTATATATAAAAAATTACAAAGTTCATTATTATTTGTACAAGAGCGCATTTTGTGTTCTCTACTGATTAAAAAAAAAACATCACTACTTCCTTACTAACTTTAAAAATACTTCGTCCATACTTTTTACATTATACGTTTCTTTTAATTTTTTTGGCGTGTCCAAGGCTTCTATTTTCCCATTCACCATTACCGAAACACGATCACAATATTCTGCTTCATCCATATAATGTGTAGTTACAAAAATAGTTGTGCCAGAACTTGCTGCTTTGTATATCATTTCCCAAAAATGACGTCTTGTAATCGGATCCACTCCACCAGTGGGTTCGTCTAAAAAAACAATCTTTGGATTGTGTAATAATGAAACTGAAAAAGATAATTTCTGTTTCCAGCCTAAAGGAAGCGATGCTACAAGCATATTTTTAACATCCTCTAAATTTAACTCCTTTAATAATTCTATTGATTTTTCTTTTATTTCTTTTCTGGTCAATCCATAAATGCCTCCAAAAAATGTAATATTTTCATTAACCGTTAAATCATCATACAATGCAAATTTCTGACTCATGTAACCAATGTTTTTTTTGATATCTTCTGCATGAGTGTTCACATCAAAACCTGCAACATTTGCTTTACCAGAGCTAGGAGTAGTAATTCCAATTAGCATTTTCATTGCTGTTGTTTTACCTGCACCATTTGCTCCTAGAAAACCAAAAACCTCACCTTTTCCGACATCAAAAGTGATGTTGTTTACTGCTTTAAAATCACCAAAATTTTTAGTGAGTTTATTTACTTGTATAACTTTTTTAGTACTCATTACTTTGCTAATTCCATAAATGCATCTTCAATCGTTACAGTTGTTTTTTCAATAATAATATTTGTTAATTTTTTTGTTTCTAAATACTTTTTTAATTCTGTAGAATTAAAATCTTTATTTTTGTCTGTATAATGAACAAATTCACCAAAAGGATAAATACTGTAATGATTTTTATAGCTTTTTAAACTTTGAATCAATAAAAACATATCGTTTGCACGTATATTATAAATGTCTTTCAGATGTTTTTTAACAATCAATTCTGGTTTATCTATTTCTAATATTTTTCCTTCCTGTATCAAAGCAATTCTGTCACACATAGAAGCTTCATCCATGTATGGTGTAGAGACTAAAATTGTAATTCCTTTATGTTGTAACCGTTTAAGCATTTCCCAAAATTCCTTTCTTGAAACCGGATCAACTCCAGTAGTAGGTTCATCTAAAAAAAGCACAGTGGGTTTATGAATTAATGCACAACAAAGTGCTAGTTTTTGTTTCATTCCTCCAGATAAATTACCTGCTCTCCTAGTTTTAAAGGGTTCAATTTGAATGTATATTTCTTTAATTAAATCATAATTTTCTTCAATGGTTGTTCCAAAAATTGTAGCGAAAAAATTCAAGTTTTCTTCTACAGTTAAATCTTGATATAATGAAAACTTTCCAGGCATATAGCCCACACAATTTCTGATGTTTTTATAGTCAGTTATCACATCAAAATTATCTACTTTAGCAATGCCATCGTCTGCAAGCATTAGAGTTGTTAGTATCCTAAAAAGTGTCGTTTTTCCTGCTCCATCAGGGCCAATAAGCCCAAATAGCTCCCCTGGTTTCACATCAAAAGATATATTTTCGAGTGCTTTTACTTTTTTATAGGATTTACTAATATGGCTTACAGAGATACTCATTGATATTAATTGAATTATTATAAAAAAGATTATAAATATTGAATCTGTTTTAAATTATTTAAAATATGAATTATACGCTTTTAAGTTTTCTGAAATACTCTTTACAATTTCAGATGCTTCTTTATTAGATTGGGCTTCTAACAACATGTTTATTTTTGTAATTAATGGATAAAGAAAAATATGAAGATTATCGTGAGAAGGCCCTTCCATTGTGCATTCCTTTACTAAAATATTTTTTCTTTCATTTAATTTCTTAGCAAGTGCAATATATTGATCTAAAGAAACTGTACTTGTTGTTTTTATGAGGTTTTGTAAGTCTCTAACACCTTTGGTTGTCTCAAAGTTTGCTTTCCATTTTGTATTATTATCTAATTTCATTTCCTGCTCCCAATTGTTGCTCAGAACCGTATTGGCTTCTTTCTCTTTGTTGTTACAACTAATTATTGATAGAGTAAGAATAATAAATAAAGTGATTTTTTTCATGTGTTCATGTTTAGGTTTTATTCTATTTAGTTACTCATCCACATCTCTGCGGGCATTCCTATTTTAATACTTCCATCATTTATTACAGCTATTTTAACAGCATAAACTAATCTAACGCGTTCTTCTTTTGTCTGAATTATTTTTGGTGTAAATTCTGCTTCAGAAGCAATCCAAATAATCTTTCCATCATACGATTTCATGCTGGAACCATCATCAATTTTAATCGTTACTTTTTGGCCTATTTGTATCTTTGATAATTGTTTTTCACTTAGATACACTCTTAATTTCATTGCATTTAAGTCTGCTATTTTATACAATGGCTTCCCAAATGAAGTAATCTCATTAGGTTCTGCATATTTTGCAATAACAGTTCCGTTTTGGGGATTTATAATTTTGCTTTTTAGTATATAGTGATGCACTTGGTTTAATTGAATATCAATATTTTTAGATTCATTAAGAATTGGTAAATTCTGAAACTCAATACTTTTAATTTGTTGTTTTACGATATTTATTTCACCATCAACTTCATCTAATTGTTTCTGTGTACCAGCGTTATCTTTTAACAAGTTTTCTATCCTTGTTTTTGCAATATTTAAACTCTGTAATTTAGCTTCTAGAACTGCAATTTGAGATAAAACGCTTATAGATTTTGAAGCAAGAATTTTTTTTGAAATTAATAATTGATCTCGTTTTAAAGAAAGTTGAACTGTATCTATATACCCAATAAATGTGTTTTCTATCAACATACTTCCTTCTTCAATATTAAATTGCATTATTTTACCATTGGTTTCTGAAGAAATTATTGTTTCTGTTGCCTCAAAATTACCATATCCATCAGCCTTTTCAGTTCCATCACTACATGCAATCATTAATATAAATATGCTTAAAATAGTTGTGTTTTTTACGTATTTCATATTCTTAAATTTATTGTCCTTTTGTAATTTTATAATTTGCTTTTGCAAGTTGTAATTGAATTTGATGGGTGATTAATGTGTTTTTATCTACAAATAAATCTGTAAGTTTAGCAATGTATTCTGATGCTGTAATGGTTCCATTCTTAAATTGTGAATCTGCAGAAGCCAATACTTCATTTCTAAGATTAATAATTTCTTTGTCAGTTACTACAAATGCTTTTATCTTTTCAATTTCCTTTTCTTGTTGATGAAGAGTAATTTCGGTATTTAAAAGAAATACCTCTCTGTTGTTTTTGATAATTTCTTTGTTTAGAGCTAATAATTTTTGCTGTTTTTTAGTTGAATTCCAGTCAAAAATTGTCCATTTTAATTTTGCACCAACCATATAGAAAGTTTGAAAAGAATTATCAAGCATATTTAATCCAGGATTTCCAAATCCACCATTAACAAAACTTATTATTGTTGGAGCGTTTTTTTTAGAAACAACTTGCATGTTCTTTTCTATTTCCTCATTTTTAAATTGAAATAAATCTAGCTCTGGTCTCGCAATTTTATTGTTTAAAGTGATTTGAATTTCTGGGTAAATAAACTCAGTAGTACTTTTTATTGAAAGATTAATTAATTTAGATAGTGTTGCAATTAACTTTTGTTTATTGTTTAAAATCCCCTGTAAATCTTGATTATTTTTCAGCAACTCAACTTTTAAAATTTTACCAGAAGCCCCCACTAAAACACCATTTTTAATTCCAGAAATCACTTCTTTGAGCTTAGAATTTAAGAGTTTATTTTTGGTCTTTATTAATAATGCAGCTTCTTGAGCCAATAAAATAGAAAAGTAAATTTGGTTTACTTGCTTTTTTAATTGATACATATCTACTTCCAATTGTTTTTTTTTCATTTTCAATTGTGTAGTTATTAATTTCTTATTTGCATCAATTAATCCACCATTAAAAATCAATTGATTCATTGATAATGTGGCTTTATATTGATCTTTATTTAGGGAAATACTACCCGGGATTGGTAGGTTAATTACTTCAGATTGATATGTGAACTGACCATCTAAACTAAATTGTGGTAATTTTTTGTCACTTATAATTTCTTTTTCAAGTTCATGTTGCAATAATAGTGTTTGAGACTTTTTTGCAAGCGGATAATTTATGCTAATCAAACGTTGACATTCATCTAAAGTAAGTATCTGTTGTCCGAACGATATTCCATACATAAACAGGAATACATAAAAATATTGTTGTTTCATTTTATCATATTTTAATTGCATCAATAATGAAATTAGCAATTTCTATTTTTCTTGCCTCCATAAGTAATTGATAATCTTTATCATTCACATCAAGTAGAGCTTTAACTAGAGGAGAGGCTACAAATGGGAAGATGCACATGGAAATAATATTCATAAATAATTGCTGACTATTAATTGGTTTTAAAATTTTATTTTCAACTTCCTTTTCAACTTGTTTATTAAACTTTTTTAGATTAGGAAAATTGGGATTACTTTTAATCTTGAGAACGAAATCTGGATTTTTATTCAATTCCATTATGATAAAACTTGGAATGTATGGATGTTTACTAATAAATGAAATATAATTATTAGCAAAATTTCGAATCTTTATTTCTATGGTCGAATCATCATTTAGTATTGCATTTAATTGTGGAGCTAAAAGACTAAATGCCTTTATAAATACGGCACCAAACAATAGTTGTTTGCTTTTGTAATAATAATGAAGCATTGCCTTATTGATACCAGCTTCATCTGCTATTTCCTGCATTCTTGCGCCATCCATACCTTTTCTTTGAAAAATTGATTCTGCGGCATTTAGTATTTTTTTTTCTGTATTTTGATCTTTAGCACTCATATATCTAACTACTTGGTTTAACCATATAGTTAACAAAAGTAATAAAAAATTAATAATATAAAGAAATAAGAAATTAATAATTCACATTCCCCGTAAAAGTGTAACTATCTTTGCAAAAAAATATTTAATGTCAAAAACGTTTTCAGAGTTAGGAATTTATAAAGAATTAGAAACTCGTTTAGCCAAATTAGAAATCACTGTTCCAACTGCTGTTCAAGAAAAAACCATTCCGATTATTCTACATAAAAAGAAAGATATGGTTGTGTTGGCAAAAACAGGAACAGGAAAAACGGCTGCTTTTGGTTTGCCATTACTACAAAAAGTTAACGTTGATGAAATAAATGTTCAAGTTTTAATTTTAGCACCTACAAGAGAATTAGGACAACAAATTTATAACAACTTAGTTTCTTATTCTGGTGAAAACTCAGTAGTTTCAATAGCTTCTATTTGCGGAGGAACACCTGTAAAACCTCAAATAGAACGTTTAAAAGAAAATCCACAAATTGTAGTTGCAACTCCTGGTCGTTTATTAGATTTAATGAAGCGAACTGCCATTAACCTTGATAATATCAAATATTTTGTTTTGGATGAAGCGGATGAAATGATAAGTGCCTTAAAAGAAGAAGTTGATGTAATTATTAAAGAGCTTCCAAAAAAGAGAAGAACCTTGCTGTTTACAGCAACAATGCCTGGAACAATAAAACAATTGGTTCAGAACTATATGTCTAAACATGTTGTTCAAATAGAAACAGATATGGATGCTGTTGGACACAAAGGTATTGATCATCAATATGTTGTTGTTGAACCAATTGAGAAATTAGATGTATTAATGCATTTCTTAAATTCTAAAGAAGGAGAACGCGGTATTATATTTTGTAAAACAAAAGCTGCGGTTAATAAACTAGGAAAGAATTTAGCAATCAATAAATTTTCTTCAGGAGCAATTCACGGAAGTTTATCTCAAGGAATTCGAGATCGGATTATGGGACAATTTAGAGAAGGGCATATAGATGTTTTAGTTGCAACTGATTTAGCTGCTCGTGGAATTGATGTTAAAGAAGTTTCTTTTGTAGTGAATTATCATTTACCAGACACTTATGAAACCTACGTGCATAGAAGCGGAAGAACAGCTAGAGCAGGAGCAAACGGACTTTCATTAAGTGTGATTCAGCAAGAAGAAGTAGAAGAAATTCCAGAATTTGAAGAAGATTTAGGAATTCAATTTACTGCATATAAAAAAGCAAATGCGCAAAGTATTGAAGAAAATAATGGTTTGTTGTGGGCTAAAAAGATATTTAAAACGAAACCAAATCGTGAAGTTTCAGAAGATTTTAAAGCAAAAATAAAAACCATATTTCATCATTTAACAAAAGAGGAATTGGTGGATAAAATTTTAGCGAATTATTTAGCACAAAATGCTCCTGTAAAATCAGAACCTAAAAAGCATAAAAACAACTAATTGTATGGCAAATCACATTAAAAATCAACAAGATATTTTAACGAAATTAAATATCTCTGCATTAAACCCCATGCAAGAAGAAGCTGTTTCTACAATTCAAACTGCAACAAATACAATATTATTATCGCCAACAGGAACTGGGAAAACATTGGCTTTTTCGTTGCCATTGTTAGAAACATTAGATCCAAACTCTAAAGAAGTACAGGCGTTAATTTTAGTTCCGTCTAGAGAATTGGCAATTCAGATTGAACAAGTAATTAGATCAATGGGTTCTGGCTATAAAGTAAATGCAGTTTATGGCGGAAGACCCATGTCTAAAGATAAAATTGAATTGAAACATACTCCAGCTATTTTAATAGGAACACCTGGAAGAATTGCAGATCATTTTAGCAACGATCGTTTTTCTAAGAGCTTTATAAAAACATTGATTTTAGATGAATTTGACAAGTCTTTAGAAGTTGGGTTTGAATATGAAATGCGCGGAATTATCAATCAATTGCCAGCTTTAAATAAACGCATCTTAACTTCTGCAACACAAGGTGTTGAAGTTCCTAGCTTTGTTCGTTTGGACAAACCTAAAGTAATTGATTATTTAAAAGAAAAAAGAACTTCTCAGCTAACTTTTAAAACAGTGATTTCTCCCAATAAAAATAAGTCTAGAACCTTGTTAGACTTGGTAAGACATATTGGCAATGAACCCGGAATTGTATTTTGCAATTTAAAAGATTCAATAGAACAAGTAAGTACATATTTAACACAAAATAATATTAGCCATGCTTGTTTTTCTGGTGGAATGGAGCAAAAAGATAGAGAACGTTCATTGATTAAATTCAGAAATGGAACCTGTCAGTTGTTAATTGCTACTGATTTAGCTGCGAGAGGAATTGATATTCCAGAAATGAAATTTATTATTCATTATGAATTGCCTAAACACCAAGAAGAGTTTATCCACAGAAATGGAAGAACTGCTAGAGTAAATGAAAAAGGAACTGCTTATATTTTGCAATGGGAAAAAGAATTTTTACCTGATTTTATAAAGAAAAGTAAAGGCGTTTCAATTGTTAAAAAAGCACCACATAAAACACAATATTGGGAAACGCTATTTATTTCTGGTGGACGAAAAGATAAAATATCAAAAGGAGATATTGCTGGTTTGTTTTTTAAACAAGGCGGAATTAATAAAGAAGAATTAGGTGTTATTGAATTAAAACCTGATTGTGCTTTTGTTGCAATTCCGTTAACAAAAGCAAACGATCTTGTATCTAAGCTAAATAATACACGTTTAAAGAAGAAAAAAGTTAGAGTAACAATTTTATAGATTACAAAATAGTTTTTAGTACTTCCCAAACATTTTTTGCAACTATCTTTTGCCCTTCAATCGTTGGATGAATCCCATCTGCTTGATTTAAAGTAGGGATACCACCAACATCTTTCAATAAAAAAGGAATTAAAAGAATGTTGTTTTTTGAAGCCAAATCAGGAAAAATAGCTTTGAATTCAGTAGTATAATCAATTCCCATGTTTGGTGGTAATTGCATACCTGCTAATACAATTTTCGTATCTTTATTCTTCTTTAAAACAGCATCTATAATGGCTTGTAAATTTTCTTTTGTTTGTTTAAGTGGCACACCCCGTAAACCATCATTTGCGCCTAATTCTAAAATGAAAACATCAATATTTTGATTCAAAACCCAATCAATTCTGCTTTTTCCACCTGCAGAAGTTTCGCCGCTTACACCAGAATTAATTACGTTGTAATCTAAAGAGAGTGAATCTATCTTCGTTTGAATAATACCCGGAAAAGCATCTTCTACGTCTTCTAAACCATAGCCAGCAGTTAAACTATCACCAAAAAAAAGAATGTTTTTTGAAATTACTTTTTCTGAAATATTTTCTTCTGTTTGAACTAAACTTGTTTCTGATTTTTTAACACCATCCGCATTACAAGATGCTAGAAGAAATAGAACCCAAATATAACAGAACTTTAAGAAAATCTTATTGGTAGTCGCTTTTAAATATAAGAGCAATTGATTATTTTTAGGCTTTAGCATTTCTGTTAAAATTTTAAATGGATATAATGACAAATATATTAAAGATTAAGCAACTAGAGAAAACATATACAAGCGGTTCTAAAAAATTAACTGTTTTAAAAAACATCTCTTTTGATGTTGAAAAAGGAAGTGTTTTTTCTATTGTTGGTCCTTCAGGAAGCGGAAAAACTACATTATTAGGTTTGTGCGCCGGTTTAGATGCCCCAACATCTGGTAATATAGAATTATGTGGAAATCAACTGCAAGATTTAAATGAAGATGAACGTGCCTTGCTACGTAACAAAGAAGTTGGTTTTATCTTTCAAAACTTTCAATTATTACCTACACTAACAGCTTTAGAAAATGTTATTGTTCCTTTAGAACTCCAAGGAAAAAAAAACGCAGCTAAAATAGGTGAAGAGCTGCTTCAAAAAGTAGGGTTGTCTGATAGAATGCATCATTATCCGTCACAGCTTTCTGGAGGAGAACAGCAACGTGTAGCATTAGCAAGAGCTTTCTCTAACAAACCTTCAATTTTATTTGCAGATGAGCCTACTGGTAACTTGGATGAAGAAACCGGAGAAAAAGTAATTCAGTTACTATTTCAGTTAAATAAAGAATCTGGAACTACCTTGGTTATCATTACACATGATTTAGAATTGGCTAATAGAACCCAACAAATTTTAAAGTTAAAAGGAGGAAAAATTGTTTCTAATGAAAAAACACTTTCTGTGTAATGAATAGATCTAATTCTAAGACTTCAGTAAGTTGGCTATTTAAAATGGCTTGGAGAGACGGAAAAGCAAGTCTTTCTAGATTAATGCTTTTTATGGCTTCAATTATTTTAGGAATTGCAGCAGTAGTTTCTATTCAATTATTTAGCGGAAATCTAAAAGATAATATTAAAAATCAGTCAAAAGCACTAATGGGAGCTGATTTTATTATTGACAGCAAGAAACTACCCAACAAAAAGGTGCAAAAAATTATTGACTCTTTAAAACCCAAAGCTTCTGAAGTAAATTTTGTATCGATGGCTGCGTTTCCAAAAAACGACGGAACAAAATTAGTGAAAGTTAGAGCCATTGAGGGTAATTTTCCTTTTTATGGCGATTTAGAAACGACACCAGAAGATGCTGCTTTAAAATATCAAAAATTAGGAGGCGCAATAGTTGATGCAACTTTGATGCTGCAATTTAACCTAAAACCAGGTGATTCCATTAAATTAGGAAAGCGTGTGTTTCCAATTGCAGGTGCTTTAAATTCGATTCCTGGAAGCACAGCAATATCGACATCTGTTGCTCCAACAGTTTTAATTCCTTTTAGATTTATAGAAGAAACAAATTTACTACAATTGGGAAGCAGAAAAGAATATCAATACTTTTTTGTAGCTCCAACTATGGATTTAATTGCGTTAGATAAAAAGATTGACCCCATTTTAGATGATGAAAATGCAGACTTAGATACACATACAAGTACAAGTGCTCGCTTGGGAAGAAGTTATGATAATGTAGGTAGATTTTTAAATTTAGCAGCCTTTATAGCTTTGCTGCTAGGTTGTGTTGGTATTGCTAGCTCTGTTCATATATACATAAAAGAAAAGCTAAAAAGTGTTGCCGTTTTAAAGTGTCTAGGAGCTTCTAGAAAACAATCTTTTTTAATTTATTTATTACAGATTGTTGGAATTGGGTTATTTGGCGGAATCATTGGTGCTGCAATAGGAACAGGTTTACAATACGCTTTTCCGTATATTTTGCAAGAATTTTTACCCTTTAATATAGCCATTTCAATTTCTATTCAGCCCATAATTATGGGAATCTTACTTGGGGTATTAATGTCTGTGTTATTTGCATTATTACCATTGTTAGGAACCTGGTATGTTTCTCCCCTCGAAGTTCTTAGAGGTGCAGAAGAGAATATAATAAAGCCGAGAAAAGCAAGGTTAATTGTAATAACTGCAATTATATTTTTTATATTTTTATTTTCTTACTGGTTATTAAATGATGCTAAAAATGGGTTCTTTTTTACAATCGGAATTTTAATTACATTTTCTATAATGGCTTTAGTTTCATCGTTTTTTATGAAAATGATAAAAAAGTTTTTTCCAACAAATTGGGGATTTACCAAGCGTCAAAGTCTGTTAAATCTTTTTAGGCCTAACAACCAAACAATGGTGTTAATTTTAGCTATTGGTTTGGGTACTTTTTTAATTAGTACTTTATATTTTACAAAAGATATTTTACTTGCAAAAACTTCAATTGAAAGTAATGCAACTGATGCAAACATTATTTTAATGGATGTGCAATCAAATGAAAAATTAGCCGTAGAAAAAGCGATTGTTAAAAAAGATCTCAATATCATAGACAATATTCCAATTGTTACAATGCGTATGCATCGCATTAAAGATCAACTGGTAAATGATTTAAGAAAAGACTCAACTTCAACCATGAATCGCTGGATTTTAAATCATGAATTTAGAACAACCTATAGAAGTTCTTTATTAGCTTCCGAAGAAATTGTAGAGGGTAAATGGGTTGAAAAGAACAATAATGAAGAGCCAATATTAATATCTATTGCAGATAATATTGCAAGGGATACCAATTTAAAAATTGGAGATGAAGTTGTTTTTAATATTCAAGGTGTATTAATGAAAACACAAGTTGGTAGCATTCGTAAAGTAAATTGGGGTAATATGCAGTTAAATTTTTCTATTGTATTTCCAGAAGGAGTTTTAGAAAAAGCACCACAGTTTAATGTAATAACAACATATGTACCAGACGAATCTAGTTCTGCAGGTTTACAAAGAGATTTAGTAAAAAGTTTCCCTTCAGTTTCGATTTTAGATTTACGTCAAATTTACACAATTGTTGAAGATATTTTACTGAAGGTTTCTTGGATTATTAATTTCATGGCGTTTTTTAGTATTTTAACAGGAATTATTGTTTTAATTGGCTCTGTTAGAAATAGTAAATACCAACGGATAAAAGAAAGCATATTGTTAAGAACCTTAGGGGCAAAGAGCATGCAGATTTTACAAATTACTGCTTTAGAATATATTTATTTAGGAGTATTAGGTAGTTTGGTTGGGATTTTATTATCTCTTATAAGCAGTCAGCTACTAGCTACATTACTGTTTAAGGAGGTATTTATACCGTCAATAATTCCGTTTGTTATATTTTTACCAGGAATTACATTATTAGTATTACTAATTGGTTTAACCAATATTAGAAGTGTCTTAAAAAGTCCACCTTTAGAAGTTTTAAGAAAGGAAGTATAATTAAAAAAATTTAATAATCGTAGTAACTTAATTTTAAAGATTTGTTTTTTAAATTTAGCATCTTATTGATAAATTTTTTATTGTCCTTATAATTTGTATTCTTTAAAAACTGAATGTAATTACCATTTGCATGAATGCTAAAGTATTGAGAATTATAGATTACTAATTTATAATAAGGAATTACCCAAGAAAAACGTTCTAATTTTCTTGAGTAATGTACTATAATTCCGTTTGGCCTTAACTCTATATTTCCAAAATCTATTTCAGAATACTTCAGCTTTCCAAGATTAAGCTTTGGGCACATTTCTTTAATCATTAATCTACTTGAGCCAATACCGCTGAGTTTTAAACGCTCTAAAAAAGTGAATTTATTTCCAACTAAAAGAGCGCTTTCCTCGTCAAAATCTTGATTACTGTAGGTAGTATTAAAAATCATTTCTTTTACACAAGTTAAATAATTAAATTACTTTTGATTAAGGTAATTTTGAAGCTCAACAATTTTTTCATTCTGATTAAAAACTCCTCCATAATAGGATGTTACCGTAGCAGAAGTATCATCTTTTATACCGCGAGAAGACACACAAAGATGTTTTGCATCAATTATAACAGCAACATCGTCTGTTTGCAAAATCGTTTTTAACTCTGTTGCAATCTGATTTGTTAATCTTTCTTGGACCTGAGGTCGTTTTGCATAATATTGAACAATTCTATTAATTTTAGAAATACCAATTACTTTTCCAGAAGAGACATATGCAACATGAGCTTTACCAATAATTGGTACAAAATGATGCTCGCAATTTGAATAAAAAGTAATGTTTTTTTCTACCAACATCTGATTGTATTGATAACTATTATCAAACAAAGATATTTTTGGTTTGTTTGCAGGGTTGAGTCCAGAAAAAATTTCATCAATGTACATTTTCGCAACTCTATTAGGAGTACCTCTAAGAGAATCGTTAGTTAAATCTAAACCCATAACGTCCATTATTTCTGAAAATAAACTCGCTATTTTTTCTTTTTTTTCTGAATCAGATAATTTGAATGCATCTGATTTCATTGGTGTGTCTAAACCAGTAAATAAGTGATCATCTCCAATTTCATTGTCAGAAAATGTCTCTAAAGTATGATTATTAGTATGGATATTCAACATAGTTTCTAGCTGTTTCATAAAGTTTAATTTTTAATTCTAAATCTGAAGAAATTTCAGGTTTTAGAATATTGTAAATAGTAATGGCGATATTTTCTGCAGTGGGGTTTAAATCTTTAAACTCTTCTGTGTCTAAATTTAAATTTTTGTGATCAAATCTGTCAAGTACCTTGTCTTTAATCAAATCAGAAAGGATCTTAGTATCAATTACATACCCAGTCTCTGGATCACAGTATCCAATAATTTTTACTTCTAGATCATAATTATGACCATGGTAATTTGGATTGTTACATTTACCAAAAACAATCTTATTTTTTTCATCACTCCAGTTTTTATTGTGTAACCTGTGCGCTGCATTAAAGTGTTCGCAACGTATGATGGCTGTTTTATTCATGAATTTAATTATTTTTGTTTTTTATTTAAAATAATATGTAAATGTACAATTTTTTGTTTAACTTTTTACGTTATTTGCTAAACAAATTATAAACATTCATTTTGTGATAGAAAAACTACTTAATGGATGTAAATAAAAAACAATAAATGTCGAAATTACCAAGTGCGCATAAATTTTTAGATCTTTCAGACTATGGGAGACCTATTGCTATTTTAATAGCAAAAACATTTAAAAATACTCGCATTACTCCCATACATGTAACCTTATTATTTGTATTATCTGGTTCCATAGCAATATATTGCATCTTAGCAAATCACTTACTGCTTGCTGCTTTGTTTTTAATTCTAAAATCTATTTTAGATGCTGCAGACGGAGAATTAGCAAGGTTAAAAAATACCCCTTCTTATACAGGTAGGTATTTAGATTCAGTATCAGATATTATTTTAAATTTTTTAATATTATCTGCCATTTGGTATACAACAGATTATCAATATATTTATACAATCCTAGCATTTATAGGCATTCAATTACAAGGTACTTTGTACAATTATTACTATGTTATTTTAAGAAATAATTTAAATGGAGATAAAACAAGTAGAGTTTTTGAAGATACGGTACCTATTGCATTAAAAGGAGAATCTCAAGCAAGTGTGAACGTTCTTTTTGTATGTTATAAAATTTTATATGGTGTTTTTGATAAAACAATCCAGATTTTAGATGCAAATGCATATAAAAGTAAAGTATACCCTAATGCATTTATGTCATTAATTTCTATTTTTGGCCTTGGTTTTCAATTACTTATCATCAGTTTCATGTTGGTTTTAGGTCTTAAGGATTACATTAATATATTTTTTATTGCCTACACAGCACTTATTTTTATTTTTATTGGTATCCGAAAATTATTTCTATAAAATGACAATACTCTTTTTTATTTAATGTTTAAATAATTCGTTTTGTTCTATTCATTTTTATATTCATAAATTGATCTTATCAAATTATATAGTATATTGGTAATTGAAAAGTTTTAGAATTTACTTTGCAATTTCTATAAAAGATGAGAAATCAACACAAAAATAGTAAGATAAAAAAAGCTGAAGAGCTCAAGAATCAACACAATAATTCAAATCAACATGAGAAAGATCTTATTATTAAGAGACAATTGCGTTTTCAACAATTATTAATTAGTATTTCTAATACCTATATCAATGCAGATGTTTCTGATATAGATTATTTAATTAATAGATCATTAAAGCAAATAGGGGAGTTTGTAGAATCTGATAGAAGTTATATTTTTTCATATAATTTTGATGATAATACAACATCAAACACTTATGAATGGTGCGGAGAGGGCATTACGCCAGAAATTGATAACCTACAAGATATTCCTGTTAATTTTATTCCGCAATGGCTAGAAGCACACAAAAAAGGTGAAGCTTTTTATGTAGAAGATGTAAGTCTTTTACCTAAAGATGGTGAGCATGGTTTACGTGCTATTCTAGAACCGCAAGGAATAAAAAGTTTAATTGCAATTCCTAAAATTAAAAACAATCAACTCATTGGTTTTGTTGGTTTTGATGCTGTAAAAAACATTAATAAATATACAGAAACAGAAAAAGATATTCTTTTTGTATTTGCAAACATGCTTGTAAATGTCATTCAAAGGAAAGAAAATGAAGAAAAGATAAAAACTCAAGAAGAAAAAAAGGAAGAATTATTATTAGATTTATCTCGTCAGAATGAGCAATTAAATGAATACGCTCATGTTGTTTCTCATGATTTAAAATCGCCTCTAACAAATATACACACCTTAATCAACTGGTTTATAGATGATAAAATAGATTCCTTAAATAAAAAAGACTTAGAACATCTTAACTTAGTATTGTTTAATGTAGAAAAAATGGACTTTCTAATTAAAGGAATTTTAGATTATTCTACAGTTGACAGGTTAGAATCTGAAGACTGTAAAATTAATTTTAACACAATATTATATGAGGTTATGCAAACTTTGTTGCTGCCAGATAATATCAAAGTTAAAATTCAAGATAACTTACCAAGTCTATATGGAAATGCATGGCGTTTTAAACAAGTCTTTCAAAATTTAATTCAAAATGCAATCAAATATAATGATAAAGAAAATGGCTTTATTGAAGTTGGTTTTACTGATGAAAAAGAGCATTATGAGTTTTTTGTAAAAGATAATGGAATTGGAATTAAGTCTAATTATTTTGATAGAATTTTTAAAGTTTTCACAAAATTAGACAGTACAAGTGCTTCATCGGGAATAGGTCTTTCTATAGTAAAAAAAATTATTCAGTTTTATCAAGGAAACATTTGGTTAGAAAGTACAAAGGGTATTGGAACTACTTTTTATTTTACGTTTCCAAAAAAATAAAATTTAAAATCAGTTCGTTTTTTATCAAAAAAAGGGTTGATTACTATCAACCCTTTTTTGGTAATATTTAATAATTATAACTGTTAGTTACACTATTTAAATATAATTTTTAATAACTCATTTCAATAATTTTTTTAACCATTTCTGGTGTAACTTTTCCTCTTTCTCCAATACCTAACCAGCCTCTTTCCTTAAAGCGTTCTGAAATAATTTCTGCTGTACCATCATAATTGTTGGTGTAATTAGAGAGTTTAATATCAATTCCTAGAGATTTAAAAAAGGCTGATGTTTTCTCAATTCCAATGAAAGCTTTTTCCTCTAATGTTCCGTCAGTTATATTCCAAACACGTTCTGCATATTGTGCTAATTTCTCTTTTTTATCTTCAAGGTTTACTTTATAATGGCTTTCTGTTAAAATAGCTAATGTTCTAGCATGATCTATTCCATATAAAGCAGTAAGTTCGTGTCCCATCATGTGAATTGACCAATCGCTTGGTACTCCTTGCTGAATTAACCCGTTTAAAGCCATCGTACTTTATTCCGTTAGATAAAAACAATCCAAAAGACGGTTTATTATGGGTAAATCACGAATCGGTAAATTCACTTTTTGTCTGTGATTTTGATGAGAACAAATACGATAACCCAAAAAAGGAACGTACAAAAAAACAAGTAGACTTAGAATTGTATAATGTTGGCGGAAGTATAATCCGTATAAAAGAAATAAACGGGCAATGGCAAGTTGTACATAATGACCCTCATAATAGGCGAATTACAGGAAAAACACCTATAAAACTAAATTGGGACACATCTATAAAAGGTGCATCTACTGTAATGGGTACTAATAGTAATTGTTCGGGCGGAATTACACCATGGAATACATTCATATCTTGTGAAGAAAACTATGATGGATTTTGGGGCGAAACCAGATACGATAAAAAAAATACAGCAACTCATATACCAAGCGAGCACGGATGGGAACATTTTTATAATGCACCGCCAGAACATTATGGTTGGGTGGTAGAAATAAATCCAAAAGACGGTACAGCTCAAAAACACGTCGCTTTGGGTAGATTTTCGCACGAGTGTTGTACGCTATATGAATTAGAAGACAAACGCGTTGTTGCCTATTCAGGAGATGATAGCAATGATGAGCATTTATATAAGTTCATTTCATCAAAACCCAATTCATTAAAAGAAGGTACCCTTTATGTTGCAGATACAATAAACGGAAAATGGCTTCCATTAGATTGGGAAACGCAACCAGCTTTAAAAGATAAATTTAAAGACCAAACCGAAGTATTAATTAGAGCACGAGAAGCTTCTAAATTATTAGGAGCAACACCATTAAATCGTCCAGAAGATATTGAAATTGATCCTATTACTGGGCATATTTTTATCACATTAACAAACAACAAGCCTAAAAACGATTACCACGGTTCTATTTTAAAAATAGAAGAGACTAACAATGCATTTGACGCCCTCACTTTTAAAGCATCAAGCTACAAAGCTGGTGGTGAAGAAAACGGATTTTCTTGTCCTGATAATTTAGCATTCGATATGGCAGGCAACCTTTGGATGACTACAGATATGTCTGGTAGCGCAATGAATAAACCCGATAAACCGTATATGTCTTTCAAAAACAACAGTTTGTTTGTAATACCAAGATACGGTAACGATGCAGGAAAAGTAATTCGAGTAGCTACAGCACCAACCGATGCAGAATTAACTGGGCCTTGGTTTTCACCGGATGGTAAAACCTTATTTTTAAGTGTTCAGCATCCTGGAGAGCAAACAAAAAATGTTAAAAACCCAACCAGTAAATTCCCTTTTGATGCTGATGGTATACCAAAACCAACTGTTGTTGCTATTCAAGGTGATTTAATTGAGAAAATGAACTTTTTAAAACAAATTGAAAATAGCTAATTTTCATTAATTTACAACTGGTATTTGTATTAAATCTGACAGCTATTTTGTTTTTGACTCAGTTATAATGACTGAGTCATTTTGTTTTAAAACGACCTCATAAAATTTTGGTAAAACAATAGATGAGTGGAGCGTCTATATTTTAGGGGTCTAGTAATAAAGTTTCTTAAGAGTTCTAATTATGCAACAACTTCAAAGCAATCTTAATAAGTTATAATGTTTCCTAAAATATAGCGTAACGAGCCGTACATTGTTTCCAAAATTATATGCAGTCTTGAATTTTTGTTTCTTTTGTTTCAAGACAAAAGATATAATAAAACCTTAGAAAGTTCTAAAGTTGAACATCTATTTTACATAATATTAAAAGCACTAAACAAAAAAAGTTCAATCGAAGTTATACATAAAACAAGTGTATAGAAATTTTAAGCAAGGATTTGAGCAAAGGGAAATTTTATACTCTTGTGGCAAAGTTTACGAGAATCGTCTAAAATTTTTTATTACGTACATTTTTATCCAATACGCGATTTTTAATAAGAGCAAAAAGGTTAGCTTTTATTTTGGCGTTGGCAAGCGTTGGATAATTGTGTGTAAAATAAATTGCCATAGCAATTTGATTTTATAAAACAATCGAGCGCTTGGTAGCGGCTATTTTACATAACGGCTAATTATAGATACAAATGTTTTATAAACGCTGCGAAGCAAACCGCTTATTAGTTTAATGACCCAAGTTCCAATTAATCTTCTGAAAACGAATGCTTCTGGGATATTTTACATAATATTGAATTATAGCTATCTAATTGTATTACATATAATTTGTACTATAATTTACATTATGTTAAGTAATAATTTTAATAATCAACATCTTAGCTCTTTTGTAAAATTAATACACACATGTTGTATTTATTAGCAACAGAAACATATTTAAATGGTTCTTTTGGCTTCAAGGAAAACAAATTACAGATTTCTTCAAGTAAAGATGCTGTTAATAAAAAGCGTTGCGATTGATCATTTAATTGATAAACTCCTGCTCCTACAGAAACATTATTGAAATCTGATGGTAGCTTGTATGTCATTCTTATAAATAAAGTTCTGCTTGGTTTTAGAACTCTTACAAGTTCAGAAATCATAGCAATAAAATGACTTTTGCTTTTGGCAAAATGTAAAACTGCATTACAAATAACATGATCAAATGCATCATTATTAAAAGATAATGAATCTAAGTACTCTATAGTAAATTGATTAGATAATTTAGAGTACTTCTCTTTAATTTCATCTATTTTAACTGGATCAGAATCTACACCATAAACATCAAAATGATTATCATAAAACCATGTAAGATTTCTTCCAGAACCACAACCAGCGTCTAAAATTTTAGAATTATAGAGATATCTACCTTTTAAAATTTGATCTAATAGATAAATATCTAAACCAGAAATTTCTTCTTTTAATTTCTCTAAAGGCATAATTTATTTTATACGACTAAAATACAAAATCTTAAGAGTACATTTGCTGCATGTTAATAAAAAAGAAATCTAAGTTCGAATTTATTACCCTAATGGCATCATTAATGTCTATTGTAGCCTTATCAATTGACGCCTTGTTGCCTGCTTTAGATCAAATTGGTTTTACTATAGGGATTAAAGATGCGAGAAATAATCAACTATTGGTAACTATGATTTTTCTCGGATTAGGATTTGGGCAACTAATTTTTGGGCCAATTTCTGATAGTTTGGGCAGAAAAAAAGTTATTTACTTAGGTTTTTCTTTATTTGTAATAGCTAGTTTTATTTGCGTTACCGCAACTAGTATAGAAATAATGGTACTAGGTAGAATCTTACAAGGAATTGGACTTTCTGCTCCAAGAACCATAAGCATTGCAATGGTAAGAGATAGTTTTAGTGGCGATTACATGGCTAAAATTATGTCATTTATCGTAGTTATTTTTATTTTAGTTCCTGTAATTGCTCCAGCTTTAGGTAAGTTAATTTTAGATACATACGGGTGGAAAGCCATTTTTAATAGTCAATTATTTATTGGTTTTTTAATTATGATCTGGCTTTGGAAGCGCCAACCAGAAACACTTACAGAAGAAAAACGAAAAAAATTTAAATTTCAATTATTTGTAGACGGCGCAAAGGAATTTATAAAACACAAACAAGCTGTTGTTTTTACCTTAATATCTGGTTTTGTAACAGGTTCTTTTATGGTATATTTAAGCGCTTCTCAGTATATTTTTCAAGAACAATATGGATTAAAGGAAGAGTTTCCATACATATTTGCTGGTTTAGCAATATCTGTTGGGTTTGCTACTTTTTTAAACGGAACTTTTGTTATGCGTTTTGGTATGCTTAAAATGGTCTCTGTATTTACTGTTTTTTTTACAATGGTACCACTACTCTATATTGTTGTTTTTCAAAACAATGAGATGAATCCAAGTATTTTAATATTTTTAACTTTCTGTGGTTTAGAGTTCTTTTCTCTTGGTTTTTTATTTGGAAACCTAAGAGCTTTAGCGATGCAACCTGTTGGGCATATTGCTGGTGTTGGTGCAGCTATTAATGGTTTTTTCTCTACCATAATGGCAGTTCCGATTGCTACTTTTATTGGCAGTTATGTAACTAAAACAGCATTACCTCTTTTTATTGGTTTTTTTATTTGTGGCATGTGTTGTTTGCTTTTATTAATAGCGCTTTCTAAAAGTAAAAAAGCGGCATTTTAATAACTTAAAACCTGTTTTAGAGCTGCTTCAAAATTGCTTTTTGCTAAATATTGTTTTTCCAAGCTAGGTTCAAACGGAATAGGTGTTTCTATACTTCCAACGCGTTTAACTGGAGCATCTAAATACTCAAAACAATTTTCTGTAATTAATGCAGAAATATCACTTGCTATCCCTCCAAATAAAGAATCTTCTTGAAGAATAATTGCTTTAGCTGTTTTTCTTACAGAAGTGTAAATTGTGGCTGTATCTAAAGGTTGTAATGTTCTTAGATCAATCACGTCTGCAGAAATATCTGGATTTTTATCTAATATTTCTAACGCCCAATGTACGCCAGCACCATAGGTTATTATTGAAATATCTGTACCTTCTTTTAAGTTTGATGCTTTTCCAATAGGGAGCGTAAAATAATCTTCAGGTACATCTTGATATACAGAGCGATATAAAGCTTTATGTTCAAAAAATAATACAGGATTTGGATCATTAATTGCTGATGCTAACAAGCCTTTTGCATCTAATGGAAATGCAGGATAAATAACTTTCAAACCTGGTGTTTTTGTAAACCAAGCTTCGTTAGTTTGACTATGAAATGGGCCTGCTCCAACACCAGCGCCACAAGGCATTCTAACAACAACATCTGCAGATTGACCCCAACGATAATGTGATTTTGCTAATAAATTAACAATCGGATTAAAGCCTGATGAAACAAAATCTGCAAATTGCATTTCCATGACAGCTTTCATTCCGTTTACAACCAATCCATAAGCAGAAGAAACAACAGCAGATTCGCAGATTGGAGTATTTCTCACTCTATCTTTTCCAAATTGTTCTACAAAACCATCTGTAATTTTAAAAACACCACCATATTCTGCAATATCTTGCCCCATAATCACCAAATTATGATGTTTTTCCATAGATTTTTTTAATCCGTCTGAAATAGCATCAATAAGCCTAATGTTAGTTGTATTTGCGCTTGGAGGTATAGGCATTTGATCAAAATCTTTATACACATCTTGCAGTTCAGTTTTTAAATCGGCTTTAATTTTTGGTTCGTCAAAAGCACGTTTTAAATGTTCGTTAATTTCGTTTGAAATTGATTTTTTAAGCTCTACTTCTTTTGAATCAGTTAATATTTTTTGAGTTTTTAAGAAAGATTGAAAATTCTCTAGCGGATCTTTAGATGCCCAAGCATCCATTAAATCTTGAGGTACATACTTTGTACCACTTGCTTCTTCATGACCACGCATTCTAAAGGTTTTAAACTCTAATAAAATTGGTCTAGGGTTTTTACGAATATCTTCTGCTAATTCAGTAACTTTTGTATATACTTCTATGATGTTATTCCCATCAATAATATAACTTTCCATTCCGTAGCCAACTCCTTTATCTGCAATGTTTTCGCAATTAAATTGTTCTGAAATTGGTGTCGAAAGACCATATCCGTTATTTTCTACACAGAATAAAACAGGTAAACTCCAAACAGAAGCAAGATTTAATGCTTCATGAAAATCCCCTTCGCTTGTACCGCCTTCTCCAGTAAAAACTGCACACACTTTTTTGTTATTTTTAATTTTATTGGCTAGCGCAATTCCATCTGCAACACCTAATTGTGGACCTAGATGAGAAATCATTCCTACAATATTGTATTCTTGTGTTCCGAAATGAAAACTACGATCTCGTCCTTTTGTAAACCCATTTTCTTTTCCTTGCCATTGCGAAAATAAGCGGTGTAAAGGAATGTTTCTAGTTGTAAAAACACCCAGATTTCTATGCATTGGCAAAATGTATTCATCATTATGTAATGCAGCTGTAACCCCAACAGAAATCGCTTCTTGGCCAATTCCAGAGAACCATTTAGAAATTTTACCTTGGCGCAATAAAATAAGCATCTTCTCTTCTATTAATCTAGGTTTTAACATTGCGCTATACAAATCTAAAAGCGTTGATTTTTTAAGTACGGTCTTTGTATATTTTATATTTGAAATCATGTATTGACTAAATTATTTAATGTAGCTAATTTAAAAATAAAAACCAATAAGCGTGCAATTCCCTTGTAGTAAAAATTATTGCAGTTATTTGTATTCGCTTGGTTTATAAATGCATAAAAAAATCCTTATCAAAAGGGATAAGGATTTTTATTACTTAGTACATGGTTGCTTACAATTCTTTAAAAATTGCGTGCATCATTCTTTTTTTATCATTTATACTCTCTTCTAGAGAAATCATAGTTTCTGTTCTGCTTACACCCTGAATATCATCTATCATATAAATAATATCCTTTGCATTGTTAGTGTCTTTTGCTCTAACTTTACAGAATATATTATATTTACCAGCTGTAACATAGGCAACGGTAACATTAGGAATTATTCTTAGTTCGCTTATTACATTTTGTGTCATCGAAGTTTTTTCAAGAAAAATACCAACATGAGCGATAAATGAATAGCCCATTTTTTCATAATTTAACGTTAATGTAGAACCCTGTATGATTCCTTCATCTTCCATTTTTTTAACACGAACATGAATTGTTCCTGCTGAAACTAATAGTTTTTTTGCAATATCTGTAAAAGGAGTTCTAGCGTTCTCTATTAAAACATCTAGTATTTGATGATCAATCTCATCAAGGATAAACTTTTTCATTTTTGTGAATTATTCAATTAAAAACGCAAAAATATAAATTATATTTAAATAATGAAGAATATTATTGAAAAATATTTATGAAAATTAGCTTTTTACTGAGTGTGCTAAATAACTTTCTAACCCCCCTTCTTTCTCCAGTTTTAATTCAGTTGTAAAAGTATTATCAATTACTTTATCAACATACACATACCCTTTTTCTTTGGCTACAATAACATCAAAAAAGTTTTTTTGATTGTTTGGAATATCAAAATAAGGCAGATATTCTTTATAATTAGTTGTTGTTGCGATATGATAAATGCCTTGAACAAGTGCAAAGAAATTAAATTTCCTAACCTCTTCTCTTTCGTAATCTCCAGGAAAATGACCGGCTTCAATAAGAATTGTGTTAAATCCTAATTTTTGAAAGTTATCACCAGTAGCTGTTGGGTAAAACTCGTCTGTATATCTACCAACATGATTCGGAATTATTTTTTGGAGTAATGCATTCATTGCAACAATTACATTCATTGTTAATTTTCGTCCATCTGTAACTTTTCTAGTTACTTCTTCTGATGGCGCTAAAAAAGAAATGGTTGCTGGATTTTTTGTTCCTTCAACACCAAAAATAGTTCTTTGATCATGTAAATTAAATGAATAGTCTGGTTTGAAAGTTTCTATAACATTTCTCAATAATTTACTTTCAACAGCTTTTTGATCAACAGCATCTCTATTTAAATCAATTTGATTTGCATTTACACGTGTATAATTTAAAGAACCATCTGGATTTAGCATTGGAATACAAAAAAATGTACATTCTTTTAAAATAGTTGTAAATATTGTTTCACTTGGTTCTTTTGCGCAGTTAAAAAAATCAAATAATGCTTTGGTTCCTGTACTCTCGTTACCATGCATTTGTGTCCAAACTAATATTTTCTTTTTCCCTGTTCCAAATTTTACTGCATGAATAGGCACATCTTTTTCTGAATAACCAATAATGGACGTTGATAAACTACTCGATTTGTTATTTAGTAAAGAGGATATATTTTTATAATGAATCCATTTTCCAAAAAGACTTGTTTCTTTTTTAGAATCATAGATAGTTTCTAAGATATGTGGATTTAATGTTTTCATAAATTATATTTTGCAAAAATACAAATTCAGTTTAAGCTTCTTCAACTTTTCGCTACAAATGTAAATCACAAAAAAATTACATTTGTAATCGATTCTAGGGAATTAAATTATTACAAATGTCAATAAAACAGATGACGTAATTTATAAATATCTTTATGAATGCACTAAAACCCAAACATCATAAGAAAATACTATTATAAATAACTAATAGACTCATATACATTGTTTTAATGTTTTTTACATAAACTTATAGTTTAATATTTTAATTTATATGTCAATTAATATTCCCATAATTCACTTTTATTAAAATAGATTATTTTACATTTGTAAAAAGAAAGATAATTTACAATGGTAAACATAGATGGTTTTACAACAAGGTTAAAAAAAGTGATGGAACACCATCATTTGACGGCCTCATTATTCGCAGATAAAATTGATGTTCAGCGTTCAAGTATTTCTCATATCATCTCAGGAAGAAACAAGCCTAGTTTAGATTTTATTTTAAAAGTTACCAATACTTTTACAGATGTGGATATCTATTGGTTGTTAAACGGAAAAGGAAGTTTCCCTAAACAAATAGAAAAAAAACAAACTAGCAACACCTCTACTCTTTCTCTCAATAATGAAGAAAAAAACTCACATAGCTTAGAAAAAAAAATTCAACGTATTGTTGTTTTTTATGCCGACGGCACCTTTGAAGAGTACAAAAAATAAAAATACGTGACTAGCTTACTAGAGAATAAAATCTATCAGTGTTTGTTAAGCAATTAATTTACCAATTGCGCAATTCCAGTTCTAATAATTTGAATGTGTCTGTTTTTATTAGGAACGTTGCTGTTTTTTTGAAAATTCACCATTTGTTGCATCAAATTAATTGCAGTTTTATCAAAATTAAACTGCTTAAACTGGATTCCTTTTGCAATTAAATCTTTTACTAGGTTTTCAATTGCTTTTGCGTTGTTACTTTTTGCAATCTTCTCAAAGGCTACCTTATAGAGCTCTTGAGTTTGATTATTTCCTGTCATAAACATCCCAGATAGTACATTTTGAGCAATAAACTCCAGCTCAGAATCATTGTTTTCTTGAATAAAAATTCGAGTTAACGGAGTTGCGATAATTTTTCGAACATCATTGGGTAATTTTTTTGAAATTTCAATTGCTTGTGTTTTATCTATATAATAGATCGCAACTAACGTTTTACCTAACACACTATAAGATTTACTTTTTAATGCCTCTTGAAATATAGGCATATACTCTGGATTTGTTAATTTCCCAAGCGTTTCTATCGCTGCTGCCCTTACAAGTGTTTTTGGATCTTTAAGCGCCATATTTTTAATCTTGTCAATTATTTTTCTTTTAGACGACTTATCAAACAGATCTATGTTTTCCAAAGCTAAGATTCTAATTTTATAAAAAGAATCGCTTAAAGCATTCGCAAAAGCATCAAAAACATCATTATCACTTTGTAATTCTTTTAAAGCAAGTATCGATTCTATTTTGTGCGCATAGTTTGTAGTATATTTTAACTGATTAAGATACTGTTTGGTTGTCTTAGGTTCTGTAATATCTGCTAGTAAAACACCATCTGCATTGATTAAAATATTTTCTGGTGTTTCGTTATAATCAAAAATAAAAGAGGCATCTCTATTATTAATAAAAACATTTTTCCTTTTCGAAATTCCATTTTCAATTATATCAATTGCTAATGGAAACTGAAAATTTCCTTCTGTTTGATAAATATTTACTGTTACTTTTTTCTCAATTGTATTGTAATCATAAGAAACTTGAATCTTTGGATGACCACTTCCAAAATACCACTGATTAAAAAACCAATTTAAATCTTTTCCTGTAACTTTTTCAAAAGCTAAACGCAATTGGTGTACTTCTGCACTTTTGTATTTGTTTTCAGTTAAATACAGGTTTAAACTTGCGTAAAATGCTTCTTTACCTACGTAATTTTTTAGCATGTGTAAAATTAAACCTCCTTTGTTGTAGCTCACTGCATCAAAAAGATCTTCTTTATTTTCATAATAAAATCGCACTAAATTCTTATCAAAATTTAAACCACTTTTATATATCTCAATACTTTCAAACAAGTGTGCACTAGCATCATCTTCTCCGTATTTATAAGCTCTCCATAAATATTCACTATAATTAGCAAAAGATTCATTTAATGTTAAGTTACTCCAGCTCTCTGCAGTAACTAAATTTCCAAACCAATGATGAAATAATTCATGAGCAATGGTATTTTCTAGTTTATTTTCGTCTACAAGCTGCCCTGGCATTTGGTTCGCATTTTCTCCATAAACTACTGCTGTGGTGTTTTCCATAGCACCACTAACGTAATCTCTTGCCACAAACTGACTGTATTTACTCCATGGGTATTCGATTCCTGTTATTTTTGAGAAGAACGCCATCATTTCTGGAGTTAATCCAAAAACATCTTTAGCAAAGGCAGCATATTTTTTCTCTACATAATACTCAACAGGCACCTCCTTATAAGAATCTTTTATAATCTCAAACTCACCAACACCTAAAAAAAATAAATACGGCGCATGTTTTTGTTTTAGACTCCAATAATCTGTTCTAGTACCATTGGCGTGATTAGTTTGTTCTTTTAATTGCCCGTTTGATAAGGTTTTAAATCTATTAGGAACGGTAATTGAAATTTCTTGTGTTGTTTTTTGATTTGGGCTATCTATTGTAGGAAACCAACAACTACTCGCTTCTGTTTCACCTTGTGTCCAAACCTGTGTTGGTTTATTTTTATCCAAACCATCTGCATTAATAAAATACAAACCTTTTGCTTGTTTTATAGCATTACTTCCCTTTTGGTACACTTTTTCTGGTCTCGCAGTGTATTTTATATACAATGTAAATGATTCATTTTTTTTATAAAATCTTGGCAGTTCAATGATTAATTTTTCTTGATCATAATTATAACCAAGAGTTTTATTATTTAATTGAACTTGATGAATTAGCATTGCTTTTGCATCTAAAACAACTTTATTGGTTGCGTAGAAATAGGTTTTTAATGTCAGCCAAGCTTCTCCGTTTAACTCTTTATTTTCAAAATTTAAAGACACCGATAATTTTGTGTGCTGTAAAGCATGTAGTTTGTCTTTTTCTTTTTTATAAGCTAATTGAGCAACTACATTAAAAGAAGTTAGCAGTGTAAAAAATAAGCAGTATATAAACGTAAACTTTTTAAATTTCATGAAAAAATGATTGGTATTAAGATTTCAAAAATACGTAAATTAAGGTGTTTCCTTGTTAACAGCTCGTTAAAAAGAAAAAAGCCCAAAACCGAGAAACGATTATGGGCTTTTTTATATAATTTAAAAAATAACTACTTCATTAAAAGCATAAATTTTTCTAAATCGACTGCTTCTGGGTTAAAACTTATTTCTCCCATCATTTTTGCTATTGCAGCCGGATTCATACCTTCACCCAATAGTCTTGCAATACCAACACCTTGTTTTGCACCGTAGCCAAACAAAATCACCTCATTAATTGCATCTTCCTCACCAGAATAATACATACCAATTTTCATGTTTTCATGATTAAAACGCATAATACTTTTGTATTGTTTTCCTTTAAATACATTATCTAACTGAGTTTTCTCTACAACAAGCGCATCTGCATTATCTTTATAAGGTAAGGCTACAACATTTATTTTTTTTATACTATTTAAGGCTGCTTTTGTAGCATCTGAAACTACATCATTTTTAATCTGCAAAATACTTGCAGGAACATCAAATGTAATGAATCCAGATTTTTCCTGACTTTCAACAAGGTAACTCTGTAGAGATTGATCTTTACAAGATGTAAAAGAAAAAGCTACAATTAAAGCGACTAGTAGGGTTGTGATTTTTTTCATTGTATTATTTTTATAGTTAAATATTTAATAGTATTACTTATACTAACAAAAGCTAAGATTTCTGTCCTTCATTGACAAATTGATTTGCTATCTTAGAAAGTTTATTAATATCAATTTTACCCGTTAAAGAAACAATTACAGATTCTGCCTTTCCTTCTATAGTATTACTAGTGTCATCTACAAACATTAAAACTTCATTTACAAAATTTTTATTGCCTTCTGTTTTTACATAAATTTTAACTCTTGCATCTTTGTCTTTGACACGCATTAGTTCTGTTAAATTAGATTTCGTGATAGCAGCGTCTACCATGGTTTCCATTTTTTTTGCAACACCTCTATCTGTAGTTCTAAAAACTTTCAATTCTTTTAAATTTTGGATCAATCTAAATACTTCTACAGCATCATTATCTCCTGTAATATCTCCTCCGAATTTTTGCAATAATTGAAATGCATCTTTATTTACAATAAAAGAAGATACTTCATCCATGTTTTCTAATTTATCAAACATGTTTTGTCCATAACTAATTGCTGGTAATATTATTAAGGCGATTAACACGAATACTTTTTTCATAATTTCTTGGCTTTACTTGGTTTACTTTATTATTTTACTTGGTTTTAAATATTTTTTTCAGAGTGTCTTCATACACATACAAACTTTCCATAGCTTCATTACTTTTATTTAAGTTCGTAGACAAAAGTTTTAAGGTGTTTATTACTTCGATGTATTGAGCTTTTGCTTTTTGCTCTTGAACATAATTATTCCCCGTATAAACACTAAACAATAGCACTACTGATGCAGCAACAGACAGCCATTTCCAATTCTTTTTTTCTTTTTTAAATTGAATTGGCTTCTCCAGTATTTCTAATTTACTTTTTGCGAAACACAAGAACATTGATTTGTATACTTCTAAATGCGGGGCAACATTGTCTGATAAAAAATAGTTTTTTAAAACCGCTTCTTCTTGCAAAGTAGTGGTAGCTTCTAAATATTTATCTAGCAAGTTTTCAATCTTAGATAACTCCATAATTGTGCTGTTTTATTAGTTTTTCTCTTATTGTTTTTCTAGCTCTAGATAATGCCACTCTAACTGCGGTTGGTTTTAAGTCTAACATCTTACCGATCTCTTCGAAATCATACTCTTCAATATCTCTTAACTGAATAACTAACTTTTGTTTTTCTGGCAATTCTTCTATAAGCTTATGTACTTTATTAACACTATCTCGATACTCCATTTTTTTATCTAAAGAAGTATCTTTTTCTTTATAATTACTATGAACCAATGTTAAGTTAGATGCTTGCTTAGATTTTAAGCGATCAAAACAATAATTTTTAGTCATCGTCATTGCAAAAGCTTCAACATTTTTATATTCAGCTATTTTTTCTTTATTTTTCCAAAGTTTAAAAAACAATTCTTGTGTTGCATCTTCAGCTTCTTCAGAAGAAACTAAAAGTCGTTTTGCCAAACGAAACACCTTATCTTTAAAAGGTAAAATAGTATTTAAAAAATCAGATTGATTCATTGGTTCGATATAATTGCTTTTCAAAAAAACAGCTTAATATGTTTCTTCTACTTTATGACGATGCATAATTAATTTTGTTACATTTTTTTTTTAAATGTACTATATTTATCTAAATTACGTTGCATAAACAAACGCTTTGCGCATACTTTATATTTATGAAAAACACTTTCAAACTTATCTTAGTCCTTTTTACTCTTTTTAACTTTATAAATTGTACGAAAGAGAATAAAATTCCTGCAGATTTAGAAATAAATGATTTTGTTTGGAAAGCCATGAATGCTTATTATTTACACCAAGACCAAGTTGATGATCTGGCCAATACAAAATTTAGAAATCAACCTGAACTAAATCAATATTTAAGAAGTTTTGAAACACCTAAAAAACTGTTCTTAAGTCTTTTATATAACACTCCTGCACTTGATCAAAAATCTCTATTTATTGAAGATTATAACAGTTCGGCAGAGGTTGATTCAAGAATATCGTCTACACATGGAGTTGAATATGGAATCATAGCAGAACCTGGAAGCTCTAGCAATGTTATAGGATATGTTCAATATATTTTACCGAACACTGATGCTTCAAAACAACCTATACAAAGAGGCGATTTCTTTTATGCTGTAGATAACATTCAATTAACTAGAAATAATTTTAACACTTTATTAAATAACGCTTCAAATACATTTGAGCTACACATGGCGTCTTTTGATGGCAATACCGTTAAGGCTGATTCTATTATAGAAAATGCAATAAAAATTCCTAAAAAAATAACGCTATCAAAAAAAGAATATTTGCACACACCTATTTTTATGCACAAAACCATTACCGATGGTTCAAACAAAACTGGATATATTGTATTCAACCATCAATTTTCCTCAAACTATATACAAGCACTGAATGCTCGTTTTTTACAATTTAAAAATGATGGTGTCAAGCAATTAATTTTAGACTTACGTTATAATATTGGCGGTAGAAGTTCGCTTAAAAGTGTTAATGAGCTTGCCAGTATGATTACAGGGCAATTCACCAACGAAATCTTTGCAAAAAAACGTTTTAATAATAAAGCTCAAAGTTGGTTTATGACAAATCAACCTGACTCATTAGTGGTTAGATTTACTGATAAAATTTACAACTCAACTAAAATAAACAGTTTAAAATTAACTGAATTATACATCATTTTAAATGGAAATTTACCTGCGGCAGAACTCTTAATTAACGGATTAAACAATCATATAAATGTTTATGTAATTAATAGTGTTACCACAAAAGGAGAAAACACAGCTTCTATGAAATTATATAACTCGTTAGACTATAATAAAGTAGGAAGCAGCACAAACCATACTGTTGCTTTAGAACCTATTGTAGCAGAATTACAAAATAGTAATGACGAGACTTTTGCAAATGGTTTTACACCTAAAATTACCACTTGTAGTGAAAACGATATATTAAACATAGGTATTATTGGAGAAAGTTCTGATCCAGTACTAAATAGAGTTTTAAATTTAATTCAAAAAACACCACCAAATCCACCAGGAATTTGCAATCCTAATCGTTTTACATTTTTATACAATTCCATTCATGAGCAAAAAGCCATGAATTCAGGGATTTTTATGCAACAAAAATTACCAAACACAGACTAACTCTTTAAATCTGGTCTAAATTCATTCATTAAAGATTCATTTTTAGATTTTGCGTGTTCATATCCAGATTGCCACCATTTACGCATTAGTTTTTTATCAAATATTAAAGAATTTGTTGTTAAAACAGAAGGTGTGTAATATAAATTTAATTTTACATTGTTCTGCTTAGCAGATAATTTGCCTATTGTTATATTATGCCTTTCTACATGTTCTAACATAAAATCGAACGCATCAAAAAGTAATGAAAAAGGATTTTTAGATTTCATTCTATTAATCTGCGTAACTTCAGTTTCTAAAATAATAGCATCAACTTCTTTTGCGCCTCTTAAAATGGCTTCTCTTATAGGAACCAAACATCCAAAACCACCATCTGCATATTGACAACCATTTTTTTCTAACAAACTCATAAAGGGTATGTAGTTACAAGAAGCCCAAATCCAATCACAAAAATCATTATAAGTACACTCTCTTAAAGTTTTATATTCTACTTTGTTTGCAGATAAATTAGAAACTGTTACTACTACTTCTGTATTGTTTTTAATAATGTTTAAAAACATCTCTTCCGTTACATTTTTCCGTATCAGTTTTCTAAGGTTTTTACTTTCACCAAATGTCTTTCTTCCATTCATAAAATTCCAAAGTGTGTTAAGGTGATTGATTGCAATAACCTTCTCTCCATGTTTTCTTTTAATAACAAAAGGATTGTTACTGAATATTGTTTGTTGATTTACATTTGTATAAAGCTCTTTTAAGGCATCAATTTTGCCAAGTGCTAAATGAGAAACCATTAAACTTCCTGTTGAAGTACCTAGAAAAATATCATAATCACGTTGCTTCTCATTCATTAAATACTCTGCAACACCTCCTGCAAAAGCTCCTTTGCTTCCACCACCAGAAATAACCAGCGCTCTTTTCTTGTAACTCATAAAACTTAAAAAAAATCAAATTATAAAAATATGTTGTCAATTTACAATTAAACAATTCAATATTGTAAATTAGACGTTTAAAAATTAAGAAAATGAAAAAAATTATACTCTTGATTGGGGTTGCAATTGTTAGTTTATCTTGCAAACAAGAATACATGGTAAGAAGCTTTGATGCAGTTCAAATTCAGAAATTTGACATAGAGAATACAAGTATTAGAGCAATAGTTGCTGTAAACAAAGACGAATTACTTTTTGCGGGTTCTAGAGGCGATATTGGCTTAACTGAAGACGGAGGAAAAACTTGGAGCTTTAAAAACATTAAATACCAAGATTCAATTATACCGCATTTTAGAAGTATTGCTAAAACATCTTCTGCCATATTTGCTTTGTCTATTGCAAACCCGGCTTTGCTATATAAAATTACTTCGAATGAACATAAAGTAGTTTATAAAGAAGTTCACGAAAAAGTTTTTTACGATGCAATGATATTTTTAGATGATAAAACTGGAATTGCTATTGGAGACCCAATTGATGGTTGTACTTCAATTATTATGACTGATGATGGCGGAGAATCTTGGAATAAAATTGATTGTAAAAACTTACCTGAAGTTAAGGAAGGAGAAGCATCTTTCGCTGCCAGCAATACTAATATTGCGTTTTATAACAATACTATTTGGGTGGTAACTGGTGGTACAAGAGCAAGAATTTTAAAATCTATTGATAAAGGCAAGTCTTGGCAAATATTTAAAACGCCAATAATACAAGGAAACGGCCCACAAGGCATTTATTCTGTTGATTTTTATGACAAAAATAACGGAATTATTATGGGTGGAGATTTTTCTAAACCAAATGAAAATAAAGCAAATAAGGCCGTAACATCAGATGGAGGAAAGACTTGGACATTGGTTGCAGATGGTTTGGCTCCCAACTATAAAAGTGCTGTAAAATACATTCCTGGAACAAAAGGAAAAGAAGTAATTGCAGTTGGTAAAACTGGTGTTTCTTTTTCTAATGACGGTGGAAAAACCTGGAAAGATATTAGCAAAGATGGTTATTATGCTATTGAATTTGTAGATAAAAATACTGCTTGGCTTTCTGGTGATCAAAAAATTGGAAAACTCATTTTAAAATAAACGTGTCATTATAAAAATGAATAAAGAAAATATTCTCGACAGATTTATCAGTTATGTGAAAATTGATACCGAATCTGATCCAAATAACCCTGATTTTCCAAGTACAGAAAATCAATGGATTTTAGCAAAATTACTCGTTAAAGAGTTACAAGAAATTGGTTTATCAGACATTACTTTAGACGACAATTGTTACATTATGGCAACATTGCCAAGCAATTTAGATTATAAAGCTCCTACAATTGGCTTTGTAGCACATATGGATACAAGTCCAGATTTTACAGGTAAAAATGTAAATCCGCAGATTCATAAAAATTATGACGGAAAAGACATTGTTTTAAACGAAAAAGAAAACATTGTACTTTCTCCAAATTATTTTGAAGATTTATTACAATATAAAGGACAAACCGTTATTACAACAGATGGCACTACTCTACTTGGCGCTGATGACAAAGCTGGTGTTACAGAAATTGTCTCTGCAATGGAATATCTCATCAATCATCCAGAAATAAAACACGGCAAGATTAGAATTTGTTTTACACCAGACGAAGAAGTTGGTAAAGGTGCACATTTGTTCGATGTTGAAAAATTTGGCGCAGAATGGGCGTATACAATGGATGGAAGTCAGATTGGCGAATTAGAATATGAAAACTTTAATGCTGCTGGAGCAATTGTTACTATTGAAGGAAAAATTGTACATCCTGGTTACGCAAAAGGCAAAATGATTAATTCTATGTTAATTGCAAATGAATTTATTGCTGCGTTACCTCAGAATGAAATTCCGCAAGAAACAACAGGTTATGAAGGTTTTTATCATTTACATGATATACACGGAAGCGTAGAAAAAACAACATTGGAATATATCATTAGAGATCATGACATGGAGTTGTTTTTAAAACGAAAATCAGATTTTGAAAATGTTGCGAAAACCATCAATCAAAAGCTAGGAAAAGAATTGGTTTCTGTTGAGGTCAAAGATCAGTATTATAATATGAAGGAAAAAGTGGTTCCTGTAATGCATATTGTAGATATCGCCGAAGAAGCAATGAAAGACATCGGAATTACTCCTTTAATTAAAGCAATTAGAGGCGGAACAGACGGGTCTCAATTATCATTTAAAGGATTGCCCTGTCCCAATATTTTTGCTGGCGGACATAATTTTCATGGGCGATATGAATACGTTCCTTTAGAATCCATCATCAAAGCTACAGAAATAATTGTCAAAATTGCTGAGAAAGTTGCTGTTAAATTTAAATAAGTTTGTCATTTAGAGTGAAGTGAAACGGAATTGAGAAATCTCAAGAGAAATTATAGATTTCTCCACTACGGTCGAAATGACAAATAAATGAACTTTAAATAACAAAATATAACATTATGTTTGATTTTATTAATCTTGAATACAGATTGTAAAATTTCTTTACATTTACCAACTTAATTATAGAATACAAAAATGAAGAACAATTCATTATTACGTTTAGCAGAAAAATACGGAAGTCCCTTATATGTTTATGATACAGATAAAATAACTTCGCAATACAATAGAATTATCAATGCATTTTCTGATGTAAAAAATATAAAGATAAATTATGCTGTAAAAGCACTATCTAATATTAATATATTAAAGGTTTTTAAGCAACTCGGCACTAGTTTAGACACGGTTTCTGTGCAAGAGGTTCAATTAGGATTGGCTGCTGGTGTGTTGCCAGAAAATATCATTTTTACGCCAAACGGAGTTTCTTTAACAGAAATTGAAGAAGTTGCCGCTTTAGGTGTTCAAATTAATATTGACAACCTCTCTATTCTAGAGTTATTTGGTCAAAAACATCCAACAATTCCGGTTTGTGTGCGTATCAATCCGCATGTAATGGCTGGCGGAAATTCTAAAATTTCTGTAGGACATATTGATTCTAAATTCGGAATTTCAATGTATCAAGTTCCTTTAATTAAACGTGTTGTAGAAAATACAAACATGAAAATTAACGGAATTCACATGCACACAGGTTCAGATATTTTAGATATTGATACTTTTTTACGTGCAACAGAAATTTTGTTTGATGTTGCTGCTCAATTTGAAGATTTAGATTTTATCGATTTTGGAAGCGGATTTAAAGTGCCTTATAAAGAAGGAGACATTTCTACAGATATTGAACAATTGGGAAAACAATTATCAACAAGATTCAACCAATTTTGTGCAGATTACGGAAAAGATTTAACGCTAATGTTTGAACCAGGAAAGTTTTTGGTGAGCGAATCTGGTTTTTTTCTTGCAAAAGTAAACGTCATCAAACAAACAACTTCTACCGTTTTTGCTGGAGTTGATAGTGGTTTTAATCATTTAGTTAGACCCATGATGTACGATTCGTATCATCATATTACAAACATTTCAAATCCAACAGGAAGAGAACGCTACTACTCTGTTGTCGGTTATATTTGTGAAACAGATACCTTTGGAACCAACAGAAGAATTAACGAAATAACGGAAGAAGATATTTTGTGTTTCCACAATGCTGGCGCGTATTGTTTTTCTATGGCTTCTAATTATAATTCTCGTTTTAGACCTGCAGAAGTAATGCTACATAACGGAAAAGAGTATCTGATTCGTAAAAGAGAAACTTTTGATGATATTTTAAGAAATCAAGAAACAATTGACCTTTCTTAGGTACGTTTTTTAAATACATGAAAAAAACAACGTATAAAACACTTATCAAAAAGACTTTTGATGAAGTATGTTCTCTAGAAAATAATGGCGATAAAGCCTCCTATATTCCAGAATTGGTAAAAATTGACTCTAATAAATTTGGAGTACATATTACTACGGTTAAATCAGTGAAGTTTGGCATTGGCAATTATCAAGAAAAATTTTCGATTCAAAGTATTTCTAAAGTTTTTTCTTTAACTCTTGCTTATAAAATTCTTGGTGAAAAATTATGGAATCGAGTTGGCGTAGAACCATCCGGAACTGCTTTTAACTCTTTAATTCAGTTAGAAAAAGACAATGGAAAGCCAAGAAATCCATTCATAAACTCTGGAGCTATTGTTATTGCAGATGTATTGCTAAGTAACCTAGAAAATCCTAAAGAAGATTTGTTAGATTTTATTAGAAATCTATCTAAAAATCAAGACATTCAATACAATGCAAAAATTGCAGCTTCAGAGAAATCTGTAAGCTTTAGAAATATTGCTTTATGTAATTTAATAAAATCATTGGGCAATATAGAGAATAAACCAAGTGATGTACTCGATTTTTATTTTGACATTTGTTCATTGGAAGCAACCTGTGAACAATTATCAGAACTTTTTATTTTTCTTGCCAATAATGGTAGTGCAATGCATAACAATTCTTCAATAATTACTAAAAGTCAGTCAAAACGAATCAATGCCTTGATGCAAACTTGCGGTTTTTATGATGAATCTGGAGAATTTGCTTTTAAAGTGGGTTTACCTGGAAAAAGTGGTGTTGGTGGCGGTATTATTGCAATTCACCCAAATAAATATGCGATAAGTGTGTGGAGTCCAAAATTAAATTTAAAAGGAAATTCTTACAAAGGAATGTTGTTCTTAGAGAATTTCACAACAGCAACCACTCAATCAATATTTTAAAAAAAGACAATTTTAATTCCTAATATTTCACTATTTTCGACTTTCAAAAAAACCTCATTCAATGAAAGTATGTATTGCCGAAAAACCAAGCGTTGCAAGAGAAATTGCTAACATTTTGGGTGCCAATGCAAAACGTGATGGTTACTTTGAAGGCAATGGTTATGCGGTTACGTATACCTTTGGGCACTTATGTACTTTATTAGAACCCAAAGATTACAAGCCACATTGGAAAAGTTGGGATTTGAACAATTTACCCATGTTGCCACAAAAGTTCGAAACTAAAGTTACAAGCAACGACGGAATTCAAAAACAATTCAATATAGTAAAATCACTTTTTGACAAAGCAGACGTCATTATTAATTGTGGTGATGCAGGTCAAGAAGGAGAATTGATTCAGCGTTGGGTAATTAATCAATGTAATTATAAAGGAAAAGTACAACGTCTTTGGATTTCTTCCTTAACTGAAGAAGCAATTAAAGATGGATTCAATAACCTACAAAACTCAGAAAAATACGATAATCTCTATTATGCAGGATTTTCTCGCGCTATTGGAGATTGGTTGTTAGGACTAAATGCCACACGCTTATATACTGTAAAATTTGGTGGATATAAACAAGTATTATCCGTTGGACGAGTTCAGACACCTACTTTAGCAATGTTGGTGAATCGATTTAAAGAAATTGAAAACTTTAAACCAGAACCGTATTGGGAATTACAAACTACGTACAGAAATACCAATTTTAATTATGAAGATGGGCGCTTTTTAAAACAAGAAGACGGACAAGTGTTGGCTGAGAAAGTAAAAGAAGCCGATTTCGAAATTGTTTCTGTTACCAAAAAAAAAGGAAAAGAATATGCTCCAAAACTGTTTGATTTAACAGGGTTACAAGTGTATTGTAATACTAAATTCGGGTTTTCTGCAGATGAAACCTTAAAAATGGTTCAGAAGTTATACGAAATGAAAGTGGTAACCTATCCGAGAGTTGACACCACTTTTTTACCCAATGATGTATATCCAAAAATTTCAGGAATATTAAGTAAACTAACTAATTATAGCAAGTTAACACAACCTCTTTTAGGGCAAAAAATAAAGAAATCGAAACGTGTTTTTGATGATAAAAAAGTAACCGATCACCACGCCATAATTCCGACTGGAATACAAACTAATTTGCAATACAATCAGCAACAGGTTTATGATATCATTACCAAACGATTTATTGCTGTGTTTTATCCAGATTCTGATGTTTCAAATACTGCTGTAATCGGGAAAGCTGCTGAAATTCCTTTTAAGACAACCGGAAAGGAAATCATTCATAAAGGTTGGCGTGTTGTTTTTGATACTTCGACTACGCTCAGTACAAGCTCTGAAAATGTCATTGCAAATCGAAATGAGATTACTTCGTCGAAAACTCCTCTTAATGACAAAAGTGAGTTACCTACTTTTGTCAAAGGAGAAAAAGGACCACACGAACCGTCATTTTTAGAAAAAGAAACAAAACCACCTAGAAACTATACTGAAGCTTCACTCCTACGTGCAATGGAAACTGCTGGGAAACAAGTAGATGATGATGAAATGCGTGAGTTGATGAAAGAAAATGGAATTGGAAGACCATCAACAAGAGCAAGTATTATTGAAACGCTATTTAGAAGAAAATATATTGAACGTAAAAAGAAATTGGTATTACCAACTTCAACAGGAATTCAATTGATTGATTTAATTGACAATGAATTATTGAAATCGGCAGAATTAACGGGTCGTTGGGAAAAACGTTTGAAAGAAATTGAGCGTGGCGAGTTTAACGCAGGTACATTTATCAGCAATATGAAAAAAATGGTGGATGAATTGGTGTATGAAGTCCGCTCTAATAAATCTAAAGTTAGAATTTCTGCTGCTTCCGATGCTGCTGTCACTTTGAGTGCAGTTAAGAAGTCTCCAAAAAAGAAAACCAAAAAAATTTCACCTCGAGCGGAGTCGAGAGACAAAAAACAAGTAACTGGAAAAACTTGTCCAAAATGTAATAAAGGAACCTTATTAAAAGGCTCAAAAGCTTTTGGTTGTTCAGAATACAATAAAACGTGTGATTTCTTATTGCCTTTTGAATTTCTAGGTAAAAAGATATCAGAAAATCAATTGATTCGCTTAATCGATAAGTATTGCACCACCAATTTAAAAGGATTTAAAACGGCCAATGGTAAAGTAGAAGGTTTGATTCGTTTTGATGAAAATTATAAATTTAAACTTGAACCTAAAACGAATGTCATTTCGAACCTTTCGACTTCGCTCAAGACAGGCTCCATGAAGCAATCTCTTTCTAATAATGAGAATACTTCGTCGAAAACTCTTCGTAATGACGTAGAAAAAATCACATGCCCAAAATGTAAAAAAGGAACTGTATTAAAAGGAAGAACTGCGTATGGTTGCTCTGAACACAAAAGTGGTTGCGACTTTCTTTTTACATTTGAAAATATCAAGAAAAATGCCAATGGGAAACCATTGACAAAAGAATTGGTTGTTTCAATAATTTCTAATTAAAACGATGTGTCATTCCTGCGAAAGCAGGAATCTATATTTGGTAAATACACGTCAATAATATTGTTTTTGGATTCCTGCTTTCACAGGAATGACAAAACTCTCATTGTTGTAAAGATTAATGAAATGAAGCAATCTCATTCTAAAAAAATTAAATTTGTCACCTCGAGCGCAATCGAGAGGTCTTAATTATGATGCAGAATTACCTAATCGTATCCAAATACAATTTCTCTACTTTATCTCTTGCCCAAGGCGTTCTTCTTAAAAACTTTAAACTAGATTTGATGGAAGGATTGCTTTGAAAACAATTAATATCAATAATTTCCCCTAATTCTTTCCAACCATATTCTTTGTGTAAATATGCTAAAATATCGGCTAATTTAACACCGTGTAGCGGATTATTAGGTTGTCTTTGACTCATTATTTTTTATCTAAATCAGGTAATTTATAATGACTAAAAATACTTGTTTTTTGCATCATTTTTTCAATCTCTTCAGATTTTCTTGGAGCATCAGCAGATAAATTTACAGGACCCTTTTTGGTAATTAAAATATCATCTTCAATTCTTACACCTATGCCCCACCATTTAGGATCACAATCACTACCATCAGGAATATAAATTCCAGGCTCCATAGTTAACACCATATTTTCTTCAAACGTATTGTAATTTCCTGGATCGTGAACATCCAAGCCTATATGATGAGATGTTCCGTGTGCCCAATATAAATGCCTATCGTTTACGGTTTTTATAATACCTAATTTTACCAAGCCTTCATTTACAATTTTACGAGCCGTTTGTCCGGGGGTACTGATTTTTTCACCAATAATATATTGTGCTATTCCAGCTTCTTGTGCTTTGTAAACTAAATCGTAAATTAATTTTTGCTCTTTAGAAAACTTTCCATTAGCAGGTATAGTACGGGTAACATCTGCCGTGTAACCACGATATTCTGCACCTAAATCCATTAAAACCAAATCATTATTTAACGATAATTTATTATTTTCTACATAATGTAAAATACATCCATTGTTACCAGCGCCAACAATAGAAGGATATCCTTCATATTCTGCGCCGTATTTTTTATATACAAACTCATGAATTCCTTGAACTTCCGTTTCAGACATTCCTGGGTGCATTGCTTTCATAATTTCAACCTGTCCCATGGCAGAAATACGAACTGCTTTTTTAAGCAGCACCAATTCTTCTTCCGTTTTTACTTCACGTAAAGTTGCCATAATTCCGCCAAGCAATTCTACATCAATATTAGAAGCAACTTTGATGTTATTGTCTGAAGCTGGCATTTTACTCGTTGTAGTTTGATAAGATACTTTTGTTTTAAATGTTTCAATCAAATCAAATAAATCGGCTTTATTTCTTTTATCATCTCTTACGTCGTTTTTAAAATCTGTGAAAATAATTTTATCAAATTTTGAAAAATCTACGGCTATATCTTTAAAATCTTCACCTATAAACACGTTTTTAAATCCAAGTGTTTCTTGAACACCTTCTACGCCCAATCGGTAACCATTCCACATTTCTGCTCTGGCATCTCTTCGTTGCACATAAAACAACTCATTATAAGTGCCTTTTGTTGTTTGTTGCTCTTCAGAAAAAACCAATAAAACAGAGTTTTGTTCTTTATAACCTGTTAAATAATAAAAATTTGGATCCTGATGATACACATAATCTACGTCATTAGCTCTATTTCTTGTAGCATTCGAAAAAAACACCGCCACAGAATTCTTAGGCATCTCAGCTCTTAAAGCAGCTCTTCGTTCTTTGTGAAATTCTTTAGATAAAAAATCTTCAGGCAGATCTTTTCCTTGAGAGAAACCTGCGGTAATTGTTAGCAACAGAAATGCAATTATTATTTTTTTTGTGTACATTTTTTTAAATTTTATAAAAGGTTGATTTCTCAAATGTACTATTATTTAAAAAAAATAAGTAAAAATTAACAAAACATTAATCGGTTGGTACGCAAACTTATCTTGATTAAATAGAAATATACTTCTACATTTTTAATACATTAGCCAAAAATTTTTATCAAATAATATTTAGAATGAAAAATACTGCTTTAACCCATATACACGAAGCACTTGGAGCTAAAATTGTTCCTTTTGCTGGTTACAATATGCCTGTCTCTTATGAAGGCATTAATATTGAACACGAAACAGTAAGAAATGCTGTAGGAGTTTTTGATGTGAGTCATATGGGAGAATTTTTGGTTGAAGGAGAAAATGCATTGGCACTAATTCAAAAGGTAACCTCAAATGATGCTTCTAAATTGGCAGTTGGAGATGCGCAATACAGTTGTTTTCCTAATGAGAATAATGGGATTGTAGACGATTTAATTTGCTACAGAATTAAAGAATACACGTACATGCTAGTAGTTAATGCTTCTAATATTGATAAAGACTGGGCGTGGATTTCTAAACATAATGAAGATTTTGGTGCCGAATTAAGAAATATTTCAGACGATTACTCTTTGTTGGCTATTCAAGGACCAAAGGCAGTTGAAGCAATGCAATCTTTAACCTCTGTAGATTTATCAATCATAAAATTCTATACATTTCAAGTAGCTGATTTTGCCGGAATGGAAAATGTAATTGTTTCTGCAACAGGTTATACAGGTTCTGGTGGATTTGAAGTGTATGTAAAAAATGAAGATGTAGAGAAATTATGGAACAAAGTGTTTGAAGCTGGAGCAGATTTCGGAATTAAACCAATTGGTTTAGCGGCAAGAGATACCTTGCGTTTAGAAATGGGTTACTGTTTATACGGAAATGACATTAACGATACTACTTCTCCAATTGAAGCAGGGTTAGGATGGATAACAAAATTCTCGAAAGAGTTTGTGAATTCTGATAACTTATTAGCACAAAAAGAAAACGGAATTACGCGTAGATTGGTTGCTTTTGAGTTAACAGAGCGCGGAATTCCAAGACAAGGTTACGATATTGTGGATGCTGAAGGAAATATAATTGGCGCAGTAACTTCTGGAACGATGAGTCCGTCTTTAGGAAAAGGAATCGGAATGGGTTATGTTAACAGACCTCACACAAAAAGAGATACTGAAATTTTTATTCAAGTTCGCAAAAAAGCAATTCCGGCTGTGGTTGTAAAATTGCCATTTTATAAAGGATAAAAAAATACTTATATAAAAAAAAGAGGAAGTTCTTACTTCCTCTTTTTTTATGCTATTTACTCTAAAAGTATAGCGGGCTTTTCTCTTTTAAGTCTAACAATTACTTTCTAAATCTATTTCTTAAAATCATTTTTTCTAAATCCTTTTTTAACGCTTCTCCAGAGTCAAAAACCATTTGTTCATTTGTTGGAAAACGAATTTCTTCTTCTTTAATTAACTCTTTGAAACTAGTCGTTAAAGCTCTTTTATCACCTTTATAAGTTGCATGAATATGCTCAAAAACAAAACCACTTTTTACTTGAAAAGATTTGATCAATTGTTGCGTATTAAAGTTTGTATATCTAACTTGACCTATAACTTCTGTAGTTTTTAGCTGTGTAACTTGATTTACAACTGCACGAACTTCTATCAATTTATCTACTTTAATTTTATTGCCTTTGCTATCAACAACAGCATTTCCTTTTGAATCAATTTTGTATTCCCAACCACCTTTAACTTCTTTTTTATTGACGAATTCTTTCTCTTTAATTCGCTCTGGAGAAATTCTAATTTCTCTTAAAATTAACTCTAAACCAAAATCATAATTTATCTGATTATTTGCAGTACTATGATAAACGGTCCATTTATCATTAAATCCATACGTATCAAAATCTAACAAATCTTTTGCCAAACGTTTTGGAATGATTTGTTTGGTGTTATTTCTCATCGAAACCAATACATAATCTATTCCTTTCGCATGCGCAGAATTGATTAAGTTTCTGGTGTCTTTAAAATTTGGACTCAATTTCTCAATATAAACCAAATCGTTATAAATTTTTCTAAAGACTAATTTATCTACGGATGAAAATGCAGCTTTAGCTTTATCATACAACTGAGCTATCAATTTATTTTTTGAATCGATTATTTCTGAACTGTAATCCTCAAAAAGGAAATGTGCATCAAGCTCATTGTCTTGATAAGTTAAAGGTAATAATGGTATTATTAAGTTTTGTCTGGCATCTAACTTTAAATATAATTCGTAAAGGTTTGCAATATTTGTTGGGTTTCCATCTTTTTTTAAGAAATTTATTCTAGACAAATCTTTTTGTTTTGCTTTTTGAAAAGCACTCTCTAACATCTTAATATAAGGTTGATTCCCTTTTTTAACTTTGCTTTTCCTTAAGTTTTTAACTGCTAAAGAAATTGCTTTTTCATAATTACCAGAATTGATAGCTTTCTGTGTTGTTTTTACACTGCTACATGCAGAAATTATCAATAAGAAAAATAAAGCAGAGGTAATTTTTTTCATAGTAATACAATTTTTATTTTTTAGATCTTAAAACTGATCAGGTTTTTTTGCCATTTCTGGCTTAAAGAATGATTTAAAGTACTTAAAATCTTTTTCTGTATCATCAGTTGTATAATACGGTTCAGAGAATTTTACTTGTTTATTATTAAAATCTAACGTAGCCATTACAATTGGCACTTTTGCTCCTTTAGCGATATAATAAAAACCTGTTTTCCATTGCGTCGTTTTTTTTCTTGTTCCTTCAGGTGATAAGGCTAGTCTAAAAACCTCTTTTTCATTAAAAGCAGCTACAATAGCATCTACTAAATTGTTGTTTTTAGAACGATCCACTGGTGTACCACCTAATCGTCTGAATATAAAACCAAAAGGACCTTTAAAAAGTGAGTCTTTTCCAATAAAGTTTATTTTTATATTAGAAGTATTTCTAGCTAAAATTCCGATTGGAAAATCTTGCCAACTTGTGTGAGGTGCTGCAATTACAACATATTTTTTAATGTCTTTTGGAAAGTCTCCAACCAACTTCCACCCTAAAATAGTTTTAAAAATAAATTTTGAAATCATTTATAATCTATAAGTTTGAAAAAAAATTACATATTATTATGTACACAAATATAAAACTCTTAATTTTATAATCTTCAAGTTTTAACTTTTAAATAATTTATGGAAATTACCTTACAAATACTGATTTTAATTGGTTTATCCGGCACAATATTTTATCTATATAAAATAAATTCTAGTAAAAATTCTAGTTCAAAAATTGAGGATGAAGCATTAAAAATACAGCAACAAATTAATAATCAGCTGAAAGATGAAATTCAACAATTAAGAGACGATAAAGAATATTTAACAATAGCCAACACTAAAAATGCTACAGAAAAGGATAATTTAAGAGAAAAACTAGCAGTGTATAAAGATGAAACTGAAAAACTACAAGAGAAATTCACCAAAGAATTTGAAAACTTAGCTAATAAAATCTTAACCGACAATTCAAAAACATTTAAAGAACAAAATAAAGAAAGTATAGAAAGTATTTTAAATCCGTTGAAAGAAAAAATAGACGGATTTGAAAAGAAAGTAGCTGAATCTCAAAAAGAGAGTATCGGAATGCATTCTGCCTTAAAGGAGCAATTGCGAGGTTTAAAAGATCTGAATTTGCAAATGAGTAAAGAAGCTATAAATCTTACTAAAGCATTAAAAGGAGACTCTAAAGTACAAGGAGATTGGGGAGAAACGCAATTAGAAATGTTGTTAGAAAAAGCAAATCTTACTAAAGGAATTCATTTTGAAACTCAAGGCGGATATAGAGATGAAGAAGGGAGATTAAAAAAACCCGATTTCATTATCAATTTACCAGACGATAGACATTTAATTATAGATTCGAAAGTTTCGTTAACAGCATATGAATCTTATTCAAGTTCTGAAGATGATGATGAAAAAGAAATCAGTTTAAAGAAACATTTAGAAAGTTTAAGAAAGCATATTAAAGATTTAAATGGAAAAAAATACGATGCGTTGTATGAAATTAACACACCAGATTATGTATTAATGTTTGTACCGATTGAGCCTGCATTAATGATTGCTTTAAACAATAGCAACGACCTATATTTAGAAGCTTTAGATAAAAATATTGTACTAGTTTCAACATCTACTTTATTAGCAACTCTAAGTACGGTTTCATCAATGTGGCGTCAAGAAAATCAAAAGAAAAATGTACTAGCTATTGCAGAACAAGCGGGTAGATTATATGACCAGTTTGTAAACCTCACAGATGATTTAATCAAAGTAGGAAACCAATTAAAAACCGTACAAGGAAGTTATGATTCTTCCATGAAAAAATTAACAGGAAAAGGAAACTTAATTACTAAAGTAGAACGTATTAAAACTTTAGGCGCCAAAACAAGTAAAAACTTAAACAAGAATTTATTAGATAGAGCTAGTGAAGATTCATAAACTATTCAATAATTAAGCATTTAAAAGCCTAATAATTTTAAAGGACTACTTTTTATTACATAACCAATTCTAAGCATGCTTGTATGGTCTCTATAATTAATCAAACTCTCAGAATATCCATTAAACCATTCTATCATTATGTATTGATTTGATTTTTTTGCCGTCCTTAAATACAATCTAGATCTTGTTGCCCCTTTAGAACTCCACTTTGCTCCTTTTCTAACCATAAGCTCAAATTCAACATTATCTTTTAAAAACTTATGTGTTATTGTCAATTCTCCAAAACCTATGTAATTCATAAGTTCAGGATTGCTTTCTTTATGCAAAAAAGGAATATAAGCTCTAATACCTAAAGCTGTATTTACTCCAATTTTTGTATTGTAAACACCATGAATATTGTTCCAACTTCTTGAAAAAATGCTATCTCTACCATTTGATTCGTGTTCCAATCCAAAAGAACCAATGGCTACTACTTCATCCTTTTTGTTGTAAAAAACTTTTCCTAACCCTATAGATGGATTAAAATTTATCTCAGCAAAAGGGCTAGATTCTCTATAAACATTCCAAAATGATTTTTGGCTATATGTAAAGAATAGATATGTATCCCAAATTAAGGTATTTCTGGTAAGTAGCTGTTTAAAACTTATTTGATATTTAATATCAGAATTTGACTTATTAATACTTGTATTGGTTGGAATGCCAGTAATAAAATAAGTGTTTTTATGACCAGAAAACCTAGGCATTTTAAGAATAGAATCATTAATCTGAGTTCTTGTTAATCTACTTGTTTGTGTAAAACTATTTGTAAAACTAAAAAGGAACACAATAATTATTAAAGCTTTATTATTTTTTTGCATATTTAAATTTTAGACTGTGAAATTAATTAGTTCTTTTTCAATGAACTTTTATTAAAAATAGCTTCTGAAATCTTTGGGTTGAATTGAATTTCTTTTACAATAAAATCTGTTCCTTTTCCTGTTTTTAACATGTCTTTATAATTCATTTTTTTGGGGTACCATCTTCCATTTATTTTTGTGATTTCGCTCATTACCGTTTTCTTCAATAACTGTCCGCTTTTAGCAAATAATTCTTCTTTTAGTGGGACAAAACGTTCTGTGTCAATCCAAATAATACGTTTAAAATATGTAGCATCATCAACCTTAGCTATCAACTCTAATTTCCATGTTTTTCTTTCATTAAGAATTTCAGTTGCTATAATGGTTGCATTGTAAATTTCTATCAATTTTCTATCTTCCATCATGTCTTCATAAGACATATCAGAACCCATAACCGATTGACGCAACATATGCCCAGAGAGCTGAATGGTTCTATCTGTTGAAGGAGAATAAATCCATAAACGATCTTCTAATTTCAACATTTTTGTTCCAGCTTCTCTTGCTGGCGATAAATATTCTGAAAACGACTTCATTTTCCCTTCACTATATCCTTTGGATGTAATTGTTCTACTTTTTCGCTTACCATAAATAATCATTTCTGATACGGTAATTTGAGTATCAGCACTCATGTTTTTATCAACTTTCTGAATTATTTTATCTGCCGTTAATTCTTGTGATTGCATCGAAATGTTTAGAAACCCAATGCATAAAATGGCAATACTATATTTTAAGTTCTTCATAATCTTTTATCTTTTTTTGTGCTAACTAGTTTCAATATCTTTTTCTTCTTTCCTCTTGTTTCTTGTTTCTTGTTTCTTGTTTCTAAAAGTAAATCGATTTTTTTTCAAGACTACACTTCCAACTCTTTAAATAAAGTTGCTGTTTCTCGTTTATAAATTCCAATTCCAGCTAACATAGTTCCAAAAACCATTGCCAATACACCAGGAATAAATCCGATATAAAACAACTCTGGAGTTACTTTTGCACGAATTATAGAAGGCATTATCATCGATGAACTTTCTAAATAACTAGAAATATCTATACCAACTACTTGCATATAATACGTAAGCGCTAAACCAATTACAGTTCCTAAAGCAGAACCAATAATTCCTATTAAAACAGATTCTAATACCATGCTTCCATAAATCTTGGATTTTGCTTCTCCTAAGGCTAACCGAATTCCGAATTCTTGATACCGCCTCAATCCTCCCAACAAACCTGTATTCCACAACACAATCGACATAGCTAACACAAAAATAAAAATAACCAAACCAGACATTACATCGCCATAATCTAACATGCTTGCTAAATTATTTTGTTCTCGCAACGTAAACATTTCTGGAGAAAATTCATCTGTATTTTTGTACTTATTATTGAAAGTTGAAGTGATTTTAGAAACCACTTCTTCATTATACACACCACTTTTTAAATACCCTAAAATTTCTCCAGTTGCATTTTCCATATCCAACATTAATTGGGCATCAGAAATATCAATAAGCAAAGCGCCTTTATCCATAACAGATGTTCCAAACTTAATAGTTCCGCTAATTACAAATGTTTTAAACGTCATGCTACCGTTCATTGTTGAACCAAAGAATGTGATTTCATCACCCAACTTTAAATTTAGTTTAGCAGCAAAATCATGTCCAATAATTGCTTCTCCAGATTTTTCAGGAATTGTTCCTATTACCAGCGATGCTTCAATATTCATACGCTCATTCTCACCACTATTTGTGTCAAATAATTGTAACGCCATTCCAGATGCTGGTCCTTGTGCTTTGGTATTTCCATCTGCATCTGGTACATCAATCAAACCTCCAAATTTTATGCGCTGAATCCATTGCATTTCTGCAAACTCTGTATGCAATGTCTCTACCCATTTCGATGCTTCTAATAATGATAAATCATTAGGAATTTGATCTTTATTTTCTGCATATGCTTGTGTCATTATCTTTACATGACCGGTTTCAAAACGCGCATTTTGATCAATAACATCTCCAAAAGCGCCTTTCATATAACCACTAAGCAAAACGGTTAAACCAACACCTAAAGCAGTAATAATTATTGGAAGTAAACTTCTACTTCTATCTCTTAAAATACCTTTTAATAAAAACTGTATCATTGTAGTTTTCCTTTTAAAGCTAATACTGGATTCATTTTCGAAATCTTTTTTGCGGGCAAAAAACTCACAATAGTTGCAGATATCGTGACTAACAAAATTGTTGTAACAATCAATTGTACTCCAACAATTGGATAAATTTTATCCGCTAAAGAAATTCCCATATCTTGAGATGCTTGTGGCATTCCAATACCTGTTTTTCCTAAATAGATAAACAACGGAACTCCGTAAATACATCCAGCAATCATCGCCAAAATACTATACAAACTACCTTCAATGGTAAATAATTTTACAACTTGTGCACGTGTCATTCCTAATGCGATATAAGTTCCAATTTCTTTTTGACGACGAAAGATTGACAATACTTGTGTGTCAAAAATTGCCAGTAAAGCAATTGCTAACAACAATAAATACATAATGGATGAGCTTATTTTTTTCATTTCGATAATTTCATCTAAATTCTTCAACATTACCGCTCGGTTTTCAAAATTCCATCCATCTAAGGACGCATCTACAAAATTTTTATTTGCAATGGCAATAGTTGCTTCATTCTGTAATCCTGTAATTTCCCATAGTGTTTGTAAAGGCAACCAAATCTGACCAGCATCAACGCCTGCAACGGTGGTGTCAAAAATGGAAACAATTGTAATGTTCGATGCATCAAAAGTTCCGTTTTTATCGCGCCAACGCAATAGTACTTCATCACCGACTTTTAAATTTGCTGATTTCGCCATTCGATTGCCTATAATTGCAGGGATTTTTGCAGTACTCTTTATAAAAGCATCAGTCGGAATTTCAAGAACTGTCTGCGAGGTTTCTATTCCTTTTAACAACACAGAAACCATACGTCCTTCTGGATAAATAGTTCCTTGCTGAATTAATACAGGTGAAACATTTTCTATTGTATTTGGAAGTTTTCCGTGCCCATCTTGCAGTGTAAAAGGATCAAAAGGATCATAAGCATCGTTTCTTAAATGTCCGAAACCAATTTCCCAAGCTATTGTATCTGTTTTTGCTTGTTGATTCCATCCGTCCATCAAACCGTTAAAAAAGATAATAATGACAAATGCAAAAGACAAAACAGCCACGTTTAACCAAGTTCTTAAACCTGCGCCAATTAAGTTTTTATAAGCGAGTTGTAGTGCTAATTTCATAATTCTATTATTTATCCTTTTCTGCAACTATAATACTATCCTTTTCTACTTCTCCATCACGTAAATGCACAATGCGTTCCATATATTGCATTACTTTTTCATCATGCGTAGAAAATAAAAAAGTAGTATTTAGTTCATCATTTAGTCTTTTCATCATTTTTAAAATAATGTGTGCATTTTCTGCATCTAAATTGGCGGTAGGTTCATCTGCAATTAGTATTTCTGGTCGTTTTACCATCGCTCTTGCAATCGCTACACGTTGTCCTTCTCCACCAGAAATTCGGTCTGGTTTTTTATCAGCTAAATCAGTCAATCCAACCCAATCTAACGCTTCCATAACCATCTTATGACGTTCAGCTTTGGTATGATTTTGCAACAATAACGCAAATTCTACATTTTCGTACACTGTGTACACAGGCAATAAATTATATACTTGAAAGATAAAACCAATATGATAATTTCTTAAATCTGCCGATTCTCTATGCGATAATTTGGCGACGTCTTTTCCCATGACCAGCGCTTGACCTTCTGATGGCGAATCTAACGAGCCAATAATATTTAACAATGTTGTTTTACCAGAACCACTTGGTCCTACAAAACCTGCAAACTCTCCTTTCTGAAAGTTTAGATTGATATTATTTAGCGCAGTAAACTCTCCATCCCCCACTTTAAATCGCTTGGTAATGTTTTTTAAATTGATAATTGTATTCTTCATTAGTACATTTTTTTTAATGGTTATAAACGAGCATTATGCGAATTCCTGCTCCAGAAAAACTTTGTGTCAAATCGTTTTGTTGAATTGTTTGTTGTTGCTCTGGATTGTAATACAGCATAAAATAGCTTGTTATTTTTTCAAATTGATGTTCAATATTGACAAGAGCCGTTTGTTGTTTTTCGTTCCAATGCTGATAATACATGGCGCTAATACTTGTAAACAATCCTAATGGGTAATTGATTGACAATGCTGAAGTCTGGTTTGTATTTTTAAATGCAAATGCTTTTTCATCAAAGGTTGAAACCAAATGTTCTGCAACAACATTTAATCCATTACTGATTCCGAACGTATAATCTGCACCTGTTGTTATCAATGTTTGATTGGTATACAACCCTACATTTTTAGATTTCTGATTGTGGGTTGCTTCTACCCAAAAACCGACAGTAATATCGACTTTGGCGTCAATTCCAATTCTGTTTTCTGCAATTTCATCAAAGGGAAACATTTGTAAAGAACTCACATTTGCAGTTCTGTGATGATAGGAAAAAGCCAATTCTCCTTTAGCAATTGGCAACTGTAAACGTCCACCAAATTCAATAGAATTTGTATCGGTTTTAAAAACATCACTTCCCCTGGTTTTATCATTTCCAGATAACATCCATAACCAAATATTGGTGTTATCAGCAAAATAATAACGTCCTAATAGTGCTTGTACTCCGTTGGTTAATCGCAACGGATCTCTAGGATCTATCTGATTGAACCATTGTAATGGTCTCAATAAACTAGCTGAACCAAAATCTATTTTTTGTAATCCAACACGTAATTCATAATTCTCGGTTGCATAACGTGCCCAAATACGATACGCATCTAAATCGGCATTGTCAATCGATGCATTAAACGGTCTAAAAGAAACGGAGCTAGAAACATCTGCCGATGCTAAAAAGTTAAAAGAATTGTTGGTTTGAAGCGGTGTTTTATAAGACGCTTCTGGAATATAACGTGCGCCAGCAAACCAACCCAAATAGTTATTAGGATTGTAACTTGTTACTGCAGAGAGTTGTCCTTTAAACTGCACCTTTTCCTGAGAAAAACTACTGAAAGACATTATAATTAGTACGAGTATGTAAATGAGTTTTTTCACGCTTTTTGTATGGCTATTCCGTAAAAAAAGAATTGGTTTAATTGTTTGATAAATGCTTCTTCATTTTTAAATAATGCACGTAATTCTTTATTAAAAAACTTACCATTTAAATCGTTCAGCATAAACAAAATGAAGTCTAAGTTTAATGCTCTGTCAATTTCTCCTTTATCTTGTGCTTTTTTAAAATCTTGCAACATTTCTTGTTGCATTGCAATTCGGTTTGTTTGCATTTTTTCACTCAATGCGCTGTGTCTTTCTCTACCGTAAACATCATCAATAAATACAGCACTAATTCCTTTTATTTCTTTGTATTTATAGCGAATTAATTCTTTTGCTTTGATTTCAAAATGCACATCACTTTGCATAATTGAACGGTATTTCTTTATGCCTTTATCAATCAAAGTATCAATAACTGCTTCTGCAATTTCATCTTTGTTCTTAAAATAACGATAAAAAGTCATCTTACTTACATCAGCAACTTTGCAAATTTCTTCAACGGAAACTGCATAAATTCCATCTTTCCAAAACAACTTTTTTGCTGTTTGTAATAAGAGCTTGTATGTTTTTGTTGTGGTTTTTGTTTCCATAATTTAATAAGTTTCTTTGGTTTCAGTAACTAAATATTTACCAATAATAATGGCGACTAAGAATGTTAAATAGATTTGTCCCAAGACACTTACTAAAATAGTAACCGATTTTGCCAACTGACTTACAGGAACAATGTCTCCATAACCTACAGAGGTTATTGTAGTAAAACTAAAATAAAGCAAGTCATAAAAGTTTTCTGACGCAATGTTAAAAGCAGTGTTTTCTGTAAATAAATTTAAAAGTGTAAATAAAAATGAGGCAACAATTCCTAACAAAATATAGCCAGAAATACATGCAAATAAAGAGTTTGCGTTTACTTTTTTCATTGAAATGATATACTTTATTAAGTGAATTAGAAAAAGGGTAAATAAAGCGGTGCTTAAAAACAAACTATAAACTCCCAATGTATAGCTTTCAATATTTAACAAAAAGGAAAGATATACCAAGGCACTTAAAATGACTGATAATAATAACTGTTTTAAATTTTGAGTGATATGAAACGAACCTAAAAACAATACAATTCCATATATGATTTTAAATGAAAGGATCCCTAAAAAAGACTTAAAAATAAAAGGTGGTAAGAGAATCAACAATACCAAACTAGCCAAAAAATATGCATAATTTGGATTGTAAAAATAAGTAGTTACAACTTTTTTGATTTTCATTATCAAAACATTTAATAATCTGGACAACAAAGTTACGATTTTTAAGTTAAAATTATAAAATCGTAACTTTTATTATTTAAAACTATCTATATTCGCAGCTTACTTTCAACCAATAATTTTATGAAGTATTTTTTCACAATTTTTACTGTTTTATTCTTGACATTTAATGTACAGGCACAAACAAAACCCACTTTTAAAAAGCAAGTAGTAAAAGAAATTACAGCAGAATTCCCACAATTTCGTTTTTTTAATATCGACTTTAAAAACTCCTTTTCTAGAGATTTTGATTCAGAACTTTATGGAAGTGATTTTCAATCAGGAAAAATCACCAATCAAAAAACTGTAAATATGGGTGTAAACTTTCCTATAATGGTAAAGCAAAAATGGACTCTGTCTACATCTTTAAGTTACAGGTATAACAAATTTGAGTTCAAAGATGTAAAAAACATAAGTACAACAAATACATTTATACAACCGCTAACTGAAAGCTTTCATAACTTTACTACAGCTATAAATTCAACTTATATCTCTTTGCTATTTAAAAAAAACCCATCATTTATAATGCAAGTATTATTGTAGACGGAAACAACAATGGATTTGAGCGTATTAAAGGAATGATTGGTGCATCATTAATTATTAAAAGAACAGCAACCACCACAATGACTGTTGGTATAATTTCTTTTATTGATCCAACATCTCAGTTACCATTTTTACCAACGTTTACCTATAATTACAAGTTTGGTAACTCTTGGGAATTTGATTTTATTTTACCACAACGTATTTTATTTAGAAAGCCTATTGCTGCAAAAGGACGCTTATCTCTTGGAACCGAGTTTGGTGGTAACGGGTTTTATGTAAATACATCTGGAGTAAATAATTTTCCAAAAGTACTAGAATATTCTCAATTAGAAGTTAATACTGGAGCTATTTACGAACATAAATTCTCTAATCAAATTATTGCAACTTTTAAAGGTGGATTAACTAATTTTATAAGCAATAGGTTAACAGAAAAAGGAAAAGCCAATAAAGATTACTTATATAATAACACTCAAGAACCTTCAGGTTATTTTAATATTGGAATATCTTTCAATCCGTTTGGGAAGAAATAATTAGAAAAAATATTAAAACTAAAAAAAAGCAGCCAAAAGCTACTTTTTTTTTATTTAAGAGTATTTATGTCTAATAAATCAAATGTCATATCGAGCGGAATCGAGACACAAGACCTCATACAACCTCTCGATTCCGCTCGAGGAGACAATCTTAAACCTACATTACAAATAACCTTCTAGCACTCATCATTGCCTCTACGCGTTCTGCAATCGCAGCCAGCGCCTCATCATCATTGTGATTCTGAATTGCTTCATCAATAAAATCAACCACTTGTTGCATGTCATTATCTAACAAACCTCTTGTTGTAATTGCTGGAGTTCCAACTCGAATTCCTGAAGTTACAAAAGGAGATTTATCATCAAAAGGCACCATATTCTTGTTTACGGTGATACCTGCTTTACCTAATGCAATTTCTGCATCTTTACCAGAAATGTTTTTATTACGCAAGTCAATTAGCATACAGTGATTATCTGTTCCTCCAGAAATAATATCATAACCTTTTGAAACAAAAGCAGCTGCCATAGCAGATGCGTTTTCTTTTACTTGTAATTGATATTCTAAAAATTCATCTGTCAATGCTTCACCAAACGCAATTGCTTTTGCAGCAATTACATGCTCTAAAGGACCACCTTGATTTCCTGGAAAAACTGCCGAGTTTAATAAGGTAGACATCATTTTTGGTTTTCCAGATTTTAAGGTTTGTCCAAACGGATTTTCAAAATCTTTACCAATCATAATCATACCACCCCTTGGTCCACGCAAGGTTTTATGTGTGGTAGTAGTTACTATATGACAATGTGGTAACGGATCATTTAAGATGCCTTTTGCAATTAATCCTGCCGGGTGCGAAATATCTGCCATCAAAATAGCACCAACGCTATCTGCAATACTTCTAAAAAGTTTAAAATCAATATCTCTAGAATACGCTGAAGCTCCGGCTATAATTAATTTTGGTTTATGAGCTTTTGCTTGAGCTTCTAAATGCTTATAATCAATACGTCCAGTTTCTTTATCAACACCATAAAAAACAGGATTGTATAATTTACCAGAAAAATTTACTGGAGAACCGTGAGTTAAATGACCTCCGTGTGATAAATCAAAACCTAAAATAGTATCTCCAGGCTTTAAACAAGCAGCAAATACTGCTGTGTTTGCTTGAGATCCTGAGTGTGGCTGAACATTTACATACGCAGCTCCAAATAATTCTTTGGCTCTATCAATAGCAATTTGTTCTACAATATCTACTATTTCACATCCTCCATAGTAGCGTTTACCAGGATATCCTTCTGCATATTTATTGGTTAGAACAGAACCTTGAGCAGCCATCACTTGATCGCTTACAAAATTTTCTGAAGCAATTAATTCTAGGCCGTTTTGTTGTCTTTCTTTTTCTTCTTGAATAAGATCAAAAATCTGATTATCTAGTTGCATTGTTAAGTGTTTATTAAAAGTAGCTCAAAAGTAACAAAAATCATTTTGCAACTGACAACTTTCTACTATATTTGATAAAAATTTAATAACATTAGTTGAAAACTAATACAAGATATAATCAAATGAAAATAACTGCAAATAATCCCAACAGAAAATCATGGCTAGATGTTTCTAAAGATTCAGACTTTCCAATTCAAAACATACCATTTGGCGTATTTATCACCAAAGAAGACATCATTACTATTGGTACAAGAATTGGAGATTATGCTATTGATTTAGGTGCTTTACACCAATTAGGTTACTTTGAAGGAATACCACTTACAGATGATATTTTTTTACAAGATTCTTTAAATGATTTTATTGCTGATGGTCGTAAAACATGGCGTTTAGTTCGTAATAGAATTGCAGATTTGTTTGACGTAACTAAAAGTGGCTTAAGAGATCATAAAGAACACAAGGCAGAAGTTATTTTTAGAATGGATGAAATTGAAATGTTATTACCCGTTACCGTTGGTGATTATACAGATTTTTATGCAAGTAAAGAGCATGCAACAAATGTGGGTTCTTTGTTTAGAGATCCAGAAAATGCGTTATTACCTAACTGGCTACACGTACCTATTGGTTATCACGGACGTAGTTCTTCGATCATTCCATCTGGAACACCAATTAGAAGACCCTACGGACAATCGAGACCTGCAGAAGGATCGAACAAACCAGGGTTTGGAGCTTCAAAATTATTAGACTTCGAGTTAGAAATGGCATTTATAACCACAGATTCTAATACCTTAGGTGATCGTATTTCAATTGAAGAAGCAGAAGAATATATTTTCGGAATGGTGTTATTTAATGATTGGTCTGCCAGAGACATACAGGCATGGGAATACCAACCTTTAGGTCCTTTTTTAGGTAAAAACTTCGCATCAACTATTTCTCCATGGATTGTTACATTGGATGCTTTAGAACCTTTTAGAACAGAAAATCCAGAGCAAGTTTATGAACCATTACCATATTTACAAGTTGAAGGAAAAAAGAGTTATGATATTAAACTACAAGTAGGGATTAAACCAGAAGGAAAAGAAGAAACAGTAGTTGCAAATTCTAACTTTAAATTTATGTATTGGACCATGGTGCAGCAATTAGCGCATCACACTATAAATGGTTGTCCGGTAGAAGCTGGAGACATGATGGGTTCTGGAACCATTTCTGGGCCAACAAAAGATAGTTATGGTTCTATGTTAGAATTGTCTTGGAAAGGACAAAATCCTATCAAATTAAACGACGGTTCTGAACGTAAATTTATCAATGATAATGATACCGTGATTATGCGTGCACATTGTGAAAATGAAGAAGTTAGAATTGGTTTTGGAGATTGTATAGGTAAGGTTTTACCTGCCATTCCTTTTACAAAATAATTATATTAGCTAAATCGATTTATAATAAAGGATGCACTAAAAAAGTATCCTTTTTTTGTTTGATTATGTAACTTTCATTAAGAGGAATGAAGGAATCTGCTGAATGGTTGGATTACTATGTTGTTCGATGGTTAGATTTATAGATTAAATCGGTCATACTTCACTCAAATCAAATACTCGCATAAACAAATACTCCTTTTCACTACTCTTTTGTTTTGCTCAGTTCTAAAGGATAAAGCGTTTTATGTTGAAAGATTCGAACTAAATTAAGGATACATACTCCAATTCTAGAATATCATAATGCGAAGCATTGGCTACCATTACTCCATTTTTAAGCACTATTAACTGAGGTGATTGATGAAAAACTTGAAATCTAGCGGCAATTTCGTCAGAAATCTCTCTATAGTTTAATAAGTCTAAATAATACACTGTTATTATTTTATCAAAGGTTTTGAAAGATTTCTCAAACTGACGAAACACCATCTTACTAATACCACAACGAGTAGAATGTTTAAAAATAAGCACCGTTTCGGCTTTAGAGGCTTCTGTTAAAGCGTCTAATTGAGAAATATCAGTAATCGAAACCCAATGTACGTTGGCTGTAACGTCTTTTTTTGTTTCAGCATTGGTATTGAAAAGTTTTTTTAATATGCTCATGTAATTTGTTTTATAGAGAATTGAAATAATTTGCAATCCATTCACAAGTCAAAAAGTCATAAAAATTAAAGTACTTAAAGACAAAATGACGTGTTTACTTCTCAAATATCGTTTGGTATTAGATTTGACACAAAGTAACTGAAAAAGTAAAACATACAAGACATGAATTTTAATAATTATACGATAAAATCACAAGAAACCATACAATTAGCACAACAATTAGCGCAAAGTTATGGGCATCAACAAATAGAGAACGAGCACATATTCAAAGCCCTTTTTGAAGTGGATGAAAATGTATTACCCTTTTTGTTAAAAAAACTAAATAGCAACATTGACATCTTAAAACAGTTATTAGACAAACAATTGGAAAGTTTTCCTAAAGTTACTGGAGCAGATATTACACTTTCTAGAAAAGCCAATGAAAGCTTAACCAAAGCTGCAATCATTGCTAAAAACATGAAAGATGAGTATGTTTCTATAGAGCACATTATATTAGCAATTTTTAATTCTAAAAGCACCATTGCACAGATTTTAAAAGATCAAGGGATTTCAGAAAAATCTTTAAATGAAGCCATTACAGAACTTAGAAAAGGGAATAATGTAACATCCCAGAATGCAGAAGAAACTTACAATTCTTTAAATAAATATGCTAAAAACTTAAATAAATTAGCACAAGAAGGTAAGTTAGATCCTGTTATCGGTCGTGATGAAGAAATTAGGCGCTTGCTACAAATTTTATCGCGTAGAACCAAAAACAACCCTATTTTAGTTGGTGAACCTGGTACTGGTAAAACAGCTATTGCAGAAGGATTAGCGCATAGAATTATTGATGGCGATATACCAGAAAATCTAAAAGATAAGCAAATATTCGCTTTAGATATGGGAGCGTTAATTGCTGGTGCAAAATATAAAGGAGAGTTTGAAGAACGCTTAAAATCTGTAATTAAAGAGGTTACAGGGTCTAATGGAGATATTGTGTTATTTATTGATGAAATACATACATTAGTTGGAGCTGGTGGCGGACAAGGTGCTATGGATGCGGCTAATATTTTAAAGCCTGCATTGGCGCGCGGAGAGTTACGCGCTATTGGAGCTACTACATTAGATGAATACCAAAAGTATTTTGAAAAAGACAAAGCGCTAGAACGTCGTTTCCAAAAAGTAATTGTTGATGAACCAGATACAGAAAGTGCCATTTCTATTTTAAGGGGAATTAAAGAGAAGTATGAAACGCATCATAAAGTGCGCATAAAAGATGATGCAATTATTGGTGCAGTAGAATTATCGCAACGCTATATTACCAATCGATTTTTACCAGACAAGGCCATTGATTTAATGGATGAAGCAGCAGCAAAAATGCGTATGGAAATTAATTCAAAACCAGAAGAACTAGATGTTTTAGATCGAAAAGTAATGCAATTAGAAATTGAATTAGAAGCCATTAAAAGAGAAAATGACACCACAAAACTTAAATCTTTAAATGCAGAATTAGCAAATATCAAAGAAGAACGCAATGAGATTAATGCAAAATGGCAAAGTGAAAAAAGCATTGTAGAAGAAATACAAGCTGCAAAAACTGCTATTGAAGATGCAAAGCTAGAAGCAGACAAAGCAGAAAGAAATGGAGACTATGGAAAAGTTGCAGAAATTAGATATGGTACTATTAAAGAACTGCAAGAAAAGCTAGAAAAACAACAAGCACTACTTGCAGAGAAAGGAGAAAATACTTTAATTAAGGAAGAAGTAACCTATGATGACATTGCAGAAGTTGTTGCCAAATGGACAGGCATTCCTGTAACTAAAATGCTACAATCTGAGCGAGAAAAACTATTACGTCTAGAAAGTGAATTACACAAACGAGTAGTTGGCCAAGAAGAAGCTATAGAAGCTGTTTCTGATGCCGTAAGACGCTCTAAAGCAGGTTTACAAAACCCTAATAAACCCATTGGCTCTTTTTTGTTTTTAGGAACCACAGGTGTTGGAAAAACCGAATTGGCAAAAACATTGGCTAGTTATTTATTTGATAATGAAAACGCCATGACAAGAATAGATATGAGCGAATATCAAGAGCGTCATTCTGTAAGTAGATTGGTGGGGGCACCTCCAGGTTATGTTGGTTACGATGAAGGTGGACAATTAACTGAAGCTGTTAGGAGAAAGCCTTATTCTGTAGTATTGCTAGATGAAATTGAAAAAGCACATCCAGATACTTTTAATATTTTATTGCAAGTTTTAGACGAAGGTAGATTAACCGATAATAAAGGGAGAATTGCAGATTTTAAAAACACCATAATTATTATGACCTCTAATTTGGGAAGTCATATCATTCAAGAAAAATTTAGCGAGTCTAAGGGCACTGCTGAAGCTGCTACAGAAGTTGCTAAAACAGAAGTTTTAAGCTTATTGAAACAAACAGTTAGACCAGAGTTTATCAATAGAATAGATGATATTGTAATGTTTACACCACTGTCTAAAGAAAATATAAAATCTATTGTAAAACTACAATTAAATATCGTTCAAAAAACAATTGCTAAGCAAGAAATAACACTAGATGCAACAGATGAAGCCATTAATTATTTGGCTGCAAAAGGGTATCAACCAGAATTTGGTGCAAGACCTGTAAAGCGAGTAATACAAAAAGAAGTACTCAATCAATTATCTAAAGATATTTTAGCTGGCAAAATAACCACAGATAGCATTATTTTACTAGATGCTTTTGATGAACAACTGGTCTTTAGAAATCAACCTGATTTAGTTAATCATTAAAATTTATTAAAAAAACGATGTTATTTAAACATCGTTTTTTGTTTTATGTATCTTCGTAAATCAAAATTATAAAAAAATGAAAAAATACTTATTACTAATTGTTTTTGCTTTCGGAGCATTTGCATCTTTTGCACAAGAAAAAAATGAAGAGGTTACTACTTATTATTTAATTCGCCATGCAGAAAAAGACAGAACAGATACAAACAATAGAAACCCAAATTTAACAGCAAAAGGTACAGATCGGGCAAAACATTGGGCAACCGTTTTGTCTCAAGCAAACATTCACATGGTTTACTCAACAGATTATAACCGAACCAAACAAACGGCTTTACCAACGGCAGAAAAATACAATTTAAAAACCAACTTATACAACCCCAGAAAAATGTATGACACAGATTTTATTGCACAAACAAAAGGTAAAAATGTTTTGGTTGTTGGGCACAGTAACACTACAGATGCATTTGCAAACAAAATATTAGGCCACAATAAGTTTGGTAAAATTTCGGATGACAACAACAGTAACCTATATATTGTTACAGTAACAAAAAATAATGCAACTGGTGTATTAGTTAAAATTGACTACTAATTTAAAGGTATTACTTTAACGTTTTCTAAACGTACTTCTGAAACCTTTATCAATTGACTGTTTAAGAATGCTTGGTCTAAATTTTCTAATTTAGTCGAAGCATTTTTAAGTTTAAAGTTGTTATAATCTGCAAAATGGATATTATTTACAACTCTTTGATTGATTGCTTCTCTAAAACGTTTCCCACCACCATTTACATGAAAACTATACGCTAAATAATCTATCTTAAAAGAAGTTTTATTAATCCAATAAATAAAAATATCTTCAAAATCTTCTCCCCCACCATCTTCAGTAAAACTAATTTCTACTTTATAATATTCTTTAGAGTTTATTGATGAAGTTCCCAATAATTTTTTTTTAACAGCCTTGTCATTTAAACCATAAGGTAATACAGAAAAATAATGTACAGAATTAACAGAACTAGCATATTCTGTAGCAATAGAGTCTGGTATATGTATTAAATTACCATTAAGAGTTCTTCTAAAACCGGTATTGGAAATAACATCAGATATCAGATCAAAATTATTGTTTTTAAAAGATTTAATAAGCTTAAAAATTCCGTTAGCACGAATAGCCGTATAGGCATTATCTCTAAAATCAAATTCAATTTGAGCATTGGCAACCAAATCGGCTCCATTTGCTAAAATTGATTGATCAATAATTTGTTGAGCTGTTAAAGAGGTTTCTTTTTGCTTACATGAAGCAAATACAAGTACTACTAAAAATAATAAGTTACGCATGAATTTTGTTTTTCTAGGTCGCTAAAAATTGTACATCTTTACAAATCAAAAATACACTTCTTCATCTGAATCAAAAATGTATCTTTGCTAATATTATCACAATCTTTTCTATAAAGAATTCATGCAAAAGAACATAAACATACAGAATAAAAAAGCACGTTTTGAGTACGAATTTCTAGACACTTACACTGCTGGAATTCAATTAACTGGAACAGAAATAAAATCGATTAGAGAAAGTAAAGCAAGAATTACAGAAAGCTTTTGCGAATTTAACGATCGAGGAGAATTGTTTGTTGTAAACATGTTTATTGAAGAATATAGCCACGGAAATTTCTATAATCACAATCCGAAAAGCGAGCGCAGATTGCTTTTAAACAAGCGCGAATTAAAGAAATTAGAGAAAGAAGTTAAAAATACTGGATTAACGATTGTTCCTTTAAAATTGTTTTTAACAGATAAAGGTTGGGCAAAATTAAACATTGCTTTGGCTAAAGGTAAAAAGTTGCACGATAAACGTGAAACCATGAAAGACCGAGATAATAAGCGCGATTTAGCAAGAATTAAAAAGAACTTTTAAGATGATTGCTTTCTTAAAACTAATCAGATATAAAAACCTAATCATGGTTTTGTTGACGCTAGTTTTAACTAAATATGCCATTACAAATTCTTTTATAACACTTTTTGATTTTCAATTTACGCTACTAAGCATTAGTATTCTTTTTATTACCGCAAGCGGATATATTATCAATGATATTTTTGATGTACAAGCAGATATCATTAACAAACCAGCCAAGGTATTTATTGATACAACCATTCCTAAAAAGAAAGCATACATTGTATATTTTACACTAAGCATTTTAGGATTTCTTTTAGGGATTTACGCTTCTTATATCAAAGGAAATATTTCTTATTCACTCTTTTTTATTAGCACAATTATCTTACTTTTTTGGTATTCTAAATCGTTAAAAAGAATTGCTTTTATTGGCAATATTGTCGTTTCATTTTTAACTGCATTAACCATATTTATTGTTTTTGTTTTTGAATTAGAAAGCGTTGATACAGCATCAAATATCTTTGAAGCAATTGTAAATTTCCTTAAATTAATTCCGACTACAATTGCTCTTTTATGCTATTTAATTTTTGCTTTTTCTATTAATTTAATCAGAGAAATCATTAAAGATACTGAAGACATCAAAGGGGATTATTCACTTAAAATGAAAACGTTACCTATTTTAATCGGAATTAACAGAACTAAAAACGTAGCACTTTTTATATCAGCATTTGTATTTCTGTTTTTAGTGTTTATCTTAAAAGAAGAGTTGATTCATTTTCAATTGTTATTTTGGTATGCAATTGTATTTATTATTCTTCCGTTTGCTTGGTTTATCTACAAATTGAATAGTGCAAAAACCAATTCAAACTTCAGTAGATTAAGCACACTTCTTAAATTGATAATGTGCTTCGGAATTTTATCTATGTTATTCATCAAATTATAGTTTATGTTAAAAGAAAAACTCTCTAAATACGCTATTATTTTAGCTTCTAAATCGCCCAGAAGACAACAATTCTTAAAAGATTTAGACATTCCGTTTACCATTCAATTAAAAGAAGTTGAAGAGATTTATCCGAAGGAATTACAAGCAACAGCAATCACCGATTATTTAGCAGATTTAAAATCGAAACCATTTACAGATTTAAAAGAAAATGACATTTTAATTACTTCAGATACTATTGTTTGGTTAGAAAACAAAGCTTTAGGAAAACCAAAAGACACAAAAGATGCCTTTAGAATCTTACAAGAGTTGTCTGGTAAAAAACATCAAGTAATTACATCAGTTAGTTTAAAAGGAAAACATTTTCAAACGATTTTTAACGATACCACCAATGTGTATTTTAAAGAATTAACTGTTGATGAAATGAACTACTATATAGAACATTACAAACCATTTGATAAGGCTGGAAGCTACGGAATTCAAGAATGGATTGGCTTTATCGGCATAGAAAGAATAGAAGGAAGCTATTATAATGTAATGGGTTTGCCTGTTCAAAAGTTATATAAAGAATTGCTAAAATTGTAAGCATTTGCTACAATAATATTATTATTTTTGCCTTAAACACAACACAATTATACTTTGATGAAAAAATACACTTTTACTGAGAAAAAAGACACCAGATCTGGATTTGGAGATGGTTTAACAGAATTAGGAAAAACAAATCCTAATGTAGTTGCCTTATGTGCCGATTTAATTGGTTCTTTAAAAATGAATGATTTTGCAGAAAACCATCCAGAAAGATTCTTTCAAATTGGTATTGCAGAAGCAAACATGATGGGTATCGCTGCAGGATTAACCATTGGTGGTAAAATTCCGTTTACTGGAACTTTTGCTAACTTTTCTACAGGAAGAGTCTATGATCAAATTCGCCAATCCATTGCTTATTCTGATAAAAATGTAAAGATTTGTGCTTCTCACGCTGGATTAACGCTAGGTGAAGATGGTGCAACACATCAAATATTAGAAGATATTGGATTGATGAAAATGTTACCAGGAATGACCGTAATTAACACTTGTGATTACAACCAAACCAAAGCGGCAACGATTGCAATTGCAGAACATGAGGGGCCTGTTTACTTACGTTTCGGGCGTCCAAAAGTACCTGTATTTATGCCAGATTATAACGATGAAAAGTTTGAAATTGGTAAAGCCATTCAATTAACAGAAGGAACGGATGTAACGATTGTTGCGACAGGTCATCTAGTTTGGGAAGCTTTACAAGCATCAGAGCAACTAGAAGCAAAAGGAATTAGCGCAGAAGTCATCAATATACACACCATTAAACCTTTAGATGAAGCAGCGATTTTAAAATCTGTTGCCAAAACTGGTTGTGTTGTTACTGCAGAAGAGCATAATAAATATGGTGGATTAGGAGAATCTGTTGCCAGATGTTTAGCAAGCAACACCCCCACACCACAAGAGTTTGTTGCTGTGAATGATAGTTTTGGAGAATCAGGAACTCCAGCACAATTAATGGAAAAATATGGTTTAAATGACAAATCTATTGTTGTTGCAGCAGAAAAAGTAATTGCACGAAAATAAATTAAGTACGGTAAATAAATATAAATTATGAAAAAAGCACTTTTAATAATCTGTTTGATTTTTGGTATACATCTAACGACACACGCACAAGTTGACTTCGGAATAAAAGGGGGTCTCAATTATAATTCTAGTACTTTTTCTGATGTAAAAGAAGATGTACTTTCAGGAGCTGAAAGTAAAACTGGTTATCATGCAGGAGTTTGGCTGCGTTTTAAAATCCCTGTTGTAGGCTTTTATATCAGACCAGAATTAGTCTACACAAACCTAGAAAATAAAGTTGACTATAGTTTTAAGGTTCTTGGTAACACCTTTACAAAAGCTACTACATATAGCTTTCAAAAAATTGACATTCCTGTTTTATTAGGAAAAAAACTTTTTGGAGTGGGTAATGTTTACATAGGCCCTTCCTTTCAATACATTTTAAGCTCTAAGTTTGGTCTTTCTGATTTTAAAGAAATAAACTCTGATGGTTTTACACTTGGCTTACAATTTGGAGGAGGAATTGAATTAGGAAAAATAGGTCTTGATGTTCGTTGGGAAAGAGCTTTTTCTGGAGTAGAAACATCATTTATAGAAAATACTGAAACCATAGAATTTGATACCAGAGTTAATCAAATAATGGTTGGTTTGTCTTACAAATTTTAATTTTATTTTATCAGGTAAAAAAAAAGCTCCAGAAATTCTGGAGCTTTTTTTATATACTTTCTAACACCTATTTAATTTTAGGATTTAAATAATCTGGCAACGTTGGGTTTGATGGATCACTAAAATCATTTCTTGGATCTCCATCACCATTAGTATCTTCTTTTATTGTTGGAATTCCATCATTGTCATCATCTGCATCTCTATAGTTTGGAATAAAATCTCCATCGGTATCAACTTCAAAAGGATCTGACTCTATACTTGCGTCTTCTATTTCTAAATGAGACGCTAGCCCATCATTATCATGATCTGTATTTTCTACAACATCAAACAAGTTAATATAATATATCAAATTAGAATTTGGTGGTATACTACCTTGATCTATATTTCTGTATGCAAGACCAGATGGAATTATAAGCACTCCTTTACCACCATTTTCATAAGTTATAGGTCCGTTTGTTGTAATGTTTTTACCTCCTTTAAAATGAGAAAAACCATACAACCAACCTCTAACAGCAATAGATGAAGGATCAAACCAAGTTGGTACATCTAATTCTTGACTATCTTGAATTAAAGTAGCATCAACTATATAATCTAAATGATAGTTTACTAAAATAGAATCTAATAATGTAGGAAAACCTTTATTTGGAATAGGGTTTCCTTCGTTGGTAACATAATAATATAATTTAAAATCTATATCAACATCACCTATTGTTTCTGTAATATCTTGACTTTTTAGTTTAGAATCATTAATTAATGCTGTTTCTCCTGCAACAATAGGTTTAATTGAATCTATTGTAGCATCATAATAATGGTTAGTTAAATAACTAATTAAAGTATCTTTATCTGCCAAAGCTTGCGCTTCGTGATCAAAGTTATCTAGAAAAGGATTACTGGCACTACAAGCATATATTAGAATAGCAACTATGGCTACCAATACTACATTTTTTATTTTCATCATCTAATTACTAAATTTAGAGGCGCAATTTACGATTTTCATACCTTTGTAAAAAGAGAATTTTAAAATTTTAACTTTTTATATGAGAATTGATAAATATTTGTGGTGTATTCGAGTTTTTAAAACGAGAAGTATTGCAACAGAAGCCTGTAAAAAAGGACATGTAAAGATTGACAATGCAAACTGTAAGCCATCTAAAGAAGTTTATGGAAATGAAAAAATTATTGTGCGGAAAAATCAAATTAATTATGCTTTAGAAATTTTAGACATTCCAGAAAGCAGAATTGGCGCTAAATTGGTTGATATATACAGAAAAGATACTACACCGAAAGAAGCATTTGAAAAAACTGAAATGCTTAAATATGCCAAAGATTATTATCGAAAAAAAGGCACCGGTAGACCTACAAAAAAAGACAGAAGAGATATTGATGAATATTATGATGAGACTACTACTCCAACTGAAAGTTAATTTTAATATCTTTGTTATTTAAATATAAGTAATGACTGTAAAGAAAAACATCTTTTTAACTTCCGAACAAATTCAACAAAAAACGAAACGAATTGCGTATCAAATTCTTGAGAGCAACAGCAAGGAAAAAGAAATTATTTTAGCAGGTATTACCACTAATGGTTTTTTATTTGCACAAGAAATTGAAAAAGAGTTAGCTAAAATAACAGATATATCTATTACAATGTGTGAAGTAATTATCGATAAAAAAAAGCTATTAAGCCCAATTAAAACTTCGATTAGCAGCGATCATTATAAAAATAAATCACTAGTTTTAGTAGATGACGTTTTAAACTCTGGCGCCACTTTAATTTACGGAATCAAACACTTTTTAGAGGTTCCACTAAAAAGATTTAAAACAGCCGTTTTAGTGAATAGAAATCATAAAAAATATCCTGTTAAAGCAGATTTTAAGGGAACTTCTCTTTCAACTACACTTCAAGAACATGTTGTTGTAGAATTTACAAAAAACAAAGCAATCGCTTATTTAATGTAACTGTAAAGCAATTTCATTAAATACATCTTCAATAGATTTATGATCTATTTGAATCTTAAAATTAGATTGCTCATAAAAGGGCGCTCTTTCAAACAAATGTTTTCCTATAAACTCCATTAATTGTTCTTGACTTAAATTTGCAATTAGAGGACGTTTTTCCTTTTCCTTCGCTAATCTATTTACTAAAAAAGGAATACTGCTTTTTAAATAAAAGCTCTTAATACCACTTTCTTTAATTAGATTCATATTTACACCATAACATGGAGTTCCTCCTCCAAGTGCCAAAATAAAATTAGATTTAGAATCTAGAATTTCTTTTAAATAAATACCTTCTTTCTTTCTAAAATAAATTTCTCCTTTAGTAGAAAATATAGTAGAAATAGACATTTTTTCGCTCTCTTCAATATAAGAGTCTAAATCAATAAAAGTTAAATGTGTTTTACCAGAAACATACTTTCCAATTGTTGATTTCCCACTACCCATGTACCCTAATAAAACTATTTTCATCTCTACTATTTATGTAAATACAAATATCTGAAAAATTATATACATTTTCTTTTATTTTTTAAGATTAGGTAGTATATTTGCACTCGCTTTAAATAAAGCAAGACCTGGTAGCTCAGTTGGTAGAGCATCTCCCTTTTAAGGAGAGGGTCCTGGGTTCGAGCCCCAGCCCGGTCACAAAAAAAGTTAAGCTCTGCTTAACTTTTTTTATTTAGAACACACGCACATATGGCGGAATTGGTAGACGCGCAGGCTTGAGGGGCTTGTGTTCGTAAGAACGTGCAGGTTCAACTCCTGTTATGTGCACAAAATACTATGTTATTTCACAGAAAATTAACTCCTTCAAAAAGATTAATTAGTAACTTTGTGAAATGCAAAAAAAAATATTACTTCTATTGTTTCTTGGAATCTCCTTTTTAGGATTTTCTCAAACAGATACAAAATTAAAAGGACAAATCGTTAAAGCAGGATCTACCAAAGGTTTAAGTGCTGCACATATCTTAAACCTAAATACGGTTGTGGGTACGATAACAGATGAAAAAGGAATGTTTGAATTGGGTACTAAAGCCAATGACACAATCCTAGTTTCCTATTTAGGGTTTCAATCTATAAAGTTAAAAATAACAAACGATTTACTAAAAGGAAATGAATTGGTAATTGCATTGTTAGAAAAAGCCAATGAAATTAAAGAAGTAGTTATTAAATCTACAAAACTAATTGGTGTATTAGAAGTAGATGTTAAACAAGTCCCTAAAGATCGATTTACTAGAATACGAATTAATGGATTGCCACAAACTTACGAAATAGGTAAATCTTCAGCAAATAGCTTAACATCTCCTTTAGCCAGTTTGTTTAAACCTGTAGATTTCTTATATAATTTATTTGGCAAAAAACCAAAGCAGCTAAAAAAACTTCAAAAATTAAAAAAAGAAGATAATTTAAGAGCTATGTTAAGCGGTAAGTTTGATAGAGAAGTTATGATGGAATACCTTCAAATGGACAAGCAAGAACTCAGTAAGCTACTGACTGATTGTAATTACTCAGATTATTTTATAAAAAAAGCAAGTGATTTACAAATGATTGAAGCTGTATTAGATTGTTATGAGAATTATAAAGCGATAAAAAAAGGAAAAATAGAGCGAAATATTTTACCGAACAGGAATAAAAATTAAATTCAAAAAGAGCTGTAAAACTAAATTTACAACTCTTTTATCAACTATTAAAAACTAACTAATCTCTCTTTCTTAAAATACAGATGTAATGTATTTGTAGTTATATTTTCTTTTATTATTCCAAGAAACTCTCTTAGAATGAAAACTACTAACTTGGTTGTTTTTCTTTTCTTCTTTTAAATTATTTACTGTTGTCATTTTTTTTGTTTTTTTCTATAATTACTTACACTTATATGACGCAACAAAAAGGAAAAAGTTACAACCTAAATAACTATTTAACAGATATTTAAGAAATAAAAAAAATCAGCCTAAGAAGGCTGATTTTGATATTTATACTAAAAGATTATTTTTTTTAGGAACTCAATAATAAAGTTTACATAAAGCTAAGAACTTTGTGTTTTTTTATTGATTTCCTAGGATAATTGGCAAGCCATCTTTTCCAGAACCAATTACAACAACTTTGCTGTTCGAAGACTGTGCTAACTTAATAGTCGCTTCGATTCCTTTATCTTGTAAAATTTTATCATTTAAAGATGCACTTAAAATTCTATTCGCATCTGCTTTACCTTGCGCTTCAATTCTTACTTTTTCTGCTTCTTTTTTAGCGGTTACAAGTCTAAATTCGTATTCTAAAGATTCTTGTTCTTGTTTTAATTTTCGTTCAATTGCTTCTTTAATCGTTGGTGGTAATGTTACATCTCTTACTAAAACCGAATTTAACTGAATAAACTGTGGATCTAAGATTTTCTTAGTTTCCTCAAATATTTCTGTCTGAATGGCATCACGTTTAGTAGAATATAATTGCTCCGGAGTATACCTACCAACTACACTTCTTGTTGCAGAACGAATGGCAGGAATTATTACACTTTGCAAATAATTCTCTCCTCTAGTTTGATGTAATTTTGCTACAGTTTCTCCTTTTGCTTGGTATAATACAGAAGCATCTAATTGAATTTCTAATCCGTTAGAAGACAATACAGCCATTTTTTTCTCAAACAATTCTTGTTGCCTTACATTGTATTTAAATACTTTATTCCAAGGCATTACTAAATTAAAACCTTCATTTAATGGAGCTTCATCTGTTACAACCCCACCAATCCATTTATACAAAACACCTCTTTCTCCAGATCCAATTGTTACTGCAGATTTAGAAACTAATATGATTGCTACTACTGCAATTACAATAAAGAAGACTCCTCCTTTTGGAAATTTAATATCTAACTGTTGATTACTCATGATTTTATTTTTTTTAAGTTGTTTCAAATTTACAATAAAGCAACTTAACTACAAGGTTTATCAGTACAATCTTATAAAATAAATGTCAAAAAAAATCTATTTTTTATGTTTATTGCCCTAAACTAATTGCTTCAAAACTTGTTAAATAATTAGCCTCGAAATAAAGAGATATTTGTATTGGATTACAACAAACTTCACAATCTTCTACATAAGCTTGGTTTATAACGCTTGTATCCAATAACATCGAAATACTTTCCCAACAATACGGGCATTGAAAGAAGTGCTCTATCATATTATTTAAATTTTACCTAAGTATTTTCTAACAAACCATTCTATAGATAAAAAGATCACAATAGCTATTAAAATAGACCTCCATGCTATTAATTCTTGTGTAGTTACTTTACTTATTTGCTTACTAACGTAGCGTTTATCTGCAAGTAAGTTTGTCATAAACTGCTTGCCATCTGAGATACAATAAGAGGTACCATTGGTGTTTTCTGCCAATAAACTTAATTTACTTTGATTTGCATTTGTAAATTGTTTTTCTATTTGAAAAGCGCTTACCTGAAAACTTCCTGATTTAAGTATAGATTGATTGTCTACAGAAACTACAAATTGATAATTCCCAGTAGGTAAATCATCTAAAATGGCTTCAAACGAGTTTTTTAACAATGAAAATGGTATATTTTGAGAAACATTCGTGCTGCTATTTGTAAGTGATAATTTCAGTTTAGCTCTGGCATCAAATTGGTAATTTTTATCTACATAAAAAGCATTGATGGTAATTGGAGTATTAGCAGGGTGCAACGCTTCGTAATTTAACGTTAAGCGTTCTCGTTGTTTTGAAGAAGCTAAATACTGAACTAGATTTGATAAAAAATCATCAAAATCTTGAAAAGAACCTGAATTCAAAAAACTTTCTACTCTCCATGTCCAAATACCTTCACCAAACAAAACTCCACTTTTATGAACATCATTCTCAAAAGTGGCTAACAACGGAGTACTTGTCTCAAAACCAGCAATATTTTGAAATAATAATGCATCAAATTTAGAGGTGAAATTAAGGTTTCCAAAAATGGCTTTTAGTGGTGAAAGAGTATTAAAAAATATATCTTTCTGCTTAAATGTTAAAAACCCTTTGTTAAAAATGGCCCCAAATGCTTCGGTTTGATTTGTTATGGTTTTACGATAATTAGACTGATAGTTGTTTAAAAAACTCCAATTAGTATTGCTTCCTGTAATTACAAAATAATTGATTTTCAAAGCATTAATAGAAGTAAAAGCTGTCTTAAAATCAGTTGTTGGCTGGTAAAATATAACCAATTGATAATCTGTTAATTTACCTTTAAACGTTTTAACATCTGAAACCGTAACTGATCGTTGTTTGTTGGTTTCGATTGCTTTTTTTAATGTACCAAGGTCTGGATGTAGTACAGAAGTTAATACCAATATTTTTGTTTGTTGATTTAAAACTTCGACTGAAAAAGATTTCGAATTGTTTGTCAAATTTTCTTCACCGTTTATTGAATGCACAAAAGCCTTGTAATATTGAACACCTTCTTCTTCTGAGGCAATTGATGTAGAAATGGTTGCAACCTTTTTAGTTGAAGAAAATAATAGATCTCTTCTAAAAATTGTTTTTCCTTTATATTCTATTGTGAATTTTGTTTTTACAGCTTTACTGCCGTTATAGATGATGCGAGTTTCAACAGGAAATCGATTTTTTAAATAACTATATTTATTTACGTTTACTTGTGTTATTCGTAGATCACTTTTCGGAATCGTATCACCAATAATTAAAGGGAAAATATTTTTACTTGTTTTAATCTGTGGATATAAATTTCCAGTTGTTTGATTTCCGTCAGAAATTAAAACAACAGGAGCAACTGTATTTTTCTGAAGTGCTTCTACTCTATCAATTGCTTTATAAATATTAGTTTGATTTTCTATAAAGGATAAAGAATCTAGAGATGTAATGTGATCTCCAAATTTAAAAAACTGAACATCAAACTTATTATTGATTGCAGAATTTTTTTCAATCAAATTAACAAAATCAATAACTTTCTTTTCACTTTTAAAATGCTTTACAGATGAAGAATTATCAACTAATACTGAAAGTATGGGCTTTTGATTAATAAACTCTTGTCTTTCTATTGTTGGATTTATCAATAGCAATACCAATAAAAAAAGACTTGTTGCTCTTAACCCAAAAAGGAAATAATCTACTTTTCTAAGTTCTTTAGATTTATAGAAATACAAAAACCAAGAAACGGCTATACTAAAAAGTAAAGCTCCTATAAGGTAAATAATTGTGGTTGTTTGCAATGTGAATTTTATTGAAGAGTAAATCTACTTAAATTATCTATTCAAATCAATTTATAATAAAAAAAACCTGCAATAAAAAACCAAATTAAATTGAGTTCTTATTGCAGGTCTTTATAGATTATTATCAATAATTAGTTCATTCCGCCATCAACAGACAACGTTTGGCCTGTAATGTAAGCACTCATGTCAGAAGCTAAGAATACACAAGCATTGGCAATATCTTCTGGAGAACCACCACGCTTTAAAGGAATGGCATCTCTCCAACCCTGAACGGTTGCAGCATCTAATTTTCCAGTCATTTCCGTTTCAATAAATCCTGGCGCAATAACATTACTTCTAATATTTCTTGAACCCAATTCTAATGCTACAGATTTAGAGAAGCCAACGATACCAGCTTTAGAAGCTGCGTAATTTGCTTGGCCTGCGTTTCCATTAATTCCAACGATAGAACTCATGTTAATAATTGATCCTTTTCGTTGTTTCATCATTGGTCGAATGACAGCTTTTGTTAAGTTAAAAACCGATTTTAAATTCACTTCAATTACTTTATCAAAATCATCTTCAGAAATACGCATTAGCAAATTATCTTTTGTAATTCCTGCGTTATTTACTAAAATATCAATGGTTCCAAATTCTTTTATAACATCTGCAGCCAATTTTTGAGCGGCATCAAAAATTGCCGCGTTAGATTGGTACCCTTTTGCTTTAACCCCTAAATCATTTAGTTCAGATTCTAACGCTTTTGCGGCATCAACAGAAGCGCTGAAAGTAAAAGCAACATTGGCACCTTGTTGGGCAAACATAATTGCAATGCCTCTTCCAATTCCTCTTGTTGCACCTGTTATTATTGCTGTTTTATTTTCAAGTAATTTCATTTTATATAGTTGTTTGATTTCTATTATAATTCAAATATACTAATCTTTATCTTTTTATAAAGATGAACTTCTTTGTAAAAAGAAATTCCCGTAAAACTGAAAAATCAGTAGAAACGGGAATTGCTATTATATATAAAGAATACTAGTTTAAAACACTAGCAATCATTTCTCCTATTTTTGCTGGAGATTCAACTACGTGAATTCCGTTTGCAGCTAAAATTGCCATTTTTGCTTGAGCAGTGTCATCTTCTCCACCAACAATTGCACCAGCGTGCCCCATTGTTCTTCCAGCAGGTGCAGTTTGCCCAGCTATAAAGCCAACAACAGGTTTTCTATTTCCATCAGCTTTAATCCATTTAGCAGCATCAGCTTCTAAATTCCCACCAATTTCTCCAATCATTACAATGGCTTCAGTTTCATCATCATTCATTAATAATTCAACAGCTTCTTTAGTTGTAGTACCAATAATTGGATCTCCACCTATACCAATTGCAGTAGTAATTCCGTAACCTTGTTTTACAACTTGATCAGCAGCTTCATACGTTAATGTTCCAGATTTAGAAACAATTCCAACACGTCCTTTTTTGAAAATAAATCCTGGCATAATGCCAACTTTAGCTTCGTCAGGAGTAATAACTCCTGGACAATTTGGACCAACTAATGTACACTCTTTAGTATCGATATATGCTTTTACTTTTACCATATCTGCAGTAGGAATTCCTTCTGTAATACAAATGATTACTTTAATTCCTGCATCTGCAGCTTCCATTATTGCGTCTGCTGCAAAAGCTGGTGGCACAAAAATAATTGAAGTATCTGCATCTGCGTTTTTTACAGCATCTGCAACCGTATTAAAAACAGGTTTACCTAAATGTTCTTGGCCTCCTTTTCCTGGTGTTACACCACCTACAACGTTGGTTCCATAATCTATCATTTGACCAGCATGAAAAGTTCCTTCACTTCCAGTAAAACCTTGTACTATAATTTTTGAATCTTTATTTACTAAAACGCTCATTTGTTTGTTTTTTCTCTTGTTAAATTTTCAATTGAAGTTCAATTGTTTTTATACCCTGCAAAAATAGCTATTTTTATATCGTTATACAACGAATATCGAATCACTTTTTTTGTGGATTTGTGATATTTTTTAAATAAATGGTTTCTCTTAGTTTTTGACGATATTCAACTGGTGGTGTTCCATAATATGTATTCTTTTTTAAAGATTTTGTAACACCAGTTTGTGCCATAACTACAGTTCCTTTTTCAATTGTTATTCCACTTATTACACCAACCTGGCCCCAAAGTGTAACCTCGTCTTCTATTACTGTGCAACCTGCAATACCTGTTTGTGCAGCAATCAAACATTTTTCTCCAATAATTGTATCATGACCAATATGAACTTGATTGTCTATTTTTGTGCCTTTTTTTATGGTTGTATCTCCAGTTACTCCTCTATCAATTGTACAAGAAGCCCCTAAATCTACATGATCTTCAATTACCACGCGTCCGCCAGACAATAACTTATCAAATCCGGTTTCTCTATTTTTATAATAAAAAGCATCTGAACCTAAAATTGAATTTGCGTGAATTGTAACATTGTTTCCAATAACACAATTATCATAGATTGACACATTTGAATGAATTAAACAATTGTTACCAATTTTTACCTGATTGCCTATAAAAACATTAGGCTGTATTACTGTGCTTTCACCAATAATAGCAGAATCTGAAACACTTGATTTTGAAGCAATAAACGGGTTGAAATGATGTGTAATTTTATTAAAATCTCTAAATGGATCTTCTGAAATCAATAATGCTTTTCCTTCTGGGCACGCAACTTTTTTATTGATTAAGATTATAGTTGCAGCAGAATTTAATGCTTTATCATAATATTTTGGATGATCTACAAAAACGATATCTCCCTTTTCTACAACATGAATCTCATTGATCCCTAAAATTTCAAAATTTTCATCACCTACAAATTCACAATCTGTAAGTAATGCAATCTGTTTTAAGGTTTGTGGTTTATTAAATTTCATAGTTAACTATTTGTCGTTAGCTATTAAATTATTCTTTGATACGCTCTTGATAGTTTCCTTTTGCGGTTTCTATCTTAATTTTATCACCTTCATTAATAAACAAAGGTACATTTACAGTTGCACCAGTTTCTACAGTTGCCGGTTTTGTGGCATTTGTAGCTGTATTTCCTTTAACACCTGGTTCTGTATGCGTAACTTCTAAAATCACACTCAATGGCATATCTACAGATAATGGCATGTCATCTTCTGAATTAATAATAATGGTTACAACTTCTCCTTCTTTTAATAGTTCTGGAGCATCTAAAACAGATTTTTGTAATGAAATTTGGTTGTAATCTACCGTATTCATAAAGTTATAGGCATCACCATCAGCGTATAAAAATTGAAATTTTTGTGTTTCAACCCTAACATCGTCTAATTTTCTTCCTGCTGGAAAAGTATTATCGATTACTTTACCGTTTGTAACACTTTTTAATTTTGTTCTAACAAAAGCAGGTCCTTTACCTGGTTTTACATGTAAAAATTCAATTACTTTATAAATATCATTGTTGTATCGAATACACAATCCGTTTCTAATATCTGAAGTTGTTGCCATCTTATTAATTTACTTTATACGTTTATTCTATTTTTATAATAATTATCCACCAAAATACCCTTTCATAATTCCTCTTTTAGAATTACGGATAAATAGCATGATTTCATCTCTTTCAGGTGTTGCTTCCATTTCTGCTTCAATAATTGATAAAGCCTGAGATGTATTGTAGTTTTTTTGATATAAGATTCTATAAATATTTTGAATCTCACTAATTTTTGCAGATGAAAAACCTCTACGCCTTAAACCAATAGAATTGATTCCTACATAAGATAATGGCTCTTTTGCTGCCTTTGTGTATGGAGGAACATCTTTACGAACTAGAGATCCACCAGAAATCATAGCATGATCTCCAATATGAATAAATTGATGTACAGCTGCTAAACCTCCAATTATTGCATGTTTTCCCACTGTTACATGACCTGCTAATGCAACTCCGTTTACAACAATAGAATTGTCACCTAAAACACAATCGTGTGCAATATGTGCTGTTGCCATAATTAAACAATTGCTACCAATCTCTGTTTTACCAGAAGCATTTGTTCCTCTATTAATTGTTACACATTCTCTAACTGTTGTATTGTCTCCAATGACGGTTAAAGAATCTTCTCCTTCAAATTTTAAATCTTGAGGAATTGCAGAAATTACTGCACCAGGAAAAATTCTACAATTTTTTCCAATACGTGCGCCTTCCATAATTGTTACATTAGATCCTATCCAAGTTCCAGAACCAATTTCTACATCGTTATTAATGGTTGTAAATGGCTCTACAACTACATTTCTTGCAACTTTTGCTTGCGGATGTACATATGCTAAAGGTTGATTCATAATTATTGCTTTTTTGCTATTTGCGCCATCAACTCTGCTTCTACAACTAATTTTCCGTTAGCATATCCGTAAGCTTGCATATGGCATATTCCTCTTCGTATTGGTGAAATTAATTCACACTTAAATATCAATGTATCTCCTGGTAAAACTTTTTGTTTAAATTTAACATTATCCATTTTCATGAAATATGTTAAATAATTCTCTGGATCTGGAACCGTACTTAAAACTAAAATCCCTCCACACTGTGCCATTGCTTCTACTTGTAAAACACCAGGCATAACTGGTGATCCAGGAAAATGTCCAACAAAGAAATCTTCATTCATTGTAACATTTTTCATTCCAACCACATGTTTATCAGAAAGCTCTAGAATTCTATCAATTAATAAAAACGGAGGTCTATGAGGAAGAATGTCCATAATTTGATGAATGTCCATTAAAGGAGGTTGATTTAAATCAAACTGAGGTACTTTATTACGTTTCTCAGCTTTCATAATTTTTCCTAACTTTTTAGCAAATTGCGTATTTACTAAATGACCTGGTTTATTCGCAATTACTTTCCCTCTAATTCTAGTGCCTGCTAAAGCTAAATCTCCAATAACATCAAGCAATTTATGCCTTGCGGCTTCATTGGCCCAATGCAAAGTTAAATTATCTAAAATTCCGTTAGATTTAACAGTAATATCTTCTTTGTTAAAGGCTTTTTTTAATTTACGCATTGTTTTGTCAGATAGTTCTTTATCTACATAAACAATGGCGTTATTTAAATCTCCACCCTTTATCAAATCATTTTCTAATAACATTTCAATTTCGTGCAAAAAACTAAAAGTTCTTGCTGCTGCAATTTCTTCTTTAAAATCAGAAATGTTTTGTAAAGTAGCATTTTGAGTACCTAAAATTTTTGTACCAAAATCTACCATTGTAGTAATTTCATATTTATCAGAAGGCATCAAAATAATTTCGCTTCCTGTGGCTTCATCTCTGTAAGAGATTATATCTTTAACAATATATTCTTTAACTTCAGCATCCTGTTCTTCTATTCCGGCTTTTTCTAAAGCTTCTATAAAGAATTTAGATGAACCATCCATAATTGGTGGTTCTGATGCATCAATTTCTATTAGTAAATTGTCTATACCTAATCCAACTGCTGCTGCTAATACATGTTCTGAAGTTTGAATCTGAACGCCATTTTTTTCAAGATTTGTACCTCTTTGGGTATTGACCACATATTCTGCATTTGCAGCAATTATAGGTTGTCCTTCTAAATCAATTCTTACAAATGCATAACCATGATCTATTGGCGCAGGTTTAAACGTCATTTTTACTGTATTACCAGTGTGTAAACCAACACCTGAAAGGCTTACTTCGTTTTTAATTGTTTGTTGTTTGTTACTCATCATGATTCACTTTGAGTGTTGATTTTTTTTCTAAATTATATAATGTCTTTGCTAATTCTGGTAATTTTTTAAAATAGGCATACGATTTGTGGTAATCTGTAAATCCAAATGCAGGAGTTCCGTTTAAAACCTGATTTGACTTTACACTTTTTGTAACACCTGCTTGTGCACCAACTTTTACGTAATCGCCAATTGTAATATGTCCTGCAACACCTACTTGACCACCAAGCATACAGTTTTTTCCAATTTTTGTAGATCCGGCAATTCCTGTTTGTGCAGCTATTACGGTATTGTCACCAATTTCTACATTGTGTGCTACCTGAATTTGATTGTCTAATTTAACTCCTTTTCTAATAATTGTAGCTCCTAAAGTAGCTCTATCAATTGTTGTTGCCGCACCAATATCAACATTATCTTCAATAATAACATGTCCTGTTTGCGGTACCTTATCGTAAGTTCCTTCTTTGTTTGGAGCAAAACCAAATCCGTCTGACCCAATAATTGCGCCAGAATGAATGGCACAATTGTTTCCAATTTGTGTTTCTGAGTATATTTTCACTCCAGCAAAAATAGTAGTATTATTGCCAATCACAACATTATCTCCAACATACACATTAGGATAAATTTTTACATTTTCTCCTATCTTAACATGCTCTCCTATGTATGCGAAAGCACCAATATATTCGTTAGTCCCAATACTAGCAGAACCAGCAATAAAATGAGGTTGCTCTCTACCTAACTTATTGTTTTTAACCTGATTATAAAACTCTAATAATTTAGAGAAAGCAGCATAGGCATCTACTACTTTTATTAACGTAGTAGTAATGTTTTTTTCTGGCACAAAACTCTTATCAACAATTGTTATTGAAGCTTTTGTTGTGTATAAAAATGGATTGTATTTAGGATTAGACAAAAAGGTTAAACTCCCTTTTTCTCCTTCCTCAATTTTAGATAACTTAGAGACTTCGGCTTTTGGGTTGCCTACTATATCTCCTTCTAAAATTTCTGCAATTTGTTCTGCTGTAAAATTCATCGTCTGCAAAAGTAAGAAATTTCTTAGGATTTGTCTAATTACATTTTCTTAGGATAACACAAGTAAAATTTCTCTACAGGTTTTGTAAGTGCTTGTAAATTTAATTGATCAGATGCCGAGGCTATATCAATTGTTTTATTATTTTTAAACAATATTTTAATCGGATTTTTTGTTTGATAAGCTTGGTTTTTCACAATGCCTGAAAACACAAAAAAAGGTGCAAATTCTGCAGCAATATTGTTTTTAGAGATTAACTTATTAACCTGTATGTTTATTTCTTCTTTTGTAAAGTTTTGATCTTGAATTTTTATTTTCAACAAATTACGATTCATAATCATTTTAGAAAGTTCAGATAAAACTTGATCTGAATGTGTTGTCCATTCTTTAATAGCAGATAGCACATCATAATCATCTAATCTTGAAAAAACCTCTAAGGTTTTATCTGTAAAATTCTCTTTTGAAATCTGATTGTATAAAAAATATTGCAAAGTTTTAGTGGCTGGTAGTTCAACATTTTGAGTTGCCAACTCTTTAGCGCGTTGCAAAATCTTTACTAGCATATTTTCTGCAACCAAACCTGTTTTATGTAAATACACTTGCCAATACATTAATCTGCGCGCAATGATAAATTTTTCTACAGAATAAATCCCTTTCTTCTCAATTACCAATTCATCATTGGCAACATTCATCATCGCAATTAAACGATCAGAACTAATATTTCCTTCTGTTACACCCGTATAAAAACTATCACGCTTTAAATAATCCAATCGATCAATATCTAATTGACTTGATATTAATTGATTGAAAAATCCTCTTTTGTATTTCCCTTCAAAAATTTTAATTGCCAACCCCAACTGCCCATCAAATTCGCTATTTAATTTTTTCATAAATTTCAAAGAAATTTCTTCATGAGAAATTCCGTTTACAATACTATGTTCTAATGCATGTGAAAAAGCACCGTGACCAATATCGTGCAATAAAATAGCAATATATAAAGCATTCGCCTCATCTTCAGAAATTTCAACCTCTTTAAATCGCAATACTCTTACCGCTTTTTGCATCAAATGCATACATCCAATCGCATGATGAAAACGAGTGTGATTTGCGCCTGGATAGACTAAATTAGAAAACCCCATTTGCGTTACGCGTCTTAATCGCTGAAAATAAGGGTGTTCTATAATATCAAAAATTAAACTATTCGGAATTGTAATAAAACCGTAAATTGGGTCGTTCAATATTTTGAGTTTATTGGTTTTGGAAGTTTTCAATATGTGCTTTTTTAAAATACAAATATACTATAGTTATTGAAAATCAATTTTTAATTAGAAAATTAATACAATATGAGAAAAATAGAAATTTTATGGGTTGATGATGAGATTGATTTATTAAAGCCTCATATTCTATTTTTAGAACAAAAAAATTACAATGTTACCAAATGCACAAACGGCTTAGATGCTATTGATTTAGTTGATAAACAAAACTTTGATATTGTTTTTTTAGATGAAAATATGCCCGGAATTAACGGTCTAGAAACACTTTCAGAAATCAAACAAAGGCAAAACAATTTGCCTGTTGTAATGATTACAAAAAGTGAGGAAGAATATATTATGGAAGAAGCAATTGGCTCTAAAATTGCCGATTACTTGATTAAACCTGTAAATCCGAATCAGATTTTATTGAGTTTAAAAAAGAATTTAGATCATTCTAAATTAATTTCTGATAAAACTACTTCTAATTATCAACAAGAATTTAGGAAGATTTCGATGGATTTAGCGATGGTAAATTCCTACTCAGCATGGATTGGTATTTATAAGAAACTCGTGCATTGGGAATTAGAATTAGAAAATATTAATGATGCCGGAATGTTAGGTATATTAGAAAGTCAGAAAAACGAAGCAAATTCGTTGTTTTTCAAATTTATAAAGAAGAATTATGAAGACTTTTTTACATCAAATGACAAACCAGTTTTTTCGCATACTTTATTAAAAGAGCTTGTTTTTCCTGAGTTAAAAACAGCAAAAAACGGAACATTATTACTGGTTATTGACAACTTACGCTTAGATCAATTTAGAATTTTAGAACCGTACATCAACAATCATTTTAAAAAAGAAAAAGAAGCATCATTTTTCAGCATTTTACCAACAGCAACACAGTATTCTAGAAATGCCATCTTCTCTGGATTGATGCCATCAGAAATGGAGAAAATGTATCCAGAATATTGGAAAAATGATACGGATGAGGGCGGAAAAAACTTGTACGAAAACGAATTTTTAACTACTCAAATAAAGCGTTTAAATTTACAGATTCAACACGAATATTATAAAATTACCAATTTAAAAAACGGAAAAGAATTGGCAGATAATTACAACGCAACCAAACAAAATGATTTAACAGTTATTGTCTATAATTTTGTGGACATGATTTCGCATGCAAAAACAGAAATGGAAGTCATCAAAGAATTGGCTGGCGATGACAAAGCATACAGATCGTTAACAGAAAGTTGGTTTAGAAATTCGCCTTTGTTAGAGATTATTCAGAAAGCACAAAAATTAGGACAGAAATTAATTATTACTACTGATCACGGAACCATTAATTGTAAAAATCCAAGTAAAGTTATTGGCGATAAAAATGCGAGTTCTAATTTACGATACAAAACGGGTAGAAGTTTAAGTTATAATGAAAAAGATGTGTTTGCAGTTCGCAATCCGAAAGATATTTTCTTGCCAACAACAGCAATGAATAGCTCATTTATTTTTGCAAAAGAAGATTTGTTTTTGGCGTATCAGAATAATTACAATCATTATGTAAAATATTACAAGAATACCTATCAACATGGCGGAGTTTCTCTAGAAGAAATGATTATTCCGTGTGCTATATATGAGGCTAAATAAATATATAAGAAATTCTTTCACTCGTCTAGTTTAACTTCGATTTTAATAAACTCTTATAGAAATTAAAAAATAATACAAAAATCAAAAAAATAGAATCTAAGATTTTTATATTTGTTACATGAACAAAACCTATTCAATTTCTGAGTTGAATCTCATTGCAAAAGAAATTATTGCAAGTACAAAAAGTAAAATGTTACTTTTTTATGGAGAAATGGGTGTTGGTAAAACAACGTTAATCAAAGAGATCTGTAAAGAACTTGGTATTGAAGATGTTGCCAATTCACCAACTTTTTCGTTGGTAAATGAATATCACACAGCAAATTCTGATATTGTATATCATTTTGACTTCTATAGAATTGAAGACGAAAATGAAGCGTATGACATCGGAATTGAAGATTATTTTTATTCAGATGCTTGGTGTTTTATTGAGTGGCCACAGAATATCGAAAATTTACTACCTTTAGAGTCAACCGAAATACATATTTCTACACTAGAAAATGGTGATAGAAATATACAACTTAAAAATAAGATATGAGTCAATTTTCTCCGTTTAGCAAAGAAGAATTACTTCCGCAAGAAGAAATGCTTGAAATTAAAAAACACAAAGGAGAGTTGTTTATTGGCTTACCAAAAGAAACACAATTTGAAGAGAAACGCGTTTGTTTAACTCCAGATGCTGTTGCCGCTTTAACAGCTCACGGACACAAAATTGTTGTAGAAACTGGCGCCGGAAATGCTGCCAATTTTAGTGACAAAGAGTATTCTGAAGCTGGTGCAAAAATATCGTACAATGTAGAAGAAGCTTTTGGTTGTAATATCATTTTAAAAGTGGCACCGCCAACATTGCAAGAAATAGCATATATAAAACCACAAAGTGTTTTACTATCAGCCTTGCAATTAAAGACACAGTCAAAAAAATATTTTGAAACTTTAGCAAAAAAACGAATTACAGCATTTGCTTTTGATTACATTAAAGACGAACACGGATTTTATCCTGTTGTAAAATCATTAAGTGAAATTGCAGGAACTGCCTCTGTTTTAATTGCTGCAGAAATGTTAAGCAATAGCAACAAAGGAAACGGATTGTTACTAGGAAATATTGGTGGCGTTCCTCCTACTGATGTGGTTATTATTGGTGCAGGAACTGTAGGAGAATTTGCTGCTCGTTCTGCATTAGGATTAGGTGCTCGTGTAAAAGTTTTTGACAATTCTATTGCAAAATTAAGACGCTTACAGCATTGTTTAAACACACCCATCTATACATCAACCATTCAGCCTAAAACATTGGCAAAAGCATTGATGCGATGCGACATTGCTGTTGGAGCAGTTAGGGGGAAAAATCGGTCACCAATTATGGTAACAGAAGATATGGTGAAACAAATGAAAAATGGCGCTTTAATTGTAGATGTTAGTATTGATTGTGGAGGTTGTTTTGAAACCTCTAAAGTAACTACACACAGCGAACCAACTTTCATAGAACATGGTGTTACACATTATTGTGTTCCTAATATTCCTTCTAGATATGCAAGAACAGCTTCTGTTTCAATTAGCAACATTTTTACTCCGTATTTATTAAGTATTGCAGAAGAAGGCGGATTTGAAAATGCTGCTCGTTTTGATAAAAGTTTACGAAACGGTATGTATTTTTACCACGGAATTTTAACTAGTAAAGTCGTCGCAGATTGGTTTAATTTGCCTTTTAGAGACATTAATTTGTTAATTTTATAGCATTATTTTCTCCATAAAAAACTAACTTTGCATTTCAAAATTCTACAATGCAATTACTTAAAAGAATCGGATATTTTTTAATTGGAGCTTCCATCAGCTGTGTTGGCGTATATTTTTTCTGGCAACAAAAGAATGCTACTTTTGATTACGGAATGGATGCTAGAACCCTTAAAACTATTAGAATTAGAGATAGAGTATATTCAGAAAAAGCTCAAGAAACTTTGCTTAAACACAATTTAGACTCTACAACTGTAAATGTAATTCTAAAAAATGGAGATGTTCATTTTGGAGAAAGTAAACCAAGAATAAAACCATGTCCAGAATATTTAATTAGCGGAAAAAATAGTTTAAAAAATATACAACTATATATTAAACGTTGTGATTCTGTTGCAACTATTCAAAAAGTAATTATCAATTAGATATTTATAAATATTTTTTTTACACAAAAAAAAACCAGAACATTTATGCGCTGGTTTTTTTTTAATAATTAACAACTGATAATCTGTTTCTTTTTTAAGAACTAATTAGTTTTTAACTCCTGGTATATTTATAGGTCTTTTTGTTTGCCAATGAAAAACTGGCGCTTTCTTCTTCTTTGGTGCAATTTCATCCAAAGAGCTTGCATCATACAAAACCCCATTTTTTACAACATATTTAAGAGAGTTTGTATTTCTTAGGTTCTCTAATGGATTTTTATCCATAATTAAAATATCTGCAATTTTACCAGCTTCAATAGTTCCTAAATCCGTATCTAAACCTAATGCTTTTGCACCATGAATTGTAGCTACTTTTAAAGCATCTAAATTTTTCATTCCACCACTTGCAACAGACCAAAGCTCCCAATGAAAACCTAAACCTTGTAATTGCCCATGACTTCCTACTCCCGCAACACCATCGTTCTCAACCAAATCTTTCATAAAAACAGCGTGTTTCTGAAACACATGTTCTTCATCCATAAACCAACCTGGTCTTCTTCTAGATTTACTAGCCAGTTCTGAATAAGGTGTAAAGTATTGCATTTTTTTATCGTGATACGGATTTTCTCTTGAGTAATAATAATTTTCTGCCCAAGGTCCTCCATACGAAACTAGCAATGTTGGTGTTACTGCCATTTTAGAAAATGAAGTACTTTCTATAACATCTTTATATATAGGATATACCGGAAAAGAATGTTCGTGCCCAGGATAACCATCTAATAACTGTGTCATGTTCATTTTAAAATCTAATGAACCTTCTGTTGTTGGCATCAATTTTAATTCTTTAGATGCCATAATTACCCACTGACGTTGTTGTCTATTTCCAACCACATACATTTTAATATATTTTGTATCGTAATATTTACTGTATTGTGTTAAAACATCTTTAGCATGTTGTAAACTTTTGATATTATAAGCCCAATATCCAACTCCTGGCCCTGTACTATACACTCTTGGACCATGCATCATTCCTGCATCAACCATATCTGCATACGTTAACACATCTGTAGTTGCTGTTTGTGGATCTCTTGTTGTAGTAACACCATACGCTAAATTTGCTGAATAAATCCAAACTTGATTCTTATGAACTCCCCAATTTGGCCACATATGAGCATGTGTGTCAATAAAACCTGGAGTTATTGTTTTTCCTGAAACGTCAATTGTTTTTGTATTTCTAGGAATTGTAATACTTCCAGATTTACCAACTTGTTTAATTCTATTATTTACAATTAAAACATCACCATTTTCAATTACTTCATTACCATTCATGGTAATAACTCTACCACCTTTTAATAATATTGATCCCTTAGGAGTAGCTTTTTTATAACCTACTTTTATTGGATATTCATTCGCTTTAAATATTGGTGTTTCTTTTGGTTTTTCAGCTGTTTTATTGTCTTCAGATTGATCTTTCGATTTGTCTTTAGCAGCTTTCTTTTTATCATCATCTTGCTTTTTAGCAAACGATTTTCCTTCAGCTAAGTCATATACAAAATGACTTGCTCCTAAAGACCAGTGAATAAGTTTACTATCTGATGACCAAGCAGGAAATTCTCCACCCATAACTGTTAGTTTGGTTGCTGGAAAAGCAGCACTACTTGCTTTTGCTAATGCTATAGTTGGTGTTTTACCAATTTTAGGAATTAAGACCGTATAAATATCATTATTTATTTTAGCCAATGCATTTCTTCCGTCTGGAGAAATTTTGATTTCTTGAGGCCTTGATGCTTTGTTATTTTCTCTCCAACCTTCAATCTCATTTGGTAAAATTCCATGATCTGCTCCAAAAACATCTGAAGAACCAAAGGTTGTTATACCTGTAAGCTTTAAATGAGATTTTTCATCTGTTCCGTCCCAACGCATAGAAATTAATCCTTTTGAACCATGATTCATATATAAACGATTGTCTGTTTTTGTAAAGTGAATATTTGATCTTCCTTTTGTTCTATCAATCACTGTAACTTCTCCTCCGTTTGCAGAGATCCAGGCAATTTCATTTACTGGATTAGAATTATCAACTGCATCTTCAAAACCTTGAGTGCTTCCTTTTAAAAAAGCAATACGATCAGAGTTATAAGACCAAGCTGGTTTAGTGTAAAATCCAGATACATCCGTTAATCTTTCAATTTTAGCATTTCCAGAAACATTTACTTTATACAAGTGACCTTCTCCATGTTTCCACGTTGTAAAAACTAAATTTTTACTATCTGGAGACCAAGCTGGTTGCGCTTCTGTAAAATCATTTTTTGTTAAACGTTTTGGTTTTCCGTTCGGAAAGTTCATTACATACAATCTATTTAAAGCTGTAAAGGCTAACATTTTTCCATCTGGCGAAGGAATCGCATCTCTAATTTGAGTTACAAAAGCATCTGGAGCATCACTAATTGGATATTTAAACGACACCATTGGCCCTAAATCTATATTTACATCAACACTAAATGGAATTTCAGTTGCTTTGTTTGTTGCTAAAGAGATTGAATAAATTTTACCTCCATAAGAAGTAATTAAATTTTTACTGTCTGGCGTAAAATCCATTCCTGGTAAAACACCTAAAGTTGCCATTGATTCTTGATCGTCTCTTTGCACTGGATATGCTAACCATTTTTCTTCTCCATTACTTAAGTTACGAATAACCAACCCTGTTTTATCTTCAAATCTACTTCCAAACACCAACCAATTTCCATCTTTAGAAAGTGTTGGTGTAAAAGCGGAACCATATCTAGATGTTACTGTTTCTGTTGATCCATCATTTCTATCAAAAGACATAATTTGATACTGTGGCAATTGAGCATTATAATTCCACGCACCTCGCCTTGAAGAGAAATAAATAAATCTTCCGTCTGCGCTAAATGCAGGGTCAATAACTTTTAAATTTGAAGGCTCTGAAATTAACTTAGCTCCAGAACCACCTTCTTTATGATACAGGTATGGCTTAATGTTTCTTCGTCCTTTTACACCTAAAATATATTCGCCATCTGGACTCCAATCTGCAGAGAAATGCTTTTGATTGTTTCCTTTTGTTAATTGGGTTTCTTCATTTGTTTTTAAATCACGAATCCAAAGATTGTCTGAACCACTTTTATCAGAAACAAAAACAATCGAATTTCCGTCTGGACTGTATCGTGGATGCACATCATATGGCATTCCGCTTGTAATTTGTATTGCTTGTCCTCCAGTAATGGGAATGGTGTATAAATCTCCCATCATATCAAAAATAATTTCCTTTCCGTTGGGATGAACGTCTACAGACATCCAAGTTCCTTGCTGGGTTGTAAATGATAATTTTCTCTCTGGTTCTAATGGCAATTCTTTTGTTGCTGATTTTTTCTTGGCATCAACTTTTTCTTGTGCTACTATATGAATTGTTACAAAGAATGCTAAAGCAAAAAACAGCTTTGTTAAAAATTTAGTTTTCATAAGTTGTTTGTTAAAGTTTTTAGTTCAATAAATATACATAAATTTATTTTTGAAACTATTTTTTAAAATCTACTACTTAAAACATTTTTAATACATTAGTATACTAAACCTATACTATGGAATACAACGCTAAAACTGTTGATGAATATATAACCCAATTACCAGAAGATCGTAAAGAAGTTATCACAAAATTAAGAGCTATTATTAATGAGAACTTACCGAAAGGATTTGTAGAACAACTCCATTATAAAATGCCTGGTTATGTAGTACCACATTCTTTGTATCCAAGCGGATATCATTGCGATACTTCGTTACCATTACCATTTATAAATATTGCTTCTCAAAAGAATTTTGTGGCATTTTATCACAGCGGAATTTACGCAAGTAAAGAGTTATTAAATTGGTTTGTAACTGAATACCCAAAGCACAGCAAATACAAGTTAAACATGGGAAAAAGCTGTATGAGATTTAAAAAGATGGATGCTATACCGTATCAGTTAATTGCAGAATTGGTAAAGAAAATGACACCAGAACAATGGATTGAAATTTATGAAACGAGTATAAAAAGGTAGCTGTTTAATTTCTACAAAATTAATCTAGAAACTGATAAGTAAATTAATTTATTTTTCTTGATGCTGATAACGTTCGGTAATCTTCTTGATACTTTTTATGGATTTTTGAACCCAATCAAAATACAGCACCTCTTTTTCTTTAGTGGTTAATTGCCATTCTATATTAGAAGCTCTTAATTTTGTTGTAGCATCTTGTAAAATAATTGCTGCAGCTACAGAAATATTTAAACTTTCTGTAAAACCAACCATCGGAATTTTCAGAAATCCATCTGCTTGATTCATTGTGTATTCAGAAACCCCTTCCTTCTCTACTCCAAATACAAAAGCCGATTTTTTTGTGATGTCAAATTCATGTAAAAAACACGAATCATTATGCGGAGTTGTAGCGATTATTTGATATCCATCTTTTCTTAAAGCATCCAAACAATCTTGTGTATTGGTGGCAGATTTGTTATATTTCTTAATATCTAACCATTTTTGAGACCCTTTAGCTACATGACGAGAAACTTTACTAGAATATTTATTTTGAATAACATGTACGTCTTGTACTCCGAAAATATCGCAACTCCTAATAACAGCACTGGAATTGTGTGGCTGATAAATATCTTCTAAAACTACCGTGAAATGACGCGTTCTTTCTTCTAAAACTCGATGAAAAGTTGCTTTTCGTTTTTCACTTACAAAATCTTCTAAATAATTTAAAAATGTAATATCAATCATTGCTTAAAAATGCTTTTTACAAACATACTATAAAAAATTTGTCGATTTGAGTGATTTACACTTTATAAAATGACCGTTATATATCTTTTTGTCTGTTCGAGTGTAGTCGAGAACTATTTATTACCTCTCGACTCCGCTCGAGGAGACAATTCATTGGTCATTTCGAACTTTTCTGCGGCAGGCAGGCGTAACAAAATGGAGTTGAGAAATCTATATTTTAAAAGATTTCTCGACTTCGCTCGAAATGAGATCAAATTTGAAATAACAGAAAATTAAATTCATATTTTTGCTTAAAATTTATATTAGATGAAAAATATTGTGGTTTTAACTGGCGCAGGAATTAGCGCAGAAAGTGGAATTAAAACTTTTAGAGATGCTGATGGATTGTGGGAAGGACACGATGTTATGGAAGTTGCTTCGCCACAAGGTTTTCAAAAAAAACCAGAATTGGTACTGGATTTTTACAATCAACGTAGAAGACAGTTACTTTCTGTACAACCTAATAATGGACATCTGAATTTAAAAAAATTAGAGACTAATTTTAATGTTCAAATCATCACACAAAATGTAGATAATTTACACGAACAAGCTGGGAGTTCTAATATTATTCATTTACACGGAGAATTATTAAAAGCAAGAAGTACAACAAATCCGAAGTTGGTTTATGATTGGAAGAATGATTTGGTTCTTGGCGATTTATGTGAAGAAAAATCGCAACTAAGACCCCATATTGTTTGGTTTGGCGAAGATGTTCCGTTGTTAGAAAAAGCAGCAGAAATTACGTTACAAGCAGATGCTTTAGTAATTACAGGGACTTCTATGCAAGTGTATCCAGCAGCAAGTTTAATAAATTACACGAAACCAGATATTCCCATTTATTTTATCGATCCAAATCCGGCAGTTTCTGAAAATCAATTTAATAATTTAACAATTATAAAAGATGTTGCGAGTTCTGGAACTGAGAAATTGTTGAAATTACTAAAAACTTAAATAGGGTTGTCATTCCCGTGAAAACGGGAACCCATACAAAGTATATTAATTGTTTAAAACAAAGTCTAGATTCCTGACTTCGCAGAAATGACAAAAGAATTATTCCGTAATTAATCGACTAAAATACTCGTACAATTCGCCTTTAGAAATAGCACTTCCTTTTTCAATCAAATCAAAAATCTCAGTATTTCTTTCCGAAATATAGTTTTTTGTTCCATTAAAATACTCAACTGAATCATCAGTTGGATTTGATAACAACCACTCAAAACCTTCTTGTTCTAAAAGGTTGATGTCTTTATTTATTTTTACAAAAATTCTATGAATTTGATTCGCATCACATTTAAACAAATTGATACTTTGTTTAGAAAAATGTTCTAAATAATTTGTTTTAGTTAATACATCGTCCCAAACTACATCAGAAAACACATTCATTTCGTCTTCTGCAACTTGTGGTTTTTCTGTCTTTAGTTCATTCCATTCTTTTGCATCAATACTTTGAGATGCTAAAAAAAGTGCGAATTCTTCGTGTAAAGATTCAAATTGTTCTTTGGTAAGTTGTCTGTATTTCATTTAATTTTTAACATTTATTAGGCTTCGCATCTCGATTCTTCTCGATATGATAGCTTAACCTGACAAAAAATAAAAAACCTATCAAAATAATTTGATAGGTTTTAAAATATAATTTAAAGATTGCTTATTCTGCAATAACGTCAAAAGTAATCTCAGCAACTACAGCTCTGTGTAATCTTACAGTTGCATTGTATTTACCTAATCTTTTAACAGATCCACCAGCAACTTTAATAAACTTTCTGTCTACTTCTGTACCAGCTTTTGCGATTGCATCAGCAACATCTGCATTGTTTACAGAACCAAATAATTTGTCTCCTGAACCAATTTTAGATGTAATCTTAATTTCCAATCCTTTAATTGTATCTGCTATTTTAGTAGCATCTTCAATAACTTTAGCTTCTTTAAAAGCACGTTGCTTTAAATTTTCTGCTAATACTTTCTTTGCAGAAGAAGTTGCCAATACTGCATAACCTTGTGGGATTAAAAAGTTTCTACCATAACCATTCTTCACAGTTACAACATCATCTTTAAAACCTACATTTTCTACGTCTTGTCTTAATATTAATTCCATAATGCTTCTTCTTTTATTATTTTAACATATCACCAATGTAAGGCATTAAAGCTAAATGACGAGAACGTTTAATAGCTTGTGCAACTTTACGTTGGTATTTTAATGATGTTCCTGTTAAACGTCTTGGTAAAATCTTACCTTGCTCGTTTACTAAATACATTAAGAAGTCAGCATCTTTATAATCGATATACTTAATGTCTTTTTTCTTAAAACGACAGTATTTTGCTTCTTTTTTTGTTTCAATGTCAAGCGGAGTTAAGTATCTTACTTCACCTTGCTTGTTTCCTTTTGCTTGTTGATCTATAGATGACATATCTAATTATTTTTTAGCAGATTTCACACGTGCACTTCTCTTTTCAGCCCAAGCAGCAGCATGTTTGTCTAATTTAACAGTTAAATAACGCATAACGCTATCATCTCTTCTAAACTCAAGTTCGAATGAAGAAATTTCTTCTCCAGCAATTTTAAACTCAAGTAAGTGGTAAAATCCACTTTTTTTCTTTTGGATTGGATACGCTAATTTTTTTAAGCCCCAATCTTCCTTTGAAATCATTTCGGCACCTTTAGAAACCAAATAGTCATTAAACTTTTGTACTGTTTCCTTTATCTGAGTATCAGATAAAACGGGATTCAAAATGAAAACAGTTTCGTAATGATTCATAAGTAATTGTTTTAATTTATTT
>JAQWGI010000031.1 GCA_029238315.1 Polaribacter sp. | reverse complement strand
TTAATGTAAAGACATGAGAAAAAGAAGAGCGAAAAAAAGAATTCTTTTACCGGATCCAAAATTTAACGATCAATTAGTTACACGTTTTGTGAATAACTTAATGTGGGACGGTAAAAAATCAGTAGCTTTTAAAGTATTTTATGATGCGTTAGACATCGTAGAGGAAAGAAAAGGAGAAGAAGAAAAATCAGCATTAGAGATTTGGAAAGACGCATTGTCAAATGTAATGCCACACGTAGAAGTTCGTTCTAAGCGTGTTGGTGGAGCAACATTTCAAATTCCAATGCAAATTAGACCAGATAGAAAAGTTTCTTTAGCTATCAAATGGTTAATCTTACACACACGTAAGAGAAACGAAAAAACAATGGCACAACGTTTAGCTGCAGAAGTATTAGCTGCATTTAAAGAAGAAGGAGCTGCTGTTAAGAAAAGAGTTGATGTTCACAAGATGGCAGAAGCAAATAAAGCATTCTCTCACTTTAGATTTTAATTAGATGGCTAGAGATTTAAAATATACTAGAAATATTGGGATTGCTGCACATATTGATGCAGGAAAAACAACAACAACAGAACGTGTTTTGTATTATACAGGAGTTTCTCATAAGATTGGAGAAGTTCATGACGGTGCAGCAACAATGGACTGGATGGAGCAAGAGCAGGAAAGAGGTATTACAATTACTTCTGCTGCAACAACTTGTGAATGGAAATTCCCAATTGAAAATGGAGAAGCTACTCCAGATACAAAAGGATATCACTTTAACATTATTGATACTCCTGGTCACGTTGATTTTACAGTAGAGGTAAACAGATCATTAAGAGTTCTTGATGGTTTGGTGTTCTTGTTTTCTGCAGTTGATGGTGTTGAGCCACAATCAGAAACTAACTGGAGATTAGCTGATAACTATAAAGTGCCTAGAATCGGTTTTGTTAACAAAATGGATCGTCAAGGGTCAGACTTTTTAGGAGTTTGTCAACAAGTAAAAGATATGTTAAAATCAAACGCGGTGCCAATCGTTTTAAACATTGGAGACGAAGATGATTTTAAAGGTATTATTGATTTAGTAAAAAATCGTGCTATTGTATGGCATGATGAAACTCAGGGAGCTACTTTCGATGTAATCGAAATTCCTGAGGATATGAAAGAAGAAGCTCGTAAGTATCGTGCACTTTTAATTGAAGAAGTTGCTAGTTACGATGAGGATCTTTTAGAAAAATTTATGGAAGATGAAAATTCTATTACAGAAGAAGAGGTGCATACTGCGCTTAGAGCTGCTGTAATGGATATGGCAATTATTCCTATGATTTGTGGATCTGCATTTAAAAATAAAGGTGTTCAGTTCTTATTAGATGCTGTATGTCGTTATTTACCTTCTCCAACTGATAAAGAAGGTATTAAAGGGATCAATCCAAATACAGATCAAGAAGAAATTCGTAAGCCAGATGTAAAGGAGCCTTTTGCTGCTTTAGCATTTAAAATTGCTACAGATCCATTTGTAGGACGTTTAGCGTTCTTTAGATCTTATTCTGGTAGATTAGATGCAGGATCTTATGTTTTAAATAACCGTTCAGGAAAAAAAGAACGTATTTCACGTATCTATCAAATGCATGCCAATAAACAAAATGCTATCGATTTTATCGAAGCAGGAGATATCGGTGCAGCTGTAGGATTTAAATCTATTAAAACAGGAGATACCTTATCTGATGAGAAGCATCCAATTGTTTTAGAATCTATGGACTTTCCAGATCCAGTAATTGGTATTGCGGTTGAGCCTAAGACTAAAGCAGATGTAGATAAGTTAGGTATGTCTTTAGCAAAATTAGCTGAAGAAGATCCAACTTTCCAAGTTAGAACAGACGAAGCTTCAGGACAGACTATTATTTCTGGAATGGGTGAGTTACACTTAGATATTATTGTTGATCGTTTAAAACGTGAATTCAAAGTTGAAGTAAACGAAGGTCAACCACAAGTAGAATATAAAGAGGCTATTACAGCTTCTGCAGATCACAGAGAAGTTTATAAAAAACAATCTGGTGGACGTGGGAAATTTGCAGATATTGTGTTTACAATGGAACCTGCAGATGAAGGTGTTCAAGGTTTGGTATTCGAATCTGTAATTAAAGGTGGTAACGTGCCAAAAGAATTTGTTCCTTCTATTGAGAAAGGATTTCAGATGGCGATGAAAAACGGTCCTTTAGCAGGTTATGAAATGGATTCTTTAAAAGTAACATTAAAAGATGGTTCTTTCCACGCGGTGGATTCTGATCAATTATCTTTTGAGATTGCTGCCAAAATGGGGTATAAAGCTGCTGCGAAAGCTGCAAAAGCTAAAATCATGGAACCAATCATGAAGTTAGAAGTGCTTACTCCAGAAGAAAACATGGGAGATATCGTAGGAGATTTAAACAGAAGAAGAGGGCAAGTTTCTGACATGAGTGATCGTGCTGGAGCTAAAGTTGTAAAAGCTACTGTTCCTTTATCTGAAATGTTTGGATATGTAACTGCCTTAAGAACTATGTCTTCAGGTAGAGCAACATCTACAATGGAATTTTCTCACTACGCAGAAACTCCATCAAATGTTTCTGAAGATGTAATTGCAAAAGCAAAAGGATAATTTACTAAATAGATATAAAATGAGTCAAAAAATTAGAATCAAATTAAAGTCTTATGATTACAATTTAGTAGATAAATCTGCTGAGAAAATCGTAAAGACGGTAAAAAGTACTGGAGCGTTAGTTAATGGTCCTATTCCTTTACCAACAAATAAAAAGATTTTTACAGTATTACGTTCACCACACGTAAACAAAAAATCTAGAGAACAATTTCAATTATCTGCTTACAAAAGATTATTAGACATTTATAGTTCTTCATCGAAGACTATTGATGCTTTAATGAAGCTTGAGTTACCAAGCGGTGTTGAAGTTGAGATTAAAGTATAAGCAAATGAAACTAGGCTTTCAACTTATTTATAGGTTGAAAGCTAATAGTTGAATTTATTCTGATGAAAATCGGAATCTCATTAAGAGAGATAATAAAGATTCTGAAATAAATTCAGAATGCACATGTCCGGAGGGTTTCGCGAAGGAAAAACGGTAAAAACATATTCAGCGTTGAAATGTTTTAACGCTGTTTTTTTTGAGCAGAATTTCTAAAAGACAAATAGAAACGGAAGTTTCAAACAATTATTTATTAATAATAGACGCGCTGGATAAAAATATCTATCGTCTAAAATCTAAACAAAATGTCTGGATTAATAGGAAGAAAGATTGGGATGACCAGCTTATTCGACGAAAACGGGAAAAACATTCCTTGTACAGTAATCGAAGCAGGTCCTTGTGTTGTTACCCAAGTCAGAACTGAAGAAGTTGACGGATACAATGCGTTACAACTTGGTTTCGATGACAAAAAAGCAAAAAGCTCTAATAAAGCTTTAGATGGTCACTTTAAAAAAGCTGGCACAACTGCTAAAAGAAAAGTCGTAGAATTCCAAGGATTTGAAGGAGAGTATAAATTAGGAGATGCTATCACAGTAGAACACTTTGAAGAAGGTGAGTTTGTTGATGTATCAGGAACTTCTAAAGGTAAAGGTTTCCAGGGGGTTGTAAAACGTCATGGGTTTGCTGGAGTTGGTCAAGCAACACACGGACAGCATAACCGTTTAAGAGCACCAGGATCAATTGGAGCGGCATCTTATCCAGCTAGAGTATTCAAAGGAATGCGTATGGCCGGAAGAATGGGTGGAGATAGTGTAAAAGTACAGAATCTAAAAGTATTAAAAGTGGTTGCTGATAAGAACCTACTTGTTGTTAAAGGAGCAGTTCCTGGACACAAAAATGCTTACGTAACTATTCAGAAATAATGAAAGTAGCAGTTTTAGATATTACAGGAAAAGATACAGGTAGAAAAGTTGAACTTTCTAACGATGTATTCGGAATTGAGCCAAATAATCACGCTATATACTTAGATGTAAAGCAGCATTTGGCAAATAAAAGACAAGGAACTCACAAAGCTAAAGAAAGAGCTGAGATCACTGGAAGTACAAGAAAAATTAAAAAACAAAAAGGAACTGGTACTGCAAGAGCAGGTTCTATCAAGTCTGGTGTTTTTAGAGGTGGAGGACGTATGTTCGGACCAAGACCAAGAAATTATTCTTTCAAACTAAACAAGAATTTAAAGCGTTTAGCTCGTAAATCTGCGTTAAGTACACAAGCAAAAGACAAAAATTTAGTAGTAATTGAGAATTTCGATTTCGAGAGTCCTAAAACTAAGAATTTTGTTAATGTACTGAAAGCATTAGGGTTAGAAAACAAAAAATCTTTGTTTGTGTTGGCTGAGTCAAATAATAATGTATATTTGTCATCACGAAATTTAAAAAGAACTAAAGTTGTAAGTGGTTCAGATTTAACTACTTACGGTGTTTTAAACGCAAATAAAGTTGTGTTTACAGAAGGTTCATTAGAAGGAGTTGAAGCAAATTTTAGCAAATAATAGATATGAATATTTTAATAAAACCTATTATTACGGAAAAAGCAACAAACGATAGCGAGTTAAATAACCGTTATACATTTGTTGTAGATAAAAGAGCTAACAAATTGGAAATCAAAGGAGCTATTGAAGCTGCTTATGGAGTTGCAATTTCAGCTGTAAGAACTATGAATTATCCTGTTCAAAGAAATACCAAATTCACAAAGAAAGGTATGGTAACAGGTATGAAAGGAGCTTACAAAAAAGCGATAGTACAGTTAGCAGAAGGAGAAACTATTGATTTTTATAACAATCTTTAAGTAAAAAGACACAATGTCAGTTAGAAAATTAAAACCAGTAACACCAGGTCAGCGTTTTAGAGTAGTAAATGGGTTCGACGCCATTACTACTGACAAGCCGGAAAAAAGTTTATTAGTTCCGAAAAAAAGATCTGGAGGTCGAAACAATCAGGGTAGAATGACAACTCGTAATATTGGAGGTGGTCACAAGCAAAAATACCGTATTATCGATTTTAAAAGAGATAAAACAGGTGTCCCTGCAACAGTAAAAACTATCGA
>JAQWGI010000024.1 GCA_029238315.1 Polaribacter sp. | reverse complement strand
GGATGTATATTAATTTATACATCCCTTATTCCTTTTAATACGTTGAGGTTTCCCCAATAAGAAAATAAACATGACAAATTGTCTTGATTTTATTATCTTTGTATTTAAAATTAAGAATAAGAAAAAAAGATATACCCAAGTGTGGGTATAACTTATTTCAACTAATTAAATCATATAAAAAGTTATACCCCATTGAAGGAATCAAAAACAGATAAAAAGTTGAAAACCAAATCATTGGTTAATCCAAAGGCACTAATCTCATCGAGTTATACCCAAAGTTATACCCACAAAAACCCAAACGAATATAATGGTGAAGTGCTTGATAATCAATTAGTTACACCGAAAAATACCAATAATAAAAAGGTATTTATAGAAAGTTACGGTTGTCAGATGAATATGAACGATAGCGAAATTGTAGCTTCAATACTTGCAGAGCAAGGCTTTAACACTACTCAACATTTAGAAGATGCAGACTTAGTTTTAGTAAACACGTGCTCTATTCGCGAAAAAGCAGAACTCACTGTTAGAAAACGTTTAGAGAAATACAACGCTATAAAAAAGATCAATCCTAAAATGAAAGTTGGTGTTTTGGGATGTATGGCAGAAAGATTGAAAGAAAAATTTTTAGAAGAAGAGAAAATTGTTGATTTAGTTGTTGGACCAGATGCCTACAGAGATTTACCTAATTTATTAGAAGAAATTGATGCAGGTAGAGACGCAGTAAATGTTATTTTATCAAAAGATGAAACCTATGGAGATGTATCTCCTGTTAGACTTAATAACAACGGAGTTTCTGCTTTTGTTTCAATTACTCGTGGATGCGATAATATGTGTACTTTCTGTGTTGTTCCTTTTACAAGAGGAAGAGAAAGAAGTCGTGATCCACAAAGTATTTTGGAAGAAATTCAATCAATGATAGATCAGAATTACAAAGAAATTACACTGCTTGGCCAAAACGTAGATAGCTACTTATGGTTTGGAGGAGGCTTAAAAAAAGATTTTAAAAAGGCTTCTGAAATGGCACAAGCAACTGCTGTAGATTTTGCACAGTTATTAGACATGGCAGCAACACGCTTTCCAAAAACACGTTTTAGATTCTCAACTTCTAATCCGCAGGATATGAGCTTAGATGTAATTCATGTAATTGCTAAACATAGAAATGTTTGTAAATATGTGCATTTGCCAGTTCAAAGCGGAAGTACAAAAATGCTCAAAGCCATGAACAGACAGCATACAAGAGAAGAATACATAACACTAGTAGACAATATCTTAAAAATAGTTCCAGAGATGTCATTATCACAAGATATGATTATTGGTTTTTGTGGAGAAACAGAACAAGATCACCAAGACACTCTTAGTTTAATGGAATACGTAAAGTACGATTATGGCTATATGTTTGCCTATTCTGAAAGGCCCGGAACTTTGGCTGCTAAAAAAATGAAAGATGATGTGCCTTTTGATGTAAAAAAGAGAAGATTAGCCGAAGTAATTGAGCTACAAAGAGCACACAGTCTATATAGAACTAAACAGCACTTAGGTAAGACTGAAGAGTTTTTAATTGAAGGAGAATCTAAAAAATCTGATTTACACTGGAAAGCTAGAAATACGCAAAACATGGTTATTGTTTTTCCAAAAGAACACTATAAAGTAGGTGATTTTGTAAATGTAAAAGTAGAAGACTGTACGTCTGCAACTTTAATTGGAACTGCTGTTGATTATTCTGAAAATAACTAGATTAAATAAAACAGAGACAAAGCCTTGAAGCGGCAAAGTAAAAATAAAACTCACTTTGAATCTTTGCAAGTCTGAAGTTCTGCAACTATAAAAAAGATGGAAAACCTACAAGTTATAAAACAACGTTTCGGAATTATAGGAAACGACACTCAACTAAACAGAGCTTTAGAAAAAGCAGTACGTGTTGCACCAACAGATATTTCCGTATTGGTTACCGGAGAAAGTGGCGTTGGAAAAGAAAGTATTCCTAAAATTATTCATCAATTATCACACAGGAAACATGCTAAATATATTGCTGTTAATTGTGGAGCAATTCCTGAAGGAACCATAGATAGTGAATTGTTTGGTCACGAAAAAGGTGCTTTTACTGGAGCCTCAGCATCTAGAAAAGGGTATTTTGAAGTTGCTGACGGTGGTACAATTTTTTTAGATGAAGTTGGCGAATTACCACTTACTACGCAAGTAAGGTTATTACGTGTTTTAGAAAACGGAGAGTTTATAAAAGTAGGATCATCACAAGTGCAAAAAACAAATGTTAGAATTGTTGCTGCAACTAATTTACAAATGGCAAACGCTATTGAGAAAGGTAAATTTAGAGAAGATTTATTTTATAGACTAAGCACTATTGAAATTTCGCTTCCGCCATTAAGAGAGCGAAAAGAAGACATTCACTTATTGTTCCGTAAATTTGCTGCAGACTTTGCTCAGAAATACGGAATGCCAACAATTAGGCTAGAAGACAATGCTATTAATTTATTAGTAAATTACCGTTTTCCAGGAAACATTCGTCAATTAAGAAATATTGCAGAACAAGTTTCTGTAGTTGAAGAAAACAGGCATATTACTGGAGAAAAAATTATGCATTATTTACCAAATAACAAAGGTAATTTACCAGCCATAATTGGCAATAGCACTAACTCAAATTCAGATTTCGCAAACGAAAGAGACATTATGTATAAAATTTTGTTTGATATGCGAAACGACATCAACGATTTAAAAAAACTAACGCTAGATATTTTAAAGAATGATGACATGGATGATTTGCAAGAAGAGAATCATAAACTACTGGAGAAAATTTATAAAGAACAACATACAAATACTGGCAACGTAGAAGTTCTTCAAATCCCAACATCAAACGCTAAAAAAGATGAGAATACCTACGATTTTATTGAAACTATAGAAGAAGACGAATCGCTATCTTTACAAGAGAAAGAAGTAGAAATGATTAAAAAATCGTTAGAAAAAAACAACAACAAGCGCAAATTAGCGGCCAAAGAATTGGGTATTTCTGAACGTACTTTATATAGAAAAATTAAACAATACGATTTGTAAAACATTCTTTTGTTTATATTTGAAATCTTTATGAAAAAAATTATTTACATCTTTGTTTTTACGTTTAGCACTATGCTAATTACATCTTGTCGATTTTACTCCTTTACGGGAGGAGACACAGGAAAAGCAAAAACACTGCAAATAGACTTCTTCAGAAATAATGCGCCATTAATAGAACCCTCTTTAAGTCAGAAATTTACACAAGATTTTAGAGATTTATTTCTAAGACAAACAAATTTAGAGCTGGTTTCTTCAAACGGGGACTTACGCTTTGAAGGTGAGATTACTGGCTACAGAATTGCACCAATGAGTGCAACAGCGCAACAAACGGCTGCACAAAACAGGCTTACAATTACCATCAATGTTAGGTACTTTAATGTATTTAATGATACAGATAATTTTGAAAAACCTTTTATGTTTTATTATGATTATCCTGCAAATTCTCAGTTAACTGGCGGTACTTTAGAAACAGCTTTTACGGAGATTATAGAAAGAATAACACAAGATATTTTTAACGCTTCAATTGCTAAATGGTAATCTATTATGAACATACATAGCTTTGCAAAAATAGTAAAAAGTCCACAGAAAATTACCTCTAAAGATACCGAAGCAATTCATACAATTATTTCTGAATACCCTTATTTTCAGACTGCAAGGGCAGTTTATCTAAAAGGATTAAAAAACAACGAGAGCTATAGATACAATTCAGAATTAAAAGTAACGGCAGCACATACAACAGACAGAGCTGTGTTGTTTAACTTCATAACTTCTACTCAATTTAATGAAGTATCAGCTGATAAACCTATTGCGCTTCATCAACAAATTTTAGGAAAAATAAACTCAGGTAAACCATCCGAAGTAAAAGAAAATTTTACCATAGGAGAACCACTAACCTTTACTAAAAAAGAAACGCATTCTTTTAACGAATGGTTACAGCTAGGTTCACAAAAAAAAATAGACAGAAGTTCAGATCAAAAAAAAGAAATTGATAAAACTTCAATTATTGATAAATTCATCAAACAAAACCCTAAAATTTCTAAGGTTTCAAAAACTGATGAGAAAAAAGAAATTCTATTAAACGAAAAACAAGATTCCTACTTGATGACGGAAACCTTGGCGAAAGTTTATTTAGAACAAAATAAGTATGAAAATGCAATCAAAGCTTATAAAATATTAAGTTTGAAATATCCAGAAAAAAGTGGTTTCTTTGCAGACCAAATTAAAAGAATTAGAACTTTACAAAATAAATAAATTATGAGTACATATACAATCATTTTAATTTTGATATTAATTGTAGCAATCGCATTAATATTAATCGTTATGGTACAAAATCCAAAAGGTGGAGGATTATCTTCTTCATTTGGTGGTGGTGGAGCACAATCTATGGGCGGTGTTCAAAACACAAACAACTTTTTAGATCGTTCTACTTGGACATTAGCAATTTCTATGTTTGCTTTAATTCTATTAGCAAACTTTGCAATTCCTAGAGCTACAAATACAAACCCACAATTGGAGAATACATTAGAAAATGTAAATACAACAACTCCAACAAACACTTCAGCTCCTGTTACAACAAACGATAGCATCTAATAAGTAAAAAAATATAAAACAAAAAATGCCAGCGTAAATGACACGTTGGCATTTTTTTATGCATTAAATTTACCTTCAAAACAAGAATTAGAAAGATTGTCAGTTTTTTTTAAGTGGCATAATTTCTGACTATTTATAATTTGTATATCAATTATATTCATTAATCAAAAATTCATAAAATGGGATTAAACATCAAACCTTTAGCAGACAGAGTTCTTGTAGAACCTGCTGCTGCTGAAACTACAACAGCATCTGGACTTATTATTCCTGATAACGCAAAAGAAAAACCACAAAAAGGAACTATCGTTGCAGCTGGAAATGGCACAAAAGATGAACCTTTAACTGTAAAAGTTGGCGATACTATTTTATACGGAAAATACGCTGGAACTGAGTTAAAATTTGAAGGCTCTGATTACTTAATCATGAGAGAATCAGATATTTTAGCGATCATATAAATGGCTAATTGCTTTTGGCTTCTGGCCTAAATCAAAATCTAAAAAAATAAAATTATAGAAATCAATTTTAGCTAAAAGCCAAGTGCAACAGCTAAAATCTAAAATTAAACAAAATGGCAAAAGATATAAAATTTGATATTGAAGCTCGCGATGGTTTAAAGCGTGGAGTTGACGCATTAGCAAATGCAGTAAAAGTAACATTAGGACCAAAAGGTAGAAATGTAATAATCTCTAAAGCATTTGGTGCACCAACAGTTACCAAAGATGGTGTTTCTGTAGCAAAAGAAGTTGAGCTAGAAGATGAATTAGAAAACATGGGAGCTCAAATGGTGAAAGAAGTTGCTTCTAAAACTAATGATTTAGCGGGTGATGGAACAACAACTGCAACTGTTTTAGCGCAAGCAATTGTAAAAGAAGGATTGAAAAATGTTGCTGCTGGAGCAAATCCAATGGATTTAAAAAGAGGTATTGACAAAGCTGTAACCGCTATCGTTGCAGATTTAGACAAACAAGCTCAAAAAGTTGGAAATTCATCAGAAAAAATAAAACAAGTTGCTGCAATTTCTGCAAATAACGATGATGTTATTGGAGACCTAATTGCAACAGCTTTTGGAAAAGTTGGTAAAGAAGGTGTTATTACTGTTGAAGAAGCAAAAGGAATGGACACGTATGTTGACGTAGTTGAAGGAATGCAATTCGACCGTGGATATTTATCTCCATACTTTGTTACTGATGCTGATAAAATGATTGCTGATTTAGAAAATCCATACATTTTATTATTCGATAAAAAGATTTCTAACTTACAAGAAATTCTTCCAATTTTAGAACCAGTTTCTCAATCTGGAAGACCTTTATTAATTATTGCTGAAGATGTAGACGGACAAGCATTGGCTACTTTAGTAGTAAATAAATTACGAGGTGGTTTAAAGATCGCTGCTGTAAAAGCTCCAGGTTTTGGAGACAGAAGAAAAGCAATGCTAGAAGACATCGCAATCTTAACAGGCGGAACGGTAATTTCTGAAGAAAGAGGTTTTTCTTTAGAAAATGCAACCCTAGATTTATTAGGAACTGCTGAAGGAATTACAATCGATAAAGACAATACTACAATTGTAAATGGTTCTGGTGATGCAACTCAAATTAAAGCAAGAGTAAATCAAATTAAAGCACAAATAGAAACTACAACTTCTGATTACGATAAAGAGAAACTGCAAGAACGTTTAGCTAAACTAGCTGGTGGTGTTGCCGTTTTATACGTTGGAGCTGCTTCTGAAGTGGAAATGAAAGAAAAGAAAGACAGAGTTGATGATGCTTTACATGCAACAAGAGCTGCTGTTGAAGAAGGCATTGTTGCTGGTGGTGGTGTTGCTTTAGTTAGAGCAATTAACGTTTTAGAAAAAATTACTACGGATAATTTAGACGAAGTTACTGGAGTACAAATTGTTGCTCGTGCTATTGAAGCTCCTTTAAGAACAATTGTTGAAAACGCTGGTGGTGAAGGATCAGTTGTAATCAATAAAGTTTTAGAAGGTAAAAAAGATTTTGGTTACGATGCTAAATCTGATGCATATGTTGATATGCTAAAAGCTGGAATTATCGACCCGAAAAAAGTAACTCGTGTTGCTTTAGAAAACGCTGCCTCAGTAGCAGGAATGATTCTTACAACTGAATGTGCTTTAATCGATATTAAAGAAGATAATCCTGCTGGCGGAATGCCTCCAATGGGTGGCGGAATGCCAGGAATGATGTAGTCGAGAAATGCGACACTTAATTATAAAAAGCTTCAAGAATTTCTTGAAGCTTTTTTTATTTATTATTATTGGAATGATTTTTGTAGAATTAATTTTATCTAAAAAAACACTATGACTTTTAAAAACTCGCTTTTAACTTTCTTTTTATTTTCTTCAATTGTAAATTTCGCTCAAGAAAAACAAAATATTGAGACTAATTATGCTGATTACTTTAATCTTTCTAGAGAAATTCCTTATTTACATTTAAACAAAACCAACTTTATAGAAGGTGAAGAGATTTGGTTTAAAGCTTACATTCTAGATCAAAAAACAAAAAAACTACACAAACAAACCACTAATTTATATTGTAATATTTACAATGAAAAAGGTGAATTTAAACAGTCCAAATTATTATATGTTAAAAACGGTGTCGTTTCTAACAGCATTAAAGTTGATACTACTTTTACAGAAAATACATATATCATAAAAGCATCTACAAACTGGATGCGCAATTTTGAAGAAGATGAATCATTCATTCAAAAAATCCATATTGTTGGCAATAAAAAAACGGATAAGAAGATTGTAAATTCTGATAGCAATTACGATTTACAACTATTGCCAGAGGGCGGTCATTTAGTAGAAGAAACAAATTCAGTTATTGGTATTATCATCAAAAATAAAAAAGGCAAAGGAACTAAAATAAAATCTGGAGCTTTATTAGACAACAATAATAACTTAATTAAAGAAGTTACAACCAATCAATTTGGCTTAGGTAAAGTAGATTTTTACTATAAACCAAAAACAACTTATAAAGTAAAAGTAACAACATTTGATAATGAAGAAATTATTAAAAAAATTAATCCTGCTAAAAAACTTGGTGTTACTTTAAATGTAGAAAATCCTAACACAACAATTGTAAAGTTAAAAATGCAAACAAACGCAGAGACTTTACAAAACAATGCAAATAAAAAATATTATATTTATATTCACAACACCAACTCAGTATCTAAAAACTCTTTTGTTTTTAACGAGAATACAACAACGTATAATTTTTTACTTTCTACAAAAAAAATCTCCAAAGGAGTTAACATAATCACCGTTCTAAATGAAGACGAAAAACCTATTTTAGAACGTGTATTTTTCAATCATGATAAAAAATTATTTTCAGAAACAAATTCAAAAACCCTTACTAGATCTAGAGACTCATTAACAATACAACTAAGTAAAAACACTAATGAAACACAATATTTAAGCGCAACCTTTTTACCAGAAGAAACTAAAAGCTATTCGTTAGAAAACAACATGTTTACAAAGTTCTTTTTAAAGCCATATATAAAAGGAAACATTGAGAATAGCTCTTACTACTTTAAAAAGACAAATAGAAAAAAATTAGCAGATTTAGATTTATTACTATTGAATCAAGGCTGGAGCAAATACAACTGGAGCAATATTTTTAACGAAACTCCAAAAGTAAAATTTGATTTTGAAAAAGGAATTACTGTTAAAGGAACCCTAAAAGCTAAAGTTAAAAAACCATTAAATGCTGTTTTATTTTCTCCCGAGAATAATTTGATTATAAACACACCAATCTTAGATAATTCGTTTTCATTTAATAACGTTTTTCTAAGTGAATCAAGTAGTGTAAGTTTTTCTATTCAAGATAAAAAGAGACTACAAAAGCCAAAAATCAGCACTACTTTTTACCCCAAGTTTGACAAGAGCAACATTATAACAAACACAATAAGCTATAAGAAAATAAATACTGAATTAAATCTTGATAAATTTATTACAGATCGAATTATTTTAGATGAAATAGTGATTGAGCAAAAACAAAAAACGAATAGAAAAAGTAAAATAACCAAACTTTTCGCAAATAGCAGAAGTTACAAGAACACAGATAAATCATACATTAGTAGTAGAAATATTTTATCGTTTTTAACAACAAAAGGATTTGTTATACAAGGAACTTTTCCGTTTGAAGAAATTGCAAACAATAGAGGAATTTCTAACTTTAGAGGAAACGCAGGGGCAAAAACAGAAGTTACCTTAGATGATATGCCAATTGTTACTCAAGATAACAACAACTTAAATCTCATTAGCAATATGACATTAGATGATTTTAAGGAAATCATTATTTCTAAAAATGATGGAGGTCAAATATTTCTATTCAGTGATTTGAACAAAAAAACAGCTTCTAAAAATCTATTTCAAAAAGCAATAAAAACAATTGGTTTTGCTAACGAAAAAAAGTATTACAAACCTAATTATTACTCAACTACAGATGATATCTTTAAAGATTTTGGAGCTATTTACTGGAAGCCAAATATTTTGGTAAAAGACGGCAATTATACTTTTAAGGTACCGCATTTAAATCAAAAAAGAATTCGTTTTTTTATTGAAGGAATTGCAAGTGACGGCTCAATAATATTTGAAGAAAAAATAATTAAAACCAATAGTTTATAAATTAAAAAGGCTCTCCAGTTTGGAGAGCCTTCTTTTTGACCTAATGATCTTCATTAGAATCGTGCACATCTTTTATTTTTTTTCGAAGTTTCATTTTACAAACAGGGCAATCTCCTTCTTTCTCATAAGTTTTACCCTTTTCACAATCCATAGGACATTGATAAGGATTTTCTGCCATTTTTTCCACATCTGAATCAACAGAAATGTGCTCTTTTTTTTCTTCCTTTTTTTCTGATTTACATGCTGTAAATACAAAAGTTACTGAGCAAATTACTGCTACTAAAAATATTACTTTCTTCATCTTATTATTGTTTTATATGATCTTTTACTACTTGTTCATCTCTATATTTACAACACGGATCTATGGCGTTATAAACTTCATCTTTTGCTTTTATTGCTTTGGTATCATGCCCTACTGAAGCCATCTTCTTTTGAATTTTTAACGTATCTGTTTTACGTTCATCAATAATTAAGCTTAATTGATGCGTTTTAACATTCCAGCTTGCAAACTTTACTCCTTTTGTTTTTAAAGCTGCAACTTCTATACGCTTTTTGCACATCATACAAACACCATCCACCTCTATGGATACTTTTGCATTTCTCTTTTTCTTTTGTGCGCTAACCGATATTGTAATCAGTAAAGCACAAAGAATCATACTTATTTTTTTCATAATTAGTCTATATTAAATCTTAATCCTGCGTAAAAAGCAGCTCCAAAAATTGGCGCGTAAACAATTGTTGTATCAAAGTTGGGTCCGAAAGGATTATCACTTGCTAAAATAGGATTTTTTTGTTTGTAATTGGTTAAATTTTCTCCGCCAGCATAAACTTCAAATTGTTTAGAAAACACTTTTGTTATCTGTGCATTTAATAAACTGTAGCTTTTAGAATATTCTGACAATTGATAATTAACAGGATTTGTTGCTGTATTTGGCAAACGTTTTTTTCCAATTAAATTATACGTTACATCAAATTTCCACTGAGAATCATCCATTGTTATATCCGTTTCATAAGAAATATTTGCGAAAAATCGATGTTTAGCTTGCAACGGTTTTTGAAATTTACCTGAAGTATAATCTGTAGAAACATCATAATATTTATATGCAGTTCTTAAGTTTGCGCTTTTCAACAACTCGTAACTCACTTCTAATTGCATAGTATTTGCATAACTTTTTCCTGATAAATCATAAAAAGATATTTCTTGCGGATTTTCCCAATCTACAACAACTTGGTTTTTAAAATCGGTCTTGTAAAAATCAAAAGTAATATCACCTTTTCTTTCTAATAAATTGAATTTCTGCATAAAAGAAACTCCATAATTCCATGCAATTTCTGGATGTAATCCATAAATATTTCCAGTTGGATTATTGATTTTAATCTGTCTAGAAGTAGCGAATAATTGTTGATTTTCTGCAAATATATTTGCACTTCTTTTTCCTCTTCCGAATGAAGCTCTAAAAACACCATTTTCCCAAGGAACATAACGCAAATGTAAACGAGGTGTTACAAAAGTTCCTAATAAATTATGATCATCAACTCTTAATCCCGCAGTAAAACTAAAATCTTCTAAATTGTCATACGCATATTCAAAGAATGCACCGAAAGAAGTTTCTTTTCTGTTGTAGTTATTTATATTTACCAACTCTTCAAATGTGTCATGTGTAAAATTAATTCCGGTTTTAAATTTATTTCTTGTATCACCAATAATCGAATTAAAAATAAGGTTAGAATATACACTTTCATGCTCAATATCATACACATTTAATCCAAAATAAGAATCTTGTTTATGATTGCTATAAGCTAATTGAAACCCAAAACTTTGAAAAGGTAATTCTGGAAAAACGTAACCAACTTTCGCAGAAGTTTCTATTCTGTTTGTATTGATTTCACTTCCCCAAAAAGCTGTGGTTCCTTTATGAATTGATGGATCAAAATCTAATTGTCCCATTTGTTTTTCATCATTTAAATATCTAAAATTGATGAAGCTAATCCAACCTTTTTCTGCATTTGTATATTGCCAACGATTCATTACATTTATTTGATTTGCTAACGGCGCGTCTAAAAATGTGTCATTATTTTTATCAAATTTCTCCCCTCTATAATTTCCATGAACATACAAACCTGTTTGCCATTTTTCTGAAACTTTAGTGTTAAAGTGCGTGTTTAATTCTAACCTTCCGTTTAAAGAAGAATACGCATTTACAAAGATTTTTGAATCATTATAAGGCTTCACTAATTCGGCATTTATTTGCCCAGAAATACTTTCGTATCCGTTAACAACACTTCCTGCTCCTTTTGTAATTTGAATACTTTCTACCCAAGTTCCTGGTGTAAAAGTTAATCCGAAAGCTTGTGCTGCACCACGAATTGACGGAACATTTTCTTGCGTAATTAATAAATAAGGGCTTTTTAAACCTAACATTTCTATTTGTTTAGTTCCTGTTAATGCATCCGAAAAACTAACATCGATTGATGGATTTGTTTCAAAACTTTCAGACAAATTACAACAAGCCGCTTTTAACAATTCATCTTTATTTACTGTAAATGTATTTTGAGTTTTGAAAAATGACTTCTGAATAGATTTTTTTCTAGCATCAATTACAACTTCATCTAGCTCGCTATCAGGAGTTAAAAAATGATGAATCGGTTTTAAACTTGTAATGGTTAATGTATCGGTTTTATAACCTACATAACTAACAATTAGTTTTTTATAAGTTTCTTTATACGAAATGGTAAACCAACCTTTTTCGTTTGTAACTGCGCCAATTGACGTGCCCAGCCAATGTACGGTTGCGCCATAAACTCCTAAATTATCTTTGGGATTATTTTTATCCATAATCATTCCCTTAAATTGTGTTTGAGAAAATGTTATGATTGGAATCAGTATTAGAATACTGAATATTATTTTTTTCATTTTGTTTGATTTTTATAAAAATTGAACTACTTATTCTTCAAGAATGAAGATTTATTTAGTGAGAATTTTTATAAAATCAAATTAAAAAAGATTGGAATAAAACCTGATAATCTTGCGGAATATCTGGCGGAGAAAAATCTGTATAGAATTCTTTTTCTACATCAATATCAACAAAAATTGTTTGATAAGAAATCGCAAAAGAAAGTATTATTTTTTGCTGACTTAATGATAAATCATCCGAAGATTTTTTTTGCAATGTATCTTGTCCTTCAATATGATAGACTTCGTCTTTACAACAATTATTCATCTCTGATGTTTCTGATTCCATGTTACAAGAATCCACATTTCCTATGATTGAAACATCTACTAAAAAATCGCCACAAAAATGCTCCTCTACCGTGAAAGACATGGTAGATAACAGCACCATAAGGGCCATAATAATTGATGTAGATTTGTAAAAAAGCGACTTCATATATACCGACAAAGGTAATCAAAAAGAAGAAAAAAAGCATTAAATCTTTCTTAATTTATTGAGCTTCAATCAATAAAAAGAAATAAATAGAATCAGTAAAAAAAGGTGGGTACATTAAAAAAATCTGAAATAAAAAATAGCAATTGGCAACCGTTTGCAAAAGCCTCTCTTAGCAAATAAATAAAACTATCTGACTAGCTGCTTATTAAGTAGTTGATTCGCACTAATGCTAAGTGAGTTTCAAAAATGCATTTAAACTCGTTCTCTAAATTGTTAACCAATGAAGGTTCTTTAAAATAATTTTACTGAAAAAGGATGTTGTTTTAATACATTTTCAAACTAAAAATTATTTATTTTTGCAAGGCAAAAATTAAGCAAAATAAATTTAATTAATTTCAACCAAAGCAATATGCAAACAGATAATTTAAAACAACAAATTTCTATTATTGTAAATAATTCAAAAGCAAAAGAAGAAAAATTACAAGCAATATGTGATTATTTAGCTTCTGAAATTTCTTACTACGACTGGGTTGGGTTTTATTTCAAAAACGGAGACAAAGAAGAGCTTAAACTTGCAGAATTTACTGGTGAGCCAACCGAGCACACCATCATCCCTTTTGGTAAAGGTATTTGCGGACAAGTTGCCGTTAGCAATGAAAATTTTGTTGTACAAGATGTTTCAGAACAAGACAATTATATTTCTTGTGGCTGGAAGGTGAAATCAGAAATTGTCATTCCTATTTTCGTAAATAATGAAAATATTGGACAAATAGATATTGATTCTCATACAGCGAATGTTTTTACAGAAAGAGATGAAGCCCTTTTAGAATTTGTATGCAAAGAGGTTGCTAAAATTTTATAAAAAAATTTATTGGCAATCATCTCGTTGAATTTATTCTTAAAGAATTCTTTTACCATCAATTTAACAGAATCATTATAAGCTGTAAATTCTCTTCAATAGAATACCGAAAATTACACGAATTTGACACCTCTTTTTAAACAAAAACTAGGTCAGATTAAGGTTAAATTTAACCAATAAATCTATTGGTTAAGGTACATATATTTATTAACTTTGCGTGCTTAACAACACCGCAAAATGACACGCATCAAAACAATTAAATCTGCTTTAATCTCTGTCTTTCATAAGGATGGATTACAGCCTTTAGTTGAAAAACTAAACGAACAAAATGTTACCATCTACTCTACTGGTGGCACAGAAAAATTTATCAAAGATTTAGGAATACCTGTTATTCCTGTAGAAGACGTAACTTCATATCCATCTATTTTAGGTGGTAGAGTAAAAACGTTACATCCAAAAGTTTTTGGAGGGATCTTAAACAGACAAGATCATGAAGGTGATGTTTCAGAAATGGAATCTTATCAAATTCCGCAATTAGATTTAGTAATTGTTGATTTATATCCGTTCGAAAAAACACTAGCTTCTGGTGCTTCAGAAGAAGATATTATTGAAAAAATTGACATTGGAGGCATCTCTTTAATTAGAGCTGCTGCTAAAAACTTTAAAGACACTGCCATAATTTCCTCAATGGAACAATACCATGATTTTTTATCATTGATTACCAACAATAATGGAGCCACTACAATTGCTGATAGAAAAAAATTAGCTGCTAAAGCGTTTAATATTTCTTCACATTATGATACTGCTATTTTTAATTATTTCAACACAGACCAACAAGAACCTTCTCTAAAAATTAGCGAAACAAACGGTAAAGTTTTACGTTATGGAGAAAATCCACATCAAAAAGGATTTTTCTTTGGCGATTTAGATGCTATGTTTGATAAATTACACGGTAAAGAATTAAGCTACAATAATTTATTAGACGTTGATGCTGCCGTAAACTTAATGCTAGAATTTAAAGGAGAAGCTCCTACTTTTGCTGTTTTAAAACACAACAACGCCTGTGGTTTTGCACAAAGAGAAACCATTAAAGCAGCCTACTTAGATGCATTGGCTGGTGATCCTATTTCTGCTTTTGGAGGTATTTTGATTGCCAACACAGAAATTGATGCAGAAACGGCTACCGAAATTCATAAATTATTTTGCGAGGTTGTCATTGCACCATCTTTTTCTAGTGAAGCACTATCTGTCTTAAAAGGGAAGAAAAACAGAGTATTATTGGTTCAAAAAGAAGCACCATTACCAAAAACAACGGTTAGAACTTGCTTGAATGGCGCCTTGGTTCAAGACAAAGATTTCATCACAGATACATTAGAAGATTTATCATACGCAACAAACAATAAACCAACAGAAAGTCAGTTAGAAGATTTATTGTTCGCATCAAAACTTTGTAAAAACACAAAATCTAACACCATTATCTTAGTTAAAAACAAACAATTATTAGCAGGAGGAACGGGTCAGACAAGTAGAGTTGATGCATTAAAACAAGCTATCGACAAAGCTGCAAGTTTTAATTTTGATTTAAACAATTCTGTGATGGCAAGTGATGCATTTTTCCCTTTTCCAGATTGTGTAGAAATTGCTGGAAATGCTGGAATTAAAAGTGTAATACAACCCGGAGGCTCTATAAAAGATCAATTAAGTATTGATTATTGTAATGAAAATAATATTTCAATGGTTTTAACAGGAACCAGACACTTTAAACACTAATAAATTTAGTGGTAATTATTCTGTGATTTGAATACAGATTTTTAGTAGCTTTGTAAGGAGACATTAATTAAATAAATAAAAAATAATTATATGGGTTTTTTCGATTTTATGACGGAAGATATTGCTATCGATTTAGGTACAGCAAATACGCTTATTATCCATAATGGAAAAGTAGTAATAGATAGCCCATCAATTGTTGCTAGAAATAGAGTCAGTGGTAAAATTATTGCGGTAGGAAAAGAGGCAAATTTAATGCAAGGAAAAACGCATGAGAATATCAAAACAATTCGCCCATTAAAAGATGGAGTAATTGCAGATTTTCAAGCATCAGAAGAAATGATTAAAGAATTTGTAAAACAAATTCCTTCTATAAAAAAGAAATTATTTCCACCTGCGCTTCGAATGGTTATTTGTATTCCCTCAGGAATCACAGAAGTTGAAAGACGTGCCGTTCAAGATTCTGCAAGACATATGAATGCTAAAGAAATTTATTTAATTTTTGAACCCATGGCTGCAGCAATTGGTGTAGGTATTGATATTATGGAACCGAAAGGAAATATGATTATTGATATTGGTGGTGGTACAACAGAAATTGCTGTGATCGCATTGGCAGGTATTGTATGTGATCAATCAGTAAAAGTTGCTGGAGATTTATTTACCAATGACATCATGTACTACATGCGTACTCAGCACAATTTATATGTAGGTGAAACAACTGCAGAAAAAGTAAAAATTAATATTGGTGCTGCTACAGAAGATCTAGATACACCACCAGAGGATATGCTGGTTCAAGGAAGAGATTTATTGAGCGGAAAACCAAAACAAGTACAAGTTTCTTATAGAGAGATCGCAAAAGCATTGGATAAATCTATCTTAAGAATTGAAGATGCCGTAATGGAAACATTGTCTAAAACTCCACCAGAATTAGCTGCAGACATCTACAATACTGGAATATATTTAGCAGGTGGTGGATCAATGCTTAGAGGATTGGACAAGCGTCTTTCTAGAAAAACAGACTTGCCTGTTTATATTGCAGAAGATCCTTTAAGAGCGGTTGTTAGAGGAACTGGAATCGCGTTAAAAGAAATTGAAAAATACAAAAGCGTATTGATGAAATAATAACTCCGTTGATTCTTTTTTATGCAGCAATTAATTTATTTTTTTCAGAAGTATAAATACTTTTTATTCTTTTTGTTGCTAAGTTTTATAGCGTTCTTTTTTACTATTAATAATAACAATTTTCATAAAAGTAAATTTATAAGTTCTGCTAATGAAATTACTGGAGGCTTTTACCAAAAAAGCGCTCAATTTTCTGATTACTTTAAATTAAAAACACAGAACGAAGAATTAATTACTGAAAATACTCGTTTAAAAAACCTACTTGAAAAGCTAAAGTCTAAAGGAGAACATTCTGAAACAATTACCGTTAAAGACTCTACAAAATACCATCAAAAATACACTTATACACCTGCAAAAACGAACAGCAACAACTACCATTCTTTAAACAACTTTATCTTAATAAATAAAGGAAAAAATAACGGAATTGAAAAAGAAATGGCAGTTATCAATAGTAAAGGAATTATAGGTATAACCGAAGATGTCAGTTCAAATTACACAAGAGTACAATCGATCTTAAATAGCAATAGCAAAATTAATGCAAGGTTAAAAAATAGTTTTCATTTCGGAACTTTGGTATGGAACGGAGTTGATTACAATGTTGTACAATTAGAAGACATCCCAAGGCAAGCAGATTTTAAAATTGGCGACACAATAATTACTGGAGGGAAATCAACAATTTTTCCAGAGGGGATTCCTATTGGCACTATTCAAAAAATAAACAGCAATTTAAGCAACAACTCTATTCAAGTTAAATTATTTAACGATATGAGTAATATTAGCACCATATACATAGTAAGGGCATTAGACAAAAAAGAAATAAGAACATTAAACAATTCTTTCAATGAATAAAGGCTTTTACATTGCATTCTTATTCTTTTCCCTTTTGTTTTTACAAGTGTTTTTACTAAATAACATTTTGTTTCTAGGACATATAAATCCATATTTATACGTAGCTTTTGTTCTACTTTATCCACTAAAAAAAGAACGTTTTTTATTTCTATTTCTTTCATTTTTACTCGGATTATCGATTGATTTTTTTGTAGACTCTGGAGGAATCAATGCTTTTTCTCTACTCTTCATTGCATACATACGATTGTTTTTTATAAGGTTAATATTTAAAAAAACCGAACAAGATTATCTACTTTTCAATCTAAATTTAGAACCCTTCGGGAAAGTTTTTAATTATGTGATAACTTTAATCGTTATTCATCACTTCATCTTATTTTCTTTAACTAACTTTAGCACACAAAACTTTTTTAGCGTTTTAACAAATACACTATATGCTGCTATTTTTACAGCAGTATTGTTTTTTTTAGGAACTTATATCATCAGAAGGAAAAAATAAATGAAGCGTAGTTTTTTACTTTTTTTTTTAATAACGGTAGCAGGATTAATCTTAATTGGCAGATTGTTTCAACTACAAGTAATTAAAGGTGCAGATCTAGATCCAAATCATAATGCTGCAATTAAGGTTATTTATGATTATCCGGAGCGTGGTTATATTTATGACAGAAATGGAGAATTATTAGTTGCAAATCAACTCTCTTATGATGTCATGATTGTTCCTGATGAAGTAAAGCAATTGGATACGTTAGAGTTTTGCACACTTTTAAAAATTGATAAAGAGTATTTTAAACGCAAATACAAATCGGCTAAACGATATTCTCCTTGGCTCCCATCAGTATTTTTAAAGCAATTAGCAAAAGAAGATTTTGCTTTCTTACAAGAAAAGCTACATAAATTTAAAGGTTTTTATGTACAAAAAAGAAGTATTAGAAATTACCCTATTAATTCTGCTGCAAATGTTTTAGGTTACATTAGTGAAGTAAATGAATTTGAAGCCAAAAACAACCCTAATTTTCAACAAGGGGAGTTAATTGGAAGCAGTGGTGTAGAAAAATCCTACGACTCTATCCTTCGTGGAATAAAAGGTAAAAAGTTTTTACATCGAGATCGACTCAATAAGATTATTGGAAAGTACAAAGAAGGCTCTTTTGATACTTTAGCTGTTAATGGACAAGATATTGCCCTAACTATAGACAGCGAACTACAACGCTATGGAGAATTATTAATGTCTGGAAAACGAGGAGGAATTGTAGCAATTGAGCCAAAAACTGGAGAAATATTAGCGTTAATTTCAACTCCAACATATAATCCAAATATGATGGTTGGAAGACAACGTGCATACAATTCTACCATTTTAATGGATAAAAATAATTTAGACAAACCTACTTTTGATAGAAGTTTACAAGCAAGTTATCCTCCGGGATCTCCATTTAAATTAATCAACGCATTAATTGGACTACAAGAAGGTGTTATAGATACAAATTTTGGCGTGTATTGCTATGGTGGATATCGATATGGAAATAAAAAAAACGCTTTTCAAAAATGCCATTGCGATATTTTTGGTGGTCCTATTAAATTAAATAGCGCCATTTCTAAATCGTGTAATAGTTATTTTTCTACTACATATAGAAAGATTATTGACAACGCGATTAATCCTAGTGAGGGAATGGATATTTGGAGTAATCATGTAAAAAGTTTTGGTCTTGGAAATTATTTAGGCTACGATCTACCAGTTGGAAGTCCTGGCTTGATTCCTACTGGAAAATATTATGACAACAATTACAAATTTTCTTGGGGAGCAACCACAACGATTTCTAATGCAATTGGTCAGGGAGAAATTTCTACAACTCCAATTCAACTTGCCAATGTAACCGCTGCAATTGCTAACAAAGGATTTTATTACACACCACATATTTTAAAAAAAGCAAATAATAAAAACATAAAGAACCCTAAATTTACAGTTCCTAAAAAAACAACAATAGCTTCAAAATATTACGATCCAATTATTGAAGGCATGCATACTGTTTTTAAAACAGGAACAGGGAAATCTAGTAAAATTGAAGGCATAGATATTGTTGGCAAAACAGGTACTGCAGAAAATTTCGCCATTATAAATGGCATTAGAACTCAATTAGAAGATCATTCTATATTAGTAGCATTTGCACCTAAAGACGATCCAAAAATAGCCATTGCTGTTTTCGTAGAAAACGGCGGCTATGGGTCTACCATTGCCGCACCAATCACAAGTTTATTAGTAGAAAAATACATAAACAGAAAAATAATTGGCAATAACAGGAAATGGATCGAAAAAAGAATGATAGGGCTTAGCTTAGAACCTATTTATAGAAAAAAAGAACAGATTAAAAAATTAACTTTTAAAGATTGAGAGTAGAAAAAAATAATATTTTTTATGGTATCGATTGGATTTTAATCCTTTTGTATATGATGCTAGTTGGTTTTGGTTGGATGAATATCTATGCAGCAACAACAACTGATGAAAATAGCGCTATTCTAAACTTCTCTACTAGATATGGTAAACAATTATTATGGATTCTATTATGCGTGCCTTTAATTATACTAATTCTGTTTTTCAATTCAAAATTCTACGAAAAGTTTGCAAGTATCTTATATTTAATCGGAATTTTATCTTTACTAGGGCTTTTTGTTTTTGGAAAAAACATCAATGGTGCGCAATCATGGTATAGCTTTGGTAGCGCCAGCATACAACCATCAGAATTCGCAAAAGTGTTTACAACCTTAGCGTTAGCTAAATTATTGAGTGATAGACAATACAATTTAAAGCTAATTAAAAACCAGATAAAAGCATTTATTGTTATTTTTTTACCGGCCTTTTTAATCGCTTTGCAACCAGATTTAGGCTCTGTTCTAGTTTACCTGGCCTTCTTTTTTGTTTTAAATAGAGAAGGATTAACGTTAAATTACATTCTATTTGGTTCGTTGGCAATTATTCTGTTTTTGTTAACATTGCTCTTTAGTGCCACTATAATTATCTCGTCCGTTTTCATAATTTTATCGCTATTGCTAGTGTATTTTTTAAAAAGGAATAAAGGCTATTTGAAGTTTAATTGGCATAAAGTTATTAGTATTTATTTCGTAATTGGACTCTATATATTTAGTGCAGGCTACATTTTTAACAATGTCTTTGAACAACACCAGAGAGATCGTTTTGAAATTCTTTTAGGACTCTCTAAAGACACCAAAAAAATTGGGTACAATACAAACCAATCTATACAAGCCATTAGTTCTGGTGGCGGATTTGGAAAAGGGTTTTTACAAGGAGAAAGAACACAAGGTAATTTTGTACCAGAACAAGATACCGATTATATATTTAGTACCGTTGGTGAAGAATGGGGCTTTGTTGGAAGTGCATTTGTCATTATTTTATTTATGCTACTGCTTTATCGAATTATTTATTTAGCCGAATTACATCAAAATAAATTTGGGCGAATATATGGCTACGGATTGGCTTCCATTTTATTTTTTCATGTGGCGATCAATATCGGAATGGTTACACAGCTTTTACCAACAATTGGAATTCCGTTACCGTTTTTTAGTTACGGAGGCTCTTCTCTTTGGGGTTTTACGTTACTGCTTTTTATCTTTATAAAGCTAGATGCTAATAAAGGGTATGATCTTTAGGTAACCTAAACTAAGTACAATCATTATATGTATTAAACGATTCTCTATTTATAGATAGTAAGTAAACACAAAATACCAGGTTAAATATCATCGCTTTTTAGACATAAAAAAAAGCGTTCTGGACTCCAGAACGCTTTTTTTATGTTGTTAAATTTAAAAACTACAATGCAGCTACGTGCTTTGTTAATTTAGATTTTAAATTTGCTGCTTTGTTGGCATGTACAATATTATTTTTCGCTAATTTATCTAGCATTCCAATAACAGAAGGTAACATTGCTTCAGCTTCTTTTTTATCTTCGATTGCACGCAAGTTTCTTACAGCATTTCTTGTAGTTTTATGCTGATACTTGTTTCTTAATCTTTTAGACTCGTTACTTCTAATTCTTTTTAAAGCTGACTTATGATTTGCCATAATGTTTAATTTTAGTTTATTTTAAAACTTGTAGTCCGTACGGGAATCGAACCCGTGTTACCAGGATGAAAACCTGGCGTCCTAACCCCTAGACGAACGGACCATTACAATCTTATTGCTGATTGCGGGTGCAAATATACAACGTTTTTGAAATACTGCAATAATTTTTTAATTTTTTTTTAAAAAATTAATATGCCTTTGCAAATAACACTTTTTTCGTTGATGGTTGCCCAGAAAAAACACAAACTCCTTCTTCAAATTTGGCGTCATTTGGTATGCATCTAATCGTTGCTTTTGTGATTTCTTTAATTCTATCTTCAGTCGCTGCTGTTCCGTCCCAATGTGCTAAAACAAAACCACCTTTATTTTCTATTGCATCTTTAAAGGCGTCAAAAGTAGCAACTTCTGTTGTGTGGTTACTTCTGTGCTCAATTGCTTTATCAAATAAATTATCTTGAATCTGATTTAATAAATCTTCAATAAAATCTACAACCTCATCTTGCGAAACTGTTTGCTTCTCTAAAGTATCTCTTCTGGCAACTTCAACAGTGTTATTTTCTAAATCTCTAGCACCAAAAGCAATTCTTACCGGCACTCCTTTTAGCTCATATTCTGCAAATTTTGCTCCAGGCCTAAAAGTATCTCGATCATCAAACTTAACAGAAATTCCTTTTTTTCTAAATTCCTTCACAAATACATTTACTTTTTCTGAAATTGCTTCTAATTGCTCTTCTCCTTTATAAATTGGCACAATTACAACCTGTATTGGGGCTAGTTTTGGTGGTAAAACCAATCCGAAATCATCAGAATGCGTCATAATCAATCCGCCAATTAAACGTGTAGAAACACCCCAAGATGTTGCCCAAACATATTCTTGCTTCCCTTCTTTAGAAGTATATTTTACATCAAAAGCCTTTGCGAAATTTTGCCCTAAAAAGTGCGATGTTCCTGCCTGTAAGGCTTTTCCGTCTTGCATTAAGGCCTCAATAGTATAAGTTTCTTCTGCGCCTGCAAAACGTTCACTTTCAGATTTCGCTCCTTTTACTACTGGCATTGCCATAAAGTTTTCTGCAAATTCTGCATACACCTCTTGCATTTGCTTTGCTTCAGAAACCGCTTCTTTTTTGGTTGCATGAGCAGTATGTCCTTCTTGCCATAAAAACTCTGCAGTTCTTAAAAATAAACGTGTTCTCATTTCCCAACGGACAACATTTGCCCATTGATTAATTAATAACGGTAAATCTCTATAAGATTGAATCCAACCTTTGTAGGTATTCCAAATAATGGCTTCTGAGGTTGGTCTTACTACCAACTCCTCTTCTAATTTTGCTTCTGGATCTACACGCAACTTACCTTCGTTATCTGGATCGTTTTGCAAACGATAATGCGTTACTACGGCACATTCTTTTGCAAAGCCTTCTGCGTTTTTCTCTTCTGCTTCAAACAAACTTTTAGGAACAAATAATGGGAAATAAGCATTCTGATGCCCCGTTTCTTTAAACATTCTATCTAACTCTGCTTGCATTTTTTCCCAAATAGCAAAACCGTAAGGCTTAATTACCATACATCCTCTAACGGCAGAATTTTCTGCTAAATCAGCTCTAACTACTAATTCGTTATACCATTTGGAATAATCTTCTTTTCTTGTTGTTAACTTCTTACCCATATTTTAAAAGTTTGGCATAAAACTTGTTATCTTTATACTGGATTTAATAATCCTGCACAAAACTAATGCAAAAAGATTAGTGTCCCAATCAAAGTTTAATTTTTTTGCAAAACATTATTAATCAGATCAACATATATATTATGAAATCTAAATCATATCTAAAAAAAACTCCATTTTATGTAACTTTCGCTTTTGTTGCTACTTTTATTTTGAGTTCTTGCGGAACCTATCAAAGTGTATATAACAATGACGGAATATATGATGACGAAGTTGAAGAACGTATTGTTATTACTGAAAACAGAAAAAAAGAGAATGTAGCTAAAGAAAGTTATTTTAAAGATGAAATTAATACATTTAACAATGATATTGAAGATGAAACCTTCATAGATTCAACTTCTTATGACGATTCAAATGATGCATACTGGAACCAAAGTAGTGATAATAATAACCCAATTATAATCAACATTAATACTAGAAATAGGTTTAGAGGTTATTGGGATTTTTATGATCATGATAGTTACTGGAGCTATCAATGGGGTTTTAGAAATGGTTTTTACGGAGACTACATCTACTATCCTTATCAATATGGATACTATAACAACTTTAGGCATTATAGCTTTTATTACAACCCCTTTTTCTACAATAACTTCAGAAATAATAGGTTTTACAACAATAACTATAATAGAAACTATACCTACACCAAAAGAGGCGCTACAAGAACAACCAATAGAAGAGGTAACTCTGTGTATAGCAGAAGCAATACAAATTACTCAAACAGAAGATCGTCTTCTGTAAATAGTAGAATACAATCTGTTTTAAACAACTCTAGCAGAAGAAGTAGTACAAGAACCAATAATAGTTCTCCTGTAAAAAACAACACTTCTACAAGAAGAACTAACACTTCAAACAAAAAAGCATATAAAGTTAACAGAAGAAGCTCGTCAAACACCAACAATGCTAGCAGCGTAAGATCTAATACTTCTTCAAACAGAAATTCTTCTGTAAAAAGTAGCTCAAGAACAAAAAACACTTCTTCTAGAAGAAAAAATTAATCGTTAATTAAAAAAACAAATACACATGAAAAAAGCTGCATTATTTGGGCTCTTTTGCGCAATATCTTTGTCTAGTTTTTCACAAAGTTTAGGTTATGAAGATTTAGCTATCCTATTCTCAAAAAACAACAATTCTGGCTCTGCAAGATACAATGCTATGAGTGGCGCGTTTGGCGCTTTAGGTGGCGATGTAAGTGCAATAAACATTAATCCGGCAGGCGGAGCTGTTTTTACAAATAGTTTATTTTCTGCATCTCTTGATTCAAGGTCTACAGATTTAAAAACAAGCTACTATGGAAACACAACAACAACTCAAGAAGATTTTTTTAATTTTTCTCAAGCAGGTGCTGTTTTTGTTTATAATATTTATGACAACAGCGATTGGTCTAAATTTACATTTAGCTTCAATTACGCAATAAAAAATGATTTTAACACCAATATTATTGCAAATGGAGATAGTGGCTTTGCTACTTTTATTGAATTCCCTCTAGAAAACGGAAATTCAAAAACACAATATATAAATACAGATTCACAACAATTTAGCACAAGCTATAAAGGAGAATTAAAAGAGTATAATTTTGCAGTTTCTGGCGTCTATCAAAAAGATTTATATATCGGTGCAGCTGTTAATACTTATGAACTTAATTTTTCTCAACAATCTTACTTAAAAGAACAAAACAATGACGGTTCTGGCAACACTTTAAATGCAAAATTTTACCAAGAAAATAATACAATCGGAACTGGGTTTTCTTTAAGTGCAGGAGCCATTTACAAAGCAACAAAAAACTTAAGAATAGGATTCTCATATCAAACACCAATTTGGTTTACTGAGATAAATGAAGAAACAAACATTGTAAATAATGATGGGTTTTTAGGAGATACAGAAATTATTACTTCAAATAACACTACTGTTTACGACAATACAACAGGTAACTATTTTCCTGTACAAGGTTTCTCATACAAATTAAAAACACCTGCAAAAACCACTGCAAGTATTGCATATATTTTCGGAAAAAATGGATTAATTAGTGCAGATTATACGATAAGCGATTATCAAAAAATGAAACTTTCTGGAGATGATTTTTCAACAGAAAATCAATTTTTTAATAACGATTTAAGAAACACGTATACCTTGAATATTGGAACCGAATGGCGTTTTAAATCTTTGAGCTTACGTGGTGGATATCAGTATTCTCAAAGTCCGGATACCAACGCAATAGCTTCTGACAATATTGAAGGATATTCTTACGGAGCTGGATATAGTTTTGGAAATGTAAAACTAGATTTTGCTTACCAAAATAAAACAAATACACAATTGTATGATTTTTACCCACAATACAATCAGGTAAATGCCGCCGCATTAAATATTGACAATCGAATTTTTACTGCCACTTTGAGCATTAATTTATAAGATACTATTTTTCAGAATTATCACAAGACCTCATCGGAAATAAACCTTTGAGGTCTTTGTGATTCATTCATATTTTTAGCTTAATTTTGCTAAATATTTCTACTATAAAATTAAGTCGAAAAATAGTTACAACATCATGAGTAAAACAGTTATTTCTACACAGAATACCAATAATAATTCTATTATAAAATTTGCAAGTAATTCAATTTTAATTAATGGCGGAAGCTATGAATTTAACAATATTGATGAAGCAAAAGACGCGCCATTAGCACAACAATTATTCTACCTCCCTTTTGTGAAAAAAGTATTTATTACAGCTAACTTTATTGCCATTCAAAAATACGATATTGTAGAATGGAAAGACGTTCAGGAAGAAGTTAGAACGCAAATTGAAGCGTACATAAACGATGGAAACAGTGTTGTCAAAGAAACAAAAAACATCAAAAAACAAGCAATTGAAGTGTATGCAGAAGTAACTCCAAATCCTGCGGTTATGAAGTTTGGAACCACAAAATCTTTAACCACTACAGATGTAGAATGTAAAAACATTGACGAAGCAAATGCAACCTCTCCTTTAGCGCAAGCCTTATTTCACTTTCCTTTTGTAAAAGAGGTGTTTATTTCTGAAAACTACTTATCAATCACCAAATTTGATATGGTAGAATGGAATGAAATTTACCCAGAACTAAGAACCTTTATCCTTAAATATTTACAAGAAGATAAAACGATAATTAAACAATTACCAAAAGCGGAAGAAAAGAAAGCAGCTACAGAAAATGCAATTCTTGAAAACCTTGATGAAACCTCAACAAAAATTGTGAGTATTTTAGATGAATACATAAAGCCAGCAGTGGCTTCCGATGGCGGCAATATTGCGTTTAGATCATATGATGCTGAAAGCAAAGTTGTAAGTGTAGTTTTACAAGGTGCTTGCAGCGGATGCCCATCCTCTACAATAACACTGAAAAACGGAATTGAAACCATGCTTAAAGACATGTTACCAAATAAAATTAACGAAGTAATTGCGATTAACGGATAGTCCAAACAGTTATTTTTAAGAAAAAAATAAAAACAACTTATGTCAGCAGAAAAAATAAATCCATACAAAGATTCTAATTTAGGCAAAAAAGAGCAAGTTGCTCAAATGTTTGATACTATTTCTAAAAACTATGATGGATTAAATCGCGTTATTTCTTTCGGAATTGATGTAAAGTGGCGTAAAAAAGTAGTTGCAATTGTTGGCGAAAATAACCCAAAACAAATTTTAGACATCGCAACTGGAACTGGAGATTTGGCTATTATGATGACAGATTTAAATCCTGATAGAGTTGTAGGATTAGACATTTCTGCAGGGATGTTAGAAGTTGGCAAACAGAAAATTAACAAAGCTAATTTATCTGACACAATAGAAATGCTTGTTGGAGATTCTGAAAACATGCCTTTTGATGATGCTACTTTTGACGCTATTACTGTTTCTTTTGGGGTTCGTAATTTTGCCAATTTAGATAAAGGATTAACAGAAATTAAACGTGTTTTAAAACCAAAGGGTAAGCTGGTTATTTTAGAAACCTCTGTACCTACAAAGTTTCCTTACAAACAAGGATATCAGTTTCACTCTAAAGTACTGCTTCCAATAATTGGAAGATTATTTTCTAAAGACAAGGTTGCATACTCGTATCTGTCTGAATCTGCAAATTCTTTTCCTTTTGGAGAGGAATTCAACAATATTTTATTAAAAAATGGGTTTACTACTGCAACAGATAAACCTGTAACATTTGGCGTTGCGTCAATCTATACTGCTACAAAGTAAAATATGAGAAAATTACAATTATTATTATTTTTAAGCATCTTTTTGTGTACCTCTTATTCTTTATCAGCCCAAAAAGACAGGGTAGCATATTTACCAAGTTTTGATGAAAAGATAATGCATTACGGTTTTTACTTAGGTATTAATCAAAATGATTTTAAAATAAACTACAAGAACAGCAACTATATGAATGCTAATATTCATGTAACTGCAACAAACGGGTTTAATGTTGGTTTAATTGCCGATATGCGTTTACATAAAAACATCAACATTCGTTTTGAACCCGGTTTAATTAGCAATTCTAAAACCATCGCTTTTACGCATATAAACTCTTCTCAGGATAGTATTAGAGAAATAGGATCTACCTACCTACACCTCCCTATTTTATTTAAATTTAGCACAGACAGATTGGATAATATACGGCCCTATTTGCTAGCTGGTATTTCTTATGATTATAACTTTTCTAGCAATGAAAAAAATGCAAATGACAATGCTAGCGGAGAATTTAGAATGCAGACTAACAATTTTATGTATGAACTCGGAATAGGAGTCGATTTTTACTTGTATTACTTTAAGTTTTCTCCATCAATTCGTGGAGTTTTCGCACTTAATAACGAGTTAAAATATGATGCTAATAAAAATAGCCAATGGACTTCTCCAGTGAACTATCTTGGCACACGTGGTCTTTTTCTAAATTTTGCTTTTGAAGGCGGCTGGTAGAACTAACTCCTTTTAAATTCACTTAATAAAATAGCTGTTGCCGTAGCCACATTTAAGCTTTCTGTAACTTGTTTATTTCCAAACCTAGGAATTGCTATTTTTGCATCAATAATACTTCTAATAGCATCTGAAACACCATTTGCTTCGTTACCCATTACTAACACAGCCGCTTCGGGCAATTTGGTTGCGTATACATTGCTCCCGTCCATATCTGCAATGAAACTTGGTAATTTTGTACTTTTTAAGAAATCTTCTAAATCAGTATACATTATTTGAACTCTGGTTAAAGACCCCATAGAAGCTTGAACCACTTTTTGATTATAACAATCTACAGTTGTTAACGAGCACACTAATTGCTGAACACCAAACCAATCACATAAACGAATTATTGTTCCTAAATTCCCAGGGTCATTAACTGCATCTAGAGCCAACGTAAATTCAAGGTTATCTGCAACATATTCATCAGGAATTTTAAACAACCCCAAAACTTTATTAGGATTTTTAAGCTGACTTATTTTCTTTAACTCAGATTCAGAGATTAAAACAATATTTTCCAACTCAGAAGACCTTGCAAAATCTTCAGTAGCAAAAACATGTGCAACACTAAAACTAGAGTTCAAGAATTCATTTACAACTTTTACACCTTCAGCAATAAATAATTTATGCTTTTGTCGATACTTTTTTTGCTGTAAACTGGTTATTAGTTTAATCTGATTCTTTGATAAACTCATTAATAAATTTTAAATTAGAAAAATCATCTAAAAATAGTACTTTTGAACAAATTTATGTCTTTACAAAGCTAATGAAAAAAGTTGCTTTTTATTTTTTTATCTTATCAATCCTTTCTGGATGTAATTCTGTAAAAAGAGTTCCTGAAAAAGAGCACTTATTAAGAGCTACTACTATTTTAATTGATGGAGAGAAAAATAAAAATAGCGATTTATTAGATTATGTTTTACAAAAACCAAACGCAAGGCTTTTGGGACTTCCGGTTTCTTTATATTTTTACAATATTGGCAAGCCAAACGCCCCAAAAACACCAATAGCTTGGGCTACTCTTCATCCAAAAAAATATGTTTTTTTTAAAAGCTTGTTTTCAGAAAAACAAAGCATAGGCGTTGCAAAATCATACATTAATTTTAACAATTGGTTTTTAAACAGCGGAGAATCTCCTGTGGTTATTAACGATATAAAAACCAATAGAACAGTTAGAAACCTGAGCTCTTACTTTATTACACAAGGTTTTTTTAAAAATAAAGTAACAGCAAGAAAGGATACTTTTAAAAACAAAAAGGCAAAAATTACGTATACAGTTGATAGAGGAAATGCCTATTTCCTAGATTCAATCATTACTCAAATTTCATCTACCACTTTAAAAGATATATACAAAACAGACACACTTAATACTTTTTTAAAATCTGGAGAACAATATAACGATCAAAACTTCATAAAAGAAGCAACAAGAATTACAAAACTTTTTAGAAACTCTGGAGTCTATAATTTTGTTGATAATGCCATTCGGTTTTACCCAGACAGCACAAGAACTGATTATAAAACCAATATTTTAGTGAGTATTACCGATAAATATTCTACAGAAGAAAATGGAGAAAATGTATACAAACCATTTGAAATTAAAAAAATTGGAAAAATAAATGTGTACACAGATTACTCTTTTAACACAGAAGGCACTCCATATTTAGACTCTTTAACATACAATGGTGTTCAGTTTTTAGCTCATGATAAAATAAAATATAACCCAAAGTTTTTGTCACAATCTATTTTTATAAAGCCAAATCAAATTTACAGCGACACGCTTAGAAATCTTACTCGAAAACATTTAAAATCGCTTAAAAATTTTAAATCAATTAACATTCAATTTACAGAAGTTGAAAATTCAGATTTACTTACCGCAGACATTCGTTTAACACCAAAAGAAAAGTTTACAATTGGTACAGATACTGAACTTACACATTCTAACATTAGAAAATTAGGAGTCTCAGAGAAATTTTCAATTACTAATAGAAACTTATTTAAAGGAGCAGAATTATTTAAGTTTTCTTTTACAGGCTCTTTTTTTAACACCGCTACACAAATTGGTAGTTCTAGCGGATTTTTTAATGCTTGGGAGCTTGGAGCAGACGCCTCTTTAGAATTGCCAAGATTTTTTGCTCCCTTCGGGTTAAATCGTTTAGTTCCGAAAGAAATGTCTCCAAGGACAATTTTATCTCTAGGAACAGGTATTCAAAAAAATATTGGATTAGACAAGCAAACTATTACTGCCATTATTGATTATAAATGGGATTTTAATTTAAAAAAATCTATCAACCTAGAGTTATTTAATGTTCAATATATCAGAAACCTAAATACTCCCGAGTATTTTAATATTTACAGCTCTGAATTTGATAAATTAAAACCAATAGCAACAGCATATAATCCAAATTTTGTGCTCTCAAAAAACAATGCTGTAAGTTTTATGAATACCATTAAAACTGATGCAAATTTTCAAGCCAATTATCCTGCAGAATATAATATCAATGGTAATGTAAATAATAGATATAATATTATTACCTCAAACTTTATCATTCCAACTATTGCTTACACATTTTCATACAACAACCAAACAAATTATAAAGACAATAATTTTACTTCATTCAGAATACGTGTTGCAAATGCAGGTAATTTTATATCCTTGTTTAGCAAACAAAAAAACAGTTTAGGTGTAAAAGCAATTGCAGAAACACCAATTGCACAATACTTTAAAACAGATATTGAGTACAAACAATTTTGGGATGTTTCTAGAAATTCTGTTTTGGGCTTTCGATCATCATTAGGTATTGTTATCGCATATGGAAATTCTGATATCCCGTTTACAAAAAGTTATTTCGCAGGAGGGTCCAACGACATTAGAGCATGGAAAACATATGAACTTGGCCCTGGTGCCACAGCACAAGGATTAGAATACAATGTAGGTAATTTTAAATTTCTAACTAGTTTAGAGTATCGATTTGATGTAATTAGCAGTCTAAAAGGAGCATTGTTTATTGATGCAGGAAATATATGGGAATTAACAGACTCTAAATTTGTAGACGAAAAGGCAAAACTAAACAACCTTACAGCATTTAAAAATACTGCTATTGGAGCTGGATTTGGTGCTAGATATGATTTTAATTTTTTGGTTTTACGTTTAGATATTGGCTTTAAAACACACGAACCATATCTTAACGGCAACAAATGGTTCCGGAATTTTAATTTTAATAATGCTGTTTATAACATAGGAATTAACTACCCTTTTTAAGCTGCTTAAACTCTAAATAAGAAAAGACAATTATTGCTAAAAAGGAGATAACGTTCTTTAAAAAATAACTATTTTTGACCCAGCTATTTTTTAGATAAAAAACAATACAACATGAATTATTCAATACAACCAGGAGTTGCATCAGGAGATGCCGTTCAAGAAATTTTTAAACTAGCAAAAGCTAAGAATTTTGCACTACCAGCAGTAAATGTTGTTGGCTCAAACTCTGTAAATGCAGTTTTAGAAACCGCAAAAGAATTAAATTCTCCTGTAATTATTCAGTTTTCAAATGGTGGTGCATTATTTAATGCAGGAAAAGGATTGACAAATGAAAATGAAAAAACTGCAATTGCAGGTGCTATTGCTGGAGCAAAACATGTTCATTTAATGGCAGATTTATATGAAGTCCCTGTAATATTACACACAGATCATGCTGCAAAAAAATTATTACCTTGGATTGACGGATTGTTAGACGCAAGTGAAAAACATTTTGCAGAAACAGGAAAACCCTTGTACAGCTCTCACATGATTGATTTATCTGAAGAGCCTATTGAAGAAAATATAGAAATTTGCAAAAAATATTTAGCTCGTATGAGCAAAATAGGAATGACCTTAGAGATTGAACTAGGTATTACTGGTGGCGAAGAAGATGGTGTAGATAATTCTGATGTAGATGTTTCTAAACTATATACACAGCCAGAAGAAGTTGCATACGCATACGAAGAGCTAATGAAAATTAGCCCAAGGTTTACAATTGCTGCAGCATTTGGAAATGTACATGGCGTTTACAAACCTGGTAATGTAAAATTAACTCCAAAAATCTTAAAGAATTCTCAAGAATTTATTTCAAAAAAATACAATGTAGCCAACAATAGTATTGATTTTGTTTTTCATGGTGGCTCTGGATCAACAGTAGAAGAAATTAGAGAAGCTATTGGTTATGGAGTTATAAAAATGAATATTGATACAGATATGCAATTTGCTTTCACAGAAGGTGCCAGAGACTACATTCTTGCAAAACAAGACTATTTACAAACACAAATTGGAAATCCAGAAGGCGAAGAAATCCCAAATAAAAAATATTACGACCCTAGAAAATGGTTACGAGAAGGAGAAATTACGTTTAAAAATCGTTTAAAAATAGCTTTCGAAGACTTAAACAACGTCAATACACTTGCTTAATCAATAAGATATTTTATTTTAGCCAATAATTATCAATCAATAAATTTAAAACAACTTACAATGGCTTGGTTTAAAAGACAAGATAAAGGAATACATACTGCAACGGAAGATAAAAAAGATATTCCGCATGGATTGTGGTACAAAACCCCAAGCGGTAAAATTATAGATACTGAAGAGTTAAAGAGAAATTTATATGTGAGTCCAGAAGATGGCTACCATGTTAGAATAGGAAGTAAAGAGTATTTCGAATTGTTTTTTGATGATAATACATTTACCGAATTAGACGCTAATTTAACTTCTAAAGATCCATTAAAATTCGAAGACACAAAAAAGTATCCAGATAGATTAAAGGCCGCACAAGCAAAAACAAAACTAAACGATGCTGTTAGAACAGCTGTTGGAAAATCTTTAGGAAAAGAGTTGGTAATTGCTGCAATGGATTTTTCTTTTATTGGCGGATCTATGGGGTCTGTTGTAGGAGAAAAAATTGCAAGAGCAATTAATTATTCAATTGAACATAAGATTCCGTTTTTAATGATTTCAAAATCTGGTGGCGCGAGAATGATGGAAGCATCATTGTCTTTAATGCAATTGGTAAAAACATCATCTAAACTAGCACAATTAGCAGAAATTAAAGTTCCTTACATTTCGTTATGTACAGACCCAACTACTGGTGGCACAACTGCATCTTACGCAATGTTAGGTGATATTAATATTGCAGAACCAAATGCATTAATTGGTTTTGCTGGGCCAAGAGTTGTAAAAGACACAACCGGACAAGATTTACCTGAAGGATTTCAACGTTCAGAATTTTTATTAGAACACGGTTTTTTAGACGGAATTTACGAACGTAAAAACTTAAAAAAACAAATCAATTTATACATTGATTTAATTCAAAACTTACCAGTTAGAGAATAATGAAAGAGCCGAAAGGCTCTTTTTTATTTAAGAGACTTTAAGCTAGAATTTTAAAGTTCGCTTCTTGTTTATTAATTGATTTAAAAATCTATTAAAAAAAATAAAATTTAATGTATATTTGCAGCTTCAATGAAAAAATCATTGATGTACATAAAAATCATTTAAAATAATATTGGCATGTATTTAACAAAAGAAGTTAAAGAGGAAATCTTTACAAAACACGGTAAGTCTGCAACAGACACTGGAACATCAGAAGGGCAAATTGCATTGTTCACTTTTAGAATCAACCACTTAACAGAGCACTTAAAAAAGAATCGTAAAGATTATAATACAGAGCGTTCTTTAGTAAAGTTAGTAGGTAAACGTAGAAGTTTATTAGATTACTTAAAGAAAACTGATATTACAAGATATCGTGCAATTATCAAAGAATTAGGAATTAGAAAATAAAACCTAACAAAAAAAGAGGCTCTATAAACGTGCCTCTTTTTTATTTTACAAAGTATTTAATTCTGGCTAACAATCAGAATCTATATAAAAAAATCAAGAGTCTTAACAAAATTCTTGTATTTCCATTGGAAGTAAAGCAACAACAGAACAACAACACAACACACAAAAAAGTATTAACTTAGAATTAAGATTTTATGATTCCAAAAGTATTTAACGAGGTAATAGACCTTGGAGATGGAAGAACCATCTCATTAGAAACCGGTAAATTAGCAAAACAAGCACACGGTTCAGTTGTTGTAAGAATGGGAGACGCAATGTTATTGTGTACAGTAGTATCTAGCTACAAAGCTGGTACTGTTGATTTTTTACCATTAACAGTAGATTATAGAGAAAAATTTGCCGCTGCAGGAAGATATCCTGGAGGATTCTTTAAAAGAGAAGCAAGACCAAGTGATGGAGAAGTTTTAACAATGCGTTTAGTAGACCGTGTTTTACGTCCATTATTCCCAAAAGATTATCATTCTGAAGTACAAGTAATGATTCAATTAATGTCACATGACAAAGATGTTATGCCAGATGCATTAGCTGGTTTAGCAGCATCAGCAGCCATTCAATTATCAGACTTCCCTTTCGAATGTCCAATTTCTGAAGCACGTGTTGCTAGAGTAAATGGAGAATTTGTAATTAACCCAAGCAGAGCACAATTAGCAGAATCTGACATTGATATGATGATTGGAGCTTCTGCAGATTCTGTAATGATGGTTGAAGGTGAAATGGATGAGATTTCTGAAGAAGAAATGGCAGAAGCAATTAAGTTTGCTCATGAATCTATTAAGATTCAATGTGCTGCTCAAGTTCGTTTAGCTGAAGCTTTTGGAAAGAAAGAAACAAGAGCATACGAAGGAGAAAGAGAAGATGATGCATTAGCTGCAAAAATAAATGACTTTTGTTACGATAAATGTTATGCGATTGCTAAAAAAGGAACTTCTAAAGCAGAGAGATCTACAGCATTTGCAGAAGTAAAAGAAGCACTAGAAGCTACATTTACAGAAGAAGAAATTGAAGATTACGGAGATTTAATTGGAAAATATTTTAACAAATCTCAAAAAGCTGCCGTACGTGAATTAACTTTAGCAGAAGGCTTACGTTTAGATGGTCGTAAAACAACAGATATTAGACCAATTTGGTGTGAGGTAGATTACTTACCATCAACACATGGTTCTTCTATTTTTACACGTGGAGAAACACAAGCGCTTGCAACTGTAACTCTAGGTACCAGTAGAGAAGCAAATAAAATTGACATGCCATCTTATGAAGGTGAAGAAACTTTTTACCTACACTACAACTTCCCTCCTTTTTGTACAGGTGAAGCTAGACCATTAAGAGGAACGTCTCGTAGAGAAGTTGGTCATGGAAACTTAGCACAACGTGGGTTAAAAGGAATGATTCCAGACGATTGTCCTTATACGGTAAGAGTTGTTTCTGAAGTTTTAGAATCTAACGGTTCTTCTTCTATGGCAACTGTTTGTGCAGGTACAATGGCATTAATGGATGCGGGTGTTCAAATGACAAGACCAGTTTCTGGTATTGCCATGGGGTTGATTTCAGACGGAGATCGTTATGCTGTTTTATCTGATATTTTGGGTGATGAAGATCACTTAGGAGACATGGACTTTAAAGTAACAGGTACTTCTGAAGGAATTACCGCATGTCAAATGGATATTAAAGTAAAAGGACTTTCTTATGAGATTCTAGTAAATGCTTTAAAGCAAGCTAGAGATGGGCGTTTACACATTTTAGAAAAGCTAACTGACACAATCACTACTCCAAACGAAGAAGTAAAAGCGCATGCTCCTAAAATGATTAACAGAAGAATTCCTAATGAATTAATTGGGGCATTTATTGGACCTGGAGGTAAACACATTCAAGAATTACAAAAAGAAACAGAAACAACAATTGTAATTACTGAGGATGCTGAAACGGAAGAAGGGATTATAGAAATTTTAGGAACTAATCCTGAAGGTATCGAAGCAGTAATTGCACGTATAGAATCTATGATGTTTAAGCCAGAAGTTGGCAATAGTTACCAAGTAAAAGTAATTAAAATGTTAGATTTTGGTGCTGTTGTAGAATATTTAGATGCTCCAGGAAACGAAGTTTTACTACATGTTTCTGAATTAGCTTGGGAACGTACAGAAAATGTTACCGATGTTGTAAACATGGGAGATGTTTTTGAAGTAAAGTATTTTGGTCTAGACCCAAGAACTCGTAAAGAAAAAGTATCTCGTAAAGCATTGCTAGAAAAGCCAGAAGGATATGTAGCAAGACCGCCAAGAGACAACAATAGAGGAAGAGATAATCGTGGTCGTGATAATAGACGTGACGATAGAAAGCCAAGAGAAAAGAGAGACTAATTAAATTTAGACTTCTATAGAATAACTAAAAAGCACTTAATAGATATTAGGTGCTTTTTTTTATGCATTAACGATTGATACTAATTTGTACTAAATGTTAATAAATGCATCAAAGTTATTCTAGTTATTCTTTTAAGATTTATTTTCTTTGTGCTTCATTTATGAAAATCCAACGTATTACATATCTATCAATAGGAACCAATCAAGGTGATAAACTAAAAAACTTACAAAAAGTTATTTATTTAATCGCTGATAAGATAGGTGCTGTTCAAAAAGTATCTTCTGTCTACCAAACACCTGCAATGGGTTTTGAAGGAGAAAATTTTTTTAATATTTGCATAAAAGCTTCTACTTACCTTCCGCCAGAAACATTGCTAAACCAATGCAAAGAAATAGAAAACACACTTGGCAGAATTAGAAACAACTCAAAAACCTATACAGATCGAATTATTGATATTGATATTGCTTTGTTTGATGATGAAGTAATTTTTTCAAAAGAATTAATAGTACCTCATCCAAGAATGCTAGAGCGTAAATTTGTACTAGTTCCTTTGACAGAAATTGCACCCAACCTTACACATCCTGTAGCAAAAAAACAGATACACAAATGTTTAGATTCTTGTGTAGACACCTCAGAAATCACCAAAATAAAAGAAACATTAACTAGACCAATTCCTTTAACAGAAAAATACAATTACATAGCAATAGAAGGTAATATAGGCGCTGGTAAAACTAGTTTAGCTAAGATGATGTCAGACGAATTTAACGCTAAAGTTGTTTTAGAACGCTTTGCAGATAATCCTTTTTTGCCGAAATTCTATGAAGATGAAGAAAGATATGCATTTCCTTTAGAAATGAGTTTTTTAGCAGATCGTTATCAACAACTTTCTGATGATTTGGCTCAATTTGACCTATTTAAAAACTTAATAGTTTCTGATTACTACATCTTTAAATCGTTAATTTTCGCACAAGTAACGCTACAGAAAGAAGAATATTTATTATACAGAAAGATGTTTGATTTGATGTATAAAGAAATAACTAAACCAGATTTATATGTCTATTTATATCAGAATACTGACAGGCTTCTTGAAAATATTAAGAAAAGAGGGCGAACGTATGAACAAAATATTCAGCCTGAATATTTAGAAAAAATACATCAAGGGTATAGCAGCTTTATCAAAACACAACAAAACCTTAACACCTTAATTATAGATGTTTCTGAGCTTGATTTTGTAAACAACACAAATGATTATCAATTTGTTATTAAAGAAATTAATAACTGTTAATATTCCTTTATAAATCTACCATCTGATGATCTCTCCAATTTAAAAGATCTAAATTGTCTTTTAAGATTACTTATTATATTGCTTATGCTTTTCTTGGGCACAATACTCCTTTGAAATACCAGCACAAAAATCAACTAGTCTTTTTTGTGAAAAAATGGTAAAATACCTGACCTGTAAATATTGAACAAGAAACTAAGCTTCTTAGACATATGTTTTTTTATAAATAATCTAACTAAATAAGGGAGTATATTAAATGAAAATACAAAAAGAACAATAAGGTAATCTTTCTCGTATTTAAAATCAAAAGGTAAAAAACTCTTTTTTTAAGCAGTAAATTATTTTTTTAACTCTAATTTTTCAGCAAAATAATCACAAAAATCTCTCATAGTAGCACTCATTTTTTGATCATCTGTAGCACGTTCAAAAGTGTTTGCCATAGAAACTAAGGTTTGATGAAAAAACTGTTTCATTTCATCAACCGGCATATCTTTTGTCCATAAATCCATGCGAAGTGTATCTTTCTTTAAATGATCCCAAACTGAAATCATGATTGCTTTTGATTCAGAATTTTCTATTCCACCATCTTCAGCCGTCCAAAAAATAGTTTCAGGAACTTTATTTTCGTCTAATCCAACATTAAATTTTATTTCTGAATTGTGTTTTACTGCCATTATTTTTTAGGTTTGTATTTTGAATTTTTATAAACTTCTTCTGAAGGTGTTTTTAATAATTGCTGCAAAGATACATCATTATGTTTCATATATGAACGCACAATTTGCCAACCAATCCATGCACCAATTCTGCCTGGAGACAATGTATCTTCAGATCTGTAAAATTTTGAAAACGGTGCCATTTCTAAAAATCTTTTATTCAATTTTGTTTCAGTACTAAATAACATTTTGTTTTCTATGAAATACTTCCAAACTTGCTTTTCATTTTCAATTGCCCAATTATTCTTTACTACAGAATAGCCTACTTTCTGATAATCTTCAATAGATGGCAAATATTTATCTAATAGATATAATTTCTTTCCTTCTAGAATCATTTTACTAACAAAAGTTCTGTCATTTATGTGAATATTTTTTGGAATCATTGCTCTTGCAACATCCACTATAATATTTTCTTTTTCAAAATTTTGTTTGATATACGATGGATAATCAGCGTAGAACTGATGATTTTTACCTAAATAAACATCCAACGAAATCAGTAAATACGCTCCTGTAAATAGTACATTATTTTGATGATCTATATTCGTTAAAAGTGTAACTACTTTTGGCGATTTAAATGTTGAGTTATAATATTTAATGTGCTTAAATAATTTTTCTAAATCATCTTTAAGAAAATCAATATTAGAAAACACTTTTTGTGTTTCTTTAAACAACTCTTGCTCGCTCTTATTTTTAATCTTATGTACCCAAACTGAATCTGGTGTGTCCTTCGGAAAGAATAACGGATACTTTTCTTTTGTCTTAAAAAGTGAAGTTTCTGATGTGCTATAAAAATCGACATCAAATCTATCAATGGTAAAATCTACTTCAATTGCGCTAACGTCAACTTGATTTTCTTGTTTTGAATTACATGAAAATAAGATTGTAAAAAGAGAATAAATGAAAAAATATTTCCGCATTATCTTTGTATATTAGAGTTCTAATTTAAGAACGACAAAAGTACTAAAATAGTTTATAAATGAATACAGAAAGAGTATCTGAACATATTGTTAATTGGTTAAAGAATTATGCAACAAACGCAAAAGTAAACGGATTTGTTATTGGTGTTTCTGGCGGAATAGATTCTGCTGTAACTTCTACTTTATGTGCCAAAACTGGTTTAAAATTGATTTGTGTTGAAATGCCAATTCATCAAGCAGAAAGTCAAGTTAACAGAGCTTTAGAACACATTAATAATTTAAAAAAAGAATTCAGTAACGTTTCTTCTATAAAAATTGATTTGACAAGTACCTTTGAAGAGTTTAAAAATCAAGTGCCCGTTTCAAAAAGTAAGGTCGTTACTGATTTAGCTTTCGCAAATACAAGAGCTAGATTACGCATGACTTCGTTGTATTATTTAGCAGGAATTCATGGTTTATTGGTTGCCGGAACTGGAAATAAAGTAGAAGATTTTGGTGTTGGATTTTACACTAAATATGGCGATGGAGGTGTTGATTTAAGTCCGATTGCAGATTTATTAAAGTCTGAGGTTTACGAATTAGCAAATTACTTAAATGTTGCAAACTCCATACAAAATGCGCAACCAACTGATGGTTTATTTGGAGATAGCAGAACCGATGAAGATCAAATAGGTGCTTCTTATGATGAATTGGAATGGGCAATGAGAATGTTGGAAAGTGGTAAAACTATTTCTGATTTTGAAAACAGAGAATTAGAAGTGTTCAAAATTTACACAAGGTTAAATACTCTGAATCAACATAAAATGCTTCCAATACCAGTTTGTGAAATTAGTGATAAACTAAAGTAAGTTTGCAGCAATCATCCTTCGTTTAATCTTATGATACGATTTCTTCTTAGAACCATTTGCAATTGAAAATGGCAACACAATAAGTAATTGAATTATTTTTAATATTTGTAGCAGTTTTTTCATTTTTATTTCTTTTTAGCAGCATACAATATACAAAAAAACTAAGTATATGTATTAAAATTGAGAGCTAAACAACACGGTTTAACTTCTCAAATAAACGTTTCTTTAGCCCTGTATAATTTGAAATCAACTCCAAATCTACTTTTATAGAACTATCCTTTTGAGACGCTTTCATAATTTCAGTAATCTTACGTTCGATAAGTATTCGTCGAAGATTTAAGATGGCGTCTGACACTAATTTCGGTAAGATACTAGCAGTTTCGGCAACAAAAATATTTTTTCGTTCCCATTCACTCAACGTATATTTTTCTTCATCCATTAAAATACTCGTAACCTCATTTGAAATTTCTTTATTTGGATGATTTGTTAAGCTATTAATGTCAATTTTTTCATTTTGACCGATTTGATTGATCAACTCATAATACACCAATTGAAAAACAGCATTGGTAAATTCAACCTCATCATCTTGAAGATTTAAATACAATTCTTTAAAAACAGGCGAAATATATTCCTGAATCTCTTCAGTTATTTTTCCTTCTGCATTCTCTACTTCTACTACATTGGTAAAACCTACTTCTTCATTACCGTACAATAGTAAAATTCTGATAATTTCTTTTTCTAAAATATCTAATTGATCAATTTTTTGAGAAGAAACTACACCACCTTTTACAGCGGTCATAGCAGCATCTTGCTCAGCAAAATATTCTGGTGGTGGTTGATTAGGATCAACATTTTGAGATCTTTGTTTTGATGCTTTAGAATTCGCTTCTTTATTTAAGAGTTGTGCCAATTCACTAAACAAAACACGTTCAGAAATTTCCATGATTCGAGAACATTCTTGCACATAAACTTCACGCTGAATTCCGTCCGGAATTTTAGAAATACTGGTAACAATATCACGTATCAATCCTGCTTTTTTTACGGGATCATTGGCAGCTTCTTTCATCAACAACGAAACTTTGAAGTTGATGAAATCTTGTGCAGAATCCTCTAAATATTGTTTTAGCTCAGCATCAGAATGCGATTTTGCAAAGCTATCTGGATCTTCTCCTTCCGGAAAAGAAACTACCTTCACATTCATTCCTTGCTCTAAAATCAAATCGATTCCACGGATAGATGCTCTTAATCCAGCAGCATCACCATCAAAAAGAACTGTAATGTTCTTCGTCAATCTATTTACCAATCTAATTTGATCAGAGGTTAATGCAGTTCCAGATGACGCAACCACATTTTCAATTCCAGATTGATGAAAAGAAATTACATCGGTATATCCTTCTACTAAAAAACAATTGTCTTGTTTGGCAATTTCTTTTTTCGCTTGATAAATTCCGTATAATATTTTACTCTTATGATAAATATCGCTTTCAGGCGAATTTAAATACTTGGCCGCTTTTTTATCTGCAGTTAAAATTCGTCCACCAAAACCTAAAACTCTACCAGACATGGAATGAATCGGAAATAAAACTCGACCTTTAAATCGATCAAACTGCTTATTTTCTTTTACAATTGTTAATCCAGTAGATGCTAAATATTTTATATCGTAGCCTTTATCTAAAGCCGCTTTTGTAAAATTATCCCATTCGTCTTTACAATACCCTAAATCGAACTTTTTAATAATGTCATCTCTAAAACCACGCTCTTTAAAATAAGAAAGCCCAATTGCTTTCCCTTGTTGTGTATTCAGCATTAAATCATGAAAATATTCGGATGCAAACTTAGACACCACAAACATACTTTCACGTTCGTTTAATTGCTGTTTTTGCTCGTCTGACTGCTCCGTTTCTTCAATTTCAATATTGTATTTTCTAGCTAAATATTTTATGGCTTCTGGGTACGAATAATGTTCGTGTTCCATCAGAAAAGAAATGGCATTTCCTCCTTTGCCAGTACTAAAATCCTTCCAAATTTGTTTCACAGGAGAAACCATAAAAGAGGGAGATTTCTCATCCGTAAAAGGGCTTAATCCTTTGAAATTACTTCCCGCTTTTTTTAATTGAACAAATTCGCCAATTACCTCCTCTACGCGAGCAGTTTCAAAAACACGGTCTATGGTTTCTTTGGATATCATAAAACAAAAATAGAAAAAAAGACCTCATAAAATTATCTTTTATGAGGTCTTTTTAGATTTATATAAAATGAAATACTGAAACAAGTTCAGTAAATATCATTATTAAGAAGCAACGCTCATTTTCTTTAGTGCAGTTTTCGTTAATTTATTTTCTGCATATTCTTTAGTTACTACAAATTCTTTTTCATTTGAACTTGGTAATTCAAACATTGCATCGGTAAAAATCGCTTCACATAGAGAACGTAATCCACGTGCTCCAAGCTTGTATTCAACAGCTTTATTAACAATATACATTAAGGCTTCTTCTTGTATTTCGAACGTTATATCATCCATAGAAAACAACTTTGTATATTGTTTTATGATTGAGTTTTTAGGTTCTGTTAAGATTGCCCTTAAGGTTTCTGCATCTAACGGATTCATATAACTCAACACTGGTAAACGGCCAATAATCTCAGGAATTAATCCGAAAGATTTTAAATCTGAAGGAATGATGTATTGTAATAAATTTTCTTCATCAATTTTATCTTCTGCAACTGAAGCAGAATAACCAACAGCTTGCATATTTAAGCGCTTGCTAATAATTCTATCAATTCCAGAAAAAGCACCACCTGCAATAAATAAAATATCTTTTGTATTGACTTCAATAAACTTTTGATCTGGGTGTTTTCTTCCGCCTTTTGGCGCAACGTTTACAACCGAGCCTTCTAATAATTTTAATAATGCTTGCTGAACTCCTTCACCAGAAACATCTCTTGTAATTGACGGATTATCTCCTTTACGAGCAATTTTATCAATTTCATCGATAAAAACAATGCCTCTTTCTGCTTTAGCAACATCGTAATCTGCGGCTTGTAATAATCTACTTAAAATACTTTCTACATCTTCACCAACGTAACCAGCTTGCGTTAATACAGTAGCATCAACAATAGAAAACGGCACATTTAACATCTTTGCAATGGTTCTTGCAACCAATGTTTTTCCTGTTCCAGTTTCACCAACCAGCACAATATTACTTTTTTCTATTTCTACATCGTCTTCTTCTGTTTTGGTTTGCAACAATCTTTTGTAGTGATTGTAAACCGCAACAGACATTGATTTTTTAGTTTCAATTTGCCCAATAATATATTCGTCTAAAAACTCTTTAATTTCTAAAGGTTTTTTTAACATTACATCTTTAGACAAACCAGCAGCTTGCTTTTCAGTAACTTCTTCTTCTAAAATTCCGCCTGCTTGTTCAATACATTTATCACAAATATGTGCATCAATTCCTGCAATTAGCAAATTTGTTTCAGCTTTTTGACGACCACAAAACGAACATTCTAAATTTTCTTCTTTCGACATTTCTTCTACTTTAATTTGAGACTCCTGCATTTGCAGGAACAACAGATTTTTATTGCTTTCTTGTTAAAATTTCGTCAATCATACCGTATTCTTTTGCTTCGTTTGCTTTCATCCAATAGTCTCTATCAGAATCTGCATGAACTTTCTCGATAGTTTGTCCAGAATGATTTGCTATAATTTCATACAACTCGTCTTTCAATTTTAAAATTTCTCTTGTTGTAATTTCAATATCAGAAGCTTGTCCTTGTGCACCACCTAAAGGTTGGTGAATCATAATTCTAGAATGCGGCAACGCAGAACGTTTTCCTTTTTCTCCTGCACACATTAAAACGGCTCCCATAGAAGCTGCCATTCCTGTACAAATTGTTGCAACATCTGGTTTTATAAATTGCATGGTATCATAAATTCCTAATCCGGCATAAACACCGCCTCCAGGCGAGTTGATATAAATTGAAATATCTTTGGTTGCATCTACACTTTCTAAGAATAATAATTGCGCTTGAATTACATTGGCAACCTGGTCGTTAATTCCGGTTCCCAAAAAGATAATTCTATCCATCATTAAACGCGAAAAAACATCCATTTGAGTAATGTTCATTTGGCGTTCTTCCATAATATATGGCGTTAAACTACTCGTTATTTTCCCTATATGTGTACTGCTAATGCCGTGATGTTTGGTTGCGTATTTTTCGAACTCTTTTCCGTAATCCATTTCTGATTGTATTTTAATGTTTGAACTGTAAATATAAGAACTATAAAGTTAATATTTTGTTACTGTTGATGGCTAAAAAAACCTGAATTTTTAACATTCAGGTTTTTTATTTTATGTATCAAATTTTAAAAAATCCTCTCGACTCCGCTTGAGGTGACACTTTCAAAAAAATGACATCTTTAAGTTGTTCTTTTACTTATAAACTTCTTTGATAAAGTTTTCGTAAGTAACTTCTTTTGTTTTAAAAGTGATGTTTTCTTTGTAGAAAGTTAACAATTTATGAGAAATTAATTGTTCTTGTAAACGCTTTGCTTCTTCTTGGTTTCCTAAGATTCTTGCTGCGATATCGTCCAATTCTTTTTCTTCAGGATTCATGTTACCAAACTGTGCCATTTGCGTTCTGATAAATCCTTTTGCATACTCTACCAATTCTGCATAATCTAATTTGATATCGTTATCTTTCATAATCTTTCCTTCGATTAATTGGTAACGTAACCCTTTTTCAGATTTTGCATATTCAGCTGCAGCTTCTTCAGAAGTCATTTCTTTTTCTCCTGCAGTTGCTAACCATTTTTGCAAAAACTCTGCTGGCAAATCAAACTTTGTGTTTTCTACTAAATACTCAGTTACAGCATTTAATAATTGTTGATCTCCTTGTGTTAAAAATTGCTTTTCTGCATCTTCTTTAATTCTGTTTCTTACTTCAGTTACAGATTTTACATCACCATTCGGGAATAATTTATCAAATAATTCTTGATCTAATTCTGCCAACTCTGTTTCAGTAATTTCCTCTACAGTTAAAGATACTTTAATGTCTAAACCATGAATTTTATCGTGAGATAATCCTAAAGTTCCTTCCAATTTATGGTCGTCAGAAAACAACCCTTTTGTTTTTAACTCTATAACATCACCCACTTTAGCACCTACGAACTTTTTTAAGTTTGCTTTACCTTTTAAATCAGCTAAAACAATTGAAGATTTTTTATTAATATCATTTTCTTCGTTTACAAAAGTACCTGTTACGTTAGAGGTTTCTGCGATTACATCAACAGCATTCATTTTTCCGTAACGTGCTTGTAAATTTTCAATTTCTTTATCAATTAAAGCATCATCTGCAACAATATTATATTGTGTAATTTTTTTCTTTGCAGTTAAATCTACTTTAAAATCAGGTGCTAAACCTAATTCAAATTCAAAAGAAAAAGTTTCTGTATCCCAAGAAAAATCATCTTGAATTCTAGGCAATGGATTTCCTAAAATATCTAATTTCTCTTCCGTTAAAAATTTATTTAAAGATTCTTGTAGTAATTTGTTTACCTCATCAATCATTACAGATTTTCCGTACTGCTTTTTTATCATTCCCATTGGCACGTGTCCTTTTCTAAATCCTGGGATATCAGCTTTTTTACGGTAATCTTGTAAAACTTCTGCTACTTTAGTTTGATAGTCTTCTGCAACAATATCAACTTTAACAACTGCATTTAATGCATCTACGTTTTCTTTGGTAATATTCATAATAATCAATTATAATCTTAAAAATTGGCTGCAAAATTAGTGATTTTTGTCAACTCTGCAAAGGTTTAAACACTTCTATTTCAGTTATTTTAATTCTTCTTCTTTTTTGTTTTTCAACAACTTAAACAACATGGATCTAAATATTGATACCAAAACACTAAACAACAATGCAGAGAAAAAACTCGACACTAAAAACCCACCAACCAAATCTGCTGCTAATAAAATTATTAATGCGTTTATCACAAACAAAAATAAACCTAATGTTACTATTGTTGCTGGTAATGTAAAAAATATTAAAAGTGGTCTTACAACCATATTTAAAAGTGACATGGTAAAAGCTACCCAAATTGCAGTGGCATAATTTGCAACTTCAACGCCTGGTAAGATTGCCGCAGCTATAAAAACTGCAACTGCTGTTATCAATACTTTAAGAAGAAAATTCATTATTAACTATTTTAATTAAAGTATACTTATACGAAAAGTAGAGCAACCTTATTTTACTAATAAAAAGGCAGGTTTCCAATAAAGAAAGATGTTTTTTTTGATAGAAAAATTAACACAAAAAGTCTTGCAAGGCACTTAAAAAATCTTTCGGTTTTTCGGCATGCAGCCAATGTCCTGCGTTTTTTATGCTTACAATTTTATGATTCGGAAAATGTGCGTTAATTATCGGTTCCTCATTTGAAGAAATATAACCAGAGTTTTCGCCTTTTAAAAATAATGTTTCACCTTCAAAAACCGTAAAGGAAGGCAGAGCAGCCCCAACTTCGTTATTATTTTCTGTTAATGAATCTAAGTTAAAGCGGAAGTCTAGTTTTCCTTTTTCTCTCCAATACACACTTTTTAATAAAAACTGACGAACTCCAACTTCTGGAATCAATTCTGCCAATTTAAGATCCACAAGTTTTCTTGAATTTTGAATTGTAAAATCAATAGAATTTAATGCATCTAAAATATCGTGATGATGTGGCGGGTACATTCTCGGAGAAATATCTGCAACTATTAATTTGGTTACCAATTCCGGATATTCTACAGCAAATAACATTACTGTTTTTCCGCCCATAGAATGTCCTAACAAATGGACTTTTTCTAATTGATGATGCTTAATATAATTGCGCAAATCTTCTACCATTAACTCATAATCAAACGCATCAGAATGAAAACTTCTTCCATGATTTCTTTGATCTATTAAATGGATTTGAAAAGAATCTTGTAGGTTGTTTGCAATTGATTTCCAATTATCACCATTGCCAAAATAACCGTGCAAAATTAACAATGGCTTTCCTTCTCCGATAATTTTTGAATGTAAAATTTGCATTTATTTATTTGATTTAGATCTCATCTCCGCTCGACCTGACATACTTTAAAATTTTTTGCTTTCTAGCTTTTTAACTTATGTAAATACATATTTACCACATTTTCTAATCCTAAATATAGAGATTCAGAAATCAATGCATGTCCAATAGAAACTTCTGCTAAATTCGGAATATTCTCTTTAAAAAATTTGATATTCTCTAAACTTAAATCGTGCCCAGCATTAACCCCTAAACCCAAATCATGCGCTAAAATTGCAGCTTCTGTATAAGGTTTTACAGCGTTTTTGTTTCCTAAATCAAATTGAGTTGCAAACTCTTCTGTGTACAATTCAATGCGATCTGCTCCTGTTCTTGCAGCAGCTTCAATCAGCTTTAAATCAGTATCTATAAATATAGAAGTTCTAATTCCTGCATTTTTAAATTCAGAAATCACTTCTTTTAAATATGCTTGATTTGTAATTGTGTCCCAACCAGCATTTGAAGTTAAAGTATCAACACTATCAGGCACCAACGTAACTTGTGTTGGTTTAATTTGTAATACCATTTCCATAAACTTCGGAATTGGATTCCCTTCTATATTGTATTCTGTAGTTACAATATTCTTTAAATCGTATGCGTCTTTATACCGAATATGACGTTCGTCTGGTCTTGGATGAATGGTAATTCCTTCTGCTCCAAAAGATTCAATATCGGCTGCAACTTTTATAAGATTTGGCACATCTCCACCACGAGAATTTCGCAAGGTCGCAATTTTATTTACATTTACACTTAATTTTGTCATCTTAAAAATCTAAACAGCAAAAGTACAGATTTCATCAAAAATTATTAGCCTTTTTATAGTATATTCGTAACGTATGAATATGACAGATTATATATCAAACGATTTTAAGCCATTAACAACGCAAAATACTGTTAAAGAAGCCTTAAAGCTTTTTGAAACACATCTTATCACACACATTCCTGTACTAGAAAACAACCATTTTATTGGATGTATTTCTCAAACTGACGTTTTATCAATCGATAATAGAGCCATTTCATTGAAAGAACTGCAAAGTATTTTCGAGTATTTTAAAACTGAGTTTAACGAATCTATTTTAGACACTTTAAAAGTTTTCGCAGAGTATAATTCAAATATAACACCTATTCTAATTAATAACAATTACTTTGGTTACCTTGAGCTTAGCGATGTTTTAGATGAACTTAATCAAACGCCGTTTTTAAATTCTGAAGGATTCATTTTAGTAGTAGAGAAAAACATTGATGATTACACTATGAGTGAAATTGCTCAGATTATTGAATCGAACAACGGGATAATTCTAGGCGTATACGAATCTAAAAGAGATACTGAAAAAGTTCAAGCAACACTTAAAATCTCGTCTCAAGAAATTAATGACATTATTCAAACTTTTAGGCGTTATAACTACACAGTAATTTCAGAACTCAAAGACGATATGTATTTAGAAGAACTCAAAGATAGGTCTGATTATTTACAAAAATTCTTAAACACGTAAATCATGAAAAAAGTAGCAATTTACGGGCAATCTCACAATACAAAATCAATAAAAGAAGTATTGTTTTTAATCGCTATTTTACAAGAAAAAGGCGTTGTTGTTTTTTTTGAAAAAGAGTTTTATGATCTTTTTCAAACAGCACATTTATTACCAAAAAAATACCCGACATTTTCTCATTTTAATGATTTAAACAATTCTTTTGATTTCTTTTTTACAATTGGAGGAGATGGAACCATTTTAAGATCTATAACTTTTATAAGAGACCTAAACATTCCTGTTTTAGGCATTAATACAGGTCGGTTGGGTTTCTTAGCAACCATTCAAAGAAATGAAATCAAACAAGTTATAGAGCAGCTGTTTTCAAATGCATTTAAAGTTCAAGAACGCACACTTTTAAGTGTAAAAACGTCTCCACAAACAACTGCGCTATCAGAAATTAATTTTGCGCTAAATGAAGTTACCGTTGCCAGAAAAAACACTACTTCTATGATTGGCATACAAACCTATTTAGATGAAGAATATTTAACTAATTATTGGGCAGACGGTCTTATTGTGTGTACTCCAACAGGCTCTACTGGATACTCTTTAAGCTGTAATGGACCTGTTGTGTTGCCAAACTCTAAAAGTTTAGCAATTACGCCTATTGCACCTCATAATTTAAATGCTAGACCGCTAGTAATTTCTGACAGCACAAAAATAAAATTAGAAGTTAGCGGTAGAGAAGATACTTTTTTAATGACTTTAGACTCTAGAATTTGTACCATTACGGAAAACACAAAAGTATATATAGAAAAAGCTCCTTTTAAAATCAAAACAATCTCTTTAATTAACCAATCTTTTCTTAAAACTTTGCGAAGTAAACTCTTGTGGGGGGAAGACACCAGAAACGAGGTCAAAAACCTTTAAACACCAACAATATTTACTCAAAATAATAGTTATTCAAAAAAGACAAGTTATTAACATTATAAAGCAAATTCAAATCCCTATATTTGCACGCTATTTTTTTAGATGAAGAAACAATTTTTGGCAATAGTACTTATTTGTTTCTCAAGCATTTCTTGGGGACAGATTAACGAAATTGGAATATTTTTAGGAGGAAGTAATTATATTGGAGATGTAGGTAAATCTAACTATATCAATCCCAATAATGTAGCGGGAGGCCTTATTTACAAATACAATATCAATCCAAGAATAGCCTTAAGAGGCGCATTAAGTATATTACCAATTAGTGGTGATGATGCGGAATCATCTAACCCTATGAGAATAAATAGAAATTTTAATTTCACAAATTCAATTAAGGAAGTAGCCATAGGAATAGAGTATAATTTTTTTGAATATGACATGACTTCACAAGATAAAATATACACGCCTTATATTTTATTAGAAGTTGGGGCATTTGCCTATAATACTGTAGCGTCTGAAGTTAGCGCAGGACAATACAATCTAAAAACAATGGTTTCATATGGGATTCCGTTTGGAGTTGGATTTAAGGGTAAATTGGCAGAAAAAATTGGTTTTTCAATAGAAACGAGAGTCAGGTATGTGTTTGCAGATGACTTAGATTATACAACAAGTAAAATACCTTCATTAAGTTTTGGAGGAAATGCAAATGATTGGTACATGTTTACAGGTATTTCTTTAGTGTACGCTTTTGGAAGACCAGCTTGCTTTACCAATTAAAAATTAAATATGAATAAAAAACTACACATTAATTTACAAAAAGTGCCACAACACGTTGCTGTTATTATGGATGGCAATGGCCGTTGGGCAAAAAGTAAAGGAATGGAGCGTGTTTTTGGACATAGAAACGCATTAGATGCAGTCAGAGAATCTATTGAAGCAGCAGCAGAAATTGGTGTAAAAGCAATTACTTTATACGCTTTCTCTACAGAGAATTGGAATCGTCCAAAAATGGAGGTAAATGCTTTGATGAAACTATTAATTTCATCACTAAAAAAAGAACTTCCAACTTTTCAAAAAAACAATGTAAAAGTTAATGCAATTGGAAATTTAGATTCACTTCCCCAAAAAGCACAAAAAACTTTACAAGAAATTATCAAACTAACAGAAACAAATTCTAAAATCACATTAACTTTAGCATTAAGTTATGGCTCAAGAGAAGAAATTGTTAATACTATCAAAAACATATCTAAAAAAGTTGTTAATAACGAACTTCAGATAGAAGAAATAGACGAAAAAGTTATTAATAATCATTTATATACATTTAATTTGCCCGACGTTGATTTAATGATTCGTACAAGTGGTGAACAAAGAATAAGTAATTTTTTATTATGGCAAATGGCCTATGCCGAACTATATTTTACCAATGCACTTTGGCCAGATTTTAGAAAAAGCGATTTTTTTGACGCAATAATTGAATATCAAAATAGAGAACGACGCTTCGGTAAAACAAGCGAACAAATTGAAACACCAAATGAGTAAATATACTATTGTAGTACTATTTTTAATCTGTTTTTTAACTGTAAATGTTAACGGACAAACCAATAATACATCTTTAAAAGACAGCCTTTCCAAAAAAATTCCTTACGTAAAAGGGCAAGAGTATGTGCTGGGAGGCATCACTGTTACTGGATTAAAAAAATTTAGTGAAGAAACCGTAAAGATATTTACGGGCTTAAGAAATGGTCAAATGATTAAGTTACCTGGTGACAAACTGACAAGTGCTATCAAAAAATTGTACGAAAGTAAGCAGTTTAGCAATGTAGATGTTTATCTAGCTAAATTAGATGGTAACGTTGCTTATCTTCAGTTTGATGTCCAAGAATTGCCTCAGTTAAATGAGGTTGTTTTTTCAGGTGTAAAAAAATCAAAAAGAAAAGAGCTAGAAAAAGATACAGATCTTAAAACTGGCGCAATGGTTACTGAGAACTTAATTGTTACTTCGACCAACTTCTTTAAAAAGAAATTTACAGACAAAGGGTTTCTAAAAACCAAAGTTTCTATCAACACAAAAAAAGACACTTCAGACATTAATGTCGTAAACATGAATGTTTATATAGACAAAAGTTCTCGTATTAAAATCAAAGACATTTCTTTTACAGGAAACAAAAAGATTCCTGGCGGAAGACTCAGAAAAGCAATGAGCAATACAAAAAAGAAACTTTTTGGTAGATTTTGGAAAGGCTCTAAATACATAGAAGATAAATACAGAGAAGACTTAGAAAGCATCTTAGAAGTATATAGTAGACAAGGTTACAGAGATGCTCGAATTTTAGGAGATCAATTAATCTGGAATAAAGACAACACCATTAGCTTAGAAATAGAAGTTGAAGAAGGAAAGCAATACTATTTTAGCGACATCAACTATGTTGGTAATAAAAACTTTACTGTAGCACAACTTTCTAGAATACTTGGTATAGATAAAGGGGATATTTATAACGGTACTGTATTAAAAGAAAGAGTTCATGGAGACAACACTCCTAGCTCACAAGATTTACAAACCTTATATCATAATAACGGATATTTGTTTGCCAATGTAGATGCTGTTGAAACTAAAGTTGTTAATGACTCGATTACCGTAGAGATTAGAATTCGTGAAGACGAGCAAGCTACAATTAAAAAAGTAACAGTTATCGGGAATGAAAAAACAAATGATCACGTTATTTATAGAGAATTAAGAGTAAAGCCCGGTGATTTATTTAGTAGATCTCAAATTATTAGATCTATTAGAGAAATTGGGCAACTAGGCTTTTTTGACACAAATGTAACACCAGAAGTAAAGCCAGATTGGCAAAACAAAACAGCAGATATCGATTTTACTGTAACCGAAAAAGGAGGTAGTCAAATAGAACTTCAAGGAGGTTATGGAGGGGGTTCTTTCATTGGAACTTTAGGATTATCATTTAATAATTTTTCTATTCGTAATTTATTCAAAAAAGAGGCCTATAAGCCGCTTCCGATGGGTGATGGTCAGTCATTATCACTTCGATTACAAACCAGTAGAACGTTTAATACCTATAGTTTTTCTTTCACAGAACCATGGTTTGGGGGTAAAAAACCTCAATCTTTATCGTTCTCGGTATATTCATCCAAACAATTTCAACTAGACAGACAAACCTTTGATGTAAATCGAGATAGAAGTTTAGGCATAGCGGGTGCTTCAATTGGTATTGCAAAACGACTCACATGGCCAAGTGATTTCTTTACGTTGTCTCAAACCCTAAGTTACCAAAGTTTTGGCCTAAATGATTATCAATTTAGAGTTGGTAGTGATATTCTTAGTGAGGGAGATCTAAATAATCTTGCTTACAATATTAGTTTAAGCCGAAATTCAGCTGGTCCTAGTTTAATTTTCCCAACCTACGGTTCTACTTTTAGTATTAGTGCTAAGGCTACAGTACCGTATTCTCTTTTCAATACTAAAGACTACCAAAGCTTAGCTCCTGCAGAAAGGTTTAAATGGTTAGAATACTATAAATTATTATTCAAAGGGAAATGGTATAACAGTCTAGCAAAAAAGCTAGTTTTAATGGCAAATACAGAAATCGGATATTTAGGTTTTTATAATGACGAATTAGGAAGC
>JAQWGI010000019.1 GCA_029238315.1 Polaribacter sp. | reverse complement strand
CTTGGTCAGACGCAAAAGCGGCAGCAGAAGCACTTACATTTAATGGTTTACAGGGGTATTTAGCAACTATTACAAGTGCAGAAGAAAATGCTTTTATTGCTTCTAAATTAGCAGGACAAGGATGGTTTGGTGCTGCTGATTTAGGAGTTGAAGGACAATGGAAATGGATGACTGGACCAGAAGCTGGTACTCAATTCTGGCAAGGAACAAGTTCTGGTTCTTCAGTGGGAGGTTTATATGAAAATTGGGCAAGTCGTGAGCCAAATGATTATGGAGCTGGCGAAGATTATGCACATTTTCTTACAAGTGGAGAGTGGAATGATTATCCGTTATCTACTAATACTATTGCAGGTTATGTTGTAGAATATGGTGGTATGACAAATGATGCTTGTGTATCTATTTCAGACACAAAAACAGTACATGTAACTATCCAGCCTTCTTTCAATAATAATTCTTCTACCATCTCAAGTTTTACTTCATGTGTAGGTTTAAATTCAGAAGAACAAACCTTTACGGTTTCAGGAACAAATTTAACAGACGATATTATAATTGCAGCTCCGGCTAACTGGGAAGTAAGTACTTCAGCTGGTTCTGGATTTTTAAGTACTGTTACTTTAACACAGACTGGAGGTGTAATAGCAGCAACGCCAATATATATACGTGTAAAAGACGATGCCGCATCAGGAAATATTTCAGGGAATGTATCTATTTCCTCAACAGGAGCAACTGCTGAAACTATTACTTTAGCGGGAGTTGTTAACCTTGTTCCACAACCATTATCAGTTTCAAACTCACTTTGTGAGGCAAATGGTTTAGAATGGGTGTCATTTACCTCGAGTGATGTATCTTCTACAACAGGAAAAGGAACGCTGTTTGGAAATATTACTGCAACAGTAACACACTCAGATGGAGGCATGCAGTCATGGTACATGTATAATCAAACAAGTTTCCCTTCTGAATACAACGTGCCAACTAGTAACAATATTAGAAATGATAAAGCGGGTACATTTACGATTAGTTTTAGTGAACCTGTTACAAACCCACAAGTTGCTTTTGCAAGTATCGGAAATCCTAGAACACCAGTTGGTATAAATACATCAGTCCCTTATCAAGTAATTTGGAACGGTTTGGCAATGGATTATTCTACCTCTACTAGTATGACAGGAAATGAAGGGTTTACTATTGTTAGTTTTCCAGGAACGCATAGTTCGCTAACATTTGACTATTTAAACGATGAAGCATATGTAACGATGGCTTTTGGGGCACAAAACCCTAATTGTAACAATATAACAATTTGTGAAGGTGATTCAGTTACCTTAACGGCATCTGGAGGTTCAACTTATGAGTGGACCCCAAACAGTGGGTTAAATACAACGTCTGGTGCAGAAGTTATTGCTTCTCCATCAGTTACTACAACATATTCGGTTATCGATACTTCAAATAGTTGTGCAACTCCTACAGAAGTTGTCGTTACAGTGCTACCTGCATCCAATGCTCCAACGGTAAGTTTAGATGGAACTCAATTGATATGTACTGGAGATACTATTGCAGATTTGGAGGCCACGGCTTTAAACGGACAACCAATTGAATGGTTTGCATCACCAACTGGTGGAACTGCTTTGACTGCTTCAACAACGTTGGTTGGTGGCACTACGTATTATGCACAATCCACCAACACAAATGGCTGTTCTAGTGCAAGAGCATCTTTAACTGCGGTTACAAATAATGCGTTGCATTTTGATGGTGTAAACGATTATGTTGTTGTTGGTGATAAAATTGAAAATTTAAGTGATATTACATCTCAAGCATGGGTGTATTGGGAAGGTTCTTCTATTAGCTTTTCTGAAATATTTACAAAAGATTTAATATCCTCTATGGCAATTACAAGTTCTAATAAACTTCATGCTAATTTTGGAAACGGAACTTCATGGAATGGAGCAGGATTAAATTCTACAACCTCCATACCTCTTAATAAATGGACACATTTAACAGTTACCAGATCTAATGGAGTTGTTAAAATGTTTATTAATGGAGTTGAGGATAGTTCTACTCATACAAACAATGCAACAGGAGCTAACAATGCACCAAGGGTTATTGGAGGTAAGGTTTTGTTAAGTAGTAATACTACAACAAATACATTATTTAGTGGAAAAATTGACGAAGTTCGTTTTTGGAATGTAGCCAAAACACAAGCTGAAATTCTAGCTAATATCACTACTGATTTAGCTGGGGATGAAACAGGGCTTCTTGCATATTACAATTTTAATCAAGGTATTGCTAATGGAACTAATACAAGCGTTACAACAATAACAGATTTAACTTCTAACGCAAATACGGGTACTTTAAATAATTTATCTTTAGCAAGCACAAGTAGTAACTGGGTTAAAGGTTATTTTACAGAAATTACTGGTGACGAAGAGGTTATATTAGGAGGTACGTTACAATTACAAAACCTTACATCAGATGGAGTTTGGTCTAGTTCAGACGTTGCAGTAGCTACAATTAGTCAAACAGGTTTGGTAACTCCAATAACACCTGGTGTAACAACTATTTCATATACGTATTGTGGTGTAACAACTACTCATCAGGTTACAGTTAATGGGTATCCAACTATTTCTGCAATTTCAGATCAGTCTAATTGTCCAAATACTGAAACGAATGCTTTTACTTTTTCAATTTCTGATCTAAGCACACCTTTAGTTGATTTGGTTCTGACAGGAACTTCTTCAAATACAAATTTAATTCCAAATACTGCAATTGTATTTAGCGGATCTGCATCTAACAGAACAGTTACGATAACCCCAATTACAGGTCAATTAGGAGCCAGTACAATATCTATAACAGTTACTAATGATTATAACCTTAAAGCAGTTGAAACTTTTGTGCTTACTATTGAAGATTTAATAGATCCAACAGTTACCACAGCTCCGGTTGCAGTTGCAGTAAATACAGACGCTGATTTACCAACTGCTTCTAACGTAACATTGGGTACTCCTGTGTTTTCAGATAATTGTGGTACGCCAACAGTTACTAACGATGCACCAACAGTTTTCCCAATAGGCGTTACAACGGTAACATGGACGGCTACAGATGCTGCAGGTAACACAGTAACAGCAACTCAGGCGGTAACAGTAACAGACAATCAGAAGCCTGTAATTTCAGATACACCTTCAGGTATTGCTAAAAATAATGATACAGGTCTCTGTGGAGCTGTAATTACTTGGACTGCACCTACAGCCTCAGACAATGCTACTGTCGCAACATTTGTAAGTACACATAATTCAGGAGATACGTTTCCGGTAGGAACAACTACCGTATCGTATACAGCTACAGATAGTTCAGGAAATAAAACAACAAGTAGTTTTGAGGTGATGGTAACAGACACAGAGAAGCCTGTAATTACAAATACTCCAGCAGCGATTTCCCAGAATAATGATGTCGGAGTTAATGTAGCAGTCGTAACATGGACATTACCAACAGCCTCAGACAATTGTGCTATTGCTACATTTGTAAGTTCAAAGGAATCAGGAGATGAGTTTCCAATAGGAACGACTATTGTAACCTATACCGCTACAGATAGTTCAGGAAATAAAACAACAACAAGTTTTAATGTAACAGTAACAGACAATCAGAAGCCTGTAATTTCAGATACACCTTCAGATATTGCTAAAAATAATGATACAGGTCTCTGTGGAGCTGTAATTACTTGGACTGCACCTACAGCCTCAGACAATGCTGCTGTCGCAACATTTGTAAGTACACATAATTCAGGAGATATGTTTCCAGTAGGAACAACTATCGTATCATATACAGCTACAGATAGTTCAGGAAATAAAACAACAAGTAGTTTCGAAGTGATCGTAACAGATACAGAGAAGCCCGTAGTAGTAACTTCACCGAGTATAACCAATATTGACTATGTCAGTAGCTCGAGTCAGTGTGGTGCAATTATAACTTGGACTGAACCAGTGGTATCAGACAATTGTGCTATTGCTACTATTGTAAAAACACATGATAGTGGAGATCTCTTTTTGGAAGGAGACACCACAATTACTTATACAATTAAAGATGTAAATGGTAATGAAACCTCTACGAGTTTTGTAGTAACTGTAGAGCCGTCTATGATAGATTGTGATGGAGATGGAGTTAGTAATGCGCAAGAGTATATAGATAACACTGATTCACAAGATTTTTGTTCGGCAATTTCTAGTAGTAGAACAATGACCGTAAGTCAAGAATTTTTAGCTGCTGATTGTGATGGAGACGGTTTGAGTAACGAAGATGAAATAGGGTTAGATATTAAAAACCCACTTGATTCTGATAATGATGGACTAGCAGATTATTTAGAATTTAATAATCATAAAGCATCTGCAGATGATTTAGAAGTTTTTAATTTACTTACACCCAATGGTGATGGAGAGAATGACGTATTTGTTATTCGTAATATTGAGTTGTATCCAGAAAATTCTTTAGAAATATATAATCGTTGGGGTACTAAAGTATATGATGTTAAAAGCTATGGCCAAAATGGAAGGTATTTTACAGGATTGTCAGAAGGAAGGGTTCCCTTAAAAAAATCTTCATTACTACCTTCAGGTACTTACTTTTATATTTTAAGATATACGTCAAAATCAGGTAAGCAAAAAAACCGAAAAGGCTATTTATACCTAACTAGATAGACATTAATTTCAAAAGATAAAAGCAATAGTTTAAATTAAAAAGAAATGAGAAAATTATTCACGATTATAGCAATTTTAATTACTGGATTAAGTCATGCTCAACAAGATGCTCAATATACCAATTATATGTACAATACGTTGAGTTTTAATCCCGGATATGCTGGTTCACGAGGTAGTACAAGTATCTTTTTATCTCAACGTTCTCAATGGGTAGGATTTGAAGGCGCACCTACAACTAATTCACTTTCTTATCATACACCAATTGGTTCTTCTAATGTAGGAATTGGCCTTAGTTTTACGAACGATGCCATAGGTCCTGTAGTAGAGAATCAGTTTTCAGTAGATGTAAGCTATAGTTTAAGAACGTCTCCAGATTATAAATTAGCTTTTGGTTTTCGATTAAGTGCACATATGCTAAACATTGATTTTATGAAGTTAAATGTTTTTAACCCAGGAGATGTGTTGGCTCAGAATAATATTAATAACCGACTTTCTCCCAATGTTGGAGTTGGGTTGTTCTGGTATTCTGACAAAAGTTACCTAGGTTTTTCTATACCAAACTTATTAGAAACCAGACATATTAATAAAGATTTAAATTCTTCTGTGAGTTCGGTTTCTAAAGAGCGTTTGCATTATCATTTAACAGCAGGTTATGTATTTGATATTAATGAAAGCATCTTATTTAAGCCAGCAATTTTAACTAAAATTGTATCTGGCGCTCCACTTCAGGTGGATATTTCATCAAACTTTCAGTTGTATGACAAGTTTACTCTAGGAGCTTCTTATAGATTAGATGCGGCTGTAAGTTTTTTAGCAGGATTTCAGCTAAATCAGAGTTGGTTTTTGGGATATAGTTATGATATAGATACAAATACATTATCTACTTATAATTCAGGCTCACACGAGGTTTTTTTAAGGTTTGAAATATTCCGAAGTAAAAAAGTAAGATCGCCAAGATTCTTTTAAATAAAGTAAAAAATAGAACACATGAAATTACATTCTAAATATATAGCAATTTGTTTATTTTTAATAAGTAATTGTTTATTCAGCCAGCAAGACAAAGTAACAAAAGCCAATACTAAGTATTTTAATATGTCTTATGTAGATGCAATTAAATTGTATACCAATTTAGTAAATGATGGTTATGGTACTTCAGAAATATTTGAAAATTTGGGAAATTCCTATTATTTTCAGTCTAATTATGAGTTCGCCAAAGCAAGTTACGATTCATTATATAATAAGACACACGATTTTTCAATACCTACTTATTACAGGTACATTAATGTATTAAGAAGTGTAAATAATAATAAAAAAGCGAACGATATTTATGCTAAATTGTTGGTGAAGTATCCTCAAGAAAAAAGAGCCACCACACTTAAGAATAGTATTACCGTTAATCCTATAACTTTACCTGTAGCGCACATTGAATTGATGAATTCTAATGTTAATTCTCAATATTCTGACTATAAAGTATCTTATTTGGGAGATGAAAAGATTGTGTTTTCTAGTGGAAGAGCAACTAAAAATATAAGTGTAAAAAGATCTATTTGGAACAATGAAGCCTATACCAATTTATACGAAAGCAATTTAGACTTTGATAGCACAAAAGTTGTTGTAAAAAAATTAAAAGGAAAGGTTAATAAGTTTTACAATGAGTCTTCTGCAGTGTTTACAAAAGACGGTACAACCATGTATTTCACAAGAAATAATCAATTGAAAGCTGCGGTTAAAACAGATTCATTAGACAATATGTTGTTAAAAATATACAAAGCAACCTATAATGGTAAAAGGTGGGGGTCAATTGAAGAACTGCCATTTAATAGTAACCAATACAATTGTGCCCATCCTACTTTGAGCCCTGATGAAGATTATTTATATTTTTCATCAGACATGCCTGGTACAAATGGAGGTTCAGATTTATTTAGAGTAGCTATTAATGATGTGTCATATGGTGAGCCAGAAAATTTAGGAAAAACTATCAATACAACAGGTAGAGACACCTTTCCTTATATTACATCAAATAATGTATTGATCTTTTCTTCAGATTTTAGAAAAGGATTGGGAGGGCTAGATTTATATTATGTTGATTTAAATAGCAACTCTAAGAGAGTCTATACATTTAGCCAGCCAATTAATAGTTCTTTTGATGATTTTGGGTTAATCTATAAGGTGTCAGAGGGCACAGGTTTTTTAACATCCAATCGAGAAGAAGACAATAAAGGTTCTGATGATATCTATGCCTTTTCTAATTTTTCAATTCCGAAATTAAAAGATGTAACAATAGGTATCAAATCAAGTAGAGAAACCGAGGTTTTAGGTAAAACAATACTTACATTGTTTAATACCGAGAACATGCTTATAGGTACTGTCGAGGTTACCAATAACCAAGTTTCACTTTTAGACATAAACCCCTTAAAATCATATAACGTACAGGTTAGCAATAAGCAATTTGAGGATTACTCATCTTTAATAACATTTAAAGAGGGAAATTCAAAAACAATTAATCTTATAGAAAAAGCACCAGATCCTATTTCTATTGATTTAAATGATGTTTTAAAATTAAAAACTATTTATTTTTCTTTTGATAAAGCTACAGTTTCTAGAGAGTCTGAAATAGAATTAGAAAAGGTACTTACTATTTTAAATACATATCCTGAAATAAAATTAGATATTATAGGTCATACAGATAGTAGAGGGCCCTCTGATTATAACGATAAATTATCCAATCAAAGAGCAGCATCCACAAAACAATGGCTTGTAAATAAAGGTGTTTCAATAGCTAGATTAAATTCTTATGGTTTTGGTGAGAAAAAACTAGTAAATGATTGTAAAGAAGCAAAAAAATGTACAAAAACAGATCACGATCAAAATCGTAGAACAGAGTTTTTAATACAACAATAATAATCGATAAAACAAAATATTGACAAAATTGGGGAAATTAGACCTTGTTTTAATGCTTTGAATTTCGATAAATGGAGTGTGAAATTAACACTTGTCTCTCAGATTTTTATAATTAAATAATTGAAATTCAATATTTTGAAGAATAAAAAAACCACACAAATCTGTGTGGTTTTTTTGTGGACCCACCAGGGCTCGAACCTGGGACCCTCTGATTATGAGTCAGATGCTCTAACCAACTGAATCCCTTTACTAAATTGGCTTTTTAAAGATTAACAATGTTTAATCTGCCAAATGTGTGCCAAATGGAAGTAAATTACCCAAAAGTAAAAAGTAGTGCTGACCAAAGAGTTTTTGTAGAGTTTTATCAAAACAAGAAACGCTACAGGTTATTTAATGGAAGTAAAATTAATGTAGAAATACATCCTAATTCCTACCCTATTGGAAGAAGAATAGAAATAGGAAACCAATTAGCCTCTGAAGTTTATCATCTTTTAACTAAAGGTATTTCTATAGAAATGTTTAAAACCTCTCTTGATATTAAACCCAATATGAACGATATCGACTATATTAAACTCGCTTTAAAGAAAAAATTAAAGGAGAATTATTCTGAAAAATATAAGAGTATGTTGAGGTTTTGTTATCGATGTTTATTAAAAGAGAATACAACACAAACCATTTCCCAAAAACATATAAAAAACATAATAGCAAAGTATACTGCAGGAGTTTCACAAAACACAATTAAAAGACACTTGAGTGTTCTTGTAAATGAAGCTAAAAGTATTGGAATGATATCTGACCCAATGCTAAATATTAAGACTAAAAAAACCAATGCAAAACTTCACAAACCGTATCAAAATATTGCTAAAATACTTCAAGAAATAAACCAATTTAATCCTAATTTATATTTGTGTTGCATAATGACCTACGGATGCCTTTTAAGACCTCATCGTGAGATAAGAGAACTCACTTGGTCTGACTTTTCAGATGACCTTAAATACATTCATTTGTCTGGTAGTAGAAATAAATCTGGTAGAAACAGAATAGTACCTGTTCCTACTTACATTAGAGAACTACTTGTAAAAGGAGAACCTCATCATAATATCTTTTCAGGTAAACCTAAACCCTTAAACCAAGACTATTTTAAGACTCTTTGGAGTCGTTTTAAGAAACAATCTAATGTACTTGAACAAGGACAAACATTATACTCTTTTAGGCACTCTGGGGCTATAGAAATCTTTAAGAGAACTGGCTCTATAACCAAGCTACAGAAAGCTATGGGACATTCATCTATTAATGTGAGTCTAACCTACTTAAGAGGATTAGAAATAGCTGAACTCAAGGAGGAAGATATGCCTATGGTTTAGGTATTGCTTTTTTAAAGTAAAGCAGGAAAAGGACCAAATATTATTCGTAAAGAAAGTATAATCCCAACGGAGATATATCCGTATTTATTAAGTCCTGTTATCATATGAAAAGGCTTATAGTGTTTCTTATTGATTATGATTTTACCGTAATTATCAAAGACAACAGTTCTGTTACTCTTAAATTTACTACTATAATTATATGTCCATTTTTCTTTTCCTAATTGATTTTCAACCTTTGAAGGTCTACCATACTTTGATAGGATTAATTCCTTTACATTATCGCTTTTAACAAACAGAGGCCTATTAATAGTTGTCGAGCAGCTATATGTAGAAAAAAGAATAATAAACGAAAGTAGAATTAGATTTTTCATAATTAACTTGTTCTTAATCTACAATATAATAAATATAAACTTAATCTATCTTGTGGTGAAGAAGTAGCTGAATTAAAAGAAGAAGATATGCCTATGGTTTAATTGGTTTTTTCCTTTTTAATAATATTACAACTGAAAGTGTTCCGAAAAGAATACTCCCAAATGTTCGAGACAGAAACTCTAATTGACTCATTGGCTATCCTTGATATCCAAAAGTATATAAGAAGTTAATAGTAGATGCTACTATCACTAATATGAAAAGTAACTTTCTCATAATTCAAATATAAGAAATGTAAGTTTAACCTACTTACGTGGTTTAGAAATAGCTGAACTGAAGGAGGAGGATATGCCTATGGTTTAGTTTTTTATAATCTTATGGAATGAGGAATTTACACCATCGGTTAAATTAATAATATAAATGCCTTTTTCTAAATTACTTATATCAAGTTTGTCTGTAATGTATTCCCTCATTACTTGTTTTCCTAAAAGGTCTGTAACTTTTGCATCAAACTCTATATCTGCTCCTTTGATATAGACAATATCAGATGATGGATTTGGATACAAGTAAATTTTGTTAAATAAAGAATCATCTAACGATAATGCGTCAGAGTAATCTAAATAATTCAAACCTACACCATAGGCGACAGTTTGTAGTGGTGTTTGTGCAAAATCAAATTTTAATAATTCAAAAAAACCATCGTTATTGACGTCAATAGGGTAACACCAGCCTGAACCATCTAATTCAATTGTTTTTTGAATAAACTGTTCTCCATTATTTAAATATATAACTGTTTCAGCATCATCTTCGGTAAACACGTCAACCATTATTAAATCTTTGTAACCGTCGTTATTTAAATCTTCACAGTAAAAGCCGTTAGCTGAATGCCCAAGGTAAGTGTCTTCAATAAACCAATCTTGAGTAATCTCCTGCCCTGTATGGTCAAATACGTGTAATCCCCCGTGAGGTACAGCGTCAATAGTAAACATTTGAATAACAAATTCTTCATCCCCATCCCCGTCCAAATCATTAATGTAAAAAGTTTCTCTATTTATAAAAGCATCTTGATTAGTAACATCGTCCCCTCTTTCAAGTCTAAATTTGTCTAATAAAATGAAATCTCCATTTGCATCAATTTCTTTAGAATACACTGAAACTTCTGGAGTTGCATATTGATACCCATTCGAACTTTGTGTTTCATTACCTTGATACAAAATATAGATTTTATCATTATACTCTGTAAAAACCACAGAGTGAGCTTGCATATAAAATCCAGAAGAAGTATTATAAGTATCTTCCCACTGATAAATAAAATCATAAGTAATTTCATTTTGAGCCGAAACATTATACTTGGTAGCTAAAAAATTATTTGCTGGTGTGTTTTCTGGGTGTTGATTTACTGACGGGACTATAATATCTAAAACATCATCATTGTCTATATCTAATGTAAATCCTCGTTCGTAATTAGGATACCCATAACCGTCGTGAATACTTGTGTCTATAAATTGTGAATCAAAACCAGAGCCATTGTTTAAAAATAAGTGTCCGGGCATATTAACTGCATTTTCATATGGATAATAATCTGGCTGCTGTCCTTCTTCTCCGTGATAGTTGCTTACCGGGACATACACGTCATTTAATCCATCTCCATTAAAATCTCCAACACTATCATCCCAAAGTGATGCTTCTCCTTGTATCAACATCATATACTGGTTGTTTTCAATATATTTTTGAGATG
>JAQWGI010000023.1 GCA_029238315.1 Polaribacter sp. | reverse complement strand
ATTTGGCGGTTTTTCAAAAAGATTTATATTTGCACTCGCAAAACTTATAGTTTGCAAACTCCTCCTTAGCTCAGTTGGTTAGAGCATCTGACTGTTAATCAGAGGGTCCTAGGTTCGAGCCCTAGAGGAGGAGCAAAAAAGCCTTAACATCTGTTAAGGCTTTTTTATTTTCAGGAAACTTTCTCAAACTATTTTAAATATGCTATTTTACTGTTTGTTAGTGATGTAATTAAAAAGAGCGTCTATTTATAGACGCTCTTTTTAATTATATGTTTATGTTTTTTAAGACTTCATTTCAAAATCTTCCATAAACTTTGTAGTATAGTTTCCAGAAACATAGTCTGGATGATCCATCAATTGTCTGTGAAAAGGAATGGTGGTTTTTACACCTTCAATTACAAACTCATCCAATGCGCGCTTCATTTTGTTAATGGCTTCTTCTCTTGTTTGCGCAGTTACAATTAGTTTAGCAATCATTGAATCGTAATTTGGCGGAATCATATATCCTGCATACACATGTGTGTCCATTCTTACTCCATGACCTCCTGGTGTGTGTAATGTGGTTATTTTACCTGGTGCTGGTCTAAAATTATTGTATGGATCTTCTGCGTTAATTCTACATTCTATTGAGTGTAGTTGCGGGAAGTAATTTTTTCCTGAAATAGGTATTCCTGCAGCTACTAAGATTTGTTCACGAATTAAATCATAGTTTACAACTTCTTCTGTAATGGGGTGCTCTACCTGAATACGCGTATTCATTTCCATAAAATAGAAGTTTCTATGTTTGTCAACTAAAAACTCAACAGTTCCTGCGCCTTCATATTTAATATACTCTGCTGCTTTTACTGCTGCTTCTCCCATTTTATTTCTCAGTTCATCTGTCATAAACGGAGAAGGAGTTTCTTCTGTTAGTTTTTGATGACGACGCTGAACAGAACAATCTCTTTCAGATAAATGACATGCTTTTCCAAAAGAATCACCTACAATTTGAATCTCTATATGACGAGGTTCTTCTATAAGTTTTTCCATGTACATATCATCATTTCCAAAGGCAGCTTTTGATTCTTGTCTTGCAGAATCCCAAGCTTCTTTTAAATCTTCTGGTTTCCAAACAGCACGCATACCTTTTCCACCACCACCTGCAGATGCTTTTAACATTACAGGATAACCAGTTTCTATGGCTGTTTTTTCACAATCTTCAAAAGTTTCTATAACACCTTCGCTTCCAGGAACGCAAGGAACTCCAGCTGCAATCATAGTAGATTTAGCATTTGCCTTATCTCCCATGCGATCAATCATTTCTGGTGATGCTCCAATAAATTTAATATCATGTTCTTCACAAAGTTTAGAGAACTTTGCGTTTTCAGACAAGAAACCATATCCTGGGTGAATTGCATCTGCATTTGTAATTTCTGCAGCAGCAATAATGTTAGACATTTTTAAGTAAGATTCGCTACTTGCTGCTGGTCCAATACAAACAGCTTCGTCTGCAAACTTAACATGTAAGCTTTCTTCGTCTGCTTTAGAGTAAACAGCTACGGTTTTTATGCCCATTTCTCTACAGGTTCTAATAACACGTAGTGCTATCTCACCTCTATTGGCAATCAATATTTTTTTAAACATAATCTTTGTGTTTAAGAGTTGTAAATTTAGTACAAGTTAATTGTGCTAATATCTAAAACTTATGTTATGATGGATCTACTAAGAATAGAGGCTGGTCAAATTCAACTGGAGAAGAATCGTCTACTAAAACCTTTACAATTTTACCTGAAACTTCAGATTCAATTTCGTTAAATAATTTCATTGCTTCAATTACACAAACTGTATCTCCAGAATTGATCGTGTCTCCTACTTCTACAAATGATGGTTTGTCTGGAGATGGTTTTCTGTAAAAAGTTCCAATAATTGGAGATTTAACGGTTATATAATTAGCGTTTTCATCTGCTTCTGTAGCTACTGGCGCTACTTGTAAAGAAGCTTCAGTAGAAACAGGAGTGTTTGCTTGCATTGGCATTTGTGCCATAGGGTTTGCAGCTTGTACAATTGTAGTTTCAGTTTTTGAAGAACCTGTTTTAATGGTGATTTTTATGTCATCCATTTCTAATTTTACTTCACTTGTACCAGATTTTGCTACAAATTTTATCAAATTTTGAATTTCTTTAATATCCATAATTCTTGTGATTTACTTGATTTATTTTATCCGTTATATGCCCATTTTAAGTAGATGGCTCCCCATGTGAAACCACCACCAAAAGCGGCAAAAATTATATTATCTCCTTTTTTTAATTGACTTTCGTAATCTGCTAATAATAAAGGTAAGGTTCCGGAGGTTGTGTTTCCGTATTTATGAATATTTACCATTACTTTTTCGCTTTCTAAGCCAACTCTATTCGCGGTTGCTTCAATGATTCTATTATTTGCTTGATGCGGTGCTAACCAATCAACATCTTCTTTTACCAAGTTGTTTCTGGTTAACATTTTTTCTGCTACATCTGCCATGTTAGAAACTGCAAATTTAAATACAGTTCTTCCTTCTTGATGTACAGTATGTTGTTTGTTTTTGATGGTTTCTTCTGATGTTGGTAGGATAGAACCACCTGCATCAATCTTTAAAAACTCCCTTCCTGTTCCGTCACTCCTAAGGTATTCATCTTGTAAACCTAAACCTTCATGGTTTGGTTCAAAAAGAACTGCACCAGCTCCATCACCAAAAATAATACAAGTTGCTCTGTCTGTATAATCGATGATTGAAGACATTTTATCGCCCCCAATTAAAAGAACATTTTTGTATCTTCCAGATTCTATATAGCTAGACGCTGTCGACATTCCGTACAAAAAACTAGAACAAGCGGCTTCTAAATCGTAAGAAAAAGCATTTGTTGCGCCAATTTTTGTTGCAACATATGCTGCTGTAGAAGCCACAGGCATGTCTGGTGTAGCGGTTGCTACAATAACCAAATCAATATCTAGTGGGTTTTTTTTAGATTTCTCGAGTAGGCTTTCTGCGGCCTTTATGGCCATATAAGAAGTTCCTTTACCTTCTTCTTTTAATATCCTTCTTTCTTTGATACCTGTTCTTGATGTTATCCATTCATCGTTAGTATCTACAATTGTTGCCAACTCATGATTGGTTAGAATATAGTCAGGAACATATTTCCCCACTGCTGTAATTGCTGCAGTTATTTTTGTCATATTTTACCTTAATTTATTAAAAGGAGGTTTAAAAAACAATAGCCAAAGAAATGAAAATTATTTTACATTTTTGAGAAAAAGCACTCAAAAAACGTTTGAAATTCTTTAAAAAACAAAAAAAAACTCTCAAAAATAGAGAGTTTTTATATGTAATATGTCTAAGTGATTAAGCTTCTGCTGTTGCAGATTCTAATACAATTTGACCTCTATAGTATAATTTTCCTTCATGCCAGTGAGCTCTGTGGTACAAGTGAGATTCACCAGTTGTTGGATCTACGGCAATTTGAGGAACGCTAGCTTTGTAATGAGTTCTTCTCTTATCTCTTCTAGTTTTCGATATTTTTCTCTTTGGATGTGCCATTTTATGTCTTTTTTTCTGTTATTAAACTTTTTAATTTATCCCATCTTGGGTCTACATTTTCTGTAGTTTTCTCTTTTGTTACTCTTAATTGTTCTAACTTTTTTAATGCTTCTGATTCCATTGAGCCGTCCAATACTTTTGGGTGTACTCTTTTTGATGGAACCGACAATACTATCATTTCATAAATGTATTGTGCTACATTTACTTGAAACTCTGAGTATGGAAGAATTAATATTTCTTCATTATCGTCATTATATTCTTCTCCAAACTTAATAATTAACTTTAGTTCGGCTTCAATTTCTTGATTGAAATCTTCTCCACTAACATCACAAGTTACATTAATTGTGCCTTGTGCTTTAAAAGATAAATTTAAAAGCGTGCTTTTTTTATCTAGTGTTAGCGCTACTTTGATATTGCTATCAAAGAATTCGTCAAAATTGAAAGCGTCAAAGAACGATTTTTCAATTTGATATTCAAACAAATGACTTTCATTCTTTAATCCTATGTATTGGATGTTAAATTGTTTTAAGTCTTTCATCTGCAAAATCAATTTGAGCGGGCAAAGATATAAAAAATTGTTTTATTTAATAAAGAATATTAAAAAAAGAAATTTTAGTTATTTATTTAACTTGAAGCACGTTAACCGTTAAGTTGTTGTGTTCTTTTCTTTTTCTGAAAATTTCTATTGCTGTAAACAGTGCTTCCTTAAAAGACGAATGGTTTGCTTCGTTTTTTCCTGCAATTTCAAAAGCGGTTCCGTGATCTGGAGAGGTTCTAATTTTTGAGAGTCCTGCTGTGTAATTTACCCCATTTCCAAAAGATAATGCTTTAAAAGGAGCCAGTCCTTGATCGTGATACATGGCTAAAATTCCGTCAAACTGCTTGTATGTGTTTGATCCAAAGAATCCATCTGCTGCATAAGGGCCATAAACAATTTTACCAGACTCTTGAATTTCGACTACGGTTGGTCTTATAATCTCATCGTCTTCTTTACCTATTACACCTTTATCTCCACAGTGTGGATTTAATCCTAGAACTGCAATTTTTGGCTTATTAATTCCAAAATCTTTTACAAGTGTAGCATGCATTATGTCTACTTTCTTTTTAATCAATTCTGGAGTAATGTTTTTAGAGATTTCAGATACAGGGATGTGCCCAGTTATTAATCCTACTCTTAAGGTATCAGAAATTAAAATCATTAAGCTTTCTCCTTCTAACTCACTTTCTAAATATTCTGTATGACCAGCAAAGTTAAATTCATCTGACTGTATGTTATCTTTATTGATTGGAGCCGTTAATAACACATCTATTGTGTTTTCGTTTAGATGTTTTACAGCTGTCTCTAAAGACTTAAAAGCATATTTTCCAGATGCTTTTGTTGGGTTCCCAATTTCTAGATTTACTTCTTCTTTCCAGATATTTAACAAATTAACTTTATTATGCGTTAGTTGTTTAATATTGTTAATGCCGTTTATTTGTAGTTCTGAGTTTAGTAGTTTTTTGTGATAGGAAATACTTTTTGTTGATCCAAAAATTACTGGAGTACAAAAATCTAACATTCTCTTATCTTGAAAAGTTTTTAAGATAACTTCAATTCCAATACCATTTAAATCTCCAATTGATATTCCAACAACTATTTTTTCTGATTTATCCATCATTTATGATTCAATATGATTAGTTTTGATTCAGCAAAAATAACGAAATAAAATTTAGAATCTATGTTTACCGGAATTATTGAAAGCCTTGGAGAGGTTGTAGAGATTGTTAAAGAAAAAGACAATTTGCACGTAACAATGAAATGTGATTTTGCTGCAGCGTTACAAGTAGATCAAAGTGTTGCTCACAATGGTGTTTGTTTAACAGTTGTTGCTATTAACAATGAAAAATATACCGTAACAGCCATTAAAGAAACGTTAGATAAAACTACAATTGGTCAGTTAAGTGTTGGAGATACCGTAAATTTAGAAAGAGCCATGAAGTTAGGAGATCGCTTAGACGGTCATATCGTTCAGGGGCATGTAGATGAGACCGCAATTTGTTCAAATATCTTAGCGCAAAATGGTAGTACTATTTTTACTTTTAAATATAGCACTTCAAGTAGTAATTTAACTATTGAAAAAGGTTCAATTACTATAAACGGAGTTAGTTTAACGGTTGTGAATTCTAAAGATTATGAGTTTAGCGTAGCGATCATTCCGTTTACAAAAGAGCACACAACATTTTATCAATTAAAAGAAAACGATCAGGTAAACCTAGAGTTTGATGTTTTAGGGAAATATGTTGTAAAGTTGAACGGAATGGGTAATTAACTGTTCGGAGTTCATGCATACAAAAAATGATAATTGCATTTTTTTACAATATTTATAAATAGAGATAATTTTATTAAATTGTTTATGAGTAGCCTGCTTAAAGATTATTAAGTTTAAGGATATTTAATAGGTCAACTGTTCTTTTTAGTATGGAACTCCGTTGGTGTTACTCTTTCATATTTTTTAAAGATTGTAAAGAAATTAGATCTCGACTTAAATCCAGATTTTTCCGCAACATAATCTAGGCTGAAGGAACGATTGTTTTCGTTTAAAATTTCTTTTGCTTTTAATAATCTCACCTTGTTCTTTATATCAACGTAACTTGTTTTTTCAGACCCTAAATATCTTCTAATAATATGATCAGGATAGTTTATTCTTGTTGCAAAACTTCTAAAATTATTTTCAGAATTTATGAAAAAATCTGTATCCTTTTTTATGTTTTCAATCCGTAGTTTTAATATTATTTTATCTTCCTCGCTAACTGCTATGCTGTTTGAATTTTTTAAATAAGGAGAATCTGCCAAATATGACTTCCTTATTTTTTTTGAGTCTATATAAAGTTCGGGAGACTTTGCTAGTTCCAGAATTAAGAGGAATAATAAGATCAGGTCTGTATAGATAATGACTTTTACAAAAACTGTATTAAAAACCCCATCTGATAGAATTAAAAATACATGTAGGTAGTACAGCACCAGTAAACTGAATATTATGAAAGTGATTCTTGTTAATTTTTTTGTTTTTTTATTTTTCTCTTCTTTTCTTAGTAGAAGTGTCGAGACGGCAATATACCCTGTTAAATGAATAAAACGTATGATGTAGTTGGTTTCTGATTTAAAAAAAAGATTAACATTTATTTGAGACTGCATTTCTGGATTCAAATAAAAATCTTGCACTATGCTTATTTTTTCAGACCAAGGGATTAGTGTGTATTCGGAGATGCCAATAATTTGAATGATAAAAGGCATTAAGTGTATTAAGTCTCTTTTTTTAGGTTTAAAATTATCCGTTATTGAAGCTTTTATAAAAAAATAAAAACTTGGGCCTGCGATTAAGTAGAGAGGTGTAAAATGATTGAATAAAATCGCTTTTAAAACTGTATACCCCTCTGAGTTTACAGTGTAATGTGCAATCGCATATATTATAAATATACTTAAAGAGGTGCTTAAGAAAAAGAGTTGTATGTTTTTTCTATTTTTTAAAAAAATATATATAGAAAAAACAAGAACAAGGGATAATAGCTCCATGGCGTTTTTTTGTTTTACATTTTGTAAATGTAGTTTTTTTTATAAAACAGTACTACTGTTTTTTAAAAAAGAACCAAAAAAAAAATTTAAAAAAAACATATACAATTAATTAATGTATTTCTGTAAAAAAAATCCTCCAATGAAAATTAAAAATACACCCTACCTAGATTTATTTTATAGTAATTTACAAACATCGGTAGCTAATAAATTTGTACTTCCTTCTGTGCAGTTTAACAAAACTTTCTTCTTTCGCAAAAATTATTTTCTAAAGAGCTTTCCTGTTAAAATTAAAACGATCAACTAAAAATCAAACATTTGATTGGTTTTTAATCGATAAAGGCTAACTGCTTTTAATAAAACATTAAAAAAATAATAACCTACCAAGACCTAATAGGTTTTAAGATAACAAATTAAACAATCCCTCACTATGAAACTAAAAATTACTTTTTTGTTTTTATTATTTACAACCGTTTTTTATGCCCAGACACTTATCATTTCAGATAGCGGAGATGTTGGTGCTTATGAATCACCAACTATTGCTTCTAAAACTGTTGGTGCTGCTCAATTTTTTAGTGGATCCGATGCTACAAGCAACAGGTTAAGTACTCTTGCGGATGCATCATTTAATTCTGTTGAGGAAACAAGTAGTTTAACTCTTTCAAACAACATAGCAGATACTTTTTACAACCAAACTGTCAATAATTCACTTTTCATTGACGGGGTTGATGATTATGTGGAGCTGGACCACAGTCCGATTACTGATGGAGCCACGGAATTTACGATAGAACTATGGATCAATCCAGATGGAAGTAATTTTGACGATACCGATTACCATGGATTTATTGGTTATCAAGGAACTGATGTAGTAAGCGCTCGAAATCCTTCCCTATGGTTGAAAGAAGGAAAAATACATTTAGATGCGATGGAAGATGGAACCTTAGCGCGATTTGATCTTTTAACTGAGCGCGCCTTGGTTACCCAAGACAGATGGACTCATGTGGCCCTAGTTAAAGATGGCACCGAGTTTCGAGTTTATTTAGATGGAGCATTGGCAGTAACTACGGTTGCTCCCAATAAAGTAAATATTTCTACGGATACCTATCATATAGGGAGGGTAAATAACTACTTCTCTGGGAGTGTAGATGAAGTTCGTTTTTGGAATGATGTGCGTACCGAAACGGAAATAAATGCCTTGATGAATATCCCTGCTGTAGGTAATGAACCAGGGCTATTAGCTTACTATGATTTTAACCAAGGGGTTCCCGGAGCAAACAACACAAGTCTGACAACGTTGGTGGATAAAACCAGTGGAAACAATTTAGGTACGATTACTAGTATGGCGCTTACTGGTAATACGAGCAACTGGGTTTCAGGTTTTTTCCCAAAGATTACGAGTGATGGATTTGTGTACACTTCAGAAACTACGACTCTAACTCATTCTACCTCTGGAGGGACTTGGTCAGTTGACAATAGTTCCCTCGCAACCATTTCTTCAAACGGGGTGTTAAATGGGTTAAGTGCTGGTCAGGTTGTAGTTACTTATGCTTTTGGCAGTAGTAGCACCAGCATGACAGTTGATGTGGTAGATGCCTCAAATCTTGGTGGCTTGACTATAGTAGCCTCTGGCGGTGTAAATGAGAATAGTGGATGGTCTTACAGTAATGGGGTGATTCGTTCTACATCTAGTGCTGCAGTCAATTTGAATGCAGCAGATGTCTTATCTAAATTGAACATCAATCATTTGACTATTGAAGCCAGTTCGGTAACCGTAAATGCCGATATCAACTCTACTTATGTAAATGACCTGACATTGAAAGCTACAGGGAATATTATACAGGAGAATGGTGTGTTAGTTACTACTGCGGGTGGTAATGTAACCTATTGGTCTGATAGTGATGATAATGGAATTGGAGCGATACAACTTAAAAATTCAGGCATTATAGGTGGCAGTGTTACTACTAATGGTGGAAATATAACAATGGGTGGTGGTACAGATCCTTTATTGGATTTTGCGATGGCTAATAATACAACTACACTAATAGATAGTCAACCGTATGGGGGGGTTTGGTTCAGGTATGCGTCTTTAAATGCTGGGGGCGGTAACATAATTATTAACGGTAGTAATGGCTCTCTAGTAGCTAGTACCAGAGGAATATATTCAACTGAAACGACAATACAAACTTCTGGAACGGGTACTATAACCTTAAATGGAGATGGAGGCTCATCTACAGGTGCTACGAATCCTTGGGGAATAAGTACAGGCACAACTACAATTCAATCTGAATCTGGTAATATTTTTATTTACGGTATTAGTAATGCAACAAATGCAGGGAATGAAAGAGGTATGGCGCTTGGAGGCTATATTCAGTCTGCAAGTGGTGATATTTATATAGAAGATAAAACGACAAGTACAACCCAAACAAATTATGCTGCAAAATTTAATGGTATTTATATGCCAGTATCTATTGGTAAAGGAACTTTGCCATCAAGTAGTAGTAATGTATATATAAGAGGAAACGAAATTCAAACTGAAACTTCAACAGCCATTGAAACAACAGGTAATATTGAAATTACACCTTCTACTGGCGAGACCAGTTTTACAAACACATTGTTTTGGGCTGGTGAAAATACAGCTTCTAAATTAATTGTCGGAAATGTTTTAAACACAGCAGATATAACTCTAGCTGGTGATATAACAACTACAGGATCAATAACTGTTTATGGGGGTGATATTGCTGTAAATGGAGATCTCAATACAACAGGAGCTAGCGATGCAGATATCTTGTTAAAAGCCAGTGACAATATTATACTTGCCAGTTCAAAATCAATTGTTACAGATGGTGGAGATGTGGTTTTTTGGTCGGATAGTGATTCAAATGGTGGGTATATTAATATCAAAAACAACGCAACCATTGATACAAGAACAGCATCAGATAGAACAGCAAATAATGGAACATTAGATGATGAAAATGGAGGTTCAATTATTTTAGGTGGTGGAGCAGGAACAACTTCACCAACTGGATATGCACATAGTAATACAGGCGTAGTAGGCGCTGGGATTCTATTAGGAGAAAGTCAAAATTCAGGCGTTTCTATTACTTCTGGTGGAGGTGATATTTCTCTTAAAGGAAAATCAGATACCGGAAATGGAAGTGGAGAATCAAATGGTATTTTTACGTATGGAGGATTTTCCATAGAAGCAGGTAAAACCGGTAACATTTCGCTAGACGGTCAAGGCGAAAACGGAAATTACAATGCAGGTATTTATACATCTTACACGTTAAGTGCTGGAAACAACTTAATTAAAACAGTAGATGGCGATATTTCATTAACCGGTATTTCTAACGGTGGAGGATCGAACGGAGATAGAGGGATATTATTATTAGCTGGTAATTCAAGTTCTACAACAATAGAAACAACAGGAACGGGTTCAATTACTATAGACGCTAATTCAGGAACATACACCAACACATCTCACGATATTTTTACACAAAATGAAATTAACATATTAGCTAAAAGTGGTGCTATTCAGATAACAGGTAATGGAAGTGGAAATATTCAACCTAATAATGACTTAACCTTAGGATATAAATCTGGAAGCGATGTTACTAGTTCAACAAGTGATATCACACTAACAGAAAATACCTTTAACTTTACTTCAGGGATTAAATTTAATACCTCTGGTACTTTAACAATAAAACCAACAGATGGAAATTCATTTGCAAGTACTTTTGATACTTCAAGTTTGTCCTACTCTTTAGATGTATCTGGTCTTACTATTGGTCATACTGATAATGCTGGAGATGTAACAATAGGAAGCAATACATTTATTACTGGTGATATCAAACTTTATGGTGGAGATATTTCTGTAAATGGAAGTTTAAATACATCTTCTGTAAGTGGTGGAGATATTTTATTAAAAGCTAGCAAAGGGATAACACAGGTTGCAAGTACTTCAATTATTACAGATGGTGGTGATGTTGTCTTATGGGCAAATAGCGACGGTGAAACTTCAAATGGAGAAGTTATATTGGAATCTACTTCTTCTATTTCTACATCAAATGGTAACTTATGGATAGGTGGATCTATTACAAGTGGTGGGTCTACTCTATGGAATGGATTGACTGTTGGAGATGGATATGCCACATCGGGTGAAGCAGAGAAGAGTTGGTATGCAGGAGTGTTTTTAGATGAAGTTAGTCTAAATACAGATGGTGGAGATATCTACATTGCAGGTAAAAATATTACTAAAACTATTGGGGCTGCTGGATTTATATCTCATAATGGTAATACAGGAACATCAATAAATTCAGGATCAGGTACTATAGAAATTAAAGGAGTTAATGAAAATTCATCAAGTCCTTTTGGAATCATGTTTGGATTACACCCAACAACTTATAATGGAGATTTTAAATTAACTTCATCAAGTGATGATACTACAGCAATTAATCTATATGGATCTGCAAAACAAGAAGACGGTATTTTAATTGAAGATGAAGCAAATATAATTGCAACAGGTACAGGAATAGTTTTAATTACAGGTGAAAGTACATCTCAAAAAGGTTTATCATTAGGAAATTCTGCTAACTGGGGTGTATTTAATATTTTAAGTTCAACAGGTGATATTACATTGGATGTTGGAAATACTGGAATAGAAATTGTAAATGCATCTGGTGTTAATAGTACTTTAACAATGGGTACAAAATCAGGTACAGGTGTAACTAGCTCACAAAGCAATATTAGTTTAATATCAGATTACCTTAGTTTAAGTAATTTATTTTTTGATACTTCGGGAACAGTAACAATTAAACCTGTTGATACAAAATCTTTTACAAGTACTTTTGATACTTCAAATATAAGCTATTCAAGTGATGTATCAGGTTTAACCATTGGTCATACTGATAACACTGGAGATATTATTATCGGAAACTCTTCAACCATAGCAGGTGATATTTCATTGTATGGAGGTAATATAACTATAAATAACAAACTTGAGGCTACCAACTCAACGATCACTTTAGGAGCTTCTGGAACTGTTACAGATGGCTCTAACGGATACATGGTAGCTGATAATTTAGTGTTCTTAGAAGGAACTATCACTTTAGATAATTCAAGCAATGATTTAGGAATAATTGCAGGAAGTAATTTAGACGCGGTAAGTTTTCAAAATTCTGATGCTTTAGAAATAGGAAGTGTAAGTTCTATTAATGGTATTTCCTCAACGGGTACTATAGAAATAGCTACTTTATCTGGCGACATTAAGTTAAATGAACCAATTGTTTCTACAAAAAATTCTGGTGATGCTGTAATATTATATGCAGATAAGAACGCTACTGCAGGTAACGCTGGAAATGGTAATATAACCATATCTAATAATGGAACAGCAACCATAGAATCTGGTGCTCGTGCATTAATGTACTCTGGAGTAAAAGATTATAGTACAAGACTTACAACAGAAGTTGGAGGAAACTCTAACACAAGATTAGGAGTAGATAAAGATACTTCTTTAACTAGCTTAAACCCAACAGTAGCGAGTATTGGTAAGTTTGCGCTTTTTAGAGAATTATATACTGATTTAAGCATATCAGATATTTCAGTAACAGAAGATAGTGGTTATGCTATTTTTTCATTAAGAGGATCTTCAAGTGATTATGTTTCTTTATTTTTAAATAACGATTCAGCCATTGGTTTAGGGGTTAATTATGGCGCGGGTAATGCTACAAACTTAGAGTATTTTATTGATAATAGTAATAATTGGGCTGCATATGAAAATTATGTTCAAATACCTGCCTCAGGCGTTTTAAAAGTTAGAACACCAATTATTGACGATAGCTCGAGTAATGCAAACAGAACATTTAAGTTGGTTGTAAAACCTATTTATGCAGATTTAGGTAGCATAACAGTTTACGATGTTAATAATAGCACCATTAATTTAAGTGGTTTAAATTTAATTTCTGGAACGGACGAACAAGTGAATGCAGTTTATCTAAAAACAAACGCTATTACCATTAACGCACAATCCATTGATGTTAAAGTAACAATAATTGCAAAATCAAATGTGTATAGTTATACTTTTGATTCTGACTCTTCTAATTCAAGTCGTTTTCAGTCTACTATTAATTCTTCCTCTTCTTCAGGTAGTTTTGTAGATTATAAAATGGAATTCTTTAAATCTGGAACGGCTATACCTGTTGCTTTAAATAATTTTAATGTTTCAGGAGTGGATATAGATGGAAATAGTTCTTCTTCAAGAGAGTATATAGAAATTAGTAATTTTAGTAGTTATTCTGTTGATGCTACATCTGGCTTAACTGTTGCAGTTTCACCTGTAAATAGTCAAAGTATTCGTTTTACGGGGTTGTCAAATAGTTTAAGCGGTATTGATTTTGAAGATACTGCTGCTTTTATTGCTAATTATGAGAGTCCTTTAACTGAATTTGTGTTTAGAAAAGGAGTTACTGGGGCATCAAGTTCGGCACGCCAATTTTCACTTGCCTTCGGAAGTGCTGCAGGAGCTTTTTCTAATATTATTAATACAGCAAATGATGATTCAATTATTGCTACTGCTACAATTACAGATGATGAATTAGCTCAGTTAAATGTATTAGAAAATTTAAACGCTTTCACTTCATGTGGAGGCTCTAGTTCTGAAGAACAAACTTTTACGGTTTCAGGTTCAAATTTAACAGATGATATTATAGTTACAGCTCCGGCTAACTGGGAAGTAAGTACTTCAGCTGGTT
>JAQWGI010000037.1 GCA_029238315.1 Polaribacter sp. | reverse complement strand
TTTGAAATCATTTCGGCACCTTTAGAAACCAAATAGTCATTAAACTTTTGTACTGTTTCCTTTATCTGAGTATCAGATAAAACGGGATTCAAAATGAAAACAGTTTCGTAATGATTCATAAGTAATTGTTTTAATTTATTTAAGGCTGCAAATATAATGACTTTTTTTCATTAAACAATGCATCTCTCATCTATATAATTTATCTTATTTTTATAGCAAAAAAATCATCAAATGCAAATTCCAGATTTCCCTAATTTAATACATTATGCAATTCCTTTTTTTATTGCTACAGTTATTTTAGAAGTTATTTTAACTGTAAAAGTTAAAATGAAAGCGTATCAATACAAAGATGCCGCAACTTCTATTGCAATGGGACTTGGGAATGTTGCCATTGGCTTGATGAGTAAAATGATGGTTTTAATGGCTTTTTATTATGTGTACAATTGGTTTCACTTATTTGATATCCCTTTTGTTTGGTGGTCTTGGGTTCTAATTGTTTTTGCAGAAGACTTAACATATTACTGGTTTCACAGAACAAGCCACGAAAGACGTTTTTTTTGGGCAAGTCATGTAATACATCATTCTTCAAGAAAATACAACTTAAGCACGGCTTTAAGGCAAACTTGGACGGGAAGTTTTACGTCTTTTATTTTTTGGCTTCCACTCGTTTTTATCGGATTTCATCCAGTAATGATTTTAGTAATGATGTCAATCAGTTTGTTATATCAATATTGGATTCACACAGAATTAATTACGAAATTACCAAAGTGGTTCGAAGTTATTTTTAATACGCCAAGTCATCATCGAGTACATCATGCAACAAACCCACAATATTTAGATAGAAATCATGCCGGAATTTTCATTATTTGGGATCGATTGTTTGGGACTTTTGAACCAGAAGTTGAAAAACCAGTTTACGGATTGGTTAAAAACATTAATACTTTCAACCCTATAAAAGTTGCTTTTTTAGAATGGATAGATTTAATAAGTGATGTTAGCACTTCTAAAACTTCCATACTTAATAAAGTTAAATATTTAATAAAACCACCAGGATGGAGGCACGATGGAACAGGAATCTTATCTACCGACATGCGAAAAGAATGGGAACAAAAACAAAAAAGCGAAAGATAAATCTTTCGCTTTTTTGTTTTTGTTCTACGTCTGTTCAAGTTTGTCATATCGAGCGGAGACAAGATACAAGAACTAATAGATTTACATTTTAAATACATCTCAAGCACGTTTAATGAGATAAGATTCTTTTTTAATCGAAATCGAAACGTACTCCCATTGAGAAGTTTCGAATATTGGTGTCTTTAAACAACGGATTCAAATCATACTTCACATAAAAACCTGTACTCCTGTAAGCTAGATAACCACTAATTCCATAATTAAAAATATGCATATTAAAATTATCTTTTTGCAACTCTTCGATATCTACACCAGCATTATCTTTGTACTCTATGTATTGTCTTGTTCCTAATTTAAACCCTGCAAAAGCTCCAACTCCTATACGCAGAGATTGATTTGTTCGATCTCTTTTGTAACCATCTGCATATTCCCCATTTCTAGAAAAATCCCATTCAAAATGAACAGGGAAATTCATTTGAACATGGCGTAATCTATTTTCTGATACATCTTCAGGATAAACTGCTAAATCTGTTTGCTTACCATTTTTCACATGATATTTATTGTCTTCTGGTCTTAAATTATTCCATAAAAATGAGAGTCCATATTTAAGATATAATTTAGAAGCCTCTCTGTCCATACGTGTTTTCCAAGAAAAACCAACTTCATAAAAATGAGATTGCCAAAATTGATAATTTGAAGTTTCCAAAGATGCTAAATCGTCATTAACCAGCACATTATTAACACCCAATGCAAATACAAATTGTGAGGTTGTGCTTCTATTTCTTTTTCCTTTTCGTTCCCATTTACTTCTTCTATTATCCCAACGTTCATCTCTTCTAGTAGTATTCTCTACATTATTTTTCACCCTTAAATTAAATGTTTTGCTGCCTATTGTAAATGAATTTTCTTTATCGTCAAAATCAGTTTCGTCAATTACATTTTCTATTTTTCCGTTGGCTTTATCCTGCACTAATTGTTGTAGTTTTTTCTCTTCTACAGCAACTTTTTCAGAAATTACTTTTGCATGAAAATCAGCCGCCTCTTTCTTCAATCTTTGTGCATCTTCAGAAGTGATTTCTTTTTTCTCTAAGCGTACATTTATTTTTTCTACTTTTTCTTTTAAAGCAGCTTTTTCTGTTTTAGTGATTAGCTCAATTTTGTTCGATATTTTCTTTACTTCTGCGTCAAAACCTTTCTTTTGAGAAAAAGCAATCGTTGTACAAAACAACACAAGTATGAATAGTGTTTTTTTCATTTTTTTATCTTTTTAGAGTATTCTTTATTTATTTGTTTGAAATGTGTTCTTAATTGTTTCGGTTAGCAATAGCGCTTGCTAAACCTGTAATTTTTCCTTTTACAACTTGCATAAAACTCTTTTTAAAAGTTTCTTCATCAATTTTCTTTTCAACGTCAGCCAGTAAGATATTTGCATCAATGTTTAAGTTGACTTTTTGTAGTTCTTTTTGAATGTTTTTTAGAACATCATCTCTATCAACATTATATTTTTTGTAAAATTCGCTAATGTCTTTATCCGGGTTTGTAACGGCATACAACAATGCATCACTATTAATTTTTATATCTGTCTGTTTAAAGATTTTCTTTGTTGCTGTCGGAATTACAACCTTCGTTTCTGCAGCAGTTGTCATTGAATTATCTACAGATTTCAACAATGAATTGCTATCAATTATAATTCGGTTTTCTTTTTTAATCACTGAATTATTATCAGCAATTACAATCGGATTATTCTCTATAATTTTTACTTGTTTAATTTGTGGCTTCCTCTTTTTAGTAATTGTTTTTTTAGGTTGTTGCTTTTCCTCTACTGTATCCGTTTTTACAATTACAGTTTCAGTCTGAACCGTATTCTGAAGTGTTGGTTTTACAAATTTTGTGGTATCAACAATTGGTGCACTAACTATTGTGTTTGGCGTAATCGATTCCAAAACATCATCAGAATTCATAAAAAAACCTACCGAAATTAATAGTAGCACAGTTGCGGCATAACCAACGTACAAAAACCAATTTTTCCGTTTCTTTTCTTGCGTTAAATCCAATTGATCACTCAATCGTTCCCAAGAAGAGTTTGATGGTATAATTGTTCTAGATTCTAGTGAATCTTTTACAATTTTATCAATATTATTTGTCTCCATTTGCTGTTTTATTCATTCTAACATATTGTGTTTGCAACCACTTTCTCGCTTTAAATAATTGCGATTTTGATGTGCTTTCTGTAATGTTTAATTCTTTAGCTATTTCTGCATGTTTGTAGCCTTCAATCGCATATAAATTAAACACCATTTTGTAACCAGTTGGCAACGCATCAATTAACTTCTGAATGTCTTCTAATTCTGTGTTTTCTAAACTATTTGTAGCTTCTTTGTTAAACACATATTCTTCGTCCGATAATTGTACAGGATTCTTTTTTCGCAAATACGAAATACATGTATTTACAATAATTCTTCGAATCCATCCTTCAAAACTACCTTCGTTTTTAAATTGAGAAAGATTTGTAAACACTTTTAAAAACCCAGATAACATTAAATCCTCTGCATGATGTACATCTTTTACATATTGCCTACAAACACCTAACATTTTAGGAGCATACAGCGCAAACAATTCTTGTTGCGCTTCTCTTTTTTGTTTGATGGCATCAGCAATTAGCTGATTCGTTTGGTTATGTAATGGTATAATTTTCAATCCGGATTAATGAGTTTTTAAACGCCTTACAAATATATAGACTACACTAGTTGCAAAATGGTTGCTTTGAATGTTAAAATAAATTAAAACTTATATAAAAGACGTTTATACATAGGATTTGTAACAGTTAGAAAAATTAAAATTTTTAGTTGTTAGTTTTAAGTGATTAGTTTTTTGTTAGGGATTTAAAAATGTAGTTCTATGTCCGTTTGAGTATATCGACTTTACTCAATATAGACTCTGTCGAGAACTATTTTTAAAGCCTTAATAACTTGTTACTTTTATCAAAAAATTTCAACAATGAAAAAAATTGTTTACATTTTAATAATTACCTTAACATTTTCTTGTACCAAAAACGATGGTTTTACTTTATTTGGAAAAATAAATGGAAATTATTCTGATTACATTTATTTAAATTACAACAGTAAAGTTGATAGTGTATTAGTTGTTAACAATACATTTGAATTTAAAGGAAAAATTAAAAATACCTATTCAAGGTTCTCTTAACTTAAGAGCACCTTCTTACGTAAGTTTTATATATCTTGAAAACAGTCAAATAACTCTTAATTTGAAAGTTTCTAAAAAAGCAGGAAAAACTGAAGAATTAAATGTTTTAAAACTTACAGATATTAAAGGCTCAAAAACAGCATTACTTCAAGCTAATTATAAACAATTCTATCAAAAAAATCAATCTAAATCTAATTTCAAAAATTTACTTTTTAAGAAATTAGATTCAGCCATTAAGAAAAACCCAAATCATCCATTCTATGGAACTGTATTAGGAGAAATCGCTTTATTAGAACCCGTTTTTGATTATAACGAAGTTACTACTTTATTAAAAGAATTAGACACAACAGGATTTAATTCTGAAATTAGAGAAATGTTAAATCAAGGACTTAGTAATTTAGATAAGTTTGGAGATGGTAAACCTTTTCCAATCATTGACTTAACAAATCAAAAACAAGAACAATTCTCTATAAATAATTTTAAAGGAAAAACCGTTTTAGTAGATTTCTGGGCTTCTTGGTGCAAACCTTGTAGAATAAACCATCCGAAACTAATTTCTCTTTTCAATGATTACAAAAAATCAAATTTTGAAATTCTTAGTATTTCAATTGATACAGAAATAAACAACTGGAATAAAACAATTAAAAAAGACAATTTGACTTGGACAAATATTCTTGATAAAGAAAAAGAGCTATTCAACACTTTAGGGCTTTTTGGTATTCCTGCAAGCTTTTTAATTGATGAGAAAGGTGTTATAATTGGTAAAAATTTAAGTTTTAATGATATCGAGAGTTATTTAAATCAACAATAGTTCTCGACTCCGCTCAAACGGACATTCAGACTAACTGTAAACTGCTAACTGTTTACTAACAACTAATCACTAAACCCTAACAACTCATTTTACTGATTATCAACATCCGTAATAAAACGAATTGGTCTAAAATCTTTTACCGATTGAAACGTATTTTTAATTTTTTCGATATGATTTTTCGTTTCTGCTAAGTTTTGTTTTGGTGGAATCTTAATCGTTAGTGTTTTTATGTATTGATTCCGAACTCTAGAAACTACAGGTGCAGTTGGCCCTAAAACATGTTCTCTAAACACATTTTGCAAGGCTTTTGCTAACCAATTTATTCCGCTATCAACTTTGATGTAATCTTTGTGCTTTAGCGTGATTTTTATCAGTCTATAATAAGGCGGATAATGATATTGCCAGCGTTCTTGCAATTGTTCTTTATACATTTCTGCATAATTTGTGGTAGAAACTTGTTGCAATATTTGATGATACGGATTAAAAGTTTGTATCGCTACATTTCCTTGTTTTTTTGATCTTCCTGCGCGACCAGAAACTTGAACCATCATATCGTAACTGCGTTCGTGCGCTCTAAAATCTGGGAAATTTAACATATTATCGGCATTTAAAATTCCGACTAAAGACACATTTTCAAAATCCAAACCTTTCGATAACATTTGCGTTCCGACCAGCACATCAATTTCTTGCGCTTCAAAAGCACCAATTATTTTTTGATACCCGTGTTTTCCACGTGTTGTATCTAAATCCATTCTTCCGATGTTGTGCTTCGGAAAAATTTCTTTCAATTCTAATTCAATTTGCTCGGTTCCAAAACCTTTTGTGTCTAAGGAATTACTTCCGCAAGCTGAGCAATTATTTGGCATTGCGCGTTGATAATTACAATAATGGCATTTTAATTCGCTTCTGTATTTATGAAACGTTAAACTAACATCACAATTCGGACATTGCGGCGCAACACCACAGGTTGTACATTCTACTACAGGCGAAAATCCACGTCGATTTTGAAACAAAATAACCTGTTCTTTGTTTTCTAACGCTTCTGTAATTAACGTGATTAAACGATCAGAAAAATGACCGTTCATTTTCTTTTTATGATGTTTTTCCTTAATGTCAATCAACTCAATTTTTGGTAATTGCACATTTCCAAAACGTCGATTTAATTCCACCAAACCATATTTTCCGTTTTGTGTATTAAAGTAACTCTCTAAAGACGGCGTTGCAGAACCTAATAAAATTTTTGCTTTGTGTTGATGCGCCAAAACAACTGCTGTATCTCTTGCATGATAACGTGGCGAAGGTTCAAATTGTTTGTAAGAAGTTTCGTGTTCTTCATCAACAATAATCAATCCTAAATTAGAAAACGGTAAAAAAACCGATGATCTTGCACCCAAAATAATTTGTGCTTTTGGTTTGTTGTTAAGTACATTATTCCAAACCTCTACCCTTTCATTCATCGAATATTTTGAATGGAATACCGAAATTTGATTCCCAAAATAATTTTCTAAACGTGTTATAATTTGTGTTGTCAATGCAATCTCTGGCAACAAAAATAAGATCTGTTTTCCAAATTTTAAATTATCTTCAATGAGTTTTGTGTAGACTTCTGTTTTTCCAGAACTTGTAATTCCGTGCAACAAAACCACTTCTTTCTCTTCAAAAGAAGTTTTAATTTCTGATAATGCTTTTTCTTGAAATTCGTTTAAATTTTTTAAATCGTTTGTAGTTCCTTTAAAGTTGATTCTGTCGGTTTGAATTTCATACAATTCAAAAATCTCTTTATCTGCTAAGGCTTTTATTACTGCGGATGAAACGCCAACTTTTGTTTCTAATTCTTTTGCTTTTATTGGTTTTTTATTGGCTGCTAATTGAAAAAAACCTAACACAGCTTCACGTTGTTTTTTTGCTCTGTTTAATTCAACCAATAAGTTTTGCAACCCTTTATCCGAAGAAAATTGCGAGTTTAAACGAACATATTTTACCATTTTTGGTTTGTATTGTTCGTAGATTTCTTCTTTTACAAAAACCGCATTTTTCTGAATCAATTCGTTGATTATTGGCAAGACTTTTTTCTTTCCTAAAATAGCTACAACTTGATGAATGGTTAATTGAGATTGATGTTGTAACGCTTCAAAAATTAAAAATTCCTCGTCATTTAAACTTTGTTCGTCAGAAAAAGTATCGCTCTTTAAAACAATAGTTTCGCTTTCTAACAGAAATGCAGACGGCAAAGCAGCACGATATACATCACCCAAAGAACACATATAATAGCTAGAAATCCATTGCCAGTTTTGCAACTGAACTTCGGTTACAATCGGCGTTGCGTCTAAAATTTGTAGAATTTCAATCGCTTCGTATAATTCTGGTTTATTTTGATGAATATTAAAAACCAACGCCGTATACATTTTCGTCTTCCCGAAAGAAACAGCCACACGCATTCCTTTTTTAAGGAATTCGGCTTCAGATTCAGTTACCGAATAGGTAAATGTTTTCTGAATTGGAATTGGCAATATGACGTCTATAAAATGCGCTGTCACTTCAAGTGGTTTTACGATTTAATATATTGTCATTTCGAGCTTGTAAACTCGAGTGGACTCGAGAGGCGAGAAATCTCATTATTTTCAGCAGATTCCTCAATCGTTTTACAAACTCATTTTACTGAAATAAATTCAGCACATGGGAAATGACAAAATGATTTCAAAACTACATAATTTTAAGAACATTATAAACATAATTCATAATTCGTAAAAAGAAATAAAAAAGTCTTAATTTGTAAGATGAATCAAATAATTTCAAACTATTTACAAAATACTGAAAGTCAAGAATACAAAGCATGTTCTTATGAAATTGATGGAATAAAAATTATTGAAAGAACCGCAAAAATTACTCCGAAGAAAATCGGTCAATTTGTAACGTGTTGGAAACGAAATGCAAACGGAACTACAGAACCTTTTAAAGATTTTGATGATTTTGATTTCTTTATCATTAAGATTTTTGATGAAAATTCTGCTGGATATTTTAAATTTTCGAAAGCTGCTTTAATTAAAAACGGAATTATATCTACCGAAAAAAAAGATGGGAAAAGAGGCTTTAGAGTGTATCCAATTTGGGATAAACCAACTAGCAAACAAGCTATTAAAACACAAAAGTGGCAATTAGAATATTTTATAAATGATTAACTAATATTTGCCCACAATCCACTTTTTTTCTGAAGATTGGTGTAACTATTTAAAATAATACTGTTTTCTGGTTTTGATAGGTTTGAGTCATCCGTCAATAAGTCAATTGCGGCATTTCTAGCTGTAACCAAAATTGAAGTGTCTTTTACAACATCAGCAATTTTTAAATTTAAAACGCCACTTTGTTGTGTTCCCATAATATTTCCTGGGCCACGTAATTTCAAATCAACTTCGGCAATTTTAAATCCGTCAGAAGTTTCTACCATCGTTTTTAAACGTGTTTTTGCATCCGCAGACAGCTTTACGTCAGACAACAAAACACAATAACTTTGATCTGCTCCTCGCCCAACGCGTCCACGTAATTGATGCAATTGACTTAAACCAAAACGCTCAGAACTTTCAATCACCATTACACTTGCATTGGGTACATTTACACCAACTTCAATTACTGTTGTAGCAACCATAATTTGTGTTTCTCCTTTTACAAAACGTTGCATTTCGTATTCTTTATCAGCTGGCTTCATTTTTCCGTGTACAATACTAATTTGATATTCTGGCATTGGGAAATCTCTAGAAATACTCTCGTAACCATCTATCAAATCTTTATAATCCATTGCAGCAGATTCTTGAATTAATGGATACACAACGTATACTTGACGTCCTTTTGCTATTTCATCTTTTAAAAATTTAAAGACAGCTAAACGATTGCTGTCAAACCTGTGCACCGTTTTAACTTCCTTTCTGCCCGGTGGAAGTTCATCGATTACAGAGATGTCTAAATCGCCATACACAGACATGGCTAGTGTTCTTGGAATTGGTGTTGCAGTCATTACTAAAACATGTGGAGGCAACTCGTTTTTTTTCCACATTTTAGAGCGTTGCGCAACGCCAAATCGGTGTTGCTCATCAATAATTGCAATTCCTAAATTATTAAAAATCACTTTATCTTCCAACAATGCATGTGTACCTATCAATATGTTTAAGGTTCCGTTTTCTAATTGCTGATGAATTTCTCTTCGTTTTTTTGCTTTTACGGATCCTGTTAATAGAGCAACATTCATATCGCTGTCTTTTAACAAGTCTGAAATGGCATTATAATGTTGTGAAGCTAAAATTTCTGTAGGCGCCATTAAGCATGCTTGAAACCCATTATCTATTGCTAACAACATAGTTAATAATGCTACAATTGTTTTTCCTGAGCCAACATCACCTTGTAATAAACGATTCATGTGAATTCCGATTGCAACATCTTTTCTGATTTCCTTCAACACACGCTTTTGGGCATTTGTTAATTCGAATGGTAATTTATTAGTATAAAAATCATTGAACTTTTCTCCAACTTTTTCAAAAGAGTACCCTTTTAATTTCGATTTTCGAATGAGTTTCTTTCGAATGAGTTGCAATTGGATAAAAAACAATTCTTCAAACTTTAATCTGTATTGTGCTTTTGCTAAGTTTTCTTGACTTTTCGGAAAGTGAATATTTAATAACGCTTCCTTCTTAGAGATCAAACCATATTGATTGATAAATACTTCTGATAAAGATTCACTTATTCTGCCATCAATCTCAATAAATAAGTTCTGAATTAAAGTTCTAATTACCTTATTACTAATATTTTTGTTTGCTAAATTTTCTGTAGATGAATATACAGGTTGCATGGCCGTTTGCACCTTTTTCTTATACTCCAAAAGGAGTTCCATTTCTGGATGTGGAATCGAAAAAGAGTTGTTAAAACTGTTTAATTTTCCGTAAATAACATAAGGCACATTTACTTTTAAGGAATCTTTAATCCATTTTGCACCTTTAAACCAAACCAGTTCCATTGAGCCAGTTTCGTCTATAAAAGTAGCAACTAATCTGCTACCACGTTGTTGTTTTACTGTCTTTAAATGTGTTATTCTCCCTATAACCTGAACTTCTGCATTGCTATTTTGCAACTGCTGAATCTTATAAAATTGAGTTTTATCAATGTAACGATACGGAAAAAAATGCAACAAATCTGCACACGTTTTAATTTGTAACTCTTGGTAAAGTAAAGCAGCTCTATTAGCCGTTACGCCTTTAATGTAAGTAATTGGTTTGTTTAAATTGATCAAGTCTTAATGATTTTTCTTTTGCAAAAAACGAAAATACACAAATAGATTGAAATATGTAAACAAGAAATTTAGTGCTACATAAAAATAGCAATCATTTCATAAAAATGTCTTAAACACGCTGTCAAAAACAACATAAAAAAGAAAAATAATCTCATCTTTATGCTTACATTTGCAACTTCTAAGAAATAACATTTTTTTAGGTTTTAAGATTCTATAAATGAGACTACACAGAAATTTAACATACGCAGTAATAGACAGTTTACGTGATGTTTTTAATGAAGGAGAATATGCTGGAAAAGCAGTAGAAAAAGCTCTAAAAAGAGACAAACGCTGGGGAAGCAGAGATCGTAAGTTTGTAGCAGAAACAATTTATGAAATTGTAAGATGGAAACGATTGTATGCAGAAATTGCCAATGTAAACGAACCCTTTGACAGACCTAATTTATGGAGATTGTTTACCGTTTGGTGCGTATTAAAAGGAATTCCTTTGCCAGATTGGAATCAAATTGAAGCAACTCCTACAAGAAGAATAAAAGGAAAATTTGACGAGCTCTCTAAAATTAGAAAGTATAGAGAATCTATTCCTGATTGGATGGACGAACTTTGTGTTTCTGAATTAGGGGAAACTCTTTGGACCAAAGAAATGGCTGCTTTAAACAAACAAGCAGATGTTGTTCTAAGAGTAAATACACTAAATATTTCAAGAAAAGATTTACAAAAAGAACTAGAACAAGAAAGTATTTTTACTGAAATACTACCCAATCATCCAGATGCCTTAAAATTAGTTGAAAGAGCAAATGTTTTTAGAACAGAAGCATTTAAAAAAGGTTTTTTTGAAGTACAAGATGCTTCATCTCAATTAGTAGCTGCGTATTTAGATGTACAACCAGGCATGAAAGTGGTTGATACCTGTGCTGGCGCCGGCGGTAAAACCTTACATTTAGCTGCTTTAATGCAAAACAAAGGGCAAATAATTGCGATGGATATTTACGAAAGCAAGTTGCGTAAATTAAAGGTAAGAGCAAAAAGGAATAAAGCGCACAATATTGATTTAAAAGAAATAAATTCTACCAAAGTAATTAAGAAATTACACAATAAAGCAGATAGAGTATTAATTGATGCACCTTGTTCTGGATTAGGTGTTTTACGTAGAAATCCAGATTCTAAATGGAAATTACAACCAGAATTTATAGACAATATCAAAAAAACACAACAAGAGGTTTTACAAAATTATTCTAAAATGGTAAAACCAGGTGGAAAACTAGTCTATGCTACTTGCTCTGTTTTGCCTTCTGAAAATCAAGAACAAGTTAAAGAATTCTTAACATCAGACTCTGGAAAAGAGTTTACCTTTGTTAAAGATGAAAAAATATTAGCCTCAACATCTGGTTATGACGGATTTTATATGGCTTTATTAGAAAAAAAATAAATTTAAATTGCATCGAAAAAGAGTCTCGTTAACGATTAAAAACACAGAATATGATTAAAAAATTACTTTCTTTTTATTTCCTAATAGGATTAACACTAACAGCTTTTTCTCAACAAGCATATTATAATGATGTTGATTTAAGTTTATCAGGTATTCCTCTAAAAGATGCATTGGCAAACAAAATAATTGCTACACATACAAATCCATTAAGTTATACACCTGGTGTTTGGATTGCTAGTAAAATTACAGACGCCAATCTAACCAATGCAAATGAAGTTATATTAATTTATGGTTGGGAAAATGGCTCAGACTCAGATGCTACAAACGATTTATACAGAGACAATACGCTACAAGATACTGGAGACGGACAATCTTTTAGATGGAATCGTGAACACGTGTACTCTAAATCGCTTGCAAACCCATCTTTAACAACAGATAATCCAGGTCCAGGAACAGATGCACACAATTTAAGACCTGCTGATAAAAACAGAAACTCTGAGAGAAATAATTATAAATTTGGTTCAGGTTCTGGAACTCCATCTGGAAGATCTTCAGATACTTATGCTGGTCCAGACGGCGCAAATACAAGAGCTTGGTTTCCTGGTGATCAATGGAAAGGAGATGTTGCTAGAATTGTAATGTATATGTATCTTCGTTATGGAGATCAATGTTTACCCAGCGGTGTTGGTATTGGAGATAGTACTTTAACGCCAGACAACATGATTGATTTGTTTTTAAAATGGAATGCTGAAGATCCGGTTTCTGAGACAGAAAAAGCAAGAAATACTTACCATTCAGATAATAGTATTGCGAACGCTCAAGGAAATAGAAATCCATTTATAGACAATCCTTATTTGGCAACAAGAATTTGGGGAGGAGAAACTGCTCAAGATTTATGGGGAATTTATACTAGTTCAGATACAGAAGCACCTACTACTCCAACAAATGTTGTAGCAAGCAATCAAACAACTACCGCTTTAACATTAACATGGGATGCATCTACCGACAATGTTGGTGTAACAGGATATAATGTTTATATAGATAATGTTTTAACAGCACAAACCGCCAATACAACTGTTTCTATTACAAATTTAACACCGAATACCTCTTATGCTTTTGCAATTGAAGCAAAAGATTTAATCAATAATAAATCAGCCAAAAGTATTATTCTTAACGCTTCAACAGTTAAAGATACACAAGCACCAACTGTTCCAACAAACGTTGTGGCGAGCAATATTTCTGGAACAACTTTTAAAATTTCTTGGACAGCTTCTACAGATAATACTGCTGTTACAGGATATGATGTTTTTGTAGACGCTACATTTAAAGCAACAACAACAGATTTAAGCTACACCGTTTCTGGCTTATCTATTTCTACTAGCTATGCAGTTAGTGTTTTAGCAAAAGATGCTTCGGATAATACATCTGCTCAAAGTACAGCAATTAACGTTTCAACAACAGACGGAGCATCAAATGGTGTTACAGAATTATTTATTTCTGAATATGTTGAAGGAACCGGAACTAACAAAGCTATAGAAATTGTAAACCATACAAGTGCCAGTATTAGTTTAGTTGGTTATGATATTAGAAGAAATGGAAATGGTGGTTCTTCTTGGTCTCCTCCTTTTGCATTAGACGCAGGTGCTGTAAAAAACATTTTACCTAATGAGGTATTTGTTATTGGGAACAGTAGTAATTCTGATCAAAAATTAATCAATGAAGTAGATTTAATTAGACAGAATAACAGTTCTACGAACAACGGGGAGCCTATCAATTTTAATGGTAATGATCCAATGGGGCTTTTTAAAGATGACGTTTTAATTGACATCGTCGGAACTTTTAATGGAGGTTCAGGTAATTTCGCAAAAGATGTTACTTTAAGAAGAAAAGCGATCATTTCTTCACCTAGCACAAGCTTTGACATAAACGAATGGGATTCTTACGCTGTTAATACAACAGATGGTATTGGTAGTCATACAGCAAGATTAAGTATAGAAAAAATAGACAATACGCTCTTTAAACTCTATCCGAATCCAGTAAACGGCTCTACTTTAAATATTGTAAATCCTACTTCTACTAAGATTAATGAATTAAGAATATTAACGATTAACGGAAAACAAATGATTTCAATTCAAAATCCAAGTTCTTCATTAAATATTAAAGACCTATCAACCGGTATATATATTGTCAAACTTATTTCTGACCAAGGAACCAGTATTAAAAAATTAATAAAAAACTAAATAAGAAAAGCGGCTAATTAGCCGCTTTTTTTGTTTAAAACATCGTGAATAACTCTTAAATTCCTCTAGGTTTTTGAAGTACTTATTCGAGGAATTATATTAAATTTGCAATATAAACAACACACAAACACACTATAAATGATTCATTTCTTTGGAAACCAAAACAGCAAAATATTTGCTGTTCAAACAGTAAAAGAATTATCGACTGAAACAAGCACAAAATTAAATTGGCTTTTTGGCAACCAACCTAAAATAAATGCAGCGTCTATAGACGCTTTTTTTATTGGACCACGTGCAGCAATGATTACACCTTGGAGTACAAATGCGGTAGAGATTACTCAAAATATGGGTATTGAAGGAATCATTAGAATTGAAGAATTTATTGCTTCTATCGCTGATTTTTCTGATTTTGATCCAATGATTTCTCAAAAGTTTAAAAGTTTACATCAAACAATTTTTACGGTTGATGTAACGCCTGAAAAAGTGCTAGAAATTGATGATATTGCAGCATACAATCAGCAAGAAGGTTTGGCTTTAAATGATGAAGAAGTTGTTTATTTAAAAAACTTAGCAACCAAAATCGGACGAAAATTAACAGATTCTGAAGTATTTGGGTTTAGTCAAGTAAATTCAGAACATTGTAGACATAAAATCTTTAATGGAACATTTGTAATTGATGGAGATGAAAAACCGGTATCATTATTTAAAATGATTCGTAAAACATCCGAAACACATCCAAACGATATTGTATCTGCATATAAAGATAATGTGGCTTTTGTAAAAGGCCCAACAGTGGAACAATTTGCACCAAAAAGTGCAGACAAACCAGATTATTACGAAATTAAAACATACGAATCTGTAATTTCCTTAAAAGCAGAAACACATAATTTTCCAACAACTGTAGAGCCTTTTAATGGAGCTGCAACAGGTTCTGGAGGAGAAATCAGAGATAGATTGGCTGGAGGAAAAGGCTCATTACCATTGGCTGGAACAGCTGTTTACATGACTTCATATTCTCGTTTAGAAGATAATCGTCCATGGGAGCAAGCCGTTCAAGAACGTGATTGGCTGTATCAAACTCCAATGGATATTTTGATTAAAGCTTCTAACGGCGCATCTGATTTTGGAAATAAATTTGGGCAACCTTTAATTACTGGTTCTGTTTTAACTTTTGAGCACGAAGAAGATGCACGTAAACTTGGTTTTGACAAAGTTATTATGCAAGCTGGTGGAATTGGCTACGGAAAAGCCGAACAAGCTTTAAAAGATACCCCAGAAAAAGGTGATAAAATTGTAATTCTTGGCGGAGATAATTATAGAATTGGAATGGGTGGTGCTGCCGTTTCTTCAGCAGATACTGGAGAATTTGAATCAGGAATTGAATTAAACGCTATTCAGCGTTCCAATCCAGAAATGCAAAAAAGAGCATCAAATGCCATTCGTGGTATGGTTGAAGCAGACATCAATCCAATTGTTTCTATTCATGATCATGGCGCTGGCGGACATTTAAACTGTTTATCAGAATTGGTAGAAGAAACTGGTGGTAATATCGATTTAGATAAACTACCTGTAGGAGACCCAACACTATCCGCTAAAGAGATTATAGGAAACGAGTCTCAAGAAAGAATGGGATTAGTGATTGGGAAAAAAGATATAGATACTTTAAAAAGAATTGCAGATAGAGAACGATCTCCAATGTATACAGTTGGTGATGTAACCAATGATCATAAATTTACATTTCAATCTAAAACAACTGGAGAAAAGCCAATGGATTTAGAGTTGCATGATATGTTTGGGAGTTCTCCAAAAACAATCATGACAGATAAAACAGTTGATAGAACGTATCAAGAATTATCATATACAAAAGAGAATTTTAACAAGTATTTAGAACAAGTTTTACAGTTAGAAGCAGTTGCTTGTAAAGATTGGTTAACAAATAAAGTAGACCGTTGTGTAGGAGGTAAAGTTGCCAAACAACAATGTGTTGGACCTTTACAAATTCCGTTAAATAATGTAGGTGTAATGGCGTTGGATTTTAAAGGTAAAGAAGGCATCGCAACGTCTATTGGCCACTCACCTATTTCTGGTTTGATTGATCCTATTGCTGGAAGCAAAAATTCGATTGCAGAAGCTTTAACTAATATAATTTGGGCACCTTTAAAGGATAATTTAAAAGGAGTTTCACTTTCTGCAAATTGGATGTGGCCTTGTAAAAATGAAGGAGAGGATGCACGTTTATTTAAAGCTGTAGAAGCTATTTCTGACTTTGCAATTGATTTAGGAATCAATGTTCCAACAGGTAAAGATTCTTTATCTATGAAACAAAAATACAAGAATGAAGAAGTAATTTCTCCAGGAACTGTCATTATTTCTGCAGCTGCAAACTGCACCAATATTGCCAATGTAGTTGAACCTGTTTTACAAAAAAATGCTGGAAATATTTACTACATCAATCTTTCAGAAGATGCGTACAAGTTAGGCGGAAGTTCTTTTGCTCAAATCTTAAATAAGATTGGCTCTGAAGCACCATCAATTTTAAATAATCAAAATTTTAAAAACACATTTAATACCATTCAAGAATTAATTAAAGCGAATAAAATTGTTGCCGGACACGATGTTGCTTCTGGAGGATTAATTACAACGTTGTTAGAATTGTGTTTTGCAGATAACCAAATAGGTGCTGACTACAACTTAAATTCTTTACTAGAAAATGATTCTTTAAAGGTGTTGTTTGCTGAAAATTCGGGAATTGTATTTCAAGCTAAAGATGCTTCAATAGAAACTACCTTAATTGATGCTAATATTAAGTTTCATAAAATTGGAACTGCTAATGACTCTGGCAATGTTGTGATTAAAAATAATGAAGATACATTTACTTTATCAGTTTCAGAAATGAGAAATACTTGGTACAAAACCTCTTATTTATTAGATCAAAAACAAACTGCAAACGGACTCGCAAAAACAAGAATTGAAAACTTTACCAAACAACCTCTAAAATATACATTTCCAAAACATTTTACAGGACTTCTCGACTCCGCTCGAAGTGACAACAGTAAACCAAGACCAAAAGCAGCAATTTTAAGAGAAAAAGGTTCTAATTCTGAACGAGAAATGGCAAATGCTATGTTTTTAGCAGGTTTTGATGTAAAAGATGTACACATGACCGATATTATTTCTGGAAGAGAAAACCTAGAAGACATTCAATTTTTAGGAGCTGTTGGTGGTTTTTCTAATTCAGATGTGCTAGGCTCTGCAAAAGGTTGGGCTGGTGCCATTAAATACAATGAGAAAGCAAATACGGTTATTAATAATTTCTTTAAAAGAGACGATACGCTCTCTGTTGGAATTTGTAATGGATGTCAATTATTTATGGAATTAGAATTGATACATCCAGAACATAATATTCATGGAAAAATGCTACATAACAATTCTCAAAAACACGAAAGCGCTTTTACTTCTGTTAATGTTCAAGAAAATAATTCTGTAATGTTATCAAGTTTAGCAGGTAGTACTTTAGGAGTTTGGATTTCTCATGGAGAAGGGAAATTTAACCTTCCAGAAGAAGAGAAAAATTATAATATTGTAGCTAAATATGGATATGAATCGTACCCTTCAAATCCAAATGGATCTGATTATAATACCGCAATGCTTTGTGATACAACAGGACGTCATTTAGTAATGATGCCTCATATTGAACGATCTACATTTCAATGGAATTGGGCAAATTACCCCGAGGGGAGAAAAGATCAAGTATCTCCATGGCTTGAAGCATTTGTTAATGCTAAAAATTGGATTATAAAGAAATAAAAAACTTATTTCTTGTGTAAATTTTAAGCAATAACCCCGTTATAAATGAAACTTACTTATTATGACTTTGACAAGTCTAAAAACTTGATTGAAGAAATATTTCTTTTAACTGTAACTGAAGAAGATATTCCATTTACATCTTCTATATTACCGATTGGTTTAATCAACATTGCTTTTATTAGAAATAACAAGCAGTTGGCAACATATAATAGCGAAAAAACACCTTTAAAAAACGCTATGTTTTCTGGTCAATTTTATGGATCTTATAGATTAGATGTATTAGAAAAAGGATATACAGTTGGAATTTCTCTTCATCCTTCAGCAATATATAAATTATTTAAAATAGATCTATTTCAGTTTTACAATAAGCATACAAAGCTCAAGGATGTGAATATTGAACTATATAAAATTTTAAATCCGATTTTTTTGGAACATAAAAATAACATTTCTGAATTTGGGCGATCAATCAATAAAAAAATTAACAGCTTATATGTTTTAGAAAACGATAAATTTACATATTATAGACAAAGTAATAGATTACATTTGGGAAAAAGAAGGATTAATTAATGTCTCAGATCTATTAAATTTAGCAGCTATTAGCCAAAAATCACTAGAAATACACTTCAAAAAAATTGTTGGAATTACACCTGGAAAATACATAAGGCTTTGGCGATTTTTAAAATTGATGCGAAAATATGAAAGTGGAAAAATTAAACTAATTGATCTAATTCAAATGTATGATTATTATGATCATTCTCATTTTTCAAAAGATTTTCAATTATTTATGAATGAAACACCACAATCTTACTTTAAAAAAGACAACCATTTACTTGAAGAATATTTAAAAGAATAAGCTGTTACGATTATTTACACAAAATTAACAATAAAACAACATAAATTTGTATATCCAATTTTTTTGCATCAACGCAAAAGAGTGTTTTGGGAAAAACGCAATGAAAATTATATATGAAGGGCTGATTTAAATATCAGCTCTTTTTTTATTTTAAAAACTGTCACAAATAAGTTTACATATTGTCTCTTTATAAACATATATACCCAAACAAATGAAAAGAATACTATTAATAGCTAGCGTTATTCTATTTGTAAACACTTTAAATTCTCAAAATAGTATTAATGCTTCTGAGATTATTAGAAGCATTAAAGAAGGGAAACATATATCATATAAAAACACAACTATTGTTGGTGATTTAGATTTTACATTTATGAAAGATCTATTACAAAACTTACCAACAAAGAAAAGAAGTTTTTGGAAAAGTAATACAAGTAATACACTAGAAAAAAAAATTAAAGTTGCAGTGTTTTTTGAAAATTGCACATTTAAAAACAATGTATTTGCTTACATACATGATGAAGATTCTAGTTATACCTTTGTAGCAAACTTTGAGGAAAATTTGGTTTTTAAGAATTGTATCTTTAAAGAAACCGCGTTGTTTAAATATTCTAAATTTAGAAAAAATGCTGATTTTTCTGGCTGTAAATTCTTTGGAGACACCACATTTAAATATGCTAACTTTATAAAAGACATTAGCTTTATAAATACATCTTTTATTAAAGAATCTACCTTCAAATACACAAAATTTAATAAAAATGTAAGTTTTGCAAATAGTATTTTCAAAGAGTCTGCTACTTTTAAATATACAAAATTTAAAGCAGGAGTTACTTTCAAAAACAGCCGTTTTGAAGAAGATTTAGATTTTAAATACACACAAATTCATGGGAGTTTTAATATTACAGGAATGTATGTAGCATATAATATGGACACTAAATACGCAACAATCAATGGTGATAAATTTAACTATTAGAAATAAAGTTTACCATACATATAAGCAAGTCTTAAAAAAAAATAAAAAGCGTTATCTTTAGAGGTAACGCTTTTTTGTTATATTGCTCATCAAATATTAGTTCTCATGAATCCACCAAAATTATTATTCGATTTTATATACCACCAACAAGAAAATTTCCCGCAAGAAAAATGCTATGTATATAAAAACGGAAATAACTGGAAAAATATCTCTACCCAAGAGTTTATTAAAAAAACAAATATTGTTAGCAGAGCATTGCTTCATTTAAATATTAAAACGAATGATAAAATTGCCGTAATCAGTTCTAACAATAGACCAGAATGGCACATGTTAGATATTGGAGTTCTTCAAATTGGCGCTCAAAACATCCCTATTTATCCAACTTTAGTTGCAAAAGATTACGAGTATATCATCAATCATTCAGACGCTTTGTATTGCTTTGTTTCAGACAAAGACTTATTAGAAAAAGTTACTGCAATCAAAGATAAAACAAAACTAAAAGGTATTTTTACTTTTGATGAAATTCACAACGAAACAAATTGGAGTACTTTTTTAAATTTAGGTAAATCTACCAAAAATCAAATAGAAGTTGAAAAAAGAAAACAAGCAGTACATCCAGATGATTTAGCTACAATAATTTACACATCTGGCACAACAGGAACTCCAAAAGGCGTTATGTTATCGCATAGAAACATTGTAGAAAATACACTTGTTAGCGCAGAAGCTTTAGATTTAAAAGGAAACTATCATAGAGTTTTAAGCTATCTACCAATTAACCATATTTTCGAACGTTTTGCTTCATATTACTATCAATATATGGGGTTTGAGGTATACTTTGCAGAAAGTATCGATAAATTAGGCGATCATTTAAAAGAAATAAAACCCCATTTTATTCCTGTTGTTCCCCGGTTAATTGAAAAAGTTTTTGACAAAATTGTTGCCAAAGGCAATGACTTATCTGGCATAAAAAAAGGACTCTTCTTTTGGGCTTTAGCTTTGGCGGAAAGATACAAACCATACAACCAAAATAGTGCTTTTTATAATTTTAAACTTAAAATTGCAAGCAAACTTATATTTCGTAAATGGCAAGAAGCTTTGGGTGGTAATTTACACTTTATGGTTTCTGGAAGTGCTCCATTACAGGAACGTTTGATAACAATATTTACAGCAGCCGGAATTCCGATTTTTGAAGGATACGGTATGACAGAAACGTCTCCAGGAGTTTCCATTAACGATTTAAGAAATGGCGGATTTAAAGCAGGTAGCGTTGGTAAAATATTAAAAGACATTGATGTTAAAATTGCAGATGACGGAGAGATTTTAGTAAAAGGCTCTAACGTAATGTTAGGCTATTATAAAGATGAAGAACTAACCAATAAAACCATTATTAATGGATATTTACACACTGGAGATATTGGAACTTTAGATGCTGAAGGATTCTTAAAAATTACCGATCGTAAAAAAGAAATTTTTAAAACCTCTGGTGGAAAATACATTGCTCCTGCTATTTTAGAAAGTATTTTAAAACAATCTCGTTTTATTGAACAAGTGATGGTTATTGGTGAAAGCGAAAAAATGCCAGCAGCTTTAATTCAAATCAATTTTGACTTTGTAAAGGAATGGGCTAAAAGAAAAAACTATCAAATTAACAATGTTTCTTCAGATGTAAAACTAATTTCAAGAATACAAAAAGAAATAGACATTTGTAATGTTAACTTTGGAAAATGGGAACAAATTAAAAAATTTGAAATTACACCTGAAGTATGGACCATTGAAGAAGGATTGCTTACTCCAACATTAAAAATGAAACGAAAAAACATTAAAAAAAAGTACACTTATTTACATGAAAAAATATATAATTCTTAAAAGAAGTGCGGTATAAATTTAGCTTGTAAAAACCACCAATTTTTCATACTTTGCAAAGCTACAAATAGATATTTATGTCAACTACAATTACACGTTTATTCGATTTTCCATATTATCAATTAGAAAAATACAATCTTTCTAAAGCATTGACATCATTTAAAGATGGGAAATGGAACTCAATCAGTACGAAACAATACATAGATCAAGCAAATCAAATTAGCCGTGGTTTGCTTCGCTTAGGCATCAAAAAAGATGATAAAATTGCTGTAATTTCTTCTACCAATAGAACAGAATGGAATGTTATGGATATTGGAATTTTACAGTTAGGAGCTCAAAACGTACCCATTTATCCAACAATATCTAAAGAAGATTACGAATATGTTTTAAATCATTCTGGAGCCATTTATTGCTTTGTTTCAGATACAACTATTTTAGAAAAACTGAATCAAATTAAAGGAAATACACAACTTAAAGGTGTATATACTTTTGACACTATTAAAGGTGAAGCAAATTGGGAAGAGATTATACAACTTGGCAAAGATAATGACAATCAAGAAGAAGTAGAAAATTGTAAGAATAGTGTACAACCTGATGATTTAGCAACATTAATTTATACTTCTGGAACTACTGGAAAACCAAAAGGCGTTATGTTATCTCATGGAAACATTGTCTCTAATGTAATAGCTAGTGAGAAAAGAGTCCCTTTGGTAAGTGGAGAAAGTCAAGCTTTAAGTTTTTTACCAATCTGTCATATTTTTGAAAGAATGATTTTATATCTATACCAGTATTGTGGTGTAGAAATTTATTTTGCAGAATCTATTGAAAAAATGAGTGATAATCTAAAGGAAATAAAGCCACATGTAATGACGGCTGTTCCAAGATTATATGAAAAAGTATTTGATAAGATTTATGGTAGAGGAGCTGAATTAAGTGGAATCAAACAAAAATTATTTTATTGGGCAATAGACATTGCTCTAGAATACGAACCTTATGGTGCTAACGGTTGGTGGTACGAAAAAAAATTAGGAGTAGCTAGAAGGTTAATATTATCTAAAATAAAAGACGGATTAGGCGGAAGATTAGACTTAATGGTTTCTGGTAGCGCTGCATTACAACCAAGGTTAACAAGATTTTTTGCAGCTGCAGAAATGCCTATCATGGAAGGTTATGGATTAACAGAAACATCGCCTGTAACTTCTGTAAATGATGTAAGAAATGGCGGATTTAGAGTTGGTACCGTTGGGCGAATTATTGAAGGTGTAGAAGTTAAAATTGCTGCAGACGGAGAAATTTTAGTAAAAGGTCCAAATATTATGAAAGGATACTACAAAGACCCTGAGAAAACTGCAGAAGTAATGACTGGAGCTTATTTTCATACAGGAGATATTGGTGAAGTATCTAAAGATGGGTTTTTAAAAATTACCGATCGTAAAAAAGAAATGTTTAAAACCTCTGGAGGGAAATATGTAGCTCCTGCTTTGATTGAAAACGAACTGAAACAATCTCGTTTTATAGAACAAGTAATGGTGATTGGTGAAAATGAAAAAATGCCTGCTGCTTTAATTCAACCAAACTTTGAATTTATAAGAGATTGGGCAGAAATAAAAAACATTACACTTGGTTCAAATAAAGACATTGTAAACAACAAAAACGTAATTGAAAGAATTGAAGAAGAAGTAACACTTTGCAATAGTAAATTTGGGAAATGGGAAACCATTAAAAAGTTTAAATTAACTCCAGAAGAATGGTCGATTGATGCAGGACATTTAACGCCAACCATGAAAATGAAAAGAAAAATTATTAAACAGATTTACAAAGATCTATACGAGGAAATATATAGAGGTTAAATATCTGTTTTAACTTCAAACGAAAGTATTCTAAAAAAAGCGCCACAAATTGTAGCGCTTTTTTTAATACTTTAACGAAGATTTCTTTAACAATTCTGGAAATTTCTTTTTAAAACGATTTAATCTCGGAATAGAAACATTTCTAACATACGGATTGTTAGGGTTTAATTTTTCGTAGTTTTGATGATAATCCTCTGCTACATAAAAACGTTCTAATTCTGTTACCTCTGTAGCAATTCTTCCTTTATAATAAGTGTTATTTAAATCATTCATGTATGTATTTATAATTGATTTTTCTACTACATCTTTATAAAAAGCAATCGATCTATATTGCGAACCATAATCTGGATGTTGCCCATTTTTTGTAGTAGGATCATGAGATCCAAAAAAGACTTTTACAAGGGTTTTAAAAGATACTTTTTTAGGATTGTAATAAACCGCAACAGCTTCAGCATGACCAGTTTTTCCTGTTCCGATTGATTTGTAAGTAGGATTTTCTGTAAAACCTCCAGCATAACCAGAAACGGCCTCTTCTACACCATCCACACTTTCAAAAATGGCTTCAACGCACCAAAAACAACCACTTGCAAAATAGGCGATTTTTAACTCTTTTTTTTGAGTTTCTTTAATTTGTATTGTTTGAATTGGATTAGAAAAACTAACTAAAACGAGTGTTAAAAAAATAAAAATTAGTGCAAAATTAAACTTTGAATATTTCATAAAATAACTGCTTTTATTAAACTTGGTCGCAAGATAAAAAGATTTCATACAATTGTTAAAAACTTTAACCACTCAAAGTAAAGATTAGTTGTAAAACATTAGCGAGTTACTTACTTTTGTTTTGATAACTTATTAAATCATTTCATGGAGCAATTTATAGTATCTGCACGTAAATATAGACCACAGGTTTTTGCCGATGTTGTTGGGCAACAAGCCATAACCAATACGTTAGAGAATGCTATAAAAAATAATCATTTAGCACAGGCTTTGTTATTTACAGGTCCACGTGGTGTTGGTAAAACATCTTGTGCTAGAATTTTGGCAAAACAAATTAATCAAGATGGTACAGATTTCTCTGAAGATGAAGACTTTGCTTTCAATATTTTTGAATTAGATGCTGCATCAAACAACTCTGTTGATGATATTAGAAACTTAACAGATCAAGTTAGAATTCCGCCTCAAACAGGAAAGTTTAAGGTGTATATTATAGATGAGGTACACATGTTATCTCAAGCAGCTTTTAATGCATTTTTAAAAACCTTAGAAGAACCACCAGCGCACGCAATATTTATTCTAGCAACTACAGAAAAACATAAAATTATTCCTACTATTTTATCTCGTTGTCAAATTTTTGATTTTAAACGAATAAGTGTTTTAGATGCAAAAAATTACTTAAAAGTAATTGCTGTAAAGGAAGAAATTACTGCAGATGATGATGCATTGCACATTATTGCTCAGAAAGCAGATGGTGCTATGAGAGATGCTTTGTCTATTTTTGATAGAGTTGTAAGTTTTTCTGGCACAAACTTAACCAGAGAAGCTGTAACACAAAATCTAAATGTATTAGATTACGATGTGTATTTTAAAATTACAGATTTAGTTTTAGAAAATAAAATTCCAGAAGTTTTAATTGCTTTTAATGACGTGTTATCAAAAGGATTTGAAGGACATCATTTTATCAATGGTTTGGCATCTCATTTCAGAGATTTACTCGTGGCAAAAGACAAGGTTACTACAGAACTACTTGAAGTTGGTGATGTTGCAAAAAAGAAATACTTAGAACAATCTACCAAGGCCAATATTCAGTTTTTAGTTAGTGCTATTGAAAAAGCTAACGATTGTGATCTAAATTATAGAACTAGTAAAAACCAACGATTATTGGTAGAATTAACTTTAATGCAAATTGCCTCTATCACTTTCGATGGAGAAAAAAAAAAACCAACTAACTACATAATTCCAGCAACATTTTTTACGGCACTCTCTCCAGTTGCAAAATCAATTGCAAAACCAATTGTAGAAGTAAAACCTGATACTAAAATTACGCAAACTGAAAATACAAAACCCAAAACTTCACCTGACGTTAAACCAGTTCTAAAAAACGTTACTAGAAGATCATCTTCTTTATCATTAAAAAGTGTTCATTTTAAAAAAGAGGAAAAAAAAGAAGTTGTTTTAGATGAGAATTTTGACAACCATCCAAAAGATAATTTCACACAAAAAGAACTAGAAAATGCTTGGAAACTATACCATTCTATACTAATAAAACAAGGAAAGAAAAGTATAGCTGCTACTTTTAATGCTGATTTGCCGGCTTTAAAAGAAAGTTTTGAAATTACATTAACCCTGCCAAACACCTTAATGCAAGATCAAATAGAAAAAGAAAGACCTAATTTATTAAAGCATCTAAGAACAGAACTTAATAATTATGGAATTAAAATCTCTATACTTGTAAATGAAACAGTTACCAAGAAATTTGCATACACACCACAAGAAAAATACGATAAGTTGCTAGAAACAAATCCTGCAATGGCTGTATTAAAAGAAGTATTTAAACTAGGCTTATAAGTTTAAAAGATACAGAAAACTTTTATGTTGATAGTATTTTTTTATCTTTAGGCTTCATAAAAAAACAAGCATTTGCAGACATTTAAAAAGATCTTAATTGGTATTGCATTTTCACCAAACTTAAAAGCAAACTTATTTGAAGCTATTAGAATTTCGAATATGTTTGGAGCTGAATTAGTAGGCGTTCATGTTGGTGATAAATCTCCAGAAAAAGAAAAACAACTTCAACAATTATTAAATGAAGCTCCTAAATTAGATGCACCTCTAAAAACAATTTGGCAAAAAGGAAAACCTGTAGAGGTTATACTTAAAACATGCTTTAAAGAAGCTATTAATTTATTGATACTTGGAGCACTTCAAAAAGAAAATTTATACAAATATTATGTAGGATCTATTGCTAGAGAACTAACAAGAAAAGCACCGTGTTCTGTATTATTACTGATAAAACCCTCTATAAACAGGGTTCCTTGTAAGCATATTGTTGTAAATGGCTTAAAAGATGACAGAACAAAAGACACCATAAAAACTGCTTTTAAAATTGGAAACAATTTAGATTGTAAAAGAATTACAATTGTTGAAGAAATTAATAAAACAGAGCTTGATATTAAGGTAAATGATGACAACTCTTTACGAAGAGCTAATATTGCAAAAGAACGCATAAAAAAGCGTGAAGATTTACGTGTAGAAAAAATTCTTAGTGAAATTGACTGTAAAGATACTACACTAAAAATTCAAAGCATTTTTGGGCAACGAGGCTATTCTATTGGGCATTATGCAAAAGTAAAAAGAGCAGATTTACTAATTATGAATGCACCTTCTAAAACGCGTTTAATCGATAGAATTTTTCCGCACGATATTGAATATATATTATCAGAATTACCAACAGACCTCTTAATTGTTAAGTAAATATGACCAAAGAAAACGCTTTTAAAGCATTTACAAAAGACATACCAAAAAACATTTTTTCTGGTTTTGTTGTTTCATTAATTGCTTTGCCATTAGGACTAGGTCTTGCATTGGCATCAGGCGCACCCCCTATTTCTGGAATTATTGCAGCAATAATTGGAGGAATTGTAACCGCTATTTTAGGAGGCTCTAATGTAACAATTACAGGTCCTGGCAATGGTTTGGTTGTTGTTATTTTGGCCGCAATTACAACACTGGGTGAAGGAGATATGCAACAAGGATTCTTATACACATTAGCAGCTATTGTAGTTTCTGGTATTATCATGATAATTCTTGGTTTTTTACGCTTAGGTTCTTTAGGTGATTTCTTCCCTTCATCAGCAATACAAGGAATGCTGGCGGCAATTGGTATTGGAATTTTCGCCAAACAAATTCATGTAATGTTGGGTAATTTAAATGCAAAAGGAAGCATAATAGAGTTAATTTTAAATATTCCAGAAGGCATAAAATACTACGTTACCACAGATAATCTAAGTATATTCTATGCAGGTACCGTTGGAATTATTAGTTTGCTTATTATGATTTTTTACAGTAAAATTAGAAATCGATACTTTCAATTAATTCCGGCTCCGATGTGGATCGTTGTTTTAAGTGTTGGAATGTATTATTACTTTGATTATTTCTCTGAAATGGCATATCCAATAGACAAAGCTTTGCTAATTAATTTACCTGATGATATATTATCAAATTTTGCTTTTCCTGATTTTAGTAAAGTGTTGGAAATAGAATTTATAAGTGCTGTAATAGGAATAACGCTTATTGCAAGTATAGAAAGTTTACTAAGCATAAAAGCTGTTGATAAGCTAGACCCACAAAAAAGACGCTCTAACGTAAACAAAGATATTAGGGCTCTAGGCTTAGCTACTGTAATTAGCGGGTTTCTTGGTGGATTAAATGTTGTTACTGTAATTGCAAGAAGCTCAGTAAATGTTAATAACAAAGGAAGTAATAGATCTGCAAACTTTTTTCATGCAGCATTTTTAGTCCTGTTTATTTTATTGTTTGCAACCGAATTACGTAAAATACCGTTAGCAGCTTTAGCAGCAATTTTAGTCTATACAGGTTATAAATTAGCGTCTCCAGAAAATATTAAAAAAGTGTTTAAAATTGGGAAAGAACAATTGTTAATTTTTCTAATTACATTAATTGTTACCATTGCCACTAGTTTAATTACAGGTATCATTGTCGGAATTCTTTCAACATTTGTTATTCATGTAATTATAAACAAAGACATTTTATTATTTGTTAGAAATTTATTGAAACCAAACGTTTTAATGTTTAAAGAAGATGATAAGTATTTTGTAAGTGTAGATAATTTTTCGAGTTTCTTAAACTACACTAAATTAAAATCTAAACTGAATCAAATTCCTGAAAATGAAGATGTAATAATTGATTTTTCTCTGTGTGATTTTGTGGATCACTCTGTAATGGAAAACATGAATAATTACGCTGAAACCTTTAAAAGAAAAGGTGGATATTTAGAAATAACCGGCTTAGACAACTACACTACAAGAAGCGAACATCCTTTTGCTTTACGTAAAAATATTCCTAATTTTATAAAATCTAAAAAAGAGGCATTAACAAAAAGACAAAAATCATTACAGAAAATTGGAACCGAATTAGGTTGGAATTATATGCCTTCACAAATAGAAAACATTTCAGAATTACCAACTTTTGGATATTTTAAAACTAGAAAAATAAGCAATATTTCTAATAGTATTTCTAATGGAAAATGCTCGTTGTTTGATATAGAGTTTTCTGAAGGTGAAATGATAGCCAAACAAGTAATTAGAGCAAGCATGTTTTATATAAAATTAGATAAAAAAATTCCTGAATTTACACTAGATAAAGAAGGGATTTTTGAATATATATATCATTTTACAGGCTTTAATGACATTGATATTGAAGGGCATACAGATTTCTCAAAACGTTTTTACCTATCTGGAAAAAACCAAGAAAAAATCAAAGAACTATTTACTGATGAATTAATATTATTTTTTGAAAGCAATGCTTATTATCATATTGAAAGTTCTGAAAATGGCTTATTAATTTTTGACAAAGAACGCCTTGCAGGTGTAAAAGAAATTAAAGCTTTAGTAGACTTTGGAATTCGTTTACAAAAAATTATATCCTAATGAATAAAACAACTTTCTTACTACTTACTTTTTGTGTAATTTCAGTTTCATTCTCACAAAAAAATAGTTTAAGAAAATACAAACACGTAAAGACATTTTACAAAGGCATCTCTAAGAAAGCAACAGAGTTGTGTTTAAAAAATAATATTCCGCCTGCTGCATTATTGGCAATTTCTGGGTTAGAATCTGGATGGGATACTGGATATATAGGTCAAATAACTGGAAATATTTTAAGTTTAGGATTGCGAAAAGGAGATATGGAATTGCCTGCATTAAGATTGCCAAGATTGATAAAAACAAATAAAATCTTATTTGACTCTATTGAGATCCTAAACTATTCGGAAAGTGAATTGAAATGGGAAAATAGACCAGAAAGTTTAAAGAAAGATTACAGACCAAAAAATATTGCAGGAACAACCTATCAATTAGGATATTTTAAAAACAACCCAAAAGAAAAAGCAAAAGCACAATTGGCAAATATCAACGATTTTGTCACGGTTTTTATTGGTAGAAAAAGCAAGTTAAAAGCTTACAGAGATGTGCGAAAAAAAATGGATAGTTTGGTTACTAAACACGGTAAAAAAATACTACTATCAGAGAAAACAGCAATAGACTTTATCAATGAAATTGGAGGAAAACCGAATACATTTAACTACAGAGCATCTTGGCCTAAAAAAGTAATTTACATTATTAAAAAAGCCGGACTTTCACAATTATCAAAAGAGTTGAATGCAGGAAAATCTTTTGAAGAAAGTTGGACATCAACAAACTAAAAAATCATCTTTTTATATGTAATTTTGTAATTTATAATTTCAATTATTTATGTTAGGATTACAATTCGAAACCAAAACTTCTTGGGCAGTAATTGCCAAAGACAATCTACAACAAATACTTACCGATCATGCTTTTTTAGAGCAAAAGGCAGCATCCAATGCTGTTTCTTTAATCATTAATTATTCTGAAGAAACAAAATTGGTTGAAGCTATGAGCGAAATTGCTATTGAAGAAATGCAACATTTTAAAATGGTACATGATTTTATGGTAAAACGCGGAATGGTTTTAGGAAGAGAGCAAAAGAACGATTATGCAATTCAATTGATGAAGTTCTTTAAAAAAACAGGCGATAGAAAAGAAGCGTTGATTCAGCGTTTACTAATTGCGGCGTTAATTGAAGCTAGAAGTTGCGAACGTTTTAAAGTGTTTTCTGAGAATATGGAAGACAAAGAGTTGTCTGAATTCTATAAAGATTTAATGATCTCTGAAGCGAACCATTACACCGTTTTTTTAGGTTTTGCAAGAGAATATGAAGATCGTAAAATTGTTGATCAGTTATGGAGTTCTTTATTAGCTTTTGAAGCAGAAATGATGCGAAATCGAGGAACCGAAGCAAAAGTTCATGGATAATGTTTAGCAAAGAAGAAGCTTCACAAATACGTAAAGATTTCTGGATTGCCTTTGGCAAATCGTTTCCAAGAAAATGGATTAAATACAACACACAAATTAAAGGTTTCTCTTTTAAATTTGTTGCAGAACGCAAACAAGCAATGGTGGTGTTAGATATTGAACATGCAGATGAAATTAATAACGAATTACTTTTTGAACAACTACAATCTTTAAAAACCATTTTAAAAAATGAGTTTTTACCTGAAGTTATTTTTGATTCTCAATATCTATTAGAATCTGGTAAAATAATTCATCGAGTTTATGTTGATTACCCAAAGAAATTTAGCATTTACAACAAAGATTCTTGGCGAGACTGTTATGAGTTTTTTGTTGAAAACATGCATCAATTTGAATTGTTCTTTTACGAATATGAAGATTATATTAAACAAGCGGTAAATTAATAACGTAAACTCGCATTAAGGATTGAAGTGGAAATCCTTTGTATTGATTGATTCCTCCTTTCGCAGGAATGACAAAATTAAAAAGATTCCAATCTTTCGTCAACACTCAAGACAAGCTCCAAGCCTGACCACGCTTTTTTTTTGCGTGGTAACGCCCAAGATTTAAAAATAAAAAACGCTATAAAATTATTAATTTATAAACCGAATGCTAAATGGATATTTTGGAGTTTCGTTATTGTTAGCTCTTATGGCATTTATAATTGGGAAAATTAAGTAGGAAATTCCAATAACAATAAACCCAATAATTCCTAACCCTAATAACAATACTAAAGGAATACAAATTAACAGGTAAATAAACATGGTAATTCTAAAGTTTAAAATTGCTTTACCGTGAACATCCATACCGTAAACCTCATCTTTTTTTAGTAACCATAAAATTAATGGCACTACAAATCCTCCAATTCCAGAAACAAAATCTAACAACTGGCTTAAATGTGTTAATACGAGTAATTGTTTATTTTCTTTCATGATTTACCTATTTGCTTTATGTATATTTATAAGACGCTAAAGTATTTGGTTTGTTACAAAAGAACTTTTTCAACTAATTAAACTGTGTATATTTGTAGCATGATTCAAAACGATACCATTATTGCTCTAGCAACACCTTCGGGAGTTGGCGCTATTTCTGTAATTAGACTTTCAGGAGAAAAATCAATAGAAATTGTAGATGCTTTTTTTAAATCAATAAAAAATAATAAACTTCTTCGAAATCAGAAAACACATACGATTCATTTAGGTCATATTATTCAGAATGAAATTATTTTGGATGAAGTTTTGGTTTCAGTTTTTAAAAACCCTAAATCGTATACGGGCGAAAATGTAGTAGAAATTTCGTGTCATGGATCTGTGTTTATTCAGCAAGAAATTATTCAGCTTTTTTTACAGAATGGTTGTAGAATGGCAGATAATGGTGAGTTTACCATGCGTGCTTTCTTAAACGGAAAAATGGATTTGAGTCAAGCAGAAGCTGTTGCTGATGTTATTGCTTCTAATTCTGCTGCGAGTCATCAAATGGCAATTCAGCAAATGCGTGGCGGAATAACCAATGAATTAAAAGAATTACGAGCACAACTACTAGATTTTGCTGCTTTAATAGAATTAGAATTAGATTTTTCTGGTGAAGATGTTGAATTTGCAGATAGAACAAAATTTAAAGAGTTAGTGACTCAAATCACTTTTGTTTTAAAACGTTTAATTGATTCTTTTGCTTTTGGAAATGCGATGAAAAACGGAATTCCAGTTGCTATTATTGGCGAACCAAATGTTGGAAAATCGACATTATTAAATACACTTTTGAACGAAGAAAAAGCCATTGTTTCTGATATTGCCGGCACAACACGTGATGCTATTGAAGACGAAATGATTATTGATGGTGTTGCTTTCAGGTTTATTGACACTGCCGGAATTAGAGAAACCGAAGATGTTGTAGAAAGTATCGGAATTAAAAAAGCCTACGAAAAAGCAGAAAACGCACAGTTGATTATTTTCTTAATCGATTCAAATAAATTCTCACATTCTAGCGAGGAATTCTTACAAGAAATTGAAAAGATAAAAGAGCGTTTTCCTAATAAGCGTTTGTTAGTAATTGCTAATAAAATTGATACATTATCTTGTCATGATTCATCAATATTACAATCAGAAATTGATAATTTAATTTTACTTTCTGCTAAGCAAAAAACAGGAATTAACGAATTAAAAGCCGAATTAACTTCTTTAGTAAATACTGGGGCTTTAAGTAATAATGAAACCATAGTAACGAATTCGCGTCATTTTGAAGCTTTAAATAATGCTTTAACTGCAATTACTTCTGTACAACAAGGGATTGAATTAGAAATCTCTACAGATTTATTCTCCATAGATATTAGAGAGTGTTTACGTCATTTAGGAAATATAACCGGAGAATATGATGTTGACAAAGACATTCTTGGACACATATTTGGTAATTTCTGTATTGGAAAGTAAAACTAGCTATTTTTAATTCTTTTCGCCATCAAACCATCAAAAAAAACTAAACAAAATATTCTTATTTATTACTACAAACAGTATTTGAGATTTAAAGTTAATTACAATAAATGAAAATTCAAGATTTAATTGGAGATTTTCAACTAATAGGAAGCAACCAAAGTGAAAATGAAAATACGTACAAAGGAACTCTTTCTATAACGCTGGATCAAACTAATAGAGTTATCGCTAAATGGCTGATAAACGAAAGTCAAGAACAATTTGGCATCGGATTCTTTAAAGATCGTATTTTAGTCATCAATTTTAAGTATCAAGGAGATGAAAACAACACATTCAGAGGAACTGTTGTGTATAAATGTATTGACAAAGATATTTTAGATGGATTTTGGTCAGAAGAATATGGAAACCCTTTATTTCTTGGTAAAGAGCGATGTTTTAGGATTAAAGAAAATGAACTTATAAATTAAAATGAAATGTCCCTGTAATCCTTCTAAACAATATAATGATTGTTGTAAAGTCGCACATTTAAATATTAAAAATGTTACATCGCCAGAAGCATTAATGCGTTCTAGATACAGTGCATTTGTAATGGCTAATATTGACTATCTACAAAAAAGTCATCATAGCACAACAAGACCCTCAAAAATAGAAAAGAAAGAGATATTATCTTGGACAAAATCTGTAGAATGGGTAAGATTAGATATCTTACAAACAACAGAAAGTTCTGTGGAGTTTAAAGCTTATTTTTACGAAAATGGAGCTTTAAATGTAATACATGAAAACTCTTTGTTTGTAAAAGAAAGTAATCATTGGGTTTATAAAGATGCTTTATAAAACAATGCTAAAATAAAATTCGTTTCAAAATAAAAAGCTACATAATACCATTATGTAGCTTTTTATAAAATTTATTTAGGATTTAAAATTTTAAACTCTGTTCTCCTATTCATTTGATGTTGCGCTCTTGTACATTGAACCGTATTAGAACATTTATTTGTCAATACAGTTTCTCCATATCCTTTTGAAAAAATTCGATCCTTAGAAATACCTTGAGATAGTATGTATTCTAAAACAGCACTTGATCTTCTCTGAGAAAGACTCATGTTGTATGCTGCCCTACCTCTACTATCTGTATGTGATCCTATTTCTACTTTTATAGAAGGGTATTTTTGCATGATATCAACTAAATTATTCAATTTAATAGCGGCGTCAGGTCTGATAAAAGATTTATCGGTATCAAAATAAATTTCTCCAATAACAATAAGCAAATTGTTATTTACTATTTTAATGCTGGCATCTTTTGTAAAATCTTTGGCTAAATATAATTTCAATTCATTTTTATTTGCTGCTGTAACGATTTCTGATGAAGGTTTGTACAACTTATTTGTTGCTTTAATTTCACCAAAATTTAAACTACATTTTCTATTAAAATGAAACATACCTTTACTATCCGTATAGGCTTCAAAGGTTGCCAAACTATCTTTAAAACGAATTAAAACATTTTTTAGTGGCAAATTAGTTTGCTTGTCTAAAACAACTCCATTAATGGTTTCAAAACAGTCTTTTTTAAATAATTCTGGCATGTTGTAAAACGCATACATATCATCATCTCCTTTCCCTCCATATCTATTAGAAGAGAAGTATCCTTTGTTCTCTTTTGCTAATTTTATAAAAGCAAAATCATCTTCAGTACTGTTAAACGGTGCACCAATATTTTTAGGGTTAGCATAGGAGCTATTCTTTAACTCAGATGCATAGATATCTAATTTACCCGTATTATTTATCTGCCTATCAGATGAAAAATACAATGTGTTATTTTCATCTATAAACGGAAACATTTCTTTGCCGATGGTATTAATTTTAGATCCTAAGTTTTTGGGTTGAGAATAAGTATTATTCGATAAAAGATCTACTACAAAAATATCTGTAGCACCTACACTTCCTGGCATGTCAGAAACAAAATATAATTTTTTGTTATCTTTAGACAATGCAGGATGCCCGGTAGAATATAAGTCTGAATTAAAGGGTAATGCCGTAACATTTGTCCAAGTATTGCTCACAAACTCTGCTTTAAAAAGTTGTAGCACAACTTTTTTATCCTTGTCAGGATTTCCTAATTTACCATTCGAAAAATTATTTCTAGTAAAATACATTGTCTTAAAATCTTTTGTAAACACAACAGAGCTTTCATGGTATTTTGTATTTACCTGTTTTGCTAAAGGCAGTGTATTTAAAATAGAATCGTTTGCAGAACTTATCGTACCAATATATAAATCTAAATAAGGTTGCATATTGGGCTTCCAAAGTCTTTTTACAAATTTATTTAACTTCTTTGTACTAGAATACACTAATTTATTTTGCTGATATATTCCTGTATTAAAATCAGAGTTCTCTGTATTTATATTTAAGTTTTTGATGTAAACATCTTTCTGTGCAACACTTTTATTAGCAAGAAACAATACCAATAAGCAAGTGAATATTATATTTTTCTTCATATTTGTTGTTTTTAAAAGAATCTTGGTGATTTTACTTGTGCTCCAATAAAACTAAAATCAAAAAGAATAAAAATTTCGTGCGATCCAGAATTAAAAGCTCCTAAATTAGAAAAGGTATGATCGTATGCGTACCCTATTTTTAGATTGTCAGAAACCAAAACATTAAACATTCCACTTACAGAATCATCCCATCTGTATGAAGCACCAAGTTCTAACTTATTATTTAGTAAAAAATTAGCCGAAACATCTAACGATAGTGGTGTATGCAAAGCAAATTTTGATAAAACAGATGGTTTAAACTTTAATTCATCTGACAATTCAAAAACTACACCTGCTGTAAAAAAGGCATGCATTTCTTCAGAAGCTTTTGTAATGATACCATTGCTCTTTTCAAAATGTTTTGTTTTTAATATGTTAGGAATTGATAATCCTACATAAAAATCGTCTTGATAATACAAAAGACCTGCTCCAAAATTTGGACTCGTCTTTTGTGAATTCTCACTAAATAATTGATCATTTTGATCAACCTGAGTTAAAGATAATAACCCGATGCTCTGATATGTAAAACCAAATTTAACACCAAATGCAAGTTTTGAATTCTCGCCAGTTCTTAATGTATAAGAAATATCACTATACACATTAAGTTCTTCTACAGGCCCTACTTTGTCTGAAATAATAGACAAACCCAACCCTAAATTATTACCAACAGGCGCATGTGCAAATCCTGTAAAAGTTCTTGGAGCTCCATCTACATTTACCCACTGTTCTCTTACCAAAAAACCAAGGCTTAAAACATCTTTAGAACCTGCATAAGCGGGGTTTACAACACTCATGTTGTACATGTATTGTGTGTACTGTGGCTCTTGCTGTGCGCTAATACTTTGTGTAAAGGTAAAAAGCAAGATTATAAGTAATTTATATATCGTTTTCATGTCTTATCGTTTTTTTATACTACTTATTTGTTCAAATACAACCACTTTTGAACTGGTTTTGTAATGCCATCATTAAAATCTATGATGTACCAATAAGTTGCTGCAGGAACAATTTTTTGGTTGCCTGAAACTGTTGCTCTTCCTTGAGATTTGCCATTCCACCAAACAGGATTATCAGAACCGTTATTCTTATAATCATAAACGATATTTCCATAACGATTATAAATTTGCATGTTGAAATTTGGAAAATCCGCTGCCAAACCAGGTATTTTAAAAGTATCGTTAACACCGTCATTATTTGGTGAAAAAGAATCTGGTAAATTCAGTATCTCAAAAGCATTTACATTTGCCAATGTAAAAACACCATAACCAGAAGGCAAAGTTGTTACTGACTTATTATTTAGGTTTACCGTACCTTTTTCATTAATCCATTTTTCTCCATTCCATCTAACAATTACTATTTCTTCAGGATTAAAGAGTAAATTAGAAGCGGTAGTAACATCATTCCAACTTAAAGTAATAGCTACATTAGAATTCCCTTCTTCTGGCTGAATGATCCAATACTCTTCAGTATTGATATTGGTAATTGTAGACTCTTTCTTCTTGTGATCAAAATCAGTATTAGAATTCCTCCAAATATACGCTGCAGAAAACACATCTGTTTGTAAATCTGGAGCACTAATTGCTGTAAATCTAGAAATATATCGTCCTAAAATATTATGTCCTAAAGGAAAAACAAATGCTTTATTTCCTTGTTTATATACTTTATTATCAAAATAACTTTCATTTTTTAAATTTATGTGTGAGGCATCATCTTGAAAAATCACCTTACCATTATCTTGTTTTTCGACAACACCATCGTGTAAGTCGGTTAGACCATGTATACTAATAATGCTATTTGATGTTATAGAAAAATCTGGAGAACTATTCGTTACCTCTAAATTAAAAAACTCTGTAACGCCTTCTCCGCTTATATACTGCTTTTCTATACCTTTAAATATCGTTTTAGCAGAATTTTGACTTGTAAAACTTACAATACCATTATTTTTAAAATTTTTGCTTAAATGTAAAATTCCGTTATTTACAATCATTGCAGTATCCTTATTTTCTAGACTTTGCAACACACTTACATCCGTGTTTTGTCTGATATGCATCTGACCAAGATTGGTCATCTGAGCATTCACCTGAACTACAAAAACCAAAAAGATGCATGTTATAATCTGTTGTCTTAAAATTTTCATTGTGTAAATTTTTTAGGTACTTATAATTAAATAATGATATTGAACAGCTACTTTAAATTTTATATTAAAGATTCTTTCTATACTTTTAAACGTTTTATTAGTTTAATGTACTTGAAGAAATCACATACCAATCAACACCACTACTTTGAAGAGTCATTGAATTATTTGCCACAATAGCTAATACATTTAAGTTTAAAAGACCACTACCTAAGCCTCCTTTAATTTCATCGCCTGAACCGGAGAAGACATCTAGCCCTAAACCTAGCAAACCTCTATTTACAATTCTTATTACTCTTCCTGGAAACGCTGCCGCACTTGGCAACGAAACAGATGGAATTGCACCTATTGAGGATCCTTGAGTAATTACTAATGTATAATCATCATCTTGAATTGTGTAAATTTGACCTGCAGCTAATGTTCTAATCCTTAATTGGAAAGCCATTGAGCCCGCAACCGTTAAACTACTATTTTTATTGGTTGTGTTTATAGAAACCTGACCAGAGTCATGTAAAAATATATTAGAAGCATTAGGCTTCGCTGTTGAACCATCAGATTGATTTCTTAATTTCACATACGTGTTGGCCGTATCATTTTCCCATTTACTACCTTCTTTAGTAGTATTTGCTGCAACACTTGTTGCTAAAGTTGAATTTGATAAATCTATACTTCCACCATCTACCAATGAAATCGTATTATCAGACAAACTTAAATCTTGCGTATCGCTATTAATTTCTAACCATGCAGTTCCGTCTACAGTACTATAAGACTTACCAGTTGCAGTATCTACATAAAACTGACCAGCTACTCCTGTTACAGAGCCATTCGGATCTCCAGCACCTGCTAAAGCAGCATTTGTTCCGTTTGTCCCATTAGCTCCAGCATCTCCTTTTAATGAGGCTATATAATCTGATTCTGATTTTCCGTCATTAGCAGGAATTTCTTCCCAAACTTCATATGCAGATTTTCCATCAGATCCATCAGCACCCTTTAAAGAAGCTTCATATTGAGCTTGTGTTCCTCCTGAATTAGTATCTAACCACAATTCGAAAGCTGACTTTCCATTTGAACCTGCTGCTCCTGTAGCTCCAGCATCTCCTTTTAATGAAGCTAAGTAGTCAGTTTGTGTTTTATTCTCATTTCCTGAAATTGCTTTATAAACTTCAAATGCAGATTTTCCATCAGCACCATCAGCACCGTCAGTACCATTGGTTCCATTTGCTCCATCAGTACCTTTCAAAGAAGCTAAGTATTCAGTTTCAGTTTTATTCTCATTTCCTGAAATTGCTTTATAAACTTCAAATGCAGATTTTCCATCAGCACCATCAGCACCGTCAGTACCATTGGTTCCATTTGCTCCATCAGCTCCAGCAGCTCCTTTTAATGAGGCTATATAATCTGCTTGAGACTTTCCATTGTTGGCTGTTATAGATTCCCAAACTTCATAAGCTGATTCTCCATTAGTTCCAGCAGCGCCTTGAGCACCTGCATCACCTTTTAATGAAGCTAAGTAGTCAGTTTGTGTTTTATTCTCATTTCCTGAAATTGCTTTATAAACTTCAAATGCAGATTTTCCATTTGTTCCATTAGCTCCAGTAGCACCTTTTATAGCTGCTAAGAATTGAGTTTCAGAACCCGTGTTACCAGCATCAAGCCATTCTTGATAAGCAGATTTTCCATCTGTCCCATTAGCTCCAGCAGCACCTTTTATGGCTGCTAAGAATTGAGTTTCAGAACCCGTGTTACCATTATCTAACCAAACTTCATATGCAGATTTTCCATCAGCACCAGTTGCTCCAGTTGCACCACCAGCATCACCTTTTTCTCCTTTTATAGATGTTAAAAATTGTGCTTTTGTTCCAGTATTACCTTCTTCGAGCCAAATTTGATATGCAGATTTTCCGTCTGCACCTGTTGCACCTGTTGCTCCTCCAGCATCACCTTTTTCTCCTTTTTCTCCTTTTAATGTAGCTAAGAAGTCAGTTTCAGAACCCGTGTTACCAGCATCTAACCATTCCTGATATGTAGATTTTCCATTTGCACCATTTGCACCATCAGTTCCTGTATCCCCTTTTAATGTAGCTAAGAATTGAGCTTCAGTACCCGTGTTACCAGCATCAAACCATTCTTGATAAGCAGATTTTCCATTTGTACCATCGGTTCCAGCTGCACCTTTTAATGTAGCTAAGAATTGAGTTTCAGAACCCGTGTTACCAGCATCTATCCATTCTTGATATGCAGATTTACCATTTGTACCGTCAGTTCCATTCGTTCCGTTTGTACCATTCGTTCCGTCAGCTCCTTTTAATGAAGTTAGAAAATCTAAAACAGAACCATTGTTCCCTGCATCAATCCATATTTCATATGCTGACTTCCCATTTAATCCTTGAGAGCTAGATAAATCAACAGATTTAGTTCCACCATTCTCTAAAGAGATGGTAAGAATATTATTTGAGAGTGATAAATCTGTAATTTCCTGATCATCAGAAATATCTGAAATCAAACTTACTACTTTTGTGTAATTCATTAATTTCTCCCATTCAACACCTGTCCAGAAATAGAAACCTTTACCTGTTTGCGTACTGGTATTATAAACCAATAAACTTTCTTTAATAACAAGACTTGATACTGGTGCTGCTGTTAGTAGATTATCAATTTGCACTCGTGGAATCAAGATTCCTCTATCAGAGGATACAATATCTAATTGAGCAGAAAAATCTGGCTCTACAGTTCCTATTCCAACTTGCGACAAAACGTTTACACTACTTAACATTAGTAGAAATACAAAGATTACTTTTTTCATGGATTTCATATTTAAATTAAACTAATAACGAATTAAATTTAACAAAAATCAATAATTAACACATTATCGATAAATAATTAACAAATTTTAAGCAAATACGTATTTTATTAATAATATTTTAACTTAATTTTAACACAAAACTACTTAACTTAAACACTTCCCAAGTAAAGTTTTAGACAAAAGTTTGTTTTTTGTAGTTAAAAACCTTTTAATATCGTTGAATTAAAAAAAAAGTATTATGCATGCATAGCAAAAAAGAAGTGTAACTGTTAAAAAAGGTTAAAAAACGTATTAAAAACAGAAAAAAAGGTCAAAAAAAGTAACTAGAAAAGACGAATAAAAGCAATAGACAGAATACTAACCAATAACAGAGAACAATAATCAAAAAAATACTGAAGTAATGAATTAAAAAAACGAGAAGGTACTTAACAGTATTGCAAGTAAAAAGAATTTACTAAAGCAACTGTTTTAACTTATATAAAGTTGCATCAATCTCCTGCTTAGTAGTGTATTTGCTAAATGAGAAGCGAACTGAAGTTAAATCGACTGATGCATCTTTTAACAATTCTTCAAGCACATGAGAACCTTTATTGCTTCCACTTTGACATGCGCTACCGCCAGAAACTGCAATTCCGTTTAAATCTAAAGAAAATAACAACATCTCATTTTGCTTGTTAAAGCGAACGTTTAAAATTGTGTAACTACTTTCCTCTAAATATTCTGAATTTCCATTAAAAGCGATATCTTTAAAATTAATTTTCAATTCAGAAATAAAGTGTTTTTTTAATTCTAACACCTGTTTTTTATCTTTTTCTATATTAGAAATGGCAATTGAAAGGGCTTTTTCCATACCCAAAATACTGTGTACATTTTCTGTACTAGAACGCGCGCCTTTTTCTTGATCACCGCCGTGAAACATCGGAGAAATTCCAAACCCTTTTCTAAAAAATGCAAAACCAACACCTTTTGGACCATGAAATTTGTGCGCGCTGGCAACTAAAAAATCTATTGGTGTTTTCTGCAGATCTATGGAGTAATGACCAATAGCTTGCACGGTATCTGAATGAAATAATGCATTGTATTTGTTACAGATTTCACAAACCAAATTTATTGGTAAAAGGTTGCCAATTTCATTATTTATGTACATTAAACTCACCAAACATTTGGTTGTTTGATGCTTTTCTAAAAGCTGCTCTAAATGCTCTAAATCTACATTACCGTTTACATCAATGCCTACAAAAACAAGATTTATATTGTTAACTTTTTCTAGATATTTAGCAGTATGCAGAACGGCATGATGCTCTATTTTAGAGGTAATAATTGTTTGCACACCTAGGTTAAAAACTGCATTGTGCAAGATTAAATTATCGGCTTCTGTTCCGCCAGCTGTAAAAATTATTTCACTTGCAGTTACATTAAAATGCTTTGCGATATTTTTACGCGCTGTTTCTACAGATGCCTTTGCAGCCCTACCAACTTGATGTGTAGAAGATGGATTTCCATAATTCTCTAACATAGAGGCATGCATCACATTAATAACTTCTTTATCAATTGCTGTAGTTGCTGCATTATCTAAATAGATTGTATCCATGTTGTAAAAATAAGAATTTAATTAGGGTTCTGAAAAATATACACTTCGGTGGCACCTAAACCATACTGCTGATAAGAAGCATCATAATAGTTTACAGGGTATTTATTTAACAAAAATTTTAATTCTGATTTTAAAACCCCAGCACCAACACCATGAATAAAAACAATTTTAGAAATTCGCTGCTGTATTGCGTATTCTAACTTTCTCTTTGCTGTATCAATTTGTAAATTTAACATATCATAATTATCTAATCCTCTGGTGGTTTTTACTAATTGGTTGATGTGTAAATCTACTTCAAAAACGATTTCGTTTTTTGCTTTTTTAAAAACTGTTTTTTTTGGTGCTTTGACTTCAGAGATTTTATGCTGTAATAGATGATTGTTTAACTCATTGTATTTGGTTAGTTGATGTTGATTGTCATCAACCTTTACCAGCTCTGTATCTAAATAAGAAAACTCCATACCTGTATCATCAATAATAAAAACAGTATTGGCTTTAATTTTAGAAACCCTACCTTTTACAGCAGCATCTAGCACTACAACAAAATCACCTATTATAAATTTCATTCTTAAAATTAAAAAAACAACCTACTTATTTTACTACAAAAATAGAGAGATTGTTTTAATTGTTAACAAGAATTCTTAAGTACTTATACTTTAACATTTTTATTATACGGAATTCTTTTCAAGATGTAATTAATTGTATTTATTCTTGCCTCTGTTTTTTTATTGGCTCTAATAATTTTCCACGGAGATTTCTCTGTGTTTGTTTTTTCAAACATGGCTTTTTTATAGGTTGTATAATCGTCCCATAAATCTTGTGCCTTTTCATCAACAATAGTCATTTTCCATTGCTTTAAAGGATCGTTTTTAATATCACTAAAACGCTTTGCTTGTTCTTTTTTAGAAATAGACATATACATTTTAACAAGATGAATACCCGATTCTAAAATCATCTCTTCAAATCCATTAACTTGATTCATAAAAATATCATATTCCTTTTGAGAGCAAAAACCATTTACAGGCTCTACTACAGCTCTATTATACCAACTTCTGTCAAAAAAAACAATCTCTCCAGCTTTTGGAAACTGATTTACATAACGCTGAAAATACCACTGTGTTTTTTCTTCTTCTGTAGGCTTAGGTAGCGCAATTTTTTTTAAGTGCCTTGGATTAATTTTTTCAGTAATTCTTCGAATTGCACCTCCTTTTCCGGCAGCATCTCTTCCTTCAAAAATTACAATTACTCGTTCATTATTATTAATAACCCAAGATTGCAATTTGACTAATTCTACTTGAAGCTTTCTTAATTTACGCTCATAATCTACATATCTAACAGCTCTTTCTAAATTTAATGGATCTTTAGAAAGCATAGCAAGCAACCCTTTTTTTGTGTTTAACTTGGTTACATCTTCTGCTGTTATTTCAAACTTTTTAATTTCCATATTTTTAAAAATCTAATTGTTTAGAAGACCTATAATAACGCATAATAATATTTGGATCAGGAAACAAAGTTGTTGATGCTTCCTCTTTCCCTGGATAATCAAATTGAGAAAGTACATATCGAATAGACTCTAATCTTGCTACTTTCTTATCGTTTGCTTTTACAATTGTCCAAGGGCAATAAGTAGTGTGCGTTCTACTAAACATTTGCTCTTTATAATAAGTGTAAGCATCCCATAATTCCTGCCCTTTTTCATCAACTGGACTAAATTTCCATCTTTTTAAAGGATCTTGTAAACGAGCATCAAAACGTGCTTTTTGAACATCTTTAGAAATTGAAAACCAAAATTTAATGATTACAATTCCATCTTCATACAACATATGCTCAAAATCTGGAACTTGCAACATAAATCTTTCATATTGATCTTCATTACAAAAACCCATAACGGGTTCTACAACAGCTCTATTATACCAACTTCTGTCAAAAAAAACCATTTCTCCCGGATTAGAAAGCTCTTTAATATACCTTCTAAAATACCATTGTCCTTTTTCTATTTCAGTAGGCTTTGTTAACGCTACTAAATTTGTTGAACGTGGACTTAAATGCTCTGTAAATCGTCTAATATTACCTCCTTTTCCGGCTGCATCTCTACCCTCAAATAAGATAACCAATCTTTTATTTTCATTAGAAATATGTTGCTGTAATTTTACTAGTTCTATTTGTAAATTTCGTAACTCTTCTTCGTATAAGAATGTTTTTTCAATTTTTTGATAAGGCGTTTTTTTATGTTTAATTTTCTTTAGCAATTCTTCTCTTGAACTTATTTCTTTAAGCTCTTTGAGGGTAAATAAATCGTTTTTACTCATAAAGTCATTTCAGTTTTATTCTAACTTAAAATTACAAAAATATAATACAAAATAACATATAATCTTCAACAAATTTTATATTTGTTGACATGCGTACATTATTTATTATTTTTATAATGCAACTTTCTTTTACCTCTGTTGCACAGCATAATTTTTCTAAAGAATTTAGTCTTGTCTCAGACAATGATTTATACACATCTATTGTTAGAGACCGCTACTACACAAATGGCTTGTTTTTAACCTACAGAACTGTTAAAAATGATGGTTCCAAATACAATCCTAAAAAAATAAAGCAGTTTCAAATCGGGCAATTAATGTACACATCTGTAAATCCAAATTTAACAAATGCTTCACTGCAAGACAGACCTTTTGCAGGGTATTTGTATGGATCTTACGGTCTTAACTGGTATTATCACACAAACACTATTTTAGCAACAGAACTACAAATTGGAGTTATAGGACCAAGTGCGAAAGGCTACGAATTGCAAAATTTTTTACACGGCTTGTATAATTATCCAAAACCAATGGGTTGGCGGCATCAAATAAACAATGCTTTTGCTTTAAATTTAAATATAAAATACCTTCATAATTTCTCTGAAATTAGCAATCATTATTTTGATTTCAGTAGTTATAACAATTTGAAAGCTGGAACAATATTTACGAGTCTATCTTCTGGTCTGTATTCTAGAGTTGGTTTAAAAAAACTTCAACCTTTTACGAACTCTGTTGCATTCAATTCAAATTTAAACCATACCGCTAAGAGTTATGATGAATCTTTTCTTTTTATAAAACCAATGTTAAGCTATGCTCTTTATGACGCCACTATTGAAGGCAGTTTTTTAAACAATTCAAATCCTGTAGTATTTAATGTAATGCCTTTTTATTTTTTATTAGAAATCGGCTATCGTTTTTATAAAAAACACTTTTCATATGGTTATACCTATACATATCACACACAAAAAGCAAAAAGCTTAAACATAACTAAGAGCAACAATTATGGAAGCATCTACGTTGGCTACTACTTTAATTAATTGGTAAAGCAGTCGTTTTTAAAACCAATTAAATATAATTTTTCTTGCGCTCTTGTTATTGCCGTATACAACCAGCGTAGATAGGCTACGCTATTTCCTTCTGGCAAATAAGGTTGTTCTACAAAAACAGTTTTCCATTGCCCTCCTTGAGACTTATGACAAGTCATTGCGTACGAAAACTTTACCTGTAAGGCATTGAAATACTTGTTGCTTTTTACAGCTAACAACTGCTTATACTTAGATTTTTCATGTGCAAAATCTTCCCGTACTGCTTGGTATAATTTGTTTGATTCTTCATATGTTAATGAAGGAGATTCACTAGAGAGCGTATCTAACAACAATACCGTTTCAAAAGGTTTTTGATTTGGATAATCTATCATTCTAACTTCCACTTCTGCAAATCGAAAACCATACAAGTCTTTAACTGCACTAATTCGAGTAATTTCGCAAATATCGCCGTTGGCTATAAATCCAGCTTCAGAAGAATCTTTTAACCAAAAATAATTATTTTTTACAACCATAATATAATCACCCGTAGAAATCTCGTTCTCTTGACTCCTTATTTTGGTTCTAATTTGCTGGTTGTATTGATTTGCTCTCTTATTAGACCTCACAATAAAAGCAGTATCTTCTACTCCAATATTATCGTAAGCAGCGTTAATTGCATCTTCTATGTCATATCCGTCTTCTAAACGGATTATGTCTGGATAGTTTAAATCGAATTGAAAATCTACAACATCAGCATCAATTAAGGTTCTTAAAGTTGTTGCATTGGCTAAAATACCAGAGTTTTCATGCTGACGCATTACTTCATCCAATTCTAATTCGGTAACATCTTTGTGAAAATCTAGCTCTAAAGTGCTAGCTTCTAAAGCCGGACTTACATTTAATTTTACGGGTGGTAATTGTGCTGTATCACCAATAAATATAATTTTACAATTTTTACCAGAATACACATAGTTAATTAAATCATCAAGCAAAGAACCTGTGTCAAATAATTTTGCATTACTCGGTTTATCGGGAATCATTGATGCTTCATCAATTATAAATATGGTATTTACGTGCTTATTGGCCTGCATTACAAAATCAACAGAACCATTTTGTTGCTTTTTGGGGAAATATATTTTCTTATGAATAGTAAAAGCTTGCTTTTTAGAATATACAGAAATTACTTTTGCAGCCCTACCTGTTGGCGCTAGTAAAACTGCCTTTTTACCAGCTTTCCATAAAGAATTAACAACTGTGCTTATTGTCGTGGTTTTTCCAGTACCAGCGTATCCTTTTAATAAAAAGAGGGCACGATTGTTGTTATCAAATATAAAATCTGACAACTCATTCAACAATTTTTGTTGTTTAATTGTGGGATCGAAAGGGAACTTTTGAAGAAGTTCTTTGTAAAAATCTACAGATGTTTCAAGCATAAAAAATCAAAATTCAAATATACGGATTGATTTATGCATAAAAATTTTTATCATTAAAAAAAAATTGTAGATTTGCGAATACTCATTTAAAAACTATACGAATGTTAATTACTATTATTGCCGCTATTATTATCACTGCAGCTGTTGCATTTTTAATTGTAAAATATTTACCTTTAAAGTTAAGACCTTTAGTATCTATTTTATTGCTTGTATTAGCCGTTTTCTTAACTTGGAAAATATATGATGGTGTTATGAAACCAATTCAGTTTCATAAAAACAAAACAGTTGTTTATGAAAAAGTAATCAATCAGCTTAAAATTATCAGAGATGGTCAAATTGCTCATAAACAGGTAACTGGTAAATACTCTAAAAATATTAATAGTTTAGTGCAGTTTATTGACACCGCGCAATTGGCATTAACAAACACAACTACTGTTGTAGAAAAAGTAAATAAAGGAACTAAATGGCAACCAATTATGGTTGATGTTGAAAAAAGAGTTACTGATACAATTGGTTATGAACCAGTAGTATCTAAATTTACTGGAAGAGATTACCAAAATATGGCGAAAGTTCCTGGAACCAACAAAGAATTTTCTATGGAGGTTGCTACTGTAGAGAAATTTCCTGGAGTTTTTGTAGATGTATTTTTTGCAAAAGCAAATAAATTAGATGTTTTAGAAGGTATGGATGCTTCTTTAGTGAAACAAGAGTTAGAAGCAAATACTTCTGATGAAATTAAAGGGAATTTAATTTCTGTAGGCTCTTTAAATGAAGTTACAACTGGTGGTAACTGGCCACCATCTTATGATAAAAACGATAGTGCAAAAAAAGACGATAAATAATATCATCAAAGACAACGATCAAAAAGAATTATCCATCCAATTTAGTTTGGATGGATTTTCTTTTTGTGTCTATAATTCTATCAATAAAGAATTACTGCATCTTACAACGTATACATTTGATAACTCAATAGCTACACCAGAGTTACTGCTTTCTAAAATTGAAGAACTCTTTCATGAAAACAAAATTTTAAATCAATCTTTTAATAAAGTAAATGTCATTCATCAAAATAATTTAGCCTCACTTGTGCCTACTGCTTTATTTAAAGAAGATGCGCTAAACCTTTATCTAGATTTTAATATAAAGACACTTGCAACAGATTTTATTGCCTTTGATACATTAACGCAGCAAGAAACTAAAAATGTTTACGTTCCATATATCAACATCAATAACTTTTTCTTTCAATATTTTGGCGAGTTTGAATACAAACACCACTCTACCGTACTGATTGACAAACTATTACTATATTCAAAGAATAATATTGAAAAGCTTCTTTTTATAAATGTGATGGAAACTAATTTTGATGTGGTTGTTATTGAGAATTCTAAATTATTGTTTTACAATTCATTCTCTTTTAACACCAAAGAAGATTTTATCTACTACATTTTATTTACTGCAGAACAATTAAAACTAAACCCAGAAGAAATTCAATTGGCATTTACAGGTGCTATAGAAAAAGAATCTGAAATCTATAAAATTACATATCAATACATAAGAAACATCGATTTTATTACTGTTGATATTCCGCTTTTTAAGAAAGATAAAGAGCTCTCTAATCATTCTAATTATACAATTTTACCATAAATGAGAATTATCTCTGGAAAACACAAAGGCAAAAGGTTATCAGCTCCTAAAAACTTACCTGTAAGACCAACTACAGATATGGCAAAAGAATCTTTGTTCAACATTATTAACAATAATTATTATTTCGAAAATGTTGATGTAATTGATCTATTTGCTGGAACTGGAAATATCAGTTTTGAATTTGCTTCTAGAGGAACAAAAACAATTTACAGTATAGACAAACACTTTGCCTGTGTAAGATACATCAATGAAATCTCTAAAGAGTTAGATTTAAACATCAATTCTTATAAAAGCGATGTCTATAAGTTTTTAGAAAAAACACCTTTAAAAGCCGATCTTATTTTTGCGGATCCACCTTATGATTTTGAAACAGAACAATTTTTGAAAATTGCAGAAATCGTTTTTGAAAGAGAAATTTTAAATAAAGATGGATTATTAATTATTGAACATTCTAAACACACAGATATTTCTACACATCCAAACTTTAGCTACCCTAAAAAATACGGAGGAAATATGTTTAGTTTTTTTGAGTATATTGAGTAATATTTTAAATCAATTACTTCAATGAATTCTCAAAAGAAAATTCTACTATTTTTAATTTGTTTCCTTTTTATAAATACATTTCATTCGCACGGACAATCAACTGAAATTCCTAAAGAAGAACGTTTAGCTTGGTTTAAAGATGCTAAGTTTGGTGTTTTTATTCACTGGGGAATTTACGCTGTTAACGGAATTGATGAATCTTGGTCTTTCTACAACAATTACATTTCATATGCTGATTATATGAAGCAGTTGAACGGATTTACAGCAAAAAATTACAATCCAACAAAATGGGCAAAACTAATTAAAGAAAGTGGTGCAAAATATACGGTGATAACCACAAAACATCACGACGGAGTTGCTTTATGGAACACAAAACAAAACGATTTAAGCGTTGTTAAAAAAACACCCGCTAAAAAAGATGTAATTACTCCTTTTGTAAAAGCCATTCGGAAAGAAAACTTAAAAGTTGGCTTGTATTTTTCATTACTAGATTGGTCGCATCCAGATTATCCAAATTTTACAAGAACCAAAACAAAGTATAAAAAAGATGATAAAAAATGGAAATCGTTTACAAAATTTAATTTTGGTCAATTAAAAGAATTATCAAAATTCAATCCAGATTTATATTGGTTTGATGGCGATTGGGAACAATCTGCAGATATGTGGAAAGCAAAAGAAATTAGACAATTATTATTAAAGAATAATCCAAATACATTTATCAATTCAAGATTACAAGGTTATGGAGATTACGCAACGCCAGAACAAGGCGTTCCGATTACAACACCACTTAGTGAGTTTTGGGAATTGTGTATGACCATGAATAATTCTTGGGGATATCAACCAAACGATACAAATTATAAAACCGTAAATCAACTCATAAGAATTTTAGTAGATTGTATAAGTATGGGCGGAAATTTATTATTAGACATCGCGCCAAAACCAGATGGAACAATTCCTGAAGAACAAACAAAAATTTTAAAAGGAATTGGTCGTTGGACTAACAAACACAAAGAAGCTATTTACGGAACAAGAGCTGGAGTTCCAAAAGAGCATTTTAACGGTTACACAGCATTATCAAAAGATAAAACAACCTTGTATTTATATGTAGACAATAAACCAAATGGCCCATTGTTAATTAAAGGTTTAAAGAATAAAGTAAACCGAATTTGGGTTGTTGGCAACGGAACAAAATTATCTCACAAAGTTGTTGGAAAACAATATTGGAGTAATGTTCCAGGTATGCTATATATTGATGTTCCTGAAGAAGTTCAAGACAAAGATGTTACTGTAATAGCTATTCTTTTAAAAGGAAAAGTAGGTTTGTATAGAGAAGAAGTTAAAGCAATAGAAAGCAACTAAGGTTTTAACATTGAAATTACTTTGGTAGTAGCTATAAAAGCAATTACAAAAACAATTACTGCAATAATATAAATTCTGTTTTGTTTTTTCATTAGATTATAACAATGAAGATATAATTTCAGAAATAGTAATTCCTTCTGCTTCTGCTTTATAATTTTTAACTACTCTATGTGATAAAATTGGAATTGCAACTGCTTTTACATCTTCAATATCTGGAGAGAACTTGCCGTTAATTGCTGCATGTGCTTTTGCTGCCAAAATTAAATTTTGTGAAGCTCTTGGTCCAGCTCCCCAATCAACATAATTTTTTATAAATTCAGTTGTGTTTTCTCCTTTTGATCTTGTTTTACTAACCAAAGAAACCGCATACTCTACAACATTATCTGCAACAGGAATTTTTCTAATTAATTTTTGAATTTCTAAAATTTCAGTATTTGAGAATGTCGGATTTACTTCTTGTGTTTCATTGGAAGTAGTATTCTTTACAACTTCAACTTCTTCTGCAAAAGTTGGATATTCTAAATTGATAGAAAACATAAAACGATCTAATTGCGCTTCTGGCAAAGGATACGTTCCTTCTTGCTCAATTGGATTTTGAGTTGCCAACACATAAAAAGGTAAATCTAGTTTATAATGATGACCAGCAACTGTAACTGAACGCTCTTGCATTGCTTCTAGTAAAGCAGCTTGTGTTTTTGGCGGTGTTCTATTAATTTCATCCGCTAAAATAATATTGCTAAAGATTGGACCTTTTACAAAAGTAAATTTTCGGTTTTCATCCAAAATTTCACTACCTAAAATATCTGAAGGCATTAAATCTGGAGTAAATTGAATTCTTTTAAAATTTAAGCCTAATGCATCAGAAACTGTTTGCACTAAAAGTGTTTTTGCTAAACCTGGAACTCCAATCAACAAAGAATGTCCACCACAAAAAATAGAAAGTATCACAAAATCAACTGCATTGTTTTGACCAACAATTATTTTTGATATTTCTTTTTTTAGCAGTTTTGTTTTGGCTACTAATGTTTCAATGGCTACAATATCAGACATTAATTAATTTACTTTTCTCCAGTTTTTCTTGAACTCACATTTATATTTATCGCTAATTTTTATGTAAGTATCATTTATTTTATTCTTAGACCATTTGGTAATGTTCTCTTCTTTCTTCTTTTGTAATGCTAGTTTTTGAATTTTCACATAATCATTAATCAAATCTGCTTTGTGTGTAAGCGTTCTATCTTTCATGTAAATGATTTTGTACATCTTTTCATTTTGCTGTGTCTCATCATAAAAAGGTGTTGTAATTTCTCCTTTTTTGGTGTTTATTACTCTCGCATATAATGATGGATCCATTCTTGTTAAATCAAAACGTGTTTCGTTAGTATAAGGATTAACAATCACTCCTGCACTATTTTTTGTGTCTTCATCTTCAGAATACAAGGCTACTGCTTCTTCAAAAGTAATTTTACCATCTATAATATCGGTTCTAATATTATCTATTTTTTCTTTAGCTTCAGTAATTTTTGAATCTAGAATTTCTGGTTGCATTAAGATATGTGATAAGATCCTTGTTTTTCCTTTTACTTGATGTAGTTTTATAATATGATATCCAAAAGCTGTTTTAAAAGGTTCTGAAACCTGATTTACATCTAAAGAAAATGCAACTTCTTTAAACTCTTTAATAAACGGACTATCTTTTGTCACCGACATTTGCCCTCCGTTTTGAGCTGCTGTTGGATCGTCTGAGTTTAAAACTGCTTTGATCTTAAAGTTAGCACCCGCTTCTATCTCTTTTTTTAATTGTGAAAGTTTACTGATTATTCTATCATTTTCTTCTTGAGTAGGCTTTGCATAAATAACTATTTGTGCCATTTCAATCTCAGCTTGAAATTCTGGAAGCTCTGTCTTTTCTTTCAAACCATTAAAATAAATTCTAACTTCTTCTGGTGTTACATCAACACCCTCGTTTATAAACTCTTGCTCTTTTGCAACTAAAGCATTTTCTTTTTCAATGCCATATAATTCTGTTTTCAGATCGTTTAAATCATTGAATCCGTATTTTTTAACAACGTTTTCTATACTGCCATATTCTTGTGTAAAAAAAGCTAAATTTCTTTCTACAGCACTGTTAATTTCTGTATCGGTAACAATCATACTATCTATTACTGCATGATGTGACAAAAGCTTTTGAAGCATTAATTGCTCTAACATCTCACAATCAGAAATTTTAATCTTTCCTTCACTTCGTTGCTCAATATCAAGTTTAAATTTAGCGATATCAGAACTCAATACCACATTTTTTCCTACTACAACATCTACTCCATCAATTTTATTCATTTGCGCTTGTGCTGTTGAAACAAATAAAGCCATTGATAAAATAAAAAATGGAAAATTAATACTCTTTAAAATTTTTGTTTTGAATTGCATCGTTAAGTAACGTTTTTTCTATGTCTCTAATTAATTCTAGTTTTCTTTTATGTAAAATAAGCTGCTTTATCGTAGGCGAAATATAGTTTTTAGGCGCAATATCGTTCCGTTTTAAAACATCTTTTACAGCCACCAAATATAACCCTAAAGAATCTTCTTTTTGTATGAATTTAGATTTTTTTAACAAATAATCTCTTGGTTCTTCTTTAAATTTTGGAATTTTTAACAAAACATCTGTTAATTTAATCCAAGTTGAATCATTTAAGTTACTTGCCTTAAAATTTATCTCTTGATTTTCGAGAGCAATTAAATCATCATACCCTTCAGACTTAAAGTGTCTTACAACGATTTCCTGATCTATTAAATCGTTTCCAAAATGAACATACTTAATCTTTATCAGCTCTTCATTCAACCTAAAGTTATTGCTATTTAAGATATAATACTCGGTTATCTCCTCTTCTGAAACAACAGTATCTAATTGTTGTTGAATTAAACGTGCTTTGTAACCATTTACATACAAACTCTCTTTATAATCCTCTACTAGTTTTAGGTAAGTTGTGTTTTCTGTTTGTGTTAAATTCTCTACAGCTTTCTGCTGCAGCAATTCTTTAACAGCCCAATTATTTATTATACCCTTGGTAATAAGAATGCTATCACTTTTGGAAATATTTTTCGGAATTAAAGTAGCAATATCTTTACGATATAAATATGAATCGTTTACACTTGCAATTGGATTTTCTACAAGGGTCTTTTGTTGTCCAAATTCAAAAAACTGACAGGATGTAAAAACTACTAAAAAAAACAAAAAGACAGCTTTCTTATACATTATTTTTGATATTGCTTGATTAATTTACTCAACACTTTTTTTCTTATTTTTACTTGGTATTTACGCTTTAACAGGGCAATCAATTCTTTTTCTAAAAACTCTTGATAATCACTCATTACAAGACCTTTATTATTTGATACTTCCTCAAAATCATACAGTTCTTTATACTGCTTGAAATAATTTTTTAAACCAAGAGTATCCTTCATCGATCTTTCCCAAACTTCTTGCTGCATTAAATCAAACACAAGCAACCCTTCCTCGTATTCTCTTAAGGTTTCAGAAAATTCTGGCGACACATCTCTTAATTGATCTTTGTAGTAATTTAATATTTCTTGATTTTTAAAATCGCTAAAAAGAACAGCTATCGATTTATGACTCTTATTTTGTATGTAATTAAAAAAACTAATTTGTTTAAGTTGTTTATCCTCTATCGTTAAAAGTGTTTTTTGAAGCGTATCACTTTCAAAAGATCTTATGTTATTTAATTTAAAAATAGCGAACGCATCTTTATGCACTTTAATACGATAATTTTTTTGTATTTCTTTTATCATATTTACCTCAGACATTTGAGCACCACCATTTGCAATTACACGCTCTTTTAAAGATGTTTTAAGATCTTCAAAAGGTGCTACTGGATATTTTTCTATTAGTTTTACAATATGCCAACCGAATTTTGTTTTAAAAGGCTTCGAAATAGCACCCTTTGTTTTCAATTTAAAAGAAGCAACCTCAAAAGGGAATAACATTCTTCCGGTTCCAAACCTTGGCAACTTACCTCCATTAGAAATCGTCCCATTATCATTTGAATATTGCTTTACTAGTTGTGCAAAATCAGCTCCATTTATTAGACTCTTATAAATACTATCAATTTTAAATCTTCCTTTTTTAGATGTATCTGTTAACAAAATATGAGCTACTTCTACTTCTCCTTCAGACAACTTTAAATCATTGACTTTCAAAAAATGATAGCCATAATCAGTTCTAAATGGTATAGAAACATCATTTACCTTAGTTTTATAAGCTGCATTTTCAAATGGGTACACCATCTTAAAGGCGGAAAAATATCCTAGGTTTCCTGAATTGAACTTTACAGATTGATCATCTGAATACGCCAATGCAACTGTATCAAAAGGTGTTCCCGCTAAATATTCGTTTCTTGCCTTCATAATTTTCTGATAAGCTTTTAGAGTATCTTTTGGTGAACTATTTTTAGAAATCTTAACCAAAACATGACTTACATTAATTTTATATTTGGTTCGATAATATGCTTCCTTTACCAATTTTGAAATGTAGATCGTGTCTTGTAAATAGGGAGTAATTAGTTGATTCTTATATGCTTCAATTTCTTTTTTATAAATTTCCGTTTCATGGATTTTTAATCGGTAAGCTTCTTTTAACTTCAGCTTAAAATTGATAAATAAATTCAAATTATCTGAAATACTTTTTTTATTTACTTCCTCAATAATCGCTAAGTTTTTTTTATATACTTTTTTAAAATCCAACACAGTAACTGAAACGCCATCAACACGAAACAACACCTGAGAGTCTTTTTGAGAAAAAACAGCATATGAACTCAATAGAAACAAAAAGATAAAAAACGTATTCTTCATTTTTTTAAAATTTTATAATGAAATAATTCCTGCTACCTTCTCTACTTTTCTGTAATACAAAATTACTTTATCTGAAGAAGTTAATTGAACTCTTACAGAAACACTAGTATATTTTCCCGTTTTTGATTTAATTGTAGAAAATTTAGCAGAAGAACCTTTAAAAATAGCTTCAATTTCTTGCACCTGATTACCAGTAGCGGGAACGATAAATTTATATAAATATTCTGTAGGAAATTTTGTTGTAGCTTCTAAACTATCTTTTAATTTTAAATAAAATTCTTCTGTTTTACCCATTTTATTAATATTAACCCTTTTGATTTATTTATTGCAAAATTACATTATTTATTATTTTTATACTCAGAATCTATTATTTTTGCTAAATGCAACAAAAAATTGTACTTATTGGAGGTCCAGGAACAGGTAAATCCTCTATTTTAAATGCGCTAACAAAAAAAGGGTTTTCTTGTAAAGAAGAAATTTCTAGAGAAGTTATACTTGAGGCACAAAAAAAGGGCATAGATCAGTTATTTTTAAAAGACCCTCTATTATTTAGCAACTTACTATTAGAAGGCAGAGAACAGCAATTTTTAGACGCTGAAAACTCAAAAGAAAAATTGGTTTTTTTTGATCGAGGAATTCCAGATGTTCATGCATATTTAGAATTTTTCAACACCAAATATCCAAGTCATTTCATAGAAAAAAGCAAATCCTACCTATATACAAAAGTTTTTATGCTTCCGCCCTGGAAAGAAATCTACACTTCAGACAACGAGCGGTATGAAAGTTTTGAAGAAGCGGTTAAAATACATTACCATTTAAAGAAAACGTATCAAGAAATCGGCTACAAAATTGGCAGTGTACCGTTTGGCACTGTTATAGAAAGAACCAATTACATCTTAGATGCTATCAAAAACGATTTATGATTTCTGCTTTACAAATATTAAAAAAGTATTGGAATCATAACACTTTTAGAGCCCCGCAAGACCAAATTATTGAGGCTGTTACAGCCAATAAAAATACAATTGCACTATTACCAACAGGCGGTGGAAAATCTATCTGCTTTCAAATTCCGGCAATATTAAAAGAGGGAATTTGTATTGTAATTTCTCCGTTAATTGCTTTAATGCAAGATCAAGTTGATAGCCTAAACAGCAAAGGAATTAAAGCAACCACATTACCTTCTGGTTCTTCTCAAGAAGAACTCATTACGCTATTTGATAACATTCGGTTTGGAAATTACAAGTTTTTATACCTATCTCCAGAGAGACTTCAAGCTAACTTTATTCAAGAAAAAATAAAACAATTGAATGTAAATCTGATAGCTGTTGATGAAGCACACTGTATTTCTGAATGGGGGCACGATTTTAGACCCTCCTACAGAAATATTAAAATATTAAAACAATTAAAACCTACTGCGCCAATTATTGCTTTAACAGCAACCGCTACAAAAGAGGTAATCGATGACATCACAAATAGCCTTGAAATTAAGGATGCAATTGTGTTTAAAAAATCGTTTTACAGAGACAACTTAGCGTATCAAATTTTTTCTTTAGAAGACAAACTAGGAAGCTTATTAAAAATTTGCACCAAAACAAAAGCACCTATTATTGTTTATGTAAGCAGTAGAAACAAAACAAAAGAAATCGCATCTTTTTTAAATACAAATAATTTCAAAGCAAGTTTTTATCACGGTGGATTACCTGCTATTGATAAACAAATTGCTTTCGACAACTGGATTTCTGAAAAAACACCCATTATTGTTGCTACGAATGCTTTCGGGATGGGGATCGATAAAGACAATGTAAAAGTTGTAGTACATTTAGATTTGCCCAATAGTATTGAAAATTATATTCAAGAAGCAGGACGTGCTGGTAGAGATGGTAAAAAAGCATTTTCTGCGGTGCTTGTAAACAAAAATGACATTCGTGTTTTTAAAGAAAAAAATCAAAATGCTTTTCCTACAATTTCAGAGATAAAACAAATTTACAAACACCTTTTTTCACACTTCCAAATAGTCAAAGGAGAATTATTAAATAAACCTTTTAATTTTCATTTATTAGAATTCTCTGACAAGTACAAATTAGCAGCAAAAAAAGTAGCCACAACAATAAATTTACTGGAGGTAAACGGAATTATACAGATTTCAAAAAATTACAATAAAAAATCGATTGTACAATTTACAACCACCAGCAAACAAGTGTTAAAGCACTCAAAATCAAATACAAAAACCGCAAAAATCATACAATTACTTTTAAGAAGTTACGGCGGTATTTTTGAGCAAGAAACAAAAATAGATGAATTTTGGCTAGCAAAAAAAGCCAATTTATTATCGAGCCAAATTGTAGCTGAATTGACAAGATTAGAGGCAGAAAAACTGATAAATTATCAAAAAGCATTTGAAGGCTCTGAACTCTATTTTTTAGTGCCAAGAGAAGACGATAAAACCATCAATAGCATTTCTAGAAACATTAAAAAATACATCAAACAAAAAGCATTAAAAACAAGTGATTTGATTCAGTTTATAGAAAACAATGCAGTCTGTAGAAGTGTCCAGATTTTAGATTATTTTAATGAAAATGAAGTTGATAAATGTAAGATTTGTGATGTTTGTTTGGCAAACAAAAATACCCATCTAGATATTTCTTCAGAAATTATTGCCTATTTATCAACTCATAAAACAGCAACCTCTAAAGAAATATGTCAGCAGATTTCTGACAAAGAAGCAACTGTTTTACTAAATTTGCAACAACTTCTTTCTGAAGAAAAAATTAGCATCAATAACTTTAATCAATATTACATTCACTCATGAGAGATTTACGGATAGTATTTATGGGGACGCCAGATTTTGCAGCAACCATTTTAAAACATTTAGTAGAAAAAAACTATCAAGTTGTTGGTGTAATAACCGCTGCGGATAAGCCAGCAGGAAGAGGGAGAAAATTAAATGAATCTGCAGTAAAAAAATATGCAATTTCTCAAGGTTTAAATATCTTACAACCAACAAACCTTAAAAATCCAGATTTTATAGACAAATTAACAGCTTTAAAAGCCAATCTACAGATTGTTGTAGCATTTAGAATGTTGCCAAAAGTTGTTTGGGATATGCCAAAATTAGGCACTTTTAATTTACATGCTTCTTTATTACCAGAATATCGTGGTGCTGCACCTATAAACTGGGCCATTATTAATGGAGAAACAAAAACGGGCGTAACAACATTTTTTATTGATGATAAAATTGATACTGGAGAAATCATTCTTCAAAAAGAAATTAATATCAATGAAAATGAAATTGTAGGCGAATTACACGACCGTTTAATGTTTGCCGGTGCTGATTTAGTTTTAGAAACATTACAGTTAATAAGTGAAGGTAAAGTTGTTACTGAAAAACAACCTGAATTAGAAGAAAAAACAGCCTATAAGCTATTTCCTGAAAATTGTAAAATTGATTGGTCTGATAGCTTACATAATATTTACAATAAAGTAAGAGGATTAAATCCATATCCTGCAGCATGGACAAACATTCACAATGACACAAATACAATTACCGCTAAACTATACAAAGTTTCTAAAGAATTTGAGAAGCATACGCATAAAAATGGTAAACTATTCACTACAAAAAAATCTTTAAAGGTTGCCGTAAGAGATGGTTACCTTATTATTGATGAAATAAAACTTTCTGGAAAAAAGAAAATGGAAGTTAAAGACCTACTTAACGGTTATCAATTTTCTATAAATTCAAAAATGACTTGAGCCCTTTATTGATATGGTTTAAGTGATTTGAACGCCTTTTGAATCTTGGTTATTAACAATTTCTAATCTTTTATTAACAAAAATGCGTTTTTTTGAGGCCATTTCTTGCATAAACCCTTATTCCTATTATATTTGTTGAGCTTAGTTAAGCGAAATATTAGATCAATTAATTTTAAAATTTACAAATCATGAACAAATCAGATTTAATCGATGCAATGGCTGCTGACGCAGGAATTTCTAAAGCTGCAGCAAAGGCTGCATTAGATTCAGTTACATCTAACATTACAAAAACATTAAAAGGTGGTGGTAGAGTTTCTTTAGTAGGATGGGGAACTTGGACAGTTTCAAACAGAGCTGCTAGAACAGGGAGAAACCCTCAAACTGGAAAAACTATCCAAATTGCTGCTAAAAACGTAGTAAAGTTTAAAGCAGGTGCTGGATTAAGTGGTTCAGTAAACTAAAAATACATAAATTTTGTATTTAAAAACTCTCCTAAGTTAGGAGAGTTTTTTTATTGTCAAAAAGTTACCTATATTTAAGGCAATAGCCTAAAAGAATCTTATGAGCAAACTCCTACCTACTAAAGGAAGATTACTAATCGCAGAACCTTCAATTTTAAATGACAATGCATTTAATAGATCTATAATACTATTAACTGAACACACAAGTAAAAACTCTATAGGTTTTATCATCAACAAACCGCTCAGTTATTCAGTAAAAGATTTAATTCCTGAAATTAATTGCTCATTTGTTGTATATCAAGGTGGCCCTGTAGAACAAGATAACTTGTATTTTGTCCATAAAGCCCCGCAACTAATTCCTGAAAGTATCGAAGTTGCTAAAGGAATATTTTGGGGAGGAAATTTCAACTCATTAAAAGAATTGTTAAATAACCAAAAATTAAAAACTAGTGATATACGATTTTTCTTAGGGTATTCTGGATGGGAGAACAACCAATTAGAAGAAGAGCTAGAAACGGATTCTTGGTTTGTGTCAGAAAATAATTATTCAAATATTTTTGCAACAGACAATGCAACAATCTGGAAAGATAAACTATTAGAAAAAGGTGGTAGTTATAAAATATGGGCTAATGCTCCTGAAGATATTCAGCTAAATTAATCTTTATTAATGATTTGTTGTAATTTAAAATTAGTAGAAATTTTTTCACCTATGACTGTTTGAAATTGCTTTTTTCGATAATTCGTAACCGGCTGAATTCCGATTAAAGAATTGGTTAAAAATACTTCATCTGCTTTTTGCATTTCAAACGGAGAAATAGACGTCTCTGTAATTGTATAATTTTCGTTGCGCTCTATTATTTCAATTACTTTTTTCCTAGCTATTCCTTTAATACAACCTTCTTGTAACGCTGGAGTTTTAATTTCATTTCCTTTGATAACAAAAATATTAGCATTCGCAGCTTCAACAATTCCTTTGTTTTCATTTAATAATATACAGTTATCTAGGTCATTTTCTTGCATGTAAATACTAGCCAATGTATTTATCATTCTATTTGTGGTTTTAACTGTAGAAAGCAACCCTGAGAAATTGTAAAAATCTTTAAATAAATCGATTTTATATGTTTTTTTGGTTTCATAATTATACTCAGAAACCTCAATTAAAAAATCAACCTCATTCGATTCAGGTGTATACAAACCACCGTCTTTTCTGTAGATAGATAAACGTACACGATTTTTTTTATTTTTTAATTCTAATGGCACTGTTTTTAATATTTCATTCTCTAAAAACTCAAGAGTAAACTGCAGCGGAATTTCCATACGTAACATGCGCATAGAAGCCATTAATCTAAAATAATGATCTTCCCAAAAAACTACTTTTGAATTAAGAACACTTATGGTTTCAAAAATGGCATCTCCATACTTAAATGCTCTATTGTTTGCAGAGAAAAAAAAACCGTTTTTATTTATTAAATCGCCATTTAAATTTAGCATTATATCTCATTTAAAATTGAAAAGCAAAATTATAATTTATTTCCATAAAAAAAACCTTATAAAAAAAATATAAGGCTTTTTATCTATAATTTTTGATTAAGCTCCAATTGTGTGCTTTAATTCATCAATTTGATTTTCCCATAACATTTTTGCTTCTTCTACCTCATCGTCTTCTGCAAAATCTGTAACCATCAAAGAAACATCCTTAGTAATAGGGTCAACTTCTATTCGAAATTCAAAATACGAATCGTCTCCTTCACTTTCCTCCCATTTATATTTTATTCTTTCATCATTTTTATGAGATAAAATTGAAGCTTTTTCCTCTACCCCATCCCAAAGAAAACTCACTAACTTCCCTCTTGAGTTTACTTTATCAGCAAACCATTCCTCTAAACCAGAAGGAGTTGCGAAATAGGTATAAAGCATGTTTGGTGATGCGTGTATTGGGAATTCTAATTCAAATTTTGTTTTTTTCATTTTTCATTTTATATGAAAGCAATATAGGTATTTATTCCTTTTTAAAAAAATTAAAAACATCGCTTGGAACAATACAAAAAAAAGCTATATTTGCAGCCGATTAAAGATGGCGAGGTAGCTCAGTTGGTTAGAGCGTCGGATTCATAACCCGGAGGTCACGAGTTCAAATCTCGTTCTCGCTACAAATAAACCCAAAGCAATTGTTTTGGGTTTTTTTATGCCAGATATTTAAATATAGTTTGATGCGTATAAAAAAAGAAAGAGCCTAAAACTAATGTTAAAGGCTCTTTTTGGGGGATCTTTTTTGTTATTTATGCCCCTACACATAAATGAACTCAAGAACTTTGTAATAATCTTATTATTATTGATTCAAATATACTCAACATATCCTTTTTTTTAATTCAAAAAACGTTAAAACAAAGATTTGTGTCGTTGAATTGCAGATTTACATAGAGCACTTAATTTATAAGACTAAAACAACAAAATGTTGAAATAATAAATAAGTGAAATAGATTTTAAAATAAACTTAATAAAAAAACAAATCCACAAGAAAAACTAACATACTTGACTTTACATATGTTGATTATTATGACAGAAAACAAATCGGTAAAAGAGCAATATTTACAAAATATTCAATCGGGTAATTAACTCAATCTGTCTTGATTTACTTATCGGTATAATTTCTTTTTGCAACAACACACTGTTGTCTTTGATATCTATAATTTTTGATAAATTAATAACAAAAGATCTATGTATCTTTAAAAAATTATCAGAGGGCAATTTTGCTTCTATTTTTTTTAATGTAGAATGTATAATGTAACTTTCATCATCCGTTTTTAATTTTACATAATCTCCTTTAGCTTCTACAAAATTAATTTCAGAAAACGGAACTCTAACCAATCTTCTCTCAATACTTACATAGAGTTCATTCCTTTGTTTTTCTTTAAAAATAGAATCATCACGAACAAGTGAATCTTTTATAATGACACTTTTAAGTTTATGTATAGATTTTTCAAAACGCTTCTTGCTTATTGGCTTTACTAAATAATCTACAACTTTGCTATATTCAAAAGCTTCTAAAGCATAGTTCTCATCTGAAGATGTTAAAATTATTTTTGTAGCTTTTTTTAACGTTTTGATAAAGTCAAAACCAGATAACAAAGGCATGTGAATATCTAGAAAAATAACCTCAATATCATTTTTATTTAAAAACTTGATAGCATCAACGGCATTAGAAAACTCAGATACAATCTCAATTTCAGAATATGCATTGCACATTTTTTTGATGAGCAACCTAGCAGTTGCATCATCATCAATAATTATAGTTTTCATATAATTTTTTAAATTTTTTCTAAAAATACATAAATTTCACCAAGTATAATCTCAAATTCTTGCTGTTTTCTGTTTTTACCTATTTTTAACTCTTTTTCATATTCAGATGCTAGTACAAAAGATTTTTGAAGCCCTAACATACTTATTTTAAGTTTCATTTTATGAATACAAGCCGCAGCCTTTGTATAATTTTCATGAAAAACAGCTGTCTTAAATTGATTCAACTCTACTGGAAATTCTTTCTTTAAGATAGAAATCACTTCATTCTGAAAATCTAAATCGCCTTCTGACAATGCTTCTAAATACTTTAAATTTGGTTTTTCCATATTTATTTGGGTAGTGTAAAATAAAAAGTAGTTCCTTTTTTTAACTTAGAGGTTACCCAAATTTTTCCTCCATAAAATTCTACTATTTTTTTCACAATAGACAAACCGACTCCTGTAGAGTTTTCTGAGTCTTCTAAAACCTGAAAAATTTGGAATATTTTTTTATAATACTTAGCATCTATTCCCATACCATTATCAGTAATTTCGAATTGCCAAAAGTTGTCTTTTGAAATATAATTTAGAGCAACATCTCCTTTTATTTGATTACAATATTTAATAGCATTACTTAACAGGTTTTGAAAAAGCTGTTTTAACCTAAAATCATCTCCATTAATTATTGGTAAATTCTCTTGAATAGAAATAGTAATATTAGAAGGATGATAAACAGTATCTAAAACATCTCTTACAAGAACATTTAAGTCGATCTTTTTTTCTGTATTATCAATCTTATCTACACTAGCATATTGTAAAATCCCCTGAATTAAATCGTCCATTTTATCAACTTTCTTTAGTAACAGTTCAATATGGTTTCATTCAGAAGTGTCTATTAAGTGACCATAATCTTCTTGCATCCAATTTAACAAAGCGTTGATGCTTCTTAGTGGCGATTTTAAATCGTGTGAAACAATGTGGGCAAAATCTTTCAATTCATTATTACTTTTCTTTAAATTTTTAAGCAAAATTTCTTTCTCTTTTGCTGCTTTATCTTTTTCTCTTAGAATTACAGCATTTTTTAATTGAGTTGCTGCTAAACCTGCTATGGTTTGTAATGTCTTAAGGTGATCTGTATTAAAAAAGTACTTTTGAGAATGTTCTGAATCTATTACGCCAATTATTTCATTGTTAGCAATAATTGGAACTGCTATTTCAGAAAAACGAACTTTATCATCAACAATATATCGCTTGTCCTTACTGGTGTCATTTATAATTTCTGGCAGACCTGTTTTAGCAACAGCTCCTACGATTCCATGACCAACAGGTATCGTAATTTTGTTTCTAACTCCATCCTCTTCACACAACTTATCTCCAAAAGCAGCAATTTGTATGAGTTCCTTCTCATTTCCTTCAATCAAATAAATCACACAATCTTCAAAACCTAAGAGACCTATTGTATTTCTTGTAATTTCAGAAGCAATTTCATACATGTCTGTTTTACCTAAAATAGAGGTCATTAAATTATTTAATGCTTCAAGCAGGGCTTCCTTTTTTAGCTCCTCCTCAATATTCTCTACTAGAGCAACCCTGTAAAGAATTTCATTGTGTTCGTTTTTAACAGATGATATGTTGGTTCTTGTTGATACAAATTTACCTTTCTTAGTCAGAAACTGATTTTTTATAGTAAAATCTTCTATTTCTTTTGAATTTAATTTTTCAAGTAAATCCTTTGTTTCTGAGTTTAAACTTTTCTCTGAAATCTCTTCCACTGAAATTTTTTTTAACTCGTCTTCCGTATAACCGATTAATTGCTGAAAAGCTTTATTAGTTTTTAAAATATTAGACCCTTGTGTAAGTACAATACCTAATGATGAGTTATCTACAATGGTATCTAGTTGTAATTTCTGAAACCTAAATCTCTTTTCTATCTCTTGTTCTTTTGTAATATCTCTAACAACACCATGAACAAAAACTGGAAAACCTTCTTTATTGTTAATAAAACTAGCATTAATTTGTACCCACTTAATTTCTCTTGACTTCGTATAAATTCTTCCTTTATAACTATTTAATAAATTCTCAGTATTAGATTTAGAAAAAGACTTGAAGGCGTGCTCATAATCTTCTTCAAAAACAATATCAAATACATTAATTGAATCCTCTTGAGTGTATCCAAATAGCACTGAAGCATGCTTGTTCATCTTTAAAAGATTACCATATAAATCAAATAAGATATAAGAATCGGCAATGTTGTTAAAAATATCGTTAATCTCTGTAGTTTGTTCTTCTATAACAAATGATAAGTTTTGGTTTAACGCAATAAGTTCTTGATTTTTTTTTTGCAGCTCTATAGATCTTTCTTTAAGAATTCTTTCTGCCTCTTTTCTAGAAAATCTCTCTTTTTCTAGCGCTTTCTGTAATATTTCTACCGATAACTTAGACATGTTCTGAGGCAATGATTTTCGCTATTAATCCATCTAATATAAGTTTCTGCTGCTCATTTTTTTCGTGACAAATAAACTTGCTAAATGTTTTCTCTATCAAAACTATCACAAAAAAAAGTACAGATCTAAAATAACTATAATTCAGCGCAATAGCGTATGTATTTATTTTCATACCTCCAATTAAAACACAAGCCTTATTTGATACAATATTAGGTTTTTTGACGATGTCATGAACTACTGCTAAATCAAGATTTACTTCTTTAAAAACTAAAAATGCGCTGATGACAATTCGTTTCATATAAAACTTGTTGGCAATTCATTTACACTCCAATAGTTTAGAAATGACACTATTCTATCTGTATACTCCTTATAATGAAGTGGTTTAATTAAATAACCTGCAACCCCTATCTCATAGCAACATTTAATATCTTTAAAATTATTAGAACTAGATACTATTACTATGGGTATAAATTTAATATTACTATCAGACTTAAGTATGTTTAAAAACTCTATTCCATTCATTTTAGGCATGTTTAAATCTAACAGTATTACATCTGGTAAATTATTAGCTTCTTGAAGAATATTAAGAGCTTGTTCGCCGTTTTTTGCTTCTAAAACAGAAAGGTTAAAATTGTTTTTATCACAAACACGTTTAAATTTTAATCGCTCTATTTCATCATCTTCAATAAGCAGTAGGGTTAATTTTTTCATTAAAGATTTCTATTAAAGTTAACTAGTGTTTTTTTTACCTTATATTAAGATATGCTATAAATATATTTAAATATTTTTAAACAACATGTAGTGATTGCCTATTTTATTGATTTCAAACATACTTCCTTGTATAAGAAATCCTTGCTTTACATAAAATTGAAGTGCCGCTTCTCTTGCATTACACCAAAGCACATCAATTTCACGATCTCTTAAAACACTCAACGCTTTGCCAATCATTAATTTACCTAAACCCTTACCTCTAAATTTTTCTAGCATAGCCATGCCTCTTAATTGAAATTGTTTAGATTTAAAATGCTTATTTTCTGTTTTCATAAAACTAGAAACTCCGACTAAAACATTGTTTTCAAAAACACCTAAGTGAAATGTATCTTCATCAAAATCTCCAGAAAATTGAGCAGGTAAGTCAATTCCTTTTCTCAAAACATCTAATCGGATTTGATAGGTTTCTTCAGCAGGTATGGTTGTAACGAACATCTTAAAAAAGTTACTATTGTTTGACTTGCAGTAAAGATACAATTTTTAAAAAGCTAATTAACATCTATTGTAAATAGAATTATATAGGTTCATAAATACACAAATAAACTTAAAGGAAACTGTTTTACCTATAACTTTCATTTTCTGAACGTTAGCAAAAAAGCGGCAAAAATTATTATTTTTTTTTTAAATAATCATTGTAGAATCGAAGAATGCTCTTATATTTGCAGCTCTTTACCATGCGAAAGTAGCTCAGTTGGTAGAGCGTCAGCCTTCCAAGCTGAATGTCGCCGGTTCGAACCCGGTCTTTCGCTCAAAAAAACCGAAGCAAATGTTTCGGTTTTTTTATGCTTTATAAATTCTTAAGTTTATCTCCAAAAAGTAGCAACAACAATATAGGAACTGCTAACAAACCTACCATTAAGGGATGCTTAAAAATAAGATTTGGAATGAATAGAATTGTAAGTGTAAATCCGCCAATTGCACCGCCTAAATGTGCAGAATGTCCAATATTACCAAGTTGTTTTTTCATTCCGTAAATAGAATATATTAAATATCCAACACCAAAAATATAAGCAGGAATTGGTATAGGTAAAGGAAACAGCATTAACGTCATATCAGGATACAATAAAATAGCAGCATATAAAATTCCTGAAACTGCACCTGAAGCTCCAACAGCACTATAATATGATTCATTTTTATGATAATAAATTGAATACATGTTTCCGGCTAGCAAGCTTCCAAGGTAAATAATTAAAAAATAAACATTACCCATAAAACCAGCAACAATATCTCCAAACAAATACAATGCATACATATTAAAACCTAAATGCATCCAATCTACATGTAAAAAACCAGAAGTAACCATTCTTAATTTTTCTCCCTTTAGTATTTTACTAACTTGAAATTTATACCTATCTAAGAAAATAGGTTCGTTAAACCCTTTTATTGATGTTAAAACATTTACAATAATAATCCCTAATACAAATTGATTCATTTTTTGTTACTATTTGTATACAAACTTAACGTAAAAGTGTCTAAAAAAATGGTTTCTGTATAAGAAAATTATATCCGATATTTGCAATTCAAAATTTCTCATGCATAAACTTATTTTCTATATATCTGCCCCTTTTATTTGGCTGCTATCTAAACTGCCTTTTCCTATATTATATTTAATTTCTAACGGGTTATATTACTTATTGTTTTACATCATAGGTTATCGAAAAACTGTTGTTTTAAATAACTTGAAATTAACGTTTCCAGAAAAATCAATTTCAGAATTAAAAGAGATCAGAAAGCGTTTTTTTAAACATTTTACAGATCTATTTATTGAGAGTATCAAAAGTTTTTCTATCTCAGAAAAAGAAATAAAAAAAAGATACCGGTTTAAAAACCCAGAAATTATAAATGAAGTAGCCAAAGAAGGTAAAAGCATTATTTTACTGGGCGCTCACTACGCAAATTGGGAATGGATTACTTCGATACCTTTTGTTTTAAATATTGATGTATTTGCCGCTTACACAAAATTAGAAAACAAACACTTTGAAAAAGTAATAAAAAAGAACCGAACTAAATACGGTATAACAGGTTTTAAAACAACAGATTTCATAAAATATATGATGACCAACATTAAAAATAAAAAGCAAGGTTTATATATTTTACTGAGTGATCAGTCTCCTCAGTTGAAAAAAACATACTACTGGAAAGAATTTTTTGGTGTTAAAGTGCCAATCCATACTGGTGCAGAAATGCTCTCTAAAAAGTTTGATTGTGCTGTAATAAATTATAGCTGCAGAAAAGTAAAAAGAGGATATTACGAAATTGAATTTGAGACCATTACTACGCAACCAAATGATTTTGAAGATTATCAAATCATGGATCGCTATTTAAAAATTACCGAAGCTTTGATAAAAGAAGAACCTGCTCATTATTTGTGGTCTCACAAAAGATTTAAACACAAAGACAAATCACCAAAATAAAAAAACTCTTAAGTAGATTTCAAGAGTTTTTTGCATCATATTGCAAACCATTTTTTTACCAGTTTCCTTTCCATTAACTGATATGATTTGTGTTTGTAATCATTATTTACAGCATCGTATTCATAGTCATTTTTCCAAATTTCTACATTCTGACAAACTGCCTTTAACCCTTCGCAAATAAAATCAACTTCTGTATCTCTTAATGTAGGGTGGATTGACAAACGAATCCAACCTGGTTTCTCTACTGAACAACCTTCAATAATTTGTTTTTCAATAGCTTTAGAAGTTTGCTGATCTACATTTAACAAAAAATGACCATACGTTCCTGCGCAAGAACAACCACCTCTGGTTTGAATACCAAAACGATCATTTAGTAATTTTACAATTAAATTAAAATGCACATTATCAACATAAAAAGAGAATATACCTAAACGTTTTTTATGTTCTGGCGCTAAGATATTTAGATTCGGAATTGCCTCTAAACAAGCAAATATTTTTGCATTAATCTCTTCTTCTCTAGCATGAATTTTGTCTGTATTCATTTTCTCTTTCAATTGAATACACAAAGCAATTTTAATCGTTTGTAAAAACGCTGGCGTACCACCATCTTCTCTAGTTTCAATATCATCGAAATAATCATGATCTCCCCAAGGATTCGTATAACTTACGGTACCTCCTCCTGGATTATCAGGCACCCTATTTTTATATAGTTTTTTATTAAAAATTAGCACGCCAGAAGTTCCCGGACCACCTAAAAATTTATGAGGAGAAAAGAAAATTGCATCTAAATAAGATGCTTCATCTTCTGGATGCATATCAATATCTACGTAAGGAGCAGAACATGCAAAATCTACAAAACACAATCCGTTGTATTTGTGAGTTATTTTGGCAACTTTATGATAATCTGTTATGATACCGGTTACATTAGATGCTGCTGTAATTGAAGTAATTTTTATAAGTCTATCTTCGTATTTTTTAAGAAGTTCCTCTAAACTATCAAAGCATAATAAGCCAGATTTATCACAAGGAATAACTTCTACATCTGCAATAGTTTCTAACCAAGAGGTTTGATTAGAATGATGCTCCATATGAGAAACAAAAACAATCGGTTTTATTTGGTCTGGTATATTTGTAAACTCTTTTAAAGAATCACATATTTTTAACCCTAAGATTCGTTGAAATTTATTTACAACACCTGTCATACCAGAACCTTCAGTAATTAATACATCATCTGAACTTGCGTTTACGTGGTGCTTAATAATATTTCTAGCTTCTTGGTATGCTAATGTCATTACAGCACCACTAGTGGCAGTTTCTGTATGCGTATTTGCTACGAAAGGTCCGAAGTCGTTCAATAATTTTTCTTCTATTGGTCTATACAACCTTCCGCTAGCGGTCCAATCTGTATAAATTAATTTTTGTTCGCCATAAGCCGATACAAATGTTTGGTCTACACCAACAATATTCTCTCGAAATTGTTCAAAATAGCGCTCTAAAGATATCATCTATTTTTTATTTAAAATATTAAACCTAGCACCAAAAACTAATGTTCTTTCAAAAAATGTAAATTTTTGAGATGCCGAATCTACCTTGTCTTTTGTGGTTCTAATATTGGGCATATTAATAAAGCCATATTTAAAATCTGATTGCACAAAAAAGTGTTTTAAGAATGTAATATTTAGGCCTATGCTTGCAGAAACTCCCCAACCTGCAACATTAAAGTCATCATATCTTTCGTTCTCAAAAAGAGTTGCGTTTGTTTTCGGATATAAAAACCCTACACCAAAACCTTCTGTTAGATTGATTGACACATAAGGATCATTTAAACCAATTAAATAACTCAAGTCATCAAAACGCTTTAGTTCTACATTTACATAGTTTAAACCATCTGTATGCTCAAAAAGTAAAAACTCATTTGATAAAATTAAATCATCATTGTTGTAATTATTATCAAATTTTCCACCGGTATTTATAACTCCATTAATTTTTACTCTTTGATATGGGTAGGAAGTCATCACATATTTCATATGATCTACACCAATAGAAATAGTGTAATTTTCATGAAAAAAATAACCAACTCTAACATTGGTTTGCGGAATTGTAATACGTGTTGGATGAAAATAATCATAAAATGAAAAACGAGTTACTTTATCTTTTGCCTTTACATTGGATAATGTAAAATCATAATTTTCACCTTTAAAATGAATGTCTGAGTCTGAATAATTAGCGCGATTCCAGCCCCAATACACAAACATTTTCCCTTTATTGGTTTGCTTCTTTTTTTGCTGAGCAAAAACAATACCACTTGCTAAAAAAAAGCAAAGAATTAAACTAATTTGTTGTTTATTTTGCGATAACATCTTCAATCTCTTTAATAAAACGTACTGCTAATTGATCTGCATTTTCTTGCGAAGTACTCTCTGTATAAATTCTAATAATAGGTTCTGTATTAGACTTACGTAAATGAACCCATTCATTTGCAAAATCAATTTTCACACCATCAATAGTATTTACATCTTCATCTTTATATTTAGAAGCCATAGTTTCTAGAACGGCATCTACATTAATCTGTGGTGTTAATTGAATTTTATTTTTACTCATAAAGTAACTTGGATATGAATCTCTTAGTTCTTTACAAGAAATATTTTTGTTTGCTAAATGCGATAAAAATAGCGCAACACCTACTAAAGAATCTCTACCGTAATGCGAAGCAGGATAGATTATTCCACCGTTTCCTTCACCTCCAATTACCGTATTGGTTTCTTTCATTTTAACAACTACATTAACCTCTCCAACTGCAGAAGCAGTATAGACTCCTCCATGAATTTCGGTAACATCACGCAAAGCTCTAGAAGAAGACAAATTAGAAACTGTATTGCCACCACCTAATTTTCCTAAAACATAATCTGCACAAGCAACTAAGGTATACTCTTCTCCAAACATAGAACCATCTTCTGAAATTAACGCCAAACGATCTACGTCTGGATCTACTACAATTCCTAAATCAGCTTTTTCTTTCACCACCAATTCAGAAATATCAGTTAAATGTTCTTTTAAAGGTTCTGGATTGTGAGGAAATTCTCCGTTGGGTGTGCAAAACAATTCTACACATTCTACGTTTAATTCTTTAAGCAAAGCCGGAATAAAAATTCCGCCAGTAGAATTAACCCCATCTACCACTACTTTAAAGTTAGCTTTTTTAATTGCTTCAACGTCTACCAATTCTAAATTAAGAACTTCTTGTATGTGTTTTTTCAAATACGATTTATCTTTTGAGTAGGTTCCTAAATCATCTACATCTGCAAATGTAAAATCTTCGTTTACTGCTTTTTGCAAAATCAACTCACCTTCTGCTCCATTTAAAAACTCCCCTTTTTCATTTAACAGTTTTAGAGCGTTCCATTGTTTTGGATTGTGAGAGGCGGTTAAAATAATTCCGCCATCTGCTTTTTCTAAAGGAACAGCAACTTCAACGGTTGGTGTTGTAGACAACCCTAAATCAATTACATCAATTCCTAATCCTACCAGAGTATTAGCAACCAAACTAGAAATCATTTTACCAGAAATACGTGCATCTCTTCCAATAACAACTTTTAAACGTGCTGAACTTGATTTAGTTTTATTTATATTTCTTTCTAGAATAAAAGCACCATACGCAGAAGCAAATTTTACAGCATCGATTGGTGTTAAATTATCGGCTGTTTTTCCTCCAATGGTACCTCTAATTCCAGAGATTGATTTTATTAATGTCATAGTTTATTTATTAAACAAAACTTGATTCAGTATTGCTTAACAAATATAAATGAAAAGTAATTAAGTTGGAAAGTTAAAATGTGGAAAGTTGGCTTTTCTTTAAAACAAAAAAAATCATTAACTTAATAAAATCAATACGTTTTTTTACACAATAAAAAATTATTTAAAGAGAAGTGAAACGAAACCAAGGAATCTTTACCTTTATTAAGAGACCTATCCACCAAGATCGAGATGACAAAACAAGCTCTAATTCATAAAATCGTAAATCGATTTAGAAATTTGTGCCAATTGATCGGTTCCTTTGTCAAAATCTTTAAGATTTTTAGAAAGCAGTACCAATACATATTTCTTTCCGTTTGGGTGAAAAACGATTGCAGCATCATGATGTACACCCGTTATTGAACCGGTTTTGTGCGCAACCTCTACTCCTTTTGGCAAATACTTCGGAATCATATCATTCCATTTTTGATCTTTTAAAATAGCAATCATTTTTTCAGTAGCTTCTTTTGTCCCAGCTTTACCAGTTGCAATGGCTTTCATAATCATCAATAAATCATTTGCTGTTGTAGAATTACTTAAACCTTGCTCATATGCTTTCATATCTTCTACTCCTCTTAAAACTTGAATCTTATCTGCACCCAATGTTCGCATGGTTGCTGTGGTTTTCTTTGCATCAACAACTTCAATTAAAACATTTGTTGCTAAGTTGCTGCTTAGAATAATCATGCTGTACATTAAATCGTACATTTTTTGTTGCATTCCTATTTTACTATAAATAACATCATCACTATCTTCTCCAATATCCATTGAATACAAACTGCCATCAACAATACTTTTAAACTGGTTTTTAAGCAGTATAGAATCGTTTAAATTGAGTTTCCCTTCAGCTTGTTGTTTGTACAATTCAATCATCACAGGAACTTTCATGGTGCTTGCTGCATGAAACTTTTCATCAACATTTATAAATACCTGATTGTTAGCATCAGATAAATCTAAAAAAGCGACAGCTACATCACCATCAATTTTTGAAATTTGATTTTCTATCGAAGATTTTAATTTGTCAATTGATTTTGAATTGTCATTACAAGAAATTACAATAGAGAATAGTGCTACTAATAAAATTGGTTTTAGAGATTTAATCATAACGATAGTTTGTGTAAAATTTAATTCTTCTTTTTTATAAGTTTCTCATAGATAACAAATAGAATCACAAAAGAAAGAATACTGTATTGTATTGTTCTATAACTTCCTTCTTTGTCAATAAATTGGATTAATAAAAAAATTGACAGTAATAAATAATTATAGTTTTTATTTTTTTAATGTTTTCTATTTAAAAAGATACCGAAAATGATTGCTTACTGGTGTTTAGTTTAAAAAGAATTCCTACATTTAAATACCCTGTTTTATTCAAGCCAGAATAACTAAATTTAAGTATGTAATCACTTGCAAGTTTATACGTAATCATTGGTCTTACATACAAGCTTCCGCTACTTTTATTTATTGGCAAGGCATACCCTAAATCCAACCCTAAATCAAATGTATTATTTGCTTTAAATCTTCCAGATGCTGCAACAGGAAGTAAGACACCATTATTTTTAGTTGTAAAAATAAAACCAGATGCAGCTCCTACTTTAAAATTGGGATCTACTTCAAATAGCATTTCGCCATCTAAGCCTAAAACTACTTGCGAATTACTATTGGTAACGATTCCTAAATTACCGCCAATGTTTATCTCTGGTTCATTATTTTGTGCATTTACATTTATAAAACAGAATAAAATAACCACTACTAATACTACTCTTTTTTTCATCATATATAATTAAGGTACTAAAATAAAAAAACCGTTGTAAAATACAACGGTTTTTAAGTATGAATTAAAATGTTGGTTTATTTACCTTCCATTTTTTTCTTTAAGTCTGCTAAACCACTAATGTCTCCAAGAGTTGTTTTTTCTGCCTCTGCAGATTTCTTAGCAGCAGCTTTTACATTCTTCTTTTCTTCTGCTTTAAAGATAGATGTATGAGAAACTACAATTCTTCTGTATTCTTTAGAAAATTCTAAAACTTTAAATTGTGCAGCATCTCCTTTTTCTAACTTTCCACCATCTTCTTTATCTAAGAAACGTGTTGGTGCAAAACCTTCAACTCCATCAGCAAATGTTACAGTAGCTCCTTTATCATTTTTGTCAGAAATTGTTCCTTCATGTAAAGAATCTATTGCGTAAGTTGCTTCGTGAGCATCCCAAGGATTGTCTTGAGTTTGTTTGTGTCCTAAGTTTAATTTACGACCTTCAACATCTAATTCTAATACTTGAACTTCTAATTTATCACCTACAGATGTAAAATCTGATGGA
>JAQWGI010000011.1 GCA_029238315.1 Polaribacter sp. | reverse complement strand
ATATTACCCACATTTTATGTTTCAGTAAGTACTTATTTGTTTTTATTATGTCATACTTCCTTTTTAAATAAAGGGTTAGTTGTAATTTTAAGGATAACTAAGAATTAATGAGAAAGGTGTTTGATATCCGCTCGACACCTCTAAAAAACGCATTGATATTCAATGCGTTTTTTGTTTTATTTAACAAAGTTTTCATGTTTTTTCTGCATCTTTGTTTTTATGAAGATACACCCAATAGAAACAGGAAATTTTAAGTTAGACGGTGGTGCTATGTTTGGTGTAGTGCCTAAATCAATCTGGGAAAAAACAAATCCGGCAGATGCTAGAAATTTAATTTCTATGAGCATGCGATGTATGCTTATTGAAGACGGAGACAGATTAACATTAATTGATACGGGTTTAGGAGCAAAACAATCAGAAAAGTTTTATGGTTATTATTTTTTATATGGAGATTTTTCTCTGGATGCTTCTTTAGCAAAGCTAGGGTTTCATAGAGAAGATATTACAGATATTTTTTTAACCCATTTACACTTTGATCATTGTGGAGGTGTGATACAATGGAACAATGATAAAACTGGATTTGTACCAGCTTTTAAAAATGCAAAAGTTTGGTCTAATGAAAGTCACTGGAAATGGGCAACCGAACCAAATCCTAGAGAAAAAGCATCATTTCTGTCTGAAAATATTATGCCAATTCAAGAAAATGGACAATTAAATTTTGTTAAAGACGGAATTTCAGATGTTGGTTTTGAGGTGTTGTATATGGACGGTCATACAGAAAAACAAATGCTTCCTAAAATAAAATATCAAGATAAAACAGTTGTTTTTATGGCAGATTTATTGCCAACAACAGGTCACATTCCGCTGCCTTATGTAATGGGTTATGATACAAGACCTCTCTTAACATTAAAAGAAAAATCCGCTTTTTTAAATACCGCTGCAGATAATAACTACTTTTTGTTTTTAGAGCACGATGCTCATACAGAATTATGCACCCTTAAGCACACAGAAAAAGGTGTGCGATTAAATGAAACATTTAAGTTTTCAGAAATTTTTAAATAATAAAGAATACAAAAGAATGAAATTTTTAAAACCTATTTTTATAACAAGCAGTATTGCCGTTGCGTTAATTGGATGTAAAACAGTATCCAAAATTCCTGTGCCAAAAGCAGCAAATAACACTGTGGTTATATCAGCTAAAAAAACACCATTAACTAACATTGAAAAAGAAACTTGGGGACACGCAGATTTAGCAACAGACACAATACCTGGTATGAGTATTGCCAAAGCATATCAATTCTTAGAAGGAAAAAAAGGATTTGATGTTGTGGTTGGAGTTTTAGACTCTGGAACCGATTTAAAGCATGTAGATTTAAGTGCTGCTGCTTGGATTAATGAAGATGAGATTCCAAATAACGGAAAAGATGATGATAATAATGGTTACATAGACGATATAAATGGTTGGAACTTTTTAGGGCCAATTTTTAAGGAAGCTGCAGAAGTACATAGAATACTTAAAAACCCAAAATTAGTAGATGCAGCAACTTATCAAACAATAAAAAAAGAAGAAGACAATAAAAAGAGCGAAGCTTCAATTAATAAAACCAGGTTTAACCAAATGCTACAAGCGGTTATCTTTGCAGACAATACCTTGGCAGAACACTTTAAAAAGAAAGATTACACAAAAAAAGAAGTAGCAAAATTATCTGCAGAAAGAATTGCTATCATGCAAAGCGCCAATATAGCAAAACAGATGTATGGATTTGGATTAAACTCTTTGTCAACTGCGATAAAAGAAATCAAAAAAGAAATTAAAACGGCAGAAGATTTAATTTCTGGAGATCATTTAAAAAAGGATTATAGAGAGGCCTTAGGAGATAATGCACAAGATTTTTCTTCAAAATTTTATGGGGATAACAAAACGGGCCCGGTAAACGAAGAAGAAGCACACGGAACACATGTTTCTGGAATTATTGCTGCAACAAGAGACAATGGTCTTGGTACAAATGGAATTACCAATAAGGTTAAAATTATGGCTGTTAGAGTTGTGCCTGATGGAGATGAATATGATAAAGATGTTGCATTAGGAATTAGATATGCGGTTGATAATGGTGCAAAAGTGATCAATACAAGTTTTGGAAAATCATATTCTCCAAATAAACAATGGGTTTATGAAGCAATATTATATGCAGCAGAAAAAGATGTATTAATTGTAAATGCAGCCGGAAATGACGGAAAAAACATTGATGAGAAAAGAACCTATCCAAACGATTCTAAAGATTTAAAATCAGAAATTTCTGACAACGTTATAACAATTGGAGCCATAAGTGCTAATTATGATGAAAATTTACCAGCAGATTTTTCTAATTATGGAAAAATTAATGTGGATATTTTTGCGCCTGGTGTTCAAATATATGCCACTATTCCGCAAGATAAATACGAGTACTTTAACGGTACATCAATGGCTGCGCCCTCAACAGCAGGTGTGGCAGCACTAATACGTTCTTATTACCCAGCTTTATCAGCATCTCAGGTAAAACACATTATTATGAATTCTGGAACAAAAATAGATTTTGATGTAATTAAGCCAGGTTCTATTTCTCAAGAAGATCAAAGAGGAATTAAAGTTCCGTTTTCAGAATTATCAGTATCGGGTAGAATTGTAAATGCCTACAATGCTCTAAAAATGGCAAACAGAATGGTGTATGGAAAATAATCTAATCAATCTGAATTAGCATATATAAAAAAAGAATTTTAAATTTACAAAGATTCATCAAAACTAAAGAATACAAAATCAACTAAATTAAAACTATCATGAAAAAAATTTTACTTGTGGCGTTCTCATTTTCATTAATGATTTCTTGCGCACAAAACTCAAAAAAATCATCATCTAACGGCTATTGGCAACAACATGTAGACTATACCATGAATGTAGATGTAGATGTTGAAAAATTTCAATATACTGGAACTCAAAAATTAGAGTACACAAATAATTCTCCAGACGATTTAAATAATGTGTATTACCATTTATACTACAACGCTTTTCAGCCTGGAAGTGAAATGGATGCTCGTTTACAATCCATAGCAGATCCAGACAGTAGAATGACAATTAACGAAGGAACCAGACAAAAACCTGTTTACAAAAGTAGAATTGCTATGTTAAAACCAAGTGAAATTGGTTACATGAAAGTAAAATCTCTAAAACAAAACGGAAAAGAAGTTGCGTTTGAAGTTGCAGGAACTGTTTTAGAAGTTACTTTAAATGAGCCAATTAAAGCGGGCGCAAAAGTTACTTTTGATATGGAGTTTGAAGGTCAATTACCAGTTCATATTCGTAGAGCAGGAAGAAATAGTAGAGACGGTGTTGCAATGTCTATGGCACAATGGTTTCCAAAAATGGCAGAATATGATTTTGAAGGATGGCAAGCGCACGCTTACATTGCTAGAGAATTTCAAGGTGTTTGGGGAGATTTTGATGTGACCATTAACATTGATAGAAACTATACGATTGGTGGAACAGGAGACCTACAAAACCCTCAAGAAATAGGGCATGGTTATGAAGATAAATCAAAACCATTAAATGTACCAGATACAGATAAATTAGCATGGCACTTTAAAGCAGAAAGAGTACATGACTTTGCTTGGGCTGCAGATGATGATTACATTCACGATATTGTTAAGGTTGAAAATGGACCAGACATTCACTTCTTTTTTAAAAATAAAGAAGGAGTAATAAAGAATTGGAGATCTACTCAAGAACCTACTGCAAAAGCAATGAAGTTTTTTAGCGAAAACGTTGGTCCTTATCCTTGGAATCAATATTCTGTGATTCAGGCTGGAGACGGTGGAATGGAATATGCGATGGCAACATTTGTTGCAGGAGGAGAAACAAGAAGTCCGGTTGGAACAATTTTTCATGAATTGGCACACACTTGGTTTCAACAAATCTTAGGAAACAATGAAAGTAAATATTCTTGGATGGATGAAGGTTTTGGTTCTTATATCACTGGGTTAGCTTCAAACAAAATTTTACGTGGAGGTGAAGGAAAACCATCAAACGGAAGCTACAGAGGTTATTTCTATCTTGTAAGTAGTGGACTGGAAGAAAACCTAACAACACATGCAGATCGATTTAATACAAACAGAGCTTTTAGTACAGGAAGTTATACGAAAGGAAGCATGTTTTTAACGCAGTTAAATTATATAATTGGAGAAGAAAATGTAAGAAAGACTTTAAAGAAATATTACAACGACTTTAGCTTTAAGCATCCAGTACCGAATGATATTAAGAGAGTTGCAGAAAAAGTTTCTGGGTTACATTTAGATTGGTATTTAAATGAATGGACACAGACGTTACACACAATTGATTATGGTGTACAAAGTGTTGAAGGGCGTAACATTACTTTAGAGCGTATTGGAAAAATGCCAATGCCTATTGATGTTACTGTTACTTATGCAGATGGTGCTACAGAAAATTTTAATATTCCTTTGAGAATGATGAGAGGAAACAAACCAACAGATGCAACTGTTATTGAAGATTGGACATGGTCTCATCCTTCATATACTTTTTCTGTAACTAAAGACATTAAAAAAGTAGAGGTTGATACATCTAAATTAATGGCAGACATAGACAGAAAGAATAATGTTTATGAAGCTAAATAGTAACAACTATTTTATAAAAAAAGCGAGGTTTTTACCTCGCTTTTTTTATTCAACTTGTTCAATTAAGTTGTCTAAATTTAACTTTTCTGGAGGAATGAATCCTTTTAAAATTAATCCGATTCCAAATATAATTAACATAATTCCCATCGATTTTTTAATCTTGTAAATTACGTTTGTTGTAAGTTTCTTTTTTAATTTTTTGGCCAACAAAATTTTTCCTAAATCGGTTATAAAATAACTGATGATGATGGTTGTAAAGTACCAAAAAATATGATTTGCATTCATTTTTAAAGTAGGCCCAATTACTACAATTAAACCTAGCCAAAATCCTAAAACGCCAATATTAATAAAGTTTAGTAAGAATCCTTTAAAAAACAATTTAACATAATTACTATTTACAGGAATTTCTATTAAGGGAGTGTTTTCTTCTTCTTTTTTGTTCGATTTATCAAAGTATGTAATTAACCCATAGATAACTAAAATTAATCCACCAATAAAGAACAATCTGGGATCATCTTTAATTCGTTCTAATAAATGTCTACTTCCGTAATAGGCAATTACGATAAACGCAATATCGCCCAAAATTACGCCAACATTAAACATTATTGCGGCTCTTGCGCCTTTTAAAATACTGGTTTGTATCAACATAAAAAATACGGGTCCAATCATAAATGAAAGAAAGAACCCAAGAATTATTGCATTTTTTATATCGTAGAAATCCATTTTTTAAAGATACACTTTCTTAAACATCATCAAAATCGATAGAAATTTTTGGAGTTGTTGGATGTGCTTGACACGCCAACACAAAACCTTCTTCAATTTCGCCATCAGTTAAAATACTATTCTTTGTCATTACCGCTTTTCCTTCGGTAACTTTACATAAACAACTGCTACAAACGCCGCCTTGACAAGAATATGGCGCGTCTAAATTGTTGCGTAAAGAAGCCGCTAAAATGTCATCCGTTTTGTTCATTGTAAAAGTAGATTCTTCATCATCTAATAAAATGGTAACTTCTGTTTTTCCGTCTGGAATATCGATGTCATTTTCATTTTCGGAAGCAGTAAATAACTCAAAAAAGATATTTTCTTGATCAAAATTATTTTCTTTTAAAGTTTCAGAGACGCTATTTATCATTGCTTCTGGACCACATAAAAAAGCGGCATCAAAAGAAATTTCTTGATAGGTGTTTTTTACAAAATAATTGGTAATTCCTGTATCAATTCTACCAAATTTAGCATCCGAATTTGTTTCTTGACTAAATACATAATGTAAATTAAAATTGTCAGTATGTTTTTCTAAAAGTGCATCTAATTCGTTTTTAAAAATGGTTTTATCAGCAGATTTGTTTCCGTAAACCAATGTAAAAGTGGAAGAATTTTGGTTTTCTAACACTGTTTTTATCATCGATATAACAGGTGTAATTCCGCTTCCAGCAGCAAAAGCAATATAGTTTTTGTTAGCTTCTGGATTCAATATAAATTTTCCTTCAGGAACAAAAACATCTAATTCGTCTCCTTCTTTTAAAGTAGTGGTTGCGTAGGTAGAAAACACACCGTTTTCAACCGCTTTCACCGCAACTTTTAGTTGATTGCTATTTGGAGAAGCGCAAATAGAATAGGCTCTACGAACCTCTTCTCCGTTGATAATTGCTTTTAAGGTTATGTATTGCCCGGCTTCAAAAGAAAATTCTTCTTTTAAATGTGCGGGAATTGTAAATAATATAGAAACCGCATCAGCAGTTTCTTTTATGATTTTTTGAATGGTTAATTTGTGAAATTTCGACATCAATCTGTATTTAAGTTACAAAAATAGGAAACAAATTACGAACAGTTTGTTAGAGTTTCTATAAATTAATACCTAAGATTTTTATACATAAGAAAATTATGTATATTTACAACATGGGAAATCAAAAATTATTTAAAGGTTCTTTACAAACAATTATTTTGAAACTTTTGGCTCAGAATGATAAAATGTATGGTTATGAAATTACACAAAAAGTAAAAGAATTAACCAAAGGAGAATTGAAGATTACTGAAGGCGCTTTATATCCTGCATTGCATAAATTAGAAGCCGATGGTTTGTTGGATGTTGAGGTTGCAAAAGTGGGTAATCGTTTGCGTAAATATTACAAATTAACCGAACACGGAACTAAAGAAACCGCTAATAAATTAGAAGAAATGCAAGAGTTTTTAAAAACGATGCAGCATTTGGTAAATCCTAAGTTTAGTTTAGAATAATATGGAAAAGAAACACGAAATAACAGCAAAGCAATTGGCTTTTTTAGATCGGTTTTTAAAGAAACATAATTTTGGATCTGAAGATGATAAAATAGAATTGAAAGACCATATTATTTCTGATTTTGAAATGAATGGAAACGGAAACTTGTCTCAATATCTTTCTGAGGAATTGGGTTTTATTAAAAAATTTATTGGAAGTAAATTAAGAGCAATTCATAAAAGTTATAGAAGAAAAACCATTGAAGAAGCACTTAGTTTTTTCAAATCAATTAAAAAATTACCAATTACAATTGCTGTTTTTTTAACCATTTATTTGTTGACAACATATTTAAATGATGATTTTTTAATTGCGTTGTTTTTTATTAGTGTGTTGAGTTTTTTTATTTACAGTCAGTTTTTCTTGAATATCAAAAAAGAGGATAGAAAAAAACTAGATAGAATTGAATATTTAGGACAAGAAATGTGGTTGCCTTATTTAATGATAATGTTTCCCTTAGGTTTTTTAGAAGACATAATAATTAACAAATACTTTTTTAGCCTGTATTGGTTTGTGGCAATTGCATATTCGGTTGCGGCAATTATTGTGATGAAACGAGAGAAGAAAATCATTTACGAAAAATACAAACACTTGTTAAGTTAAAGCGATGGAATTAACAACAAACCAAATACAAGAAATTGAAACCTATATAAAATCGAAAGATGTTGATTATATCGATTTAAAAATCGAAATCTTAGATCATCTAATTTCTGATGTTGAGCATAAAATAAATAAAGGTTTTTCATTTGAAAGCGCTTTGCAATTAACAAAACAAAAATGGAGTAAACACTTTAGAAGTTCGTCAAGTATTTTTTTAGGGCTTCAATTTTCTACATCAAAAGTGGTGTTAAAAAAAGCAGTGAAAGCGTTTAGACCTTTTTATGTTTTATATGTAGTCTCATGTATTTTACCTTTTGTAATTTTTAGAAATGTTTCAGTAGATTTTACTGAGAGTAGAATGTCTTTTGTAAATGCATTTTTTAAAACAACCACATTGTTGGCTTTACTATATTTTATTTTCATCATTTTTAAAATGATGCGTTCTAAAGAAAAAACCACCTATCGTTTTATTTTGAAAACTCAATATTTAGGAATTTCTTTTTTAATTATTGCGCAAACTGTAACTAGTTACTTCGATAAGTTGGGGCAAATTAATAGCGTTTTTGTTGGGTTTTCTTTTGCTGGATTGGCAACAACTTATATCTGCCATCATTTTTATAAAAAACACGTATTGGAAATTGCTAAAAACAAACAAAGATTGCGTTTATGAAGCTAACTGAATCACACATACAAAGATTGTACAAATTTACTAGAGAACATTTTGTGTATCATTACGATGTACAAACCGAATTGGTAGATCATTTAGCCAATGATATTGAACAAATTTGGGTGGCGCAGCCACATTTAAAGTTTGAAAAAGCACGAGATATTTCTTTCAAAAAATTTGGTGTTTTTGGTTTTATGGATGTTGTAGAAAAAAAACAAAAAGCAATGAACAAACATTACAGAAAAATTCTTTGGCGCTTTACAAAAGAATGGTTTACAATGCCAAAAATTATTACTACAGGTTTAATTTTTATGCTGTTTTTTATTGTGCTGCAATTAAAACACTCTTTTTTAATTTTAGGAACAAGCTTCTTTATTTTAGCAGGATACGATGTTTTTCTGTTTGTAAAAGAAAAAATAAAAAACAAGAGGAAAGAAAAAAAACAATCCGAAAAAAAATGGTTACTTAAAGAAATGATTGGAGAATCTCGTAGAGGTTTTTCTGTTATATCTTTTATAAATATATTTAATATTATCAATATTTTAGATTTAGATTTTTATACGTTGCCTTTATTTGTTATTGCAATTCTTGCTTTTGCTGCAACTTTTACGTGTATTATTTATCACGTGAGTTGGGCTGTGTTGCCCTCAAAAGCAGAAGAATTATTGATAGAAAAATATCCAGAATACTCATTGGTGTAATTTTGTTTGTAACAAAACCCCTACATTAGATACTTATAACCATTAAACAATTAACCAAGCACACTATGTTTTCAAGATTTTTTAAATTAGAATGGAAAAAATATTTCCGCTCATCTTATTGGCAAAAAGGAATTGCTTTAAAAATTATTATGGGCTTTTTTGCCTTGTACATGATGGCTTCTTTTTTGGCATTAGGAGTTGGTAGTTTCTTTATTATAAGAAAAACAATGCCAGAATCAGATCCGTTACAAGTTGTAAATTCTTATTTACTTTTTGCAATTGTTGGCGATTTAATTTTTAGATATTTAATGCAAAAAATGCCTGTAATGGAGGTAAAACCATTATTAATTCTACCCATAAAAAAGAACAAATTGGTAAATTATGTATTGGGAAAATCTATGTTTTCTCCATTTAACATTTTTTCACTGTTCTTTTACATTCCCTTTGCAATTGTTTTAATGATAGAAAACTATAGCGTTTCAGGTGCTTTTGCTTGGCTATTTAGTATGATTTTTATTACACAATGCGCTAACTTTTTAAACTTTATTATCAATAAAAACAATGTTGCTTTTTGGACTCTAGCTGTTTTATTAATTGGAACCATTGCATTGCAGTATTTTAATATTTATGATGTTTCTATCCACAGTCAAGCACTATTTGATGCCGTTTTTGCAAACCCAGTGCTCGTGCTCATTCCGATAGGATTAATGGTGATTTTATACAATATCAATTACAAAATTTTAAGGCAACAATTGTATTTAGATGACGCTGTAAAAGTAACGGTTAAAGAAGCAAACACAGCCGATTTATCTTGGGCAAACAGATTTGGAGAAATGGCGCCTTTTGTTAAAAACGAAATCAGATTAATTTGGAGAAATAAAAGAACAAAAACAGTTTTTTTAATGTCTTTTGCTTTTGTTTTATACGGATTGATATTTTTTACAAATCCAATGTATGAAGAGAAAATGAAAGGAATGCTAATTTTTGCTTCTCTTTTTATTACTGGTGGATTTGTTTTAAACTACGGGCAATTTATTCCTGCTTGGGAAAGTGCGTACTACAAAATGTTAATGACACAAAACATAAGCTACCGCAAATACTTAGAAACAAAATGGTTTTTAATGAGTATTATGACAGCTGCTTTATTTCTTTTAGCAACACCATACATCTATTATGGTGTTGATAAATACTTAATGATTGCCGCTGGAGCACTTTATAACATTGGCTTTAATACCTTGGTTTTATTATATATGGGCTCTTTTAATAGAAAACAAATAGATTTAAACGCAAGCGGATTTGGCAATACACAAGGAACAAGCGCTAAACAGTTTATTGTAATTCTTCCAGTACTGGTTATTCCGATAGGATTATTTTATGCATTTAGCATTCCGTTTGGATTTAATGCAGGAATTACTGCTATTGCAGGATTCGGAATTTTAGGAATTGTTACCAAAAACTATTTCATGAATATTATTTCAAAGAAATATATTAAAGAAAAATATGCTGCCATTCACGCATTCGATCAAAAAGCATAAGCAACACAAATTAAGACACACATTACAGTTATGATACACTCAAAAAACATCACAAAAAAATACGGTCAAACACAAGTATTAAATATAGAAGAATTAGAAATTCCTAAAGGACAAAGCTTTGGTTTGGTTGGAAACAACGGAGCAGGAAAAACAACTTTTTTTAATATTATACTAGATTTAATTAGACCAACAACAGGAGAAATTTCTAATCACGATGTTGTTGTAAATAAAAGTGAAGATTGGAAATCTTTTACAGGTTCTTTTATAGACGAAACCTTTTTAATTGGGTATTTAACCGCTGAAGAATATTTTGATTTTATTGGAGATTTACGCGGAATGAATAAAGCAGACATCACCAATTTTTTAAGTCAGTTCGAAGAAATATTTAATGGAGAAATTCTAGGTAAAAAGAAATATTTAAGAGATTTAAGTAAAGGAAATCAGAAAAAAGCAGGAATAGTTGCGGCACTTTTAGGAAACCCACAAGTGGTAATTTTAGATGAACCTTTTGCAAATTTAGATCCAACAACACAAATTAGATTAAAAAAGATGTTAAAACAGCTAACGGAAAACAAAGAAGTTACCATTTTGATTTCTAGCCACGATTTAAGTCATGTTACAGAAGTTTGCGAACGTATTGTAGTTTTAGATAAAGGAAACGTTGTAAAAGACATTGAAACCTCAAAAGAAACATTAAAGGAACTAGAAAGCTATTTTGCTGTGTAGTTCTTTCTTAATTTATTCTTATTTTTACGGCTTCTACTCACAATATTTATTTAAAAAATTGGTTTGTGCTTAGAGGCTTTTTATTTAAATAATAAAGTCGGATTATTTTAAATGATGAATAAAATAAAAACTACTTTTTTTGCTTTATCTACCATTGTTATGCTAGCTTCTTGTAGCACTAGTAAAGACAGGTGGTTAAATAGAACGTACAATTCGGTGACCACTAAATACAACATTTTGTACAATGGTAATTTGGCTTTTGAGAACGGACTCAATCAAATTCGTGAAAAACACATAGATGATTTTTGGTCGCCTCTTTCTATAGAGCCGATTACTTTTGAAGAAAAAGCACTTACGGCAACCTCATTTAATATGGGTGCTGGTTTTTCGGGCAGCAATGCAAAAGAGGAAAAAAAAACACTCACAAATTTTGATTTAGCAGAAGAAAAAGCGGTAAAAGCCATTCAGATGCATGCTATGAATATAGATGGTAAAGAGCGAAACAACCAAATAGATGATGCGTATTTGCTTTTAGGGAAATCGAGGTATTATACACAACGATTTATTCCTGCAATTGAAGCCTTTAATTACGTAATTATTAATTATCCGTATGCCAACTTAATAGATGAAACTAAAGTTTGGAGAGCGAAAACAAATAGTAGGCTAGGCAATGATAAATTCGCTATTGAAACCTTAAAGTTAGTTTTAAATAACAAGCAATTAAGATTAAAAATTAAAGAAGAAGCGCATACGGCTTTGGCAATGGCGTATGTAAAAACAGACAGTGTTCAGCAAGCAATTCAGCAATTAACATTAGCAACAAACACACAAGAAAATCCAGAGCAAGCGGCAAGAAACCTATTTGTTTTAGGGCAACTTTATAGCTCAGAAAACAAAAAAGATTCTGCAGCAATCGTTTTTCAGAAACTCATTAGCTTTAAAAAAGCACCTTATAAGTTTAAAATTCATGCAGAAATAGATTTAGCAAAAGCAACTACAAAAAAGGTGGCAATTTCTGAACGCATCACTCGCTTTAAAGAATTAGTGAAAGAGCGAGAGAATAGACCCTATTTAGATGTTTTGTATTTTCATAAAGGACAGTTGGAGCAAAAAAGAGATAGCATGCATTTAGCGGTAGAGGACTTTAAAATATCTTTACGCGTACCTAATGTAAGCAAAGTTCAGAAAACGTATGCTTATGAAAAATTAGGAGATATTGCTTTTTCTAATTCTTTATTTCTTGAGGCCAGCGCTTATTATGATAGTGTGATTCAGATTTCAAAAACCAGCACAGAAAAACGCATTAGAAGCATTAAAAGAAAACATAAAAATTTAGCTGTGTTAACTGCTTTTGAGAAAACATTAGCAACGAATGATAGTGTTTTAAGAATTGCTGCTCTGTCTGACTCTGCTCAAGTTAATTTTTTTAAAAACCACATTGTTAAATTAAAAGAAGCAGCTAAAAAAATAGCAAAAGAACAGTTAAAAAACAGTTCTTTTGGAGGTTCGTTTAGCGGAGGCTCATCGATTTTATCAACCCAAAAAGGCAAGTGGTATTTTTACAATCCGCAATCTTTAAGTTTTGGAAAAAGCGAATTTGAAAAGGTTTGGGGAAACAGAGCTTTAGCAGATAATTGGAGGATTTCTGAAAAGCAACAAACACAAAAAAATACCGGTAAAGATTCTTTAAATATGAAGGCAACAGCTTTGAAAAAATACGAAATAGAAACGTATTTAGAAACTCTACCCAAAAGTAAATCTGACTTAGATTCTTTAGTTTATCATAGAAATGAAGCCCTTTATGGAGCTGGAGTTATTTATAAAGAACAGTTTAAAAATATAGATTTAGCAATTCAAAGATTAGAGCGTCTACTTAAAGAACAACCAGATAAAACGTTGTTGTTGCCAGCAAAATATCACTTGTATCAGCTCTATTCTTCAGAAAAAAACCCAAAATCAGCGGTTTATAAAACAGCAATTATTAGTGAATATCCTACATCAAAATATGCAGAAATATTACAAAATAAACCACAGCTGCAAAACCAAAACCAGATTAATGAAATAGATATAGCTTATAAAGAATTATATTACCTTTATAAAGAAGGAGAATTTAAAAATGTAGTTTCTCAAATTATAGAATTGGGCCCAAAAATTATAGATTCAAATTTAATTGCTAAATTTGAATTGTTAAAGGCGATGTCTATTGGCAAATATCAATCAAAAGAAATGTACAAAAAAGCATTAGAATATGTTTCTTTTAATTATGGAAACACCCAAGAAGGACAGCGTGCAAAAGAAATTATAAAACAGTTAAACTAAAAACCCTATTATGTTTACCAAAGAAAACAACCATAAAAAACCCATAGTTATGGAAAGAAACATCTTAGCTAAAAACACAAAAATTGTTGGAGATTTAACTTCTGACGGTGATTTTAGAATTGACGGAATTTTAGAAGGTACTTTAGAAACAAAAGGAAGAGTAATTATTGGATTAGAAGGTTTTGTACAAGGAAAAGTAATTTGTGAAAATGCAGATGTTGAAGGTAAATTCTCTGGAGATTTAACGGTTAACAAAATGCTTACTTTAAAAGCCTCTGCTTCTGTGACTGGAGAAATTGTTTTAGGAAAATTATCTGTAGAACCTGGCGCAGCTTTTAATGGTTCTTGTACAATGAAAGGTGCTCTAAAAGAATTAAAATCAAATGAACAAGCTGCAATTGCCAAAGAAAAAACCGCTTAATAAGTTTATTAGACTCTCTGGTGTTGGCTTACAAATGGGCGTTACCATTTATGTTGCTGCTTATTTTGGAAAAAAAATTGACGCACATTATCAATTTGATAAAAACTACAGTACTTTAATCTTAATTTTATTTGCGTTTATAGGTACATTAATTAGTTTAATGGCTCAGTTAAAAAAAATAAATGAAAAAGAAAACTAGTACATTAAAAGTAGTTGTTAATTTTTTTACGCAATTAATTATTGGTCTTTTATTGGTTTTCTGTGCACACACATATGTTTTAGAAACTAAAAACGTACCAGTTTATGATGCTAAAATAATCTTAGCCTATTTTGCAAATGGCTTATTGGCAATTACCATTTTTTTAGTCTTGTTCTTTTTAAGAAAAAAACAAAGAGACCAATTAGGTTTTCTTTTTATGTTTGGTAGTTTTTTAAAGTTTGGTGTTTTTTTTATTTTTTTCTATCCTTTTTACAATGCAGACAATACTATGTCTAGAGTAGAGTTTATGGCTTTTTTTATACCTTATATTTATTCATTATTCATAGAAACTTTAGCATTAATTAGGCTTTTAAATCTGCCAGAGAAATCAGAATAATTTTATGCTTTTTATTCACGTTAAAATAAAGTTGTAAATAGTTTTTACTTTTAAGAGAAAAACCTACCTTTGCACCGATTTTAAAGACACTATTATCTAAGTGATATGAGAAGTAAATTTTCAATAAAAAGTATTACGTTTTTACTATTTTTAGTTTCATTTGTTGCTGTGGCTCAACACAATGGGCAATCAGATGCAAAAAACTTACCTAAAGAAGAAAAAGATTTAAAAACTTCTATTAAAGAGTATATCGATCATCACTTGTTAGATTCTTATGACTTTGGTTTGTTTTCGTACAAAAATGACGAAGGCAAGAAAATACATATTGGTGCACCATTACCTGTTATTTTATGGGACGGCGGATTAAAAGTGTTTTCTTCATCTAAATTTCATTACGGTGAAACTGTTGCCGAAGTAGATGGAAGCTATTACAAGATGTACCATAATAAAATCTACAAAACAGACGCTACAGGTGCAATTTCGTACGATGCAGAGCATCATCCAACAAACACTAAGCCATTAGATTTTTCGATCACTAAAAACGTGGTATTTATCTTTTTAGTGGCGTTGTTAATGTTTTTTATGTTTAAAAAAATGGCAAAAAACTACAAGAATAACCCTTTGCCAAAAGGTGTTGGTCGTTTTTTAGAGCCAATTATTTTATACATTAGAGACGATATTGCAATTCCAAATATTGGTGCAAAACACTATAAAAAATACATGAGTTATTTATTAACGGTATTTTTCTTTGTGTGGATTATCAATTTATTGGGTTTAACTCCTTTAGGTGTAAACGTAACCAATAATATTGCAGTAACTTTTGTGTTGTCTTTGATTACCTTTTTATTAACAACATTTACAGCAAATAAGAATTATTGGGGACACATTTTCTGGATGCCAGGAGTGCCAAAACTAATGCGAATTGTATTGGCGCCAATTGAAGTATTAGGGATGTTTATTAAGCCATTTTCATTAATGATTCGTTTGTATGCAAACATTACTGCTGGTCATATTGTATTAATGAGTATTATTGGTTTGATGTTTATTTTTAAAAGTTGGATTGGGAGTCCGTTATCATTCGGATTGGCATTTGCTTTATCATTATTAGAATTGTTAGTAGCAGCGCTACAAGCTTATATTTTCACCATGTTATCTGCATTGTACTTCGGTTCTGCAGTAGAAGAACATGATGATCACTAAATTGAATGTTTAATAATTAAATATATATAGAATGGAAGGATTAAATTACATCGGAGCAGGATTAATCGTAATTGGTGCTGCTTTAGGTATTGGTAAGATTGGTGGTTCAGCAATGGACGCTATCGCACGTCAACCAGAAGCTTCTGGAAAAATCCAAACAGCAATGTTAATTGCTGCTGCCTTAATTGAAGGTATCGGATTTGCTGCTTTATTTGCAGCTTAAAAAAGCTAACAAAAGCTATAACGGTTGGTTATAGCTTTTGTTTATCATTAAAAAAGATAATAATTATTATAGATATATAATATGGATAAGTTAATAAATGATTTTTCTTTAGGGCTATTCGTTTGGATGGGCGTTTTGTTTGTTTTGTTAGTTTTATTACTAAAGAAATTTGCTTGGGGACCAATCTTAGAAGCTGTTAATAACAGAGAAGAAGGTATTAAAAGCGCATTAGCATCTGCAGAAGAAGCTAAAAAAGAATTGCAAAACTTAACAGCAGATAATGCTAATTTAATAAAAGAAGCAAGAGCAGAGAGAGATGCAATGCTAAAAGATGCTAGAGAAATTAAAGAGAAAATGATTTCTGAGGCAAAAGATGAAGCAAAAGAAGAAGCAACAAAGATGATCGAATTGGCAAAGACGTCAATCGAGCAAGAAAAGCAATCAGCATTAGCACATTTAAAGAAAGAAGTAGGAGAGTTATCAATTACAATTGCACAAGCAGTTGTTAAGAAAGAGTTGTCGTCTCAAGAAGAACAAATCAAATTGGTAGAAGGAATGCTTAAAGATGTTACTTTAAACTAAGCAATTTATGAAAGGAGCAAGACCCGCATTACGTTACGCAAAAGCTATTTTAAATTTAGCAAAAGAATCAGGCTTAGAAACTGACGTAAATGTAGATATGCAGTTAATCAATGCTACAATTTCAGAAAGTGATGACTTGCAAACCATGTTAAAAAGCCCAATTATTAAAGCTTCTGATAAAAAGAAAGTTTTAAATGCAATTTTTACAGACAAAGTAAATGCAGTTTCTTTAGGCTTATTTAACTTACTAGAAGAAAACAAGCGTATGGTTATGTTACAACCAATCGCGTCACAATACACAATTATTTACGACTACTTAAAAAATATGGACATTGCTAAAGTTACTACGGCAGTAGCTTTAACAAAAGAAATGGAAGAAAAAGTATTACAAAAAATAGTTGAACTAACTGGTAATAAAACCAGTATTGAAAACAAAATTGATCCTTCTATTTTAGGTGGATTTATATTACGTGTTGGAGATATGCAATATGATGCAAGTATATCTAGCAATCTTAACGCGTTAAGAAAACAATTTGACGATAGTCAATATATACCAAAAATTTAATTTTACATCAAATTATAAAAGATGGCAGCAATTAAACCAGCTGAAGTTTCAGCAATATTAAAGCAACAATTAACAAATTTCGAAGCAAAAGCTTCGTTAAACGAAGTAGGTACCGTTTTACAAGTAGGTGATGGTATTGCTCGTGTTTATGGATTATCTAATGTACAATACGGAGAATTAGTAGAATTCGAAAGTGGATTAGAAGGAATTGTATTAAACCTAGAAGAAGACAATGTTGGAGTTGTTTTA
>JAQWGI010000014.1 GCA_029238315.1 Polaribacter sp. | reverse complement strand
TCTACCATAAGTAGTGTGCGCCTCAACTAAAGCATAATCTATGTCGGCTCTAAATGTAGACAAAGGAATACGACCGTCTTTGTAAGACTCGCTACGTGCCATTTCGGCACCATTTAAACGTCCAGAAATTTGGATCTTGATTCCTTCTGCATTTAAACGCATTGCTGCTGCAATTGCCATTTTAATAGCACGACGGTATGAGATTCTATTCTCAATTTGTCTAGCTACACTGGCACCTACTAAAAATGCATCCAACTCAGGTCTCTTGATTTCATGGATGTTGATCTGTACTTCTTTCCCTGTAATTTTCTTAAGCTCTTCTTTCAACTTGTCTACCTCTTGTCCACCTTTCCCGATAATAATACCAGGTCTAGCAGTAGTGATAGTAACGGTTACAAGTTTAAGCGTACGCTCAATAATAACTCTAGATACACTTGCTTTAAATAATCTAGCATCTACATACTTTCTTATTTTGCTATCTTCAGCTAATTTATCTCCGTAGTCATTTCCACCGTACCAGTTAGATTCCCAACCTCTGATGATTCCTAAACGAAGTCCTATTGGATTTGTTTTTTGTCCCATGTCTACTTTAATTATTTGCTTTCAATATTTTTACTACCTAACTCTAAAGTAACGTGATTAGAACGCTTACGAATTCTATGAGCACGCCCCTGTGGAGCAGGTCTTAATCTTTTTAACATACCTGCGCTGTCTACACAAATAGACTTCACATATAACCCAGCTTCTTCAATTGCTGCATCTTCATTTTTAGCTTGCCAGTTTGCAATAGCAGACAATAACAACTTCTCTAAATTAATAGATGCTTCTTTAGAACTGAATTTTAAAATTTGTAGTGCTTTTTCTACTTCTACACCTCTTACTAAATCCGCTACTAAACGCATTTTTCTTGGTGATGTAGGACAGTTAGTTAGCTTAGCAAAAGCTCTGCTTTTTCTAGCTTCTTTTAACTGTGCTGCCATGTTATGTTTACGAACTCCCATTTCCTACTATTTTTTACCTTTATTTTTTGCACCTGCATGCCCTCTAAAAGAACGTGTTGGTGAAAATTCTCCTAACTTGTGCCCTACCATGTTTTCTGTAACAAATACTGGTACAAACTGCTTTCCATTATGAACTGCAATTGTTTGTCCAACAAAATCAGGAGTAATCATAGTAGCTCTAGACCAAGTCTTGATTACCGATTTACTATCTGATGCTACGTTAGCTAACACTTTTTTCTCTAACTTGTGATGAACGTAAGGTCCTTTTTTTAATGATCTTGCCATAATTTCTTATTTCTTTCTACGTTCTAAAATATACTTATTACTAGCTTTCGTTTTAGATCTTGTTTTGAAACCTTTAGCAGGTATTCCATTTCTAGATCTTGGATGTCCTCCAGATGATTTTCCTTCACCACCTCCCATTGGGTGATCAACAGGGTTCATCACTACTGGTCTAGTTCTTGGACGTCTTCCTAACCATCTACTTCTACCCGCTTTACCAGATACTAATAATTGATGATCAGAATTTGAGACAACTCCAATAGTTGCCATACATGTTAACAAGATTAATCTTGTTTCTCCTGATGGTAACTTAACTGTTGCATATTTTCCTTCTCTTGCCATTAACTGTGCAAAAGAACCTGCAGAACGAGCCATAACAGCTCCTTGTCCTGGGCGTAATTCAATACAAGAAATTGTAGTCCCTAAAGGTATCTCACTTAACAACATTGTGTTTCCTATTTCTGGAGCCACACCTGTTCCTGATACAATTGTTTGACCTACTTGTAAACCGTTTTGTGCAATTACATAACGCTTTTCTCCATCAGTATAACTAACTAAAGCAATAAATGCAGTACGATTTGGATCGTACTCGATAGTTTTTACTGTTGCAGGGACACCTGTTTTATCTCTTTTAAAATCGATAATACGGTATTTTTGCTTGTGACCACCTCCAATATTACGAGTTGTCATTCTACCCTGATTGTTTCGACCTCCAGATCTTTTTTTCGGA
>JAQWGI010000021.1 GCA_029238315.1 Polaribacter sp. | reverse complement strand
GGTTTATTTGGGTCTTTTAACCCAACTCTATTTCGTTGAATTGCTTTTACAACCTTAGATACAGCTTCATCTTGCCCAATTACTTTTCCTTTAATCATTTGAGGTAATTCACCTAACCTATGGCTTTCCGCTTCAGCAACTCTATTTACAGGAATTCCTGTCATCATAGATACAACTTCAGCAACATTATCTTCAGTAACAAGCTCTCTGTTTAATTTTGAATCGTCTTCCCATTGTTGTTGAGCAGAATGCAATGCAGCTTCAATGTTCTTTTCATCATCACGTAACTTTGCTGCCTCTTCATATTTTTGACCATTTACAGCTTTGGTTTTTCGTTCTCTAACAACCGTCAATTGCTTTTCTAACTCCAGTACTTGATCAGGAACTACAATACTTGTGATATGAATTCTAGAACCTGCCTCATCCAATGCATCAATTGCTTTGTCAGGCAAATATCTATCAGTCATGTATCTATTGGTCAGCTTTACACAAGCATTAATTGCTTCATCGGTGTAATTTACATGATGATGAACCTCATATTTTTCTTTGATATTGTTTAGTATTTGTACGGTTTCTTCAACGCTAGTAGGATTTACAATTATTTTTTGAAAACGTCTTTCTAGAGCACCATCTTTTTCAATATTTGTTCTGTATTCGTCAAGTGTGGTAGCTCCAATACATTGAATCTCACCTCTAGCTAAAGCGGGCTTTAACATATTTGATGCATCTAAAGAACCTGTAGCACCTCCGGCACCAACTATTGTATGAATCTCATCTATGAATAAAATAATATCATCATTTTTTTCAAGCTCATTCATTAATGCTTTCATGCGTTCTTCAAATTGGCCTCTGTATTTTGTGCCAGCTACTAAACTTGCTAAATCCAAAGAAACAATTCTTTTATTGAAAAGAATTCGAGATACTTTCCGATTAATAATCCTTAGCGCAAGTCCTTCAGCAATGGCAGATTTACCAACTCCTGGCTCACCAATTAACATGGGATTATTTTTTTTTCGTCTACTCAAAATTTGAGACACACGTTCTATTTCTTTATGCCGTCCAACAACAGGATCTAATTTTCCAGTTTCAGCTAAAAAAGTTAAATCTCTTCCAAAATTATCTAATACTGGGGTTTTAGACTTCTTGCTGACTTTGCTTTTTTGAGATTGATCATAAGGATTAGATTTTTCTGAAGCAAACTCACTATCATCTGAAGGAGTTTCTGAAATTGGATTTGATGGTAAATCATTATCATCACTATCAGTATGAAGTTCTTTGTATAAAGTTTTGGCCTGGTCATAATCAACATCATATTTGTTTAATAATTTTGTTGATGGATCATTTTCATTTCTTAAAATACATAGCAATAAGTGAGCTGTATCTATAGCTTCACTTTGATATAATTTGGCTTCTAAAAAAGTTGTTTTTAAAGCTTTTTCTGCTTGTCTAGTTAAATGAAGGCTTTTTTTCTTATTACCTTCAAGGATTGATGGAGCTGCCGGATTAAGTAATTCAAGTTTTTTTCTCACCAATTCTAAATCAATTTGAAAAGTAAGTAATATTTCTATTGCTTTACCGTCTCCTTTTCGAATTAATCCTAGAAGTAAATGTTCAGTTCCGATGAAATCATGACCTAATCTTAGTGCCTCTTCTTTACTAAATGTGATTACATCTCTTACCTTTGGTGAAAAATTATCGTCCATATATCGCTTTTTCTTTATTGTAAATTTAACCTTTTTTGCTTTATAAAATACAAAAAGAATGCCATCAATTATAAACTGACAATTTAACCCTCGAAATTGGATCAGAAAGGCTTGTAAATCAAGGGTATAAATCAACTGTAAATTTTATCAATAAATGTTAATAACTATGGGCTTTTCAGGCACTAAAACCTTTGCTGAAAATAGGATTTATAGTATCTTGCTAATTATAAGTAAAACAGTTAAAATTAAACAATAAAAGCAAGGTATGGCAGAGGGAGAAAAGTTGATTCCTATTAACATAGAAGAGCAGATGAAATCTGCATATATTGATTATTCAATGTCCGTGATAGTCTCAAGAGCATTACCCGATGTAAGAGATGGTTTAAAACCCGTTCATAGGAGAGTTTTGTTCGGAATGCATGAGTTAGGTATTAAAGCCACTGGATCATACAAAAAATCTGCAAGAATTGTAGGAGAAGTTTTGGGTAAGTATCATCCACATGGAGATACCTCAGTCTACGATTCTATGGTTCGTATGGCACAAAACTGGAGTGTTCGTTATATGATGGTTGATGGTCAAGGGAATTTTGGTTCTGTTGATGGAGATAGCCCTGCAGCAATGCGATATACTGAAGTTAGAATGCAGAAAATATCTGAGGATATGTTATCAGATATAGAAAAAGATACTGTAGATCATAGACTTAATTTTGATGATACGCTTCACGAACCAACCGTTCTACCTACAAGAATTCCAAATCTTTTGGTAAATGGTGCTTCAGGTATAGCTGTAGGTATGGCAACAAATATGGCCCCTCATAATTTAACTGAAGTTGTGAATGGAACATTGGCATACATTCAAAACAGAGATATTGAGATCGATGAATTAATGGAGCATATAAAAGCCCCAGATTTTCCAACAGGAGGGATAATTTATGGATACGAAGGGGTGAAAGATGCTTTTCATACAGGAAGAGGTAGAATAGTCATGCGTGCCAAAGCTGTAATTGAAGAAGTTAAAGGAAGAGAATGTATCATAGTTACTGAAATTCCTTATCAGGTTAATAAAGCAGAAATGATTAAAAAAACTGCTGAATTAGTTAATGATAAAAAATTAGAAGGAATCTCAAATATTAGAGATGAATCTGATAGAAATGGAATGCGAATTGTGTACATATTAAAACGTGATGCTATTCCTAATATTGTTTTAAATAAATTATACAAATACACAGGTTTACAAACTTCTTTTAGCGTCAATAATATTGCACTGGTTAATGGTCGTCCAGAACAACTAAACTTAAAACAGTTAATTCATTATTTTGTTGAACATAGACATGAAGTAGTTGTTAGAAGGACAAAATTTGAACTAAAAAAAGCTGAAGCAAGAGCTCATATTTTAGAGGGCTTAATAATCGCTTCTGATAATATTGATGAAGTTATAAAAATTATTAGAGGATCTAGTAATGCAGATCTTGCCCGTGAAAGTTTAATTGCAAGGTTTGAATTAACCGAAATTCAAGCTAAAGCGATAGTTGAGATGAGGCTACGTCAGTTAACTGGTCTTGAGCAAGATAAGCTAAGGGCTGAGTTTGATGAAATTATGAAAACTATTATTGATTTGAAAGATATTTTAGACAATGAGTCTAGACGTTACCAAATCATAACTGATGAATTAATAGCAGTTAGAGATAAATATGGTGATGCGCGAAGATCACTAATTGAGTATGCAGGAGGAGATATGAGTATTGAAGATATGATTCCTAATACTAAGGTTGTAGTTACTATTTCAAATGCTGGATACTTAAAAAGAACTAATCTTGATGAATATAAAGTTCAAAATAGAGGAGGGCGAGGTCAAAAAGGAGTAGCGACCAGGAATGAAGACTTTCTAGAACATTTATTTGTGGGTACTAATCACCAATACATGTTGTTCTTCACTCAAAAAGGTAAAGTATTTTGGATGCGTGTTTATGAGATTCCAGAAGGAGGTAAAAGCTCTAAAGGAAGAGCAATGCAAAATTTGATAAACATAGAGCAGGATGACAAGGTTAAAGCATTTTTAGTAACGCAAGACCTCAAAGATGAGGAGTATATTAATAGCCATTATGTAATAATGGCCACCAAAAAAGGTCAGGTAAAGAAAACATCTTTAGAACAATATTCTAGACCTAGAACTAATGGTATTAATGCTATTACTATTAGAGAAGGGGATGAGTTACTTGAAGCTAAATTAACATCTGGAGATAGTCAGGTAATGTTAGCGTTGAAGTCTGGTAAATCTATTCGTTTTGAAGAAGCAAAAACAAGACCAATGGGAAGAACTGCCTCAGGGGTAAGAGGAATTACTTTAGCTCACGAAAATGATGAAGTTATTGGTATGGTTGCTGTAAATGATATGGAAAGTAATATCCTAGTAGTTTCTGAAAGAGGTTATGGTAAACGCTCTAAACTTGAGGATTACAGAGTAACTAATAGAGGAGGTAAAGGTGTAAAGACTTTAAATATATCTGAAAAGACTGGTGATTTAGTAGCCATCAAAAATGTAGATGATTCCAATGATTTAATGATCATTAATAAATCAGGGATTACAATACGAATGGCAGTTGAAGATTTACGTGTAATGGGTAGAGCTACACAAGGGGTGAAATTAATCAATATTAAAGATTCAGACAGTATTGCTGCAGTAGCAAAGGTAATGCATGAGGAAGATACTGATGAAGAAGGAATTGTAGAAGCTGCTTCAGATGAAGGTGATAACACTTCTGAAACTGATAACACTTCTGAAACTGATAATATAACAAACGATAACCAAGAATAACTATTAAAAAAATAAATAATTTAAGATGAAAACGAAGGTATTAGCATTAGCATTTGGATTAGCAACCCTCTCCACTTTTGCCCAAAAAAATGAATTAAAAGCAGCAGAAAAGGCTTTAAAAATTAAAGATTATCCAACAGCAATAACAGCCATAAGTTCGGCTCAATCTCTAATTGCAAACATGGATGATAAAATTAAAGGAAAGTTCTATTTCTTAAAAGCTCAAGCTTTTTACGGAAAAAAAGATTTTAAAACTGCAGCGAATGCTTTTGAAAACTTATTTAATTTTGAGAATGAAACTGGTAAAATGAGGTATACTGAAATGGGAACTACGCTTCAAAATCAAATGGTACAAGAAGTTTACCAATTAGCAAGTGACCAATACACAGGCCAAGACTATAAGAACGCATCTGATAGTTTTTATTTGACCTATCAATTGAGTAAGGCAGACACCATTTTTATATATAATGCAGCAGTAAGTTCAAGCCTAGCGAAAGACTATGATAATTCTTTGAAATATTACAAAGAATTACAAGACATTGGGTACACTGGAATATCTAAAATATACTATGCGACAAATAAGTCTTCAGATGAGAAAGAAGATCTTGGAGATGAAAAGAATAGAGATTTACAAGTTAAATTAGGTCTTTACAAGGATCCAGTTAATGAATTAACTGAATCAAAAACTGGAGATATTATTAAGAATGTGGCTTACATCTTAAAAAGCCAAGGAAAAATCGAAGAAGCATTAGTAGCAGTTGGTGAAGCGAGAAAAGCGTATCCAAAAGATATTAATTTAATTTTAACCCATGCAGATATCTATTTCCAATTAAAAAATATGGAAAAGTATGGAGAGCTTATTGAGCTAGCTATAAGTATAGACCCAAATAACCCTCAATTGTTTTTTAATTTAGGTGTGATTAGTTTTAATGATGGTAAGGTCGAGGAGGCTAGGAAAAATTATGAGAGAGCAATTGAATTAAAAGAGGATTATGGTGATGCTTATTTAAATTTAGCTATAGTTATTATGAATCAGGAAAAAGAAATAGTTGATGAAATGAATAACAATTTATCTGATTTCGATAAGTACGACGAATTACTGTTAAAGCAAAAAGGAGTTCATAAACAAGCTTTACCTTATTTAGAAAAAGCTGATAAATATAGCAGAAGTATAAATACTGTTCAATTTTTGATGAATATATATCAAACTTTAGAGATGGAAGAAAAAGCTACTGAATTTACAGACCTTTACAGAGAAATGAGAGATTAAAAATTTGTTTTAACCTGTTATAAAAAAAGTCAACGCTAACGTTGACTTTTTTTTATATAATTTTTTTAATTACTCTTAATTTATGGGTGTGTGTTTTGGTGTCTACATTGTAAATACCACTGTGATCTAATGTGTCTATTCTTACTTTTCCGTGAGCATGTATAATGTTGTAATCATTCATAATAATTCCAACATGTACAATACTACCCTCTTCATTGTCAAAAAAGGCTAGGTCACCGGGCTCAGATTCTTCTATAAAGCTCAAAACTTCTCCTTGAGTAGCTTGATCTTTAGCATCTCTTAGAAGAGAATAGCCGCAGAGCTTGTAAACTAATTGTGTAAAACCAGAACAATCTATTCCAAATGGAGTTTTTCCACCCCATAAATAAGGTGTATTTAAAAATTGAAATGCTTTTCGAATGATTTCGTTTTTTGCCAATTTTTCTGAATATACATTACCATCGTAAAAATAATCTTTTGCACCAATTGTAAAGTGTTGATCCTTGTAAAAAGGAAGTCTAGAACCAATAGAAATAGTGCTTAATTGATTTTCTTTTGTAGTAACAAAATCTATTATTTCAGTCGAATAATAATGTTTAGAATTCGATAAATTATTAAAAGTTTTCTCGTCTATTACTTCATATTGCTTATTGTCTATATAGCCAATATAGCCATCAAAACTCAATTCAATTTTACTCCACTTTTTTTCTTTTTCAAGTACTTTGAATTCCTCTCCAAAAAGGATCTGAGAGACCATTTCTGATGCATCACTTGCTTCCAATCGAAGAGGTACAATACTTAAATTACAAATGCCGTAGAGCATATTTTTTTATTTTAAAAGAGATTCAATAATCATTGCACTTGCACCACCGCCACCATTGCAAATTCCTGCAGCTCCAATTTTAGCTTTATTTTGTTTTAATACAGATAGTAGTGAAATAATTATTCTTGCTCCTGAAACCCCTAGCGGATGACCTAAAGACACTGCACCACCATTAACATTTACGATGTCATCTTTTAATCCTAGTATTTTCATATTAGCTAATCCTACTACAGAAAAAGCCTCGTTTAATTCAAAATACTCTATTTCATCAATAGACATATCTATTTTTTCTAAGGCTTTTGGAATTGCTTTTGATGGAGCGGTAGTAAACCATTTTGGTTCATGGGCGGCATCTGCATAGCTTTTAATTTTGGCAATAGGTGTAAGATTTAATTCTAGTGCTTTTTCTTCAGACATTAAAATTAAAGCTGCACCACCATCGTTAATTGTAGATGCATTTGCAGCAGTTACAGTTCCGTCTTTTGAAAAAGCAGCTCTTAAGGAAGGGATTTTTTCCATCCTAACATTTTTATATTCCTCATCTTCATCCATAAAAATAGAGGGGCCTTTTCGTTGTGGTATTTCTACTGGAATAATTTCATCAGAAAACTTTCCTAATTTCCAGGCTTCAGTTGATCTTTGGTAAGATTGTATTGCATAAGCATCTTGCTCCTCCCTTGAAAAACCGAATTTAGTTGCACATGCATCTGCGCAAACACCCATTGCAACATTGTCATAAGCATCTACCAAACCATCTTTTTGCATTCCGTCTTCTAATGTAGTGGGGCCAAATTTAGTTCCTTGTCTTCCGTGAAGGTAATGAGGAATTGAGCTCATGTTTTCCATGCCACCAGCAACTACAATTGTTGCATCTCCTAAAGCTATAGATTGAGCTGCTAACATGATAGCTTTCATTCCGGAAGAGCAAACCTTATTAATTGTTGTACAAGGAACAGTCTCTGAAATGCCAGCTAATATTGCAGCTTGTCTTGCGGGTGCTTGACCTAAACCAGCTGATACTACATTACCCATAAAAACCTCGTCAACTTGGTTTGGGTTAAGATTAATTTTATTTAGGGCACCTTTAATAGCTATTGCACCTAATTTTGGAGCTGTGATTTTTGATAGACTACCCAAGAAACTTCCTATTGGTGTTCTGCCTACTGATACAATTACAACTTCTTTGATTTTCATTTTCAATATTTTTAATGTGCTATTATCAAACAAAACTAACTATTTTAAATCAAATTTATCAGGAAACCAACCTTTCAATTTTTGACGTCCATTTTTTTAAGTTAAGTTTGTGTTCACAACATGTATACATATGAGTAAAACTGTAAACAAATTATACAAGCATAACACTACCATATACAAGGTTATTCTATTTTTAATCACAACCATTGCTATTGTATATCTTTTCCCAAAAGGAGGACAGTTTAAATATGAGTTTACCAAGGGAAAGCCCTGGCAATATGATAATCTCTACGCTCCCTTTGATTTTGCAATCAATAAATCTGAAGAGGAAATTACAGAGGAAATTAAAACAATAGAAGTAGCTGCCAAATTATATTTTCAATTTAATAAAGAAACTGTATCGGAGGTAAAAAAAGCTTACCAATTGAGAACATCATTATATAATGTAAGCGATTCATTATCAAAAATTGATATTGAGTCTATGGTGTTAACTGGTAATACTATAATTGACAATGTATATAATAATGGTTTTATAGAGGCTACTAGTGAAGGAATTATTTCTGATAAAAATAGTTTCATTGCCTTAAAGAAAGATAATCAAGTACAAGATATCATCTATACTAATTTGTTGTATTCAAAAGATGTTTTTGAACTCATTAAAAATAGTTTGGGTGAGCAGCCTTACAGTTATTCTCAGAATATTAATTTATCGATACTTTCTGAAGTTATAAAACCAAATGTTTCTTATGATAATGAGTTTACTCAAAAAGTAATTGATGAATCAGTTAATGAAATTTCCCTCAGTAAAGGAAAGGTTTCAGTAGGTGAATTAATTATTTTAAAAGGTGATATAGTTGAAGGAAAAAAAATGGCTATTCTGTTTTCACTCAAAGGACAGTCAGAGTCAAAACTATGGACAAATGCTAATTATTATTGGATTGTATTGGGTTATACTATATTAGTATCTCTAGCTCTTTTAATGCTTTTATTATTCTTGCATAAGTATCGAAAAGAAATTTTTGATAACAATACCAAAGTAACATTTATATTTTTTAATGTTAGTTTTATGCTTTTGATTCAAACCCTAGTTGTAAAATACAACTCAGATTACTTATATGTGGTCCCGTTGAGTATTTTACCAATAGTTTTGAAAGCTTTTTTTGATGCAAGACTTGGTTTGTTTACACATGTATTAACCGTGTTGCTTCTGGGTTTTATTGTACCCGATAGCTTTGAATTTATCTATCTTCATATTATAGCAGGTATTGTAACTATTTTAACTGTCTCAGAACTTCACAAAAGAGCAAATCTTTTTATTTCTGTAGGTCAAATTACATTAATTTACATGATTACATATCTTGCATTTTCAATTATTAAAGAAGGAAATGCGTCTCAAATTAATTGGGAATATTTAATGATGTTTGGAGCTAATGGTTTGTTGTCATTTTTGTCATTATTTTTCATCTATGCTTACGAGAAAATATTTGGATTGGTGTCAGATGTTACTTTGTTAGAACTATCAAGCACCAATACAAGACTTTTAAGAGAGTTGAATGAAAAGGCGCCAGGTACATTTCAACATTCAATGCAGGTTGCTAATTTAGCGGAAGCAGCGGCTAATGAAATTGGCGCAAATTCAATGCTAGTTAGAACAGGTGCTCTATATCATGATATTGGAAAAATATTAAATCCAATGTATTTTATTGAAAATCAGTCTACAGGTGTGAATCCACATAATGATCTATCTCCAACAGATAGCGCAAAAATAATTACTGATCATGTAATTAAAGGAATAGAGCTTGCCAAACAATATAGACTTCCAGATAGAATTATAGACTTTATTAGAACCCACCACGGCACAAGTTTGGTATATTACTTCTATGTTAAAGAACAAGAACAAAGTCCAGAAGAAGAAGCTGATATTAAAAAATTTCAGTACAAAGGACCAGTTCCTTTCTCTAAAGAAACTGCTATATTAATGATATGTGATGCCGCTGAAGCTGCTTCAAAAAGTTTACAACAACCTACAGCCCAGTCTATAGATAATTTAATAGATAAGATCGTAGAAAAACAAAAGCTAGACAACCAATTTATTAATTCTGATATTACTTTTAGTGAGATTGAAAAAATAAAAAAAGTAATCAAAAGAAAATTAATGAATATCTATCATGTGCGTGTAGAATACCCTGATTAATTTTATTGCAAAAAGTATAAAAAACCTTGCAATATTGTTTTTGGTATGTTACATTTGCACTCGCAATTTTTTACTAACATTGTTAGTTTTACGGAGAGTTGCCAGAGTGGTTAATGGAGCAGTTTGCTAAACTGTCGACGGGTAACTGTCGCGTGGGTTCGAATCCCACACTCTCCGCAACAATTGCTACTCGGGGTGTAGCGTAGCCCGGTCATCGCGCCTCGTTTGGGACGAGGAGGTCGCAGGTTCGAATCCTGCCACCCCGACAAAGTAAAAAGTGGAGTTTTCGTAGAAAGTTTACTTTCTAAAGAAAACATAGGTATTTACTTATTAAAAGTAATTTTTAATTTGTGATTAAACCTATCAGGATCAACAACGTTAATCCTGCCACCCCGACACTGTTTTCGTAGAAACATAAAAACTACGGGCTCGTAGCTCAGCTGGATAGAGCACCTCCCTTCTAAGGAGGCGGTCATAGGTTCGAATCCTATCGGGCTCACTTAAACCTTCACAGAAATGTGGAGGTTTTTTGTTGTAAAAAATTGGCTTGTTGTTAAGATAATTGTGGCTTTTTTTAAAATATTCTATTAGTACTTGATATATTTTGAACTAAAATTAAAACATTAGTAGTAATCAGAAAACAAAAATCGTTATTGCGTAAAGGGAGGTAAAAGTTTATTTTAATTGACCCTTAATATTGTGTTCTAATATATATTTTTTGGGTGTCATCTTGGTCTCAATTTTAAAAGCTCTATAAAAAGTATTTCTAGAATTAAAACCACATTCGTTAGCTAAAGCTTCAATAGAATAGTTTGTTAGATACTCTTGTTTTAATAACTCTATACAGTATCGAATTTTTAAATGATTGATCCAGCTATTGAAACTTGGATAATTAAGATTGATTATTTTGGAGAGCTCGGTTTTTTCATATTCTAAAAATTCTGAAATTCCTTGTAGATTATTTTTAGTGTTTTTAAAATACTTTTTTTCATATACAATTTTAGATATTTTATCAATTTCTTCTATTTCATTATGTATTTTAGAGCTTTTGATTTGTGTAGGATTAAATGTTTTTAATTTTCTTAAAACGGTTTGATTCCAAAAAAGTATAATACTTAAAATAAAGAAAAAAACAACAGTTAATATAGCAGATAGGTTGGCAGTGATCTCATTGGTAATATTCGGGAAAAAGAATTCTGAGCTGAAAGTTGCTACATACAAACTTGCCATGTAATAAGTTTGTAGTTTCACAAACCGTAAACTCCAAAAATACAGTACCTTTTGTTGTAAATTTAATAGTTTACCTTCTTTAGATAAAACAATACGCCATTGTAAAATTAAATAGAAAACAGGTATAATAACTCTACCTAAACTATTAAAAACCTCAGGAATAAGTCCAACGTTATCTAAATAAGTCTTGCTCATATCGTTTACAATGATTGCAACATAAGCTGCCTTTTCTTCTAAACTTTGAAAATAAAAAGGAACATAGCTTATTAAAAAGATGCCAAAAGGCACTAAATGCAGTAGATCTTTTGCTGAAAAAGGGTTGTTTTTTTTAACAAGGAAACGAATGTGAAAATAAGCTGCAGGTGCTACTAAATAAGTTATTGGTGCTGGTACCTTATATAAAAATGGAATGTTAAGAATCATTCCATTTTTTATCAAAAGATAAAAAGAAAAGCAAAAAGCATTTAAAAATAAATACGCTGCTAAAAACTGCGTATGCGTTTTATAATATGTTGGTTTTAATTGAAACCATAAAAAAAAAGCAATCAAAAAAGAGACTGTAATATTGGCAAAATAAAGGAGGTCAAAAAACATATTTTGTTTATAAAATGCTTCGCTAAAGTATACATTCGTTATTATATCTCAAAATTATAACCAAATAAAGTCTTTTAATTTCTATATAATAGAATACAAGATTTACTGTTTAGTTCTGAATAAGTTAAAGTATTTTTTTTACTGTTTGTATAGTCATGAAGATGGTTTAAAAAAATAATAGTTTGTGCCAAATAAATAATTTGACACAGTTTTAAAGCTATTTGTAGACAAAAAATATTTTTTAAAAAATAAATTGCAGGAAATTCTAAATTTCCCCCAATGAAAAATAACGGAACATTATTAAAAGCAGTAATTTTTGGTGTATTTTTTTTAAATATATTAAGTACTGAAGCCGCTATATCTAATGTAAGAAATTCTAATAAACACAATAAATTAAATAAGACCTTTTTAACAAGTTTTGTACCCAAAGCTCAAGATATTAATACGGCTACCAAAAAAAACACGGTTTCATCTATTTATTTAGTTGCAACAAATAGTGATATTGGCAATTTAAACTATACTATTGTAGCTCAGCCAATAAATGGTAGTCTTAGCTTAACGAACGATATCGTTGTTTATACCCCAGATACTGATTTTACAGGTGTAGATACTTTTACGTACCAAGTAAATGATGGTTCAACAACTTCTAATACAGCTACTGTTTCTATAAATGTTTTCGATAGCTATTTGAACACCGCTAGACAAATTGGTCAAGATATAGATGGAGTAGCTTCTGGTGATGAATCAGGAACTTCAATAGCTATGTCGGCAGATGGAAAAATAGTAGCTATTGGGGCGACTAAAAATGACGGAAATGGATCTGATTCTGGGCATGTACGCGTCTATTCTTACAGTGGGAATAATTGGTCTCAACTAGGACAAGATCTTAATGGAGAAGCCACTAATGATTGGTCAGGAACATCATTAGCAATTTCTGAAGATGGAACTACACTTGCTATTGGAGCAAGTTTTAATGATAACCAAAATGGCACTAACTCTGGACATGTACGCATCTATTCTTACGACGGTAACAATTGGTTACAGTTAGGGCAAGATATTAATGGTGAAGCAAAGGGAGATCAGTTTGGTTATTCAGTATCTCTATCTGGAGATGGTAAAAATGTAGTCATTGGAACACCTATGAATAACGAAAATGGCAGTAATTCTGGTCATGTACGCGTATACTCTTTCAACGGAAATAACTGGTCTCAACTTGGACAAGATCTTAATGGAGAAGCTAGAGATTGGTCAGGATACTCTGTTTCTCTTGCTACAAACGGAAAAACAGTAGCCATTGGTGCAATTTATGGCTCTAACGGGGGGGCGTGTAAAAATCTACTCTTATGATGGCAACAATTGGACACAATTAGGACAAAATATTGATGGTGAGGCAAGGGGTGATGAATCAGGTTATTCAGTATCTCTTGCCGCAAACGGAAAAACAGTAGCCATTGGTGCAGATTTTAATGACGGAAATGGAACTGATTCTGGTCACGTACGAGTATACAAATTCGATGGAACTAATTGGTCGCAACTAGGGCAAGATATTGATGGAGAAGTCTCTTTTGATTATTCAGGATTTTCAGTATCTCTTGCCGCAAACGGAAAAACAGTAGCAATAGGAACACCTTATAATAATAACGCTAATGGGGCTGATTCTGGCCAAGTACGAATCTATACATATACTGGTAGTAATTGGATACATGTAGGACAAGATATTGATGGTGAGTCTGCGAATGATTTATCAGGTTCTTCAGTATCTCTCTCCGGAGATGGAAAAACAGTGGCCATTGGTGGTCCAAAAAATGATGGGAATGGACCTAATTCTGGACATGTACGCATATACAATTTGGTAAATCCAAATGGCCCTATAGCAAAGGCAGATACTGCTATTCTTTTTGAAGATTCGGGAGCAACTACTATTAATGTTCTAGGCAATGATACTGATGCAGACGGTGATCAATTAACAGTAACGGCTGTAAATACAGCTGGTTCAGGAACTGTTGCTATAGATACAAAAGAAGAATCTATAATTTACACTCCTGCAGCAAACTTTTCAGGTACTGAAGTTATTACCTACACAATATCAGATGGAACTTCAACTAGCAAAGGAATATTAACAGTAAGTGTCACAAACCTTAATGATACCCCAATAGCTCAAAATATTAATTCGGCAACAGAAAAAAATAAAACTACTTCTATTTATCTCATTGGCACAGATAGTGATAATGATAATCTAATACATACTGTTGTATCACAACCAGCAAATGGTAAGTTAAGCTTATCAAATAAAACCATTGTTTATACTCCAAACAACAATTTTACAGGTACAGACACTTTTACCTACAAGGTAAATGATGGCTCTATAGATTCTGAGATAGCTACGGTTAACATTTTAGTATTTGATGGCTATTTAAATCTGACCAAACAAATTGGCTTAGATTTAGAAGAAAAGGGTTACATATTTAGTGATTGGAGTTGGCATTCAATGACACTATCTGGAGACGGAAAAACTATAGCTATTGGACAAAGTTATGGAGGTGAAAGTGATGAAGGTTCTGTGACTGTTTATAATTATAAAGGTTCTACTTGGTCTCAATTAGGGCAAGTTATAAATGGGAAAATAAATTATGGGCTATTTGGGTTTTCAGTATCTCTTTCTGCAAACGGAAAAACATTAGCGATAGGATCAGCTGATACTGGGGTTCGTGTCTATACCTATACAGAGAGTACTTGGTCTCAAACAGGAAATGATATTGGTGAAAGCTTTTGGTCAGTTTCTCTCGCTGCAGATGGTAAAACATTAGCAATTGGAGATACTGATTGGAATACAAATACTGGTCTGGTAAGGATTTATTCCTATAGCGGTAGTAAATGGAGTCAATTAGGGCAAGATATTAAAGGAAAAGAGAGTAATGATAAATTAGGTTATTCTGTATCTCTCGCTGCAGATGGTAACACAATAGCCATTGGCGCACCATCATCAGGGGCTAACTCTGGTTATGTACAAGTATATAACTATAATGGCAGTAATTGGATACAGTTAGGAGAAACTATTAATGGAGAGGGTAATGGTGATGAAGCAGGTTGGTCAATTTCACTCGCTAAAGACGGTAAAAGTGTTGCAATTGGTGCACCTCACAATGATGGAAATGGAGCTAATGCTGGGCATGTACGTGTGTACACCTATGTAAATAGTGATTGGGTTCAGTTAGGGCAAGATATTGATAGGAATACTAGTTCTAGTGAGTCAGGTTATTCAGTTTCTCTTGCCGCAAATGGAAAAACACTTGCTATTAGTGCAATTTTTAATGATGATGAAGAAAAAGATGCTGGCCAAGTTCGGGTATATACTTTTAACGATGGTAAATGGACACAAATAGGTGAAAATATGAACGGAGGTGAAGCTCACGAATTTTTTGGTTTTACTGTAGCTCTTGATACAGGCGGTAAAACATTAGCTATTGGATCTTATAGTATACCAAAAAGAGATAATTCATCTCCAATTAGTATTTATAACCTGGTAAACCCAGCTGCACCCAATGCAAATCAAGATACTGCAACTCTTGTTGAAGATTCAGTAGCAAATATCATTAATGTTGTAAATAATGATACAGATACAGACGGAGATTTACTAAAAGTAACAGCTGTAAGTACCACAGGTAAAGGAAAAGTTACTATACATACAGATGAAAAATCTGTAGTATATACTCCTGAAGCTAACTTTTCGGGTACTGAAGCTATTACCTATGTTGTTTCTGACGGTACTGCAACTGCAGAGGGCATATTAACAATTACTGTTACTAACGTAAACGACAATCCTATCGTCCAAAATATTAACACCGCAACAGAAAAAAATACAAATGCATCTATATATATACCTGTTAAAGATAATGATCTTGATGATACAACGCTAACTATTGTAAACCAGCCAACCAATGGTTCGATAAGTACTATAAATGATACCTTTGTTTATACCCCAAACACAGATTTTACAGGTACAGATACTTTTACGTACCAAGCAAATGACGACAGTTCAAGTTCTAACATAGCAACCGTTACTATTGATATTTTTGATAGTTATTTGATTGCTGCTAAGCAAATTGGGCAGGATATTAATGGTGAGGCCGCTGGTGATATTTCTGGAACAAAAGTAGCAATTTCTGCAAATGGGAAAATTGTAGCTATTAGTGCAACTGCAAATAACGGTAATGGAGAAAAATCAGGACATGTACGCGTGTATACGAACAATGGTAGTAATTGGAGTCAGTTAGGCAAAGATATTGATGGGAAGTTTGCTGAAAATCAATCAGGAACTTCTATAGCTCTTGCTGCAGACGGAAAAACAGTAGCTATTGGTGCAATTTTTAATGATGATAATGAAAGAAATTCTGGTTATACACGTATTTATACGTTTAATGGAAATAATTGGGAACAGTTAGGACAAGACATTAATGGAGATGATGCTTTTGATTTTTCAGGATACTCCGTAGCTCTCGACAGAGATGGAGAAACAGTTGCAATTGGTGCAATAAACCCATTTGATCCTGGTCATGTGCGCATCTATACCTATAAAGATAATCGTTGGTCTCAATTAGGACAAGATGTTATTGGAGAGGCTTATGATGATTGGGCAGGCTATTCTGTATCTCTCGCTGCAACTGGAAGAATTGTAGCTATTGGAGCAACGAGAAATGCCGGTAGCACAAATACAAATTTGAATTCATCTGGACATGTCCGAATTTACGCTTATAAAGGTGGTACTTGGCTTCAACTAGGTCAAGATATTGATGGAGAAGACGTTAGTGATGAATCAGGCTATTCAGTATCTCTCGCTGCAGATGGAAAAACAGTTGCAATTGGTGCACGTTATAATAACGGTAAAGGTACTAAATCTGGTCATGTACGAGTTTATACATATAAGGATGATGTTTGGAGTCAATTAGGACAAGATATTGATGGGGAAGCGGCGAATGACTGGGCTGGTTACTCTACATCGCTAGCTGCTGATGGAAAAACGCTAGCAGTTGGTGCTCATAAAAATGACGGAAATGGTACTGATTCTGGGCACGTACGTATCTACGACTACAGGGGTAGTAAATGGGTCCAGGTAGGACAAGATATTGACGGGGAAGCTGCTGCTGATCAGTCAGGCCAATCAGTATCTCTCGCTGCAGATGGAAAAACAGTGGTTATTGGAGCTCCTTATAATGATGGAAATGGAACTGATTCTGGGCATGCACGTGTATTTAATTTAGTTAATCATAGCCCAACAGTTATATCAGATATTGCTACACTTGAAGAGGATTCAGAAGCAACCACTTTTTATGTTTTAGATAATGATACAGACATAGACGGAGACCCACTAAAAGTAACAGCAATTAGCACTACTGGTTCAGGAACAGTTGCTATAAACACAGATGAAAAATCTATAATTTATACTCCTTTAGCCAACTTTTATGGTACTGAAATTATTGCCTACACCGCTTCAGATAATAGTGCAACTAGTCAAGGAACCCTAACAGTAACTGTTACAAATGTGAATGATATTCCTGTTGCTCAAAACATTAATTCCGCTACCAAAAAAAATGATGCAACTTCCATTTATTTGTTGGCTAAAGATAAAGATGATGATTCCTTATCATACATCATAGAAAGCGGACCTGGTCATGGAATACTATCAACCATAGCAGATGGTTCTGTAACCTACACGCCAAACCAAGACTTTACAGGAACTGACACTTTTACCTACAAAGTAAATGATGGATTTACTGACACTAACATTGCAACAGTAACCATTAATGTATTCTCCGGTTATTTAAGCATTGCTGAACAGTTAGGTAGTGACATTAATGGAGAAGATTCAGAGGATTTGTCAGGAAGATCCGTTTCACTATCAGCAGATGGGAACACCCTAGCTGTAGGTGCTGTTGGTAAAGATAGTTTTTCTGGCTATGTTCGTATCTATAGATGGGATGGAGCTTCCTGGAATCAACTAGGCAGTGATATTGACGGAGAAGCTTCACTTAATTATTCAGGAGATTCCGTCTCGCTATCAGCAGATGGGAACACCTTGGCTATAGGAGCTCCTGGTAATAATGATAATGGTACTGCTTCTGGTCATGTTCGTATTTATGGATGGGATGGAATTTCTTGGAATCAACTAGGTAACGACATTGATGGAGAAGATTCAATTAATCAATCAGGCTATTCCGTTTCGCTATCAGCAGATGGAAAAACCTTAGCTGTAGGAGCTCCCTTTAATAATGGAAATGGTAGTTATTCTGGTCATGTTCGTATCTATGAATGGGAAGGTGCTTCTTGGAATCAATTGGGAAGTGATATTGATGGAGAGGCTTCTGGTGATATGTCAGGAGGATCTGTCTCATTATCTGCAGATGGAAATACCCTAGCTATAGGAGGGATCTATAATAATGGAAATGGTAGTTATTCTGATTATGTTCGTATCTATGGCTGGGATAAAACTTCTTGGAATCAGTTGGGCAGTAACATTGATGGAGAAGCTTCAGGCGGTATGTCAGGAGGATCTGTTTCGTTATCTGCAGATGGAAATACCCTAGCTATAGGAACAACCTATAATAATGGTAATAAATATGGCCATGTTCGTATCTATGAATGGAATGGTACTTCCTGGGACCAATTGGGCAGTGACATTAGTGGAGAATCTGCAGGTGATTTGTCAGGAAAATCCGTTTCGCTATCTGCAGACGGAAACACCCTAGCTATAGGTGCACACTATAATGATGATAATGGCATTTCTTCTGGACATGTTCGTATCTTTGGATGGGATGAAACTTCTTGGAATCAACTAGGCAGTGACATTGATGGGGAAGCTTCAAATGATTATTCAGGAGAATCGGTTTCGCTATCAGCAGATGGAAAAACAGTTGCCATTGGTGCACGTTATAATAGCGGTAATGGTAGTAATTCTGGTCATGTACGAGTTTATAATTTAATAAACCCCAATAGCCCTGTAGCAAATGCAGATATTGCTGTTCTTTTTCAAGATTCTCCAGCCACCACTATCAATGTTGTAAATAATGATACTGATGCAGACGGTGATCAATTAACCGTAACGGCTGCAAATACAGCTGGTTCAGGAACTATTGCTATAGATACAAAAGAAGAATCTATAATTTACACTCCTGCTGCAAACTTTTCAGGTACTGAAGTTATTACTTATTCTATTTCTGACGGTGCAGTAAATTCAATAGGTACATTAACGGTTACTGTTTTAACTAAGAACCCCATGAAATTAGTTTTCGACACCACAAAAGATAACGCTAGTTATAGTGGTTCAGGTACAATAACAGAAGACGACACTACTAACACAAAAGTCTCACTACCTCTTGGAGGTGCTAAAGATGTATATGTTGACTGGGGTGATGGTACAAGTCTGCAAAAAGTTACAACTGAAGGTGATATTGATTACATCTATAGCTCTGAAAGCACATACACTGTTAAAATTTATGGAACAATAACAAGTTTTGGTAAAGAAAATTCAAATTATACCAATGTAGAAAAGTTAACCCGTGTCGAAAGCTTTGGAGATATTGGTTTAACAAATTTGTCAGGAGCTTTTCGTGAAGCACAAAATTTAACTTATGTTCCTAATAAACTACCTGAAGGGGTTGTAAATACAAGTTATATGTTTGCTGGCGCTAAATCCTTTAATGCAGATATTGGGGAATGGATTGTAGATAGTGTAAAAGACATGAGTTTTATGTTTGCTTCAGCAACATCATTTAATCAAGATATTACAGGTTGGAATGTTGGTAATGTAGTAAATATGAGAGAAATGTTTAGTAATGCCAAATCATTTAACCAAAATATTGGAAAATGGGATGTTCAAAATGTTGTAAATATGAGAGCAATGTTTCTTAAAGCTAACTTATTTAATCAAGATATTGGTGGATGGAATACTAATAACGCTAACAATTTTAGTGAAATGTTTGCTTTTGCAACTTCCTTCAATCAAGATATTGGAGGTTGGGATGTTGGTAATGTAACAACTATGGAGGATATGTTTGAAGATGTTACTTTATCTACAACTAATTACGATGCTTTATTAAATGGTTGGGCTCAGCTAGATCTTAAATCTAAAGTTCGATTTCATGGAGGTAATAGCAACTTTAGTTGTGGTAGTCAAGATGCAAGAGATCTTTTAACAAACAGTAAAGTATGGATAATTACAGACGGTAGTTTAGAAGCAGATACAATTAACCCTACCATTACTCCGCCAGAAAACGTTATTGTTAACGTAGACAAAAATAGTAACACAGCCACTAATGTTGCTTTAGGTACGCCAGCAACTGCAGACAATTGTACTGTAGTAACTGTAACCAATAATGCCCAAGCAAACTTCCCTGTAGGGGATACTACTGTAACTTGGACAGTTACTGACGGCTCAGGAAATACCGCTACTGCAACGCAAATAGTGACAGTATTCCCCCCTATAACAGACAGTAATTTTAATGCAGTAATCACCGAATGTTTAAGCACAAACCCAGTAGATGGTTTGTGTACGAATAGCCAATATGGTGCTATGCCTAATTGGGATGTAAGTAATGTAACTAATATGTACAAAGCATTTGAAGATAAAACCTCTTTTAATGCAGACCTGAGTAATTGGGATGTGAGTAATGTAACTAACATGACCCAAATGTTCTGGAATGCTAATTCTTTCAACCAGGATATTAGTAACTGGAATGTGAGTAATGTAAATGACATGTTCGGTATGTTTTATAGAGCAAGCGCTTTCAACCAAGATATTGGAAACTGGAATGTGAATAATGTAACTGACATGTCCAGTATGTTTTATCGAACAGACGCTTTCAACCAAGATATTGGAAACTGGAATGTGAGTAATGTAACTAAGATGAAGAATATGTTTTATGAAGCAAGAGCTTTCAACCAAGACCTTAGTACTTGGAATGTGAGTAATGTAACTACGATGTCGGCTATGTTTGCTCTTGCCATTTCTTTCAATCAAGATATTGGTGATTGGAATGTGAGTAAAGTAACTAATATGTCTGATATGTTCTGGATGGCTATTTCTTTCAACCAAGACCTTAGTAATTGGAATGTAAGTAATGTAACTGACATGTCTGATATGTTCGCAGGAGTTACTTTATCTACAACAAATTATGATGCCCTACTAAATGGTTGGGCTCAGCTAGATCTAAAATCTAATGTTCAATTTCATGGGGGTAGTAGTACTTATAGTTGTGCTAGCCAAGCAGCAAGAACCCTTTTAATAAATAAATCATGGAGAATTACAGATGGTGGCTTAGAAGCAGATACAATTAATCCTACCATTACTGCACCTGATGCGATAAGTGTTAATGTAGACACAGATAGTTGTGAGGCTACTAACGTTACTCTTGGAAATCCTACTACAGCAGATAACTGTACTGTAGCCACTACAACCAATGACGCGCCTACTAGTTTTCCTGTAGGAGAGACTAGTGTTACTTGGACGGTAACGGATGGTTCTGGAAATACAGCTACCGCTACACAAATAGTAACTGTAATAGATAACATTGATCCAAGTATTACTGCTCCTGTAGCGATTAGTGTTAATGTAGACGCAGATAGTTGTGAGGCTACGAACGTTACTCTTGGAAATCCTACTACAGCAGATAACTGTACTTTAGCCACTACAACCAATGACGCGCCTACTAGTTTTCCTGTAGGAGAAACTACGGTAACTTGGACCGTAACTGATGCTAGTGGAAATACAGCTACTGCAACGCAAATTGTAACTGTAGTAGATAACATTGATCCAAGTATTACTGCTCCTGTAGCGATTAGTGTTAATATAGATGCAGCGAGTTGCTCAGCAACGAATGTTACTTTAGGAACTCCAACAACTTCAGATAATTGTAGTGTAGCCACTACAACCAATGATGCACCTGCTAGTTTTCCTGTAGGAGAAACTACTGTAACTTGGACGGTAACGGATGCCTCTGGTAATACAGCTACTGCCACACAAGTTGTAACTGTAGTAGATAATTTTGATCCTACGATTTCTGCTCCTGTAGCGATTAGTGTTAATGTAGATGCAGCGAGTTGTTCAGCAACGAATGTTGCCTTGGGTACACCTACAATTTCAGACAATTGTAGTGTAACCACTACAACCAATGATGCGCCTACTAGTTTTCTTATAGGAGAAACTACAGTAACTTGGATGGTAACGGATGGTTCTGGAAATACAGCTACTGCCACACAAGTTGTAACTGTCGTAGATAACATTAATCCTACGATTTCTGCGCCTGTAGCGATTAGCGTTAATGTAGATGCAGATAGTTGTTCAGCAACAAATGTTGCTCTAGGAACTCCAACAACTTCAGACAATTGTAGTGTCGCCACGACAACCAATGATGCGCCTACTAGTTTTCCTATAGGAGAAACTAGTGTTACTTGGATGGTAACGGATGCCTCAGGGAATACAGCTTATGCCTCGCAATTAGTAACTGTAGTAGATAATATAGATCCAACAATATTAGCGCAAGACATTACAGTTCAATTAGATGCAAATGGAACCGTTGAGATACAGACAACAGATATTGATAAGGGTAGTACAGATAATTGTGGTATTTTAAATTATGAGCTTTCAAAAACAAATTTTAGGATAAATGATTTAGGACAGAATGATGTTATATATACAGTTACAGATGTAAATGGAAACAAAGCCTCTAAAACTGTAGTTGTCACTGTTACCGAAAACGCATTGGCTGTTGAAGACTTTAATTTAGAGAAATTGATTTCAATTTATCCAAATCCTACAACAAAACGATTAAGTATATATACAGATAGTACAATAATGAAGGTAAATAGTATTCAAATATTTTCTATCAATGGTAAAGAAATCTTGATACAATTTTCTAATAATAATGTTGATGTTAAAGATTTGGCAGTAGGTGTTTATGTTGTCAAAATAAATACAGATAAAGGAAGCATATTTAAAAGGTTTTTGAAAATAGATGAATGATGAATAAATAGTATTGTGGTTCGAACCCTAACGAGCTCATACTAACCTTCACAGAAATGTGGAGGTTTTTTGTTTATGTGTATTTTTTTTCCATTTTTCTTTTTTATATCAAAAAATAAATTACATTTGAAAACTTTTTAGTAAGTAAAATGTTATGTTTTTCTTATTTCGTGAGTAATTATTCTAGGGAAAATAATAATTACTTAGCATTTTGGAAATGCGTCGAAAAAATTACGGTTTTTCCTACTTCTCTTTTAAATATACAGCAGTTTTCTAAACTGCACGTGGTATATTTAAATATCAGACAGTGATCTATTCTTTTTAATTAGGTTATCTCTTATCAAAGCATTAGATGCTATTTTGATAGGTTAATTGTATAATTTTTTTTAAAAAGTAGATGAACACTAAATATATAGATTTAATAGAACAAACTTTTGATTTTCCTCAAGAGGAATTTCATATTGAAAACAACAACTTGTTTTTTCATAATATCAATCTGGCAAAATTGGTTGAAGAATATGGCACCCCATTAAAATTTACCTATTTGCCAAAAATATCTGAGAATATAAATAAAACGCAGCAATGGTTTCAATCATCCATAAAAAAACATAATTATAAAGGAAAGTATTTTTATAGTTATTGTACTAAAAGCTCGCACTTTAAATTTATCCTAGAAGAAGCTTTAACAAATAACATTCATATAGAAACCTCTTCTGCTTTTGATTTAGATATTATTAAAAACTTAAAAGTAAATGGAAGGGTAAAAAATGATACCTATATTATTTGTAATGGATTTAAACGCGATCAATACATTCAAAATATTGGTAAATTAATTAATTCTGGACACAAAAACTGTATTCCAATTATTGACAATTATGAAGAGCTACCTCTACTTCAGCAACAAACTAATAAACCTTTTAAAGTTGGAATTAGAATTGCTTCTGAAGAAGAACCTAAATTTGAGTTCTATACAAGCAGATTAGGTATTGGGTACAAAAATATTGTATCTTTTTATGAAAGAGAAATTGCAAATAATTCTCAGGTAGAACTAAAAATGTTACACTTTTTTATCAATACAGGCATTAGAGATACTGCTTATTATTGGAACGAGTTGCTAAAATGTATCAGTGTTTATATCAAACTTAAAAAAGCGTGTCCAACACTAGATAGTTTAAATATTGGCGGAGGTTTTCCAATTAAAAACTCACTAGCCTTTGAATACGATTATGAGTATATGATTGATGAAATTATCAATCAAATAAACGAAGCATGTAAAAATGCAGGTGTAGATGTGCCAAATATTTTTACAGAATTTGGAAGCTTTACTGTTGGAGAAGCAAGTGGTGCTATATATGAAGTTTTGTATCAGAAAAAACAAAATGATAGAGAACGTTGGAATATGATTAATTCATCTTTTATCACAACATTACCTGATTCTTGGTCTATTAATAAGCGTTTTATTATGTTGCCTATAAATAAATGGAACCGGCAATATGAGCGTGTTTTATTAGGTGGTTTAACTTGTGATAGCGATGATTACTACAATTCAGAACAACATATAAATGCTATTTATTTACCTGTGTACGAAAAAGAGAATCCATTATATATTGGCTTTTTTAACACAGGTGCTTACCAAGAATCAATTGGTGGTTTTGGCGGATTACAACACTGCTTAATACCACATCCAAAACACATATTAATAAATAAAGATAGTGATGGTAACATGACTACAAAGGTTTTTAAAGAACAACAAAAAAGTGAAGAATTATTATCAATATTAGGTTATGAAAACTAGTAAAACGTACGCAGGAATTCCAGAAATGTATTCGAAAATTGAACAATCAAAGATTGTTTTAATTCCTGTTCCTTATGACGGAACAAGTACTTGGCAAAAAGGAGCAGATAAAGGGCCACAAGCCTTTTTAGAAGCTTCTGAAAATATGGAATTGTATGATATCGAAACAGATTCTGAAGTATACAAGGAAGGGGTGTTTTTGGCGGATGCCATTACAGAAAACACTTCTCCAGAAACGATGGTGAATGCGGTTCATCAAACAACTAAGCAGTACATTAATAAGAACAAGTTTGTAACAATTTTTGGAGGAGAGCATTCTATTTCTATTGGAACCATTAGAGCATTTAATGAATGTTTTAATAATCTCTCTGTATTGCATATTGATGCACATGCAGATTTACGTAAAGAGTATGAAGGTTCCAAATACAATCATGCATGTGCAGTTTATGAAGCAAATCAAACAACTAACTTGGTGCAGGTAGGTATTAGAAGTATGGATATTTCTGAAAAAAGAGAAATGAATCTTGATAAAGTTTTCTTTGCGCATGACATGGTTGTCAATGAAGATTGGATGGATGATGCCATAGATCAGTTAACAGACAATGTATTTATAACGTTAGATTTAGATGCTATAGACCCTTCTTTATTACCATCAACAGGTACCCCAGAACCTGGAGGTTTATTTTATTACGAAACGTTAGAGTTTTTAAAGAAAGTCTTTAGTGATAAAAATGTTGTTGGTTTTGATATCGTTGAATTGTGCCCAAATCCAACCGAAAAATCTTCAGACTTTTTAGCAGCTAAATTGTATTATAAGATGTTAAGTTATAAGTTTTCTTCCAATGATGATACTTATGATACGGATGATGCGTTGAGCTCAATTAACCCATTTAGTAAATTGTCAAAATTTAAAGATGAAGATTATGAATCAATTTAATTTTTAATGATGGAGTATAAAGTTGCGGCATATCACTTTGAGAAACAAATTGATTTAAAGGTTTTTAGAAATAACTTTAATTTTTTTTTAATTAAAAGAGAACACACATTTTTATTATACAAATGTGATGAAAATTCTTACGTTTATATGAAAGATTATGGAAGTGTTGTTTTTCTGAATTGCAATACTAGTATTTTAACGCAAGTTTTTAAGAATATTATCTCCATAAAGAAAGACATCAAAGAATTTCCTGAAGAAGTTTTTACAATTGTAGATAACTCAGAATTAGAAGTAGATTTTGGTACCATAAAAGTACCAGAATTAACGCCAGATGTTGCACATATAATTATGCTAAACCTTTCTCAATCTGTAGCATTAACAAACTATGTCCGTAAAACATCAGAACTGCACGAAAAAACATTGTTGTATGTAAATCAATTGGAGAAAAAAGGAAATATTAAATTGTCTAAAAAAAACATGCGCATTTTTATTGGAAAAACGATGAATCTTAAAAATAGCATTTTAGAGAATTTATTCATTTTCGATTCTTCTGATTTGGCTTGGTCTCAAGAACATTTATCAAAGTTAGATTATCAATTAAAAGACGAACTAGACATTGTAAAAAGGCATCAAGGATTGCAATTTAGTATAAACGTTATTAAAGAAAATTTAGAGTTATTTAAAGATATTTTACAACACAGATATAGCAGTATGTTAGAATGGATTATTATTATTTTAATCCTTTTTGAAGTAGTGCAGATTTTTGTTTAAAAAAAAAAGAAAAATGGAAAAACCAATTACAAATTTTATAGAAAAATACTTTTTACACTTTAATGCAGCTGCTTTGGTAGATGCTGCTAAAGGATACGAAGAACAATTAAATAAAGGTTCTAAAATGTTAGTTTCACTTGCAGGAGCAATGAGTACGGCAGAATTAGGTAAAATTTTTGCAGAAGTAATACGCCAAGATAAAGTGCATATTATTTCTTGTACTGGAGCTAATTTAGAAGAAGATATTATGAACTTAGTGGCGCATTCTCATTATAAAAGAGTGCCAAATTATCGCGATTTAACTCCGCAAGACGAGTGGGAGCTGTTGCTAAAAGGCTTAAACCGAGTTACAGATACTTGTATACCAGAAGAAGAGGCTTTTAGACGTTTACAGAAACATATTTTTAAAATCTGGAAAGATGCAGAAGAAAATGAAGAACGTTTTTTTCCGCATGAATTTATGTATAAACTTTTACTATCTGGTGTTTTAGAAGCGTATTATGAAATTGACATTAAAGATTCTTGGATGTATGCCGCAGCAGAAAAAAATCTACCAATTATCGTTCCAGGTTGGGAAGATTCTACAATGGGAAACATCTTTGCTTCTTATGTGATGAAAGGAGAATTAAAAGCTTCTACTATGAAATCTGGAATAGAATACATGGGGTATTTAGCAAATTGGTACACGATAAACTCTGATAATGGAGTAGGTTTTTTTCAAATAGGAGGTGGTATTGCAGGTGATTTTCCTATCTGTGTTGTACCAATGTTGTATCAAGATATGGAAAAACCAGAAACACCTTTTTGGAGCTATTTTTGTCAAATTTCTGATTCAACGACAAGTTACGGTTCTTATTCTGGTGCAGTACCTAATGAAAAAATTACTTGGGGTAAATTAGATATTGATACTCCTAAGTTTATCATTGAAAGTGATGCAACAATTGTTGCACCATTACTATTTGCTTACTTGTTAAAAATGTAAATTATGAAACGCATTATTATAGATTATGCTAAACTAACTACAGATATTTTAGATTTACTTGTAGAGAAATATCCAGATGGCTATGGTTTTTCTGATGTTATAACTTTTAAGAATGCAAAAGGAGAATCCATTAAAGCTGTAGAGGTAAAAACAGAGGATGCTATTTTTTTAGTAAAAATTAGTTCAAAATTAGAGCAAACCATGGAAGATTATGCAGATGATGAAGATTCTTTTGATTCTGATGATTTTGATTTAGATACTGAAATAGATGAAAATCAAAACGATTTTTAAATAATAATTCATAAAAAAAAGCTCGTTTTATAAAAAAAACGAGCTTTTATATTTTAAGAGAAATCCTTTAAGCCTTTTCTCCTTTTTGTATTTCTTTTGCTACTTCTGCAACCTTATCTAAAACTCTTAATAAGTTACCACTCCAAAGTTGCTCAATTTGTGCTTCTGTATATCCTCTTTTAACTAGTTCTATAGTTACATTTAATGTTTCTGATGCATCATTCCATCCATCAACACCGCCACCACCATCAAAGTCAGAACTAATTCCAACATGGTCAAGTCCAATTTTATTTACCATATAGTCAATATGATCTACAAAATCAGCAACATTTACAGGGCTAAATTTTTCAGGGCTTTCAGCCATTTTATCCTGCGCTGTTTTTCTGATTTTCATATACTCTGCATAGTACTTTTCTTGAGCCTCTGCTTCTAATTTTCTAGCATCTGCTCTAGACATCATTGTAAACCCTTGTTCTTTTGCTATTTCCTCCATAAAAGCAGTTGCAGCTTTATTATAAGCAGCGTGTTTTTCTGTATTTAAGTAAGAATTAAAAGCAACAGTTTGAACTACACCACCGTTTTCTTTAATCCAATCTAATTGCTCATCATCTAAATTTCTACTATGATTACACATTGCTCTTGCTGAAGAGTGAGAAGCAATAATTGGTGCTTTTGTTAATTCAATCATGTCTTGCATAGACTTTTTAGAAGGGTGAGAAACGTCAATCATAATTCCCCATTTATTCATCTCTTTAATCACTTCTTTCCCTAAAGAACTTACACCGTTATGCAACCATTGATCATCTTTTTCACCAGTATTAGAGTCACAAAGTTGGCTATGCCCATTATGAGATAAAGACATATATCTTGCTCCTAAATCATAAAATTCTTTAACTCTATTAATGTCTTTTCCAACAGGATATCCATTTTCAATACCAATCATTGCAACTTTTTTTCCAGACGCATAAATTCTTCTGGCATCTTCAGAAGTAACGGCTAGCTCAATTTGATCTGGAGCAATCTCTTTAGTTAATTTATGAATTGCATCAAATTTAGCAATCGCATTTTTATAAGCATTATCAAAACCTTTATCTGTTAATTCTCCCTGACCTGTATATACGATAAACCAAGAAACATCTAAGCCACCTTCAATCATTTTTGGAAGGTTTACTTGATTTCCTAGATCTTCTTTATAGTTTCTGTTATCGGTAAAATTATTTACGTTAATGTCATTATGTGTGTCTAATGTCATTACTCTTTCGTGAATTCCTTTAGCTTTTGCTAGTAATTCAGCATCTTTTGTAACGTCTTCTTTTTTAGTTTCTGTTTTACAAGAAACAATTAATAGCAGTGTGGCTGCTAAAAGTTTTAAGTTTTTCATGATAGTTGATGTTTTCGATTAGTTTTTAGAATCTATAAATATAAAAATTTTACTTTTTTAGGAGTAACTTTTCATTGTTAATTAGCTGTTAAAAAGCTAATTCTATAATTTAATCCAATATTTAAACTGGTGCTATTTAAATCTCCTCCTCTTGCTTTAACTTTACCAACTGAAGTTTTAAAACTTAGTTTGTTGTTAAGCATATAGTTAAAACCAATACTTGGTTTTAAAATTAATCCTTGTCCAGTACTAATTCCACCTCCACCAGCTGCACCAGCCAAAAACTGTCCAAAAACTTCTACTTTATTATTAAAAAAAGGTTTTGTTTGGTAACCTATACCCACTATTCCTTCTGCATAAGCACCAGCATTTCCAAAATCTGCAAAAGAAGTATGTCCTGCAATATAAATGTGTTTGTTTAGAAAGAAATTCATTTGTAATGCAATTTGATGCAGATGTTCTGTTGAATTTGAAACTCTTTTTGCATTGATATACATTTCTTGTCCAATAAATATTTCTATGCCTTTAAATTTCGAAGCATTATAGTACTTGTTATTTTTCTTTTTGATTCCTTGTTGATTTGTATAGTATTTTAACCCAAAACCAAATGTAGAACTTGTAAAATGTTGATTTGGATTTAATAAATAGCCTTTATTTATTGATACATACACATCGTTAAATAATCTTTGTTCTATTGCAATATCTGGATATATAAAAAATCCGCCACCGCTATCTACACCACCACCGCCACCTGCTCCTATTGCAAATTTGGTTAGAATGTTTGTATTGTTCTTATTCATAGAAAAACGGTGTCCAACACCTAAAAATAAATCCATATACCCTCCAGGAATTCCATGAAAAGCGCCATCTGCTCTAAAATACACAAACCAATTATCAGTAAAATAAGAGGCAATTTCAATCCCTGCTAGATGAATTGTTTTTCCTCTTAACGAGCTAAAATTCGTTAATTGAGAATCTCCATAAGGTCTTAAGTTATCTACATAAAGTTTCACTGAAATTTGTTTAGAAAATAGATTCCACTCAGTGTTTTTTAATGCTGCTACATGAAATAATTTTTCTTTGTACTTAAAGGCTGCATAGTTGTATGATAACGGAATTTGGATACCAACTCTAATTTGATCACTTGTAATATTTCCTTTATCAAAAAAGTTCATATTACTGTAGCCAAAAGTTGTAGAGAAATTTTTAAATCGATATCCAATGTTTATGTGTGGTAAAAACATTGCGCCACCTCCATCTGGTGCAGCAGCTCCACCGCCACCTCCAAAATGAAAGCCAGTATCAAAAAAAATATTATTTGCAAATTGTTTTTTAATTCCAAGATTAACACCTAATGTAAAAAGGCCACCACGTTTACCATTAACCGATCCATAAAAACCTAGACCTGTATATACAGATTTGTTTATAAATAGGTTGTAATGAATTCCTGTTAAGCCCATGTTTACTTCAGGATTTCCATAAATATCATTTGGCATTTTTATCGAAATATAATCCATGGAAGCAAAGCCATTTTGTAAACGTTTTTTTGGAACTTTTTCGTTTACTTGAGCATAAATAGTTAGTGAAAACGTGTAGATTATTAAGAATGCAACTATCTTTCTCATTTTAATTCGTTAATCTTTTTTGGGTTTGCATAAATAGTCATTTTATTTGTTCTGCTAAAACCAATTAGACAAATTCCGAATTCTTTTGCATAATCAATTGCTAAACTCGAGCAAGCAGATACGGCAACAATAATTCCGATTTTAGCAAAAAAGGCTTTTGATACAATTTCATAAGAAACCCTACCACTTACTAACATGCAATAACTGTTGTTTAGTTTTTGCTGATTGATTACATCTCCAATAACCTTATCTACTGCATTATGACGTCCAATATCTTCTCTTAAAGAAATTAGGTGGTAGTTTTTATCAAAAATTGCTGCGGCATGGCTTCCACCAGTTTCTTTAAAGACCTTTTGTAGTTCGGTCATTTCTAAAGACATCTCTTTAATTTTATTTGAAGAAAAAGATTCGTTTGTTTTTAAAGCCTTTCCTTTTAACTCAATGTCATTTAAATCTTGTTTTCCGCAAATACCACACGAAGAAACGGACAGCAAGGTTCGTTTGTTTAAATAACCTTTTCCTAGTTTTTCTTTTGGAATGTTGCAATTGATAATTGAAAATCCGTTTCTTTTTTCTTCTATTATTTCAAAAGATAGATTCTCTTTTACTTTATAAATATCTTCTGCATACAATAAACCTCTAATCAATTCAAAATCGTTTCCAGGAGTTCTCATGACAACCGTATACGATTTGTTATTGATGTTAATTTGCAATGCTGCTTCAACAACAATTCCGTCAGAAACTTTAGCTTGTTTTTCGTTTACAACTAGAATTCCATCATAGTTGAAAAACAATTTATTTGTTAAATTAAATTCGCTCAAAATCTACTGCTACAACTTTGTATTCTGGTGTCATGGTTTCTTTATCACCAACGCTTCCAGTAATAATATTAATAAAAACTTCTGGTTGATGAAAAGTAGTTCTTAACACACCACGTTTTACATTCTTAGAATATTTAATTGGAATATTTACACTTCCACGGTCAGAGAAAATACGGACGATTTCAAGATCTTGAATTCCTTTTTTGATTGCATCTTTTGGATGCACTTCCAGTACATCTTTTGATACTATTTTCTGGTTATCTGTTCTTCTTGTCATTGTACCAGAATTGTAATGTTCTAATTCACGTCCAGTAGTTAAAATAAAAGGAAATTTTCTTCCGTGTGATACAATTTCAGGAGATTCTTCAAAATCGAAATGATGAAATGTTCCGATTCCTTTTTTAAATGCGCCATCAACATGCAACATTTTTGTATCGGTTCCATTCTCATTTATGGGCCATTGCAATCCATTTTCTCCTAAACGATCCCAAGAAAGTCCTTTCATAAAAGGAATCACATCAGCAATTTCTTCTATAACACTTGCTGCGTTGTATGTTAAACCTGTTGGTTGTTGATAACCCAATCGATCCATAATGTCAATAATAATTTGACCATCAGGTTTTGTGTTTCCAATGGGTTCAACTACTTTATTTACTCGTTGTACACGTCGTTCTCCGTTTGTAAATGTTCCGCTTTTTTCAAAATAAGATGATGCCGGCAACACAACATCTGCCATTTCTGTAGTTGCAGTCATAAACAATTCTTGCACAACAATTAATTCTAGATTTTCAAAAGCTTTAATACTATGATTGGTGTTTGGATCTGTCATAATAGTATCTTCACCCATTATGTACAAAGCCTTTAGCTTTCCGTCTATTGCTGCATCTAGCATTTGTGGAATTTTATAGCCTTCTCGTTCTGGCATTTTTTCTACACCATATTTAGCTGCATAATATTGTTGTATTTCTGGTTTATTGATGTCTAAATATCCAGCTCCCTGATGTGGTTGTACTCCCATATCAGCAGCTCCTTGGACGTTATTTTGTCCGCGAAGTGGATTCAACCCAACGCCATTTCTACCAATATTTCCTGTCATCATTGCTAAATTAGAAAGCAACATTACCGTTTTACTTCCCTGAAAATGTTCTGTAACACCTAAACCATGAAATTCCATAGCGCTGTCTGCTGTTGCATATGCAAAAGCTGCTTTTTTAACCAATTCTTTATCAACTCCAGTTAATACAGAAAGTTCGTCCATGTTTAAATTTGCAACATGATTTTTAAATTCCTCATATTTTTCAGTATGATTTTTGATGAAATTTTCATCCACTAAATTATCCGTGATAATATAATGACAAAGCATATTTAAAATTGCAACATTTGTACCTGGTCTAATCTGCAAATGGTACGAAGCTAATTCTGCTAATTTTGTTTTGATTGGATCTACAACAATCGAGGTAACACCTTTCATAAAAACTTGCTTAATTTTTGCTCCAGTAACAGGATGCCCTTTTATAGGATTTGCTCCAAATAAGAAAACAGCATCTGTTTGTTTTAAATCTTCTACTGAATTTGTTGCAGCTCCAGTTCCAAAAGATTGTTGCATTCCGAAAGCCGTAGGAGCGTGGCATACACGTGCACAACCGTCAATATTATTTGTACCTACAGCAACTCGAATCATTTTTTGCATTAAATAATTTTCTTCATTTGTTGCTCTAGATGATGAAATTCCTCCAATTGAATCAGCGCCATATTTATTTTTAATATCTAACAATTTTGCTGTGATAAAATCGTAAGCTTCATCCCATGAAACTTCTTCAAACTTTCCGTTTTTCTTAATCATTGGCTCACGTAAACGCTCTGGATGATTGTAAAACTCAAAAGCAAATCTACCTTTTAAACAGGTATGGCCTTCATTTACTTCGGCATTTTCTGGAGCTTGAATTCCTTTGATATTTCCATCAATTACAGAAACTTCTAACTGGCAACCAACGCCACAATATGTACATGTAGTTCTTACCGTTTTATCAGCAATTAAGGTTTTGGTTTCGTATTTATCTGTTAAAGCTTCCGTTGGGCAAGTTTGCACACAAGCACCACAGGAAACACACGCAGATTCATCAAAAGAGGTGTCAAACCCTTTTATAATATTAGTGGCAAAACCACGACCAGACATTCCTAAAATCATTTCTCCCTGAATTTCTTCACATGCTCTAACACAACGAAAACAATTGATACATTGAGATAAATCTGATTTTATATATGGATGCGCGCTATCTTTTTCAATATTTAAATGATTAGCACCTTCTGGGTAACGAATGTTTGGAATTCCGATTTGAGCAATCGTTTCTTGAAATGGAGTTGCTTTTTTATGCTCTGGTGGAAAAACTTTATCAGACGGATAATCAGTTAAGACTAATTCCACAATATTTTTACGAAGACGTTTCATTTTATCTGTATTATGATAAATGTATAAACCTTCGCCAATTGGCGTATGACAAGAAGCCATTGTTCTTGTTGGTCCATCTTTTTCGCGAGCAACTTCTACAGAACAAACTCTACAAGAACCAAAATTTTCTAAACGATCATCTTGACACATCGTAGGAATTGCCTCTTTATTGCTTTCAATTCTTCTTACAAAATCTAAAATGGTTTCTCCAGAATTAAATTCGTAACCAATATTGTTAATGTATGCTTTCATAATTCTTAATTGTTTGTTGCGCTAAGATTCACAAAGGATCTCAGAGGTACACAAAGTTTTTACAAGATAAATCTTTTGATTGCTTCTTTAAGTAATTTGACATGAAAATTAAGTAATAAACCTAAGTGGTAATCTCCTAATTTCATATATGTTAATATTTGCGCAGAATGAACACCTGTTAAAAACTCAACAGTTTTCAGTTCAATAACTACTTTGTTTTCGACCAATAAATCAATTCTATAACCATGATTTAATTTAATATCTTTATAAAAAATTGGTAAGACTTTTTCTTTTTCAACCTTTAAGCCTTCGTTTTTTAATTCATAATATAAGCATTCTTGGTATGTGGATTCTAATAAACCTGGACCAAGAATTCTGTGAACTTCAATTGATTTTCCGATAATGATATTTGATATTTCATTTTCAGTCATTTTGTTTTTCTCCGTGATTCTTTGTGCAACTTTGTGAAATAGTTTTAGTTGTTTGTGAAATATCCTTTTAACTCCTCTTGAAAATACTGTAATGCGTTTTTAAGAGGCAACGGAATTCCGCCACCTAATGCACATAAAGATCCAATTTCTAGTGTTTCTAATAAGTCATCAAACAAAACTTTATCAATTTTATAATCAGAAGTTTGGGCTTTTTGTAACATTTCCATTCCTCTGTGCGATCCAATTCTACAAGGATAACATTTACCACAAGACTCATCTGCCGTAAATTCCATTAAATGCTCTAAGAATTTTATCATAGGAAAATCAACAGGAATTGAAACAAAACTTGCGTGACCTAATAAAAATCCATTTGTATTTAACGATTCAAAATCTAAGGTTAAATCTTTAACTTTGTGCATTGGAACAATTCCGCCAAGTGGACCACCAATTTGTAATCCTTTTATTTCTGATTTAAATCCGCCGCCAAAATTATCAAAAATAGTTTGCAAAGGTGTTCCCATTTCTATTTCATACATTCCTGGTGTATTAAAAAAACTATCCAAAGAAACTAATTTTGTCCCGGTTGATTGTTTTGTTCCTAAAGCAGCATATTTATCGCCTCCATTTTCTAAAATCCAATGAATATTTGCAAATGTTTCTACGTTACTCAAAACGGTTGGTTTTCCATATAAACCATATTGTGCAGGATACGGTGGACGTACACGAACCTCTGGACGTAAACCTTCAATAGAACTTAATAAAGCCGTTTCTTCTCCGCAAACATAAGATCCTTGACCACGAATAATTTTAAATTTAAAGTTTCCAACGAGGTTTTTTTCTTTAATTTCTTCAATGGCTTCATTTACGATTCTGATCGAATCAGGGTATTCTCCTCGGATATATAAAACACCTGTATTTGCACCAACAGTGATTCCGGCCATATACATTCCGAATAATACTTTATGCGGTTGATGTTCCATCAAATACATATCAGAATATGCGCCCGGATCTCCTTCATCGGCATTACAAACAATATATTTTTGCTTATTGTTTTCTTTAACAACAGCATCTAATTTAAACCAAAAAGGAAATCCAGCACCACCACGACCTCTTAAATTTGAGATCTTTAATTGCTGAATTACATTTTCTGAATTTGCCTTATGCGCTTCTGCTAATTGATAAAAAGTAGCAACATCATTAATTTTTGAAGTTAAAATAGGAGTAGTGTTTGCTGCTACTTTGTAAATATTATTTTGATATTCTTTTGAAATAACAATAAGATCTAATTCTTCTTTTGTTGCAGCATTGTAAGTTTTGTCATCATACATAAATGCATTATTTGTATGACATCTTCCAACACAGGCAGCATGACCAACTTCTTCTACATTAAATAGGTGCTCTAAATTTTTATGAAGATTATTTTGTGAATTAGCAACCATGCAAGCAGTTCCAGAACATACATGTACTTTTTTATTTTTATTTTCTTCTCGAGTAAAATCATAAAAAGTGCTAGTTCCTAATACAACAGAATCATCAATCATAAACCGTTTAGAAAGAGCTTTCAGTTTTTCTTTTGAGTCTTCTTCTTGCGATGCAATTGCTATATTTTCAAATAAATTATCGTCTAATTCTTTTCTAGATGAAAGTGTTCTAATATTTTTATTTGCCATAGGTATATTTTGTAAAGTCTAAATTTAATAAAATATTATAAATATAACTTAAATGGCCTTGAATTTTATGCGTTTTTGTTTTTTCTAAGCTTGATTTTTCTTCTTTGAATTATTGTTGAAAACTTGTGAACAAATCAAAACTTTAAGATTTTCATTTTTTAAAGTTGTAAAGAATAAATATTGAGAACCTCCGTCTTTTATCTTAGTCTTTTTTCTTATTTGAGCAACAGACTCTGGAAAATTTCTTGTAGTAATATTCGCTTTATTTTCTTTCAGATTTTTTTTAATTTCTTTTGCATTGTATGAACAAGTGCTTTCTATTTCAAAAGTTCTTCCAGGGAAAGTTATTAAATTTTCAGAGGTGTATAAATGCGAGTGTGGATGTAATTTTTCTAAATTAAATTGATGACTTATTTCGTGAAATCCACCAGATTTTAAAATGGCTGTATTGGGCTCGTAAAGGTATTTTTTCGGAAATTCGTAATTTGATGAATTGTTCTTAAGTAGTTGGAAATCAAAATATTGATTTTTATCTTTTTGTATGTTGTTTGTCTTTATTTTAATGTTTTCTTTATAGTTTTTCTCTAAAACAAAAAGCAATTCTTTTACTTCATTAGCAACAGCTACAATATGAATTTCTTTTACAAAATTTAATTCTTCAATTGTTTTTTTTAAATCTAATATTGGAGAGTTTTTAATTAAAATATTATTAGTTTTAGAAAACAAGAACTCTAAATTATCTGGAACATTTGGCAAACAATCTTTTAATAAAAATACTTTATTTTTATCTGAATCTCTTCGAGAAGGATCTATGTATATCCAATCGTATTTTTTAGTGGTATTTTTTAAATGCTCAATTCCGTCACCTGATATAAACTCAACGCCTTCATTTTTAAACTGTTGATAATTGTTTTGCACAATTGTTGATAAGTAGGTGTTTAATTCACAATGTGTTACATGTTTTATTTTTTTTGAAAAATACAGGCAGTCAACTCCGTAACCGCCAGTTACATCTATAATAGAATTCCCAGAAATTAATGAAGATTTGTAATTAGCAGTAAGTTCTGAAGAGGTTTGTTCTATATTTAACTTCTCAGGATAATAGATGTTTTCTGTAGAAAACCAAGTTGGTAATTTTTTTTGACACTTCTTCTTAGAAATAATTTGAGTAACTAGCTCTTTTGCAGAAACATCTTTAAAAGGACTCCCTTTAAAGAGAATTTTAGCAATATTTGCATTTAAATTTTTGTTGATAAATTGCTGAACTTCAGTATGTAGAATTGCAGGATTCAATTAAATATCTTTTGTTAAAGATTTTACAATTTTATTATCTGATAAAAAGGTTTTTAAAATTACTTTTAATGCCGTGTATAACGGAACAGCAGTAATCATACCCACAACACCAAATAATAAACCACCAATAATAATAACTAAGAAAATTTCTAATGGATGAGATTTTGTAGTTTTTGAAAAAATAAACGGCTGACTAAAGAAGTTATCTACCAACTGTGCTATAAAATAACCAATCATCACATAAGTTGTTGTTGGTAATACTGTAGTTTGAAAATCGCTTCCTAAATTGCTAGACATTGATAATAAAAACATAATTACTGCGCCAATCATAGGTCCTATATATGGAATTAAATTAAGTAATGCACATAAAAATGCAATTACTACTGCGTTTTTAATTCCAAATATTAATAGTGTAATTGTGTATAAAATAAATAAAATTGTTATTTGTAGAACTAGTCCAATAAAATATCTAGATAGTAATTTATTAATAATAGCTGTAGATTTAGAAAATTTATTCTCACTCTTGTTTGGTATTATAGTAAGTGCTGCATTCATCAGCAATTTACTGTCTTTCATAAAGAAAAAAGAGATAAATAGTACAGAAAAAAGCCCCACACTTAAAGAACCAAGAGCACCAACTAAATAGTTTAATAAGTTAGGAATTGCCTGAAAACCAGAAAGGAAATCAACGTTTTTTAATTCTGATAACAAGTTGATGTTTTTTGAAGTAAAATAAGCATTAACTTGGTTGATAACATCTTGCAAATTTTGCAATAATTTATCGGTTTGTAAAAGTGATAAACTCTCTCCTTGTTCAATTACTAAGGGAATAAACATTCTTATAATTCCAACTATAATTCCAACAAACAATACCATTGTTGATACTACCGAAAGAGTATTTGGGAATTTTAATTTTTTTTGCAGAAAACCAATTATTGGTTTTGCTATTAAAGAAATTACTGCTGCTATAATAACATATATTAATACAGATTGTATTGCGTATAAAAAGTAGGCTAGTACTCCAATTCCTAGAAGAATACCTAGTGCTCTTAAAATTCCGTTTGAAACATTTTTCGAATCCATAGTTTTATCTTTCTATTAATTATATGCTTTAACCTCTCCCATACTCAATTTTCTTCCTCCAGAAAAAGTATGGCTTTTTGGTAATAAAGTTCCTGAAGCTGTTGTATACCAATCATCCCAGGTTGCTGGTACTTGGTTCATTTTCATACTTGGCACATCCATTAAGTACTTTATTGGTAAAAAAGCGTCATTTAAAATCCAGGTATAAGAATCTCCAGGTGTAGAGCCTCCGGTTGTATATTTTACTTTTAAAGCGTCTTTCCCGTCAACCTGAACAATACTTCTTATAATTCCGTCTTCAAAAAGTTTATGTGGTGCAACCAACCAAAAACTATCATTATTAAAACTTGACTCTGCTCTTTTTACTATTTTCTCTTTATTTTCTGTTGTTTCTTTGTTATCAATAAAAACGGTGCTTTTTTCTAAGTTATTTGGATGCAAGATTACTTTTATTTTATCCCAACTTACTTCAACAATATGTTCTTTTTTATCCCACTTATAAGCCCTTCTTCCTCCAAAACTCCAGTCAATATATCGTGTGGTTTTATACGCTTCGTGTTTAATTGATTTTAAAATTTCACGCGCTAATGTATCTGCTTTCGGATTTGAGGCTTTAACATCTCCCATGTCTAATTCTAAACCAAATAAACTCATTTTATGTTTTGTAGGTAATTTAAAACCAGCTTCTGTTTTTTTCCAGTCGCTCCAAGAAGCTTCTATTCCTCCAATCGGAATAATACTTGTCCACATTTTATAACTTGTAGGGAAATTATTTTCATCTAAAATCCACAAATAAGAATCTCCAGGAGTTGAGCCACCAGTAGTATATGTTATTAAAAGCGCATCTTTTTCATTGTGTTTTACAATGCTTCTCTCTACGCCAGCATCAAAAATTTTAAATGGCGCAACCAACCAAAAACTATCATTATTAAAATAATCGATTGCATTTTTTATTAATTCTTGATTTTCTGTTTTAGTTTCAGAAACAAAAACTTCAGATAATGCAGGTTTCTTAGTGTTTAGAATGACCTTATTACTACCCCAAGACACTTCAACAACATTTTCTTCTTTATACCATTTGTAATAATTTTCTCCTCTAAAACTCCATTCTAAAACTTCCACACTTTTGTATGCGTCATAGTTTAAAGCTTTCATCATTTTGGTTGCCAATGCTTCTGCTTTCTCATTTTTTATTCCCTTAGGTAAGCTTTCATTATAAATTGTGTAAAAAATGGCGCTAACTATAAATAATAGAGCTAAAAATATTCCAATTAATTTTAAGATTTTTTTCATTGAAAAGGTTGTTTCTTAAGTAGCTAATTTACTATTATTTATTGGTTCTATAATTATCTGTTTTTTGGCAATACATCTTTGTTTTTGCTGAATTTAACTTTGCTTTTACTAAATCTTAATTACAGTATTCGAAGTTTGGTCTAATTTCTAAAATTACAAGTAACGCTCTTTTATAATATTGATATGCCAAATGCTATGACCCAAAAGTATAAATCCGCATGCTCTTGCAGAAACAGGAGAATCACTTGCTGTTCCTATGTTCTTTAGGTTTTCATCAGAAATACTACTAATTAAATTGAGAGAATACATTCTTGTTGCAGAAAATTCTCCTATTAAATCTTCTATTGATTTACTATTGGCTTCTGAAGGAGCAACATAAATATCTTGATCAAAACCTGCTAACGGAGTTGTATCTTTTCTGGCAATTCTTAACAAACGATACATAAAAATGCGCTCAGTATCAATAATGTGAAGTAATATTTCTTTAATGCTCCATTTGCCTGGTTGATATCGATATTCTAATTTTTCTTTTGGGATTGCCGAAAAGAAATCTATCACCATTTTTTGATCCTCTTTTAAACCATCTAAAAGTGAGGTTTCATCAGGAATTAAACCAATGTATGTTTCATAATAGGCGTTATATTCGTTTGATTTTAAAGTTGCTTTTTTCATAAATATAGTATTTTTATCAAATTTGCTGATTTATAAAGAGATTTCAAAAGTATTCAAAGATTATTAATTTTAAAGAGCGAAAATTTTCTTAAATTTTTTAGGCAATTCTTTGGTGATTGAAATATTTTTTTGAGTAAACGGATGTGTAAACTCTAAAGTTGATGCATGTAAAAACAAACCTTTTCCGTTTAAAATAAGATTTTCTTTAAAATACTCTTTGTCTCCCAAAATCGGATTTCCAATTGCTAACAAATGTTTTCTAAGTTGATGTTTTCTACCTGTTTTTGGAATTAGTTTTACTAAGTTTAAAAAATCAAAACGTTCAGATTTTTCTGACTCTAAAACTTCGAATTCTGTAAATGCTTTTTTTTCATCAATCAAAAAATCAATTGTTCCTTTTTGCTCCATTTTACCAATGGTTATAGCATGATATGTTTTTTGAATTTCTTTATTTTCAAACAATTTATTTAAAGAAGTGATTGATGAAGTTGTTTTTCCAATCAATAATAATCCACTTGTTGGGTAATCTAAACGATGCACAGGCCTTGGTCTTATCGCATCATTTTGATTGCTTTTTGTTAAATTTTGTGCCAATGCATTATCAATTGTACAAAAAGAGTTTCCGCTAACTAAAATACCAGCAGGCTTAAATATGATAGCTAAAAAATCATCTTCAAAGATTACCTCTAAATCTAAATTTAATCTTTTGAATTCATTTTCGGCTTCTACAGAAAACAATTCAATAGTTTCTCCGCCATTAATAAATTGCGCAGTAGAAGCAAGCTTGTTGTTTACAAAAACAAGTTGTTTTTTGATGGCTTTTTTAATGCCAGATTTCGTCGGGATTGTTTTAAAAATTCCAACGGCATATTCTTGAAGTCTAATAGGCTTCTCTAGCGAAATCGCAACATGAGTTTCTGTTAGTTGCATTATTTTATTTTAGCTTGTCAGGTTGAGCGGAGTCGAAACCTAATATAAATTAACCTCTCGACTCCGCTCGAGGAGACAATATGGAATTAAAACTATTTAGCAAACAACTGATTCATATCTTTAAAAGCTTTAAATTCTAACGCATTATTTTCTGGATCTGTAAAAAACATAGTAGCTTGTTCGCCAATCTTTCCTTGAAACCTTATAGTTGGTGCAATTACAAATTGTGTTTTTTCTTTAATTAATCTTTGCGATAAATCTTGCCAATCGTTCCAAGTTAAGACAACTCCAAAATGTGGAACAGGAACATCGTGACCATCTACAGGATTTGTAACCGCTTCTTCATTATACATTCCATCTTTTTGATGAATGACCAACTGATGTCCGAAGAAATTAAAATCTACCCAAGATTCAGAGCTTCTTCCTTCTTTACATTGTAAAACATCTCTATAAAATGTTCTACACAATTCTAAATTATTAACAGGAATTGCTAAATGGAATGGTTGTATTTTCATAATTTACAAAGTTTTTAAAGTAACAAAGTTATATAGTTTTGTTGATGCTTATTTGTTTTAGATTCTGTCATTTTTTTAAGTTGCAAAGAGGCAAAGTTTAATTGTTGTCAGTTCGAGTGATTTCGTTTTTTACGAAATTTTATCGAGAACTTCTTGAAATTTGAATAGTTATCGACTCCGCTCGAACAGACAAATAATAATTGAAACTGCCACGTGAAACTGAAAGCTGTTTACTATTCACTATATTTAAAACCCTACAGCAGCATCATCTCCGCGAGGATCTGCGCCACCTTCTAATTTTCCGTTTGGTAATACTAAAATAGCATCAACTCTACCAATAATCAAAGAGTTTCTTTCTAATAATTCGTATCCTAATGTTTTTAAATTCGCTTTGGTAATACTGTCAAATCCGTTTGGTTCCATTCTAATATTATCTGGCATCCATTGATGATGAAAACGTGCTTTATTTACAGATTCTTGCATTCCCATATCATATTCTACAACATTTAAAATATTTTGTAAAACTGATGTAATAATTGTTGATCCACCTGGAGTTCCTACAACCATTTTTAATTTTCCGTCTTTTTCTACAATTGTTGGCGTCATAGAACTTAACATTCTTTTTTCTGGAGCAATTGCATTAGCAGTTGAACCTAATAATCCGTAAACATTTGGAACGCCAGGTTTTGCAGAAAAATCGTCCATTTCATTGTTTAAGAAAAAACCAGCGCCTTTTACCAATACTTTAGAACCATAACCAGTATTTAATGTTGTGGTTACAGAAACTGCATTTCCAAATTGATCGATAATAGAGTAGTGTGTAGTTTCATCACTTTCATAACCCAATACTTTTCCATGAGAAACATCCGAAGATTTAGTGGCTTTATCCCAAGAAAAATCAAGCATTCTTTCACTAATGTATTTTGGAGCAATTAAGCTGTCAATTGGCACATTTACAAAATCCATATCGCCTAAATAATGCGCTCTATCTGCATACGATCTTCTTTCTGCTTCTGTTAATAATTGAATGTATTTTGTTGAATTATGATCAATTTTAGAGAAGTCATAAGGCTCAACAGATTTTAAAATTTGTGCTAAACAAATTCCACCACTTGCAGGCATTGTCATTGAAGTAATTTTATAACCTTTGTAATCAAATACGATTGGTTTACGCCAAATTGCTTTGTATTTTTCTAGATCTTGGTGCGTAATAATTCCGCCTAATTCTTTTTGATAATCAACAATTAAATCGGCAGTTTTTCCTTTGTAAAAACCATCTCTACCATTATCTCTAATGCGTTCTAAAGTTTGCGCTAATTCTTCTTGTTGTAACAAATCTCCTTCTTTCCATTCTCTATCAAATAAGATTTGATAATTGTTTGCTTTTTTAAAGCGAGAAAGAGTTCCGTTTAAAGAATTTGCTTGTTTCTTAGTTACTTTAAATCCGTTTCTTGCTAAATCTATAGCAGGCTGAACCAAATCTTTAAAAGGTAAACTTCCATATTTTTCATATACTTCTACAATTCCGGCAACAGAACCAGGAACGCCAGAAGAATGAACTCCAAAACTACTTTTACCTGGAATCACTTCGCCTTTTTCATCTAAATACATGTCTTTGTCTGAAGATAATGGCGCTTTTTCTCTAAAATCTAATGCACCAGATTTCCCATCATGATGACGAAAAACCATAAATCCACCGCCGCCAATATTTCCAGCAACAGGATATACAACCGCTAAACCTAATTGTGTTGCAATCATTGCATCATAAGCATTTCCTCCTTTTTTAAGAATGTCAGATCCAATTTGAGACGCTTCTACTCTGGCAGAAACTACCATTGCTTTGTCTGTAATTAATCCGACAACTTTATCTTCTTTGGTACAATTTGCAAACAAGATTGCGATGAATAATAATGAAAGTAATTTTTTCATGATAAATTTATGTTTGATTTAGTTCTAATAATTTTAGGTTGGAAAAGTTACGTAAATCTTCAAAGAAAACCGTAAAATCTTCTTCAAATTCTGAATGTAAATTTTGTAAATCTTCAACAGCCAAATTCATTTTAGATTTTTGCTTGGTTCTGTTGTTCATTCCGTTTAACACTTTTTCAATTCCTTTAATATATTGGTAATTGTATAACCAATTATATTCTATCAAATAAGGCAATAATTGTTGTGTCTTTTTTGGAAGGATTTCAAAATTTTCTTGCAGTAAATTATAAAACGATTGTGCAAAATCAGCTAAAGGAACATCAGAATATTTTGCCCAGTTTTTAGCCAAATAATGATCGTAAAAAATATCAATAATTACACCTTTGTAATGTCTGTACCTTGAGTGCAATCTTCGTTTGCTTTTACGAACAATTTCATGAGCATCTGTGAAAGTATCTATTTCTCTGTGGAATAAGATGCCTTTTTGAATCTCTGGATGGAAATGCGTAAAGTGATTTCCATGAATATGATCAGCAATAAAATTACCAATTAAAATATTGGAGTTGTTGTTTGATAGATATAAATGCGCTAGGAAATTCAACTATTTTGTTTTGAGAAATAAATGTACATAAAAAACAATTGTCATTTCGAGCGGAGTGGAGAAATTTTTAATTTGATAGTTCATATTATTGAGATTCCTCTGTTACAGTCGGAATGACATTCGAAAACAAAAAAGCACCGTATTTAAACGATGCTTTTATTTATTCTTATTCGTGAGATTGCCACGAACTTTGCAAATTCTCGCAATGACAGTTTAGGTAGTTGAGGGAAGTCGAAACTAAGAGTTTAACATCACAGGCATTACCAACATGGTAACATTTTCCCCTTCGTCTGTTCCGTCAATTGGTGTTAAGATTCCAGCTCTGTTTGGTAAAGACATTTCAATTAATACATCGTTTGCATTTAGGTTGTTCAGCATTTCGCTTAAAAAACGCGAGTTGAATCCTATTTGCATGTCGTCTCCTTGATAATCACAAGACAAACGTTCGTCTGCTTTGTTTGCATAATCTAAATCTTCTGCAGAAATGTTTAATTCTGTTCCTGCCATTTTTAATCTGATTTGGTGTGTTGTTTTACTAGAGAAAATAGACACACGTTTTACAGAGTTTAAAAATGAAGCTCTATCAACCGTTAATTTATTTGGATTTTCCTTTGGGATAACCGCTTCGTAGTTTGGATATTTTCCGTCAATTAAACGACAAACCAATACAAAGTTGTCAAAAGTAAATTTTGCGTTTGAGTTATTATATTCGATAGCAACATCGCTATCATTACCATTTAAAATTCCTTTTAATAAGTTTAAAGGTTTCTTTGGCATGATAAACTCTGCGCTTTCATTTGCAGTAACATCTGTACGTGTATATTTTACTAATTTATGAGCATCAGTTGCAACAAACGTTAAACTTTCTGTGCTAAACTGAAAGAAAACGCCGCTCATTACTGGTCTTAAATCATCGTTACCAGCAGCAAAAATTGTTTTAGAAATAGCGTTTGCTAAAATTCCAGACGGAATTACAGTTTTACTTGGCGAAGTTAGAGAAACCGCTTTCGGAAATTCTTCTCCACCAAAAAATGCCATATCGTATTTTCCTTGATCAGAACTAATTTCAATAGTACTTTCTCCTTCAGTTTTAAAAGTTAAAGGTTGATCTGGAAATGTTTTTAAAGTATCTAATAACAATCGGGCAGAAATTGCAATTGATCCTTTAGAATCAGATTCTACTTCTACAACAGCACTCATTGTTGTTTCTAGATCTGATGCAGAAATTTTTAATTCGTTTTCAGATAGTTCAAATAAGAAATTATCTAAAATAGGTAGGGTATTATTGCTATTAATTACACCTCCAAGAACTTGAAGTTGCTTTAATAATTGCGAACTTGATACTATAAATTTCATTGATTTGTTTTTTGTTACGTATAGACTTACAAATATATTCTAAATAAGTGATTCTAAAAATATATTTATCAACAGTTTTTAATCGATTTGTTGATGAAAAAAGCTCACTGTCAGTTCGAGTGATTTCTTTTGACGACTGAGCGTAGTCGAAGTCAAAATTGAAATTGTATCGAGAACATTTTTAATTTAATAGTTCTCGACTGCGCTCGAACAGACAATAATTATAGTTTTTGTAGATTGTTATAATTATGTTAATGCTATTTAAGCAATTCATTCCAAAACATATAAATACTATATTTGTTTTGACTACTTAAAAACTTTTTAATGAAGAAATATACATATTTCACAATAGTTGCATTCCTTTTTACTGTGACTTTGGTTGCACAAAAACCGAAAAAGTTAAACTCAAATCAGATTTACGAAAAAATACAGAAACTAAATTTTTTAGGTTCAGCGTTATATGTTGCTGCTCATCCAGATGATGAAAATACCAGATTGATTTCTTATTTAGCGAATCATGAAAAAGCAAGAACGGCATATTTATCTTTAACTCGTGGCGATGGTGGTCAGAATTTAATTGGTCCAGAAATTAGAGAATTATTAGGATTGATTAGAACACAAGAATTGTTAGCTGCAAGAAGCGTAGATGGTGGAGAACAATTATTTACCAGAGCAAATGATTTTGGCTATTCTAAACATCCGAAAGAAACACTAGAGTTTTGGGAAAAAGACAAAGTATTAAGCGATGTTGTTTGGGCAATTAGAACGTTTAAACCAGATGTAATTATCAACAGATTTAATCACAGAACTCCAGGGACAACCCATGGTCATCACACAACTTCGGCAATGTTAAGTGTAGAAGCTTTTGATTTAGCAGGTGATAAAAGCAAATTTCAGAATCAACTTAAAAATACAGAAGCTTGGCAACCAAAACGTTTGTATTATAATACTTCTCCTTGGTCTTTTAAAAATCAAGCAGCATTTGAAAAAGCAACCAAAGGCAAATTAGCATCTTTTGATGTTGGTGTATATTATCCGTTAAAAGGATTGTCAAATAACGAAGTTGCAGCCTTAGCAAGTAGCCAACATTTATGTCAAGGTTTTGGAAGATTAACAACACGTGGAAGTCAACAAGAATATGTAGAATTTTTAAAAGGTGATAAACCTACAGATCCTAACGATATTTTCTCGGGAATTAATACAAAATGGAATCGTGTAAAAGGCGGACAAGAGATTGGTGCTATTTTATATAAAGTTGAAAAGGATTTCGATTTTTCAAATCCCTCAAAACACTTACCAGAAATATTAAAAGCTTTTGATAAGATTAAATTGTTAGAAGATTCTCATTGGAGAAAAATTAAAATCAAACAAATAAAAGAAATTATTGAAGCTGCTGCAGGGTTGTATTTAGAGGTTTCTGCAACCAATTCGAGTACAACAGCAGATGAAGCCGTAGAAATTAGAATTGAAGCGTTAAATAGAAGTGATATCACAACTTTTTTTGAAAGTTATAGTTTTAAGGAAAACGGAATCAACGTTGTTAAATCAACTGAAAAATCATTAAAAAATAATGTTCGTTTAAACATTTCAGATAAAATCAATTCTAAGAATAAATCGTATTCTGATCCGTATTGGTTAAGAGATAAAGGAACGTTGGGAATGTACTCGGTTAAAGATCCTACACAAATTGGAAACCCAGAATCGAACCGTCCTTTCCAAGTTGAATTCAATTTAAATATTTTGGAACATAACATTACTTTTACAAAAGATGTAGTCTATAGATATTCTAAAAGAGATATTGGAGAAATTTATGAACCTTTTGAAGTGTTGCCAGAAGTAACCACCAAATTAGCAAATAAAGTAATTATTTTTTCTGACGAAAAACCACAAAAAGTGCAAGTTGTTGTTAGTGCAGGAAAGAAAAATAGTAAAGGAAATGTACAATTAGAAATTCCTAATAATTGGAATGTTTCTCCGAAGCAAATTCCGTTTTCAATTGCTCAAAAGGGCGATAATTTAACGGTTGATTTTATGGTAAGTCCGCCAGCAAAACAGTCAGAAGGAATCTTAAAAAGTATTGCCGTTATAGACGGAAAGAAATACACAAAAGAATTGATTGAAATCAATTACAATCACATTCCGAAACAATCTGTATTGATGAACTCTGAAGCAAAAATAGTTCGATTAGATATTCAGAAAAATGGAAATTATATCGGTTATATTAAAGGTGCTGGTGATGCAGTTCCAGAAAGTTTACGCCAAATTGGTTATACCGTTATTGAAATTAATCCGGAAGAAATAAATCAAGAAAATTTACACAAATTTGATGCAGTTGTAATAGGAATTAGAGCGTATAATACGACTGAGGTTTTAAAATTCAAGCAAAAGTTCTTATTAGATTATGTAGAAAAAGGTGGAAATATGATTGTACAATACAACACAAGCGGAAGAGGTGGGATTGATGTGAAAGCACCGTTTGATTTATCGATTTCTAGAGATCGTGTTACCGACGAGACTGCTGAGGTGAAAATTTTAGCAAAAAATCATTCATTAATGAATTTTCCAAATAAAATAGAAACTTCAGATTTTGATGGTTGGGTTCAAGAACGTGGTTTGTATTTTCCGAATAAATGGGGAAAAGAATTCACGCCAATTTTATCAATGAATGATAAAGGAGAAACTGCTAAAAACGGAAGTTTATTAGCTGCAAAATATGGAAGTGGATATTATATATATACAGGTTTAAGTTTCTTTAGAGAATTGCCAGCAGGCGTTTCTGGAGCGTATAAGATCTTTGCAAATATGTTGTCAATTGGAAAAGAAAATATTCAAACGCAAACTGAAATTAAAGAATAACGAACTGACAAATAATAATATTAAAGAATAAATAAAATCATGGAAACCGAAAAACGTCCTTGGAAAAAAATATACAGCGTTGTGCTGATTGCCAATTTTGTATACATCATTCTTTTTTATTTTATCACAACATATTTCTCAAATTAAGCACTTAAATTATGGAATTATTAGATTGGATTGTTCTTTCTATTACCTTAGCTTTTATTGTTTTTTTTGGCGCTTATAAAACAAGAAAAAACACTTCTGTACAAGATTATATTAAAGGAGGAAACGATACAAAATGGTGGACAATTGGTTTGTCGGTAATGGCAACACAAGCAAGTGCTATTACTTTTTTATCAACGCCCGGACAAGCATTTCATAGCGGAATGGGATTTGTACAATTTTACTTCGGATTGCCAATTGCAATGGTAATTATTTGTTTGGTTTTTATTCCGATTTACCACAGATTAAATGTGTATACAGCCTATGAATATTTAGAAGGAAGATTCGATTTAAAAACAAGAACATTGGCCGCGATTTTATTTTTAGTGCAACGTGGATTGGCAGCCGGAATTACCATTTTTGCACCAGCAATTATTTTATCTGCTGTGTTAGGTTGGGATTTGGTAACGCTAAATATTATCATTGGAGTTTTGGTAATTATTTACACCGTAACCGGCGGAACTAAAGCTGTAAATGTGACGCAGAAGCAACAAATGATTATCATTTTTTTTGGAATGCTGGTAGCATTTTATATGATTGTAGATCAATTACCACAAGACATTTCATTTTCTAATGCACTAGATATTGCTGGCGCAAGTGGGAAAATGGAGGTACTCGATTTTTCGTTTGATTTAAGCAATCGTTATACCGTTTGGACAGGGATTTTAGGAGGTACATTTTTAATGTTGTCTTATTTCGGAACAGATCAAAGTCAGGTGCAACGTTATTTATCTGGAAAATCAGTTAGAGAAAGTCAGTTAGGTTTGTTGTTTAACGGATTGTTAAAAGTGCCAATGCAATTTTTTATTCTGTTAGTTGGTGTGATGGTTTTTGTGTTTTATCAATTTAATGCTGCGCCAATAAATTTTAACCCGAAAGCGCAAGAAGCTGTGCTTAATTCAGATTATGCAGATGAATATAAAGGATTAGTAACAGCTTACAAACAATTAGAAAATGATAAAAAAACACTGGTTTTAGACGGAGTTCAAGAAAGCGATAAAGCACTTATAAAAGCGTTAGAGGTAAAAAGTGTTGCTTTAAAAGAAGAAGCAAAAACGATTATTAAAAAAGCAGATGATTCTATTGAAACCAACGATAAAGATTATGTGTTTATACACTTTATTTTAAACAATTTACCAAGAGGTTTAATAGGTTTGTTATTGGCGGTAATTTTATCAGCAGCGATGTCATCAACGGCATCCGAATTAAATGCGTTGGCTTCTACATCAGTTATAGATTTATATAAAAGAAATGTGAAAGAAGAAAAAACGGAAGCGCATTATGTAAAAATGTCTAAATGGTTTACGTTGGGATGGGGTGTTCTCGCAATCCTATTTGCTAGTTTTGCTTATTTAGTTGATAATTTAATTCAACTAGTAAATATTATTGGGTCTATTTTCTATGGAAATGTTTTAGGGATATTTTTACTAGCATTTTTTATCAAATTTGTAAAAGGTAATGCTGTATTTATTGCAGCTTTAATTACGCAAGTAATTATTATTGCTGTGTTTTTACTAGATTGGTTGCCATATTTATGGTTAAATTTATTAGGTTGTATATTGGTAATGGGAATTGCAATTATTCTACAATCAATAAAACCCCAAAAAATAGAGTTTACCAATGATTAATCTTTCATTCTAAATTGAATTATTAATGAAGAGAAAATTGTAATCATTCCGATGGATATAATTGCATATTCAATTCCCCATATATCGGCAATAATTCCTGATAGAATTGCGCCAATTGCGTAGCCTAAATCTCTCCACAAACGAAAAACACCAATGCTTTCTGCACGTTGTGTTGGAGTAGTGGTAGAAGCAATTGCTGACAAAAATGTTGGATAAACCAATGCCGTTCCGAAACCTAAAATGGCAGCAATAAAAATTAAATTCAAAAAACCTGCTGTGTAAATTATTGAAATAATTGCAAAACCTTGCATCAACATTCCCCAAAAAAGCATTTTCTTTTTAGAATAAAGATCAGACATTTTTCCAGTAAATAATTGTCCAATTCCCCAAACAGTTGGATACACTGCAGCAATAATTCCAATGCTTTTTGTGTCGAATTTTAAATCAAATAATAGAATTGGTAATAAACCCCAAATCATTCCGTCATTTAAATTATTAACCAAACCTGCTTGTGTAATTGCACTTAGGTTTTTGTTTTTAAAAGTAGTTTCTAAAAAGACATTTTCTAAGCTGTTTTTTGTGTCAGCTTTTTGCTCTTGATTGACAAATTTTCGAGTATCATTTACAAACAAAATTGAAAGTAGTAGTCCAATAACAGAAATTCCAATTCCGATATAAAAAGGATATGGAGTTATTCCATAATTCTGAGCAACAATTCCGGTTAAAAAAGCCACAACGCCAACTGCAAAATAACCAGCAAATTCGTTTATTCCCATTGCGAATCCTCTATCTTTTTCTCCAACCAGATCAATCTTCATTACAACAGTACTACTCCAGGTTAAACCTTGATTAATCCCTAATAAAATATTAGCGAAAATTACCCAATTCCAATGTGTTGCATTCATTAAAATAAACGGAATAGGAAGTGCAAATATCCAACCTAAAATCAATAAGTTTTTTCGTCCGTATTTATTGGCTAATTTTCCTGTAAAATAATTGGTGATAGCTTTTGTAATTCCGAACGCCATGATAAAAGAAAGGATCGCCGTTTTAGAAGCAACTCCAAATTCGAGTTCAGCAAATTTTGGGAAGATTGTTCTTTCTAAACCAACCATTCCGCCAACAAATGCGTTAACAATTACTAGAATTGTAAACTGAATCCAGTTTTCTTTTAATCCAAGTATTGGTTTTTTATTCATAAAGCTTTTTCGAAAATTCTATATTTCTTATAAATCGTATGATTCATACGCTCGTAAGTCGCACGCATTTGTTTGTTTTCTTCCATGGTTAAATGACTGTCCATTACTTTTAAATTTCCTTTTCTTGCAGCATCAAATAAGGCAACAGACATCAATGCATCCAAACCAGAGTTTCTGTGTTTTTGTTGAACGCAACCTAATAACATATCTAACTGTGTTGCGGTTTTTAATGCTTTTAAAAGATGTAAAAACCCGAACGGCAAAATGCGTCCATTTGCTTTTCTAAATCCGCTGGTAATATTTGGCATTGCTATCAAAAATGCCACAACAATATCATTTTTATCTTTTACTAGTTTAATGTAATTCGGATTTAATAATGGTAAAAAACGATTAGAAAACTCTGTTGCTTCTGTGTCATCTAAAGGAGCAAACCCGTAAATATCTGTGTATGTTTGGTTGATTAAATCGAAAACCGTTTTTACGTACGGTTTGATTTCTGATGATTTGGTAAACTCTAAAATTGTAAAACCTCTAGATTTTACACGTTCGGCAATTTTGATATAGATTTCTGGGGTTTCTTTTTCTAATTCTACACGATATTGAAATAAATCGATTTTCTTTTGATAACCATTTCTTTCTGTATGAGAAATCATATAATCAAAACTACAATTGGTAACCATTACAGTCATCGGATCATCAAACCCTTCAGTTAAAAAACCTTGTGGATCTTTATCAGAAAAACCTAATGGACCCACAATTTTTTCCATGTTCTTTTCTTTTCCCCAAATTTCAATTGCTTCAATTAATTTGTCATAAACCTTCACGTCATCATAGCATTCTAGAGCAAAAAAGCGTGCGTTTTTTTCGTTATGACCTTTGTTGAAATTATGATTGATAATTCCCATAATTCGTCCAACAAACTCACCGTTTTTAATTGCTAAATACATAATGGTATCGCAATATCCAAAAGAATGATTTTTCTTTTTATCAAAGATTTTATATTCATCAGTTAATAATGGCGGTAACCATTCTTTATGGTTTTTGTGAATTTTATAAGGTAATTTTATAAAGGTTTTTAAATCTTTATAATGAATAACTTCTCTAAGATGAATCATAAATTTTGTTAGTTGATGAGTTCCTTTTTTGAAGGGTAATTGTATATAATAGTTGCTAAATATACTATAATTGGAGTAATAAAAAGTCCAAAAATTGCGTCTACAGCGTAATGCGCTTTGATATAAACGGTAGATAGAATTAACAAGATAACCAACGGCAAGCAAATTTTAAAAAAATACGTTAAATGTTTTCTGGCTAAAATTAAAATTGTAACGCTAATACCTACATGAGAACTTGGAAAAGCACCAGTTGGTTGCTCTGCACTTGCTTGGATAATGTGCATAATGTTTTTAAATATATATCCGTTTACTGGAACTTTACTGTCAATTTCATTAAAAAAAAATTGTGGACCAGCAGAAGGGAAAATTGCAAACAAAAAGTAGAAAAAGAAAAAAGAAAATGAGAGAATAAAAATATTTTTAGAAAATATTTTTTTCCGTTTAAAGTACATTAAGAGTACAAAACTAATAATGATCAAGAAAAGAGAGAAGTACCCAAAATACATCAATTCTGAAAACCAAGAACTAGAAAAAGTTCTAGAGAACTCTAAACTTGGTTGAAATCCAAAAATAGATTCATCAAAATCTATAAAAATTGGATCTAAATTTTTGAAGAATAATTTATTGTAGTAAACAGTTTCTGTATAAAAATAACCAGCAATAATTACTGGATAACTATTTCTTAATAAGCTAAAAAGGTTGGAGTTCAAAACAGGATTTAACAAAATTAACATTAAACTAATCGCAAGAATAACTCCTCTTGTTATTAATAAATCAACAGCATTTTCGGTTTGATTCCAAGAACAAACTAACAAGATTGTTGTAGCGAAAAGAAAACCTAAAAAAAGGAAATCAATTTTAATAAGTCTATTCATAAAAGATTAAGACAAATGTTTTTTAAAGAAATCAATTGTTCTTTTCCAAGATAACTCGGCCGCATCTCTTTTAAATCTTGGCGTTGTATTGTTATGAAAACCATGATTTGCATTTGGATAAAAATGTGCTTGATGTTCAATCTTATTTGCTTTTAGTACTTTTTCATAAGCTTCCCAACCAGCATTTACTCTTTTGTCTAATTCTCCATATTGTAATAATAATGGAGCTTTCACTAATGCTGCATCTTCATCGTTTGGTTGTCTTCCGTAATAAGGAACTGCTGCTTCTAAATCAGGCACTTTTACAGCCATCATATTCGATATCCATCCACCGAAACAAAATCCAACTACACCAACTTTTCCATTGCAATCTTTATGATTTTTTACAAAATTATAAGCAGCAATAAAATCTTCTAACATTTCATTTCTATCGCGTTTACGCTGCATGGTTCTTCCGTCATCATCATTTCCAGGATAACCGCCAAGCGGAGTTAAAGCGTCTGGAGCTAACGAAATAAAACCATCAACAGCAGTTCTTCTTCCAACATCTTCTATATAAGGATTCAAACCTCTATTTTCGTGTACAACAACAACTCCAGGAAATTTTCCTTTTCCTTTTGGTGTAGATAATAAACCTTTGATACTTCCGCCACCTTTTGGAGAGTCGTAATTAATATATTTAGAATCAATACGATCATCATTAAACAAAACCGTCATGGTGTCTTTGTAATTTGGCGACATAAAACTTAATAAAGCCGGAACCGTAACTCCTGCAACAGCATAAATTCCTAGTTTTTCAATAAAACCTCTTCTGTCAATTTTATTATGTGCATAATCGTCATATAAGTCAAATACTTCTGGAGATATGTCTTCTTTTGTTAGTTTTTTCATAATCGTTGTTTTTGTTGATTCGTTTCTAAAATTACGAAATTTGAATTGATGCAAACAATAAAGAAATAAAAGATTGCTATTTACAATACATCAAATTCTTTGCGTTTGTTTTCAAACCAAGCTTGCATTGCATTTGGATCTTTCATCATTTCTTGCATTTTTCTCATTGCTTCTAGATGCGCTGCATCTTGTTTTTGAAACATTTCCATTCCATGTTGTTTGCTTTGTGCTGCAATTTCTTCAAAAGTATTTGCACTAAAAGTTACATCACAAGCGCCACCTAATTGATTGCAAGTCATTGTTTTCATGCTGATAAATTTTTAGATTAAGGACTAAAAATAATCAAAAAAGATGAATCAACAATTGTTTTAAGTTAGCTTCTTTCTTTGTGAATTCGGTGAGAAATAGCAATGCTTAAAATTACAAAAGCTGTAAAAGCATAAAATCCGAAAAGTACACTAGAGTTATTTGTTGTTATAATATCAACTGATGCTGAAATTGTTTTTAATTGACTAAGTTGATCATTTACAATTCCTTCAAATCCAATAAAAGCCATCATAATTGCAATCACAAAAACATCTGCCATTGACCATTTTCCTGTTTTAAAAATAAAGAATTGAATCAATTTACTCTCTTTTAATTTTTTGTGGATTACATATAGAATTGATGAAATTAATTTGGTAATTGGAAACAACACACTAAACAAGAAGATTAAACTTCCAACGGCAATTAAACTAATTGTTTTCTGCGCCATCATTAAAGTAACAACCTCGTAAATACTTTTGCTTTTGTAAAATAAAACCTGATTTTTAAAACTGATTGCTTCATCTAAAATTGAAAAATTCATTTCAGAAATACGTGCGTCAATTTCTATCATTGGTAGAGAAATTCCTAAAAACAATAATAAGAAACTAAAAAGAATTCCTAATAAATAATCTGCTTTAGTAATGTGTTTTGAAAAGAAAAACAGAATGATAAACCCCAAAAATGTAATTAATAAAAGCACTTTGTAAATTTGATTCTCGCTATTTTCATCAGCTAATTTCTGATGTAAAATAGTAACTGTTGCCTCGCTATTTTCTCCTTCGTAGTTTTCTGCAATCATATTTACTTTTGAGTAATCTGTTCTTTCAAAAGTGCCGCTTGTGTATTTTTTTAAGAGCACAATAATGTACTGTTTGATGCCTTCTTTATTGTTTTTAACATCTAAAAAAGCCATCACTTTATCGGTCAAAGCAGGAATGTCTTCTCTAATTCCATCAAAAGCGGAAGCGTATAAAGAGTTTTTTACGGAAGCAAAAAGTCCACCAGAATTTTTCTTCTCTACCGTTTTTTCATAATCATCAATTAATGTTTTTAACAATGCAGAAATACTTTGTTTCATTTCTTCTCCGCTGCCTTCATCGCTGTCAAAATCATCTAATTTGGTAACAATAATATCGGCTAATAAATGCTCCCAAGTATCAACATTTAAAATTCCGTAAGTAACATCAGAAAGTTCAATTAAATCATTTTTATATTGCTGTAATACATGTTCACTTTTATGTATTTTAAATCCAGAAAAAACAGAAATAATTAAAAATAAACTAAAAATAAATGGTTTTAATTGCTTCATTATTGATGGTGGTTTTTTTAAAACGACGAAAAGATAATGCATTTGTAACAAATTACCAATTTGACATTTTTTCTAGCAATAAATTATTCAGAATAAGTTGCAATAGAGATTGTATATTTGCCAAAGTTAGAATTTATACAATGAAAAAATATATTTCTGAATTTATTGGAACTTTTGCCATGATTTTTTGTGGAACAGGAGCAATGACCATTAATGAAGTTACTGGTGGTGATGTTACACATGTTGGTGTTGCAATAACTTGGGGATTAATTGTAATGGCAATGATTTATGCGTTTGGAGAAATCTCTGGAGCGCATTTTAATCCTGCAGTTACGATTGCCTTTGCCTATGCTAAAAAATTTCCTTGGAAAGAAGTTCCGAAATTTATTTTTGTACAAATTTTAGGTGCTTTAACTGCAAGTTTAATTTTGTGGTATTTGTTTCCTGAATCCGAATTTTATGGAGCCACAATTCCCACATTAGATATGTGGCGCGCATTTGTATTAGAGTTGATTTTAACCTATTTTTTAATGTTGGTAATTATCAACGTTTCTACAGGAAGTAAAGAAGTTGGAACGATGGCAGGAATTGCAATTGGTGGTGTTGTTTTGTTAGAAGCAATGTTTGCAGGACCCATGACAAAAGCTTCAATGAACCCGGCGCGTTCTATTGCGCCAGCAATTGTTTCTGGGCATTACGAGCATTTATGGTTATACATTGCTGCGCCAATTATTGGTGCTTTATTAGCCGTGATTTCTTGTAAATTAGTAAAGGATGACACTTGTTGCAACGAAGGTTGTTAAGGTAATTTGTTATTTTGAAAAATAATTAAAAAGTTTCTACGGGTGTCATATCGAGCGGAGACGAGATGTCTAACGTTTAGATTTCTCGACTTCATTTTATTTCACTCGAAATGACAACAATGTTAATAAATAACAAATTGTTACCTTGAGCGGAGTCGAAAGGTCTTTTAAATTAGTTTTATGTGTATTTTCTTTTTCTGATATAATTAAAAACAAACCCAAAAATTACTAAGATCAACAACGGCAAAAGTACATTAAAAAACTGCCAAAAAGAGCGTTCTTCAAAAGCTTTTTGTTTGTCTAGTAAATTAATTTTTAATGATTTATTTCTCAAATTAATTAAGCCGTCATCATCTAATAAATAATCTACTGTGTTTAGTAAAAACTCTTTATTTCCAAAGGTTTCTTGCGTCCATTTATCTGTGGATAAATCGTATGGTTGATTCTTTAAAAGCTGATTTTTACCAATATCACCATCCGCAATCACAACCATTTTGTTTGCCAAACTTTGCGCTTTAAAAAGCGATGTTTTAAATGGTTTTATTCTGTTTTTGTATGCCGAATTAAATTTACCTTCTAACAAAACCGCAGTTAGTTGTTTTCCGCTTCTAAACTCATTCGGATTTTCATTATCAGCAATAGATCTTAAATCGACAAAATTTGGAGTTCCTAATTTTCCAGATAATAAGGAAGTTGCCAATAAAGCTGTTTTTTTAATGCTGTTTTTTAACGTGTCAATTTGCGTTGTAAACTGTAAACGAACTGGACGAATATTTTTTGTAATTGGATGATTTGCATTTCCGTTTACCAACGGATGAAAATGCCAAGGTAAATATTGAAACTGTGTTTGATTACCAACATTTCCGGTTGCTAACGGAATTTTAGCAGCGTAAGAATCTTTTATTAAACTTGTGTTTATCCTTACTCCGTAGGTAAATAATAAATCGGTTAAATTCAAATCTCTTGGATACGTCAACATTTTACCCGTTTGTAATAAACTGTCTTGTTCTGCGTGTACATTGTCTATCATCCAAAGCGTTTTTCCGCCATTGATAATAAACTGATCTAGCGTTAATTTTTCGTTGTCAGAAAACTTCAACGTTGGTTTTGCAATAATTGCCAAATCGAAATTCATTAAATCTTGCAATGTTTTTTGCGGATTTGTAAGCACAGAATCTAAGGTGAATTTTGCCAAACTATATTTGCTAGAAACATCTTTTAGAAAGCTGTATACATATTGATCTTCCAGTTCACCATTTCCTGTAAGAATTGCAATTTTATGTCTGTTTTTTCGGCTGATGTTTTTAATCGCACTCGCAAAAGAAAACTCTAAGTTTTCAACAGCGTTTTGCAATTGTTCGTCTTGCGAATTTGAATTAGAACTTGGTAATAAGTTTACTAAATATCCTTTCTTTTGATACGAGATTTCCGCCCACGGAAATATAATGGCTTCAGATAATTTACCACCTTCATTAACCGTTAATCTGCTTGGCGTTAAACCTTTTTTGATTAAATCTTCTCCAAGAGCATCTGGATTTATAAACTGAATTCTAATGTTAGAATTTACAGCTCTTAATTCTTCTAAAAACTGTTTTGTTTCAATTTGTAATCGTTTAAATTCTGCAGGGAAATCGCCTTCTAAATATACTTTAACACTTAAAATGTTGTCAACAGAATTTACAATATTTTTTGTTGTTTTTGTTAATGTGTAGCGTTTATCTTGAGTTAAATCGAAACGTTTGTAAAATTGATTTCCTAAGAAGTTTATCAACAGTAAACCAATCAATAATTTTGCGATAAATTGTAAATTCTTAGACATTACGTAACTGGTTTTTAGTTAGTAATAAAAAGAAAACGCTCACAGAAATAAAGTACAAAACATCTCTTGTGTCAATAACACCACGACTGATACTTTTAAAATGTTCGTTGATTCCTAACAACTGAATAGTGTAACTATTCTCTGGAAACAATCCTGCAATGGCGTCAAATCCATAGAATAAAAAGAACGTGATAAAAACGCCCAAAATAAATGCTACAATTTGATTTTTAGAAAATGTTGAAGTAAATAATCCAACAGAAGTATACGTTGCAGCTAAAAATAACAATCCAATATAGGAACCGATTGTGCTTCCTACATCGAGATTTCCAGCAGGATTTCCTAATTGAATAATTGTATAAACGTATGTTAAAGTTGGCGCTAACGCTACAATAATTAATAGGAGCGAAGCGGTAAATTTTCCAAGTACAATTTGCCAGTCTGTAATTGGTTTTGTTCTTAAAGTTTCAATGGTCCCAGCGTTTAATTCGTCTGCAAAACTTTTCATTGTTATTGCCGGAATTAAGAATAATAAAATCCAAGGTGCTAAATAAAAGAAACTGTTTAAATCGGCAAAACCAGCATTTAAAATATTGGTATCGTCTTTAAAAACCCACAAAAACAAACCATTTACCAACAAGAAAACTCCGATGACCAAATAGGCAATTGGAGAAGCAAAAAATAAATTGAATTCTTTTCTAAGTATTGGAATCATTGGTTAACTGTTGATTTGTTTATGTGTTTATTTGTTGTCATTTCGAACTTTTTTGTGAGAAATCTCATGATTTTAGTTTCTATTTTTAAGATTCCTCAATCGTTTAAAAAAACTCATTTCGGAATGACGTTTAGTTATTATTTATAAGCTTAAAAATACGATTATTTTCAAAACCTTTATCTCTTCTGTCTGGTTGATAAACAAAATTGTGTTTCTCTAACAACGCAATAGAGGCTATATTATTTTGATGCGTAAAAGCTTCAATAACTTTTAAACTCATTGTTTTAATTCCGAATGAAATTACTTTTTGTATAGCTTCATTCATAAACCCTTTTTTATAAAACTTCGCATTTAATTCGTAACCAATTTCTGCGTAATCTTTATCTAATGAAATATTATGATACACAATTGTACCAATTAATTCGTTGGTTTCTTTGAGTTGCATTACCCAGAAAACGCTGTTTTGTTTCTCAAATTCTTGATAACAAATATTAATGAACTCAGTGGCTTCTTCTAAGTCTTTCGGAATTTCTCTTGTGATTAATTTGTTTACTTCTTTACTAGAACGTAATTCAAAAATAGGGTTAACATCATCCGTGTTTAATTGACGTAAAAAGAGTCTTTCTGTTTGTAATTCAGGAAAAGTGGCTGGAAAATTCATTAAGGTAAACTCACCATTTTATCTACACTCCAAGCTTCAGGTTTTTTATTGAATAGCGCTTTGGTTTCTGCCCATACACTTTTAAATAATTCAGAACTTCTGTAGTTTTCTAAATCTTGTTCAGTTTGCCAATAGCTATAAGTAAAAAAAATCGTTGGATCGTTTTTATCACGATACAATTCTAATAATTGACAACCATTATTGCCTCTTATTTTTTCTTTTTTAGTATCAAATATTGCTTGAAATGTATCAACATTTTCTGCATGAAACCCCATTTTTACAATTCTAACAAACATGAATATTTTCTTTAAATTTTAATAAAATTCTACGGTAATTGTATCTCTGTAATTTAGTCCTAATAGTGAAGAGGCTCCACCAACAGTATCTAAATTACTTCTATAAATTGCGATTTCTAAAAACTCTGCAGAATTAAAAATAGCCAATCTGTTGCCGTCGTAATGTTTTCTGTCTTCATCAATTTTATAATTGATAATATCGTTGTACTTCTTGTTAATTTTATCAAACGAATACCGTCTTGCAATTACTTTAAAATCTCTTCCTTTTCCAATTTCAGAAAACAGTTTTTTACTGATATTGCTAATGACATTTCCATAATTGTCAATATAAATAACACTTCCATTAATCTGCGTTTCGTTTGAATTTATTTTTGGCTGAATTTCAGTCATTTGTTTATAAGACTTAATTTCTTTTCCGATAACGCCCAAACTTCCACCACGAGCAATAAAACAAGCAACTTGCACAAAAACATCTAACACCGGAAAACTGCTTTCTACACGATCATGAATGTTGATTTCTACAATTTGTGTAGGGTTAATTTCTGATGCAATCATTGAGATTAATCCGTTATCTGGACAAATAAAATAATGATTGTCTAATAAAATAACAATGTGTTTATTTTCTGGACTCAATTCAGAATCAACACCAACAATATGAATACTCTTATCAGGGAAACTTTTGTAAGAGTTTTTTAGAATGTAGGCAGTTTCAGTAATGCTAAATGGAGTTATTTCGTGAGTTATATCAACAATTTTAGCATCAGGTAATTCTGAGTAGATAGCCCCTTTTACAGCACCTACAAAGTGATCTTTAGTTCCGAAATCTGTTGTTAATGTAATTAAAGACATGTAAAGACTACCAGTTAATTGTTTTGGAAAACTGTATTTAAGAATCCTCTTAAATACAGTTTTAAGTTTTTACTCTTATTATTGACAAAGAATAAAAAGTTGATAAATATTTTAAACAAAGCTAATCATTTCTAAAATTTTATCCGTAATTTTCTTCTATAAAAAGTAGATAGTTTATTTCTCTTTTTTGTTTTTTAATAACACTGTTGTTAACCTATTAAAATAGAACCATTTGACAGAAAGAATTATTGATCTAACCGATATTGATCCAAAAGAATTTTTTGGAACCCAAGATAGCACGCTTGCATTATTAAAAAAGTTTTTCCCAAAAATTAAAATTGTTGCAAGAGGTGTAAATTTAAAGATTTATGGAGAGTCTGAAATTTTAGATGAATTTGAAAAACGCTTTGAAATGCTTATTAAGTACTTTAATAAGTATAATAAACTAGATGAAAATAGTATAGAGCGCATCTTAACTTCAACAGGAAAAGAAGAAAAAGTAGATGTAAATGCAAAAGATGTTTTGTTGCACGGAGTTAATGGTAAATTAATAAAAGCACAAACTGTAAATCAACGTAAAATGGTTGCGATGATGCAAAAAAATGATATGCTTTTTGCAGTTGGTCCAGCCGGAACAGGAAAAACCTATACGGCAGTTGCATTGGCTGTTAAAGCATTAAAAGATAAAGAAGTTAGAAGAATTGTTTTAACAAGACCAGCTGTAGAATCTGGAGAGAATTTAGGGTTTTTACCGGGCGATTTAAAAGAAAAATTAGATCCGTATATGCAACCTTTATATGATGCTTTGCGTGATATGATACCGCATGAAAAATTAGAATCCCATCTAGAAAAAGGAGTCATACAAATTGCCCCATTAGCTTTTATGCGAGGTAGAACCTTAGACAATGCTTTTGTAATTTTAGATGAAGCGCAAAACACAACCCACAATCAAATGAAAATGTTTTTAACCAGAATGGGTAAACATGCAAAATTTGTAATTAATGGAGATCCTGGACAAATAGATTTACCAAGAAAACAAGTTTCTGGGTTAAAAGAATCGTTATTGGCATTGAAGGATATTGATGGAATTGCACAAGTGTATTTAGATGATAAAGATGTAATTCGCCATAGATTGGTTAGAAGAATCATCACTGCATATAAAAGTATAGAAGCAGAGTAGTTTTTTGTTGTTAGTCAAAAGTGTTTAGTTTACTTTTGCAGCAACAACAACACAATAAAAATGAACACAATAAACCAAACTAATTTTAACTTCCCGAAGCAGAAATGGGTGTATAAAGGAAAAGTAAGAGAAGTTTATAATATAAATGACGATGTATTGGTAATGATTGCCTCTGATAGATTGTCTGCATTTGATGTGATTTTACCGCGTCAAATACCGTATAAAGGACAAATATTAAATCAGATTGCAACAAAAATGATGAATGATACTGCTGATATTGTTCCGAATTGGTTGGTTGCTAATCCAGATGAAAATGTTGCCATTGGTCATTTATGTGAGCCTTTTAAAGTAGAAATGGTTATTCGTGGTTACTTATCTGGTCATGCAGCAAGAGAATATAAAGCAGGGAAAAGAATGCTTTGTGGTATTGCAATGCCAGAAGGAATGAAAGAAAATGATCAGTTTCCAATTCCGATAATTACACCATCAACAAAAGCAGCTAATGGCGATCATGATGAAGATATTACGCGTGAAGCAATTTTATCAAATCAAATAGTTTCTGAAGAAGATTACATTATTTTAGAAAATTATACGCGCGCCTTATTTCAAAGAGGAACAGAAATTGCTGCTAAACGCGGATTAATTTTAGTAGATACTAAATATGAATTCGGAAAAACTAAAGACGGTAAAATTGTTTTGATTGATGAAATCCACACACCAGATTCATCGCGTTATTTTTATCAAGAAGGATATGCTGAACGTCAAGAAAAAGGAGAAAAACAAAAGCAATTATCAAAAGAATTTGTACGTCAATGGTTAATTGAAAACGGGTTTCAAGGTATAGATGGACAAGAAATTCCAGCAATGTCTGATGAAAAAGTTACAGAAATTTCTAACAGATACATTGAGTTGTTTGAGCAAATTACAGGAGAATCTTTTGTAAAAGCAGCAACAGAAAATGTTTTAGCACGAATAGAGAAAAATGTAACTGATTTTTTAAATGGATAAGAAGAAATTAAGCATTCGTCCTGAGTTAAATTTAGGATCTATTGTAGAAGATGAAAATTTTCAGAATAAAACATTACGTCCAATTTTAAAATTACAAAACGATATTATCTTAAGTGTATTCAGTGCTTTTTCCAAAAAGCAAAAAACAGATACACATACTTTAAATAAAGAAGCACTGAATAATTATGTAAATTTAGTGACCAAAAATAACACCGTTTTAAGAAATCAATTTATAGGAATCGTTATTGGACAGTTTACAAATAATGAGTTTACTACTTATAAAGAAAATGATTTAGAGCATAACAAAAGAATAGTAAATATGATTTGTCAAAGAATTTTAGACAATCATTAAATATAAAATAAAAACAAACAATTATGATTATTGAACCAAGAACAAGAGGATTTATTTGTTTAACAGCGCACCCAACTGGTTGTGAGCAAAATGTAGTTGATCAAATAGCATATGTAAAATCTAAAGGAAAAATTAACGGTGCAAAAAAAGTATTGGTTATTGGTTCTTCAACCGGATTTGGTTTAGCATCTAGAATTTCAAGTGCATTTGGGTCTGACGCATCAACAATTGGTGTGTTTTTTGACAAACCATCAACTCCAGGAAGAACAGGTTCTGCAGGTTATTACAATACAGCAGCTTTTGAAAAACATGCACATAAAGCAGGTTTGTATGCAAAAAGTATTAATGGAGATGCGTTTTCTAATGAAATTAAACGTAAAACATTAGATATGATTAAAGAAGATTTAGGTCAGGTAGATTTAGTAATATACAGTTTGGCATCGCCAGTAAGAACACATCCAGATACAGGAACTCGTTATAAATCAGTATTAAAACCAATTGGAGGGGTTTTTTCTAATAAAACAGTAGATTTTCATACAGGAGATGTAACTGAAATTTCAATAAATCCTGCAGAAGGAGATGATATTGCAAATACGGTTGCAGTAATGGGAGGTGAAGATTGGAAAATGTGGATGGATGCTTTAAAGTCAGAAAATTTATTAGCCGAAGGAGCAACCACAGTTGCATATTCTTACATAGGCCCTTCATTAACAGAGGCTGTATATAGAAAAGGAACTATTGGTGCTGCTAAAGATGATTTAGAAGCAACTGCTTTTACGATTTCTGATGCTTTAAAATCTATTGGAGGTAAAGCATATGTTTCTGTTAATAAAGCACTGGTTACACAAGCAAGTTCTGCAATTCCTGTAATTCCTTTATATATTTCTTTATTGTATAAAATAATGAAAGCAAAAGGAATCCATGAAGGATGTATAGAGCAAATTCAACGTTTATACAGTGAAAGATTGTTTAATGGTAAAGAAATGTTGTTGGATGATAATGGAAGAATTAGAATTGACGATTGGGAAATGCGTGAAGATGTACAAGAAGAAGTTGCTAAACTTTGGGAAACTGCATCGACAGAAAACTTATTTGATATAGGAGACTTAGAAGGTTATAGTAATGACTTTTTTAATTTGTTTGGATTTAAAGTAGATGGTGTAGATTATAACGCAGATGTAAATGAAATGGTAGAAATTCCTAGTGAAAATTAAATGCCATAACTTTTTATATTTAGAGAACCTCACAATATTTGTGAGGTTTCTTTTTTAAATCTATTTTAGAAGCATGAAAGCAGTTACAGTAAAAAAAATCAAAGATGAATTGAGTTATAAGAACTCAAAAGAGTTGATAGATTTATGTTTACGTTTGTCTAAGTTTAAAAAAGAGAACAAAGAATTGTTAACTTATTTGTTGTTTGAAGCTTCAGATGAAGAAATGTATTTAGAGAGTGTAAAAGAACAGATAGATGAGTTGTTTGAACAAATAAACCCTAAAAGTTATTTTTATATTAGAAAAAGTGTTCGAAAAATATTAACACTTACAAAAAAATTTATTCGATATTCTCAAAAAAAAGAAACAGAAGTAGAATTGCTACTGTACTTCTGTCAAAAATTAAAAAACTTTACACCTTCAATAAATAAGAGTCCAAGATTGCTAAATACTTTTGAAAGACAAGTAGTTTTGATAAAAAAAGCAGTTGCAACTCTTCATGAAGATTTACAGTTTGACTATCAAGCAGAGATAGATGATTTATAAAAAAAAAGCTGCTACATTTCTGTAGCAACTTTTAAAACTAACCTAACTCACAACGGTTATTGAGGCATTACAACGCTGTCTATTGCGTGAATAACACCATTTGTTGCATCTACATCTGTTAATACAATTGTAGAAGCGTTTCCTTTAACATCTGTTAAAATTACTTTTCCTCCTTTTAAAGAAGCAGTAAGCTTACCACCTTGTACAGTTGTAATTACAAATTTTCCTCCATTATCTTTAATTGCTTTTAATACATCTGCAGCTTTAAATTTCCCAGCAACTACATGGTATGTTAAAATAGCAGTTAATAAACTTTTATTTTCTGGCTTTAATAAAGTAGCAACTGTTCCTTCAGGTAATTTAGCAAATGCGTCATTTACTGGAGCAAAAACTGTAAAAGGTCCATCACTATTTAAAACATCTACTAAACCAGCAGCTTTAACAGCAGCAACTAATGTTGTAAAATTAGCATTTGAAGCAGCTACGCCAACAATTGTTTTGTCTGATTTTTTAACAACTTGTGTTTTCTTTTTTCCGTTCTCAGGATTTGTGTTGTTTGCAAAAGTTGGTACTGAAATTGCTAATGCTAACATTACTACGGGTACTATTTTTCTTACATTCATTTGAAATTGATTTTTTAAGTTCTTGACAAACCTACAGCAAAAAAATACATTTTTGTTTAATAAAATGTTAAAATTATTAAACAAAATTGTTTTTCTTCAATAAACTTATTGTCAACTCAGTTTAACTATCTTATTTTCAGGTAATTGCGTTTTTTATGAAAAAAGTATGCGAAGACTAACAAAAGCAATTAATAGCGCAGTGGCTTTTTTTAAGTAAATAGGATGTAAGAATTTATTACTCAATTTACTTCCAATTTGTCCACCAATAAATACGGTAATTAATAAAACAGTTGTTAATTTCCAATTAATGGTAAAATCTGGATTTAAATACTGGCCTCCTAAACCAGCAATAGAATTTACAAGAATAAATAAACTAGCAGTTGCTGCAATTTTTTTTGGTGTATCCCAATTTGTAAGATGCAATAAGGGGGCTAAGAATATTCCGCCACCAATTCCAACCATACCAGATATAAAACCTATAATTCCTCCATAACTCGCATTTTTTGAAAAGTGTAATTTCATTGATTTCTCTTCAGATGCTACAATTTTTTTAGAAATCCACATGCTAATTGCAGCAAATAGTAATGTAATACCTAATAAAATAAAGAAAAACGATTGGCTTATTTTTAAATATCCACCAATAAATGCAAATGGTACACTAAACAAAACTAACGGAACTACCTTTTTATAATTGTATTTTTTTTGCTTTTGATAGTAAATTACATTTCCAAAAACTACTACAATATTGCACAATAAAGCTGTTGCTCTAATTTGTGTAAAAGCCAAACCGGTTAATGCTAGTATCGCTAAATAACTTGATCCGCCACCAAAACCAACAGAAGCATATAAAATAGCAACTGTAAAAAACAATAGAATGATAAACCAATTATTAAAAAGGAATTCTAACGTCAATAGATATAGATTTTAAGTTATTTTTTACAAAAGTAACTTAAAAAATTAGCTATCTAAAGATTTCTTAAACTGTTGTGGTGTCATCATTTCCATTTTTTTAAATTGTCTGTTAAAATAACTGGTGTTGTTAAAACCAGCTTTAAAAGCAACTTCAGACATTCTAAAATCTTTAGATTCTTTTATTAATCTTTTTGAGAATTTAATTTTTTCTGAATTGATATAGTCAATAGGAGAGATTCCTAAAGTGTTTTTAAATTGTTTATGAAAATGAGAAGTACTCATATAAGCTTTTTTTGCAAGTATGTCAACATTGATATCTTTATTGGTTAAATTTTCTTTAATGTATTTTATAACAGTTCCAATTCTTGTATCATTAAAAATTTGATCTGTATCATTAATAATAAGTGATTTAGCTTTGGTTTGTAATAGTCTTACAATGAGTTCTTGTATCATTAAGTCTAACAATACATCTTTAGATTTGTTGTTGTTTGTAAAAGTTTGTGTTAGTCTTTTTAACAATAGATTTACATCTTTATTGTTAATTAAATGAGAAGCAGTTTCTTCTAGATTCCAAGTATTATTTTCATTTTCTATAGCAACGTGTTGGTTAAATTTTTCAACAACTTCATCAATTTTAAAAGCATCTATTCCTAAGGCCAGGCATTGTGTAGGATTGTTCTTTGTCGCTATTGGAAAATCGATGACCATTTTATTGTTGGTGGGCATAACAACAGATTCTCCAGGAAAAAAATCAAAAGCATCAAAACCTTCTAAATGCATGACCTTTTTTCCAGTAAGCATACTTGCAATAATTGGAAAATCAAAAGTTAATGCTACTTTTTGTGCAATGGCATGTGTTTCAAAAATATTAAGTTCTGCATATTCTGCATTGTAAGTTGTTTTGTTTTCTACTAACTTAGTAAGTTTTCTATTGTTTTTATGTTGACTTAATAAAGGTTTCATACTCGATATGACAAAAAATTAATGAATAAAGTGTTAAATAATAGATATGTTCAACAATTTAATAAATATGTTCAATAAAATTAGGATATGATAAAATAACTTTATCAAAAATAAAGATAATTTATTTAATAGGTAATAAAATTATCTAATTACTAATTTAAAAAAGAATTTAATGAATTATTCAAAACCAAAATTCAAAGACAAGTACGAGAATTTTATCAATGGAAAATTTATTGCTCCACTAGATGGGCAATATTTTGAAAATACCTCGCCAATAGACAGCAGTTACATAGCAAAATATCCACGCTCGCAAAAAGAAGATGTTGAGTTGGCTTTAGACGCCGCAAACGCAGCAAAAGAATCTTGGGGTAATACATCTGCAACAGAAAGAGCTACATTATTAAATAAAGTAGCAGATATCATAGAGGCTAATTTAGAAGAATTTGCATTGGTAGAAACGTGTGATAATGGAAAACCAATTCGTGAAACGTTAAATGCAGATGTGCCCTTATCTGTAGATCATTGGCGTTATTTTGCAGCATGTATTCGTTCAGAAGAAGGAAGTGCAACAGAACTAGATCAGCACACACTTTCTATGAACATAAAAGAGCCTTTGGGAGTTATTGGGCAGATTATTCCTTGGAATTTTCCTCTTTTGATGTTGTCTTGGAAATTACCACCTGCATTGGTTACTGGAAACTGTGTGGTCTTAAAACCAGCAGAACAAACACCTTCTTCTGCAACTTTACTAATGGAGAAAATTGCCGAAGTTTTTCCACCAGGAGTTGTTAATGTTGTGCATGGATTTGGTCCAGAAGCAGGAAAACCGTTAGCTTCTAGTTCAAAAGTAGACAAAGTTGCATTTACAGGAGAAACAACAACAGGGCAACTAATTATGCAGTACGCTTCTAAAAATTTAAATCCGGTTACGATGGAGTTGGGTGGCAAATCTCCAAACATATTCTTTAATTCTGTAATGGATGAAGATGATGCTTACTTAGATAAAGCTATTGAAGGGGCAGTGCTTTTTGCATTTAATCAAGGAGAAGTATGTACGTGTCCGTCAAGGATTTTGGTTCAAGAAGATATTTATGATGCATTTATGGAACGTGTTGTCGCGAGAACAAATGCAATCATACAAGACAATCCTTATGATGCCAGTACCATGGTTGGTGCACAAGCTTCTAATGATCAATATCAAAAAATACAATCGTATTTCAAAATTGGTATAGATGAAGGAGCAAAAGTACTTACAGGTGGTGAGGCAAACCAATTATCTGGCGATTTATCTAAAGGTTTTTATATAAAGCCAACTATACTAGAGGGACACAATAAGATGAGAGTTTTTCAAGAAGAAATTTTTGGACCTGTAGCTTGTGTAACTAAATTTAAAGATGAAGCTGAAGCTATAGAAATTGCAAATGATACACTTTATGGTTTAGGTGCTGGTGTTTGGACACGAGATGCGCATCAATTATATCAGATCCCTAGAGCTATAAAAGCAGGAAGAGTTTGGGTAAATTGTTATCATGCGTATCCTGCACACGCACCTTTTGGTGGGTATAAGAAATCTGGGTTTGGAAGAGAAAATCATGTGATGATGCTTAATTATTATCGTCAAACAAAAAACATGTTGATTTCTTACGATAAAAATAAATTAGGTTTTTTTTAGAAAAAAGGACATATTAGTAAAAGCTGAAGGAATACTTCCTTCAGCTTTTTTTAATATATTTAAATATGGAAAGAATTACAATTACTAAAAAAGCAACTGAAGTTTTGGAGATTTTAAAAGAAAAACATGGCACGTTAATTTTTCATCAAAGTGGTGGTTGTTGTGATGGTTCTGCGCCGATGATTTTTGAAAAAGAAGATATGTATTTAGATGAAAGTGATGTGCTTTTAGGAACTCTAAATGATGTTAACTTTTACATGAATAGGGATCAATTTGAGTATTGGAAGCATACCCATTTAACAGTAGATATTACAGAAGGAAGAGGGGCAAGTTTTTCGCTAGAAATTCCACTTGGTCTCCGTTTTTTTATTCATTCGAGGCTTTTAAGTGCTGAAGAAGAAACATTTTTTAATTCAAAACAGATGCATTAACTTGCCATAGCAAAAATATTACAATGAGCAATTACCACATAAAACATTTAGAAGAATATTATCAAGTTTATAGAAAATCTATTAGAGAGCCAGAAAACTTTTGGGAAGAAATTGCTGAAGAACATTTTTTGTGGAGAAAAAAATGGACTAATGTATTGAGTTGGGATTTTTCTAAACCAGAAGTAAAATGGTTTGAAGGAGCTAAATTAAATATTACAGAAAATTGTATCGATCGGCATTTAGCAACACGAGGTGATAAAACAGCTATTATTTTTGAGCCTAACAATCCTACTGATAAAGCAGAATATATTTCATACAAGCAATTATATGAGCGTGTAAATCAGTTTGCAAATGTGTTAAAAAGCAAAGGAGTTACAAAAGGAGATCGTGTTTGTATTTATGTTCCAATGATTCCAGAATTGGCAATTGCAACTTTGGCTTGTGCAAGAATTGGCGCAATTCATTCTGTTGTATTTGCAGGATTTTCATCCAAAGCATTATCAACAAGAATTAATGATTGTGATTGTAAAATGGTTATCACTGCAGATGGATCTTATAGAGGAAATAAAACAATTGATCTAAAAGGAGTAGTGGATGAAGCATTAGAAAGTTGTCCTGGAGTTAAAAATGTACTAGTTGCAAAAAGAATTAATTCTAAGATTTCTATGAAAGTAGGAAGAGATTTTTGGTTACAACCGTTATTGGATTCCGCTTCAAAAGAAGGAAATGCAGAAGTGATGGACGCAGAAGATCCGTTGTTTATTTTATATACTTCTGGATCAACAGGAAAACCAAAAGGAATGGTGCACTCATCTGCAGGCTATATGGTTTATACGGCGTACACTTTTAAAAATGTTTTTCAGTATAAAGAAAATGATGTGTATTGGTGTACTGCAGATATTGGTTGGATTACTGGGCATTCCTATATTATATATGGACCTTTGGCAAACGGTGCAACCACAGTACTATTTGAAGGCGTACCTAGTTACCCAAATTTTGGGCGCTTTTGGGAAATTGTAGATAAACATAAAATCAATCAGTTTTATACAGCACCAACTGCTATTAGAGCTTTGGCAAAACAAGGAACTGAATTGGTTGAGAAATACAATTTATCTTCTTTAAAAGTGTTGGGTTCTGTTGGAGAGCCAATTAATGAAGAAGCTTGGCATTGGTATAATGAGAATGTTGGTAAAAAGAAAAGTCCGATTGTAGATACTTGGTGGCAAACAGAAACAGGCGGAATTATGATTACGCCAATTCCGTATGTAACACCAACAAAACCCACGTATGCAACCTTACCTTTTATTGGAATTCAGCCTGCTTTAATGAATGAAAACGGCGATGAATTAAAAGGAAATCAAGTAGAAGGTCGTTTGTGTATTAAATTTCCCTGGCCAAGTATGGCTAGAACTATTTGGGGAAGTCATCAACGTTATAAAGAAACTTATTTTTCTGCTTTTGATAATATGTATTTTACGGGTGATGGCGCTTTGCGAGACGAAGTTGGTTATTACAGAATTACCGGTAGAGTAGATGATGTAATTATTGTTTCTGGACATAATCTAGGAACTGCTCCAATTGAAGATGCAATAAACGAGCATCCTGCCGTTGCAGAAAGTGCAATTGTTGGTTTTCCGCATGATATAAAAGGAAGCGCTTTGTATGGATATATTACGTTGAAAGATGCTGGAGAATCTAGAAATCATAAAAATTTAAGTAAAGAAATAAATCAATTAATAGCAGACAGAATTGGTCCGATTGCAAAATTAGATAAAATTCAGTTTACAGAAGGATTGCCCAAAACACGCTCTGGTAAAATTATGCGTAGAATTTTACGAAAAATTGCACATAATGAGATGGATAATTTGGGTGATATTTCTACCTTATTAAATCCTGATGTCGTACAAAGTATTATTGATAATAAATTGTAAATGAATACGATTAGAAAATATCTAGAAAAAACCATATCAATAGAAGATAGTGATTGGAACTTTTTTACTTCAAGATTAGAACAAAGAACCTTTAAGAAAAGAACAAAACTGTTAACTATTAATGAAGTTGAAAACCATATCTCTTTTATTTCTAGTGGAATTGTTCGTTTTTTAATTCCGAATAAAGCTCTTAACAAAGAAATTACTTTTGGTTTTTGTTTTGAAAACGAATTTGTGAGTGCTTATGATTCTTTTTTAACCAGAAAACCCACATTGTACGAATTAGAAACACTAACAAATGTTACTATGTGGAGTATCTCCTATGACGATTTACAAGAAGTTTACAGAAAAACTAAAATAGGAAACACCCTTGGACGCTTGTCTTCAGAACGTTTATTTTTAATAAAATCTAAAAGAGAACAATCGTTATTAAACGAAACAGCAGAAGAGCGATATTTAAATTTATTCAAAGAGAGACCAAATTTGATTAAAGCAATTCCGTTAAAATATGTTGCTTCTTATATTGGTGTTACGGCACAAGCTTTGAGTAGAATTCGGAAACGAATTTCTTAACTTAGGTTCATTTTATTACACGAATTATGTTCGGTTATTTGTATACTAAATAATTGAACATGTACGTGATAATTTTAATTGTGATTTTGTGGTATTCTGGGTTGTTTTTTCAAACCTTTTTTCTACATAGATATGCAGCACATCAAACCTTTACAATGTCTAAACGAGGAGAAAAAGTTTGTTTTTTCTTAACGTGGCTAACGCAAGGTTCAAATTATTTAAGTGCTTATGGTTATGGTGTAATGCACAGAATGCATCATGCTTATGCCGATACAGAAAAAGATCCACATTCACCAAAATACGATACTAATTTATTTAGTATGATGTGGCGTACAAAGAACATATATCAAGATATCAATACAAAAAGGATTTCAATAGAAGAAAAGTTTACTAAAAACGTACCTCAATGGGAACCTTTTGATGCCTTTGCAAGTTCTCGATTTTCTAGATTAAGTTGGGCGCTACTTTATACGTTATTCTTTGTTTTCTTTACAACTGCTTGGTGGCAATGGTTGTTTTTACCTGTTGCTTTTTTAATGGCTCCAATTCATGGAGTAATTATTAATTGGTTTGCTCATATTTATGGTTATGTAAATTTTAAAGTAAGTGATACATCTAAAAACTTATTGCCTTTTGATTTTTTAATGATGGGCGAAGGCTATCATAATAATCATCATGCTCATGGTGGACGAGCAAATTTTGGTGTAAAATGGCATGAAGTAGATATTACTTATTGCATAATGGTAGTATTAGATAAAGTAAAACTTATTCAACTTAAGTAGTTATTTATAAGTCATTAGGTTGAATTTTTAAAAGAAATAAAACATCATTTTAGAAATGTTTTGCTATTGTGTCATGTTAATATCCATGGCATGTATTTTGAAAGGATACATTAATACCTATTATAAATAACAGCATGCAACATTTAAAAGATTTAAAACAACATAAAAAGAAACCGAAAGTTTCTATCGGTAAAGCATTTAAAACCATTATTTGGCCTCGAAGAAATTTGGTTTTTATCGGATTAATTTTAATTGTTATCAGAAGTTTGTCTGGTTTAATATTGCCTTGGCAAAGTAAAGTGTTACTAGATGAGGTAGTGCCAGATAAAGATTTCGATAAATTATATATGTTAATAGTAATTGTTTTAGTCGCCATTTTGTTGCAAGCAATTACTTCTTTTTTATTGACACGAATTTTAAGTGTACAAGCACAATATTTAATATCAGAATTAAGAGCGCAAGTGCAAAAGAAAGTACTGTCTTTACCAATTAGTTTTTTTGATAATACAAAATCCGGTGCATTAGTTTCTAGAATTATGAGCGATGTTGAAGGCGTTAGAAATTTAATCGGAACAGGCTTGGTGCAATTGGTTGGAGGAACAATTACCGCGGTAATTTCTTTAATTATTTTAGTCAACTTAAACCCATGGATGACATTGTTTGTTTTCTTGCCGATTTCAATTTTCGGAATCGTTGCCTTAAAAGCATTTAAATTTATTCGTCCAATCTTTAGAACTCGCGGTAAAATAAACGCAGAAGTAAAAGGAAGATTAACAGAAACTTTAGCAGGTGTTAGAGTTATAAAAGCATTTAATGCAGAAGATCAAGAAAACAAAACTTTTGAAAAAGGTGTCGAAAAATTGTATCAAAATGTAAAAAAGAGTTTAACGGCAACTGCAATAATGACGAGTTCATCAACTTTTTTAATTGGTGTAGCTACAACCGGAATTATGGGTATTGGTGGTTATTATATGATGAATGACAGTATGACTTCTGGTGAGTTTTTATTCTTTACATTAATCCTAGGTTTTATGATTGCACCAATTGTGCAAATGAGTAATATTGGAAGTCAGTTAACGGAAGCTTTGGCAGGTTTAGATAGAACCGAAGAGTTAATGAACATGGAAGCAGAAGAAGATGATGCAGAAAGAACAATTCAATTAAAAGAAGTAAAAGGAACTATTAAATTTGATAACGTTTCTTTTTCGTATGATGAAGGAAAAGAAGTGATTAATGATGTTAGTTTTGAGGTTCCGAAAGGAACTGTTACTGCTTTAGTAGGAAGTTCTGGTTCTGGAAAATCTACCATTGCAGGTTTGTCTGCAACGTTTTTAAATCCAAAATCAGGTTTAATCACTATAGATAATCAAGACCTTTCTAAAGTAATGTTAAATAGCTATAGAAAAAACCTAGGAGTGGTGTTGCAAGACGAGTTTCTTTTTGAGGGCACCATTAAAGAAAACATACTTTTTCCCAGACCAAATGCAACAGATAAAGAATTGCAATATGCTGTAAAATCGGCTTATGTGAATGAATTTACTGATCGATTTGATGATGGATTAGACACATTAATAGGAGAACGTGGCGTAAAACTTTCTGGTGGACAAAGACAGCGATTGGCTATTGCTAGGGCAATATTAGCGAATCCAAAAATTATTATTTTAGATGAAGCCACGTCAAGTTTAGATACGGAAAGTGAAGCATTGATTCAGAAAAGTTTATCTGAGTTAATGAAAGAAAGAACCACACTAGTAATAGCACATAGATTGAGTACTATTAAACAAGCAGATCAAATATTAGTTATTGAGGCCGGTTCTATTGCTGAGCGAGGAACTCATGAAGAGTTAATTAATTTGCAAGGAAGGTATTATGATTTATATACGTACCAAGCAAAAATATAATGAAACTTAATTTTTTTAAGTTGCATAGCAACTTAATAAAAATTGAAAGTTGAATTAATTCCGCTGAAAAGCGGGATATAATTGTTATTTCTACCTTGTAGAGATACCTCAAATAAAATGTAATAAATTTATAAAACGAACGACTTTTCAAAAATTGAAAACTAGATCAAATCAACAAATGAAAAAACTAACTTTATTATTTATTCTTTCTCTAATAGTGATTTCTTGTAAAAATGAACCTAAAAAAGAAGTCAAAAAAGAAAATTTTCCAATAGAAATAGCTAAAGTCATAGAAAAACATGGTGGGATTGAGTTGTGGAGAAAGCAAAAAACATTGTCTTTTAATAAAGGAGAAGAAGTACATTCGGTAGATTTACAATCTAGAAAAACAGTCATTAATACACCAAATTATTCATTAGGTTTTGACGGGAAAGAAATTTGGTTGCACGAAACCAAAGAAAAATCATTTAAAAGTACAAAAGATTTTTACTGCAACTTGTATTTCTATTTTTATGCAATGCCTTTTGTGTTGGCTGATGACGGAATTATCTATGAAAAAACAGATGATTTAGTTTTTAAAGGAGAAAATTATCCTGGAGTTAAAATTTCTTACAACCCAAATGTTGGTTCATCGCCAGATGATAATTATATCATTTACTATAATAAAGAAACCTATAAAATGGAATGGCTGGCCTACACGGTAACGTTTAATTCTAAACAACCTTCAGAGAAATTTAATATTATAAAATATCATGATTGGAACTTGGTAAACGGTTTTTTATTACCAAAAGCAATTACTTGGTATCAAAAAGATGAAAAAGGAAATTTAACAGAACCAAGAGGGGCTGCAACTGAGTTTACATTGCCTGTAATTTCTGAAACTGCATTATCAGATTCGTTTTTCGAGAATCCTAAAAAATAATTTTTATGATTTTTATTCTTACATTTAAAGATTATGGAAAATACTTATAAAAATCTTAAAGAAAAAGCATACAAAGTAGCACTGAAATTTAAGGGATCTAGATTAGAAGAACAGATTTCTAGTATTGGTTTTATTTCTTTAGCTTATGCAATGACAACAAATGAATAGAGAATGCTTACTAAATTAGTTTTTAGATTGTAATTTTTTTTCTATTTCATTATACACAATACAATAATAACTATGAAACCTTGAGAGCAAAACGTTTTCAAGGTTTTTTGTGTTTTTTAATGTTGATAGTTCAAACAATTTAATAGCAGCAACTTCTTCTTCTTGAATTTTTAATTCAGAGATTGGAACTTTTAATTGAGCAATAAAAACGTGATGATGTTCATTGTCTTGTATTCCATTTTTATGCGTTACTTGATGGATTCTAGTTCCAATTTTGATAAGATCTTTTTCATTTAGCTTTAATCCAATTTCTTCAAAAACTTCTCTCTTTGCTGAAGACAAAACGGTTTCTCCAGCTCCAATATGACCTGCAACAGAAATATCCCACAAGCCAGGAAATACTTTTTTTGTCAATGCTCTTTTTTGAAGTACTATTTTTTTATCAACAGTATATAGCCAAACATGCACAGTTGCATGAAACCAACCATTTTTATGCACTTCAGATTTTAAAGCAGTTTTCCCAGTTGGTTTTCCTTCTGAAGTTAAAATATCTATGAGTTCATCCATATAAAAATATAATGTCACCTTGAGCGGAGTCGAAAGGTCTTTAAAATAGATTTCTCGATTACGCTCGAAATGACATCATTTAAAGTGATTTATTTAATATACAATCAGACAAAACCCTTAAATCATCTGAAGTATTAAACAAATGGCAGGATACTCTAATGTAGTTTCCTCTAAAAGAAACGTAAACATTGTTTTTTAAAAGTGTTTCTTTTAAAGCATCTTTATCAATGCTTTCTGGAATTTTTACACCAAATAAATGATTTGCTCTTGTATCTGAATCTTCAATTTCGCAACCATTTTCAGAAAGTGTTTTTACAAAATAAGTAGTGATTTCTTTACAATATTCTTGAATTGCTTTTGGTGTCCAATCAATTATTTGTTCTAACGCGGCAATTTGCATTTGCACATAAATAAAACTGGCGTGTTCGCCAACAGAATATCTGTTTGCCAGTGGTTTGTATTTAGATTCGTAATTTACTAAATGGCTTAAGTTTTCACTATTAAAGCGATTCGACCAATTTTCTTCAATCGGATTTCCATTATCAAAATACGGTCCAAAATAAGCATACCCACATCCGTAAGGACCAAATAACCATTTGTAACCTGCACAAATTAATGCATCAGGCTCAATTTCCTTTATAGAAAATTCCATAGCGCCAATAGATTGACTACCGTCAACAATTAACAAGGCATTGTGGTTTCTGGTCTTTTTTCTAATTGCTTTTAAATCAAAAATAGTTCCGTTTGTCCAATGAATATTTCCTAACGCAATAAATGCTGTTTTGTCATTTATGGAATTTAGAATTTCTTCATTCCATAATTTCCCTCTATTTTCTCTAGAAGTTGGTTGTTTTATAATTTTAATAACTCCTTTATATTTGCGAGCAAGTTTTTCCCAGACATAATAATTGCTTGGAAATTGCTCTTCAATAAGAACAATTTCATCACCTTTATTTAATTTGATATTATTTGCAACAGTAGATAACCCGTAAGAAACTGAAGGAATATTTGCAATTCTATTGTAATCATCTGTATTTATAAGTTGGGCAAATAGTTTTTTAAGCTTGATAACAGGATCAAAAAAATCTGTAGTTGGAATTAAATACGGTTTACTTTTTTCTTTAACAGCTTTAATGCCGGCTTCTTCTATAGCTTTAAAAGAAGCAGAGAGACTTGCGGTATTTAAATAATGAATTCCCTCAGGAATATCGAACAGATTTTTTTGATCTTGAAGGTTCATCTATTGCTTGAAATAAGAAAATGTTTCTCCGTTTTTAATTTTTAATAATGATTCGTATATCATTTTAATCACATTTTCTACATCTTGTCTGTGTACCATTTCTACAGTTGTGTGCATGTAACGAAGTGGTAATGAAATTAATGCAGATGCTACTCCTCCGTTACTATATGCAAAAGCATCAGTATCTGTACCAGTTGCTCTTGATAATGCAGAACGTTGAAACGGAATGTTATTTTCTTCTGCTGTTTCTGTAATTAAATCTCGTAATTTTTGTTGTACTGCTGGTGCATATGCAATAACTGGTCCTTTACCTAACTCTAAATGACCTGCTTTTTTTACATCTATCATTGGAGTAGTGGTGTCATGTGTTACATCTGTTACGATTGCCACATTAGGTTTTATAGTTTGTGTTATCATTTCTGCACCACGCAAACCAATTTCTTCTTGTACAGAATTTGTAATATACAATCCAAAAGGCAACTCTTTTTTGTTCTCTTTTAGTAAACGTGCAACTTCTGCAATCATAAATCCGCCCATTCTGTTATCTAGCGCCCTACAAACAAATTTATCTCCATTTAGAATATGAAACTCATCTGGGTATGTAATTACACAACCAACATGAACTCCAAGTGCTTCTACTTCTTTTTTTGTTGCACAACCCGTGTCAATAAAAATGTTTTCTGGTTTAGGAGCTTCTTCTCTAGCCTTATCTCTAGTGTGAATTGCTGGCCACCCAAAAACACCCTTTACAATACCTTTTTTTGTATGAATATTTACAATTTTACTCGGTGCAATTTGATGATCAGATCCTCCGTTTCTAATAACATAGATCAATCCGTTATCAGAAATATAATTAACATACCAAGAAATTTCATCTGCATGTCCTTCTATGACTACTTTAAATTTAGCGTCAGGATTGATAACTCCAACTGCAGTTCCGTAAGTGTCTGTAATAAATTCATCAACATATGGCTTTAGATAATCCATCCAGATCTTTTGCCCTTCCCATTCGTAACCAGTAGGAGCAGCATTGTTTAAATATTTTTCTAAGAATGAAAGTGATGTTGTATTTAATATTGATTTTTTTGTCATTGTATATAGGTATAAGTTTTTTGTAAAAAAGCAAAAATACTTTTCGAGTGTTTTCTATGTAAATAAAAAGCATCAAAAGCATAGTGAGACTTCTTTTTGTAAAAATAAAAGTTTTCTTTATTTCTAATGTTCTTTTTTAAGACTTTTTATCATTAATTTTTTTTAAGAAGTTTAAAATAAAGGTATCTTTATCTTTCTTAAAACATGAAACTATTTTTGTACATATATATAGTATTGTTTTCTTTTGTTTCTTTTGGGCAGAAGAAAGATAGTATTTCGTTATCTGAAAAATATATATTAATAAAAGTTGGAGATACATTAACAATTAATCTAGATGAAGTTAAACTACTGCCAAAAACTAAATTCAAACACAGAGAAGATGCAAATTATTATTTCTGGTTTAGAAAAAAGGTTTTTAAAGCGTACCCTTTTGCAATACTTGCGTCGAAAAGATTGGATACTTTAAATGTTAGATTGTCCAAAATAAAAAGCAATCGAAAAAAGAAAAAATATATTAAGATTGTTCAAAGATATTTAGAAGGAGAGTTTACCGCGCAGCTAAAAAGTATGACAAGAACAGAAGGAAGAGTTTTGTTAAAATTAATTCATCGTCAAACTGGCAAAACAACTTTTGATCAAATTAAACAGTTAAAAAGTGGTTGGAATGCCTTTTGGTATAATACAACAGCTAATTTATTTAAGCTTTCATTAAAAAAAGAATACAACCCGCTAACAAATAATGAAGATTTTTTAATAGAAGATATACTTCAGAGAGCTTTTATTAAAGAAAATCTAAAAGACGAGCCCTATAAAATCTCTCTAGATATAGATAAGATGTATGCTTTAAATAAAGGGTATCTTAATTTAGAAGTGTATAAAGAAATGTTTTCTAAGATGAGGAGTAAAAGAACTGATAAAAAATAGATATTTTTTTCGATGTCCAACTCTTTGTGATTAAGTGTTTTAAACGGGTGATTAAAATTTTAAAGAAAAAGAATTGCAAAAAGGGTTGTGGGATTGAAAAGTGTGTGTATATTTGCACCCGCTAAGGGAAATACGGC